>CAVOXQ010000006.1:0-441780 GCA_963700485.1 uncultured Alphaproteobacteria bacterium
GCCGCCGCCGCCGCCGCCACCCGACGCCGCCGCCGCCGCCGCCGCCACCATCCATGAGAGAGACCATCCGTCAGAGAGAATGAATGAATGAATGTGTCTACCAAACAGCTACACACACACACACACACACGCACACACACACACACACACAGACGCGACCTACCTACGTGCCTACCTACCTACAGCTACCTACCTAGCTAGCCAGGCTACAGATAGCTAGCTACAGTACACTATACTACAGGAGGAGGAGGAGGAGGAGTACTATACAGTCACGCCACCATGCTAAATGCTACGATGAGGAGATGTTATCAGATCATGCTACCTACGCAACTACGATGATGCCCCATCTCATGCCACCCACCGCATGGCTGCGGAGATCAGGTTGAATGCCGCCGAAACCATCGCGGGCGTAGACGTTCTCGATCCGGGCGCGGACGTTGAGGCCGTCGTCGTCCTTCTTGAACCGCTCGTTTGCATTGAGCGGCTCATGCTGGCCAAGGCCCACTGGCCTTGGTCGATCGGCCGTGCGGGATTGCGGGGGAGCCATAGGTAGGAAAGATCCTCAGAAGGTGAGCGCCCAGGCGTGCGTCATCCCACGCGAGGAGCGAGGAGACCGCGCTCACCGGGCGTCCGGACGGACGGGCGGGAGTCAGGCGGTCGGACATGCTGCGGTGCACACGCGCATCAGATCGACGTGACGACGCACGACGAGCCGGGCGTGGTGACGGAGGCATGGGCGGAGGGTGCCAGTAGAGTGAACTTAACCTGTCGAAGGTGTCTCAGAATATGGACATGTCGTTCGCCATTCGGACACTGCTGCGCCCGACGTCGGTGCAGAGTCGCGGGTCCGCGCCTGATGCGAAGTGCTCATTCGGCGCCCTTAGCCTCGGTCTGATGACGTCGGGATCGAGTACCGCACGCTGTCATCACGCGCGTACCACGGCGGCGGCGTCGTGACCTGGTGCTGAGCGCCCCGCTCGCAGGGTGCCAAGCGGCCCAGGACGCTGTCGATCAGGCGAGTCAGCGCTGCCTCGAAGCCGCATCGAGGCCACGGCGGCCGGCGTCGAAGGCGGTGGGGGCTGCGGTCACGAACCACCCTGGCCGAGGCGGGATCACCTTCGCTGATCCTCCCGACCTGCACCAGCGATCTCTCGGTTGAGGGGTGTCGGTCACGGCCGAGGGCACTGTCGATTGCACGGCAGTCGACGACCGTACGGAAGAGAGTGTCTGCCTCGTTCGACGGCTCGTTGTCGCCGTCGTCATGCATCGGGACGCTCACGATCAACGTCCAGGGTCGAGACCCGATCACCGTCCCTCGACTCGACGGCTGCAAGATCGCCGCCGTCCTGCGGGGGCGCCGCCGAAGGAGCTTCCGGATGACGCTCACCGTGACGATGCTGTTGGCCGACCACGCACAGGTGGCCGGCGGAAAGCTGTACATCAACGGGGGTGGTTGGAGCGTCGTCGATGCGCCCTACGCCGCCTTTCCATATCGCGCTGCTCCTGCTGGTCCCGTGGGATAGGGCTGGCGTGCCCCTCGACCTTCGTCTGACGCTGATCGATGAGGACGGCGCGTGGTGCGTCAAGGCCGGGCGGATGCCGAGGTTCGCATCCAGGGCCAGATCGCTGTCGAGCGGCCACCGGCGCATCTGGTCGGAGTGCCGTTGGATGTGCCGATGGTGATCGGGGTGCCCTCCCTCAGCATCCCAGCGGCGCCTCGCGTTACACGTGGATCCTGGAAGTGGACGGACAGACCCATGACGATTGGCGGCTGTCCTTCAGCACGAGGTGAACCTCATTCGCGTGTGTCGAGAGGGCTTTCGACCTCATCGAGGAATGCACCAATGGCGTCGGAGAATGCCTTCTTGGCCTCTCGACCAGCCACGACGTGAGGCAGCTCGAGGCGTAGACCTCGGGCGCCACGAAGGGCCCTTTCGAGCGGTTCGGTAAGTCGGGGACCGGTCAGCAGATCGTGCCGTTGCATGGATCACCAATGCCTGCACATCAATCGCGCCCACCGCGTCGGACGCGTCGTGCGCCAGGGTCGCCTCAACAAGACGGGACATGCCGTCGAGGTTTCCGTCGAGGTGCGACCAGGGCCCCTGCGGTCCAAGGAAGTCCTCGGCGTGCAGCGTTGTAGTAGTCGGGGGCAAAGCACCACTGGCTTGAGAGTCGCTGGAACGCCGCGAACCCCTGGGTGCGTGCGACGTCGAGCAAGGTGGTCATCTGATCGACGAAGAGTCGATCGGGCGAGAGCCATCCGCCGGACAACGTCAGGGAGCGAACGAGATCGGGTCGATCGATCGGCCAGCCACTGCGCGACGCAGGCGCCGATACCGACGATGCCGACCACGTGTGCGGGTCCACCACCCACGGCTTCGAGGACGGCGCCCGCGTCGACGGCGTGGGCGCGTGTCGTGGCGGGGATGGAGGGATCATCGCCGACGAACCAAGGCCTCGCCAGTCCATCAGGACGACCCGGCGATCCGGCGGCAACCGACCAGGGAACCTGCTTGAACGCATCCGTGGGCGTAGGTGCCCCATCCCACCATCACCAGCACTGTCGGGCCATCGCCGTGAACCTCGTAGGCGATGTCGACGCCTTGGCTGCGGACGAGTGGCACGTGGGTCTCCTGGGGCGGGGTTGGTCGCTGATCATGCCGATTCGCCGAAGGTGGCGCAGACTCGGGTTATGACGAGTCGAGGAACTAGCGAGTGGACACACATCGAGCGCCTCGTGGGCGTATATGAAGCCAACGGTGGGCTCGTCGGAGAGTTCGCCTATGTCGTGGGCAAACTTCTGGGCCGGAGCCACTGCTCCTTGTGCGACATCACCCATTCGCCGCTGCGACGCAAGGCGGAGTGGGACGCCTTCGTGAGGTCGCTGCCGGTGCCGATGGAGGTTGTTCATCTCAACGAACGCGACAACGAGGTGCTCGACGCCACGGACGGGCACACGCCCTGTGTCGTGGCATGCGGCAGCAACTCAACGCCGCGCATTCTGCTTGACGCAGATGCCCTTGAAGCCATCGCGGGCTCGGTTGATCGCTTCGCCGACGCGCTCCGCTGTGCTGTCTTGGAGGTCTCGAGCGAGCCGGGATCCGCGGGCGCCGTTCTACCGGGCGACCTGACCGATTCTGCGTGATTGTGTCCCTGGAGGCCCGCCTCTAGCAGGAGCGGCCTAGCCTGCGCCGGTGACCATCGAAGCCGCATCGGTGGTGGGCCCGCCAGGATCGGGCGCCATCGCTGCAGGAAGTGACGCCGCAGCGCGGGCAGGGGCGGTGGTGCTCTCCCAGGGTGGAAGTGCCGTCGATGCGGTTCTTGCTGCCGGAATGGCTGCGGGGATCGCCGAGCCTGGCCTGACCAGTTTGGGTGGTGGCGGATTCCTGATGGTGCGTGATCCGTCAGGGCACGTCGACCTCCTCGACTTCTTCGTCGCAATCCCTGGCAGGGGAGCCGGCGCCGATGCTGACTACGTCCTCGATGACGTCATCGTTCGGTACACGGCCGCCGAACAGGTGTTTCGTATTGGTCCTGGCTCGGTTGCAGTCCCTGGCTGTCTGGATGGATTCATCTCGGCTCATCGCGCGCTGGGGGGCAGTCCCGCTGGCTGATGTCGTTGCACCGGCGATCGCACTGGCGGAGGCAGGTGTGGTGCTGGAGCCGGCGCAGGCCCACGTCCTGGAGTTGATCGAACCGGTCCTCGCCCACACCCGCGAATCGTGGGAGCTGTTTACGCGTGACGGTAAGCCTCTGCGGACCGGCGACGTCTTCGCCCTGCCGCCGTTGGCCGAGTTGCTGGGCAGGATCGGATCGGGTGAGCTCACTTCGTTTTCTGATGCCGACCTCACTCAGGCGCTGGTTGACCTGTGCGTTGGTCACAACCCCATGACGGCCGCTGACTTGCAGCAATATGCCGTCATCTCCCGCGACCCGCTGCGCACGGACTTGAACACGGAGACCAGCGCGGCTCGGCTGTTTACCAATTCGGCGCCGTCCTTCGGCGGTGCCATCGTCAGTGAGGCGTTGGTTGCGCTCGCGGCGGGAGGCGAGGGACTTGCTGCGCTCCGCGGGCAGTGCTCAGGGCCACGTCGGCGGTGAAAGCGCGCAGCGAACCGGGTCTCGAATCGATCCGCGGAACAACGCACGTCAGCGCCGTTGATTCCCGTGGCTTCATCGCTTCTATGACGACCAGTGCCGGCAGCTGTGCCGGTGTGGTCCTCCCGGCGAACCGGAATTCAACTCAACAACATGATGGGGGAGAGCGACCTTCTGCCCGGGGCCAGGTTCGGGAGGCTGCGGGGATCCGACTGCGATCAATGATGGCGCCGTCGGTTCTTGAACGCGCCGGTGGTGACGTCGTGGCGCTGGGAAGCGGCGGCAGCGAGCGGATCCGATCCGCGATGTCGTCGGTGATCCTCCACCTGCTGGAGGGTGCTTCGCTTGCCGACGCGGTTGCCGCACCGCGCATGCATGCAGATGACGCTGGCACCCTCCACGTCGAACCCGGTGTCGACGCGGCGCTCATCGTGGCCGCGGAGCGTGCTCTGGGTGATCTCGCTGACGGTGTCATCGTCAATCACTGGTCACGGCACGACTTCTTCTTCGGCGGAGTGAACGGGGTGGTGCGTCACCCGGACGGTTCGGTCGAAGCAGCGGCGGAGGCCGACGCGGAGGCGCCGTCGCGCTCGTGCCGATAGGGCCACTCGAGTCGCCAGCCATCGGACAAGCGCAAGAAAAAGACCCCGATCCCTTGCGGGACGGGGCCTTTCCAGTGGGCGATACAGGACTTGAACCTGTGACCTCTTCCGTGTCAGGGAAGCGCGCTAGCCAGACTGCGCCAATCGCCCGGGGTTGAACGCGTGCTGGTGGACCGTGGTGAAACGAGAGGTGGAGACGGGATTTGAACCCGTGTAGACGGCTTTGCAGGCCGTTGCCTCGCCTCTCGGCCACTCCACCGGAGTTCGGGCCCGAGGGCCTCTCCGAGCGGACGACGGGATTCGAACCCGCGACCCTCACCTTGGCAAGGTGATGCTCTACCAACTGAGCCACGTCCGCGCGAACTGCAAGCTGTACGGTCTTCCTTCGTGCTGCAGCGCGGTCGGAACGATAGCCCATGCGCCTCCTGCGGCGCACAGGGTGGTGCTCGCGCCGAAGGCGTGGGACGATCGGCTCCGCCATGAGCTCTTCCCCGCGTGCGCCTCCTTCGACGGCGTGCTGGCCACCGGTCTGCTTGACGTCACGCGTGACCTGTCGGCGCTCGATGGTTCGGGATGGTGGGCCGTGGTCGCCACGTTTGAGGGCGAGATCGTGTGCGCGCGATTCGAGGACGTTTCCGCGGGCCTCGCTCCCGAGCGCGCAGTGGAGTGGGCCCGCCCGTCGGTCCTGGACGACGTCGATGGACAAGGCCTGCAGTACGAAGCCGCGGTGGAACGCATCCGCGAATTGATCGCGGAGGGCGCGGTCTATCAGGTCAACCTGTGCCGGGTGCTGTCTGCCCCAATAGCGCCGAACGACGAGCCACCCGTCTTGGCTGAACGCCTGAACCGGCTGAATCCGGCTCCCTTCGGCGGTGTGGTTCACCTGCCCGACCATGGCGTTGGCGTGGTGAGCGCCTCCCCCGAACTCTTCGTCAGGTCGCCGATCACACCATCACCTCTCGACCGATCAAAGGAACGACAACGCCGGCCGGGTCATTCGGAGACAAGGACCATGCGGAGAACGTGATGATTGTTGACCTGGTGCGCAACGACTTGGGAATGGTGTCAACCACCGGCAGCGTCACGGTCCCGGAGTTGTGCGTCCGCGAGGAGCATCCGGGCTTGTCCCACCTGGTGTCAACGGTGGTCGGGCAGCTGCGCGACGGCGTCAGTTGGCCCCAGGTGTTCGAGGCGACCTTCCCGCCGGGTTCGGTGTCCGGCGCCCCCAAGTCAGCGGCGCCTGAAGGTGATTCGCGCCCTCGAACCCGGTGGCGCGCGGCCCCTACTGTGGCGCCGTCGGATGGGTGGATGCCGACCGGCGCATCGCGTCACTGGCCGTGGGAATTCGGTCGTTCTGGTGGCAGGGCGACACGCTCAATCTGGGGACCGGGGCTGGCATCACGTGGTCGTCCACGGCCGAGCGGGAATGGGATGAAACCGAATTGAAGGCGTCGCGTTTGCTAGCGGCCGCAAGCCATTAGCGGCAGGATCCGTGGGACGGGTCGAACTCAGCAGTCAGGGCGGTGGCCATGCGGGCGTGGGTGAACGGCGTCGATTCGTGCGCAGGGCGACGCGTCAGTGTCTCGGCCTTCGACCACGGGCTCACTGTGGGGGACGGTGTGTTCGAGACGCTCAAGGTCGTGCGGGGCGAACCCTTCGCGTTGCGACGTCACCTCGACCGTCTGATCACCTCGGCCCGCGGACTGGGTCTTCCCGACCCCGATCTCGACATCGTGCGCCGCGCAGTGAGTGAGACGTTGGCAGCGAACGCCTCGCCCAGTCTTGGGCGTCTGCGCATTACCTGGACGGCGGGCTCGGCACCGCTGGGTTCGGAGCGGGGAGCCGACACCCCCACGCTCGTGGTGGCTGCAGGGCCCGGCGCCGTCTGGCCGGCGACGGAATCGGTGGTGGTGGTGCCGTGGGCCCGTAACGAACGCTCTGCGGTGACTGGCCTCAAGACCACGTCGTACGCGGAGAACGTGGTGGCGTTGGCCCACGCGCGAGCGCGACGCGCCACCGAAGCGCTATTCGCAGACACCAAGGGGCGACTGTCCGAGGGCACCGGTTCGAACGTGTTCGTGGTCGTGGACGGCCAACTGATGACCCCGTCGTTGGCCTGCGGGTGCCTTGCCCGGAGTTACGCGGGCTCTGGTGTTCGAGTGGTGTGGAGGCCACGAGGCAGAGCTTCCTCTCTCGATGCTGCATGAAGCGGAAGAGGTCTTCTTGACGTCGTCGACGCGCGACATCATTCCGGTGCAACGCATTGATGCTCACGATGTGCCCAGTTCGCCAGGTCCGGTGACGGCGGCAGCCCAGCAGGTATTCGCTGCACGTTCGGCCGCCGACCTAGATCCCTAGGCACCGTCGCGGGTGTAGCACCGGCTACGCCGACCTCGT
Organism: uncultured Alphaproteobacteria bacterium; assembly: GCA_963700485.1. GTDB lineage: Bacteria > Pseudomonadota > Alphaproteobacteria > Rhodobacterales > Rhodobacteraceae > Aliitabrizicola. The sequence continues at coordinate 7,098 of CAVOXQ010000006.1, forward strand.
TCAGGCTGCGTCGTCGAGCAACCGTGCGAGGACATCGTCCAGGTCCAGGAGTCGGTGTTCTTGACCACGCGGAACAAGGTCGGAGGTCTCTTCAAGGAATACCGCAACATCGAACGCATCCAGTGCGAACTCGGCACTGCCCGGCGGGCGCACTCAATACGAGGCGCACAGTGTCAGCGTCGGGCTCTAGGTGGACATCGCCCTCGCCGGTGGGCCTGCGCAAGCCATCGAAGAGCAGGTCGCGAGCGAACGTCCATGTGACCTGACCATCCCCGGTCCGGAATGACATCTGGACGGCGTAGGGATCGTTGGGCTCGTAGGTCAGCCGGGTACCCACGGGCAGGGTGGGATCACCATCGACAACCAGGATCGCGTCTAGGTCCTGGTGCAGGATGCGCGTGGCGGTCATCGTTCTCTCCGGTGTTCTGAGGGCCCGCTGCCTGATGGCGCAGGGAGCGCAGATCCGCTCACCGGGCCTGTTCCCGCTGGGGCCGAGACCTATGCGCCGGTACGGTGTGACGCGTGACACACGAGCACGGCGACGGCAGCTAGCGACCGCGATCCAGGCGTGCCACACCCGGATATCGAGGTCTTGCGGCCCGGAGTGGCTCGAGCGGTGGCGCCGACGGATCGCACGCAACCGTCCCACTCGAGCAGGCCTATCGAGTCGTCGTCCTCGTGATCGTGGGCCTGGCCATCATGGGAGCTGGCGTTGTGATGCTCGTGATCCCCGGGCCCGGTTGGGCGGCGATCATTTTGGGATTGGTCGTCTTCGCGACCGAGTTCGCGTGGGCCGAGCGGTTGCTGGAGCCGATCCAGCGACTCGTGCGCTGGCTCGCAGCTCGCGCGATGGACCCGAAGGCGCGGCGCCAGAACTTCGCGCTCCTGGCGGCCTTGGCGCTGGCTGGCAGGGCTCGCCGCGTGGTGGTACCTCGCGCGTTACGGGCTGACCCTGGAACCGCTTCCGCTGCTTGAGGACGGTAGGGTTCCCGCCGTTCCTCACCTGGCTGGATCTCGGGTTGGTTCACAGGGCGATTGGCTCAGCGGTAGAGCGCTCCGTTCACACCGGAGAGGTCACTGGTTCGAACCCAGTATCGCCCACCACAAATCCCTCAGCGGCGATGAGCCATGCTGCCTTCGATCGTCCATTTGCGCCGCTCGAGCGTCACCGTGGCATGTCATCTCAGTAGCGGATCGCTAGGGTCGCCCTACTCATTCGCCTGCCACTTCTGGGAGCCCGACGTGTCCGACCTGACTGTCCTGGTTGATGGCGCTGAACGTGTCGGTGCCCCAGGGATCGACGGGCTTGGACTTGTTTGCCGATCGGCGCGACATCGTCGTCATGAAGGTTCAGGGGCAGTTGCGCGACCTGGCAACCCCGCTCAACGACGGCGAACCGATCGAGCCGGTGACGATCGATAGTTCCGAGGGCCTGGCCGTCCTGCGCCACTCCACCGCTCATGTACTCGCCCAGGCGGTACAGCAGGTGTTTCCCGACGCGAAGCTGGGTATCGGCCCCCCCATTGAGAACGGCTTCTACTACGACTTTGACGTTGAGACCCCGTTCACGCCAGACGACCTCAAGGTCATTGAGAAGCAGATGGTTCAAATCGTCAAGGCGGGCCAGCGCTTTTCTCGACGCGTGGTCACCGACGCCGACGCGCGCATCGAGTTGGCCAACGAGCCGTACAAGCTGGAACTCATCGGGCTCAAGGGCGGTGCGATCGACGCGGATGTCATGGAAGTCGGCGGTAACGAGCTCACGATCTACGACAATCTCAATCGGCAAGGCGAAGCCGCATGGTCGGATCTGTGCCGCGGGCCACACATCCCCACGACGAGGATGATTCCGGCGTTCAACTGATGCGGAGCGCCGCTGCCTATTGGCGGGGCAGTGAGAAGAACCCGCAGCTGCAGCGCGTTTACGGGACTGCTTGGCCGAGCAGGAGGCGTTGCAGGGAGTACTTGACGTTCCTGGAAGAGGCCGAGAAGCGTGACCACCGCCGCCTGGGCACCGAATTGGACCTCTTCTCATTTCCCGACGAGGTCGGGCTCAGGGCTGGCCGTCTTCCATCCCAAGGGCGGCGTCGTTCGGCGCGCGATGGAGGACTACTCGCGTGTGCGGCACGAGCAGGGGGGCTACGAGTTCGTGTACAGCCCACACCTGACGAAGGCAGCGTTGTTCGAAACCAGCGGGCACCTCGATTGGTACGCCGACGGCATGTATCCGCCGATGGATCTCGATACCGAGTACGACGCAGACGGCAACGTTAAGCGTCAAGGCGCGCAGTACTACATGAAGCCCATGAACTGTCCGTTCCACAACCTCATCTACTCCGCCCGCGGACGGTCCTACCGCGAATTGCCCTTGCGGTTGTTCGAGTTCGGCACTGTGTATCGCTACGAGAAGTCGGGTGTGGTTCACGGACTCACACGGGCCCGTGGCTTCACCCAGGACGATGCTCACATCTACTGCACGCAAGAGCAGATGCCCGCCGAGCTCGATTCACTGCTGACATTCGTCCTCGATCTCCTGCGCGACTACGGCCTTTACGACTTCTACCTCGAGCTGTCCACCCGCGACCCGGAGAAGTCGGTGGGCACAGACGCTGAATGGGAACGAAGCCACCGAAGTCACTGCGTGCGGCGGCCGCTCAACAAGACCTCGAATTGGTCTTGGATCGAGGGTGGTGCCGCTTTCTACGGGCCGAAGGTATCGGTGCAGGCGAAGGACGCCATCGGCAGAACGTGGCAGATGTCGACCATTCAGGTCGACTTCCAGTCTGCCCGAGCGCTTCGAGTTGGAATACCAGGCGTCCGATGGCAGCCGCCAGCGGCCGATCATGATCCACCGTGCGCTATTCGGATCTATCGAACGCTTCTTTGCGGTGCTGCTCGAGCACTATGCGGGCGCATTCCCACCCTGGCTGTGCTCCCGTTCAAGTAGTGGGCATTCCCGTCAGCCTGGACCACGTCGAGTATCTGGGCGGGGTGATCGCCACCTTGGCGAAGAGCGGGATTCGGGCTGAAATCGATGCATCCGACGACCGGATGCAGAAGAAGATCCGCAACGCCCAGAAGCAGAAGGTGCCCTTCATGCTGATCGCTGGGGCGGAAGACGCGGCAGCTGATGCAGTGTCCTTCAGGTTCCGGGACGGAACGTCAGGACAACGGCGTGCCCGTCGCCGAGGCGATCAGCCGGATACGGGACGCCGTGGATCAACGGCTTCAGGTCTGACGCCATGACCGATGCCTTCGACCGCCTCTGGACGCCTCATCGCATGGCGTACATCAAGGGTCAGGACAAGCCGAAGGATGCCGAGGCGGGGGACCAGTGCCCGTTCTGCCGTGCTCCCGGTTTCTCCGAGGTCGAGGGGTTGGTGCTCGCACGGGGCGAGCACTCGTACGTCGTGCTGAATCGGTATCCGTACAACGCCGGGCACCTGATGGTGGTGCCATTTCGTCACGTCGCGGCTTACGTCGACCTCGGAGCCCGCCGAGACCGTCGAATTCGGTGAACTCACCCAGCGTGCGATTCGCACGCTGCAAACGGTGTCCGGGCCGCAAGGTTTCAATATCGGCATGAACCAAGGCGGCGTTGCGGGTGCAGGTATCGCCGCGCACCTTCATCAGCACGTGGTTCCACGATGGGGTGGCGACACCAACTTCATGCCCGTGATCGCGGGCACCCGCGTGCTGCCCGAACTGCTCGCCGACACCCGGCAACTGCTTGCCGATGCATGGGAAGTGAACCGTTCGTAGCCGTTCGGCGTCTCGAGGCGGGCCAACGAGCTGCCGCACCGCGCCAGGCTAGGAATCTGGCGCCGTCACTCGGTCAGCCAACCTTTGAGGCATGGGCTCATGACGCAGGTACTCGCGCGTGAACGTGCCGGTGCCCTGAGACAACGACTTGAGTTCGACGGCGTAGCGCGTGATCTCGAACTCCGGGACGTCGGCCCGAACGAGGGTGCGTCCACCCGGTGCCGGCTCTGAGCCGCTCACGCGTCCACGACGACCGGCGAGATCGCTCATGACCGCCCCGACGTACTCGTCGGCGACAAGAACACCGATGGAGTCGATCGGTTCGAGCAGGTGCACGCCGGTGCTCCTGGCGGCGTCGCGTAGGGCGAGTGCGCCAGCCATCTGGAAGGCGGCATCCGATGAATCCACCGAGTGCGACTTGCCGTCGACCAGCGTCACGCGAATATCTACCATCGGGTAGCCCGCAGCGACTCCCTTGGCCATCTGCGCCCGGATGCCCTTCTCGACGCTCGGGATGAACTGCCGAGGGACGGCCCCGCCCACGACCTTGTCGACGAATTCGAAACCGCCGCCGGGCTCAAGGGGGGCTACCTCGATATGGCACACCGCGAATTGACCGTGTCCACCGGACTGCTTGACGTGGCGACCGTGGCCTTCGCCGCTCCCCGCCAACGTCTCGCGCAGCGACACCTTGAGGGCGACGACGTCGACCGCCACTCCGTAGCGTTCATTGAGTCGGTGCAGCACGAGATCTGCGTGGGCTTCACCCATGCACCACAGCACCATTTGGTGCGTTTGCGGATTGATCTCGAGCCGCATGGTTGGAGTCTTCGGCGACCAAGCGAGCCAGGGCCTGCGACAGCTTGTCCTCGTCGGAGGCACGTGTGCGCGACGACGGCGACGGGAAGCAGCGGTTCTGGAAGGACCCAAGGCTCCATGAGCAGCGGGTCGTCCTTGGTCGACAAGCGTGTCGCCGGTTTCGGCGCGCGCCAGTTTGGCGACGGCAGACGATGTCGCCGGCGATGGCGCGAGACACGATGCGCTGCGTGCTTGCCCAGAGGCGAGGACAAGCGCCCGACGCGCTCGTCCTCGTCGTGGTCTTGCGTGGCCGCGCTCGTCTCCGAAGAACTCCGCGACGTGTCCCGACACGTGCACGACGGCTGTCGGGAAGCAGGGTGCCGGAGAACATACGCACCAGGGAGATGCGCCCGACGTAGGGGTCGGACGTGGTCTTGACGACCTCGGCGCACAGCGGCCCCTGCGGGTCGGCGGACGAGCGCGTCGCGGGGGATCCCGTCCGGAGTGGTGACCGGAGGAATCGGGTGCTCCAGCGGCGAGGGAAAGCCGCGAACGATGAGGTCGAGTACCTCGGGGACGCCGAGCCCGGTCGCGGCGCGCACACGCCGACCACCGGGAAGAAGGCTGCCCCGCGCCACCGCGGTCTCGAGGTCGGATCCAGTTGGTCGTGGCCATCGATTCTCGCCGGCGAGGTAGCGATCCATCAGCGACTCGTCCTCGCTCTCGCCGATGATGCCCTCGATCAGGGCGTTGCGTTGATCGCTCGATCGCCGCGACGTGCTCGGCTCTCGGCCGGGCGTTCGATGCCGTGCGTCGGCCGGAGTAGTCGATGACACGTGCGCTGCAACAGGTCGACCAGTCCAGCTGCCTGGTCGTCGTCGTCAGCAGCGGCAGGTGCAGGGGAAGCACGCCGTCGCCGAAGACGCGTTGACAGATCGCGACGGCTTCGTCGAAGTCGCGCGCGAGGGTGGTCGAGGCGGGTCACCACGATCGCGCGCGGCATGCCGACGGCGGCGCACTCCTCCCACAGCAACTGGGTCGTGCCATCGACACCGTCGGCGGCCGACACGACGAAGAGGGCGGCGTCGGCGGCGCGTAGTCCCGCGCGTAGCTCGCCGACGAAGTCGGCGTAGCCGGGCGCATCCAGGAGGTTGATCTTCACGCCGTCGTGCAGCAGCGGGGCGAGTGCCAAAGCCGACGGAGCGCTGCTGCCGGACCTCTTCAGCATCGAAGTCGCGAGACCGTGGTGCCATCGGCGACCGAGCCCCTGCGGGTGATGACGCCGGCCGCATGCAAGCAAGGCCCTCGACCAGGGTCGTCTTTCCAGCACCTGAATGGCCGACGAGAACGACGTTGCGGATCGCGTGCGGTCCGTCGACCTCCGGGCGCCCTGCCCGCGGCTCCGGGGGCGTGCTTCTCCGGCATCATCGGTCTCCTTCGATGGCCGCCCAGCGTCGCTCCAGCCAGCGGGTTACGTGCCGACAACGTGCCGCCCACGATCCCTGCGCAAGCCAGCGCCACAACCGATTCGCGGATGCCGACGTGTGGCGTGCGGCACCCCAGGCGCTAGGGGTGATGGCGGCTACGATCGTCGACGACCGAGGCAAGCACGCAGATGCAGAAGGGCCTTGAGGACGTCGTATGGGCACACCAACCGGCGTTCCGGGACCAGGCAAGCAGAAGGCTCGGTCGTTGGCGGCACACGTCGTCGATCCGGTGGCTCGGCTTCTGTTGCGCCTGGCACGTTAGTCCAGATGCGGTCACCGTCTTGGGCACGCTGGGTGTGTGCTTCGGCGCCTTGTGCTTCTTTCCCCAGGGCCAGCTCTTGCCGGATGCGGTGCTGATCGCCGTGCTTCGTCGGCAGCGACATGCTGGATGGCTCGATGGCCCGCATGAGCGGGCGTAGCGGGCCGTGGGGTGCGTTCCTCGACTCAAGTCTCGATCGCGTCGCGGATGCCGCGATCTTCGCTGGGCTGGTGCTGTGGTTTCTCGGCGCCGGCGACGACCGTGTCTGGGCGCGCTCGCGTTGTTTTGCCTCGTCGGTGGCGGACTGGTCTCCTATCTCCGGGCTCGCGCGGAGGGCCTTGGCCTTCGGGCCGCGGGCGGAATCGCGGAGCGTACCGAACGCACTGTGGTCATCCTGACGGCCACCGGGTTGGCGGGGCTCGGTGTGCCCTTCGCTCAAGCCATTGGCCTGTGGCTGCTTGCTCTGGTCATCACGGTGACCGTCATTCAGCGATTCGCGGCTGTTTGGTCCCAGACCCGATCAAGTGTCGAGGGTGGCGAAAGCGCGTGAGCTCCGCGGCGAACGACGAAACCCGCGAGTCTGTGAGCGAGCTGATGGCCTCGTGGGCCTACCGGTCCGCGTGGGCCACCGTTCGCTACGCACCAGAGCCGTGGGCCCGGCGCTCATTCGATGCTTTGGCAGACCAGGTGTGGACGCGCAGGGCCGGGGGCGTCGATGTCCTTGAAGACAACCTTGCCCACGTCCTGAGGCAAGGATCGAACGCCGTCGCCTCCCCAGCGCAACTTGCCCAAGCGTTGCGCACGTTGTCGCGGGAAGCCATGCGCGCCTACTTTCAGTATTGGTGCGACGTGTTCCGCCTGCCGTCGATGTCCACTGACGACGTGCGTCGACGCTCCACCGTGCGCGGCTACGACCGTGTCGCGAAGGCGGCCGACAGTGGCCAAGGCGTCGTGTTGGCGCTGCCCCACATGGGCAATTGGGACATGGTGGGGGCGTGGCTCGCCGCCGAACACGGTCCTTTTACGACGGTGGCTGAGCGACTGCGTCCCGAGAGCCTCCACCGTCGCTTCGTTGACTACCGCACCTCCTTGGGGATGGAAGTGCTTCCCCTCACCGGCGAGGGACATGTGTTCGCTCAACTCGCATCGCGTCTCAGGGCCGGAGGTGTCGTGTGTTTGCTGGGCGACCGTGATCTGACTGGCAGTGGAGTTGATGTCTCGTTCTTTGGCGCGAAGGCACGCTTCCCCGCTGGCCCGGCTGCTCTAGCGGTGTCCACCGGGGCGCTCCTCATGCCCGTGAGCGTGTGGGTGGAACGCGAGGACGACTTCCACGTCCATGCTGACATCGCCGATCCGGTGGACCTGGCGAGCGAAGGCAGTCGCATGCAGCGAGCAACTGCTGGCACACAGGCGCTAGCGCACGACTTTGAGCCATTCATCGCCGCTCGTCCAGCGGACTGGCACATGATGCAACGGATTTGGGTGCCTTCCGGCGAAGCAGCGGAGGCTATGCCGTGACGACGCCCTGGCAGGAGATCCCCCCTCGTCCTGCGGGGGCGCATGGGTCAAGCACTCTGCGTGTGGGTCTGGTCTGCCCGTACTCATGGGATGTTCCCGGCGGGGTGAAAACGCATGTCGACGACCTCGCTCGCGCGCTGCTGGCGCGGGGGCATGAGGTCTCTGTACTGGCACCATCGGATGAGGACGATGCCGTGCCCTCCTACGTGGTACCAGCGGGACGCGCGGTCCCGGTGCCGTACAACGGTTCGATAGCCCGTTTGACCTTCGGCCCCATCTCCGTGCAGCGGGTGCGCAGATGGATCGCAGAGCACGACTTCGACGTGCTGCACGTACATGAGCCTGCTGCGCCGAGCTTGTCCATCATTGCGTGCTGGGCCGCTGAGGGCCCGATGGTCGGTACGTTCCACACGTCCAACCCACGGTCGCTCATGGCGGGCGATCCCGCCCTCGGCATCGACAAGGCCCGCAGTCTGATCGGCGAGGGTGCACGGATCGTGGTCTACAAGATGGGAGAGAAGGGCGCGATCACCTTCACGACCGACGGGGAATTCGCGACCGGCATCTACCGGACCCGCGCCCTGAAGCCGACCGGCGCGGGCGACGGGTTCCTCGGGGCCTTCATCGCCGGTCTGGCCGAGGGCGCCGAGGTACGGGATGCCGTTCTTCGCGGTTCCGCCGCCGCCGCGATGGTCGTGGCCCGCGTGGGCTGCGCCCCGGCAACCCCGACGCGGGATGAACTCGACACCTTCCTGGCCGAACACAGCGGCCCCACCGCCGCCTGAAAGGACGATCCATGCACATCGCACCCCACGACAACCGGAACCGCCCCATCGTCGATGCGGACGACGAGCATGTGCCGCTGGTGTATTTCAACATCGTGAAGCTCAAGTCGGGCGAGCATTTCGACTTCCGCGTGCCCGGCTATGAAACCTGCATCGCGCCCGCGACCGGCACGGTGACGGTCGAGGTGGCGGGCGAGATATTTGCCGACATCGGCAACCGTGGCATCGACGTCTGGGATGGCGAACCCGAAGGCGTCTACGTTCCCTCCGGCACGGGTGCGCGGATCACCGCGAGAACCGATACGGAAGTGTTCATTGCGGGTGCGAAATTCGCAGAGACGCTCCGCCCCTTTGCGGTGCGGGCAAACGACATCGACAAGGTGCAGTACGGTTCGGACGACACGAAGACCCATCGCAAGATCAAGCACATTCTGGGCGCGGCCCACCATGACCGGGTCGGGCGGCTGCTGGTGAGCGAGTTGTTCACCGTGGGCGCGGGCGGCTGGTCCGGGTTTCCCAGCCACAAGCACGATACCGACCGCCTGCCGGAAGAGACGCGCCACGATGAGATGCTACAACTTCCGTTTCCGCCCGAACTACGGGTCGGGGCTCCAGATGCTTCAGCGCGTCGACAATGAACCGGGCGACGCCTATCACATCATGGACCGCTCGACGGTGCTGATCGACAAGGGCTATCATCCCTGCTGCGTGCTGCCGGGATACGAGATGTATTACTTCACCATCCTCGGCGGCCAGAGCCAGCGCAGCCTGAAGCAGTATTTCCAGCCGACCCATGCCGCCCAGCTGCACACCATCCCGGGCATCATGGACATGGTGGCCAAGTTCAAATGACCCTCGCCACGCTTGCCGATGTGCTGCAGCCCGCCGTGGCGGAGGGATATGCCGTGCCCGGCCTCGTCTGCCTGGGCTGGGAAGACATGCGCGCCTATGTCATGGCCGCCGAGGCGGAGCGCGCGCCGGTCATCCTGCAGGCCGGGCCCGGCTGCCGGGACCACACGCCGCTGCCGGTGCTCGGCGCGATGTTCCGCCATCTGGCCGAACAGTGTCGAGTGCCGGTCGTGGCCCATCTCGACCACGGCTATTCGCTCGACGACTGCCGCGCAGCGCTGGATGCGGGGTTCACCTCGCTCATGTTCGACGGCTCGCGCCTGCCGCTTCGGCAAAACATCGACGCGACGGCGGCCGTGGCAGAACTGGCCCATGCCGCCGGCGTTTCCTGCGAGGGCGAGATCGGCTTTGTCGGCTATGCCGGGGGTGAGGCTTCGGCCGGGCACCGATCCCGCAAGAGGCCGCGCGCTTCGCCCGTGAGACCGGCGTCGATGCGCATGGCCGTATCCGTCGGCAACGTCCATCTGCAACAGGACAAGGCTGGCCTGCTGGACCTTGGACGCCTGCGCGAGATCGAGGCGGTGACGGATGTGCCCCTGGTCATTCACGGCGGGTCGGGCGTGCCTCTGGCGCAACGTGCCGAATTGGCGGCCACGTCCCGGATCGCGAAATTCAACATCGGAACGGAGTTGCGGATGGTCTTTGGCGACGCCCTTCGCGCAGCCGTCAATCGTGACCCGGCGCGCTTTGACAGGATCGCCATTCTCAAGGAAACCCATGCACCGCTCTTTGATGCGGCGCGCGCGGTGTTTCGCAATCTCGGCGCATCCGCGCGGGCCTAGCGACCGGGGCGGCGACACCCCGACCCGATGCAGCAACTGCCGAACAAACCCAGGGGAATGCGGATCCGTCTCAAGCCGGGCGTGCCTGGAGGATGGTTCCAGCCGGATCCCGGGGTGGGCACGGGCGGGGCCCAGGAAAACGCAAAAAGGATGTCGCGCCGGGCCCGACGCGACATCCGGCGCGCGGCCGCACTGGCACGGTGGCGCGATCCGGTGCAGCATGGTGCATCACCGCAGGTTCGGCCGGGTCTTCGCCCTGATGCGCCCGTGGGTGATGCCGACGCGACGGAACCCTTTAGAGGTCACACCATGTTTCCCGCCCTGACACCACGGATCCGCCTGGACAATCTGCGGCCAGGGCTGGCCGGTCGCCGCCCGACCGCCCCCCGGCCCCGCCCGGCAAACGGACGCGGGCCCCGGAAATGAGCGGCAAACCACGCGCCCGCGACCTCGGCCTGCCTTTTGCAGGAACGCCCGGACCGCACAACGCCATTACCGACGTGCCGGGGGTTCGCGTCGGCTTTGCGACGCTGACCGATCCGGCGCAAAGGATGCGGACCGGCGTGACCGCGATCCTGCCTCGGCCGGACGAAGGCCGTCGCAACCTGTCTGGGGCGGCTTCTCGTCGTTCAACGGAAACGGCGAGATGACCGGGGTTCACTGGATCAACGACGCGGGCTATTTCATCGGCCCGATCCTGATCACCAATACCCATGGCGTCGGTGCCTGCCACCATGGCGCGACCAAATGGATGATCGAGCGCTACGCCGACCATTTTCGCGATGACCATGCGTGGGCGATGCCGGTCGTGGCCGAAACCTATGATGGCACCCTGAACGACATCAACGCGATGCATGTCAAACCCGAACACGCGATTGCGGCTCTGACTGCCGCCATGAGCGGTCCCGTCGCCGAAGGGTCGGTCGGCGGTGGCAACGGCATGATCGCCTATGGTTTCAAGGGCGGCACCGGAACCGCCTCACGCAGGCTCGTGATCGGCGGCAGGGAATTCACCCTCGGCGTGCTCGTTCAGGCCAACTACGGTATCCGGCCGTGGCTGACGGTGCTTGGTGTGCCCGTTGGCCGTGAAATGCCCACCGGCCGACCGGCGGAAAACGAGACAGGGTCCATCATCGTGATCATCGGCACGGATGCGCCCTTGTCGGATGCCTTGCTGCGGGGTTTGGCCCGGCGCGGCGCGATGGGCATCGGCCGATCCGGTTCGCCTGGCGGCAACAGTTCGGGTGATCTGTTCCTCGCCTTCTCCATCGCCGATCCGATGCCGATGCCGGCTCACGCCGGTCCGGTCGTGACCCGCCACTCCCTTAACTGGAACGAAATGGACAGGCTCTACGAGGCGGCGGTCGAGGCCATCGACGAAGGCGTGGTCAATGCGCTCGTCCAGGGAGAGGATGTCGCTTGCATCAAGCCAGAAGGCGCGATCTGTCCGGCAATCGACGTGCCCTGGCTGCTGGAGATACTGACCAGATACGGACGCGGACCGGGGCGCTGAACTGGCGCCGACGGGATCGGCGGAATCCTGCGCAAACCTGTCGGGGGCAGAAAGTGCCGCGACGCCATGTCGACCATGACCGGCGGGGACGGTTCGCAGGCGCCGACCGAGGCAAACCCCCTTCGGCGCGTCGAGTAGGCCGCACAGGATCACCCTGCGCGGTCGTGCCCACGGGAACCGGACGAACCGCGACGACATGCAGCGGCGCGGGTCGGGAAGGGCGAAGCGCACGCCTGAAACGTCCTGCTCGTCGTGACAGCTTCACGCGGTATGGGGAAGCCCGCCATGGTCGATGTCTTTCAGCAGATCCCGGAAATACGCGATGGTCGGAACGAGACCTTCGTCCAGGGGTGTCACCGGGGCCCAGCCCAAAATTGCGCTGGCCTTGTCGATCACCGGTCGACGTTGCTTCGGGTCGTCGGCCAGCGCCCCGACGTGCCGGATGGCCGACCGCGACCCGGTTGCGGCCACCACCTTGTCCGCAAGTTCCGCGATGGTGAATTCGCCCGGATTGCCAAGATTGATCGGCCCGGTGACCTCGCTGTCGGTGGCCATGAGGGCAAGGATGCCCGTGACCAGATCGTCGACATAGCAGAACGACCGTGTCTGCCGACCGTCGCCATGTATCGTTATCGGCTCGCCGCGCAGGGCCTGAACGATGAAATTCGACACGACCCTTCCATCGGCGGGATGCATTCCGGGCCCGTAGGTATTGAAGATCCGCGCAACCTTTATCTCGACACCATGCTGGCGATGATAGTCGAAGAAAAGCGTCTCGGCACAGCGCTTGCCCTCGTCATAGCAGGCGCGCAGCCCGATTGGATTGACGTTGCCGGCATATTCCTCGGGCTGTGGGTGAACGGTAGGGTCGCCATAGACCTCGCTGGTCGAGGCCTGGAACACCTTGCATCCAACCCTCTTGGCCAGACCCAGCATGTTGATTGCGCCATGCACCGATGTCTTGGTCGTCTGAACGGGATCGTGCTGGTAATGGACGGGCGACGCCGGACAGGCAAGATTGTAGATCTCGTCCACTTCGACGTAGAGCGGAAAGGTCACGTCGTGGCGCATGAACTCGAAGCGCGGATGGCCATGGAACGCATCGATGTTGCGCTTCGTTCCGGTGAAGAGGTTGTCCACACAGAGAACCTCATGACCCTGGTCCAGCAATCTCCCGATCAGATGCGAGCCGATGAACCCGGCCCCGCCGGTGACCAGAACGCGTTTCCTGCTGTCGTAGATCCGTGGCAATCGACGCTCCTCATTTCCCTCGCGGCGCGGCACTGCGCAGCGCCGGTCGGGCTAGGCCCCGGGAATTCCGGCCCGCTTCAGCGCGTCGGCGGGCACCGGCGGCGGCACATGAAGATCCGAAGGCATCGGCAGGTTGGGATCAAGCCTTTCGATCCGCCGCTGCTGAAAATCAAGAAGACGCTCGCGCAGTTTCGCCGGCCGCAGTTTCTTCGTCCATTTCGGCAAGGTCGTGGCCACGGCGCGCCGGCGATGAAGCTTCAGGAACCGGAGTTCGCGTTCGACGGGATTCTTGCGGATGCCCCAGACCTCCCCCAGCATCGCCTCTGACATCCGGGTATTGGGGATCGACCAGCGGAACAGGAAATAGGGCCAGTCTTCCCGGGTGAACGGGATCAATGCGCCATAGGTGACGATCGAGTCCGGTTCCAGCATGATCTTGTGACCCAGCATCCGGATCCTGAGCGAGTCGTTGATGTGGTCATGGTGCATCTGCCGTTCATCATGGCCCCCCAGTTCCCGCAGGACTTCCGCGCGGATCAGGGTGCAGTGATACTCGAACTCGTGATGTTCCATCGTGATGTCCGACCATCCATTGGCCCTGGCCGTTTCAAGTGGTGTCCACTCCAACCGGTGCTGGGAGTCCAGAAACCGCTTTCCTGAGTTCTTTTCCACAACCGACAGGAGCGCGCCTGCCTGGTGGATCGGGTTGTTGGGCAGCGGGCCGAAGATCGTGACAGGGCAGACCGCCGCAGCCCCGGTCCGCTCGGCCGAACCCTCGAGCGCCTCGAGCCAGCCGTCGCTGTAGAACACGTCATTGTCGGCGTAGACGACGTATTTCGTCTTCACCATGGCGAGCGCCAGATTGCGCACCCGGGGCGCGAGCAGGAAGGTTTCGCTTTCGATATGGGTAAAGGGACGCTCGGCCTTCAGCTTGCGCACCTCCTGGCGAATATGCTCTGGCGCGCCCGCATCAATGAGAATGACGGGGACATCGCGTGGCGTATGATCGAACAGGCTCCGGAGCGAGCGCGGCAAGATGGAGAAGCGCTCGCGTGGCGTGATGACGATCGTCGTGTCCATTGTTGTCCTCCGATGATGTCAACCGAACAGGATGGGACGGAATGATGTGCGCTTGACGTCTTCCTGCCAGAACCTGCGGAGTGTGCCGCGCAGATCGCGAAGCGTGGCGCGGCGCACTTTGTTCGCGCCTGCAACGCCCGCAGATTTCTTCTTGGGGTAGGTGAAGCCGCGCGAAAGCCTGTCATCCTCGATGTTGCTCGAGGCCCAGTCAGCCTCGGCATGCGCAGCATGATACATGCCCTGGATCACCGGGGCCGGATCGAGTTGATAGATGATCGGCCCTGCGCCCGTCGAGACGTGCCGGCCAAACAGGATGTGGTCGATGATGTCTGGTGGAATGACCGTTTCCTGCCAAAGCCGTTCGGCCGCCGCCCGTGATATCAGATAACCGGCAGCCCCCAGATGTGGCCCCGACAACCTGCCGACATGCCGCCCGATCGAAGGGCACCATGCGCGGTTCCGCAGATGAACGCGATTGTTGTCCGTCTCGAGCTTCACGATATCGGCGTCATCGGGGATCCAGCCCGTCCGGGCGATCCGCGCGAAATCGGGTGCGAGCAGGACGTCATCTTCAAGGATGATCGCATGGGCGATACCGTCATCGACGATCTTCCTCCAGCAGACCCTGTGCGAGGACGTGCAGGCATAGTCCATCCGCGATCTTTCGCGCCCGGTGATCACACCCAGTGGCGGACCGAGATCGACAACTGCGGCGGCATCACCCGCGTCGACGGCGGGCACGAATGTCAGGTCCACCCCTGCCGCACGTCCGATCACCTGCATGTGCTCGCGACGATCGGGGCGGCGAACCAGGTTGATGACGAAAACGGGCATGCGATCGCCCAGCACCGGGTCACCCATCCGACGCACCCACCGGAACGGTCTCGATTGCAGGAAATTCACAAACTGTGCCTGCTGGCTTTCGAAAGTTGCTCAACAATACAATCGTCGTCATCCGCCCAAGATCATCCCTTGGTCTCAATCCGCGCATCGTTCCAAGCGCCGCTATTCGCTGCCCGACCCCAGCAGACGGTCGCCCGTCATGGATCTTGGCCATCGAACCTGCGCAGCATCCGTTTTCCGGCGCACAGACCGCCGCCCGAATGTGCGCGAGGCCGAAGCATGGGCATATCCCCGCCGCGCTGACGGAGTTTATCGCGGCAAAAAGTCTTACCCAAACAAAAATCCCTGATTCTCGTCAAACAGGAAACAGAACCGCTCACAGCGCCGGAAAAGGCGCCGTGAACCGACACGGTCACGGAAACCGCAACAAGTCTGAGTTGCAAGAGAGCCAGCTTGCAACCGCTCAGGCAGAGCGGTCGCGCAGAATCAGCGAGCCACGTCGACCACCACGCGGCCCTGTACCTGCCCCTTGAGGATCGCCTTTCCCAGGTCAGGCAGATCGCCCAGTCCGACCATCTTCACGGTCGCATCGAGTTTGTCCTGCGGCAGGTCACGCGCGATCCGGTCCCATGCCCTGACGCGCGCAGCGTAGGGGACAAAGACGCTGTTGATGCCCAGAAGGTTCACGCCGCGCAGAAGGAACGGCACCATGGATGCCGGAAGGTCGGCACCGCCAGCAAGACCGACGGCCGCTGCCGACGCATTCATCTTCAGCTGGCCCAGAACCCGCGCCAGCATGGCACCGCCAACCGCGTCGACGCATCCGGCCCAGGTCTCGGACTTCAACGGGCGTTTCACGGTCTCGGCCAGATCGGCGCGCGGCACGATCCGCGTTGCCCCGAGGTCGCGAAGATAGGCCTCGGTCTCGGGGCGGCCGGTAACACCGGCCACGGCATAGCCCAGTTGCGCAAGGATCGCCGTGGCGATCGACCCCACGCCCCCCGAGGCCCCCGTGACCAGGACTTCGCCCTGATCGGGCTGCAAGCCATGATCCTCAAGCGCGATCACCGCGAGCATTGCCGTGAAACCGGCGGTGCCGACAGCCATCGCCTGCCGCGTGGACAGACCGGCGGCCAGCGGCACCAGCCAGTCGGCCTTGACGCGTGCGCGGGTCGAATACCCGCCCCAATGTGCCTCACCCACCCGCCAGCCGGTCAGAACGACCTTGTCTCCGGGGGAATAGCGCGGATCGGACGATTGCTCGACCGTGCCCGCAAAGTCGATCCCGGGAACGTGCGGCCACACCCGGACCAGCCCGCCGCCAGACCCCAGGCACAGACCGTCCTTGTAGTTGAGCGTGGAATACTCGACGGCGACGGTCACATCGCCGTCCGGCAGGCGCTCGTCTGCGAGGTCCTGGACCGAGGCCTGCGTCGCCCCTGCATCATCCTTCTCGACCACCAATGCCCGGAACATGCCGCTCTCCCCTTTTCCTGTGGGCCTCAACCTAGCCGCACGGCCCGCAGAGGGAAAGCCCGCCTCAGCAGACATATCCCGGAGCGTTCGACCAGCGCCACGCATCCGCGATCATCTGCGGCAGGCTGGAGCGGCCCGGAGCCCATCCGAGAACGTCCCGCGCGCGGGCGGAACCCGAAACAAGCCGCGTCGCATCCCCCGGCCTGCGCGCGCCTTCGATCACCGGAACCGCGCGGTTGGTGACGTGCGCCGCGTGGGCGATGACTTCGCGGACGGAAAACCCAGCCCCCGTGCCAAGGCAGAAAACATCGCTGCCCGGTCCGGCAATCAGCCGACGCAGCCCAAGAACATGGGCTTCGACCAGATCCATGACATGCACATAGTCGCGGATGCAGGTGCCGTCTGGCGTGTCATAGTCGCTGCCATGCACGGTGAGCGCCGGCCTGCGACCCGCCACCGCGTCGAGCAACAGCGGGATCAAATGGGTTTCGGGGCGATGCTGTTCGCCAATCTCGCCGTCAGGATCGGCGCCCGCCACGTTGAAATAGCGAAAGATCACCGTTTCGAGCGCGTCGCTTGCGCGAAAGTTGCCAAGCATCTGCTCGATCGCCAGCTTCGAGGCGCCATAGGCGTTGATCGGGCGCTGCGGCGTGTCTTCGTCAAGAACCACACCGTCCTGGTCGCCATAGGTCGCGCAGGTCGACGAGAAGACGAACTTGCGGCAATCGGCGGCAAGCGTGGCTTCGATCAGGTTAAGCGCGCCGTTGACGTTCGCGCGCCAGTATTTGCCGGGATCGGTCATCGATTCGCCCACCAGTGAAAGCGCGGCAAAGTGCATGACCGCCACCGGCCGGTATGCCGAGAAGGCCGCATCGAGCGAGGCGCGATCCATCAGAT
Organism: uncultured Alphaproteobacteria bacterium; assembly: GCA_963700485.1. GTDB lineage: Bacteria > Pseudomonadota > Alphaproteobacteria > Rhodobacterales > Rhodobacteraceae > Aliitabrizicola. Next base: position 24,458 of record CAVOXQ010000006.1, read on the forward strand.
CACCTTCCGCGAGCGGGCCGAACTTCACCGCGTCACGCCATCCGGTGTTGAAATTGTCGAAGGCAACGGGTGTGAAGCCGTTCGTCCGCAAGACCTTGCAGGCATGCGCCCCGATATAGCCGGCGCCGCCGGTGACCAGAACGTGCGGCTCCACGGGCGCGTCCTCCCTGTTTTCAGCGACCGGACCATCGTGGCCCCGGATCTGCGGCGGCGACGTTTGCACATTCGTGGGCCCGAAGGAAGCTCGGTCCGGCCCGCGCCGCGCGTAAGGATGTCTTAAGCAAAACGCGGGATACCAAAAGGGTAAACGCAGCGCACCCGGACCCGAAACGCAGGAAACCAGAGCTTGCCCGGCAACACCCCCTCGACCGAGGGCCGGTTTCGGGCAACCCGCCGCCATCCGGCGGATCACTTGTCCGATCGGCGGAAACGCCGCACCACCGCAAGGAGCCCAGCCCGATGCCCGCCCGCAGGATTGCCTCGCTGTTTCGCCGCTATTGCGCCGCCCACATGTGCCTTGCCCTGCCGGGACAGCCGCTGCGCGACGAGTTGGGCCGGGTGACTGGCCAGATCGACCGGCTGCGCCTCGCCCGGGGCCGGCTGATCGCCGAAGGTTGGACCTCGGCGCCCGCGGTCACGCTCGCTCAGGGCGGCATACAGGCCACGCTGGTGCCAAACCAGTTGCGGCCAGACGTGGCCCACGCGCATCCCGCCTTGTCCCTGGCATCGCCGGGTTTCACGGTCGATCTGCCCTGGCAACCCGGCCCGGTCACGCTTGCGCTCGGCTATCCCGATCGCCGGCTCATCTATGTGATGGATGCGCCCGATCCCGGACGGCTGCGGCGCGGTGCGCTCCGGCTCGTTCCGGTCTTTCTGCGCGATCTCGCACGGGCGGCGCCCGCGTTTGCAAGGTGGCAGATTTCGCGCGATCCGGCGGAGCGGACACGGATCAGGGCCTCTTTGCGCCTCGGCGGGCCGACGGCCTCGCGGGCCATGCAGCCGCTGCTCTTCACCGAGGACAGCCTTGCGCTTCTGTCGGGCAGCGCGCGCGCCGCCGAACGGGCACGCCTCAGTCCGGCCGGACTTGCGCATCGGCCGATCACCATCGTGCTGCCGGTCCATGATGCCTTCGACCTTCTGCCCGCGGTCCTCGACCGGGTGCAACGTCACACCGATCTGCCCTGGCATCTTGTGGTGATCGAGGATGCCTCGGGCGATCCAGGGGTGCGCCCCTGGCTGCGCGACTGGGTGAGGCGCCAGCCCGAAGGTCGGGTGACATTGATCGAGAACGTCGTGAACCAGGGGTTCATCCGCTCGGTGAATGCGGGGCTCGAGGTTGCGTTGAAGCGGCGCGAGGATGTGGTGCTGCTGAACTCCGATGCGCTCGTGCCGGCGGGTTGGGCGACGCGCCTCATGCGCCCCTTCCTCGTGCACGACAACGTGGCGACGGTGACGCCGATGTCGAACGATGCAGAAATCCTCAGTGTGCCTGTGATCTGCCGGCCGATGCAGCTCTTGCCTGGCGAGGCCGACCGCCTGGATGCGCTTGCCGCCCGGATGCATCCCGACGCGTCCCTGGCCGAGGTGCCGACGGGTGTCGGATTCTGCATGGCGATCGGCATCGATTGGCTCAGCAGGCTGCCGACGCTCGATATCGCGTTCGGGCGCGGCTATGGCGAAGAAGTCGACTGGTGTTGCACGGTTCGCAAGATGGGCGGACGGCATTTGGCGCTGGCTTCGTTGTTTGTCGAACATCGGGGCGGCGCCTCGTTCGGCTCCGCCGAAAAACAGCGGCTGATCGCGGCGAATGGTGCGATCATCTCTCGTCGGCATCCGGCCTTCGACGCCGCGGTGCAGGCTTTCATCCGCGATGACCCGCTCGCCACGGCGCGTCTTGCGCTTGGCATCGCCTTCGCGGCCGGACGTGTGCGGGGGCCGATGCCGATATACCTGGCGCACAGCCTTGGCGGCGGTGCGGAAGACTACCTGGCCGAACGGATCGCGGCGGATCTGGGATCGCGCGGGCCGGGTGTCGCCATTGTGCTTCGGGTCGGCGGGGCGCTGCGCTGGCAGGTCGAACTGCATCTGCCCGAAGGCATGACGTCCGGGGCGACGGGGGACTTCGGATTTGTCCTACGCCTGCTCGCGCCGCTGGCCGCTCGGGATATCGTCTATTCCTGCGGCGTCGGCGACAGCGATCCCGCAGATCTGCCGTCGCGGCTGCTGGCCCTCCGGGCCGGGCCCGGGGATCGTATCGAAATCCTGTTCCACGATTATCTTCCGATCAGCCCGTCCTATACCCTGAGCGATGCCGACGGTCGGCATCGCGGACTTCCCGATCCCCACGGCAATGATCCCGCCCATCGCCACGGCGATACGACGCTCCTGCGCTGGCAACAGGCCTGGGGCACGCTGATCGCGGCGGCGGATGCCGTGACGGTCTTTTCGCGCGACAGTCACCGCCTGGTTTCAGGCGCCTATCCGCAGGCGCAACGCGCGTTGCGCCTGCGGCCGCACCGGCTGCTCCACGCGGTGCCCGCCTGCCCTGCGGTGCCGAGCCCCCGCCCGATCGTGGGCGTGCTTGGCAACATCGGGGGCGCCAAGGGGGCGGCGGTTCTGGCCGGGCTCAGCCGGAAGCTGGCCGCGACCGGCGCGGCCGATCTTGTCCTGCTCGGCCAACTCGATCCGGCCTTTGCACTTGACGCAAAGGCACGGGTGCACGGCCCCTACCGACGCGACGAGATCGCCGCGCTGGTTGCCCGCTATGGAATCGATCGCTGGCTGATCCCGTCGGTCTGGCCCGAGACGTTCTCCTACACAACGCACGAGGCACTCGCGACGGGACTGCCGGTCTGGTGCTTTGAACTGGGGGCGCAGGGCGAGGCGGTGCGTGCAGCCGCGCGCGAGACGGGGCTTGGCGGCACGATCCCGCTGATCGGCGGGGCGGCCGATCTCGACCGGGTGATGGCTGCGGTCCTTGCCCCAACCGGGCGCCTGCGGGAACGGCTCAGCGCATGACCTTGCGGACAATATCCATCGCCGATCTGCGCGCGCGCGGGATCGAAGTCTTGCGCCGCCCCGGTCAGGGCGCGCAGATCACCCTGCCCGCGCACAGCATCATCGAAGCACCGTCGAGCCTCAAATGGGCGGTCTTCGGACATTCGATCGAACTCGGGGCATTTTCCTATCAGGTGTCGGGATATTGCACCGCCGCGCGGATCGGGCGGTATTGCTCGTTCGGCGAAGAGGTGCAGATCGGGCGGCAGAACCACCCGATGGGCTGGGCATCGACCAGCCCGGCATTCTATCTGAACGACCGCATCTTCGATCTTGCCGGGGGGTTCGCCGGGGCCGCTGAATACCATGCCTGCGCCGTCGCGACGAGCGAGGCGCCCACCCGGGTGCGCATCACCACGATCGGAAACGATGTCTGGATCGGCCACGGCGCGACTGTGCGCGCCGGCATCACGATCGGTGACGGCGCGGTTGTGGCGCAGGGCGCGGTCGTCGCGCGGGATGTCCCGCCCTTCGCCGTCGTCGCCGGAAATCCGGCGGTCATCAAGAAATTCCGCCTGCCTGCTCAGTTGATCTCTCCGATGCTGCGCTGCCGCTGGTGGCGGTTCGCGCCTTGGCAATTGGCCCATCTCGATCCCTCGCGACCGGAGACCTTCGTGGCCGGTGTCTTCCGGATGGAAGAAGAACGCCCGTTTGCGCCCTCGGTCCTCGATCTCAGAACCGAGGCCGCATGGACCTGATCCGCCACCCGATCGTGTTTCTGCACCTGCCCAAAACGGCGGGGCAGACAGTCCACAACGCGCTGAGCCGCGCTGTCGGGGCGCCCCATGTCTCGCCCCTGCGTGTCCACACCCAGGCCGGCCCCGGCGCGACCCAGTTTCCGCCCGGCTATTCGCTCTACTCCGGCCATCTCGACTGGGACGGGTTGGCAACCCTGCCGGAGGGCCGTTTCGTCTTCACCATCCTGCGCGACCCGCGCGAGCGGATCGCCTCCTTCTATCTCTATCTTCGGCGCGAAGCCGCCCGCCTGACGCCCGAGGCACTGGCCTCGCCCGAGAATTTCGGCAAGCGCCGGGCGCTCGAATGGAGTGCGGACGACTACTTCTTCGGTGGCGACGCAGACTGGCAGGCGTTCCTGCTCGACCACTACGACAACTTCTACTGCTCGTACTTTGGAACGCGACGGTTCCGCGGGGCGGCATCCTTCCGCGCCCGGCCCCAAGCCGAGGCCGTGACCCGCGCCCGGCGTGGCCTCGCCGGGCTGGACGGCGTGTTTCAGACCGCCGATCTGCGGCCGCTCGCGTCGGTCATGGCCGAACGCTATGGCTTCAACCTCGATCTGGCGGGCCGGTTCGACAATGCCGGCACAGCCCCGGACGCGCCGCGCTGGCCGCGCCTGCTGGAGCGGTTCGAGACGGATGCCGCCCGCGACCGGATCGAAGGTTTCGCCACCCGCGACCTGGCCTTGCTGGCTCGTCATGCAGCGGGGGCGTGAGGTCAGTCATGCACCAGGTCGCGCGCCTCGCGTCTGAGCAACAAAAGCCCCAGGCCCAGGGGCAGCAACGCCACCGCAAGCACATAGAGCGGATCGGCGTAGTCAGCCCCATAACCCGGATAGATGCCGGCCCGAAGCAACCCCACCACATGATTGAGAGGATTCCACCACAGCCAGTCCCGATACGGTTCGGGCAGGCCTTCGAGGGTAAAGAACACACCCGACACCAGAAAGAGCGGCCGCATCAGGATCGACCAGATGGTTTGCCAGGCATGAAACCGGCTGAACGCCCAGCAATTGAGCGTGCCGACGCCAAGCGCCAGCATCACGATCAAGGCAAAGCTCGCCGCGATCGGACGGGGATCGAGCACGCTCTGCGTCTCGAAGGCGAGAAAGATGCCTCCGAAGACGAGCGAGGCCACGAGGAGTTGCGTCGCCGCGTTCAACAAGACCCGCGCCAGAATGGCATCGACGACGGTTACCGCCGGATAGGCGAGCAGGCTGCGCGAAAAGAGCAGCGCCGTGGCAACCCGACCGGAGATCGTGGTGTAGATCAGAAAAGGCATCAGCCCGGTCGCATGGAAGAGCACGAAGTTCCGCCCCAGCGGCGGCGCCTGAAAGCCAAGCGAAAAGACAAACGACAAGAGCGCGATACCTGCGACAGGCTCCACCACGGCCCACAGATACCCCCCCGCAGACCGGCCATAGCTGGCCGCCATCTCGCGCAGCACAAGGGCCGAAATGGCGCGAAGACTGGCTGCACGGCGGTGATGTGCCGGGACGGGACCGGACGGACAGGCAGCGGGATCGGTCATGCGGAGCCTCCCTCGACAAGGCTGCGCGGATACCGTCCCGGCGCCGCCCGCGGCTGCGCCGACCCTTCCATCGAAATCCTCAAGAAAGGTTAACGATGCTCCAAGGCCAGCTTGGCCCGGTCGTTCCGGTCCGCACGACACCCCTTCCCGCCCGGCCGCACCTCGTGGCCCCGCCCCACGCACCTGCGCGGGCGCCCGCAGGCCCGGCGCGGATGCGGCGACGTCACTGGGGGATCGTCCTGAGTTTCCTGATCCTGGTCGCGTTGCCGGCGGCGGTCTGCGCCTGGTACCTCTGGACACGGGCCGCCGATCAATATGCGTCCTACGTCGGATTTTCGGTGCGGCGGGAAGACTCCGCCTCGGCGCTCGAGATGCTTGGCGGGCTCTCCGCCCTGTCCGGATCGAGCTCCGCCGATACCGATATCCTTTACGACTACATGTTCAGCCCCGGCCTCGTGGCGGCCATCGACGACGAACTGGACCTGCGCTCGATCTGGTCGAAGGCGCCGGACGATCCGGTCTTCGCCTATGCGCCGCCCGGTGCGATCGAGGATCTGGTCGACCACTGGAAGCGCAAGGTGCGCATCAGTTATGACAGCGGCACCCACCTGATCGAAATCCGGGTTCTCGCTTTCGAACCGGAAGATGCAACGCGGATCGCACAGGCCATCCTCGATCGGTCCGACCGGATGATCAACGCCCTGTCGGACATCGCGCGCGAAGACATCCTCGGCGCTGCCCGCGCCGATCTGGCGGCCGCCGAAACCCGGGTCGCGACAGCCCGCGCGACGCTGACCACGTTTCGCGACCGCAACCAGATCGTCGATCCGGGCACCGATGCCGAAGGGCAGACGGGGCTTCTGGCAAAGTTGCAGGAACAACTGGCCGAAGCCCTGATCGACGTCGACATGATGGCGCCCGAAATGCCCGCAAGCGATCATCGGCTGCGCCAGGCGCAGGCCCGGGTGGGGGTGATCGAGGCGCGCATCGCGGCAGAACGCAAGAAGCTCGGCCCCGGCGCGTCGGGCGATCCCGGCGTCAGCTTCGCCTCGGTAGTGGGCGAGTATGAGCGCCTGACGACGGATCTCGAGTTCGCCGAGGAAAGCTATCACGCCACCCGCGCAGCGCTCGACGCGGCCTTGGCGGATGCGCGTCGGCAGGGCCGTTATCTCGCCGCGCACATCGCCCCCACCCACGCCGAAACCGCGCGTTTCCCGCAGCGCAAGACGCTGTTCGCGACCACGGCTGCGTTCCTGCTGCTTGGTTGGGGGACACTCGTGCTCGTGGCCTATGCCCTGCGGGACCGGCGATGATCCACCTCGACGCGCTGACCAAATGCTTCCGGATCCGCGGCGCGGGACGCCCGGTGATCGACGATGTGACCCTGCATCTGCCGCCCGGCCGGTCGATCGCCCTGCTGGGGCGCAACGGCGCGGGCAAGTCGACATTGCTGCGCCTGATCGCGGGCACGATGGCGCCCACCCGCGGCGCGGTCCGGCTGGAGGGAACCGTCTCGTGGCCGGTCGGATATGCCGGATCCTTTCATGGTGATCTGACCGGTGCGCAGAACACGCGGTTCGTGGCCCGCATCTACGGCGTGGACAGCGATGCCCTGGCGGCTTTCGCCGAGGAATTCGCCGAGCTTGGCCCGGCATTCCACTTTCCGTTTCGCACCTATTCTGCGGGCATGAAGGCGAGACTGGCCTTCGGCGTGTCCATGGGCATCCGCTTTGACACCTATCTCGTGGACGAGGTGACAGCCGTTGGCGACGCTTCCTTTCGCGCCAAGAGCGCCGCGATGTTCCGCGCACGCATGGCGCAAGCGGGCGCGATCGTCGTCAGCCACGCAATGGGACAACTCCGCGAGCTCTGCGATTGTGGCATGGTGATAGATGCGGGCCGGGTGCTGTGGTTCGATGATCTGGGCGAGGCGATCGCGCACCATGAGGAGGCGATGCTTGCCTCCGTCAGATGATCCACACCAGGCCCTCCAGCCCGTCGAGACCGCTCACGCCGAGCAGCGTGATCGAATTGTCGTATCCGAAATCGAACACCACCCCGCCGGGCGTCGCTCGGGCATAGGTTTCGGTCAGTTCGGCTGCGGTCCAACCCGGACCAAACACGCTGTCGTCCAGAAAAAGCCTGTCTGCGTCGCTGCGCCGGAAGTCCTCGACCACATCCGAGCCGCCATTGAAGACGAAGGTATCGGCGTGGGTTCCGCCACGCAGCGTGTCATTGCCGTTTCCCCCGTCGAGCGTGTCGCGCCCGGCGCCCCCGTTGAGATAATCCGCGCCGTTGCGGCCGAACAGGGCATCATCGCCATCCCGGCCGAAGATGCGGTTGGCCCCCTGATCCCCGAAGAGACGATCGTTGTGGCTGCTGCCCGCGACATCCTCGATGGAGTCGTAGGCATCGCCCGATGCCTCGCCGGTGTTGTTGTGGGGAAACTGAAGGTCTGCGGTCAGCCCCTCGAGGCTTTCGGAATACTGGGCGCGGTCCCGGTTCGCGCCGCCTGCAAGTGTGTCCTGACCCGGGCCGCCCAACAACACGTCGTCGCCGATGCCGCCGTCGAGCAGATCATCGCCACGCCGTCCGAACAGCCAGTCCACATTGCCGCCGCCGCGCAGGATGTTGTCACCCGTGGTGCCCCGCAAATTGTCGGGGCCGGACCCGCCAACAATGCCTTCGATGTTGAAATGGAGATCGCCCTGCGCGAGGTTTGTGTTCAACTGCGGTGCCAGAAGATCGACCCTCTGGCTCCCCCGCGCATCGGAATAATCGGCCAGATCGAAGCCGCCCGCCCCATCCATGCGGTCGGCGCCCGGCGATCCGACAAGCACATCGTCGCCCGCCCCGCCGGTCTGAACGTCATTTCCCGCCGTTCCGTCGATGCGCAGACCGGCGGCCACCGGATCGCCGATCACATGGGTCAGCGGAAACAGCTCCGCCGAGGTGAAATCCGAGGCGCTCAACGGAACGCCGCCGGACGTGTCGAGGATCAGTGTCTCGCCGCCGAAGCGGATCGTGGCCCCGGTGCCGGTCGTGCGTATCTGCATCGCCTCCAGCGCATAGACACGGCCCCATGCGCTCAGGTCCAGGCTGTCGAGGCCGGGCTCGAAATCGGTGATGTGGTCGGTCTGCCCATCCCGCACGAGCACGAACAGATCCGCGCCCGGGCCTCCGGACAACACGTCGGTGCCCGCGCCGTCGACGAGGATATCGTTGCCGCGACCACCGGCGAGCGTGTCATTGCCCGCGCCCCCGTCGATCAGGTCGAAGCGATCGTCGCCGGTGATCTGCTCGGCGGCGTCCCCCCCCAGACGCATGGGGGCGACGGGGCCGGGGTCGAACCGCAGCCGGGTGATCCCCATGCCCTCGCCCGCGGCGAAAACCTCTATCCGGCCGTCCTGCACGATCCCCGTGAGCGCGGTGATGTTTTCGAGGGCGCCACCCGCCCTCTGCACCTCTTGGCCCACCGGCAAAAGCCTGCCGCCCGGCAGCAGGGTGAATGCCGTGATGCCATCGTCCCCGCCGCCCGCAAAAAGGTATACCCGATCGCCCAGCACCACGCTCGTCATCGCCTGCACGCCCTGAAACCGGGTATCGAGGCTGTCGATGACATGATCGGCGAGGCTGAGCGTCCCGTCCGCCCCAAGGCACAGCACGCTGATCGAGGACGATCCCGCCCCCGCCACGATCGCATAATCGACGCCGGCAACGCGCGCCGTCTCGATCACCGACGGCGCCGCGAGGCCCAGCCCGCCCGTCGCACCGATGGTGCCGGCCAGGCTCAACTCCCCCGTGACGCCGACGCGAAAGCTCAGCACCGCCGCCTGCTGCACCGCGAGCGCCAGCAGATAGGTCTGCCCGCCGATCGTCGCCTGTGCCATGTCGCTGATTTCGGTGCCCTGCCAGTCCGCACCCAGTGGCATCTGTCCCGCCTCTTCCATCCGGCCGTTCGCCAGCATTCGCGAGATCACGATGGCGTTGTCGCCAAGGCGCGCGGTATAGACGTAGCTTTCCGTTCCCGCCCGAACCTGTTCCAGCGCCGAGATCGCGCCAAAGGGGCTTCCGTTGATCGTGTAGGCCGCACCCAGCCCGCCCGCCGCCTCCATCGGGTAGCCGGTCAGTCGGGCCGCGTTGCCCCCGGTGACGATCAGCATGTCCGCGCCATTGATCGTGGCAATGTCGATGCGCGGCGCGGCGGGTATGGCGGCCACGACGGCCAGCGACACGAGGTCGTTCAGTGTCATCGTCATGCCGACATCGAGCGCCAGCACCCCTCCGCCGGGACGCGTGGCGGAATAGAGGCGAAGACCGCCGCCGCCGGCGACGACCTGCAAGTCGGCTATGCCAGACAGATAGAACGCCGGTCCGTCGCGAAAGGTCTCGATCACCTGGAAAGACGCCACCAGTGCCCCCGCCTGCCGGCCTTCACGCCCGCACCCGGGCGCAGTCTGCCGCCGTCGCCTGACCCGAAGGTTACGATGCCCGGAGGGGGCGGCGAAAACTGTCTCGCATTCTACCGATCGACCGGGGCGCCATGACCGAAACAGTCACGATCCTGATGGCCACGCGCAACGGTGCGGCGCATCTGGCAGAACAACTGGCCAGCCTGGCCGCCCAGAGCCACGGCGCGTGGCGCCTCTGGATCGGCGACGATGGCTCCACCGATGCGACACGCGCAATCGTTCGGGCATTCGCAAGCGCGCACCCGGCGCGCGACATCCGCCTGATCGAGGGGCCACGGATCGGGGCGGCGGCCAATTTCCTGTCCTTGCTGTGCCGGGCCGACCTGCCGGCCGGGCCGGTCGCGCTTTGCGATCAGGATGACGTCTGGCTGCGTGGGAAGCTGGCTCGCGCCCTGCGCCGCATCGAGGCCAGCGCGCAGAACGGAGCGGCGGCCATCTATGCCGCCGAAAGCTGGCGCTGCGACGCCCGACTGCGCAACCGTCACGCCTCGCGGTCACCCCGCCGCGCGCCGGGCTTCGCCAATGCGCTTGTCCAGAACCTCTGCGCGGGTCACACCATCGTACTCAACGCTGCTGCGGTCGCACTCGTGCGGCGGGCGGGCGCCCCGCCGGGGATCGCCTTTCACGACTGGTGGCTCTACCAGATCGTGACCGGTGCCGGGGGCCGCTGTCTGCTCGATCCCGCGCCCGTGGCGCTCTATCGTCAGCACGCCGCCAATGCGATGGGCGCCGCAGGTTCGGCACGGTCGCTCGTTCGCCGGGCGGCGTTGATCGGCACCGGCAGCTACGCAGGCTGGCTTCGCGCGCACCACGAGGCGCTGGCGCGAAGCGGGGTTCTTGCCGCCGACGCTCAGCAGATGGTGACAGCCCTTCTGACCACACGAAATCGCGCCCGCACGTTGCGCGATCTGGGCATTCGCCGTGACCGGCGACTGGGAACGGCGGCCCTTCTCTGTGCGGCCGCCCTTGGTCGGGCCTGATCAGCGCCCGACAGCCACATAATCGACAAAGCCTGCGGCCGACGCCTGGTCTTCGGAATAGATATTGCGCAGATCCGCCATCCGCGCGGTCCGCATCCCGCCCGAAAGCCGGGGCAGGTCCAACGCGCGGAACTCGTTCCATTCGGTCAGGATCACCAGCACATCGGCACCCTGCGCCGCATCATAGGCATTGTCGGCCCAGACGACGCCCGGCAGCAGGCGTTCGCCCTCACGCCGGCCCTCGGGGTCGACGACCCGCACCGTGGCACCACCCCCGACCAGGGCCGGCACGATCGTCAGCGAAGGGGCATCCCGCATGTCGTCGGTGTTCGGCTTGAACGTCACGCCCAGGACGGCAACCGTCTTGTCGCGTACCTCGCCGTCGCACAGCTCGACGATCTTGTCGACCATGCGGCGCTTGATCTCGTCGTTCACCTTGATCACGGTTTCGGTGATCTGCATTGGCACGGCATGTTCCTGCCCGATCCGGGCCAGCGCCCTGGTATCCTTGGGAAAGCACGATCCGCCATAACCCGGCCCGGCATGGAGGAACTTGTTGCCGATCCTCCCGTCGAGCCCCATTCCCTTCGACACGGCCTTGATGTCGGCGCCGACCTTTTCGCACAGTGCCGCAATCTCGTTGATGAAGGTGATCTTCGTCGCGAGAAAGGCGTTGGCGGCGTATTTGATCATCTCGGCGGACTCGAGGTCGGTATAGACGATCGGGAAATCGCGCAGGAACAGCGGGCGATAGATATCGGCCATCACCTGCCTGGCCCGCTCTGTCTCGACCCCGACGACAACGCGGTCGGGGCGCATGAAATCGTCGATCGCGGCGCCTTCCCGCAGGAACTCGGGGTTCGAGGCCACGTCGAATTCCGCCTTCGGGCTGGTCGAGGCGATCACCGAGGCGACTTGCCGGTTGGTGCCCACCGGGACCGTGGATTTCGTGACGATCACCGCATAGCCGGTCAGGGCGGCACCGATCTCGGCGGCGGCGGCCATCACATAGGTCAGGTCGGCGTGGCCATCGCCCCGCCGCGTGGGCGTGCCCACTGCAATGAACACCGCATCCGCCCCCGCGACCGCATCCTTGATGTCGAGCGTGAATGAAAGGTGCCCCGCCTTGACGTTCTTGGCCAGCAGGACATCCAGCCCCGGCTCGAAAATCGGGATCTCGCCGCGCTTCAGCTTGTCGATCTTTGCCGGATCCTTGTCGACGCAAACCACATCATGCCCGAAATCCGAAAAGCAGACCCCGGACACGAGGCCGACATATCCGGTCCCAATCATCGCTATCTTCATGAAATAGGTGCCTGTCTCAAGGAAACCCCCGCCGCCTCAGTAGGCAAGCGCGGCATGGCTGTCAAACCACTTGCACCCCTGGCCTTCAGGTTTCCGCCGCGGACGGCGCCGGGGTGATCGCCCGGCGATGGGCCACGGCCTCGCGCCACGAGATATAGCTGATCGCGCCGATGATCACCGCGCCACCCAGGATCACGAACGGATCGACGGGCTCGCCGAACGCCAGCACACCCAGCAGCGTGGCCCAGACGAGTTGCAGGAAGCTGACCGGTTGCGTCACACTCAGCGGGGCGGCGGCGAACGCCTTTGTCATGCAGACATGCCCCGCCGTCGCAAAGGCTGCGACCAACCCCAGCCAACCGAGTTGCGACACCGAAACCGGCACCCAGACCGCCGCGGCGAACGGCGCCAGCACCAGCATGACGGTCAGCGACATCATCGCCACGATGGCACCCGCGCTCGCGATCTGGCTCAGCCGCTTGGCACAGAGATAGGAGCCGGCAAAGCATGTCGCAGCACAAAGCTGTGCCAGATGCCCCGAGGTGATCTCGCGCAGACCGGGCCGCAGCACGATCGCCGCGCCGACCAGGGCCACCGCGATCGCCACAAGCCGACGGGTCGCCAGCCGCTCGCCCAGAAAAAGCGCGGCCCCCAGCGTGACGAGCACCGGGTTGAGATAGCCGATTGCCGTCACCTCGGCCACCGGAAGCCGCGCCATCGCATAGAACCAGAACAGCACGGCGGCGCTGTGGATCGCACCGCGCCCCAGAAACAGCGGGGCCGAGCCGGGGGGCAAGCCGGTGCGCCAAAGCTGCGCCATGGCGGGCAGCAGGAACACGACACCCCAGGCAAACCGCAGAAAGGCAGATTGCGCCGTCGGCAGTTCAGTGCCCAGGTGGCGCACGATCCCGGTTACCCCGACGAAACACAGGCCGGTCGCCAGCATCCAGAGGATGCCTTCGATCGGGCGCGACATGGCGGGAACAGCGGGCGGATGCATGTCCGCACCTGATCGCATCACCCGGGCAGCTTCAATCCCCCCTTGTCAACCGTTCACGATCAGGCCCGCGGCGATTGTCCACATCGTGATCCCCACGGCCACCTCCAGCGCGACCCAGGCCCTGGGGCGCGCGAAGAACGGCCCGAGCAGCCGGGCACCGTAGCCCAATGCGAGAAAGAACGCGAACGACGCGGTGGCAGCCCCAATCCCGAAGGCTGCGGCATGAGGCACATACTGCGCCGAGATGGAGCCGATGAGCATCAACGTGTCGAGATAGACGTGCGGATTGGCCCAGGTCAGCAACAGCGTCGTGGCGATCACCTGGCCGATGGGCGCAGGCCCGCTGTCGGCGGGCCGCAGCGCCTCGCCCCCCTTCAGCGCGGCGCGAAAGCTGAGCGCGCCATAGCCGATCAGAAATGCCGCGCTGACGATCCGCATCACCTCTCCCAGCCACGCCGCCTGCCCCGCCAGCGCACCGAAGCCGGCAACACCGATGGCGATCAGCAGGGCGTCCGATATCGCGCAAGTCAGCACCACCGCGCCGACGTGCTCGCGCCGCAGCCCCTGGCGCAGAACGAAGGCATTCTGCGCACCGATCGCGAGGATCAGCCCCAGCGACACGAAAAATCCCGAAAACAGCGCCAGTCCCATCGCATCCCCCTGCCATTGCGGCTTGACTAGGGGATGGGCCAGGCATTAGTCGAATTAACTTTCCTGATCTGAATGAAGCAACGCTAATGTTCGAGAATCCACTTCTTGCCGCCCTGTCGGCGGTCCACCGCCGGGGCAGCTTCGATCTGGCCGCTGCCAGCCTCGGGCTGACCCCCTCCGCGGTATCGCAGCGGATCAAGGCACTGGAAGACCGTGTCGGCACGCTGCTTGTCCGTCGCGGCCAGCCCTGCGAGGCGACCGCGATCGGGCTCCGGCTCATCCGCCATCATGATGAAGTGGCCCTGCTGGACCGCGCCCTGTCGCGCGACCTGCCCGGCCCGGCCGCTGGCCCTGCCACGGTGCGCATCGCCGTCAACGCCGACAGCCTTGCGACCTGGGTGGTTTCGGCGCTGGCGCAGGTCGACGGGATGCTCTTCGACGTAGCGATCGAAGATCAGGACCATTCGCAGGATCTGCTGCGGCGCGGCGACGTCGCTGCCGCGATCACGTCGGATCCGGGTCCGATCCAGGGGTGCGACTCGATCCCGCTCGGCAGCCTGCGCTACCGCGCCACCGCAAGCCCCGCCTACTGCGCGCGGTGGATGCCAGAGGGGCCGACCCCTGCCGCCCTCGCCCGCGCTCCGTCCCTGTCATTCTTCGACAAGGACCGGCTTCAGGCCAACTGGGCACAGCGCCAGACGGGCCGTCGTTTTGCCCTGCCCGCACATCGGATGGCCTCGACGCATGCCTTCGTGGATGCCACGCTGGCCGGACTCGCCTGGGCGATGAACCCCGAACCTCTCGTGGCCACCCATCTTGCCGCAGGCCGGCTTGTGGAACTGGCACCGGACAGCCCGCTCGACGTGCCGCTTCACTGGCAGTTCAGCCGACTGACATCGGAGGCGATCCTGCCGCTCACCCGCGCCCTGAAAAAGGCTGCGGCACTGCACCTGCACGTCTGATCGTCGCGTCGGTCAGCCGACCTTGGCCATCCGCTCGCCCAGCACGCGCATGATCTCGGCCATCGTGCCGGGACAGCAGGCCAGCAGCTTGTGGAAGTGGTCTTTGGTGATGCGCAAGGTCTCGAGGGGTGTCTTTGCCGTGACCGTGGCCATCCGGGGCGTATCCGCGAGAATGGCAATTTCGCCCACGACCGATTGCGGCCCCGCCTCGCCCAGGCTGACAACGCCGGTTGGGGTCTTGGTATGGGCCTCGATCTCGCCCGAGAGAATGACAAAGGCCGCATCGGCGGCGTCGCCCTGTCGAAAGACCACCTCGCCCGCGTCGAAGTCCACCCGGTCCGAAGCAAAGGCCAACAGCTTCAGCTTGGACGGCTCCATCCCCGCGAACAGCGGGATCGCGCGCAAAATGTTGAATTCGTCTTTCAGCATCATCGGGTTGGACGCTCCCGCGCGGTTTGCATCGAATGCGGGCCGTCAGGCGAGGCCCACCACGTTCCTCTTTATATCAGCAGAAGCGGGCAAAGTCTCAACCCTTTCTTCCTCGAGTATCGTTCGGTCACGAAACAGAACCAGCCTGTCGAAGTGCTTCACATAGCTTCTCGACGACAGCACCCAGACGACCGCCGGGTTCTCGGCCTCGTCCCGCAGGAACTCCAGCGCGCGAATGACGATCTCTTCCTGCTGCCCCGGATCGAGTCCCGAAAGCGGCCGGTTGAAGATGTAATAGTCCGACCGGCGCAGCAGCGCCCTTGCCAGGTTCAGTTTCTGGCGCTGCGCCAGTGTCAAACGCCGGCCCGAACCGCCAAGATTGTAGTCCAGCCCCACCTCGAAGATGCGCGCGGCAAGACCGGGATGCGCCGACACCAGTCGCGTGATGATGCCCCTGACCTGCTTTTCGGCGTCGTTGAACCGCAGGTTCACCTTGCCGAAGATGATGTTGTCCAGAAGACTTCCCGATGCGAGGTATCGGTCCGGGTCATAGCGTTCGAACAAGGCCTGAAGATGCGCCGGTATGCCCTGGTGGAAAGTCTCGCGTACCTCGACGATCTTGCGCATCAGATCGTCGCCAAGAACGCCGAAGCGGTGTTGCGGCTCGACATAGCGCAAGCTGAGCCGGATGATCGCGAGCCTGTCCTCATCGCTCGCCTCGTCATAGCTCTTGCCCCGCAAACGCTGCACAAGGCCTTGAAACTTCGGGATGTCATCTGGCTCCATATAGCTCAGGCGATCGAAGAACGGGTGGTCGCGCGGCAGATCCTGAAACAGCTCGAGCGTGGTCTCGGCGATGGACAGGCCCATGCCGTACAACATCGCGCCGAGGCCGGATCGCGCGATCATGCGGTTGAAATAGGCGGTGCCCTCGGCCATGCCCCGTTCGTCCTTGGCGTCGGTGAAGACGCCGAACAGGATGTTGTCCACCACCCTGGCCTCGGTGTTGTAGCTGCCGTCCGCGAAGGGCACGACGAGGTTCGTCTGCCCTGCGCGGCGCAATTCTTCATGGAAGGCATGGCGCAGCGCCACGATCTGCGCGGCGAAATCCGGATCGGCGGATACGTCCACGGTCGAATAGGCCGCGAATTCATAGACCTGTTGGGTCATGCCGACCACATCCAGAACCTTGCGCACGGCGGCCGAAAGTTCGCCCGCGCCCGCGCCGTTGGCCGACGACAGATCCACCCAGTTGCTGTTCAGATCAAAGGCCGGATTGCCCGAAAGGAAGGCCTCGTTCATCAGCCAGCGCCGCATCCGGGCCGCACGCCCGGTGTATTCCGCCTCGGACAGGGGGGCATGCTTCAGTCCGTAGACCAGGTTGTCGCGCAGCGTGCCGAAAAAGAAATAGGTGTCCGACGAGGCATAGGTAATCCGCCGCCCGGTCAGCGATTCGGGAAGGTTGAAGATATCGTCATCGCCCGTCGTGACCCGGCCGCTGCTTGGCCAGACCACACGCGCCAGCACCTCGGCCACGGCCTCGGCGCCGCTGTTGCTGTCGCCCACGATCGCCACCGTCTCGCCGCGTTCCACCCGCATCGACACATGGTCCAGCGTCCGCACGCCGCTGTCGTCTTCGACGGTAAGGTTGTTCACCACAAGCGGATGGGCGATCGACGGCGCATTCGCCGGGTCGAGCGCGTGGAGCGCCGGGTCGAGCAGTTCCTTGTTGGAGAACTGCTCGACCACCTGCTCGTATTTCACCTGCACATCCTGACGCGTGAGATCCCAGTCGATCAGTTCCTTCAGCGGGCCGGGAAGCTCCTTGTAGGCATTGATCACGGCGACAAGCTGTCCCACGTCCAGCGTGCCCCGGATCGTGAAGTAGCCGCCGATCAGATAGAACAGGAATGGCGTCACCTGCGCGAGGAAGTTGTTGAGGAACTTCACCATGAACTTGCGCTGATAGATCTCGTAGCGGATCCGGAAGATCTTTCCGAGCCGATCCGCGAAGTCGGCGCGCTCGTAGTTCGAGGTGTCGTTGGCGTGGATCGCGTTGATCCCCTCCACGACCTCGTTCACGCGCCCCGCAAGCTGGCGCGCCGTCAACTGACGTTCCCGGCCAAGTTCGATCAGGCGACGGCGCAATGGCGGAATGATCAGGATCTGCACCGCCGCCATGAAAAGCGCGATCATCCCCAGCCAGGCGTTCTGCACGAAGATGAAGGCCAGCGCGGTCAGCGCCTGCCCCCCAAGGAGCGCCGGCTGAACGAAGGCGTCGCCGGTGAATCCGCCCAGCGGCTCCACCTCGTCCTTCACCATGCTCGACATCTCGGCACCCTTGACGTGCCGGAAATAGGCCGGACGAAAACGCAGGATGCGATCGACCAGCTCGAACCGGATGCGCCGCAACAACCGTTCGCCCAACCGGCCCTTGTAGGTATTGATGTAATATTTGAAGAGGCCGTTGACGACCACCAGCCCCAGAAACGTCAGGCTGAGCGCAACCAGCGTCTGAAGCCGGCCCAGTTCCATCCCGCCGATGAAATTGATCTCGCCGATCCAGGGCAACTCGATCGTGGTCGGAAGGAACGGCTGCACTGCGCCCGGCAACTCGAATCCGGCACCCATGATCGGGCCGTTCACGATCTGCTTGGGCAAATCGAACGCGAGGTAGTAGGGCAGCATCGAGACCGCGACGACGATCAGGATCCAGATCTGCGCCTTGCGGGTATGGGTCCAGATATACTTGGAAAAACTCGGTTCCATGCGTGACTTCTTCTGATCCGGGCTATCCGCCCTGCCCGGAATGCATCCTGACCGGCGGATGCCCTGATCTCGGGTCCGCGCAGGGTCTTTACAAGTCTTGCAGGATTTTCGCGGTGCGGCCAGCGCCATCTGTAAGGATGTCGGCTGCGCCGCGAGAGGGGTCCTGTGCAAGCGCGCGCAGAATGGCGCGGGCCATCGCGGGCCCCGAAAGCGCAGCCTCCTCCAGCACAACCGCCCGGCCGAGCCGTTCCAGCAGCCGGGCACGGTCGGCCTGCTCGGTTTCTCCTCCCGTGCTGTAGGGGATCAGCAAAGACCGGCATCCGGCCTGAAGGACATCCCCCACCGTGTTGTAGCCCGCCTGCGACACCGACAGGCGCGCGCCCGCAAGCAACCCCGGGAAATCCGGGCGGAAGCGCATCAGGCGAACCCCGTGGGGCGCCAGCCCGCCCAGCCGCTCGAATTCCGGCTGGGGCAGGTTCGGGCCGGTGACAACCCCCCAGGCGCCAAGGCCGGGCAACAGCGCGGCCGCCCCGAGCGCCGCACCGATCAGCGCGCCTCCCACGGCCCCGCCGCCTGCCGACACCACCACATCGAACCTGTCGTCGGGCACGGCCATCGGTGGCGCGCAGACCAATCCGGTATAGACCACCCGTGCCGCGATCCGGTCGGCCAATGGAAAGCTGTCGCCCAGGGCCGCGAACGCGGGGTCGCCATGCACCAGCACCCGGTCGAAGTGCGCATTCACAAGCCGCACCGTATCGGCGTCGCGCTCGGGTTTGCCATGCCGTTGCAGGATGTCGCGCAACGAAACCACAAGCCTCGGTCGCGGACTTTCCGCCTCGATCGCCGCGATCAACGGCAAAAGTTCGAACCGCACCTGACGCCGCCCGAAGGGGAAGGCCTCGATCATCACGATATCGGGTCGGATATCGCGATAGGCCGCCAGCAGGCGGTCGCGCCGGTTGTCGAGGAAGGCCTGATCGACCGGCAGCCCCTGCGCATCGACAAGGCCCTTGAACCCGCCATCCGCGACCGCGATCGCGGGCAGGATCAGGTTCGCGATGCCTTCGCCCGGAAACCCCGGCACCGCCCGGCCCCCGGTGACGAGCGTCACGTCCATGCCGGCTGCGATCATCGCGCGGGCAATCCGGCTTGCACGCGCCAGATGGCCGATACCCAGAAGGTGCTGGACATAGAACATGACCCGCCGCGTCATGTCGCACGACCTTCCTGCCCGAACAGCGCGACGAGCTGGCGGATGCTGTCGTGGTAGTCCAGCGTTCCGCGCACCCGCGCCTCCGCGGCCGCGCCCAGCCGGTCGCGCAAGCCAGGCGCACCGATCGCCCGCTCCAGTGCGGCGGCCAGCGCGGCGGGATCGCCGGGCGGCACCAAAAGCCCGGTCTCGTCATCGGTGAAGACCTCGGGGATGGCCGAGATCCGGGTGCTGACGCAGGCAAGACGCTGGCTCGCCGCCTCGACGAGCACGTTCGGCAATCCGTCGCGGTCGCCGTCTTCCATCACCCGGCAGGCCAGCGCAAAGACATCCGCCCGCCGGTAAGCCTCGAGCACGTCGCCTTGCGCCATGGCGCCGCGCAGCGCGACCCTGTCCGCAATGCCCAGCCGCTCTGCCTGCGCGCCAAGTGCCGCGCGGCCCTCGCCCCCGCCAATGTGCACGAACCGCCAGTGCAGCCCGGGCGGCAGCCGCGCCAGCGCGTCGAGCAGCACGTCGTAGCCCTTCTTCGGAACCGCGCGGCCGACGCTCAGGATCGTGACCGGATCATCGGGCCGGCTGCCGTCGCGCGCGGGCCGTGGGTCCGTGACCGGCGGAAAGGCCGCGAGATTCAGCCCGTGATAGCTCAGATGCACACGGTCGGGATCGGCGGCAAGGCGGCGCAGATGGCTCCACCCTGTCTTCGTGCAGGTCACGGTCCAGACCGCCCTCGCCAACTTGCCCGCAAGCTCCCAGTCGGGCAGCGTCCAGATGTCCTTGGCATGTGCCGAAATGCTTACCGGCAGCCCCAGAAGCCGGCCCGCATAATCCGCAACCGATCCGGGCGTGTGGATGAAATGCGCATAGATCGCCGTGCAGCCTTCGGGAAACTCGCGCACCAGCACCGCCGCCTGCCCCAGCCGGCGCAGCCGGTTCGGCGTCGGGTCACGCAGCAGATCGCCCAGAAAGCCCCGGAACACCGCGCCAGAACCGGCAAGGCGCAATGCCGCCCACAGCCCGCGCAAGACCCTCGCCGGCTCCTGATAGAGGTACTCGGGCAGGTAGATCACCGGAGCACGGATGGCGTCATGCACAGGATGACGCTTGCTGTCGGTCGGATGGCGCAGCGATACGATGACAAGGTCCATCCCCGCCTCCTCCAGCCCGCGCAATTCCTGCGCGATGAAGGTTTCAGACAGGCGCGGATATCCCTTGACCACGACGGCGATCCGGCGACGGCTGGCAGGGGTCACTTCGCGGCCCTGATCACATCCAGCTTGCGCGCCCGTATCCGCAGGTCTTCACCGACGATACGGGCGATGTTGGGCAACCCTTCCATGCGCAGCGTCTCCGTCCCCGCCGACGGCGGCGGACGCCCGGGCAGCCCCTTGAGCGCCTCCGCCATGCGGGCCGGGTCGCCGGCCTCTTCCGGCAAAAGCATGTCGATCATGCCCAACGCTGCGGCACGGCGCGCGCGCAACAGCTGCTCTTCGCGCGGCAGGGTGCGCGGCACGATCAGCGCCGGCTTGTCGAAAGACAGGATTTCGCAGTAGGTGTTGTAGCCCCCCATCGCGACGACCGCACACGAGCTTGCGATCAGTTCTTCCATCCGGGTATCGAACTCGATCACCTCGACATGCGGGATCGACTGACCCTTGCGCAGGAACTCTGCCCGCTGCTCGCCCGGCATGTAGGGACCAAGCACGATGAGCGCGCGGTGCGTCAGGCTGCGGTCGTGCAGATAGGCGTTCATCACCTGCTCCACCAGTTCCGCCCCGTCGCCACCACCCCCGGTCGTGACAAGGATGAAATCGCCCGGCAGACGGTTCACCGACAGTGCATCATGCAGCGCGCGACGTTGCAGGAACCCCACGAATTCCATTTTCATCCGCACGCTCGGCGGCACATCCAGCCCCAGCAACGGATCGTGGAAATCGGGCGGGCCATAAACCCAGATCTCGTCATAGTAGCGATCGATCTTGGCGATCATGTCGCTCCGCTTCCACTCGGCGTCCAGCAGGTGCGGCGCGTCCATCACGTCGCGCAACCCCAGCACCAGCCGGGTGCCGCGTGCCTTCAGGTCGCCCAGCGTCTCCTCGATCTCGCCGCGCAGGCCCATCGGTTCCTTGTCGACGATGAAGATGTCGGGCTCGAAGGTTTCGGCGGTATGGCGGATGATCGACCGGCGCATCGTGATCGTGTCCTGCACATCCATGTGCGTCGACATCGACGTGTATTCGCCATTGCGCAGCTTGATCACGCTCGGGATCTTCACGAAATCGACCCGCGCGCGATAATCGAACGCGCCCGCAATCTGCGACCCCGAGATGATCAGCACGCTCAGCCCGCGAAATTCCTCGACCAGCGCGTGCGCGATCGTTCTGCAACGGCGAAGATGGCCCAGCCCGAACGTGTCGTGGCTGTACATCAGGATACGGGCGTTATCGAAACGTCGTGTCATGTCGTTCAGCCCACCGTTGCGCCGCTTGGTCGTCAGTTTAGGGGTCATGGTGGTTACCCCGGCAAAATCGCGTCACTTGTAGGGATCAGCGGCGTCTCGTAACCCGTCGCCAAGGAAGTTGAAAGCCAGAACGACCAGCACCACGGGAATGACCGGAAACATCAGCCACGGATAAAGCGCGATGATGCTGACGCTGCGCGCCTCGGTCAGAAGAATCCCCCAGCTTGTGATCGGCGGGCGCAGCCCGATCCCCAGAAAGCTCAATGCTGTCTCGCCCAGGATCATCCCAGGTATGGTCAGCGTTGCACTGGCGATCAGGTGCGACATGAAACCGGGGATCAGGTGGCGCGAAATGATGCGCCCCCCGCTCGCCCCCATAAGTTGCGCGGCCAGCACATAATCTTCTTCCCGCAGGCCCAGCAGCTTGGAGCGGACCGCCCGCGCAAGCCCCGTCCAGTCGAGCATCGCGAGGATCACCGTGATCCCCATGTAGACCAGGATCGGGCTCCATGTGACGGGGATGATCGCCGCCAGTGCCATCCACAGCGGAATCGAGGGAATGGATTGCAGCACCTCGATCACCCGCTGCGTCAGAAGGTCGAACCAGCCGCCTCGATAACCCGCGATGCCACCGATGATGATGCCGAGCACGAAACTCATCACCACCCCGAAGATCCCGATCGTGAGCGAGATGCGCGCCCCGTAGATGATCCGCGACAGCACATCGCGCCCCAGCCGGTCGGTGCCCAGCAGGAAGGCGTGCCCCCCCTCGGCCGGGCAGACGAGATGCAGGTTGGCGTCGAAAAGGCCCCAGAACCGGTAGTCGTCGCCACGACAGAAAAAGCGCAGTCGCTGCACATCGTCGCGGTCGTCGGTATAGACGCGGCGCAGCGTCTCCATGTCCAGTTCCATGGTGCGCCCATAGACGAACGGGCCGACGAGACTGCCTTCGTGGAACAGCCGGACGCGCTGCGGCGGCTCGTAGATATGGTCGATGTGACGGGTGTGCAGGTTGTAGGGCGCGAGGAACTCGCTCACCAGCGTGGTCGCATACATGAAGATCAGGAAGATACCCGAAATCACCGCCACCCTGTGCCGACGAAACCGCCACCACATCAGTTGCAACTGCGAGGCCTGCCCGACGAGGCTCTGCCCCTCCGAGGCCCGCTCGGCGGCATAGGGGTCGAACGGGGCACTGGACACATAGTGCTGCATCGGGGCGCCGGGTTCGGTCAGCGGGCCTTGTTGCCTTGGAGTGCTCATTTGGTGCTCCCCCCCGAGAGGCGGATCCGCGGATCGAGAAGCGCCAGCGCAATGTCGGATACCAGCACCCCGACGACCGTCAGGAAGGCAAGGAACATCAGGAACGAGCCTGCCAGATACATGTCCTGGCTCTGGAGGGCCTTGATCAGCATCGGCCCCGTGGTTTCCAGCGACAACACGATCGCCGTCACCTCGGCGCCCGAGATGATCGCCGGAAGGATCGAGCCGATATCCGAGATGAAGAAGTTGAGCGCCATGCGCAGCGGGTACTTGCGCAACACCTTGCCCGGCGCCAGACCCTTCGCCCGCGCGGTGATGACGTATTGCTTCTGCAACTCGTCCAGCAGGTTCGCCCGCAGCCGCCGCACCATCCCGGCCGTGCCCGCCGTCCCGATGATGACCACCGGTATCCAGATGTGCGACAGGATCGACTGCGCCTTGGCCCAACTCATCGCCTCGCCGACGAACTCGCGGTCCATGAGCCCGCCGATCGAGACGCCGAACCAGATGTTGGCGAAATACATCATCACCAGCGCCAGCATGAAATTCGGTATCGCGATCCCCAGCAGCCCCAGAAATGTCAGCCCGTAGTCGCCCCAACTGTACTGATGGGTCGCCGAATAGATGCCGATGGGAAAGGCCATCGCCCAGGTGAAGATGATCGTCACGACCGAAAGCACCACCGTCAGCCACAGCCGATCGCCCACCACCTCGTTCACCGGCAGGCGGTATTCGAAGGAATAGCCGAAATCGCCTTGCAACATTCCGCCGACCCAGCGGAAATAGCGCACGGGCGCCGGCTGATCGAAGCCGTATCGTGCCTTGAGTTGCTCGACCTCGGCCAGGTCGGCCTCTTCGCCCAGCGCCCGTAACTCATTGACATAGCTTTCGAAATAATCCCCCGGCGGCAGTTCGATGATGACAAAGACGAGGATCGAGATCAGGAACAGCGTCGGGATCATCGCCAGAACGCGCAGGATGAGGTAGCGCGCCATGGGTTCAGCCCTCCGTATCGAAGAAGAATGTATCGGGCATGTAGGCGCCGAAATAGCTCGTCGGTTCGAACCCGTAGAGCCCGTCCTCGGGCACGTTCTGCAAGCGCCGCGCCCGCACGATCGGTTGCAGCGAGGCATTGACCGTGCCGATGGTGAACACCTGGTCCGCGCGGATTTCCAGCATCCGCGTCCAGATGGCGCGGCGCGCCTCGGTCGTCGTGGTCCGCCGCCAGTCCTTCAGCAGCGCGAGCAGTTCCTGCGCCTCGGGCAATTCCGGCGGCCGGCCCTGGGTTTCCGCCGACATGTAGTGCATGCCCCACATCGGCCATTGCAACTGGTCCTCGGCGGTTGGTGCAAGCTGGGTGGGCGACATGTCGGCGGTCGGCACGGCGTTGTCGATGCCTTGCCAGACCCCCATCAGCACATCACCCGCCAGCGCCCGGCTTCGGAAGATGTCGCGCTGCGAGGTCCGCACATAAAGTTGCAGCCCCACGACCCGGAAATGGTCGACGATCAGTTGCAGCACATCCGTCTCGAGCGTGCTTTCGCCCGCGCTTTCCACCACGATCCCCGCCAGACGTCCATCGGGCAGAAAGCGCCGCCCCGAAAGGTCGCGCTCGGTCAGGCCGGCCTCGTCGAGAAGCGCGTTGGCCAGGTCGGGATCATATTGCGACCACGCCGTCGCATATTCCGGCTTGAAAAGCGGACTGTCGGGCAGAACCGTGTCGGCGCTTTCTTTCGCGAGGCCAAAGAAGATCACCTTGTTGATCTCGGCCCGGTCGATGCAGACCGACATCGCGCGGCGCACCCGCACATCCTGGAACAGGGCGCGCCAGACATCATCCTTGCAGTTCAGGTTGGGCAGCAGCGCCACCGCGGACCCCTGGGTGCGGCGCCACAGCGCAACGTTCTGCGCATAGATCGATTCCGCGTGCTTCAGCAGCGTATAGTCGGAAAACGAAAGGCCCTGACCCTGAAGGTCGGACTCGCCTGTCGCGGCCTTGGCCGTGATGATTTCGGACGAGCTGACGTTCAGCACCACACGGTCGATGTAGGGCAACTGGTTGCCCCGTTCGTCGACCCGATGGAAATAGGGATTGCGCTCGAACACGAACTGTTCGGCGGGCGGCGCGGTGCGCGGGCGCCACGGCTCCAGCGTGGGCAGATCGGGGTTCTCGGGCCGGTTCTGGCGTGACAGCTTGGTGTGCAGGTCGGTCCAGTCGTCGACGCGAAACTGCTCCACAAAGACCGCAAGCTGTTCCTCGGTCTGATAGCTTGCGTGGAATTGCTTCATGTAATGCGCTGGCAGCGCCAGCAGCAGGGGGGATGGAGCGGCCAGCTTCGGCAGGAAGTCCGGCATCGGCACATCCCAGCTGTAACGCACCGTCAGCGGGTCGATCACCTCGAACCGGGCCGCGACACCGTCGGCCATCAGGTCCACCGGCGGCCCGCCGCGATAGAGATCGGTGTTGTTGATCACGTCGTCCCACATGTAGACGAAATCGGCCGACGTGAACGGATGACCATCCGACCAGCGGTGACCGTCGCGCAGATGGAGCGTATAGACGCGGTCCTCTTCCACGGTCACGGCCGCAAGAATGTCCGGTTGCAGGTTCAGGCGTTCATCGTATCCCACCAGACGGGAATAGCCGTTGATCGGCATCAAGCGGATGTCGCGCTGCCCGCCGATCAACATGCGTGCCGATCCGCCGTGGGTTCCCGTCTTGCGACCCATCGCCGCCAGCGGCACCACGCGGGGGTTCAGCGGCACGCGCTGCGCCATAGGGGGCAAGTTGCCCTGCGCGACCTCCGCCTCGAACAGCGGGGCTTCGGATGCGGCGAAGGCGTGCCGCGGCATCGCGGCCGATGCGGCCAGAAGGCCAAGTGCGGTGCGGCGGGTGATCACGGCTGCAACTCCCGGATATCGACGGCCTTGCGCGCCAGAACGAAATGCCCCCCGCCCAGATCGGCAGGCGCCAGCCTGCCGCGCACGCCCTCGTCGCGAAACGCCGCGTCCCAGTTGCCGGAGGCCAGTGCGCTCGTCTCGCCCGCCTTCGCGAAATCGAGAGGCCGGTCGAGGTCGGGAAACGGCACCGCATTCAGCAGCGCCTTGGTATAGGGATGCACGGGCGCCGTCATGATGACCTCGCGCGAGGCGATTTCCACGATCCGGCCCGCCCACATCACCGCCACCCGGTCCGCCATGTAGTCGACAACCGCGAGGTTGTGCGAAATGAACAGGTACGTCAGCCCCAGATCCTTCTGTAAATCCTTGAGAAGGTTAAGGATCTGCGCCTGAACGGACACATCGAGGGCCGACACGGGCTCGTCGCAGATCAGCAGGCTCGGCGCCAGGGCCAGTGCCCGCGCGATCCCGATACGCTGGCGCTGGCCGCCGGAAAAGCTGTGCGGATAGCGCTGGTAGGCCGACTGGTCCAACCCGATCGCCCGCAGGAGCGCGCCCACCGCATCCTTGCGCTGCGCCGCATCGCCTCGCCGGTGGATCTCGAACGGCTCCGCAAGGATGTTGCCTATCGTCATGCGCGGCGACAGCGACGACATCGGATCCTGGAACACCATCTGCACCTTGGTGCGAAGCGTCTCGAGCGCATCGCCCTGCGCGCTCAGCACGTCGACCGCGCCGTGGCCGTCGTCATAGGTGATCTCGCCCGCGTCGGGCGTCACCGCCCGCATCAGGATCTTGCTGACCGTCGTCTTTCCCGAACCGCTTTCGCCGACCAGCCCGAGGCATTCGCCGCGGCGGATGTCGAAGCTCACGTCATCCACCGCCGGCGCCGCAGGCTCGGCCCCGATCCCGAAACCCCAGCCCGATTTGCGCGTCACGAAAGTCTTGCTCAGGTTGCGCACCTTCAGCAGCACCTCGGGGGTAGAGGGCGCAATCTTCTCGGGCGCCCCGACCCCGGCCAGCAGGCTGTTGTGGTCCACCTTGATGTCACGCAACGGCTTGAGCCTGTCGCCCGGCGTGATCCCGAAATGCGGGATCGCCGCCATCAGTCCCTTGAGGTAATCATGGCGCGGCGCACGGAACAGCGGCTCCACCGGACCCGCCTCCATGATCTCGCCCTGATAGATCACCACCACTTCGTCCGCGATGTTGGCCACCACCCCCAGATCATGGGTGATCAGCAGGATCGCCATGTTGAATGCGTTGCTGCAAGGTCGCGCATCAGCTCCAGGATCTGGGCCTGGATGGTCACATCGAGTGCGGTCGTCGGTTCATCCGCAATCAGCAGCGCCGGATCGCAGATCAGTGCCATCGCGATCATCGCGCGCTGGCGCATCCCGCCCGAAAGCTCGAACGGATACATGTCGAACACCTTGCGCGGGTCGGCGAACGCCGACCATCCCCAGCATCGCCTCGCACTTGTCGCGCCGTTCGGGGCGGGACATCAGGGAATGGATGCGCAACGCCTCGTCGATCTGGTTGCCGATGGTATGGAGCGGCGAGAACGATGGTCATCGGCTCCTGAAAGATCATGCCCATCCGCCGCCCGCGGATCGACCGGATCTGCCGCCCGTCGCGCGGCAGCGTCAGCATGTCGATCGTCGTGCCGTCCCCCTCGGGGTCGGTGAACAGCACCCGGCCCGAAGCCTCGGCGATCTGCGGCTGCAAGCCCATCACCGTCTGCGCAAGGATCGACTTGCCCGAACCGGACTCACCAACCAGGGCGGTGACCTTGCCCGGCAAGACTCGCAACGACGCGCCCCGAACGGCATTCAGCCGACCACTGGGAAGATCGAACGACACCTGAAGATTCTCGATGCGCAGAAGATCCTTGCCCACGGTCATGCGACGTGGTCCGATCGATTCACCATGGACGTCTTCTGCCTCGGAACTTGCATATGCCTTCAATCTTTCGTGACGGTAGCGCAGGGTCAAAACTCTGTCTATCTCCATCGCATGACAACTTTGCACCCGGCCCTGCATCCTTGCGCACTCTCTGACAGGCCTGCACGATGACGGCCAAGGCCCGCGCCACCCTGGCCCTCGAGGAGGCCGCAGCGCTGCGCGACCGCGGCGCCTTCGATGCCGCGCGCGCATTGCTCGAGGCACTGGCCGTCCACCCCGACGCCCATGCCCTGGGCGAGACGACGGCGCTCGGCATGCCGCGCCAGTTGCACGCGGCCTTCCTGCGGCTGGCCAAGGCCGAAGGAGATGCCCTGCGCCGGATAGGGTATCAGTTCCACCTCGTCCCCCCGCCGCATCGCATGTCCCCCTGGGCGACACTCGATCCCGCGCGGCGCCGCGCCTTCGCGGAGGCGGGCCGACTGCCCGTGCCGCGGGTGATCCACCAGATCTGGATCGGCGCGCTCGACGTGCCCGCCACGGCCCACGCCTGGGCCGTCCATGCCCGCGCGCGGGGCTATGGCTATCGGCTGTGGCGCGAAGCCGACCTTGCGGCGCTAGGTGCAGCCACCGGCCCGGCCTACCGCGAGATGTGCGATCGCGGCGATCTGCCAGGCGCGGTCGATGCCGCGCGATACGCGATCCTCGCCGCCGAAGGCGGCATCTATCTGGACTGCGACTGGTATCCCGCGCGCGACGATATCACCTTTCACCACCGTCTCCCGCTTGCCGGACTATGCGCCATGGCCGAGGCGGTGCCCCGCGATACCGGCGCGGGCGGCCTGATGCTGGCCAATTCCTTTCTCGCCGCACCGCCACGCCATCCGGTGTTCATCCGCCTGACCGAGGTGCTGCCGGCCATCCTGGCCGAGATGCCGCGCGCGCCCGCATGGTGGGCGACGGGGCCGCTCATCTTCAGCCGCCTTGCCCGGCTCGGGCCGGTCACGCTGGCCGACGCCGGCCTCGTCGCGGCCGACCTGCCCCGCAATGCCCCGTCATCGCAGATCGAGGCTGTCCGTGCCCGCGCCCCGGCCGAAGATCTCGGTCTGCTGATCGGCTGGAAATCCTGGTAGCCCTACGGTGCGCGGGGGGGCAGCCCTCGATCAACCGCTCCACGGCGACCCAGCGGCACCCGGGATGCGCCCGCGTGGCCGCGATCAGCCGCTCCAGAAACGTCCAGACCGCGGCATCATGCACGAGATGATGCGTCAGGATGCCGACCGCCCCCCCCGACTGCATGCGGGCCAGGATTTCCGCCACCAGCACGGCTTCGGGCTTGCCGCCACGCGATCCGCGCCAGTCGATCACATCGACATGGGTATTCACAACGGTCAGCGGGGCCGGTGCCTCCGGCCCAAAGACCGACAGCGCCCGGAACCCCTCATCCCGAAGGCCCGCCACAACCGCGGGCGCAATCCGGTTCCACGGTGGCACCATGAGCGGCACGAGGCGCGCGCCATGAAGCGCTGACAGGTGGCGCAGCCCCCTGCCGGCTTCTTCCAGAACAACCCTTGCCGGGCGATGCGCGCCCAGTTCCGCGGTCTTCTCGCCCAGCGGCGCATGGTTGCGATGCGCCCAGCCATGCACCGCCACCGAAACGCCCGCGGCATCGACAAGCCGCGCTGCCAGCGCCGCCCCGGTTTCGGCCGGGATCACCGCCAGCGTCAGCGGCACTATGCCCCCCGCCAGGGCCAGGAGCCGGTCCAGCGGTGCCGAGGGCACCACCGCATCGTCGTCGCGCAACCACAACCGCACCGGATCGCCCGCCTCTGCACGCACGTCCAGCGCCCGGATCAATCTGTCCATCGACCAACCTCTGCCAGATGATCGCGCAGGATCGCGCCGAGTTTTTCGACCGCCGCGTCGATCGAATGGACCGCCCGGACGCGCCCCCGCGCCGCCTGCGCCATCCGCGCCCGCAGTGCGTCATCCCCCAACAACCTGTCCACCGCCCGCGCCAGCGCCCGGTCGTCGCGGTCGGCGACAAGAACTCCGGTCCTTCCATCTGCCACCACCTCGGGCACACCCGCGGTCCGGTACGCGACCACCGGCAGACCCGCCGCCTGTGCCTCCAGATAGGCCAGGCCATAGGCCTCGCCGCACCCGGGCCAGACATAGATTGCCCCGCGCTGCAATACGCCCGCCACCCCTTGCGGGTCGAGCAGGCCCAGCCAGCGCACCCGATCGGCGGCGAAAGCGTCAAACAGCCCGCGCACCTCGGCCTCGAGCGGCCCGGCGCCCACCACCGACAGGTGCCAAGGCGCCTCCACCTGCGCCAGCGCGGCTGCCAGATGCCCGTAGCTTTCACGCTTGTCCCCCGCCCGCATCATCGCGACCGTCACGAGATGGCGCGGCTCGGGCGCCGGGTCGGCCTCAAGACCCGCCAGGTCGATGAACGGGGGCATGCGTGCCACGCGGGCGTCCGGACAGGCTTCACGCAGGCCCGCCTCGTCCCGCGCCGTCAGACAGATGTTGACTGCGGCCTGCCCTATCCCTGCCAGCACCCCGGCCTGCATCCCGGCCCAGATCCCGGTGTTGCGCCGGGCGGAATACGATGTCTCGACGGTTCCGTAAGCCACCCCATGGGCCGCACACAGGGTCGGGCCCAGCAGGTCGGGGGCCTTGTAGTAGGGATGATAGCAGAGCCACAGATCCGGTGGCCCCTCGGCGCGCCAGAGATGCGTGATCCGCTCGCGTTCGGCCTGCGCGTGTGCGGTCACTTCGGCCAGCGCCCCGGCGTCGCCGGGATCGCCCACATAGGCCCGCAGCCCCGAGATGAGCCGGACCCTGTGCCCCCCTCGCCGCAGGCAGTCCATCAGCGCCCGCGCCATCCGCCGGTCACCCGAAGGCACCGGGTGCTCCGGCGACTTCAGCGGCGCATAAAAGGCGATGTCCACGGGCCCGGCGGGTCAGAGACCCAGGGTCGCGCAGGTCGCCTGATCCAGCAGATCGCCGCAGTTGGGCGAGCGGATGAAGTTGTCGTAGAACATCACCCATTCCCCGTGCGCACCGTCACGATAGGGGCCGAACTTGAAATACTGGTTCGCCCCAAGCCCCGCATCCTTGTGGCCGATATAGCCCGTGACCGAGACGATCCACTTGCCGTTCGCGAAGATCTCGATCCGCCCGTCGCCATTCGGTCCGGGCTTGCTGTAGACGGCAAAGTCGATCCAGCCATCCTCGGGCGAGGGAAAGGAGGTTCCGCGTGAAATCGCCACCGTCTTGTCGGTGCAGGCGTTGAACCGGCCGTCGTCGGTTTCGTCGAAACCTGCCTCGGCCGCGACCAGCAACCGCATCTGCTTGGTTTCGGGGCGCAGCCAGACCGGCGTCTGGCCCTCTGCGCACTGCGCGATCCGCACGCCGGATGCCGGCACGGCGGGCGGCTGATAATTCGTCTCGATGGTCGCGAACAGCTTGCCGTTGGTCATGCGGAACGCAAGATACGGGCTGAAATCGCCCTTCGCCTCCGGCCCGATCTCGCGCTTCCATTGCGCGATCAGGTAGCGGTGATCGTCGGATGGCACCGGATCGCCGAACTTGACCGAGAAGCCGAACCACACACCCGTTTCGTAGGGCACGCGCAGCGCGGTCTTTTCCCAGATCTCCGCCCGCTCCGAACAGCCATCCGCGTTCGCGTCGCACAACGTGTTGACCGACAGGCGCAGCGCGCCTCCATCGCCGTCGCGCGTCACCTCGCTCTGGAACTCCACCTGGCCTGCCGATTGCTCGAAGTTGTTGCGATAGTAAAGCCCGCCGGCGTCCGAGAAATCCGTCCCCTCGAAACGGTCGCGCAGCACCAGTGTCGCGGGGCTTGCGACGGCTGTCTGGGATGCAAGCAAAAGGCCGACGAGCGCGGATGCGAAAATCTTGATCATGGTCTCTCTCTGCGGGTTGCGCCAATATGTTAGGCATAATCCCGACCCCGCGCGACAGGAAAATCGCGCGGAACCGACGCTTGACAGGGCGCGCGAAAGCCCCGACTGAAACGGATGAAGTCCACGCCCGGCGACCCCCCGATGCCCGATACCCAACCTGCCGCCCTCCTGTCGCTGATCGCGGCCCGCACGGCCCGCGTTGGCGTGATCGGCCTTGGCTATGTCGGCCTGCCGCTGGCGGTGACCACCGCGCGCGCAGGCTTTGCGGTCACGGGCTATGACACCGATCCCGACAAGATCGCCGCGATCGACGCCCGCGAAAGCTATATAGAGGCCGTCCCCACCGTGGCGCTGGCCGCCGAGGTGGCCGCCGGACGGCTGACGGCGAGCGCCGACTTCGGCACGCTGGGGGCCTGCGACATCGTGGTGATCTGCGTGCCCACCCCGCTGACCCGCCACCGCGAACCCGACCTGTCCTACGTCACCCGCACCGCCACCGATATCGCGGCCTGCCTGCGTCCGGGCCAGCTGATCGTGCTCGAAAGCACCACCTATCCCGGCACGACCGACGGCCCGCTCAAGTCCATCCTGCAATCGACCGGCCTTGTTTCGGGCGTCGATTTCCTTCTCGGTTTCTCGCCCGAACGCGAAGACCCGGGCAACCGTGCCTTCGACACCGCCACCATTCCCAAGGTCGTTGCCGGCGACGGCCCGGCGGCAGGCCGCGCGATCGAGGCGTTCTACGGCGCGATCGTCAAGACCGTCGTTCCCGTCTCGACCCCCGCCACCGCCGAGGCGGTGAAGATCACCGAGAACGTCTTTCGCGCGGTCAACATCGCGCTCGTGAACGAACTCAAGGTCATCTACGACGCCATGGGCATCGACGTCTGGGAGGTGATCGAGGCGGCAAAGACCAAGCCCTTCGGCTTCATGCCCTTCTATCCCGGGCCCGGTCTGGGCGGGCACTGCATCCCGATCGACCCGTTCTACCTGACCTGGAAATCGCGCGAATACGATCTTGCGACGCGCTTCATCGAACTTGCGGGCGAGATCAATTCGGCCATGCCCGCCCATATCGTCTCGCGTCTGGCCGAGGCGCTCGACCGCCGCCTTGGCCGTGCGCTGTCACGCTCGCGCGTGCTGGTGATCGGGCTCGCCTACAAGAAGAACGTCCCCGACATTCGGGAAAGCCCCTCGCTCAAGCTGATCGAACTGATCGAGGAGCGGGGCGGGCAGGCAGCCTACCACGATCCGCATGTCCCCCACATCCCCCGCACCCGCGCCTATGGCGCGCTGATGGGGCGCGCATCGGTTGCGCTCGACGAGGCGGCGATCGGCGCCTTCGATGCGGTCCTGGTCGCCACCGACCATGACGGACTGGACTACGCGGCGATCGCGCGCGCGGCGCCGCTGATCGTCGATACGCGCAATGTCTTCGCCCGCAACGGCATCGCTTCAGACAAGATCGTGAAGGCGTGAGCGCGCCGCAGGTAGCCATCATCGCCGATGCCCATGTCCACACCGCCTGGGGCCAGTACGGGGTGCCCGGACTGCCCGTCGCAGGGCGCAGCCTGACGCTGCGCAGCTGGCACGACACCGCCCGCGGGGCACGGCTGTTCAACGAAAGCGCCGCCGCACTCGACGCGGCCCTCGACACCATCGCGGCCCGCGCCATCCGCCATGTCGTGCTGCTGGGCGATTACACCGATGACGGCCAGGTCGAGACGACCGCCCGTCTGGCCGCCCACCTGCACGGCTGGCAGGCGCGGGGCCTGCATTTCTACGCGATCCCCGGCAATCACGATGTCTGGGGCCCGCACGGCAAGCATACCGCGACGCGCTTTCTCGCCGCGCCCGGCCAGAGCGTGCGCGCCACCAGCGATCCCGCCCTTGGATCGGAACCCGGCACCATCCTGACTGCGGCCTTGCGCTGTCACGGCATCGCGGGTGGCCTTGCGCCGATGGCGCCCTTCGGGCTGACGCGCCAGCCGCATCACCTGCATTGGGAAAGCCCGTTTGGCCCCTCGGATCGTTTTGCCGACAGGTGCTATGTTGCCCGCGCGCCAGATGGCCAGAGCGAACGCCGCCTGATCGACGCCTCCTACCTCGTGGAACCCGAGCAGGGCCTGTGGCTTTTGATGATCGACGCCAATGTGTTCGAGCCCCGCAATGGAAGCTGGCGCGAGACGCAGAAGCGCGCCTTCCACGATCCGTCGGGCGCGGGCTGGAACGCAGTGCTGCGCGTCAAGCCGTTCCTGTTGCAGTGGATCGCCCGCGTGGCGGACCGCGCCCACCGGCAGAACAAGCACCTTGTCGCCTTTTCGCACTATCCCGCCGTTGATCCCTACGAAGATCACGCGGGCCTCGAGACCAGGCTTTTCGGCGAAACCGAGGTTGCCCGCCGCACGCCCGGGCCGGCGGTGGCCACAGCCCTCGCCGCTGCCGGCGTCCATACTCACTTCAGCGGTCACATTCATGCCGCCGGGACGGTGCATGCCGAGACGCCTCATGGCCGTCTGACGAACGAGGCCGTGCCCTCGCTTGTCGCCTGGCCCCCTGCCTTCAAGATCGCCCGTGCCGCCTCCGCCGGCCGGGTCGAGGTCGAGACGTCATGGCTGGACCTGCCCGCCGATCCCGCCCTACGGGCCATCTACCGCGCCGAACCCGATGCGCCCGCGCTTCTCGCCACGCCGGGCCATGCCGCGCTCGTGCTGGCGCAGGCGCGCCACCGCGCGCTGGCTGTCCGGGTGCCGCATGACTGGCCACCCCATCTGTCGGCGCAGGTCGCGTCGGCCAGCGCACGACACCTCGCCGCCGTGATGGCGGGCACACCCGACTTGCGGGCGGCGCGCGAGGGCGTCGCACCGGCCGGGTCCGCCACGCAGGCCGCGCTGGAGGCACTTGCGCTGCGGGATCTGGTCGCGGACTGGTATGTGCTGCGTCAGGCCGGCCCGCTCGCGCGTCCCGTGCTCGGGCCGCGGCTGCCGCTTTACCGCGCGCTGGCGGCGCTGCCGCCCGCGCAGCACAGTGCGGATGCGACATTCCTTTCGGGTCTTCTCACGATCCTCGCGACCTCGCTCGCCCGGATGGACCGGGGCGAGGCGGGCACGGGTTACCAGCGGATGTAGCCCGGCCAGACGAATTCCCGGTCGGGATCCGGCCCGCCCGGCCCGGCCATCGCGTAGCACATCCGCCGCAGCGCCGAGGCAAGACCCGCGCGCCCGCCACCCTCAGGCAGATCGTCCGCCGTCAGCGGAGGGGTCAGCGAAACAGGGATCGTGCCCCCCATCCGCAGCGCCGTCTCGCGCAGGATCAGCGCGACGCGCAGCGGATAGGACAGGTGGCTCGCGATCTGGAACGCGCGCGAATTCTGCCCGTGCAGGAACATCACGATTGTCCGCACGCCTTGTCCCATCGCCAGTCGCGCCACGAACGGATGCCAGCCCGCGTCGACCGCATGACGCGCCAGGGGGCGAACGACGGTCGACACGCTGCCGGCCGGAAACACGATGAGGACATGACCCTGGCCGAGCCATTCGACGGCGCGTCGCCGGGTGTCGGCCGAGGTGCGGCGGGCGGCATCGCCTGGGCCGAAATCGACCGGCAGCAGGATATCGCGCGCCTCTTCCGGCTGGCACAGCAGGCTGTGCGTCATGATCTTCACATCACGCCTGCGCAGGGCGACCAGGTGCCCGGCCAGCAAACCGTCCACGATTTCAAAGGGATGATTCGCCAGTACCAGCACCGGCCCCGTGCGTGGCAACGCGTCCAGATCGCCGTCGACGATCCGGGGACGGATCCGCATCAGCCGGATCGCCGCCGAAAAGATCGGCTCGTCCCGGTCGGTCGCCGCGTCCTGCCAGTCGTCGTAAAGGCGTTGCAATGCCGCCCGGCCACTCAGGGCTTCGACGGCCCGGATCAGGGTCCGGCGCAAACGGGTCTGCTCCGGGCGGGCATAACTCAGCGGCAGCGACCGCCGCCGGGGCGCGGTCCGCACCGCGCCGCCTTCCACCACCTGCGCCATGGGATCCTCGAATGAGCGTCGCGGATGAACCCATACACGCCTTGCATGACGCCGCGATGACCGGACAGCCCCCGGTATCAGGCCCGTTCGATCGCGATCCCGCGGGCCGACAACGCCTCGGCCAGCACATCGCCGGGTGGCAGGCCAAGGCCGGGAACGTCCTCTTCGGTGCCGTCGCGGCGGCGCAGGCGCACCGCCGGTGCCCCGTCCGTCCATTGCGTGAACCGCACCGCCGCCAGATCCGCCAGCGGCACTACCCGATCCTCGCCCGCGACGGTCATCTGCCATTCGGTCGGTGTCAGGCGCATGGCGTAGACCGGATTGCGCTTCAGCGCCACGCCAAGCACCGCGATCGCCAGCGCGACCGGCCCATAGAAGATTGCCGGAGCCTTCCACGCCAGCGCGAGGATCAACACCCCCACACAGGCAATCATCGCGGCCAGCGTCTCGGCCCGCCGGCCAGTGCGCCGAAAGATCAGGTCGGGCAGTTCAGCGGCCATCGAAAACACCCTCACGCACGGCAACGACCGCAAGCCTAGCACCGAAGCGGCCGCATCACCATCGCGTGATCGCACCGGGGACAAAGGCGCCCGCACAGCGTCGGCATGGGCCCTGGCCGGCTTGCAATTTGCGGACCGCGACCCGGCACGCGGCCGTCAGGTCCGGATCCCGCCCGAAGCCTGCGTCAGAGTTGTGCCGCAACCTCGTCGGGCACGTCGAAGTTGGCGGTCACGTTCTGCACGTCGTCGTCCTCTTCCAGCGTGTCGATCAGCTTCATCAGCTTCTGCGCCGTGTCGAGATCCACCTCGGTCCGCGTCTGCGGCTTCCAGATCAGCTTGGATTCCGTGCTTTCGCCCAGTGCCTTTTCCAGCGCATCGCGACACTCGTTCAGCGCGGTCGATCGGCGCAATAGATCCAATGGCCCTCGTCGTCGGACTCCACATCGTCCGCACCCGCCTCCAGCGCGGCCATCATCACCGTATCGGCATCGCCCGCCTCCGGCGGATAGGTGATCTCGCCCACCCGGTCGAACATGAAGCTGACCGACCCGGTCGTGCCCAGATTGCCGCCATGTTTGGTGAAGTAGCTGCGCACATTGCTCGCCGTGCGGTTCAGGTTGTCGGTCATCGTCTCGACGATGATCGGCGATACCGTTCGGCGCCATAGCCCTCATAGCGGATCTCCGAGTAATCCTCGGCATCGCCCATCTGCGATTTCTTGATCGCGCGGTCGATCACATCCTTGGGCATCGACAGCGATTTCGCCGCCTTCACGGCCAGGCGCAGGCGCGGGTTCTTGTCGGGGTCGGGGTCGCCCATCTTGGCCGCGACGGTGATTTCCTTCGCCAGCTTCGAGAACATCTTGGAGCGCAACTTGTCCTGCTTGCCCTTGCGATGCTGGATGTTCGCCCATTTCGAATGGCCTGCCATGACCCTACTCCGTTCCCGCTCTTTCGGTGATGGCGCCCTATACACAAGGCGCGGGGGGGGCCGCAAGCCCGCCCGCAATCGCATGCCCCGCCGCACGCCCATGCGGGCGCGCCTCAGAAATCGTAGAGCAGCGGCATCGAGATGGTCACGACGATCGCCGAGATCACGTTCAGCGGCACCCCGAAGCGCAGGAAATCGCCGAAACTGTATCCGCCCGGGCCGTAGACCAGCGTATTCGTCTGATACCCGATCGGGGTCGCGAAACTCGCCGAGGCGCCGATCATCACCGTCACCACCAGCGGCCGCGGGATCCACCCCGAGCGTCAGGGCAAGCTGGATGACGATCGGCGTCACGACCACGGCCACCGCGTTGTTCGACACGACCTCGGTCAGGAACGACGACAACGCGTAGACCGCGAACACCAGCACGAAGGGCGACATCCCGACCATCAGCGGCGCGACGGCGTTCACGATCAGTTCGACCGCGCCCGAATGCTCCAGCCCGGCCCCGACACCCAGCATCCCGAACAACAGCGCCAGAAGGCGCCCATCCACCGCCTCGACCGCCTCATCCGCATCGATGCAGCGCGTCACCAGCACGATGCCCACGCCGATGAAGGCCAGATGCAGGATCGGCGCGACGTTCAGCGCGGCCAGGATCACCACGCCGACCAGAACGGCCACCACGATCGGCGCATGGCTGCGGCGGTAGGCGCGGTCCGAGGGATGGCGCCACATCGACCAGTTCCATCTCCTTGGCCAGCCGCTGGATGTCCTCCATCGCGCCTTCCAGAAGCAACGTGTCGCCGACCTGCACCACAAGGTCGTCCAGTTGGCGCCCGATGTTCTGGTTGCGCCGGTGCACGGCCAGCGCATAGACCCCGTAGCGCCGCCGCAGCCGCAACGAGCCCAGCGACCGCCCGATCATGTGGCAACCCGGCGTGATCAGCACCTCGACGGTCGTGGTCTGCACCGAAGACAGCTTGTCGACGCCGGCGGGTTCGTCCACGCCGGTCACTTCCTTGCTGGCCTGCAACCCCAGAACCTCGGACATGGGCGTGCGCAGCACGACCCGGTCGCCGGCCTACAGCACCACCTCGCCCAGATCGCGGCGCAACGAGGCATCGCCGCGGATCACGTCGATCGACCCGCGCGCCGCCCCGCTTGAACAGCGGCACGTCCTCGAGCTTGCGCCCGATGATCGGCGAGCCGTCGGGCACCGCGACCTCGGTGAAGAACTTCATCCCCTTGCGGTCGCCGAGCAATGTCGCCATCGACTGCCGCTCGGGCAGCAGACGCCTGGAAAACAGCGCAAGATAGGTGAGGCCGGCCGCGGCGACCAGCAGCCCGATCGGGGTCAGCTCGAAAATACCGAACCCGTCCAGCCCCTTGGACCGCGCGACGCCATCGACGACAAGGTTGGTCGACGTGCCGACCAGGGTAATCGTCCCGCCCAGGATCGTCATGTAGCTCAACGGGATCAGGACCTTCGAGGGGGCA
Source organism: uncultured Alphaproteobacteria bacterium (assembly GCA_963700485.1). Taxonomy (GTDB): domain Bacteria; phylum Pseudomonadota; class Alphaproteobacteria; order Rhodobacterales; family Rhodobacteraceae; genus Aliitabrizicola. Next base: position 62,977 of record CAVOXQ010000006.1, read on the forward strand.
AGCTGCAATTGCTTGGCCAACTGGATGAAGATCGGCATCATCACGACGACCAGACGGGGTGTTGTTCACGAAGGCCGACATCCCCGTCACCCCCACCCCGAGCAGCACCAGCGTCGTGGCGGGCCGGGCGACGACGTTGCGCGTCGCGAGTTGCGTCACCGTGTCGAGGGCGCCGGTGCGCACAAGCGCGCCCACGATGATGAACATCGCGGCGATGGTCCATGGCGCGTTGTTGGACAGCACGCCAGTCACATCGTCCATCGGCAGGATGCCCAGGACCAGCATCACCACCGCGCCGCCGATCGCCACCACCTCCACCGGATAGACCTCGCGCAGGAACATCACGAACATCCCGACGAGGATCGCCAGCGCGAGGACCGCCTCGGTGGTCGCAGAAAAGTCCAGTCCGATCATGATACCGTCCCGCCTAAATCACGACCATTTAACCCGAGATTTCAGCACCGATCAAGCGCCGCGTGCCGCGACGCGCGCCGGACCGCTAGGGCAGCGCGGGTTCCAGCCGACCGCCGATGCGGATCATCCGGACCCTGAGTCGCGCGCCCGGTGCGGTCGTCGGTCTCGACATAGACGCCCGACAGGGTGGCCTCGCCCGCCGCCGGTTCGAACCGGGCCTTGGCCATGCCGGTGATGAAGCGGCGCAGCGGCTCCGCCTTGTCCATGCCGATCACGCTGTCATAGTCGCCGCACATGCCGGCATCGGTCTGATAGGCCGTGCCGCCCGGCAGAAGTCTGCGCGTCGCCGGTGGGAACGTGGGTATGGGTGCCGACGACGAGGCTCGCGCGCCCGTCGCACCAATGCCCCATCGCCATCTTTTCGCTCGTGGCCTCGGCGTGGATGTCGACGATCGCGGCCTGTGCAAGACCGCCCAGCGGATGCGCCTTCAGCACCGTCTCCACCGCCGAGAACGGGTCGTCGAACGGCCGCTTCATGAACACCTGCCCCAGCGCCTGCACGACCAGAACCTTGCGCCCGCCCCGTCGCCGTGAAACAGCCGCGCGCCCCGACCCGGCGCGGCCTTGGCAAAGTTGAGCGGACGGATCAGCCGCGGCTCGGTGTCGATGAACGACAGCATGTCCTTCTGGTCGAAGGCATGATCGCCCAGCGTCACGCAATCCGCCCCGGCCGCAAGCAGCAGCCTTGCGTGATCAGGCGTCAGGCCCGCCCCCGACGAGGCGTTCTCGCCGTTGACCACGACGAAATCGAGCCCCCAGTCGGCCCGCAGGCCGGGCAGCCGCGCGGTGATCGCGGCCCGGCCGGACCGGCCCATGACATCGCCGAGAAACAGAAGCTTCATGGTAACCGGGATATTGCCCCGGCACGGCCGGGGCAAGCGCGAAGCGCGCAGGCGGGGGGTTTCACACCCCCCGCACCCCCCGTGGGATATTTGGGAACAGAAGAAGGGGACGGATCAGGTCCGCAGGTCGATCAGGCCGTCCTCGGTCACGATGGCGTCGAGCCGCTGGTCCGTCGGTTCGGTCGCGACCTCGGCCACTTCCTGCGCGGCGAAGGCGAAGCCGATCGCCAGCACCGGGTGGCGGGCGCGCAACCGTTCCAGCGTGCGGTCGTAGAATCCGCCGCCGTAGCCCAGCCGAAAACCGCGCCGGTCGAAGGCGAGAAGCGGCACGATCAGCACCTGCGGCTCCATCCAGGCGCCCCCGGCGGGGATCAGCGCACCGAACTCGCCGCCCACCATCTCGGCCCCGGGCCCCATTCGCGGAACCTCAGCGGCCTGTTCCTGCCGGGGATCACCGGCACACAGACCGGGCCCTGATGGGCGGCCATCGCCACCAGGGGATCGATTTCCGTCCGCATCGGCATGTAGCCCGACAGGATCCGTCCGCCGTGCCCCGCAAGAAAATCGGCCAGCAGTTCCGCCGCCTGGCCCTGACCGGCCGCGAATGCCGCCTTGCGGACGGCGAAAGCGGCGCGGCGCGCCTCGGCCTTGATTTCGGCCAGCGTCATAGCAGCAACACCGTGGCAAGGCCCAGAAAGGCCAGGAATCCCATGACATCGGTCAGCGTCGTCACGAAGGTGCCCGAGGCCAGCGCCGGATCGAGACCCATCCGCGTCAGGCCGAGCGGCACGAGCACCCCGCCCAGCGCCGCCACCACCTGGTTGCAGATCATCGCGATCCCCAGCACCGCGCCCAGCCAGGGATCGCCGAACACGAGATAGCCCGCCATCCCGAGGATCGCCGCCAGTGCAAGACCGTTGAACAGCCCCGCCCCGAGTTCGCGCAGCACGACCCGCCGCGCGTTGGAGCCCGTCAGGTCGCGCGTGGCCAGCGCCCGCACCGCCACCGCCAGCGACTGGGTGCCCGCGTTCCCGCCCGTCGAGGCGACGATCGGCATCAGCGCGGCGAGCATCACCAGCGCCGCAATGGTGCCCTCGAACCGCGAGATCACGAAGGCCGAGATCGAGGCGGTGAACAGGTTGATGACCAGCCACGGCAATCGCCGCCGCGCCGTGGCGAACGGCCCGTCCGACACGTTGGACTCGTCATCGACACCGGCAAGGCGCAGGATGTCTTCCTCGTGCTCCTCGTCGAGCACGTTCATCGCATCGTCGATGGTGATCACGCCCACCAGCCGGTCATTCGCGTCGACGACCGGGCAGGAGATCAGGTGATACTGGTTGAAGATATAGGCGACCTCGGCTTCCGTCCTCGGTGGCCTCGATGGTGCGGAAACTGTCCTCGGCGATGTCCCGCAGACGGATCTCGCGCGCGCGATGACAAGAGCTTGCCCCAGCGTGACATAGGCCAGCGGCTTCATCCTCGGATCGACGAGGATCACGTGGTAGAACTGGTCGGGCAGATGGTCCTCGGCCGCGCAGGAAGTCGATCGCCTCGCCCACCGTCCAGTGTTCGGGCGCGATCACCACCTCGCGCTGCATCAGGCGGCCGGCGGAATATTCCGGATAGGCCATGCGCCTGTTCGACCGCCACCCGGTCGCCGTCGGCCAGCGCCTCGAGGATCAGTTCCTGCTGCGGCTGTTCCAGATCCTCGATGAGGTCGACGACATCGTCGGTCTCGAGCTCGCGCACCGCCTCGGCCAGCACCGTCGTGCGGCAGCGCCTCGATCACCTCTTCGCGGATCGATTCGTCGAGTTCCGACAGGATCTCGCCGTCGATCTCGCCCGACCACAACCGCAGCAGGCCCCGCCGTTCGGCCGGGCCGATCTGTTCGAGAAGGTCGGCGATGTCGGCGGCGTGGAGCGGGTCCATCAGGTCGCCAAGGCCCGCGGTATCGCTGCGCTCGACCGCCGCGAGGATGGCCTCGACGCGCAGCGGGTCGAGGCCCATCAGCTCCTCTTCCACGCTCGTCGCGTCCTGCGGGAGTTTCCGCCATGCCAGTCTCCCCTCGATTGGCGCGACCTTAGCGAAAGGTGTTTCAAGAAAACAGGGCCGCAACGGAAATTTACGGGGCGGCGCAAAAGCCCTAGGCTCGCGCGGCAGGCACGGCGGGGGGCAGGCACGGCGGGGGCAGCATGGCCGATCTACTTCTGGGCCAGGTGCTCTGGTTCGAGGGCGACCCGTTCCTGCACGACGGGACCGCCGCGGCACGACACGGGACGGCGCGCGTCCTGATCGAGGCGGGTCGCATCGCCGCGCGCGGTCCGGCCGACGACGCTGCGCGGCGGCCCATCCGCAGGCCCGCGTCACCGACTATGGGCGACGCGCTGATCTCGGCCGGCTTCGTCGATGCCCATGTCCATTATCCGCAGACCGCGATCATCGCGTCCTGGGGCAAGCGGCTGATCGACTGGCTGAACACCTATACCTTCCCCGAGGAAATGCGCTTTGCCGATCCCGCCTATGCCGCGGAGATCGCCGAGCGCTATCTCGACCTGACGCTGGCTCATGGCACGACGACGGTCTGCACCTACTGCACGATCCATCCCGCAAGCGTCGAGGCCTTCTTCGCGCGGCACAGCGGCGCGGCCTGCGCGCTTTATGCCGGCAAGACCTGCATGGACCGCAACGCCCCCGACGGCCTGCGCGACACCGCGCAATCGGCCTATGACGACAGCAAGCGCGCTGCTGGAGCGCATGGCACGGCGTCGATCGGCTGTCCTATGTCATCACGCCGCGCTTTTCACCGACCTCGACGCCCGAGCAGCTGGCGGCGCTTGGCGCGCTCTGGCGCGACTATCCCGAGTGCCTGATGCAGACCCACTCTCAGCGAGCAGACCGACGAGATCGCCTGGGTGAAGGCGCTTTTTCCCCAGGCACGCGACTATCTCGACACCTACGAGACGCACGGGCTGCTGCGCGAGGGCGCGGTCTACGGCCATGCCATCCATCTGACCCCGCGCGAGCGCGACCGCCTGACCGAGGCGGGGGCGAGCCTCGTGCATTGCCCGACCTCGAATACCTTCATCGGCTCGGGTCTGTTCGACATGGGGTCTCGCCCAGCAGGCTCCGCGTCGGCCTCGCCACCGATACCGGCGGCGGCTCGTCGTTCTCGATGCTGCGCACCATGGCCGCCGCCTACGAGGTGGCGCAGTTGCGCGGGCAGGCGCTGCACCCGTCGCAACTGTGGTGGCTGGCCACCCAGGGCAGCGGCCCGCGCCTGCGGGCCGAGGACCGCATCGGCAACCTCGCCCCGGGACTGGAGGCCGACCTCGTCGTGATCGACCTTGCCTCGACACCCGCCATCGCCCAGGCGACACGCGCGGGCGGGCGATATCTGGGAGGCGGTATTTCCCACCATCATGATGGGCGACGACCGGGCGGTGCGGGCGGTCTGGATCGCGGGCCGGCCGCTGCGCGGCACCTGACCTCGCCGCTCAGGCGCGGGGCCCGAGGGGTTTCACCGGGGCGCGGGCCCCAAAGGCCCGAGCAATGCAGCACGGCTGGGCGCAGTTGCCCGCATCGCTTGCCTGCCGTGGGTGGGATGCAGGGCCCGGCCGATCGGCCGGCGGCAATGCGCGCCCCCGGGGCGTTCGCATCGGATTTCCCGGCGACGCCCGAGCTGATGACGACACGCAACAGGCCCCTCTGCATCAGGAAGGGAACGCCCGCGCGGTTGCCGCGCCTTGCGCCATCCCCCCCTCGGGCCCGAGCGCACCCGTGCCGGACCACGGCCATTTCCTTCCGCCCGCCGAAACCACCCCCCGCGCGGCGCGTTTGCCAGGCGGCGCCGCTTGGTCCGTGCCTATCCGGCGAGGGCTTGGGCCAACTTCGTCTGCCGCGCGATCACACGCGGCAAGTCGATCGTCGTGATCCGCCCGCCACGCACGACCGGCCGCCCTTCGACGATCAGATCGCGCACCCGCCCCGGTCCGCACAGGATCATCGCCGCAACCGGATCCCAGGCGCCTGCGGCCTCCACCCCCGACATATCCCAGACCGCCAGATCGGCGCGCTTGCCAACCTCCAGCGATCCGCAGTCTCCGTCGCGCCCCAGCACCTGCGCGCCGCCCAGCGTCGCAATCTCGAGCGCCTCGCGAGCGGCCATCGCATCGGCCCCGCGCGCCACCCGCTGCAACAGCATCGCCTGCCGCGCCTCGCCGATCAGGCTGCCCGCATCGTTCGAGGCAGAACCGTCGACCCCCAGCCCCACCCGGACACCCGCATCGCGCATCGCGCGCACCGGTGCTATGCCCGAGCCAAGGCGACAATTCGAACACGGACAATGCGCCACCCCTGAGCCGGAGCGGGCGAAAAGATCAATCTCCGAACGATCGAGCTTCACGCAATGGGCGTGCCACACATCCTGGCCGGTCCAGCCCAGATCCTCGGCATATTGTCCGGGGCGGCAGCCGAACTGTGCCAGGGAATAGGCGATATCCTCGTCGTTCTCGGCCAGGTGGGTGTGCAGCATCACCCCCTTGTCGCGCGCCAGCAGCGCCGCCTCGCGCATCAGGTCGCGGCTGACGGAGAACGGCGAGCAGGGCGCAAGACCCACCCGCACCATCGCGCCCTCGGCCGGATCGTGGAACGCGTCGATCACCCGAATGCAATCGGCGAGGATCGCCGCCTCGCGCTCCACCAGCCTGTCGGGTGGCAGACCACCCGCGCTTTCGCCGATGCTCATCGCGCCCCGCGTCGGATGAAACCGCAGCCCCACCTCCACCGCAGCGGCGATGGTATCATCAAGCCGCGCGCCATTGGGGAACAGATAAAGGTGGTCCGCCGTCATCGAGCACCCACCAAGCGCGAGTTCCGCCAGCCCGATCTGCGCCGAGACGAACATCTCTTCCGGCCCGAACCGCGCCCAGATCGGATAGAGCGTCTTGAGCCAGCCGAACAGCAGCGCATCCTGCCCGCCCGGAACCGCCCGCGTCAGCGTCTGATACAGATGATGGTGCGTGTTCACGAGGCCCGGCGTCACCACGCAGCCCTGCGCCTCGATCACCCCACCCGCGGTCGTCAATCCCCGCCCGACGGCGGCGATCACCCCGCCCCGGATCAGCACATCGCCATGGGCAATCTCGCGCCTTGCCCCGTCCATGGTCACGACGGCCTCGGCATTGCGGATCAGTGTTTCGGAAATCATCGGTCCCTCGCGTCTCCCTTCGGCGCACCGGGACCGGGCAGGCAACAGAAGGGGATCAAGGACTTGCCTGCGACCCGCAGCCTAGCCGGCGCGTGACCGGATTGGCAAGGGCTGAGAAAGCCCCTGCCTGCCTGTCGAAAACCGGCGCCGGCAGGCGTCTTGTCCCTGCAAGCCCGGATGATCCGGCCTGCCGACATCCTCAAGGGAGATACCGCATGACCTTCGCCAGACCCGCCGCCCGTCTCGCCGCCGCTCTTTTCGCGACCCCGGCCCTTGCAGGCGATTTCGCAGGGGCCTCTGTCCTGCAATCGCTGTCCGGCACCTTCGTCAGCCCCGCCCCCGAGCCCTGGTATGGCGGCTTCGGCACGCGCGAGTTCGTCTTGCACGACGGCCAGTGGCAACTGATCTTCACCCACGCACTCGACCCGGCCATGACGCAGCGCACCTTTCAGTTCCGAACGGGCGGCGCCTATGCCGTCACCGGCCCCTCGGCCATGGTCGAGGGCGCCTACGAGGCGACCTTCGACGAAGACTGGAAACATGTGACGCTGCTGACCGCGATCCCCGAGGTCATCGCGGGCATGGGCATGGCGGATTGCGGGCTGACCCCAAATCTGGAAATGGACATCTCGGCCGCAGGCTGTGCCGCATGGCGACCTGTCATGGAATGCGGCCAGGACCATGACCTGCTGGCACTCGATGCGGCCGGCCTCCATTTTGGCCAGCGCCCGGCCGACAACGACCTGTGCACGCCGGACAGGCGGCCCACCGCCCTGCTGCCGCCGGTCGTCGCCCGGTAGACAGGCCGCGCCTTCGCCGCTCAGCCGCGCAAGGCCGCCAGCGCCGCGGCGTGAACGGCGGGGTTGGCGGCGGCGAGGATGCGGCCGCCGTGATGGGCCGGACGCCCCTCCCAGTCGGTCACGATCCCGCCAGCCGCCTCGATCACCGCGATCGGCGCCATCACGTCATAGGTCTGCAGGCCCGCCTCGACCACCAGGTCGATCTGCCCTGCCGCGATCAGCGCGTAGGCATAGCAATCCATGCCATAGCGCGTCAGCCGCACCTCGGGCGTCAACCGGCGGAACGCGGCGCCCTCCTCGGTCGTGCCGACTTCGGGAAAGGTCGAGAAAAGGATCGCCTCCGCAAGTGGCCGGGGCGGCCGGGCACGCAGGCTTACCCGACCCATCGGCCCGTTCACCTCGGCCCGGCCCAACCCGCCCTCGAACCGTTCGCCGATGAACGGCTGGTCGATCAGCCCGTAGATCGGGCCGCGCTCATCGGCCACGAGCAACCAGCACGCCCCATGTGGGTGTGCCTGACAGATAACCGCGCGTTCCGTCGATCGGATCCAGCACCCAGGTCAACCCGCTGCTGCCGATGACGGACGGCCGCTCTTCGCCCAGGATGCCATCCTGCGGGCGGCGCCGGGCCAGAACTTCGCGCATCATGTCCTCGGACAGCCGGTCGGCGACGGTCACCGGGTCGAACCGCCCCGCCTCCTTGCTGTCGGCCATGAGATCGGCGGCGCGGAAATGACGCAATGTCGCCACCCGCGCCGCATCGGCAAGTTCCGCCGCGGTCGAGATGATCTCGTCCGCCTCGGCCCGTGTCAGTGCAGCCATTCCCCGGGCCCCCGCTTGCCGTTACCGTCCAGCCGCTAACGCGGGCACCCGGAACGGTCAAGCCCGTGAACGGCCCTGGACGCGCCCGTCAGGCGGCCGCGTCGCTCAGGACGCGGGCCAGATCAAACAGCCGACGCCGCTGCGCCTCGGGGATGGAATAGTAGGAGCGGACCAATTCCAGCGCTTCCTTGTCGCCCAGGATATCGCCCTCGACAGTGCGGGCGCCGGCGCTCGCATCGTCGATCCCCTCGAAGAAGAAACCGATGCCGACATCGAGCGCATCCGCGATGTCCCAAAGCCGCGACGCGCTGACCCGGTTCATGCCGGTCTCGTATTTCTGGATCTGCTGGAACTTGATGCCGACCTTGTCGGCAAGCTGTTGCTGGGTCATGCCCACCATCCAGCGGCGGTGGCGGATCCGTTTTCCGACGTGGGCATCAACAGGATGTTTCATAGGTATCTCCGAAGTTTCAAATCTGTTTCCCCTGCCGATATATAAGCAATTTCCGTGCCAAAATCCTGCTACCCGGGGTTGTCCACACTATTCTCCGTTAACCCGGAAAAACCTGTCTTTTCGGATATGTCCAATTATACAGATGGGGAAATATCCGACCGGATCATCCTCGGCGTTCCTAACTCAAGCGCCACTCTCGTCTAAGGAGATTACCATTTTGCGTTTCTTTATGCAAAGATTCTCCGCGAAAACTTTCTCTTTTGCAATGAGGTCGGGGCTGGAACGGGCCGCTTGGGGCCGCTAGAAGGAAATCATGCAACCTGAACCCATGATGCAGGCCTTCCAACTCGCTCGCAGCGGAGACGCGCCCGCGCTTGTCCGAAGGCCGGTTCCCTCTCCCCGATCGGGAGAGGTCCGCCTGCGTGTCACCGCCTGCGGCGTTAACTTTGCCGACCTGCTGATGGTCCAGGGCAAGTACCAGGAAACGCCGGCCACGCCCTTCACGCTGGGCATGGAAGTGGCGGGTGTGGTCGACGCGCTCGGGCCGGATACCGCAGGCCCCGCTCTGGGTTCGCGCGTCGCGGCTGTCCCCGGCAGCGGCGGGATGGCGGACTTCGTCTGCCTGCCGGCGGATCGCTGTGTCCCGATCCCCGACGCGATGTCCGACACCGAGGCTGCGGCCTTTCAGATCGCTTATGGCACATCGCACCTCGCGCTCGACCATCGCGCCCGTCTCCAGCCCGGCGAGACGTTGCTCGTGCTCGGTGCCGCAGGCGGGGTCGGGCTGACGGCGGTCGAGATCGGCCGCCACATGGGTGCTCGCGTGATCGCCTGCGCCCGCGGCCCCGAACGCCTCGCGATCGCAGCCAGGGCCGGGGCCCACCACCTGATCGACAGCGACGCCCCCGATCTGCGCGGCGCGCTTCGTGGGCTTGGTGGCGTCGATGTGGTCTACGACGCGGTGGGCGGGCCGGCCTTCATGGAGGCGCTGCGCGCCACCCGCCCGGAAGGCCGCCTGATCCCGATCGGTTTCGCGGGCGGCGAGGTGCCGCAGATCCCCGCAAACCTTATCCTGGTCAAGAACCTTACCGTGATCGGCCTCTACTGGGGGGCCTACCTGAGCTTTCGCCCGGCGGTGCTGACAGCCAGCCTCGGCACCCTGTTCGACTGGTTCGCCGGTGGCGCCCTGCGGCCCCACGTCAGCCATGTCCTGCCGCTCGATCGGGCGGCCGACGCGCTCGAGTTGCTGCGCACGCGCGCCGCCACCGGCAAGGTTGTCGTCGCTCCCTGATCAGGCGGTCTTGGCCAGCGTGGGGGCAGCGCGCATGTCGTAGGCCCTTCGGATCAGGCCCGCCAGCGCCTCGACGGCCGGGCTGTGGGCCGGGTCGGCGACATAGAGGTTGATCTTCTTGCTGGCCAGTTCCGGCAGCGCGCCGCCATGCAAGATCCGCTCCATATGCGGCCCCTCGCAGCCCTCCAGCACCGTATGCACCGCAAGGTCGGCGCTGACGCTGGCCTCGATCGTGCGGCTGCTGTCGGATTCGACCGCCATCTCCCATTCGATGCCCGCGTTGTCGAGCGCCGCCTGCACACCCTTGCGGAAGATGCAGTTGTGTTCGTAGGCCAGCCGCAGGGGCCGCTGCTTCCACGCATTGCCCCCCGGCGCGCCGATCCAGACCAGAGGCAGTTCGGCCAGCGTCACGCCGCCCGCATCGACGGTATCTTCGGTGGTCAGGATGATGTGGCAATCGCCGCGCGCGAACTGTTCCTTCAGCATCCGCGTGAACGAGGACAGAAGGTTGACCTTCATCCGGGGAAAATCGGCATGCAGGCGCTGCAAGACCCCGGGGATCGCCGGATAGACGATGTCATGGGGCACCCCCAGCACGATCTCGCCCTCGTAGGCGTCATGCGTCAGCCGTCCGAACACCTCGTCATTCAGCGCCAGCATCCGCCGCGCATATCCCAGCAATTGCTCGCCTGCCGCCGTCAGCCCCGCCTTGCGGGCCGAACGGTCCAGCACATCCAGCCCGAGCACGTCCTCCAGGCGCTTGATCTGCATCGAGACGGCCGACTGCGTCAGGTTCAGAAATCCCGCCGCGCGCGTTACCCCGCCCGCGTCGGCAACCGCGACGAAAGATCGCAGCGAGGTCAGGTCAAGATTTCGCACCATATCATTAATCCTGATGATAACTACAACCATCATTCATTTTACAGATGGATGAGGATCTGTCAAACAATCGTTGTTGCTGATGGAAAACGCCCATCTCATCGCAAAGCGAAATTTAATCGGGAAAGGAAAGATCATGTTCTCCCCGCGTATCTCCGCCGGACCACTCTCTCGCGCGATGAACGGCGCCCCACCTGCCGGCGGTTTCGCCCGGTTGCGGCTCGCACTTCGGGCCCGCGCCCAGCGAGACAGCCTGCGCCGCCTCGACGACCGGATGCTCGACGACATCGGCGTGACGCGCGCCGAGGCCGCGGCCGAGATCGCCCGCCCGCTCTGGGATGTGCCGGTCCACTGGCTGCGTTGAGCGCCACCGAGTCTTTCGCGGCGGAACTTCTTGAAATCCGTGATAAGCCTTCCGATATTGCGGGCACAGGGCGGTCCGGACAACAGGTCCGCCTCTCAGGGACAACATCGGAGGCTCTACATGGCTGACTATCAAACGATCCGCACCGCCGGCGTCGGCGCACGGACCGCCGCGATCGACGAGGGCCTTCGCGCCCACATGAACAAGGTCTATGGCCTGATGTCCGGCGGCATGCTCGTCACCGGCGCGGTGGCCTGGGCCGTGGGCACCAACGAGGCGCTGCTGTCGATCTTCCGCAACCCGGAAACGCTGCAACCCAACATTCTGGGCTGGATCGTGATGTTCGCACCCCTGGCCATGGTGTTCGCCTTCGGCGTCGGTGCTCAAGCGGGCCTCGACCGCTACGGCGCAGTTGTTCTTCTACGCCTACGCCGCCGTGATGGGCCTGTCGCTCGCCTGGATCTTCCAGGTGTTCACCGGCGTGTCGATCGCGCAGACCTTCCTGATCACCGCGATCTCGTTCGCGGGGCTTTCGCTCTATGGGTATACCACCAAGAAAGACCTGTCGGGCATGGGCACCTTCCTGATGATGGGTCTGATCGGCCTCATCGTCGCGATGATCGTGAACATCTTCCTCGCCTCGTCGGCACTGATGTTCGCCATCTCGGTGATCGGCGTCCTGATCTTCGCGGGCCTCACCGCCTATGATACGCAGAACATCAAGAACACCTACCTGCAGCATGCGCAGGCCGGCGACAGCGAGTGGCTGGGCAAGGCCGCCATCATGGGTGCGCTGCAACTCTACCTCGACTTCATCAACCTCTTCATGTTCCTGCTGCAGTTCCTCGGCAACCGCGACTGAATCGGGCGGAACCGATCGACGGACGGGGGCCGGTCGCAAGACCGGCCCTTTTTTCATGGCCGCGCGCGTAGCTCACGCGACCGTCCGGGGGCGCTATGCCTCGCGCACCATCCGGACCGCCGGGAACCCGATTCCCGGCCGCAGCGGCACCTCCACCGGCCCGAGTGCGCGAAATCCAAGCGCCGCATAGAACGGCACCGCCGTGCGCGTCGACAGACAGTCGAGCCGCGCCACCCCCGCCCCCGCCGCCTGCGCCATGACGCGGGCCATCAGCGCCCGCCCGATCCCCTCGCGCACGCGCCCCGCCCGCGTCACCACATGGCGCACATGTCCGATACCCGGTTGCCCCTTTCCACCGTCCGATGCGCCGCGCGTCCATCCGCCCGCGCCGACCACGATGCCCGCCGCATCCATCGCCAGCCAATAGGTGCCCGAAACCAGCAGTTCGGGGCGGGCCCGCGCGATCAGCGGCAGCGCCGTCACCAGCACCGAGGGGGGATAATCGGCTGCCAACAGGCGTGGATAGCTGTGCGCAAGCAAGGCATCGACCGCGCCGAGATCTGCGCGTGTCGTGGGGCGAATGGTCAGAAGATCGGTCATGCCCGCAATCTAGGTCGAGGGCGGGGCAAATGACAGGGCGGAGGCCGGCGCCCGCCCGTGCCACCACCCTGCGCAGCCCCTGCCCCGCAATCCCGCCCGATCTTCGCCCGCAGAACCTCCATCCCACCCGTCGCGTCAGCCGTGAAGGATCTGCAACGCGACCGCCCGATCCGACGTGCAGGGTGGCACGGGGGGCTACTTTTTCCACGACGGCAGCTAGTGGCAGTTCGCCGTCGTGGGCGGCGAAAAGGTTCCAGTCGCAGCTTGGGACGAATGACCCCGGCGCGGCGTATCTCTTGAACCTCATGGCGGGGCGCGCGTAGCCCGGCGACAGAGGAACGAGATGACGGGCCAGGGTTCGCGCTCCGCCCGAACCGCACAGGACAATGACGGCACGGCGCTCGACGGCGCCAAGACCCGCCGCCTGCATCTGCCCCGAGGACATTGCGGCAAAGGCGTTCTGGTCGGGTATCCTCCATTCCGACCAGAACCGTTCAAAGTTCCAGACCGGGCAGATGTTTCCCTCGGTCTAGTGCCGGAACAAGGATCCGCTGATCGGTCCCGGCGGATCGGGCGATGTCTCGTCAAGGCCGAAGACGGCCACCGAAAGGACTCCGGCAGCGTCCGCCCCCGCACAGACTGGGATCACCATCCCATGTCCCTGAGGGCCCGCTTCGGCCGTGGATCGACCGGAACCGGCGCCCCGGGCCGGATCGACGCGTTGACCGCACCGACCGGCCCGCCTGCAAAGCCGCGCGTCAGCACAAACGAAAACCGCCACTCGGTCCCGAGCGGCGGCTTGTTGTCAAGAATGGTTCCGGACAGCGCCCGGGGCGGCCCGATCCTACTTGATCTTGCCTTCCTTGTACTCGACATGCTCCCGCTTCACGGGGTCATACTTCCGCACGCTCATCTTTTCGGTCATCGTCCGGGCGTTCTTCTTGGTCACATAGAAGTGGCCCGTGCCCGCCGTCGAGTTCAGACGGATCTTGATCGTCGTCGGCTTCGCCATTGGTCGTCACTCCAGTATCCGGAAACGCAACAACGGCGACCCGGTGAAATCCTTGAAGCCCGCCTTTTACTCCGGGGCGGAGCGGAGTAACCGCTATTCCGCCCAGATGCCGCGCCGATCGGCTCCACATCCGGCGGCGGATCTCGCAGGGTGAAACATTGCCTTGGCCCTTTGCGGCGGCGCCATCGAAAAGCGCCCCGGCGGCCGCGAGGAATTCCGCCCCTGTCGTGCGGGCGGCGTTTGCCGCTCTTACACCGCAGGCGTCGGCGGTCCTTTGCGCCGGATCGCTTTCCTATCTCTTTTCCTGAATGGGTTGGGGCTGGAACAGGTGCGCGGATGGCCTGTAAGCCGGATTCTGTCCGCGGGCCGTCGCCCCGATTGGATGACCATTCCTCTAGGCCCGCCGTTACCGGCGCGCTCAAGCTGCCAACCCGGACCTCTCGGGCTGAAGCGTCCCTGCGGCGGTATCGCCCGAAGGACCAGCCCGCGCGAGGTCCCTATTCGGCATTGCTCCCGGTGGGGCTTGCCGTGCCGGTCCGGTTGCCCGGTCCCGCGGTGGGCTCTTACCCCACCGTTTCACCCTTACCCTGCACGGACGCAGGGCGGTCTCTTCTCTGTGGCGCTTTCCCTCGGGTTGCCCCGGCCGGGCGTTACCCGGCACCGTTGCTTCATGGAGTCCGGACTTTCCTCGAGGGCTCGAAGCCCCCGCGGTCATCCGGCCATCCGCGCGACCGCGTGACTTACGCGGTCGCCGGGTCCGCGTCAACGGGCAAGCGCGCGAGGCCGGCGGCCGCGATCCCCGGTCGGTCGCGTCGAGCGGCCCCGCGCGCCCAGGGCCGGAACCGCAGCCGCACGGCCGCCAGCAGCAGGTCCTCGGCCACGACGGGATAGCCGAAGGCCGCGCGCGTCGGTCGCCGAAGCCTCGGGCCGGCCCGCGCCGGCGCCGGGCCAGACCGACAAGCCCCGCCCGCGCCAGCCGCCGCCAGTCGAAGCGCGCGCCGGGATCGGCCTTGCGGCCCGGTGCCATGTCGGAATGCGCGATCACCCGCTCGGGCGCGATCGCCCAGCGCGGCATCGAACCGCCGCCAGCAGACGCCTCCAGCGCCGCCATCTGCGCGCTCGGGGAACGGGACTTCGCCCGGCATTCGGCCAGTTCGATCCCGATCGAAGCGCGAGTTCACGTCCGTCGCGTCCGCCCCAGGCCCCGCGCCCGCGTGCCAGGCCCGCGTGTCCTCGGGCGACGAGGCGACAGAACCCGGCCGTCCTCGTCGATCAGGTAATGCGCCGAGACCTCGGCCGCCGGATCGCAGAGCCGCGCCAGCGCCGCCTCCGGCGTCGCCATCGCGGTATAGTGGAGCACGACCAGTGTCGGGCGCACGCCCGCCGCGCCGCTCTCCGACAGTTGGGCGAGGGGTGCGGCGACGGCCGGTCCATGGGCTCACCGCAGCGCGCCGTGCGGAACGGGCGCGGATCCCAGCCGCAGGCAAAACCGTCGCCGTCGGGGTCGAGGCCCAGCCGGTCGCTCTTCGGGCCCGCCGCGCTCGAGGAACGCGTCCTGCGCCAGTCGGGCGAGCGCATAGCGCGCGCACGCGGACTCGAGCGCGTCGCCGCCGGACGCCCGAGCGGCGATACAACGGCTGGCCCACCGGGTTGCGTGGTCGAAAGCGCGAAGGCCACGATGCTCGGCGCCGTGTCCGCCGTCGCGCTCGGGCAGCGCCGTCGGCTGCGATCACCTGGTATTCGCGCCTTGATCCGCGCGAGCCGTTCGCGTCGCTTTCGATCGTCTCGCGCGCGCTCACCGCGTCGAAGTTCTGCTCGTCCGAGATGCCGGGGTCGCTGCCCGCCACTCGCCACGTGTCGGCGACGCCCGCGGGCGCGTTGCCGCGCGGCCGGTCGGCGGCCAAGGTCGCGCCCACGGGCCGATCGCGCCGATAGGCGCGCCGCCCGTTTGACGGCGCGGCGTCGCGCCAAGCAGCGCGCGGCCGGAACGCTGCCCGGCTCCGGGCGTCGGTCGCAGCACCCACGCTGGGCGGTCAAGCCGCGACCGGGCGCGGTCACGGGCGCGGCCCGGCAACTGCGCCTCCGGCCGCCGATAGTCGGTGTATTCTCGAACCCGACGCCGGACCGCAGGCTCGGGCGCGCAGGCGGCCAGGCGCGAGGCCAAGGGCCAGCAGATCCCAGGTCGCAATGCGCATCCGTCAGTCTCCTGATCATCGCATCGGAGCCAGCGCGCTTACCACCATTTCGCCGGTTTCGCCACAAAACCCGCCGCACGTTCCAGCACATAGGCGTGATTGAGCAGGTCCGCCTCTTCCCACGGCCGCCCGATCAGTTGCAGCCCCAGCGGCAGCCCCTGCGCGTCGAGCCCGGCCGGCACCGCGATCCCCGGCAGTCCGGCGAGGTTCACCGTCACGGTGAACACGTCGTTGAGGTACATCTGCGACCGGATCGGCATTCGCCATCTCGCCCAGCCCGAAGGCCGCGGACGGCGTCGCGGGCGTCAGGATCGCGTCGACCCCTCGCGCGAAGACCTCTTCGAAGTCGCGCTTGATCAGCGCGCGGACCTTGCGCGCCCGGTTGTAATAGGCGTCGTAGAACCCGGCCGACAGCACATAGGTGCCGATCATGACGCGGCGCTGCACCTCCGTGCCCGAAGCCCTCGGCGCGGGTCTTCTCGTACATCTCGGTGATGCCGTCGCCCTGCGCCAGCTTCGCGCGGTGGCCGTAGCGCACCCCGTCATAGCGCGCGAGGTTCGACGACGCTTCGGCCGGCGCGATCACGTAATAGGCGGGCAGCGCGTATTTCGTGTGCGGCAGCGAGATGTCGACGATCTTCGCGCCCGCGTCCTGCAGCATCTCGGCGCCCTCGGCCCACAGCGTCTCGATCTCGGCCGGCATCCCGTCCATCCGGTATTCCTTCGGAATGCCGATCGTCTTGCCGCGGATGTCGCCGGTCAGCGCCGCCTCGAAATCCGGCACGGGCAGGTCGGCCGAGGTCGAAGTCCTTCGGATCGTGCCCCGCCATCGCCCCCAGCATGATCGCCGCAGTCGCGCACCGACTTGGTCATCGGCCCGGCCTGATCGAGCGAGGAGGCAAAGGCCACGATCCCCCAGCGGCGAGCAGCGCCCGTAGGTCGGCTTGATCCCGGCGATGCCGGTGAAGGCCGCAGGCTGGCGGATCGAGCCGCCGGTGTCGGTGCCGGTCGCGCCGCAAGGCACAGATCGGCGGCAACCGCGCGCGCCGACCCGCCCGAGGACCCGCCCGGCGTCAGCGCCGTCGTCGTCGTTGCCGCGCCGCCAGGGGTTCACCACGTTGCCGTAGCACGAGGTCTCGTTCGACGAGCCCATGGCGAACTCGTCCATGTTGAGCTTGCCCAGCATCACCGCGCCCGCATCGAAGAGCTGGCGCGTGACGGTGATTTCGTATTCCGGCCGGAACCCTTCGCAGGATGCTCGATGCCGGCCTGGCGACGGCACGCCCTCGGTGCAGAACAGATCCTTGATGCCCAGCGGAATGCCGCACATCGCCGGCGCGTCGCCCGCCGCGAGCCGCGCATCCGCCGCCGCGGCCTGCGTCAGCGCGATCTCGGGCGTCTTGTGGACAAAGGCGTTCAGCGCGTCCGCCGGCGTCGATCGCCGTCAGGCAGGCCTCGTCAGATCGACCGCCGTGATCTCGCCCTTGCGCAGCGCATCGCGCGCCGCGGCGATCGTCAGTGCTGTTCAGCGCCGCTCATTCCACCACCTTCGGCACCGCGAAGAAGCCTTCGCGCGCATCGGGCGCGTTGGCCAGGATCTGCGGCCTGGATGTCGCCATCCGTCACCACGTCCGCGCGCCGCTTCAGGCGCATCGGCGTGACGCTGATCATCGGCTCCACGCCGGTGACGTCCACCTCGTTCAGTTGCTCCATGAAGGCCAGGATGGCGGACAACTCGCCCGCCAGCGCCGGCAGCTCCGCCTCCTCCACCCGGATCCGGGCCAGTTTCGCCACCTTGCGCGCCGTGTCGATGTCGATGGACATGCGAAATCGCCTTCCCGAAAATGATCGGCTCCGTTTACCGAGGCACGGTCTTGGCTGCAAGCGCGATGGGGTGCCATCGCTTGGCCGCGCCCCGCGGCACCGCGCCGACCGCCGAACCACTGATCCGCATCATTTCCTCTGCCGCCTCGGGCGTAACCGGGCGCGGGCCGGCAAGACCCGCCGGACACCCGGGGCCGGATCACCGACCGCAGGCCCGGCCAGCCGTAGGGCGGCGCCCGATGTCGCCTCGGGCGCCGCACCGCGCCGACCAGGTGCATGGATCAGCCCGTCCGCCACGGCCCCGCCAGCAGCGGTGGGACCAGCGGCGCGCGCCCGCAACCGTTCCCTCTTGCCGCCGCCCCCGACATCGCCATGCTCGGCGACATGACGCCCGCACCTGCCATGCCCCCCGCCCCGCGCATCGTCGCCGTCGATCTTGCCCGCACGGCGGCGCTCGCGGGAATGGCGCTGTTCCACCTCGTCTTCGATCTGGAGCTCTTTGGCCATCTTCCCGCCGGGACGGTGGCAATGCCGGGGGGCTGGGCGATCTTCGCCCGACTGATCGCCGGCAGCTTTCTGTTTCTTGCCGGTGTCAGCCTCGTTCTGGCACATGGGAACGGCATCCGCTGGCCCGCCTTCCTGCGCCGCCTCGCGGTCGTCGCATCTGCCGCGCTGGCTGTCACCCTTGGCACCTATGCCGTCATGCCCGGTCAATTCGTGTTCTTCGGCATCCTGCACGCCATCGCCGCCTTCAGCGTGCTCGGTCTCGCGGTCCTGCGCCTGCCGGTGGCGGTCACGGTCGCGCTGGCCGGGGCGGTGGCCATGCTGCCGGGGGTCTGGACCGGGCCGGCTTTCGATGCCCCTGCACTCCTCTGGCTCGGCCTGTCCACCGTCCGGCCCACCGCCATGGATTTCGAGCCGCTGTTCCCCTGGTTCGCCCCGTTTCTCGCAGGAATGGCGGCTGCCCGGCTTGCCGATCGGGCGGGTGTCGGGACCGCCCTGAGCCGCCCGCCGGGTCCGCTCGCCGCGCGCCTGGCCTGGCCGGGCCGGCACAGCCTTGCCATCTACCTTGTCCACCAGCCGGTGCTGCTCGGCCTGGTCTGGTTGGCCACGCAGCTTCTGGGTTGATCCTTGCACGGCCCGCCGGGCCCAGGGAAGGTTTGCCACCAGGCACGCCCGGCCGCCCGTTCCGATCAGGGCCGGTGCATCCCGCCGTGGCCCTCGCGCAACCGGGGACAGCCGCACGGCACCACAATCGCCTGCCGCTCGCCTTGCGCGGCAAGGGATCGCTTGACGCAGGACCGCGCACCCTGCCCGGGTTGGCGCAGCTTTCCTGTTCTTCGATGCCCTGCGCCATGCCAGGAAGCGGCGCATCGCGGCCAGAGTCCGCGCGTCCCGCACCCGCAGGCCGCCTCGTGCCAGAGGCGCACCACTGGCCCAGGGCCTGCCTTCCTGCGGCGCCTCGCGCCCTTGCCCGACAAAGCCCGGCAAATTCGACCAGCATTTCATGGCAGTTTCAGAAGTCCGGACTGCCCTGCGCGCGTGCGATACCCCCGCGCACATGGCCCACATAGACCAGGATCATCCACCCCAGCATGATCCCGTTCAGGATGTGCCACAGAAAATGCGTCCCCAGCGGCCAAACCCCGCAAAGCGGCCCGTCGAGCGTGCGAAACAGCAGCGACAGCAGCAACAGTCCCGCCCCCGCCGCCAGCCCCTGCGCGGTTTGCGCCGCCTTGTGCCGCAACAACCAGGCATATGCCAGGATCAGAACCGGCACCGGCATGTAGCCCGCCGAAGACCCGAGCCCCGGCACCATCCCCCAAAGCGGCACCGTCAGCGCGGCATAGGGCAGGAACCCCAGCGTCGCGAACCCCGCCCGCCACCCCCCCATCCCCAGCATGTCCCGGCTGGCCGCAAAGACGTAGATCAGGATGAACCCCGCGATCGGCGCCACGTCCATCACGCCCGTCAGCCGGTTCGCATGGGTGTGGAACAGGTATGACCCGAGGCCGATCACCGCGAGCGTCACCGCCATCGCCCGCGCCAGCGGCACGCCCGCCGTCCGCCGCCACACGATCGCCGCCGCGATCAGAAAGGCCGCATTCGTGACCGCGTTCGCCGGTTCCGCCCAGTATCCCGGCGCCAACCGCTCGCAATACCCGTCGACCTCGTCGAACCAGCCCATGTGTTTCTCCCGCCGATCATCTAGATAGGACAGATAGCCACGAAACGGAGGCATCGTCATGAAAATCACCTGGCTCGGCCATTCCGGGTTCCGTATCGAGATCGAGAACGCGGTCCTGCTGATCGATCCCTGGCTCGACGGCAACCCGATGTTTCCACCCGCGCGTCGGGACGAGGCGCTCGCCGGCGCGAGCCATGTCCTGCTGACCCACGGCCACGGCGACCATTCCGGCAGCGCCGCGGCGATCTGCAAGGCCACCGGCCTGCCGCTGGTGGGCATCTACGACCTCGTCTCGTGGTACGAGGCACGCGACGGGATCGAGGTCGTGGGTTTCAACAAGGGCGGCACCGTCACGCTTGGGGGTGCCCGGGTCACGATGGTCAACGCCTGCCACTCCTCATCGGTCGCAGGCCCCGACGGCCCGATCGCCGCAGGGTCCGAAGCGGGCTTCATGATCGCGGGCGAGGGTCACACGATCTATCTCTCGGGCGATACCGACATCATGGCCGACATGGCCTGGATGGCAGAGTTGCACGCCCCCGACATCGGCATCCTGTCGGCCGGCGGACATTACACCATGGACATGGCCCGCGCCGCCTTCGCGGCCCGCAAGTATTTCGACTTCAAGACTGTCATCCCCTGCCACTACCGGACTTTCCCGGTGCTCGAGCAATCGGCCGAAGTCCTCCGCCGGCGACTTTCGCCCGATGTCGCGGTGATCGAACCCGAGGTGATGGAACCGATCGTGTTCTGAGGGCGCACCCGGCGCGTCTAGGTGGTCAGTCCTGGCATCTGGCCCCGCCGGGCGGCAAAGAACCGCTTCAGCAGCGCCTCGGCCTCTGCGGCGGCGATCCCGTCGTAGACTTCCGGCACATGATGGCATTGCGGATGCGCGAACACCCGCGCGCCCTGCGCGACCCCGCCCGACTTCGGGTCCGAAGCGCCGTAGTAAAGCCGCCCGATCCGCGCGGCCGCGACTGCGGCGGCGCACATCGCGCAGGGTTCCAGCGTGACATAAAGATCGTGGCCCGACAGCCGTTCCGAACCGGTCGCGGCACAGGCCGCGCGGATCGCCAGCATTTCGGCATGGGCCGTCGGATCGCCAAGTTCGCGGGTCCGGTTGCCGGCGCGCGCCACGATCGCCCCGGCGGGCGAGACGATCACGGCCCCCACAGGCACCTCGCCGCGCGCGCCGGCCGCCCGCGCCTCGTCCAGGGCAAGCGCCATGTGGCTGCGAAACATCTCCATCCCTGTCCTTGTTGCCTCGCCCGCGCCACGAATACAAGCACGCCTTGTCCCTTCTTCTGTTCCCAAATATCCTCGGGGGTCCGGGGGCAGACAGCCCCCGGGGCCAGCCGCCCCTCGCGCGGCCGAAAGTGCGCGCGCCCGATGTCCGACAAGAAGTCCCCCCCGCCCCGGCCCGCCCGCCCGAAGGCCGGCCCGATCCCCGCCGGTGCCGCCGCCCCCGAGGGCGAGCGCATCGCAAAGGTGCTGTCGCGCGCGGGCATCGCTTCGCGCCGCGAGGCGGAACGGTTGATCGCGCTCGGCCAGGTCACGGTGAACGGTGCGGTGATCGCAAGTCCCGCCCTGAACGTCACGCCCAACGACCGGATCGCCGTTGGGGGACAGCCCGTGGGCGCGCCCGAAGAGGCCCGGCTCTGGCTCTACTACAAGCCCGAAGGCCTCGTCACGTCGGCCGCCGACGAAAAGGGACGCGAGACGGTGTTCGAAAGCCTTCCCGCCGAGTTGCCCCGGGTGATGTCGGTGGGCCGGCTCGACCTCAACTCCGAGGGGCTGCTGCTGCTGACGAACGATGGCGCGCTCAAGCGTCGGCTCGAGCTGCCCTCGACCGGCTGGCTGCGCAAGTATCGTGTGCGGGTAAAGGGCAATCCGGTGGACCCCGATCTGGAACCGCTGCGCAAGGGGATCACCGTCGAGGGCGAGCGGTTTCAGCCGATGTCGGTCAGCCTCGACCGGGTGCAGGGGGCGAACGCCTGGCTCACCGTCGGCCTGCGCGAGGGCAAGAACCGTGAGATCCGCCGCGCGATGACCGCCATCGGGCTGACCGTGAACCGCCTGATCCGGGTCAGTTACGGCCCGTTCCGGCTTGGCGATCTACAGCCCGGCCAGGTCGAGGAGGTGCGCGGCAAGGTGCTGCGCGACCAGCTTGGCCTCTCCCCCGACGCCGAGCCGCCCACCGGGACGGCCCGTGCGCGGGCACGGCCGGCGCCAGATGCGCCGACGGGTGCCCGGATCGCCGGGTCCGGACCTGCGCGGTCGAAAACGGCAGAGGCCGAAGGCGGCGGGCGCAAGGCGCCGGGTCCGCGCCCCCCGTCCCCGAAACCGTCAGGTCCGAAATCCGTTGTCACGACATCCGCCCGGTCTTTCCGGGGCAGCGCCAAATCCGGCGACATGCCCGATGATCGCGCGGCACAGCCGCCCGGCACCGCCCCCCGCGCGGGATCGGCGCGCACCAGGCCCGGCCAGGCAGGGCCGGCCGCGCCCAAGGCCGCGCGGTCGCGCGACGGGGCGGGCAAAGGGGGCAAGGGTGGGGGGCCGGACCGGCAAGGCAAGGGCGGACCGGGCGCAGGCCCCGCGCGCCCCAAGGCTCCGCCGCGCAGGCGTAAATGATGGTTCCCGGCGCGCAATCGTCTGGCCAGCTGTTTCCCGTTGGCCTATAGTCCGTTGGCAGTCTGGAAACGGCATGCAGACCGGGGAATGGGACGATGACGGATACCGGCCTACAGAAAGTTGCATTCTTCCTGCTCATCGCCCTGATGATCTATGTCGGCGGGTCCGGGGGCGCGTGATGGCCGAACGGTTCGGCGGAAAATACAGCCCCGCGCCGCGCGATGCGCAAGGCAAGCCGGAGCCAGTCCCCGATCCCGGCTTTCGCGACAAGCGCCGCTCGCGGGCGGGTGGTCGCGTCAACTTTCTCTTCATCGCGCCGTTCATCTTCGCGGCACAGGCCTTCGCGGGCAGTCCGGCCGGGCTCGCGCTGAACCTCGGCGCCTTCGGGCTGTTGATCGCTGCAGCCTTCCTGACGCGCGAGGGCATTCTTGCCCAGGAAGCCTATGAGGCGCGCCGCATCGCCCGGCGCCCGGCCTTTCCGCGCAAGATCTTCGCCTCGGCCCTGACCGGGGCGGGTCTGTTCACCGGCGGGCTGGTTGCGGCGCCCGGGCCTGCTCAACCCGATCCTGTTCGGAGTGCTCGGCACGGTCCTGCATTTCATCGCCTTCGGCCCGGATCCGCTGCGCGACAAGGGCGCCGAGGGCGTGGATCACGTTCCAGACCGACCGTGTCGCCCGCGCGGTCGACGAGGCCGAGAAACACCTTGCCGCGATGTCCGACGCCATCCTGCGCGCGGGCGATCGCAGACTCGAGGCCCGCGTGGATCGCTTCGCGGGCGTCGCAAGGAGCACTCTTCCGCACGATCGAGGGCGACCCGCGCGATCTGGCTTCCGGCCCGGCGCGAGATCGGCGTGTTCCTGATCGGCGCGCGCGACGCGACCGCCAAGTTCGCCGACCTTTATGCCCAGACCCGCAGCGCCGAGGCGCGCGCGCGACTACGAGCAGCTTCTGGGCGATCTCGAAACGCATTTCGAGCACCGCAAGGAGGCGCTGCTGTCCAACGACCGGACCGATCTCGATGTCGAGATCTCGGTCCTGCGCGAGCGGCTCAACCTTGAGCGTCCGCCGACCTTCCCGATCCCATTGCCGCCCGACCGCTTTCCACGAAGGGAGACTGACCGATGTCAGACACATGCGCGCCCAGGCGCAGGCCACCCTTGCCGAGGCCGAGGAAGTGACGGCCAACCTCCTGCCCATCCGGTCGCCGAAGTCGTCCCGCTCGAGGCCGCAAAGCCGGATCAGGCCGAGGCGATCCGGCGCCGGATGAACGAGCTTGATCTGGCCAACACGCAGTCGATCATCTCGTTCGGCTCCGCGGCCCAGGCCGAGTTGCAGGTCATCAGCCAGTCGATGCTGGCCGACGTGCGCAACAAGGACGTGGGCCCGGCCGGCGACTCGCTGCGCCGGATGGTCAGCACGCTGCGCGGTTTCTCCTCGGAAGAGCTTGACGTGCGGCGCGAGAAAAGCTGGTGGGAATGGCTGACCGGCCAGGCGGCCCCATTCGCCGAATTCGTCGCGCGCTTCGAAAAGGTGCAGCAACAGATCGACGGCGTGACCGACGAATTGCTGAGCCACGAGCACAAGCTGCTCAAGGATATCAAGTCGCTGGACATGCTCTATGCCAAGACGCTGACCTTCTACGACGAGCTTGGGCTCTACATCGCCGCGGGCGAGGCCAAGCTCGCCGAAATCGACACCCGCATCATCCCCGAGCGCGAGGCCGCCGTGAAGTCGGCGCCGGAACCCGATCAGGTGATGCGCGCCCAGCAATTGCGCGACATGCGCGCCGCGCGCGACGATCTGGAACGCCGGGTGCATGACCTCCGGCTTACCCGTCAGGTCACGATGCAGTCGCTTCCCTCGATCCGTCTCGTGCAGGAAAACGACAAGAGCCTCGTGACGAAGATCAACTCGACGCTGGTCAACACCGTGCCGCTCTGGGAAACCCAACTTGCACAGGCCGTCACGATCCAGCGCTCGCGCGAGGCGGCCGAGGCCGTGCGCGAGGCCAACGACCTGACCAACGACCTGCTGAAATCCAACGCCGACAACCTGCGCGAGTCAAACCGCGTTGTGCGCGAAGAGATGGAGCGCGGCGTCTTCGACATCGAGGCGGTCAAGCATGCCAATGCCACCCTCATCGCCACGATCGAGGACAGCCTGCAGATCGCGGACGAGGGCAAGGCCCGCCGCGCCGCCGCCGAGGCCGATCTGGTGAAGATGGAGGCGGACCTGCGCGACGCGCTTGCCTCTGCCCGCGCCCGGACCCCCGCCCCGCCCGCCACACCGGCCTGAGGAGGCGTAGCCGAGATCATGCCAGCCTCCCGCGTGCGCCCGTTGCGGGTGCCTCTCGCAGCCTTGCTGGTGGCCCTGTCGGCCTGCGCCCCCCTGCCCGTCGGGACATCGGCACCGAAAAGCGAACCGCCCGCCGCCGAAGCGCCCCCCGTCGCGCCTTCAACGGCCAGTGAGGCTGCGCGCCAGCATTATGCACGCATCCAGGCCGATCTTCTGGCGCGCGGCCTGATGCGGACGGATGGCGGGGTCGAGGATGCGCCCTACACCGACCGGATGCTGGCCGACAATTTCGTGCGCATCGCGCTTTATGACGAATACGCGCGCTCGGCACAGGGACTGGTGGCCACCCCGGTCGCCAGCCGGCTGCGCCGGTGGGAGCAGCCGGTCCACGTCTCCCTGCGTTTCGGCGCCTCGGTGCCTGCCGACCGGCAAGCGACGGATCGCGCACGGATATCCTCGTTCCTTGCCCGGCTCCAGTCGATCAGCGGCCATCCGATCCGGTTGACCGACGTCCAGCCGAATTTCTTCGTCTACATCGTGAACGAGGACGAACGTCGCGCCCTCGGCCCGGTCATCCGGCCAGCCTGCCCGGCCTCAGCCCCATCGACGTGGCGGGATCACCGAGATGCCGCGCTCGACCTATTGTCTGGTCTACGCGCTGTCGGCCGGTCAGGGCAGCGCTTATACCAAGGCCTTCGCCGTGATCCGCGCCGGAACATCCCGACCTGATGCGGCTGTCCTGCATCCATGAGGAAGTCACCCAGGGGCTCGGACTGGCCAATGACAGCCCCCTGGCCCGGCCCTCGATCTTCAACGACGACGAGGAATTCGCGCTGCTTACGCCGATGGACGAGCAGATGCTGAAGATGCTCTACAATCCGCGCCTGCGCCCGGCATGACCGAAGCCGAGGCCCGCCCCATCGTCGACCAGCTTGCCGCGGGCCTGACGGCCGGCGAAAGCTGAGATCCGTGTGGCAGGGCAGAGCCGCTCATCCGCCGCATCACGACCGGATCCGTCCGGATGCGCCCGCACCCGACAATCACGCCACCACGCATGCGGGCGCAGGCGAACCACGCCGCCCTCCTGCGCCCGCATGCGCCGAACCCGACCGCCATCGTCCGCGCGCCTTGCGGCGGCACGCGCCCCCCGGCAGGCACCTGCAAGAAACGCGCGTCCCAAAAACGCAAGGGCCAGACAGTTTCGCATCGCGCCAGACCCCGCCAGCGTGCTGCCTCTGGGGCACGCGGAAACCGAGGGCCATGACCCCGGTCATCCTCGCCTTCGGTCAAGCATGACGGGCGGGCAGATCGTCTCGACGAACTTTCGCCGATCGATGCGGGCAAACGGACATCCGGAGGTGGTAGCCGCTCCGCCTTGGTCTATGATATGCCTGCACATGGCGACTGGACCGAGTTCCCGCCCCTCGGGGCGCAACGTCCGGGTGCCGCGTCAAGCGGCCCCGATCGCGTGGGTTGCCCGAACGACAGGAGTGGACCATGCCAAAGCTGCTTGCCCGGCGGCTCCGCCCTCCCCGCGCCGGTCCGGACGCCGGACCCGGCGATCCGCAGGGGCGATCCCTGCGATAAGCCGGCTTGTCCCGCCGATGCCCCGGGCGCGGGTTCACCCGTGCGGGCACATTCACCCAGATAGCCAATTCCAAGAAGTGACGCAGCATGATCTTCGATTTTCTCAAGGGCGAATTCATCGACGTCATCCACTGGGTGGACGACACCCGGGACACGATGGTCTGGCGGTTCGAGCGCCAGGGCCATGCGATCAAGTATGGTGCCAAGCTCACCGTGCGCGAGGGGCAGGCCGCGGTCTTCATCCATGAGGGGCAACTTGCCGATGTCTTCGGCCCCGGCCTCTACCTGCTGGAAACGAACAACCTGCCGATCCTGACGACGTTGCAGCACTGGGACCACGGCTTTCAGTCGCCGTTCAAGTCCGAGATCTATTTCGTCAACACCACCCGGTTCAACGACCAGAAATGGGGCACGCGAAACCCGATCATGACGCGGGATCCGGAATTCGGCCCAGTCCGGTTGCGCGCGTTCGGCACCTATTCGATGCGCGTGATCGACCCCGGCCGGTTCATGACCGAGATCGTCGGCACGGATGGAGAGTTCACGTCGGACGAGATCAGCTTCCAGATCCGCAACGTGATCCTGCAGGAAGTTGGCCGGGTGCTCGCCGGATCGTCGATCCCGGTGCTCGACATGGCGGCAAACACAAAGGATCTGGGCACGCTGGTCACGGGCGCCATCGCCCCCCAGATCGCAGAATACGGCCTGGCCCTTCCCGAGTTCTACATCGAGAACATCTCGCTGCCCGAAGAGGTGGAAAAAGTCCTCGACAAGCGGACCTCGGCCGGCGTTGCGGGCGATCTGAAGAAGTACCTCGATTTCAACACCGCCGAGGCGATCGGCAATCCCGCGGGTGCTGCCGGCCAGGCGATGGCGACCGGCGTCGGCGCGGGCATCGGCATGGGCATGGCCACCGGCACCGGCCCCTGGGGCGCGCGGCCCGCCGCGCCCCCTCCGGTCGCCGCCGCGCCCGAAACGCTCTGGCATGTGGCCGACAATGGCCAGCCGACCGGCCCCTTCCCCCAGGCGACGCTTGCCAGCATGGCAGGCGCCGGCACCCTGTCGCACCACACACTGGTCTGGACCCCGGGACAGGACGGCTGGAAACCGGCGGCCGAAACTGCCCTCGCCGCCCTCTTCACGCAACTTCCGCCGCCCCTGCCCGGGGCCTAGCCTTGGCCAGCCCGGCTGAGCTTCACTGGCCCTGCGAAAGCTGCGGGGCCGACCTGCGCTATGCGCCCGGCCAGACGCAGCTCGTCTGCGCCCATTGCGGGCATGTGCAGGAAATCCCCCGGGCGGCGGCAGACGAGACGCAACGCGCCCTGCACGAACTGGACCTGCAAGCGGGCCTGCGCGACGATCTGCCACCCGGCGCGATGGACGAGGTCAGGACCGCGACCTGCCGCAGCTGCGGGGCGGCGATCGAATACGACGGGGCGACCTTCGCCAGCGAATGCCCGTTCTGCGCCTCGCCTGTCGCGATCGACCCCGGCACCCACCGGCTGATCCGGCCGCAGGCCCTGATCCCGTTCGTGCTGACCGAGGCCCAGGCCCGTCACGAGATGACAGCCTGGCTTGGACGGCTCTGGTTCGCGCCCTCGGGCCTTCTGCAATATGCCCGCAAGGGGCGTGCGATGAACGGCATGTATGTGCCCTACTGGACGTTCGATGCCGATACCCGCAGTCAGTATCGCGGCCAGCGCGGCATCTATTACTACGAGACACGGACCGTGACCGTGACGGTCAAGGGCCGCCCCGAACGCCGCCAGCAACAGGTCCGCCGCACCCGCTGGTCGCCGGTTTCCGGCGCCGTCTCGCGCCGGTTCGACGACGTGCTGGTCACCGCCTCGTCCAGCCTGCCGCAGCCCTTTGGCGACGAACTCACGCCCTGGGATCTCGCGGCCCTCGTCCCCTACCGGGCCGACTTCCTTGCGGGCTTCCGTGCCGAGGGCTACACGATCGCCCTCTCCGATGGCCATGCGACCGCCCGCCAGAGGATGGCGGCGATGATCCGGCAGGATATCGCCGCCGACATCGGGGGAGACGAACAGCGGATCGAGGCGGTCGAAACCCGCCACGCGGCCGAGACGTTCAAGCACATCCTGCTGCCGATCTGGACTGCCGCCTACAGGTACAACGGCCGCAGCTACCGCTTTCTGGTCAACGGCCAGACCGGCGAGGTGCAGGGCGAACGACCATGGTCGATCTGGAAGATCCTCGCCGCGGCGCTTCTGGCCGCCCTGCTGGCCGGCACCGTGCTCTACCTGGCCGACGAGAACGGGGCGATCGAGTTCGACGGCACCACGATCCGGTTCGACGCCCCCTCCTTCGACTGACCGCGTCGGGGCGCAGCCCGGCCCCCACCTGCCCCGCCCGCAGGCTTCGTTCCTGCTCGAACACCCGATCGACCTCAAGACGAGCGCCTCCCGCTACGGCGCTGGGCGCCCGCAGGCTTCTTTCTTGCAAAAATACCCGACCGGCCTCACCGCCATCCCAACCGTCGCCAAAGGCAGCCGTCCCCTGCGGGCAAGTTGGGCGCGGCTCCTTTCCGCGCGGCGGCGCATGCCGGCCGGGCGCCCGCTGTCGCTAGCGCAGCGCCACCAGCAACTCCATCGAGGGCTCGCCCGTCACCGCCATTCCGCGGCTCTGCTGATAGCCGCTGATCGCCGCCTGGGTCTTCTTGCCGATCACGCCGTCGGCACCCTCGGTGTCGAACCCCGCGGCGGTCAGGCGCCGTTGCATCTCCTGACGGTCGGCGATGGTCATGCCGTTGCGGTCCGGCCCGAAACTCGCGCGCAGCGGCGGCCCTCCCGCCAGCCGGTCCGACAGGTGCCCGATCCCGATCACATAGCTTTCCGCGTTGTTGTAGCGCGTGATGACGGTGAAGTTGCGAAAGACCATGAAGGCCGGCCCGCCGGCCCCGGCCGGGATCAGGATCGAGGCCGCGCCATGATCGGGCACCACCCGCCCGTCCATGTCGCGCACCCCTTGTGCCGCCCAGGCCGCCGGGCTGCGCGTCGTGCCGCGCCCGGCCTGCGCGGTGTCGAACCCCGCCGGCAACTGCACCTCGACGCCCCAGGGCTGCCCCTTCGTCCAGCCCGAGCGATTGAAGTAGTTCGCGGTCGAGGCCAGCGCATCGGTCGGATCGTCGCCCCAGATGTCGCGCCGCCCGTCGCCCCGGAAATCCACCGCATAGGCCAGGTAGGAGGTCGGGATGAACTGGGTATGCCCCATGGCCCCGGCCCAGCTGCCGGTCATCCGCGCGGGCACGGTATCGCCGTTTTGCAGGATCCTGAGCGCGGCCACCAGTTGCCCCTCGAAGAAGTCGCCCCGCCGCCCCTCATAGGCCAGCGTCGACAGCGACGACACGACCGGGATGGTGCCCCGCCGCTCGCCGTAGAAGCTTTCCAGCCCCCAGACCGCCGTCACGACATTGGCCTCGACGCCAAACCGTCCCTCGATCTCCGACAGCACACCACCATAGGTCCGCATCGCCGCGCGCCCCTTGGACACCCGCTCGTCCGAGGCGGCAATCGCCAGATAATCCTCGAGCGAGCGGGTGAATTCGGTCTGGTTGCGGTCCTTCTCGATCACGCCGGGCAGAAAGCCCGCCTCGCGGAACGCCGTGTCGAGCGTTCCGCCCGATATCCCGCGCCCCGCAGCCCGGCTGCGAAAGCCCGCAACCCAGGCGCTCCAGCCCTGATCGGGCACCGGGCTCATGCCTGGCTCCGGTCCGCGGCTGACCACGCCGCCACCGCCGCCCGAACCCACGCATCCCGTCAGCGCCGCCGCCGACATCCCCGCCAATACCGCCCGCCGCGTCACCTGCATCCTGCCCACCGTCTTGTGTTGCTTTGCCACAGACTACCCGATTGCATGGCCCGGGCAAACCACCGGGCCGCGCCTTCAGAACAGCTTCTGCTCCAGGATCGCGCAGCCCGCGCAATCCCTCGTGCGCGTCTTCACCGCGTCGTTCACATGGATGTTCGAGAAATGATACCAGAAGTCCGAGTTGTAGAGGTTGGGCTCGCGCCGAACCCGGCACTGGAAACCGATGCTCAGATCCTCCCAGGGCAAGCCCTGCGCGATCACCTTCATCGCCTCGGCCGCCCGCGCCCGGATCTGAAGGTGGCGCACCCCCGGCCGGCGCCAGTCCGGCCCCGCCAACTGCGGTACAGCGGCTTCCGAAAACCGGATGCGACACGGCTCCGCCACCGCCTCAAAGCCGTCGTCAGTCAGCAGAAGTTCGAAATCCAGATCCTTTGTGAAGCCCGAACCCAGGAAATAGGCCTCGATCTCGCCCCGGTCGATCCGTCCGTAGTCGCGCGCGCTTTGCGCAAGATAGTCCGCGATATCCTCGGGCCCGAACCGCGGGGCGGGGTCTGCTACCGCCTCGGCCAGGACAGGGCCCTCGAACCGAAAGATCTGCGTCGCCGTCACGTCCAGAAGCCGCGTGCCAACAGTGGCGCAATTCGCCGCGAAATCACCGATGGCGTTTTTCCGGTTGCGCGAGGCCACATAGGCGTCGCGCGGTGCGCGTTCGGCAAAGAACCCCGCATAGGGCAGGAAATGGCCCGGCTGCGCGCGCGCCAGCAGCATCCGGTTGGTGGCCAGCACCGCGTTGCGGTTGCGCGTCACGATCCGGCGCTTCTCCTCCTCGCCATAAGTATCGAAACACAGCGGAAAACCCGAGGCGCCGCCCGCAAAGCTGTTGGCCAGTAGCGTCAACCCCTTGGGAAACCGCCAGAAATCAATGAAATTCGCATCCACACCAAACACCGCCGAAAATCCGCCCGCCTGCACCAGCAGCCCCGAATCGTCGCGGAAATCGCCGCTTTTGAGGCAGGACAGCGCAAGTTCGCGCCCCGGCTCCACAAACGTCTCGTCAAAGCCCATCGGATGGATGGTGGTGAACCCGAGGTCGCGCAGGAACCGCACGGTGGACCCCGAGACGAACGCCGGCGTCAGGATCGGCATGTCGCGGCGGATGCGGGCCAGGGTTTCGGGATGCAGATGATCAGGATGGTTGTGCGATATGAACAGGAAGTCACACCCGTTCAGTGCCTCGAAACTGTCCTGGGGCGACGGGCGCGCCAGCCACCAACCATTGCCGAAGGCCGGCCCCAGGATCCAGGGATCGGTCGCAAAGCGCAGGCCCTGCGCCTCGACGATCACGCAGGCGTGGTTCAGGAACCGCACCCGGGCCCCGCCCACCCCGCCAAACGGCATCAGGGTGCGGCGCGACTGGCGCCGTTCCAGCGCGATGCGCGCCGGCAGCGCCCCCTCCAGCCGCAGCAGCGGCGCCTTGCGCACGTCGACATTCGCATAGCGCCCTGTCGCCGGATCCAGTTGCCAGCCGTGCATCGGGCAGGCAATCACCGCGCCGTTGGTGATCAGCCGCCCGCCGTTGTGGTCGCACACCCGGTCATAGACGGTCAGCCCCGCAGCATCGCGGTAAAGGATGAAGTCCTCGGTCTGCGTCACCCCCGAGCCGGGCCCCGGCACGGCCACCTCTACCGTCTCGACACTCGTCTCGAACCCGGCGGCGATCCGCTCGAACCGATGCCCTGAAATCTGCATGCGCCGTTTGCCTGCCCCTGGAATGCGACCTGTCCCGGCCGCGCGCAACGATCCTAGCCGCCCCTCCGCCGCAGGTCCATGCGCAGGAGGCGGTCGCCGGGCAAGCCACCCCGGGGCGGTCCGCCCAGCACCCGCCGAAAGCGCCGGCGAGGCAAGCCCCGTTCTTTCGCCGGCGGCCCCATCGGGCGGGGCACGCGGCGCCTGTCCCGGTCCGGTCCGGCCGGCGGGCGGGACCGCGAATGCTCGGCCGTCGTGATGCCGACCGGACTTGCGCCCGGGTCGCGACGGGTCGAAAACCCCGTGGCCTGCGCCGCGACCCCGCGCGCCCTTGCGGCCCGACGCCCGCCGCATGGGCCCGGTTGACAGCCCCGCCCCCCCGCCCGATACAGCCTGAACCCGCCGGAGTCTCGCCGATGCCCGACCTGTCCCGCACCCTCGACCATGCCCGCATCCCGGAACTTCCGAACCCCTACTTCGGCAAGGTCCGCGATTGCTACGACCTGCCCGCCACCACCACGGAACCGGCACGACGCATCCTGATCGCCTCCGACCGGATATCCGCGTTCGACCGTATCCTCGCGTCGATCCCGTTCAAGGGCCAGGTCCTGACGCAGACTGCGCGGTTCTGGTTCGATCGCACGGCCGATCTCTGCCCGAACCATGTGCTTGCCTACCCCGACCCCAATGTCGTGATCGGCCGCCGGCTCGATATCCTTCCGGTCGAAATCGTCGTGCGCGGCTATCTCGCGGGCACGACCGGCACATCCATCCTGACCCTCTACAAGCAGGGTCAGCGCCGGATCTATGGCCACAATCTGCCCGACGGGCTACGCGACAACCAGGCGCTTGCCGCGCCGATCATCACCCCCACCACCAAAGCCTTCGACGGTGGCCACGACGAACCCCTGACGCCCGCCCGGATCCTCGAGCAACACCTGCTGACACCAGCCCAGTGGGACGAGGTTTCCGCCCTTGCCCTCGCGCTCTTCGCGAGGGGCAGCCGGATGGCGGCGGATCGCGGCCTGATCCTTGTCGACACCAAGTACGAGTTCGGCCTCGACGAAACCGGGCGGATCCTGCTCGCGGACGAAATCCACACCCCCGACAGTTCGCGCTACTGGATCGCCTCGGGCTATGAGGCGGCCTTCGCAGACGGCACCCGCCCGCCCAGCTTCGACAAGGACGTGATACGTTCCTGGGTCGCCGCGCGCTGCGACCCCTACCACGATCCGATCCCGACGATCCCGGCAGACATGATCGCGGCGACCTCGCAAGTCTATATCGACGCCTGCGAGACGATCACCGGACAGCCCTTCGTGCCCGACCTGACCGCGGCGAGCCCGCTCGAGCGGATCCGCCAGAACCTCGCGCCCTGGTTCGTCGCCTGATCGGGTCACCCCGTGGCGATCGGCACGCGCTTTGGCTGGGCCGCCAGTTCGGCGCGCTTGGGAACGGTCACGACAAGCACGCCGTTCTTCATCTCGGCCTTCACGCCCGCTTCATCGGCGTCTGGCGGCAGCCTGAAACTCCGGCTGAAGCTGCCGAACTGGCGCTCGCTGAAATACCATGTCTCGCCCTTTTCTTCACGGCTGGTCTTCTTTTCGCCCCGGACCGTCATCACGCCATCCTCGACGGTCAGGTCGACATCGTCCTCGGCCACGCCCGGCAGTTCGACCGAGATGCGGTAATCGGCGCCGGTGGCCGAGGCTTCGGCCGCCGGCGCTACCCAGTCGGCAACCCGCGTCCCCATTGCGCGCAGCGGTTCGTAGAGCGATGGCCAGAGGGATTCCAAAGGGGATTTCGCGACCATGATCGACCTCCATGTCAGTGCGAGTCTCCACGGCCTACTGAACCTCCGTTTCGCATCGCCCTCATTGACCTGCGTCAAGACGTTGCCCCGCAGGCGGTCCGCGACTAAAGCTGCGTCACCCATGGAAGGAGACGATCGATGATCCTCTGTTGCGGCGAAGCGCTGATCGACATGCTGCCTCGGGAAACGACGCTCGGCGAGCCGGCCTTCGCGCCCTATCCGGGCGGCGCCGTCTTCAATACCGCGATCGCGCTCGGTCGTCTGGGCGCCCCTTCGGGTTTCTTCACCGGCCTGTCGTCCGACCTTTTCGGCGAGATGCTCGACCAGACACTCGCGGCCTCGCATGTCGATACCGCGCTCTGCGCGCGGTCGGGGAGGCCTACGACCCTTGCCTTCGTGAAGCTTGTCGATGGCCAGGCCAGCTATGCCTTCTATGATGAGAACACGGCCGGGCGGCTGTTGTCCGAGGACGAGCTTCCAGCCTTGCCCGATCGGGTCGCCGCGCTTTTCTTCGGCGGCATATCGCTCGTCAACGATCCGGCGGCGTCGAGCTATGCCACGCTTCAGGCCCGTGCCGTGGCAGCGGGGCGCGTGACGATGATCGACCCCAACATCCGGCCGGGCTTCATCACCGATGCCGCAGCCTACCGCCGCCGCATCGCGCGGATGATCGCGGCGGCCGATCTCGTCAAGCTGTCGGACGAAGACCTGCACTGGCTCGAAGGCGACGGCGACCTCGTGACGCTGGCGCGCGGCATCCTCGCGCGCGGCCCCAAGGTGGTCTTCCTGACCGAAGGCGCCAGCGGCGCGCGCGCGGTCACCGCGACGCAGGACCGGTTCATCGCCGCCACGAAAGTGACCGTGGCCGATACCGTGGGGGCCGGCGATACCTTCAATGCGGGCGTGCTGGCGAGCCTTCATTCCGCGGGCGTCCTGACACGAACGGGGATCGTGGGTCTGTCGGACGACGCGCTGGATGCGGCCCTGTCGCTCGGCACGCGGGCCGCCGCCGTCACCGTCTCGCGCCCCGGCGCCAACCCGCCCTGGGCGCAGGAATTGTGAGGGCGGTCGTCCAGCGCGTCTCGCGCGCGGCGGTCGATATCGACGGGCGCAGGGCAGGCGAGATCGGGCCGGGCCTGTTGATCCTGGTCTGCGCGATGCAGGGCGACGAACAGCCAGACGTGGAGCGTCTGGCGAACAAGATCGTCAAGCTGCGCATCTTTCGCGATGACGCAGGCAAGATGAACCTGTCGCTGGCTGACACGGGCGGGTCGGCCCTGATCGTCAGCCAGTTCACGCTGGCGGCCGATCTTCGGGGCAATCGCCCCGGCTTTTCGACGGCTGCGGCGCCGCCGGACGGTCTGCGGCTTTACCAGGCGTTCACCGACCGGTTCGGCGCGCTCGGGATCCCGGTCGCCAACGGCGAGTTCGGGGCGGACATGGCCGTCAGCCTGATCAATGACGGGCCGGTCACGATCATACTGGACAGTGCGACCCTCTGAGCGGCAGCCGCCACGACAGGCTTTTCCGGCGAGGGCGCGACCGGACGGGAACCGATCGCCTCAGGCCGACCA
The DNA here is from genome assembly GCA_963700485.1 of uncultured Alphaproteobacteria bacterium. GTDB lineage: Bacteria > Pseudomonadota > Alphaproteobacteria > Rhodobacterales > Rhodobacteraceae > Aliitabrizicola. Next base: position 98,271 of record CAVOXQ010000006.1, read on the forward strand.
GTCCCAGGCGTTCGCGAATTCGCCCAGCACCTTCTTCACCGCCGTTTCGTCCACATCCGGCCCGCGTCCGATCTGTGCCACCAACCCGCGCTTCTTGTCCTCGAGGACCGTGATGACACGCGCATCGAGCGAGGCCGCGCTCAACGCGCCGTTGAACACGCGGGTGATCGCAAGGCGGCGCAGATCGGGTTTGAAGACCTTGCCGACCGCCGTCTTGGGCAGTTCGGTCATCACCTCGATGTGCTTGGGTACGGCCGCCCGTTCATGGATATGGCTGCGCGCGAAGGCCAGCAGCTCTTCGGACGACACTGTGGCGCCCTTGACCAGTTCGACATAGGCGCAGGGCAGTTCGCCCGCAAAGGCGTCGGGCTGACCGATGGCGCCCACGAAGGCCACGGCCTCGTGCCGCATCAACGCCTCTTCGATCTCGGCCGGGTCGATGTTGTGGCCGCCGCGGATGATCAGATCCTTGGCGCGCCCGGTGATGAAGAGATAGCCTTCGGAATCGAGCCGGCCCAGATCGCCCGTGCGCAGATAGCGGCCGTCGACGAACAACTGGCGGTTCTTGTCGACCTCGGTATAGGTCGAGCCCGCGAAGACGCCGGGGTTGGACACGCAGATCTCGCCCACCTCATCGACCGCGCATTCCCGGTGACAGCGCCGTCCGCGCCGAAATGCAGGATGCGGACTTCGGTATAGGGGAACGGCAGGCCGACCGAGCCGATCTTCTTGGCGCCTTCCGGCGGGTTGACCGAGACGAGGCAGGTGCACTTCGGTCAGGCCGTAGCCTTCGATGATCTTTACCCCGGTCGCCGCCTCGAACCGGTTGAACAGTTCGACCGGCAGTGGGGCCGATCCCGAAAATGCGCCCCGCAAGCTTGAGATGTCGGCATTGACCGGGCGCTGCATCAGGGCCGAAAGCGCCGTGGGCACGGTGATCAGATAGGTGACCTTCCAGCGATCGACCAGTTTCCAGAAATTGTCGAACACGCCTTCGCCGCGATACCCGGCGGGGGTCGGGAAAACGATATGCGCGCCGCTCGCGATCATCGACATCAACACCGGATAGCATGCAAAGACGTGGAACAGCGGCAGCGGACAGATCGCGACATCGTTTTCGCGAAACAGCAGGCGGTGCCCGAGCCACCCGTTGTAGATCATGCCGGAGACGAGGTGCTGGGCGACCTTGGGCATCCCTGTCGTGCCGCCGGTGTGGAAATAGGCGGCAACCCGGTCTTTCGGATCGTCGACGAACGTCAGGCGCCCGGCCGGCTGCCGCGCGAGCTTCGGCGGCGAAATTCCTGACCTCGGCCAGGTGCTTGACCTCGGGTTCTGCGGCCGCACCAGAGGCACGATCCAGCGTTTCGGCGCCGGCCAGGTAGTGACAGAGATCAACCTCGAGCACCGTCGTGACGGCGGGCGCGTGGCGCACCGCCTCGGCCACTTTCTGCGAGACATCGGTCTTGGGGAACGCCCGCAGGGTGACGACGACCTTGGCTTTCGTTTCCCGCAGGATGGCCGCGATCTGTTCGGGTTCCAGCAGCGGGTTGATCGGGTTCACGATCGCCGGCGACCATGCCCCCCAGAAGGGTCGCGACCGTCTCCAGCGAATTCGGCAGGACGAAGGCTATGGCGTCCGCCTCGCCGATCCCCAGACTGCGGAACAGGTTCGCGGCCTGGGTCACCTGATCCTTCAGTTCGGACCAGGTCAGCGTCTTTGCCTTGTCCTTGGGACCGGACAGAAGCTGAAACGACACGGCCTTTCTGGAACCATGGGCCACGGCGGTCCGGCTGAGAAACTCGTAGATCGTGCGGGCCTTGTCGCGCTGATCCCAAGGGGCCTCAGCCTCGATGGCATTGCGGTCCGCAATGGACGCATAAACTCCCATTCAGTCTCTCCCCCCAAGCCTCTGCGGTTTGTCCCGCAATCCTTTGTTGGCAAAGACCATGGGGATTTTCGCGCCATCCCGCAAGCACGGGGGCGCGCGGATACGCAACGTCAGCGTCTAGGGCTGGCCGTCGGTAAACTGAAGCCGCGCCAGACGGGCATAGAGCCCGCCTTCCGCGACCAGCGTATCATGCGTTCCGGTGGCCGCGATCCGGCCCTTGTCGAACACGACGATCCGGTCGGCCTTCTTGACCGTCGCAAGCCTGTGCGCGACGACCAGCGTGGTGCGCCCCACGGAGAGCCGCTCCACCGCCTGCTGCACGGCGCGTTCGCTTTCGGCGTCGAGCGCGCTCGTCGCCTCGTCGAGCAACAGGATCGGGGCGTTGCGCAGGATCGCGCGGGCAATCGCGATCCGCTGCTTCTGGCCGCCCGACAGCATGACCCCCCGTTCGCCGACGAAGGTGTCGTAGCCCTGCGGCAGGGCCGTCAGGAAATCATGTGCCGCCGCCGCCCGCGCCGCCGCCTCTACTTCGGCATCGCTGGCCTCGGGGCGTCCGAAGCGGATGTTGTCGCGCGCACTTTCGCCGAAGATCACCGGGTCTTGCGGAACCACCGCGATCTCGCGCCGGAAATCGCTGCGCGCGAGTGTCGAGATGTCGACGCCATCAATGGTGATCCGACCGGATTGCGGGTCGTAAAAGCGCAGCAGAAGTTGCAGGATGGTTGTCTTGCCGGCCCCCGATGGCCCCACGAGCGCGACCGTCTCGCCCGGCGCGACGAGCAGATCGACCCCGGCCAGCGCGGAGGTTTCCGGCCGGGCCGGATAGTGGAAGACCACGTTTTCGAAAACGATCTCGCCCCGGACTGGCCGGGGCAATTGCGCAGGGCGCGCGGGATCCTGAACGGGATCATCGGTCGATCAGAAGTTCCTGCAAACGCTCGGTCGCGCCGGCCGCACGTTGCAACTCGCCCCAGATTTCCGACAGCGCGCCGACCCCGCCCGCGACCATCACCGCATAGATCAGGAACTGGATGAGCTCGCCCGGGCTCATCGCGCCCGACCGCACATCGCGCGCACCGATCCACAGGACACCGACGATGCCGGTGAACGTCAGGAAGATGACGATCACCGTCATCACCGCCCGCGTTCCGATCCGCGTGCGCGCGGAGGCATAGGATTTCTCGGTCATCGCCCCGAACGCCGCCCGTGTCTGCGGCTCGTGGGTAAAGGCCTGCACCGCCTGCACCGATGAAAGCGCCTCGGAGGCGCTGCCGGAGGAGGCCGCGATCCAATCCTGGTTCTCGCGGCTGAGCTGGCGCAGACGCCGGCCCAGAACGACGATCGGCACCACGACCGCCGGCACGATCAGCAGAACGAGCCCGGTGAGCTTGGTCGAGGTGAAGAACATCAGCACGATCCCGCCCGCGAGGATCAGAAGGTTGCGCAGGGCGACCGAGACGGACGACCCGATCAGCGAAAGGATCAGGGTCGTGTCGGTCGTCAGGCGGCTGACCACCTCACCTGTCATGATCCGTTCGAAGAACGCGGGGCTGAGGCCCACGACACGGTCGAACAGGGCCCGCCGGATGTCGGCGACCACCCGTTCGCCCAGACGCGTCACCAGATAATATCGAAGTCCGGTTCCGAACGCGAGCAAGGCCGCGATGACAAGGGCGGCCGCAAAATACTGGTCCAGCAGGGCGGCGTTGTTCGCGGCGAACCCGTCGACGACACGACGCACCGCGATGGGCAGCATCAGGCTGACGGCGGCGGTCGACACCAGGGCAAGGGATGCCAGAACCACCAGCACCCGATAGGGCCTGAGAAAGGGCATCAGCCCGCGCAACGCGCCGACCTGTTTGGACGGCTTTCGGTCGTCCGTCCGTTCCGTCGCCTGCGCCATGCCGTCTGTCCGTCCCTCGTGATCGCCGCACGGGTGTAGGCGCTGCGGCAAGGACGGGCAAGCGTCGCGATTGCCGCGCCCCGGGGCTGTCCCCCTCCGGTTGCCCTCTTCCCCCCCACCGCTGGCCGTGCCACGTTCGCTGCGGCGAAAGGAGCCGACGATGCCCATCACCACTCTAATCTTCGACGCCTATGGCACCCTTTTCGATGTAGCGGGCGCGGCGCGCATCGCCGCCGGCGAGCCGGGCGGATCCGGCCTTGGGCCGGTCTGGCCGCGACTGGCCGAGGATTGGCGGCGCAAGCAACTCGAATACACATGGCTGCGCGCAATCACCCATGACCACGCCGATTTCGAGCAGGTCACCGCTGACGCGCTCGACTGGGCAATGGAGGCGTCGGGGCTGTCGGACGGTGCGCTGCGGGGCAGGCTGCTGGCGCTCTACGACAGATTGCCGGTCTACCCCGAGGTGGTCGGGGTGCTGGAACGGGCCGGACGTGCCGGACTGGACTGCGCCATCCTGTCGAACGGAACGCCCCGGATGCTCGAGGTCGCGGCGGGCGCGGCCGGGATCGCGGGCCATTTCAAGGCGATCCTTTCGGTCGAGGACGTTGGCGTGTTCAAGCCTGATCGCGCTGTCTACGGATTGGTCGGCGCGCGCCTCGGCACCCGCCCGCACGATGTCCTGTTCATCTCGTCGAACGGCTGGGATGTGGCCGGTGCGGCCGGATTCGGGTTCCAGACGCTCTGGGTCAATCGCGCGGGCCTGCCCGTCGACCGGATGCCACACCGCCCCGCCCATGTCGCGGCCGACCTTTCGGCCCTCGCAACACTTCTGGATCTGCCATGACACACCAGTTCTTTCTCGCGGCCGATGGCGCACGGCTGGCCTACGCCGACGAAGGGGCCGGGGTCGCGCTGCTTTGTCTTCCGGGACTGACCCGCACGATGGGCGATTTCGAGTATCTGCGCCCGCATTTGCCGCCGCTGCGCCTGATCCGGATGGATTATCGCGGACGTGGCGCTTCGGAATTCACCGGCGCGGAGAGCTACAATGTCGCGACCGAGGCGCAGGACGCGGTGGCGCTGCTCGACCATCTCGGCGTCGGGCACGCCGCGATCCTCGGCACGTCGCGCGGGGGGCTGATCGGGATGCTGATGGCTGCGACGGTCAGGGACCGGGTGCTCGGGCTCTGTCTCAACGATATCGGCCCGGTGATCGAACGCGCGGGGCTGGAGCGCATCTTCGAATACGTCGGGCGCAACCCCCGCGCCCCTGACCGGGCGGCCCTGGCGCGTGCGATGCCCCGCCACGCGCCGGGATTTGTCGGGGTGCCCCCCGAGCGCTGGCTCGAGGAAGCCCGCCTTCACACTCGGGAAACGCCGGAGGGGCTGCGCATCACCTACGATCCGGCGCTGCGCGAGGCGTTTCTCGCCGCCTTCGAGGGCCCCCCCGCAGATGGCTGGCCCTTGTTCGATGCCTGTGCGGGCCTGCCGCTCGCACTGATCCGTGGCGCGAATTCCGATCTGTTGTCGGCGCAAACGGCTGCCGAAATGCGCCGACGCAGACCTGACATGATCTTTGTCGATGTGCCCGGCCGCGCCCATGTGCCGTTTCTGGACGAACCCGAAAGCCTGTCCGTGATCAGGGCCTTCCTAGCGCGGGTGGGGGCATGACCGACATCGCGATGATCGAGGCGGCGGCCGGGCGCCTTGCGGGCCATGTGGTCCGCACTCCCCTACTGTCGTCCCCCTTTCTGGACGAAATCGCCGGACGACGGGTGCTGGTCAAACCAGAATGCCTGCAGGCGACGGGCAGCTTCAAGCTTCGCGGCGCATGGGCAGCAGTTTCGGCCTTGTCCAGCGAGGCACGGGCGACGGGGGTGATCGCGTTTTCGTCGGGCAACCATGCGCAGGGCGTCGCGCTCGCGGCGCGGCGCCATGGCATCCCCGCCGTTATCGTCATGCCCGCCGATGCCCCGCAAACGAAGATCGCGACCACCCGGGCACTGGGGGCCGAGGTGATCCTCTATGACCGCGCGACCGAGGATCGCGATGCGATTGGCGCGCAGGTCGCCGCGGCACGCGGGCTGACGCTGATCAAGCCCTTCGACGAGCCTGCGGTGATCGCGGGCCAGGGCACGGTCGGGCTGGAGATTGCCGAGCAGGCGCTGGAGGCCGGTGTCGAGGCGGGCGATGTGCTGGTTTGCTGCGGTGGCGGAGGGCTCGCGGCCGGCATCGCGCTTGCGCTCGAGGCACGCGCGCCGACATTGCGGGTGCGGCCCGCGGAACCTGCGGGCTTCGACGATGTCGCCCGCAGCCTCGCCGCCGGGACCATCCTGCGCAACCCGTCCGCGACAGGCTCGATCTGCGATGCGATCGTCACGCCGGCGCCGGGCCGGATCACCTTTCCGATCCTGCGCCGCCTCGCCGGCCCCGGCCTCGTGGTCACGGATGACGAGGCGCTCCACGCCATGGCGCTCGCTTTCGCGCGACTGCGGATCGTGCTGGAACCGGGCGGCGCCGTGGCACTTGCCGCGGCCCTGTTTCGACCCGACGAGATCAAGGGCCCCGCCGTGATCGCCGTGGCAACGGGCGGGAACGTGGACTGGCCGGTCTTTCGCCAGGCGCTTGAGCAGTTTGGAGCCTGACGATGCCCTTCGCCAGTCTCGACGATCTCCGGCTGCACTATCTTGACGAAGGCGATCGTGGCGGACCGCCCGTCGTCTTTGCCCATGCGCTGGGCACCGATCTGCGCCTGTGGGATCAGGTTGTGCCGCTGCTGCCACCTGGCCTGCGTGTCTTGCGGTTCGACATGCGCGGGCACGGCCTGTCGGATGTCCCGCCCGCGCCCTACGCCATGGGGGCCCTGATCCGCGATGCGGAACGCCTGTTGGACGCATTGGCGGTCCGGGACGCGGTCTTTGTGGGCCTTTCGATCGGCGGCATGATCGCGCAAGGACTGGCGGTCAAGCGGCTCGACCAGATCAGGGCGCTCGTTCTGTCGAATACCGCAGCCCGGATCGGCACGGCCGCAATCTGGCATGACCGGATCGGGGCGGCGCGCGACGGCGGTCTGGCGGCGCTGTCCGAGGCGACGCTCGGGCGCTGGTTTCCCCGCCCCTTTCGCGACGGGCCAACCGCCGCCCTCTGGCGCGCGCGGCTGGAGGCGGCACCGCTCGAGGGATGGATAGGCGCGGCCTCTGCCATCGCGGGGACGGATTTCTACGCGACCACCGCCACCCTGACCCTGCCGACCCTCGCCATCGCGGGCAGCGAGGATGGCTCGACCCCGCCGGATCTGGTGCGCGAGACGGCCGGCCTGATCCGCGGCAGCCGCTTCGCGTTGCTGCGCAAGACCGGTCATCTGCCCCCGGTCGATCGCCCGGATGCCTTTGCCGCGGCGCTTGCGGGTTTCCTTCAGGACATCGGGCATGCGTGACGTGCGGCGCGAGCCTTCTGCGGCCGCCGCACCCGCCCGCCCCCGGTACGCCGGGTCGCTGCCGATCCTGCAAATGTCGCGCGCTCTCGTGCGGGGCGGGCAGGTGGCGGCTAGCCTTGATATGCGGATATTCTCCGGTTGCCGATAAACCGCGGATTCGGGGGAAGCGCCCCCGAAGCCCACTACCATCGAAAGGGCCGACGATGCGCCTCACCGATCTCGAAATCTTCGTCGTCGCGCCGCCTGCTCCCGGCTGGGGCGGGCGCTACTGGATCTTCGCGAAGCTGACCACTGACAACGGCATCGTCGGTTACGGCGAATGCTACGCCTCGACCGTCGGTCCAAAGGCGATGGTCGCGGTGATCGAGGACGTGTTCGAACGCCACATGCAAGGCGAAAACCCCGAAAACATCGAGCTGATGTTCCGCCGCGCCTATTCGTCGGGCTTCACCCAGCGCCCCGATCCCACCGTGATGGGGGCCTTTTCCGGGCTGGAGATCGCCTGCTGGGACATTCTTGGCAAGGCGCGGAACCGTCCGGTCTGGGCGCTTCTGGGCGGCAAGATGAATCGAGCGGATCCGCTCCTACACCTATCTTTACCCCGAACCCGGTAAAGAAAGCGCCGAATTCTGGGTCAACCCCGACTGCCGCCGCCGAGGCCGCCGTCCGCTTCGTGAACCAGGGTTTCACGGCGGTGAAGTTCGATCCTGCCGGCCCCTACACCATCCGTGGCGGGCATGAACCGGCGATGTCCGACATCACGCGCAGTCCATCGCCTTCTGCAAGGCGAATCCGTGAGGCGGTGGGTGACCGGGTCGATCTTCTGTTCGGCACGCATGGCCAGTTCACCACGCCCGGCGCGATCCGCATGGGCCGCGAGATCGGAGCCCTACAACCCGCTGTGGTACGAAGAGCCGATCCCGCCCGACAACCTGCTGGAATTCGCCGAGGTCGCAAAGTCGCGTCCGCGTGCCCCTGGCGACGGGCGAGCGGATGACCACCAAGGCCGAGTTCGGCACCCTCCTTCGCGCCGGGCGGCGTCAAGATCCTGCAGCCCGCGCTGGGCCGCGTCGGCGGCATCTGGGAAGCCAAGAAGATCGCCGCCATGGCCGAGATGTTCAACGCCGAGATGGCCCCGCATCTTTACGCAGGGCCCGATCGAATGGGCCGCCAACGTACACTTTGCCGCCTCGATCCCGAACCTCCTGATCGCCGAAACGATCGAGACCGGCGGCGCCTTCCACCTCAAGCTGATCCGCAACTCGATCAAGTGGGAAGATGGCTACATCATCCCGCCCGATGCCCCCGGCCTTGGCATCGACTTCGACGAGGACCTTGCCCGCGCCCATCCCTTCACCGGCACCGGCCTGCACCTGCAGATGCAGGAGGCGCCCTGCGACTATCGCCACGGCAACCGTTTCGAAGGCGGGGCGCCAAGCGCCAAGACCTGAGACGATCCTCCTCATGCACTTCGTGCACGCGTCGGAGCACAAGCAAGGAGTGCACGAAGTGCTCGAGGAGCAGCCGTTGGACGGAATGGCGGGCCCAGGAGGACTCGAACCCCCAACCTCGGACTTAGAAGGTCCTTGCTCTATCCAGTTGAGCTATGAGCCCGCGCCCTGCTCTTTTGCGACAGGCGCGTAAGGCTCAGGCAAGCACCTTCGTCATGAAGACCGAGTTCGGGTCGACCGTGTAGCCTTCGAACGGCGGGCACTCGGCAAAGCCCGCGCGGCGTATAATGCGCGGGCCGCCACGAAGGTGGGTTGCACCCCGGTTTCCAGGCTCAGTCGTGCAAACCCGTCCTCACGCGCCTCGCTCACCAGGTGGTCCAGCATCGGCTCGACAGCCCGCGCCCGCGCGCTTCGGTCAGGACATGCATCGACTTGATTTCGGCATGGGCAGCGTCGATCCGCTTGAACGCCCCCATCGCCACGGGTGCCCCGCGTCGCGCAGGACGAAGAAGCGGATCCCCGGGGACGCGAGCGCGCCCTTGTCCATCATGTGGATGCTTTCGGGTGGCGTGTCGGCATGCATGTCAGCGGTATGCCGTTCGAACAGCAGTCGGCCAGGTCCGGCGCCAGCGGGCTCTTCGGCGATGATCGACAGCCATTTCAGTGCGTCCAGGCGCCCTTGCGGTCGGTCGCAAAGTTCTCGCCATAGCCGCGCGCCGGATGACCGGCTTGCGCGGCTTGGGGCGGTCACACATACTCGATGCCCGTTGTCGCGCGCATAGGCTCGGCCGCCTCGCGGCTGTCGAAGGTCAGCGTCACCTGCGCCTGGGTGTCGTCGGACGACGTCCAGCCCATCAAGCGGATCGATCTCGCGGGCGAGGCGCGGGGCGAATTCCAGCACCCATTCGTGGGTCTTGGCGGAGCCTGACTGCATTGCAGTGCGGGCGGGCTGGTAGATGCGGGCCGACATCGAAATCTCCGGAGGTTGCGCCTTCGTTATTGCGGAAATACGCGGGCCGATGCAAGGGGTGCAGGGCGCGCGTGCGCAGGCTTCGGGCTTGCCAGGGAACAAAAACGGATCAAATCTGGCCTGCTGGAAGGAATCATGTGATGCCCCACAACAACATCAACGCCCCCGTCGCGCGCCCCGAAGTTCTGACGCGGCCGAAGCTTGAGGGGGGCCGGCAGTTCGTGTTGCAGACCGCGTTTCAGGCGGCCGGCGATCAACCGACGGCCATCGCGGAACTGACCGACGGCATCGTGACGGGCGAGCGCAACCAGGTTCTGCTTGGAGCGACGGGCACCGGCAAGACCTTCACCATGGCGCGGGTTATCGAGGAGACGCAGCGTCCGGCGATCATCCTTGCCCCGAACAAGACACTTGCCGCCCAGCTCTACGGCGAATTCAAGGGCTTCTTCCCCGACAACGCGGTCGAATACTTCGTCAGCTACTATGATTACTACCAGCCCGAAGCCTATGTCGCGCGGTCGGACACCTACATCGAGAAGGAATCCCAGATCAACGAGCAGATCGACCGGATGCGCCATTCGGCCACACGGGCGCTGCTGGAACGCGACGACGTCATCATCGTGGCATCGGTGTCCTGCATCTACGGCATCGGCTCGGTCGAAACCTATTCCGCCATGACGCAGGATCTTGTCGTGGGCAAACCCTATGACCAGCGCCAGGTCATTGCCGAACTGGTGGCACAGCAATATCGCCGCAACGACCAGGCGTTCCAGCGCGGCTCGTTCCGGGTGCGGGGCGACTCGCTCGAGGTCTGGCCCGCCCACCTCGAGGATCGCGCCTGGCGGTTTTCCTTCTTCGGCGAAGAGCTTGAGGCGATCCTCGAATTCGATCCGTTGACCGGGGCCAAGACCGACAATTTCAAGCAGATCCGCATCTACGCCAACAGCCATTATGTGACGCCCCGCCCGACGATGCAGCAGGCGATCCAGGGCATCAGGCGCGAACTCCGCCAACGGCTCGACCAATTGGTGAACGAAGGCAAACTGCTCGAGGCGCAACGGCTGGAACAACGCACGAATTTCGATCTCGAGATGCTCGAGGCGACGGGTGTCTGCAACGGGATCGAGAACTATTCGCGCTATCTGACGGGCCGCGCGCCCGGCGAGCCGCCGCCGACCCTGTTCGAATTCATTCCCGACAACGCGATCGTCTTTGCCGACGAATCCCATGTCTCGGTTCCGCAGATCGGCGGCATGTACCGGGGCGACTACCGGCGCAAGTTCACGCTTGCCGAACATGGGTTCCGCCTGCCCTCCTGCATGGACAACCGGCCGCTGAAGTTCGAGGAATGGGATGCGATGCGCCCGCAATCGGTGTTCGTCAGCGCGACGCCCGCCGCCTGGGAACTGGAGCAGACGGGCGGCGTCTTCACCGAACAGGTGATCCGCCCGACCGGCCTCGTCGATCCGCAGGTCGAGATCCGGCCGGTCGAGATGCAGGTCGACGACCTGCTCGACGAGGTCCGCAAGGTCGCTGGCAAGGGGCTGCGGACGCTGGTCACGACCCTGACCAAGCGCATGGCCGAGGACCTGACGGAATACATGCACGAACAGGGCATCCGCGTGCGCTACATGCATTCCGACATCGACACGATCGAGCGGATCGAGATCCTGCGCGATCTTCGGCTCGGCGCTTTCGACGTGCTGATCGGGATCAACCTCTTGCGCGAAGGACTGGATATTCCCGAATGCGGTCTGGTCGCCATCCTCGATGCCGACAAGGAGGGCTTCCTGCGCTCTGAAACGTCGTTGATCCAGACCATTGGCCGGGCCGCCCGCAATGCCGACGGCCGTGTCATCCTCTATGCCGACCGGATCACCGGCAGCATGGAACGCGCCATCGCGGAAACCGACCGGCGGCGCGAAAAGCAGGTGGCCTACAATCTGGCCCACGGCATCACGCCCCAGACCATCCGCAAGAATGTCGAGGATGTCATGGCGGGCCTGTTCCAAAGCGACACCGACATGTCGCGCGTCACGGCGAGGGTCGAGACCCCGATGGTGGGCGCGAACCTCGCGGCCCATCTCGACGCCTTGCGCACCGCGATGCGCAAGGCGGCCGAGAACCTCGAATTCGAGGAGGCGGCACGCCTGCGCGATGAGGTGAAGCGACTTGAGGCGGTGGAACTGGCGATCTCGGACGACCCGCTGGCCCGCCAGTCCGCCGTTGATGAGGCGGTGGAGGCGGCGGTGGCGACCAAGGGCCGCTCGACCGGCGGGCGCGGCGGGATGCGCGGCGGAAAACGGTCGCGCGGCGGGCGGAGATAGCCTGACGATCGGGGTCGCAGCAGGTTTGCCTGCCCCCAGCGAGGCACTTCGGCAAAGGTCCGCGCCGGCCGTTAGGCCACGGGTGCGAGATTCGATCCGCGTGCAGTGCCGGGTGCCGGTTGCATCAACGGCACAGGCATGGCCGCCGGTCGGGCCCGAATGCGTGATGGTCGCCTGCCCATCGCCCCTGTTTCAGCCTCGCCCGCACAGAGCGCCGGCGCGCAGCACGCCGAGACCACGGCAAGTGGCGGCGGCTGGTGAACCATCCTGCCCAGCCCCCTCCCCCGACGGCCCCTGTCCGATCCGGGAACCACGCGCGTTCCGGGCCTTTGACCCGGTCGGGCAGGCGAAACCCTGGCGGAGACGATCCATGCCCATGTTCGACCGTCTTCAGTAGACGTCGACGACCTCGTACATCACCGGCTCGAACCGCGAGCACAGCGCCGCGATCACCCGGTTGCGTTCCCGCATCTCGGTCGTGCGCAACATCGCCATGAAATCCTCGCGCCGCCGCCATTTGGAGTAATTCGCGATCCGGGTCTGCGCATCGTTCATGTGCAAGCCCGCCCCCAGGAAACCGGGCTGATGGCGGATGAAATCGAAATAGGCGGCCTGTAGCGCCTCCATCAGGTCCGCGGCGGTACCGGGGGTCATCTCGAAGGTTGTAATGACAGTCTGGCCGTCGAAATCGGCGGAAATGTCTGGCATCGGTCGATCCTCCTGCAAGGCGATCTTGCCATGGTCCACGGCAAAAAGCCCGCCTCATCCGATCTGGTTTGGGGCGATCAGACGCGCTTGACCAGCCGGATCAGGACCAGAAGGACAACGGCGCCAAGGGTGGAATGCAGGACGGTCGCGAAGAAGCCGCCCCCCGCCACAAACCCCAGACGGGGCAAGAGGAGCCCGGCGATCACAGCGCCTATGACGCCGACCACGATGTTGCCCAACAATCCGAAACCGTATCCGGCGACGATCCTGCCGGCGAGCCAGCCTGCGATCGCGCCGATCAGCAGCATAACCAGAAGTCCAAAGCCCGCCATGATCCCGCTCCCATCGGTCGTGGTGATGCGTTGACGGTAGCGCCAATGCGACGGCCATGCAACGCGGCGCGACCTTGCGGGCGGCGCGCGCTTCATGGCAGGCTGGCACACATGGAAAACGGATCAAGCCTCCCGCGCCTTGCCGTTCTCGCGGCCCGTTCGGCCGGCCCTGCGGCTGCGGCGGCGGTGAACGCCTGCCCCTCCGGGATCTGCACGGATGCCGGGGTGCGGCGTGCGTTACTCTGGTGCGGGGTCAGGGACCGGTGACGGTCAAGGTTGCCCCGCTCGGATCAGGACGTTACGACATGGCGTCGGTCATTCTTGCGCCGCACGGCGAACAGGGCGCCTTGGTATTTGTCCATGACAAGGCCAGCAGGACGGACGAGCTTTCGATGCCATTGGGGATGTAACGGAATGAAATTTCTCGACGCGGATCATCCGTTCTTCCGGCCGGTCTGGCGGCGATGGCTGACGGCGGTGTTTCCGTTGGCCTGGGCGATCTTCGAGGTGCTATCCGGCAATCCGGGGTGGGCCGTGGCGTTCGGCGCGATCGGGGTCTATGCCTTCTGGGTGTTGATCGTGAAGGGGCCAAGCGCCTAGAGACGGGACAGCAACTCGTCGGCGAGGGCCTGCACCTCTGCGCCGGCGGGGGACTTGCCGGGTTCCTGCGCGCCCTGCCCGTTTCCAAGCGTTTCCGCGAAAACGACACGCTGGCCGAGGCGCGCCACGGCAAGTTCGGCGTCGAGCGCGGCGGCGGCAGCGGCAACCTCTTCGCCGAGGCGGGTTCCGGCCTTGGTGCGGTTCAACACGATCGTCGCGACCTTGCGTTCGCGAGCGGCCAGATCGAGCACCCCCTCAACCGCCCAGAGATCGACATGGCTGGCGGCCACGGGCACCAGCACAAGATCGGCCTCGCGCAGCGCCGGGCGCAGGTCGGCGTCCACCTTGGGTGGCGTATCGACAATAACGAAGTCGTTGATCTTGCGAAGTTTCTCGCATTCATACGAGACGCCCCAGGCACTCGCGGTCGACATGTCCATGCCCGGATCGCCCAGTCGTTCACGCCGGGCGAGGAACCAGCGCCCAAGGCTGCCTTGCGGATCGGTGTCCAAGAGCGCCACCTTGTGGCCCATCCGCATGAAGGCGACGGCGAGGTTCACGGCGAGCGTGGTCTTGCCCGATCCGCCCTTCTGCTGTGCGATGGTGATGACCTTGCCCACGGCTCCGAGTCTCCCTTGCTGCGGTGCAGCATAGACCCGTTCAGCGCGGAATGCACGGGATTTGGACGATTGGACGGCGTATGGCATCCATGGGGAACCCGTGGGGCCTGATCACGGGCAATCGAGGCGCCCGCGCATCTCGCCGCTGTCGCCGCGAACCGACGACGGGGCCAGTCGGCAGCCGGTGATGACCGGCACCAGATCGGCCATTTCGGCCCGGATCTGCGCGTGTTCGCCACGGCGGGCATAGCCCATGCGGATCACCTCGACCGTGTCACCCTTGCGGTAGAGCACATAGGTGCGGCCGTTGCGCACGACCTCGGTCCGTTCGGCGCCCGACATCGCAGGCGCGGGGCTGTCGCAGGCCGCGAGACCAAGCAGAAGAACGAACAACGGTCGCATGGCAGAAGTTTGCGCCCGCTCCGTTAACAGCGGGTTAACGGACGGCGAGGCGGCGCGGGTCGCGTTGATTGCGGTCAAGGCAGTCCGGGGATGAGCTGGCGTATGATGAAAAGACCGGACCGGGGGGAACGGACATGCCCAGACCAGCCAATCTCTGCCTCGCGCTTTTCGCCGCACTGCCGACCCAGGGCGCGCTGGCCGCCGACACCGCTGCGGGGCGGGCGCTGGCCGAGCAATATTGTGCCCGCTGCCACGACATCGAACCGGGCGGCGCGATGAAGCAGGAGGTGCCGAGCTTTGCCGCCATCGCGGTGTTCCGCAGCCCAGACCAGATCACCGACCGGATCTGGTTTCCGCCGATGCACTCGCGGATGCCGCCCTGGTCGCAATACCTGATGGCCGAAGACGTGGCGAACCTGACCGCCTACATCGCGTCGCTCGAGCCGCAGTAGAAGGAATTGCCCACCTGGGGCACAGGGCCGCCGTCAGTCCCCGGCGCCCTGTGGATGACGAAGGCTTTTTCAGCACCCGGAAGCGTGGTTGGCCCCCATCCGCCACGCTTCTTTTTTGGGGCGGTTGCCAGAGCGGGCGCAGCTTCGGGCGGACAGGCCGATCAGGCACCGCTCCCGCGGCGCCGGTTGCCACAGCACGCAAGCGCGTCGCAAATGGAGGCAAGGCAGGGACGGAAGTTCCCGACCTGCCGTGGAACAAATCCGGCAAGAAGAGGGACAGGCTTCGCACCGTAGGGTGCGTGCTCGCACGCACCTTGCCGCGGTGATTTCAGGCAGCTTGCCGGGGTGATTGCACGCGGCTTGCGGCAAGACGGTGCGTGCGAGCACGCACCCTACGCTGACCTGGTGGTTTCGACGGCATCGGAAAGGAAGGTTCACGTTGAACGCGCAGGCCGGGTGCATGGTCGCACCCTTTCATGCGGCTTTCCTCGGTTCCCTCGACAGCATCAAATCGTGGGACCAGACGCAGGCTTGGCAGCGCATGATTCAGAACCTGAGCGTCTGCCCGCCCTCACCCATCCATCTTCAACGCATTGATGAACGCCTGCTGCGGGATCTCGACCTTGCCGAACTGGCGCATCTTCTTCTTGCCGGCCTTCTGCTTGTCCAGAAGCTTGCGCTTGCGCGAGGCGTCGCCGCCGTAGCACTTGGCGGTCACGTCCTTGCGCATGGCCGAAATCGTCTCGCGTGCGATCACGCGGCCGCCGATGGCCGCCTGGATCGGGATCTTGAACATGTGGCGGGGGATCAGTTCCTTCAGCTTTTCCACCATCGCGCGGCCGCGCATGTCGGCCCGGTCGCGGTGGACCATCATCGACAGCGCGTCCACCGGCTCGTCGTTGACCAGTACCGACATCTTGACCAGGAAATCCTCGCGGTAGCCGGTGATCTGGTAGTCGAAGCTGGCATAGCCCTTGGTGACCGATTTCAGACGGTCGTAGAAATCGAAGACCACCTCGTTCAGCGGCAGATCATAGACCACCATCGCACGGTTTCCGGCATAACTCAGGTCGGCCTGGATGCCCCGCCGGTCCTGGCAGAGCTTCAGGATGTCGCCCAGGTATTCGTCGGGCACCATGATGGTGGCCTTGATGCGCGGTTCGTCGATGCGGTCGACGAGCGTCAGGTCGGGCATGTCGGCGGGGTTGTGCAACTCCATCATCGTGCCGTCGCGCAGG
This sequence comes from uncultured Alphaproteobacteria bacterium, assembly GCA_963700485.1. Taxonomy (GTDB): domain Bacteria; phylum Pseudomonadota; class Alphaproteobacteria; order Rhodobacterales; family Rhodobacteraceae; genus Aliitabrizicola. The sequence goes on from CAVOXQ010000006.1 coordinate 114,602, forward strand.
TGGACGTGATAGACGACCGAGGGCGCGGTGGTGATCAGGTCGATGTCGTATTCCCGCTCCAGCCGGTCACGGACCACCTCGAGGTGCAGCAGGCCAAGAAAGCCGCAGCGGAAGCCGAATCCGAGCGCGGCCGAGGTTTCCATCTCGTAGGTGAAGGAGGCATCGTTCAGCGCCAGCTTCTCGATGGCGTCGCGCAGATCCTCGAATTCGTTGGCATCGACCGGGAAGAGGCCGCAAAATACCACCGGCTGCGCCGGCTTGAACCCCGGCAGGGCCTGGTCGGCGCCCTTGCGTTCGTGGGTGATGGTGTCGCCCACGCGGGTGTCGCGAACCTGCTTGATCGAGGCGGTGAGCACACCGATCTCGCCCGGGCCAAGCTCCTCGATGTCGACCATCTGCGGCCTGAGCACCGCAAGACGGTCGATCCCGTAAAGTGCGCCGGTCTGCATCATGCGGATGCGGTCGCCCTTGCGCACGACGCCATCCATGATGCGGATCATCACGACGACACCGAGGTAGGCATCATACCAGCTGTCGACGAGCATCGCCTTGAGCGGCGCCGTCCTGTCGCCCTTGGGGGCCGGCAGCCGGGTGACGATCGCCTCGAGCACCTCGGGGATCCCGAGGCCGGACTTGGCCGATATCAGCACCGCGTCGGAGGCATCGAGGCCGATCACATCCTCGATCTGTTGGCGGATGCGGTCGGGCTCGGCTGCCGGAAGGTCGATCTTGTTGAGAACCGGCACGATCTCATGGCCGGCGTCGAGCGCCTGGTAGACGTTGGCGAGTGTCTGCGCCTCGACGCCCTGGCTCGCATCCACCACCAGAAGCGAGCCTTCGACGGCGCGCATCGAGCGGCTGACCTCGTAGGCGAAGTCGACATGACCGGGGGTGTCGATCAGATTGAGGACATAGGCCTGCCCGTCCCTCGCCTTGTAATCCAGCCGGACCGTGTTGGCCTTGATGGTGATGCCACGCTCGCGCTCGATGTCCATGCTGTCGAGCAGCTGGGCCTTCATGTCGCGGTCGGCCACCGTTCCCGTCGACTGGATGAGCCTGTCGGCAAGGGTGGATTTGCCGTGGTCGATATGGGCCACGATCGAGAAGTTACGGATGTGCGCGAGATCGGTCATGGCCGGCATATGAGCAGGAAACACGGGGGGGTCAAGCGCGCTCGGGACCGCGATGTTGGGGCGCGGTGCCAGCCTGGCCGCTACGGCTGGTGGTGAGGTGGGCAAGTTGTCGCGCGGCCCGGGGGCAGAGTTGAAAAAAGCCGGACAAATCGCCATACTGCGTGGCAGAAAAACCGTGGGATACACCACGGGGGACATGAGGCAAGCAGATGAAAGCACCGATACTCGCGGCGATCGCCGTCGCTATTTCCCTTCCATTCGTGGCGACGCTGGCCGAGGCCGGACCGATCGAGCGCGCCTGCATGCAATCGGGCCGGGGCGGATCGGACCGCGGGACATGCGCCTGCATCCAGCAAGTCGCAGACATGACGCTGCGTGGAACGGACCAGAAGCGGGCGGCAAAGTTCTTTTCCAACCCCGACGAGGCGCAGCGCGTGCGCATTTCCAACCGCAGCAGCGATGAGGCGTTCTGGGGCCGCTACAAGGCCTTCGGGCAGTCGGCCGAGGCATTCTGCGCAGGCTGACACGACAAAGCAAAAGGCCCCGCCAACCGGACGGGGCCTTGCATTCCGGTCGAGCGCGGCGATCAGGCGGCGGCTTGGGCCTTGGCGATCTCTTTCTTGATCTTGAGCGCAGTCGTCGACAGCTCGTCATCCTTGGCTTTCGCGAGGAACGCGTCAAGGCCGCCGCGATGATCGACCGAGCGCAATGCATGGGCCGAGATGCGCAGCTTGAACGACTGGCCGAGCGCATCAGAAATCAGCGTGACTTCGTTCAGGTTCGGCAGAAAGCGCCGACGGGTCTTGTTGTTGGCATGGCTGACCTTGTTGCCGGTCATCGGGGCCTTGCCGCTGAGTTCGCAGACGCGAGACATGGGTGTGTTCCTTCGACAGCTGAGAGGGCGCCCGCGGGGGCACCCGAAATCCATCCGGGGCGTTTAGGGGGAAACGCGGGCGGCGTCAAGCAATTCACCGGCCGGCGGGCGAGGCCCGGCACGGGTGCGGCGCGAACCGCGCAAGGCACAGTCCAAGCACTTGTTCCATCGCGATTTCACTCCTTTTCGCACAGGCCGCCGCATGCGTCTTTCGCCGGCGGGCGTATCCGAACGCGGAAGCATCTTGCGCGAAGGACCGCCAATGGCTATCGCAAGCGACATTATGTGTTTTTTCCGGTTGAACCATGGCCCTCGGTTTTCGCGACTATCCGTTTCTTGCCCGTGTCTTTCGACAGTTTGTCCTCTTGCGCCTGACCCGGCCCGAGTTGTTCGCCCCCCCTCGCACGCCCGGCCTTCAGACGGCCTGGGGTTTTTATGACCGCCGCACGTTCCTGCGCGTCCTGATGAGTTCGTTTCGCAAGTTCCAGAAGGCGCATGGCAGCATGCCCGACATCGTTCATCCGCGGACCTATTCCGAAAAGGTTGTACGCCAGAAACTCTTCGGTGCGTTTCCCCTGCCGGAGGCGGGCAACAAGCTGTTGACCCACCGGTTCATTCCGGATGACCTCGACGGGGTCAGGGCGGTGCCGATCGTCTATCACTCCACCGAACCCTGCCTGCCGCCCGACGACGCGCTGCCACCCGGCAGCTATTTCCTGAAGGCCAGTCATGGATCGGACATGTTCCGCCCCTTGCAGTGGCCGCCGTCGGAGGCGATGCGGGCCGAACTGGACGCGCTCTGTGCAAATTGGCTCTCGCGCAACTTCGGCTACTGGCAGGGGGAATGGTGGTATTCGGGCTGCACGCGGGAAATCCTGATCGAGCCGAATATCAGCCCCGAGGCGTCGGCGACATCCTGGTGCTACGCGGTGCTGGGCGGCAAGATCGGCTACATCTCGTTGATCCGCAAGGTGAACGGCGAGACGCAGGTGACGCGTCTGGACCCGGACCATCGACCCTTGCCGCACCAGCCGGAAAACCGGACGCGCATCACCGAATTCGACGATCATGGCCTGAAGGACCGGATGGCGGCGGCGGCGCTGGCCATCGCGCGGCCCTTTCCGCTGGTGCGGGTCGATCTCTATGTGACCGAGGCTCGCGAGATCTTCCTCGGCGAGGTGACATTCGCGCCGGGCGACGGGCGCACGAGTTTTCCGCCCGAATTCGATCTGGAGATGGGCGCGCTGGCCACGGGCATCCACTAGACCGGAAGCGTTCCCGATAGGCAGCCCCACCCCGCCCTGCTAGAACGGCGGGCAAGACCGGGGCGGGTGGGCGGCGTGGAACTGTCGGATATCGAACGTGCAAGGGTGTCCGTCTGTCTTGCGGGGCTCGAGGATAGGCCGCCGCGCGTCCATGCGGTGGCGGATGACGATCAGGTCGTGGTCTGTGGCGCGTCGGAAAGCCCGCGCCATATCTTCGCGCGCTATGGCGGACGCTATCCCGAGGGTGACTTCCGGGGCCGCTACAGGGGCTATGTCCGCGAGGCGCAGCGGCTGGTCCGGCCGGTTGACCGGGACGCGGTCTTTGCGGTCTTTCCGGGCGACAACCGGGCGCGCTTCGCGGTGCCGACCTTCGTCAAGTCGCGAATGGTCAGCGACCGGGGCGCGGCATGCGTGCTGTTGCCGCTGGACCGCAAGCGCCACTGGGGCGATCTGGGCCGTATCGCCGCACAGGACATCCCGTTTCGCGACAAGGCCGATACGATCGTCTGGCGGGGAGGCACCACGGGGGCCTTCACGCCGTTCGGCCCGGATGGACGCCGGTCGAGCCGGTTCCATGTGGCAACCATGCCGCAGGTCGAGGGGGTCACCGACATCGGCTACAGCGAGGTCGTGCAGTTGACCGAGGGGTTGACGGATGTCCCGCTCGAGGTGATCCGCGCCCGGGTGCGGCCGCCGCTGACTATCGCCGAGCAGTTGCGTTCCAGGTTCCTGCTGTCGCTGGAGGGCAATGACGTGGCGACCGGGCTGAAATGGATGCTCTTGTCGAATTCCGCCGTGGTGATGCCGCAGCCCACCTGCGAAAGCTGGGCCTGCGAGGGCGATCTGGTGCCCCATGTGCATTACATCCCGCTGAAGGACGATCTTTCGGACATCGCCGAGGTCGCGGACTGGTGCCTGACGCATCCGGCCGAGTGCGAAGAGATCGCGATGAACGGCAAGCGCTATATTGCGCAGTTCCTCGACGAGGCGCGCGAGCGCGCCATCGCCCAAGCGGTGATCGCAGGCTATACGGCGCGGGTCAGCTTCGACCTGCCATTCGGCCCGCTGGAACGATTGACGCAGCGGGTGGCGGGGTGGGCTTGGTGAAGAGTGGGGGATTTGACGGCGGAGGGGGCCGGCCCGCGCCTACTCATACTTCTATTGTATACCTTTCGAAGCCTTCTGTGGCCCAATGCGTGCCTCGACAATTGATAGATGGCTTTCCCATTCAGGAATTTTTGTATGAATGATCCAATCAAGACAGTTGAGGGAACGCCCACCGTCGGTTTCCTTTCTTAGTAAATCCATAAGGCTCTGAGAGTTTCTTACATTCAGCTCGTTGGCATACTGGAAGTAATGCCTAACACCCTCAACTCCCAAAATTTCGTGGAAATACCCAGAGTTTATGAGTGGGTCAATTAGGCTATAATTGAAGCGAGACATGTCAATGAAAAAATCGTTTTCAACCTGCTAGTTAGCACCAAACCTTTCCTTTTTCCTTAAGAACGTTTCTCGCAACCGATTAAGTTCTTGGCGATTTATCGAAGTTTCGATTCCAAACAACCGCTTCGCATTCCTCCTCTGTTGAAATACCTTAGTCTGCTCCAAGGCATACTGAATCAAAGCGCCAGCAACAACACCAATGAACAGCCAGAAAGCATTCCAGAACCCGTCAAACATCACCCAATCACCCCTTCAAACTCCCGCCATTCTCCCTTGCTCATACCTGAGGTTTCCTGCGTCACCTGTTCCCCCTTGAGCATCCTCTTCACGCAGTCGATCGCCTTGGACGAGAGCGTGACGCCGCCCATGCGGTAGTCCTCGAAGGCGGACCAGGCGATGGGAACCCAGTCGGCGACGGTGGCGGCGATGGCCTCGGCGTAGACGCGGATCTCGTATTGGGCGTGGGCGTCGGCGCGCAGGCGCAGGAAGTGGAAGAGGTTGTGCAGATCGACCTTCCAGTACCATTGGGTATAGATGTTGGCGGGCAGGTTCATCCGCGCCAGTTCGCGCGCAAGGCCCTGCTGGGGTGTCCCGTCGGGCTGGGCCTGGCTCAGCATCGCTTCGTAGTGGTCATAGCTGCGCGCAGCGTCGGATTTCAGCAATTCGAGCACGCGGGCAGCCTCGGGGCCCGCAAGCACCTCGCCCCGGCCCTGGTTGTTGACGGTGCTTTGCGCGGCCAGATGCTCGGGGGCGGGGATATAGAATTCCCGGTCCAGGATCGAGTAGCGGGCGGAGTATTCGTTGACGTTCGCGGTGCGGTGGCGGATCCACTGGCGCGCGACGAAGACCGGCAGCTTGACGTGCAGCTTGATCTCGCACATCTCGAACGGGGTGGAGTGCCAGTGCCGCATCAGATAGCGGATCAGGCCCTCGTCGTTGCTGACGTGCCGGGTGCCCGCGCCATAGCTGACGCGCGCGGCCTGCACGATGGCGGCATCATCGCCCATATAGTCGATGACCCGGATGAAGCCGTGATCGAGCACCGGATGGGCACGGTAGAGATGCGCCTCCATCCCTTCGGAAACGGCGCGCAGCGTGGCGCGCGGGGTGGCGCGGGCGGCCTCGATTTCGGCGATCTGTTCGGGGGAGAGGGGCATCGGGGCCTCCGCAGGTTGCGCAAGATGTGGGGTTGTTCGCGCCCGATGCTACGAGAGGTGGGGGTGCAGGGCAAGCGGCGGTGCGGGGTTGTCCACAGGAATGACGCGCACCTGTTTCGCGGCCGGGCGGCCGCGCGGCAGCGGAGCCGGCCAGGGATCGCGACAAGCCCCGGCGCAGGGGAACGGGTGGTCGCCCCGCGGTTGCCGTTGGGGCCAGCCCCGGGGAAATGAGTGCCTGTTGCCGGCGGGCTTGGGTGCTTTCCTCTGGCCCGAACCGGCGCTAGGGTCGCCTCGACGCATTGCAACCGGGAGAGACCGCATGAAGATCCGATATTTGCACACGATGGTCCGGGTGAAGGATCTTGAGGCATCGCTGGCGTTCTGGAAGCTCTTGGGGCTGGTGGAGACGCGGCGCTACGAGAACGAGGGCGGTCGCTTCACGCTGATCTTCCTCGCCCCCCCGGGACAGGAGGAATGCCCGGTGGAACTGACCTACAACTGGGACGGCGACGACGGGTTGCCGAGCGACGGGCGGCATTTCGGGCACCTCGCCTATGACGTCGAGAACATCTACGAGATGTGCGCGCATCTTCAGGCGAACGGGGTGGTGATCAACCGGCCGCCACGCGACGGCCGGATGGCCTTTGTCCGTTCGCCCGACAACATCTCGGTGGAGTTGCTGCAATGGGGCGGGGCGTCCTTGCCGCCGGCCGAACCGTGGCTGTCGATGCCCAACACCGGGCATTGGTGAGGGGGCGGGCGCGCCGCCGCCGCGACGGCTGCGGGCGCCCGGCGCGCCGGAACAGGTCGGGTCTGGGCGCGGCGCATGGCCTGCGTCTGGCGCTGCGGCGCGGGCGGCGGGGCCTAGTAGATGTAGCGGATCTGTTCGGTCCAGAACCGTTCCATGCGCTTGAGCGAGGCGTTGATCTCGTCCATCGCGTCGGGGCCGATCATGCCGCGGCGATCGAGCGCCTCGGCGTGGCGGGCAAAAAGATCGGTCAGGATGGCGCGGACGCGCCGACCCTTTTCCGTCAGCCGCACGCGCACCGACCGGCGGTCGATCTCTGATCGCTGGTGATGCATGTAGCCCAGATCGACCAGTTTCTTGAGGTTGTAGCTGACGTTGGACCCCTGATAATAGCCGCGCGATTTCAATTCGCCCGCCGTCACCTCATGTTCGCCGATGTTGAACAGCAGCAGCGCCTGCACGGGGTTGATCTCGAGCAGGGCCAGACGTTCGAACTCGTCCTTGATGACATCGAGCAGCAGGCGGTGCAGGCGTTCCAGCAGCGCGAGACTTTCGAGATAGGCCGAAAGCTGTACCCGATCGGCGCCGTCCAGAACGGCAAGCGGGTCCGTGGCTTGAATACTCATCCCTCTCTCCGTGCGGCGATGCTCTGGCCAAGGAGAATCAGTGCAAAGCGCAAACATTCGGTAAACCCGCGTAGCCCGGTTCAGGCCCCGGGCGCGAGACGGGCGCGGGCAAAGGCCGAAATCCGCGCAACAATCGCCTCGAACGGCGCAGGCGCACCGGTCTGGCCCAACATCCAGCCGATCAGATCCTGATCGTTCTCGGCCAGAAGCCGCTCGTAGAGATCGAGATCGGCCGCATCGAGGGTGGCGAGATGGACATCGGCGAAGGGCCCGAGGATCAGGTCCATTTCCTTGGTGCCGCGCCGCCACGAGCGCATGGCAAGCCGTTTAAGCCTGTCGGGACCGGTCTCGCTCACGCGGCGGCCGTGCGCAGAAGATTGCGCAGGCGGCGCTCGATCTGGCCCATCTCGCGCGCGAGCACAAGTGCGCGGGCACGCATCTGCGCCAGCTCGGCCAGCGCCTCGGCGGCCTCGGGGGCCAGGGCTGTCGTGGCTTCGGCCGGGCCCTCGAGGCCATCTCCCTCGCCGGTCAGCAACCAGCGGATCGAGACATTCATGAGCCCGGCAAGCATCTGGAGCTTGTTGCCGCGCGGCTCAACCATGTCGTCCTCCCAGCCCCGGACGGTTTCCAGCTTGACGCCGAGACGGCGCGACAGTTCTTCCTGGGTAAGGCCGGCCGCCTCGCGTGCGCCCGCCAGACGGTCCCCGAACGTGGCCTGATCCTCGCTGAACCAGCCCTTTTCGATGACGTCCGTATTCGGGTCCGACATGGGACTCTCCCTCTTGCGTTAGTGCTTGATCGGTTGATGGCAGCACCCTATGACGATGTGCCCGAAACTTCCACCCCCTGCCCTTTTGCGGAGCCCGATCATGGCCTTCCTGTCCGACACGCTTGCGCGCGTGAAACCCTCGCCCACCATCGCGGTCACCACCAAGGCGAACGAGCTGAAGGCGGCGGGGCGCGATGTGATCGGGCTGGGCGCGGGAGAGCCGGATTTCGACACGCCGCAGAACATCAAGGATGCCGCCAAGCGCGCGATCGACGCCGGCCGCACGAAATACACCGCCGTCGACGGCATTCCCGAACTGAAGCGCGCGATCTGCGAGAAGTTCCGCCGCGAGAACGGGCTGGATTATGCGCCGGCGCAGGTGACGGTGGGAACCGGGGGCAAGCAGACGCTCTACAACGCGCTGATGGCGACGCTCAATCCCGGCGACGAGGTGATCATCCCCGCGCCCTACTGGGTGAGCTATCCCGACATGGTGCTGCTGGCGGGCGGAACGCCCGTGCCGGTCGTGGCGGGGATCGAGACGGCGTTCAAGCTGACGCCCGCCCAGCTTGACGCCGCGATCACGCCCCGGACGAAGTGGTTCATCTTCAATTCGCCCTCCAACCCGACCGGGGCGGGCTATACCCGGGCCGAGGTGCGCGGACTGTGCGACGTGCTGCTGCGCCATCCCCATGTCTGGATCATGTCGGACGACATGTACGAGCACCTGGTGTTCGACGATTTCGAGTTCACGACCCCCGCGCAGGTGGAGCCTGCGCTTTACGACCGGACGCTGACCTGCAACGGGGTGTCCAAGAGCTATGCGATGACCGGGTGGCGGATCGGATATGCGGCGGGGCCGGCGCAGCTGATCCGGGCGATGGGCACGATCCAGTCGCAATCCACCTCGAACCCGTGCTCAATCTCGCAATATGCCGCGCTGGAGGCGCTGAGCGGTCCGCAGGATTTCCTTGCGCCGAACCGGGCGCTGTTCCAGCGGCGGCGCGATCTGGTGGTGGGCATGCTGAACGAGGCGCGCGGGATCACCTGCCCGAAGCCGGAGGGGGCGTTCTATGTCTATCCCGACATCTCGGGCTGTATCGGCAAGACCAGCGCGGGCGGCGTGAGGATCGGCGACGACGAGGTTTTCGCCACCGCCCTGCTGGAAGAGACGGGGGTGGCCGTGGTATTCGGCGCGGCCTTCGGTCTTTCGCCCAACTTCCGCGTCAGCTACGCTACCTCGGACGAGGCGCTGCGCGAGGCCTGCACCCGCATCCAGACGTTTTGCGCGGGCCTGCACTGAACGGAGGGGCGATGGCGGGCGATCTGCCGGATTATTACTTCCGCATCCGCGACAACGGCGCGACCGTGTTCCGGGTGGATACGGAAAACCGCCAGCGCCGGATCGACATGGAGCCGATCGCGACGGTGAACGTCGAGAACGGCAAGGTGAAGCCGCAGGGCGACCGGGTGCTGGGCGAGGCCGACGTCGCCGCGATCGACGCCTGGCTGGGCGCGCGGCGCGCCCTGCTCGCCGAGCGCGCGATCGACGATATCCTGCGCACGGTCGACCACATGAACCTGACGACCCATTGGGCGCAGACCCGCGCCAGCGATGCCGAACTGGATCGGGTGACGGATGCGCTGTTGCTTGCGATGCACGACCTGCGCTCGGTCCTGGTGCGGCGCAAGGCCGAACGTCTGACAGGCGGGGGGGCGTAAGGGCGGGCGGGCCGGTCAGCCTTGGGGCGCACGCAGCCAGAACCGCGTCATCAGCAGAACCGCCGCGACGCTCAGCCCGATGACAAGCCCCAGCCAGAGCCCGACAGCGCCGAGGCCCGCCGGAAATGCCAGCAGATAGCCCGAGGGGATGCCGATCACCCAGTAGCTGAAGGCCGCGAGCCACATCGGCACGCGGGTATCGCGGATGCCCCGCAACAGGCCGAGCGCGATGACCTGCATCGCATCGGCCATCTGGAACATCGCGCCGAGCGCGAGCAGCGTCACGCCGATGGCGATGATCGCGGCGCTGTCGGGGTTCGAGGTATCGAGAAACACCGAGATGATCGGGGTGGGCAGCAGCAGGAACACGAGGATCACCACGACGCCAAAGCCCGCCGACAGCGCGATGGCGACCCTGGCCCCATCGCGCAGCGATCGCGCGTCCCGCGCGCCATCGGCCCAGCCGACGCGGACGGTGGCCGCATTCGAAAGGCCGAGGTGAACCATGAAGGCCAGCGCGCAGGCCTCGAGCGCGATGCCATGGGCGGCGAGTTGCACCGTGCCGATCCAGCCCATCATCAGGGCCGAGGCCTGGAACAGCGCGCTTTCGGCAAGCCCGGTCAGCCCGATCGGCCAGCCGAGCCGGAAGACGCGCGCGAAGGCTGTCCAGTCGGGGCGCCAGAAGCGCTGGAAAAGGTGGAAGCGGCGCAGGCCCGGCTCCAGCCCCGCGTAGATCGCAAGGACAAGCAGCGTCAGCAGCTGCGAGGCGACCGAGGCTATGGCTGCGCCACGCACCCCAAGCTCGGGCGCGCCCCAGTTGCCGAAGATCAGCGCCCAGTTGAGCGCCGCGTTCAGCGCCACGGCCAGCAGGGTGGCCCAGAGCATGACCTGCGTGCGCTCCAGCGCCGCGAGGTAGCTCTTGAGCGCCATCACGAGAAGGGCGGGCAACATGCCGAACCCGGCAAGGCGGAGGTAGTCCTGCGCCAGCGCCGCCACCTCGGGCTGCTGGCCGAGCGCGAGAAGGATCGGCCCCGAGAACCAGAACAGCGGAAAGCAGACCGCGCCGAACACGATCGACAGCCACATCCCCATGCGCGTGTCGCGGCGGACCTGGGTTTCGTCGCCCTGCCCCAGCGCGGCCGCGACCATCGGCATCACCGCCTGGGCAAAGCCCGAGCCGAGGATGAAAATCACGAAGAAACTCGACGCGCCGAGGACGCCTGCCGCAAGCGCCGGGACGGAATACCAGCCGAGCATGATCGTGTCGGTCACATGCAGGGCCATCTGCGCGAGGTGGCTGCCGATCAGCGGCAGGCCCAGCGTCAGCGTCGCCCGAGCATGGGCGGCGTAGGACAGGGTCGGGTGTGCGGTCATTCGCCCCGCTTAGCGCGGGGGCCGGGGCGCGGCAAGATGCCTCAGATCGCGCCGAGCAGCAGATGGGTCGAGACAAGCGCGATGGCGCTGCCGGCCACCAGTTCGAGCATGGGCAACAGCCGCGAGAGGCCCTGGCCGGGGAGGCTCGCGAGGGCGCCCTCGCGGGCCCAGACCGAAAGCGCCGCAACGGCCAGCGTGACCGAGGCCGTGCCCAGCCCCATCGCATAGGCCGCAACGATGCCCATGGCGCCGATCCCCATCTGCCAGGTCAGGATCAGGACAAAGAGTGCGCCCGTGCAGGGCCGGATCGCGACGCCCGCAATCAACGCCAGTGCCTCGCGTCCGCTTCGCAAGCGCGCGATGTCATCGAGGCTCGGGCCGTGGACGTGGCCGCAGGACGCATCATGGCCGTGGCCCCCGGAAGTGGTCGCATGGCCACAGGTGCGCTCGTGGATGTGGGCGCCGTGCCGGGGGCCTGGGCCGTCGGCGGGAATGCGGGCCGGCGGCGATCGATCGGCGGCAAACCGGGTGTCGGACGGGGGGCTGGCGCAGTCATGGGCGACAGATCGGCCCTGCAACGGCCCCGCGTCGCCCATTGCGGGTTCGGAGCGCGGCCTGTGGTCTGGATCGGGGCCGGACGAAGGCGCGCGGCCGGGCGCTATGGTGCGGACTGCCGACATCCCGCGAAGCCCGCGCCAGGCAAGCCAGAGGCCAAGGCCGGCCACTGCCGCGAAGCTGATCGGGGCCATGACCTGTTCGCCCACGCCAACAAGGCGCTCGCGCGTCCAGCCCAGCAGCAGCACCCCCGAATAGACCAGCACCACGGCAACGGTCGCCTGCGCGAGGCTGGAGGCGATGGCGATGGTGGCCAGCGGTACGAAGCGCACCCGGCGGCCGAGGCCGTATGCGCCGATCAGCATCTTGCCATGACCCGGCCCGGCCGCATGAAAAAAGCCATAGCCGAACGACAGCGCGAGCAGCCCGGTGACCGCCCCCGGCTGGCCCGTGCGCAGGGCGCGCAGCGCGCCGGCGAGCGCGTTTTGTACTTCGCGCTGCGAGGCGACGGCGGCGTGTTCCATTGCCGCAAGACCGCCTGCGGCCCAGAACACCACGGCGGCCAGCCCCACGACCAGCCCAAGGATCAGGAGGGGTTTTCGCATGTCACGCGGACCTCTTCGGCATAAGCGGCACCGATTGCGGGAAACTCCATCTCGAGATCGACATCCGCGCCATATTCGGCAAGGGCGGCCTGAAGCTGCTTATCGGCCTCGGTCAGGTCGGGAACGAAGACGGTTGCCGTGCAGCCCTGTCCGCCGGTCAGAACGGGATCGGAGGCGATGGTGTAGGCGGTATAGAAACCTGGATCATAGGTCTGGATGACCAGGGGTCCGGCCGTGGGGTCGAATGGCGTCTCGAGGCGGCGCAGGTGTGTGGAGGTCAGCCGGCCCGCGCTGTATGCGGCCGTCCATTCGGCGGGCGGACCCAGCGCAAGCGGCCGGTCGCCCGCCAGCGCATAGGTATCTCCGGCAAAACCGGGATCCCAGTCCATGTCGAAGCCGCCGAGCGCGGCGTTTTCGGCAGGGGTCGCTTCGCCGTCGCCGTCGGCGTCCAGGCCGCGGTCCTGCACCAGGACAAGCGAGTAGAACTCGTCATAGGTCCAGCTGATGCGCAGCGCCGCGACGCGGCCCTGACCGTCGAAGATCATCTCCACGCCGGTGTCGATGAAGACATGCGGATGGGCAAGCGCGGGCGCGCCGCAAAGCGCCCCCAGAACCAGCCCTGCCAGCCATCCCCGGCCCATGACTCCTCCACCGCCACCCGATGGATCAATCTAGGCGTCCACTGGTTGCTCCGCCAGTGGCGATCCGGCGTCCGGGGCCTTGGCGGCGCGGCGCCAGTCAGGATGGGTGGCGGCCTGAAAGATGCGCCCGGTCCGGCCGATGACCTGATCGGCATGGCCCACGATCAGCGGATCGGGCGGTCGAAGGGCGGAGAGATCCTTTTCCGGGTAGTCGAGCGTGGACAGGAAGTGGCGCATGCAGTTGAGCCGCGCGCGTTTCTTGTCGTTCGACTTGATGATGGTCCAGGGCGCGTCGGCGGTGTCGGTGTAGAAGAACATCGCCTCCTTCGCCTCGGTATAGGCCTCCCACCTGTCGAGGCTGGCCTTGTCGATGGGAGACAGCTTCCAGCGTTTCAGGGGATCGGATTCGCGCGAAACGAAGCGCGCGCGCTGTTCCTCGCGGGTGACGGAAAACCAGTACTTGTAAAGCTGGATGCCAGAGCGCACGAGCATCCGTTCGAGTTCGGGGGCCTGGCGCATGAACTCGAGGTATTCCGACGGGGTGCAAAAGCCCATCACGCGCTCCACCCCGGCGCGGTTGTACCAGCTCCGGTCGAAGAAGACGATCTCGCCCGCCGTCGGCAGATGCTCGATATAGCGCTGGAAGAACCATTGGCCGTTCTCGCGTTCGCCCGGCTTTGTCAGGGCAACGACGCGGGCGTAGCGGGGGTTGAGGTGTTCCATGAAGCGCTTGATCGTGCCGCCTTTTCCGGCGGCGTCGCGGCCCTCGAACAGGATCACGAACTTCTGCCCGGTGTCCTGCGCCCAGATCTGCACCTTCAGCAGTTCCGCCTGGAGCCTTGCCTTCTCCGCCTCGTAGAGCCTGGCACCCATTCGCCGGGGATAGGGGTAACGGCCGCTTTCGAAAGCCTGCCGGATCTGGTTCGGGTCGAGGGTGGGAAAGCTGCGTGGCGCGCCCGGGGTGGTAGCGTCATGGTCGGGTGGTGGCGGGGCGGGCGTTTGATCTTCCATCACTTTCTCCCTTGCAGCGTGCGATGCTAGGCTGGGACCGTTCGGGCGGCGCCGCCTTGATCCGTGTCAATAAACCGTTACAAAAGCGTCATGGATCTTGGCGGCGGGGAACCGGCGCGGTGGGGGACGGCGATGATCACGCTCTACGGTGTCTACCGATCGCGGGCGTCGCGCCCGCTGTGGGTGCTGGGTGAAACCGGGATGGATTTCGAACATGTGCCGGTGATCCAGGCCTACCGGGTGGCCGGGGGGCGGGATCCGGGGTTGCTGACGACCGCCTCGCCCGAATTCCTTGCGGTGAACCCGATGGGGCAGGTTCCTGCCCTGCGGGACGGCGATCTGGTGCTGACCGAGTTCGATGGCGATCGCGCTTCATCTGGCTGCGAAGGCGGGACCGGGGATCGGGCCGGGCGACGCGGCAGAGGCGGCGGCGATGGCGAACTGGGCGTTCTTCGCGGCGAGCGCGATCGACCCGGTCGCGGTCGTGATCCTGTTCGCGGCCGAGGAACCGGCCGAAAAGGCAGAGGCGGCGGTGGCGGCCATGCACCGGCCGCTGGCGCGGCTCGAGGCGCATCTTTCGGGGCAGGACTGGCTGCTGGACCGGTTCAGCGCGGCGGACATCTGCGTGGCGGAATGCCTGCGCTATGCCCAAGGTCACGCGGGGCTTGGCGCGGCCTATCCCGGCACATTCGATTGGCTGGCCCGGTGTCAGGCGCGACCGGCCTTCAAGGCGATGTGGGCGCGGCGGCTGGAGGAGGCGGCCTAGCGGTCCCGGCTCGCCGCCAGCGGAACCACGCGCGGACGGGGCCCTGGCTTCGCGGATTACGGCCCTGCATGACCGGGCGGTGCGGCGGCCTCGTGGCGGTCGAGCACCTCAAGCGCGAGGATCGTAGGCAGGTGGCGGGCAATCTCGTGCCAGGTGTCGCCCTCGTCGGTGCTGGCAAAGACCGAGCCGCTGTTCGTGCCGAAGTAGATCCCGGCCGGGTCGCGGGCATCGCCCGCCATCGCCTGGCGCAGAACGGTGAAGAAGCAGCCGGATTGCGGCAGGCCGTCGCGCAGGGCCTGCCAGCTTTGCCCGCCATCGCGCGAGCGCCAGACAGCGGCCGCGGCATCGGGCGGGAAACGGCCCGCGGTGTCCCCGTTCAGAGGCAGGGTCCAGATCGTGTCGGGATCACGCGGATGCACGCGGATCGGAAAGCCGAAGGTCGAGGGCAGGCCCTCGGTCCTGTCGTCCCAGCTGCGCCCGCCGTCGCCGGATCGCCAGACGCCGTGGTGGTTCTGCTGGTAGAGCACGTCCTCGCCGCCCGGCGCGCGCATCATGTTGTGAACACAGTGGCCGGTTTCGCCGTCGCGCGGCGCCGCCGGATGGTCGTGATCGGCGCAGGCCCCGGCGTTGGAGATCCTGTTGCGGCGCTCCCACGTCGCACCGCCGTCCTCGCTGGCGAACACGCCCGCCGCCGAAATGCCAACCCACAGTTTGCCCGGATCGTCGGGCGAGGGGACGATCGTGTGCAAGACGAGCCCCGCCGCGCCAGGGTTCCATGTGCCCGCGGACGGATGGTCGGAAAGGCCCTGCACCGTGGTCCATGTCCGGCCGCCATCCTCGCTGACCAGAAGGCTGGCCGGCTTCGTTCCGGCATAGAGCTTGCCGTGTGCAAGGCCGAGCGACCAGATTTGCGCGAACCCGTCCCCGAAGGGCAACGGCGCGTCGGTCCAGCCGATCATTCGGGCAAAGTCCGGATCGTTCGCGGCCCAGGTGTCCATCGTGCCCCGGGTCAGCCGCGTTACCTGCCACGTCGCGCCGCCGTCGGTCGACCGCCAGATGCCCGCGCCGTGCCAGTCGCCGCCACCGCCCGCCCAGATCGTGCCGGACGCCGGATCGCCGATGACGTGGTTGATCGGCCAGCCGTCGCAGAACGGGCCGTCCACGGTCCATCCACTTCGCTCGGTGCCGCCGGAGAGCAGAAAGACGCCCTTCGTCGTGCCGATCAAGATCGCGATGCCGCCCATGGCCATCGGGAGCGCTCTCACAACAAGCGAACTAACCCTAGCATGGGCCGGACAGCCTGAGAAGGTTTGGCCCGGCGCGATGACGGCCGGGCGCCGGACCTGCCCGTGTCAGGGGGTGGGGGCGGTCACATAGCGCGTCCAGGGATGTTCCTCGACGAAGCCCAGCATGTCGCGGATCTTGCGGTTCGTCAGAAAACCGTCCTGCGCGCCCATCGGGCGGATGACCGGCACATGGGGGTAATAGCGGGCGAGCAGATCCTCTGTCGCTAGATGCACCGAATGGCCATCGTTGGCGGCGTTGAACACCTGGAAACCCAGGCCATCGGCCATCAGGCAGCGGGCCACGATCTGCCCGAGGTCGCGCGCGTCGATGTAGCAAAAGGCGTTGCGCAGGCGCAGGTCGGGATTGGCGAAAAAGCCGGGGAAAAGCGTTTCGTATTCATGCGGCTCGATCACGTTGCCGATGCGCAGGGCATAGATATCGGCCCCCGAGCGGCGCTGGAAGCTGCGCGCGGTAACCTCGTTCACCTTCTTGGACATCCCATAGGTGTCCATCGGGTCGATGTCATACTCCTCGTCAAGCGGAAGGTGCTTGGGCGGCGTCACGCCGTCGCTGAAGCAGACCCCGTAGGTCGTCTCGGACGAGGCGACGACGATCTTGCGCACACCCATCTTCACGGCCGCCTCCAGCACATTGTAGGTGCCGACCACATTGACCCGCCAGGTTTCCGTGTCGGGACACATCAGGTGGCGCGGGACAGCCGCGAAATGCACGACGGCATCGAAAGTCCGCGCGCCCTCGCCGGTTTCAAGCTCGGCATAATCGGCGTGGCTGTGCATCGCGCTGAACATCTGGCCCGCATCGGTGATGTCGGCTACCAGATCATGGACGCCGGGATGGTTCAGCGCCACCCGGTCGAGGTTCAGGACGCGGTGCCCCCGTGCCGCGAGGTCGGCCACCACATGCCGCCCCGCCTTGCCAGAACCGCCGGTGAAGAGAATCCGCATGGTCGTGCCCCCGTTGCTTCGCGGCCAGCCTAGGCCGGTCGGGGCCGGAGGCCAAGGCACCCCACATCTTGCGCGCGGCCCCGCTTGGGTGGTCTACTGCTTCGCCAAGCCCAGAAACCAGAATTGAGCATCCGCATGGCCAACGACCTTCTTTCCGGCACGCCCGACGCCTACGACGCCTCTTCCATCGAGGTGCTCGAGGGGTTGGAGCCGGTGCGCAAGCGCCCCGGCATGTACATCGGCGGCACAGACGAGCGCGCGCTTCATCACCTCGTGGCCGAGGTGCTGGACAACTCGATGGACGAGGCGGTGGCCGGCCATGCGACGCGGATCGAGGTGGAGCTGAACGCCGATCATTCGGTGACGATCCGCGACAACGGGCGCGGCATCCCGATAGATCCGCATCCGAAGTTTCCCGGCAAGTCCGCGCTGGAGGTGATCTTGTGCACGTTGCACGCGGGCGGCAAGTTCTCGGGGAAGGCCTACGAGACGTCGGGCGGGTTGCACGGGGTGGGGGCGAGCGTGGTGAACGCGCTGTCGGACCGGATGCGGGTCGAGGTGGCGCGCAACCGGGAATTGTTCGTGCAGGAGTTCGCGCGCGGCATTCCGCAGGGGCCGGTCGCCAAGGTGGGCCCCGCGCCCAACCGGCGGGGCACGGTGGTGACGTTCCATCCGGACCCCGAGATTTTCGGCCATCTGCAATTCAAGCCGGCGCGGCTCATGAAGATGGCGCGATCCAAGGCCTATCTGTTCTCGGGCGTCGAGATCCGCTGGAAATCCGCGATCGCCGATGGCGAGACACCGGCCGAGGCGGTGTTCCACTTTCCCGGCGGGCTCGGCGATTACCTGAGCGATCAGCTGGCCAAGATCACGACCTATGCCGAGCGGCCCTTTGCCGGAAAGGTCGGCTTTCCCGAGAAGTTCAACCTGCCAGGATCGGTCGAATGGGCGATCAACTGGACCCCGGCGCGCGACGGTTTCCTGCAAAGCTACTGCAACACGGTGCCGACCCCCGAGGGCGGCACGCATGAAAGTGGCTTCTGGTCGGCGATCCTGAAGGGCGTCCGGGCCTATGGCGAGCGGGTGAAGAACCGCAAGGCAGAGCTGATCACGCGCGATGACATGCTGGCGGGCGGCTGCGCGGTGATCTCGATCTTCATCCGCGAGCCGCAGTTTGTGGGCCAGACAAAGGACCGGCTGGCCACGGAAGAGGCCGCGCGGCTGGTCGAGGGGGCGGTGCGCGACCACTTCGACACCTGGCTGGCGGGCGACACGAAATCGGCCGGCGCCATCCTCGATTTCCTGGTGCTGCGGGCAGAGGAGCGGCTGAAGCGGCGGGCCGAGAAGGAGACGCAGCGCAAGAGCGCGACCAAGCGGCTGCGCCTGCCGGGCAAGCTGGTGGATTGTTCGGCCACCGCGCGCGAGGGGACCGAGCTGTTCATCGTGGAGGGCGACTTGGCCGGCGGGTCGGCCAAGATGGCGCGCGACCGCACCAATCAGGCGCTGCTGCCGCTCAGGGGCAAGATCCTGAACGTGCTCGGGGCGGCCAGCGGCAAGATGGGTGGCAATGCAGAGATCAATGACCTGTGTCAGGCACTGGGCGTGGGGATGGGCACGAAATTCAACGTCGACGATCTGCGCTATGACAAGATCATCATCATGACGGATGCCGATGTGGACGGGGCGCATATCGCGAGCCTGCTGATGACGTTCTTCTTCACGCAGATGCGGCCGATGATCGACCGGGGCCATCTCTACCTGGCCTGCCCGCCGCTCTACCGCCTGACGCAGGGCCCGCGACGGGTCTATGTGCTGGACGATGCCGAAAAGGAACGCGTGCTGGCCGAGGGGCTGGGCGGCAAGGGCAAGATCGACGTGCAGCGGTTCAAGGGCCTGGGCGAGATGGATGCGAAAGACCTGAAGGACACCACGATGAACCCGCTGACCCGCAAGCTGATCCGGGTTTCGATCGACGAGGACGAGCCGGGCGAGACCGACGCGCTGGTGGACCAGCTCATGGGCAAGCGCCCGGAACTGCGGTTCCAGTATATCAGCGAGAATGCGCGGTTCGTGGAAGAACTGGACGTCTGAGCCCGACATTCGGACCGGCCCCGCGGGGCTGCCGAAGCGGATCGGCTAAAGCGCGATCTTCCGCCGGCGGTCCGAGGCGATCAGGCGCTGGATCTGCGCGACGATCTGGTTGGCATGGTCGAGCGCGTGGCTGTCAGCCAGGGCGATGTCGCGGGCGACGATGGCCGCGATGATGTGCTCATGCTCGGTGACGTATTGCTGGGGCAATTGATCCTGATACGAGCGATAGTAAAGCCGCAGGATGCGCCGCCCCTCGTCGAGAAGGCGCAGGAAAAGGCCCTCGTAATAGACATTCCGGCCAGCCGCGGCGATCGCCGCATGGAAGTCGCGGTTGGTCGCGATCATGGCCAGCGCATCCTGATCCTGCACGGCGCGGGCAAAGGCGGCCTGATGGGCACGGATCTGCTCCAGATCCTTGGGCTTGTGATTTTCCGCCGCGAGCCGGGTCGTGACGCGGTACATCAGCGTCAGCGCGTCAAAGAAGGCGTGCAGCGACAGGAAGTCGATGTTGGATACGACGGTCGAGCGATTGGGAAGCGTGGTGACTAGCCCTTCGCCTGCGAGCCGCACCAGCGCCTCGCGGATCGGGGTGCGCGACATCTCGAAACGCTCCGCCAGTTCGATCTCGTCGATCGGGCTGCCCGGTTCCAGCACCAGATCTATGATCTCGTCGCGCAGCACGTCATACACATGCTTGACGCCCGAGCCGCGTTTGCGCTCTGGCCTGGCGGGGGGCGCGGACTCGTTCATTGCCGATCCTTCGTGATGCAGACCGAATATTGGAACTGCCCTGCCCGATCAAGCCCCGCGCTCCATAATTTGTGTCGACAAATAGTATGCAATAACCTAAAACGCTCGACATTGCGGCATTCCCCTGCACCCTCCGACCGCGCGCCACCCTTGCGCAAGCCCAGATCCAAGGAGCTTTCCGATGACATCGAGCATCTTCTCAGGCACCATCCCCGCCCTGATGACCCCCTGCAAGACGGACCGGAGCCCCGATTTCGCCGCGCTGGTCGCCAAGGGCAAGGAACTGGTCGCGGCCGGCATGTCGGCGGTCGTCTACTGCGGGTCGATGGGCGATTGGCCACTGCTCGAGCGATGCGCAGCGGATGGAAGGCGTGGAGCGTCTGGTGGCGGCCGGGCTGAAGGTGATCGTGGGCACGGGGGCGGTGAATTCAGCCTCGGCGGTCGCGCATGCGGCGCACGCGCAGAAGACGGGGGCCCATGGCCTGATGGTGATCCCGCGGGTCTTGTCGCGCGGCACCTCCATTCCCGCGCAGGAGGCGCATTTCAAGGCGATCCTCGCGGCGGCGCCCGACCTGCCGGCGGTGATCTACAACAGCCCATACTACGGATTCATGACGCGCGCCGATCTGTTCTTCAAGCTGCGGAGCGCGCATCCGAACCTGATCGGGTTCAAGGAATTCGGTGGGCCGGAGCCGATGTCCTACGCTGCCGAATACATCACCAGCCGCGACGACGAGGTGACGCTGATGGTGGGTGTGGATACCGCTGTCGTCCACGGCTTCGTGAACTGCGGGGCCACCGGGGCGATCACGGGCATCGGCAATGTCCTGCCGGTCGAAGTTCTGAACCTCGTGCGACTGAGCAAGGCCGCGGCCGGGGGCAGCGCGATCGCCCGACAGCGCGCGCAAGAGCTTGAATTGGCGCTTGCCGTGCTGTCGACGTTCGACGAGGGCGCCGATCTGGTGCTGTTCTTCAAGTATCTGATGGTCCTGACCGGAAGCCCGGAATACGAATTGCATTTCAATCCGGCGGACGCCCTGTCGGACAGCCAGAAGGGCTTTGCCAGGGCGCAGCTCAAGCTGTTCCAGGCCTGGTATGGCGAATGGTCGAAGCTGCCGGGCGCTCTGGCCTGACGGCTGGCGCAAGGACGACACCCCACCGCTTCTGCAAAAGCGGGGGCCGTGTGGCACGGGGCCGCGACCGCGATCAGTCCACGGCGTCGAGCCCGCCCTTCGCCAGACGGTCCAGCATCGCCAATTCCTCGGCGCTGAGATGGATGCCCTGCGCAAGGGACGCCGCCCGGGCCGCATAGCGCCGGGCCGAAGGCAGGCGCGCGCCCTGCCCGAGAACGGCGTCGAACAGCGCCTCGGCCCGGGCAGGGTCGACACCGCCCTTCGCCACAGCAAAGCGGTCGGGACAGAAGGCGAGGATCAACTCGCCGTGGCGCGGAAGGGTGCTGGTCGATCCCAGGAACGCCAGCGCCTCGGGGCTGGTCAGATCGCCGATCATCACCCCGGCCAGAAGTTCGATCATCATCGAGATCGCCGATCCCTTGTGGCCGCCGAACGGCAGCATCGCGCCGGCCAATGCCGCCGCCGGGTCGGTTGTGGGCGCGCCTGCTGCGTCGACCGCCCAGCCTTCGGGCAATGCCTTTCCGGCGATGCGGTGCAATTCCACCTCGCCCCGGGCCACGACACTGGTGGCGAAATCGAAGACATAGGGATCGCCCGCCCGCGGCCAGCCGAAGGCAAGCGGGTTGGTTCCCATCAACGCCTTCGTGCCCCCCGTCGGGGCAACGGTCGCATAGCTGGGACACATCGCGATCGCGGCCAGGCCTTGTGCCGTCAGTGCTTCCACCTCTGGCCAGAGGGCCGAGAAATGCGTGCAGTCGTTGATGACGAGGGCTGCAAGGCCAAGCGCCTTCGCCCGCTCTGCCAGTGCGGGCGCACCAAGCTCGAACGCCGGATTCGCGAAGCCCCCCTTCGCATCGACCCGGATGATGGCCGAGGTGTCCGAGGTGAGCTCGGGCACGGCATCGGGGTTGACCTTGCCTTGCTTGAGGGTGCGCAGACAACCTTCGATCCGGTAGATCCCGTGCGACTTGCAGGCGTCGCGCTCTGCGGCGACGATCACGCGGGCGATGGGGCCAGCCTGCACCGACGAAAGCCCGGCGGCGTGAAAGATGGCCTCCACCCTTTTCATCAACTGGGCGGGGGTCAATCCGTGTTCCATGGCTGTCGACATCCTTTCCGGATCGCGGGTCAGGCTCGGGCCGCGTTTGCATACATATTGTATGCATAGTGGCGCCGACGGGGCAAGGCATCCGCCGTCGCCTGCGGGCGGTTTCGCAGGCCGGGTCGGCACCGCCGCCGGCACGCGGGTATGGCGCGCCCCGCCGGACGGGAAAGCGCCGCAACCCGCCACGCCGCAACCCGGCTTTCGACAGGATCCCCGCAGGTCCGCGCCGCCTGGCCGGATCGCGCGGGCCTGTTCCGCGTCGTCGGCTTGCCGGGACAGGCCGATCGGGACGCGCCCGAAGTTCGGCCATGCGCAGCCCGGCGGAAAGCCCTGGCGGGCGGTCCGCCGGTAGCTTCCGGCTCAATCAGCCCCCGGCATTGCATACAAATTGTATACTTGCATTATTCAGCCTTGCGCCAAGGCGGGCCCCGCCACATAGTCAAAGAAAAAGACGAATTTGACTCAGTCCAATCCAAGGGAGACGGCCGATGAAAAAATCGATGTTTCTGGGCGGCCTGCTTGCTGCAACGTGCCTGGCCACCGCGGCTAAGCGCCGACAAGCTCGATGACATCATCGCGTCCGGCAACACTGCGCTGCGCAGTGGTGCTCGACTTTCCGCCCAATGGGATCGCGTGACGCCGACAACAACCCGATCGGCTTCGACGTCGACTATTGCAACGATCTGGCCAAGGCGCTGGGCGTCGAGGCCGAAATCGTCGAGACACCGTTCCCCGAGCGTATTCCCGCGCTGATGTCGGGCCGGGTCGATGTGGGTGTCGCCTCGACCTCGGACACGCTGGAGCGGGCCAAGACCGTCGGCTTCACGATCCCCTATTTCGCCTTCGAAATGGTCGTGACCGCGCAACGACGCCGGGCATCAAGACCTTTGAGGACATGAAGGGCAAGACCGTTGGCGCCGTCGCCGGCACCTACGAGGGCATCGCGCTGGAAGAGCAAGGTCAAGGAATGGGGCTCGGGCGAATTCCGCCCCTACCAGACGCAGGCCGACGTGTTCCTGGCGCTGTAGCCAGGGCCAGATCGACGCGACGGTTTCGACCTCGACGGTGGCGTCGTCAATCGTCCAGATCGGGCAATTTCCCGGGCATCTCGTGATCAAGGGCGACGCGCCCTATCTGACATCGACTATGTCGCGCTGTTCACGCTCGCGAGGAATATGGTCTTCATCAACTATCTGGACCTGTTCATCAACCAGCAGGTCCGGACCGGCCGCTATGCAGGAACTGTATGACAAATGGGTCGGCGGCGAGGCTGCCCGACCTGACGGTACCAAGGCCTATCGCTGACCTCGGGCGATGACGCGGATAGGGGGGCGCGGTGCCCCGCGTCCTCGACTTGCGGACCAAGCAGGCGAAGGGCCGACATGTTCAACTATACCTTCCACTGGCGTCAGGCGCTGCAAAAGCTGCCGCTCTTGCTGGACGGCGCGTTGGTCACGCTTGCAGATCGCCCTCCTGTCGATGGCGATGGGCATTGCCATTGCGGTGATCCTCGCTGTGGCGCGCAATTCGAAATCCGCGTCTGGGTCCGTGCTCCGGCGACGGCCTGGGTCGAGATGGCGCGCAACACGCCCGCACTGTTCCAGATCTACATGGCGCATTTCGGTCTTGGGTCAGTTTCGGCATTCATCTCAGCCCCTATGTCGCGCTTGCTGGCCGGGATCACCTTCAACAACGCGGGCTATCTGGCCGAGAACGTTTCGCGGCGCGCTGCGCGCCATTCCCGGATACGCAGATCGCGCGCGGCGCGCTCGCTGGGCATGACGCAGGTGCAGGCCTTTCGGCTGATCGATCATGCCGCAGATGTTGCGCATCGCGTTTCTGCCGACCACCAACCAGATGGTCTGGGCCATCCTGATGACATCGCTCGGCGTGACCGTCGGGATGAACACCGATCTTGCAGGGGTGACGCAGGATATCAATGTCCGCAGCTTCCGCACCTTCGAGATTCTTCGCCATTGCGGCAGTGATCTACTACCTGATCGCCAAGGTCGTAACACTCGGCGCGCGGCTGCTTGCACGGCGCATGTTCCGG
This sequence comes from uncultured Alphaproteobacteria bacterium, assembly GCA_963700485.1. GTDB lineage: Bacteria > Pseudomonadota > Alphaproteobacteria > Rhodobacterales > Rhodobacteraceae > Aliitabrizicola. The sequence goes on from CAVOXQ010000006.1 coordinate 138,675, forward strand.
TATTGAAGGCAAGTGCGATGTTTGACACCTCGCATGACCCTGAGCGACCTGATGTTCCTTGCTGAAAGGCGCGGGAATGACGCTTGCCGTCACCTTCTTTGCGGTGACGGGCGGCACGTTGATGGGCATCGTTGTTTGGCGTCATCCGCGTGCAGTTCGGCCCGTGTGGGCCGCTGCCGCTGACCTTCGTGCTGGATATCTTCCGCTCGGTTCCGCTTGCTGATCCAGCTTGGTTCTGGCCAATGCCTTTCAGGCGATTGCCGGGCTTCGGCCTGCCGCCCTTCACCACCTCCTGCATCGTGCTGGCGCTCTATACCTCCGCCTATTGCACCGAGATCGTGCGCGGCGCGATTGACGCCGTGCCGATGATCACACGCCGCGCGGCACGTTCGCTGGGGCTGACATGGGGGCAGGACATGGCCTATGTCGTGTTCCCATGGCGACTGCGCGTGGCATTGCCGAGCTGGATCGGTCTGACGCTGGGCGTGCTGAAGGACTGCGCGCTGGTGCTTTGGCTGGGGCTGATCGAGCTGCTGCGCGTCGGGCCAGATCCTCGTCACCCGGCTTGCAGGAGCCGATGTTCATCCTGCTGGTCGTGCGGCGCGATCTACTTCCTGCTCAGCTTCCCTATCGCCCGGTTGGGCAGCCAACTCGAAAAAAGGTGGCGCGAGAATGATTGAGATTAAAGACGTCCACAAATCCTTTGGCCCGCTGGAGGTGCTGAAAGGCATCAACCTGACCGTCAAGAAGGGCGAGGTTGTGTCCGTGATCGGTGGGTCCGGTTCCGGCAAATCGACGCTGCTGACCTGCATCAACGGGCTGGAGCCGATCAATTCCGGGACGATCCTGGTCGATGGCACCGAGGTTCATGCCAAGTCCACCGACCTGAACAAGCTGCGCCGCAAGATCGGCATCGTGTTCCAGCAGTTCAACGCGTTTCCGCATCTGACGGTGCTGGAAAACGTCACGCTCGCGCCGCGCAAGGTGCTGGGCATGGCCAACGAGCCGAGGCCGAGGCAGATCGCGGTCAAGCAGCTTACCCATGTGGGGCTCGCCGACAAGCTGTCGGTCTATCCGGGGCGGCTGTCGGGCGGCCAGCAACAGCGCATGGCGATTGCCCGCGCGCTTGGCCATGTCGCCGGACTATATGCTTGTTCGACGAGGTGACCTCGGCGCTCGACCCGCAACTGGTGGGCGAGGTGCTGGACACGCTGAAGCTGCTGGCCGATGACGGCATGACGATGATCTGCGTCACCCACGAAATGAGCTTCGCCCGCGATGTCTCCGACCGGGTGGCGTTCTTTCACAAGGGCGTCATGGCGGAGATCGCGCCGTCGGACGAGTTCTTTGCGCGCGCCCAAGCATCCCGAAACCCAGCAGTTCCTGTCGAACGTCCGCTAACGAGAGTCCAAGACCATGAAATCAGCGCAGAGGTCGTCGTTATCGGCGCCGGCGTGGTGGGGCTGTCTGTCGCGCTGGCGGCCCAGGCGCGCGGGATGTCGGTCCGGGTGATCGACCGCGAGGGCGTCTGCGCCGGCGCGTCGGCCGGCAATGCCGGGGCCTTCGCCTTCACCGATATTCTGCCGCTCGCCTCGCCCCGGGTAATCCGGCAAGCGCCGAAATGGCTGCTCGATCCGCTGGGGCCGCTGTCGGTGCCGCCGCGCTATGCGTTGCAGATCGCACCATGGATGCTGCGCTTCTGGCGGGCCAGCTGGCCCGCGCGGGTGCGGGCCTCGACACTGGCGCAGACCGGGCTGATGGCGCTTTCCAAAGCGGCCTTGGAGCCGTTCCTTGCCGCGCACGGCCTGAGCGGCATGTTGCGCCGCGACGGGCAGTTGCAGGTCTATGAAGGGCAGGCAGAGTTCGACGCGAGCCTGCCCGGCTGGGCCACCCGCGCAGAGGCGGGCATCGCCTTCGAACACCTGACGGGAGAGGCTATTGCCGCGCGACAGCCCGGCCTTGACGCCGCGTTTCACCCATGCGACCTTTACGCCCGGCTGGTTTTCGGTTTCCGATCCGAAGGACTATACTGCTGGCGCTTGCCGAGCGGTTCCGCGCGGGGGGCGGCGAGGTGACGATCGCCGAGTGCCATCTCGCTGCACGCCCGATGGCGTGGAAACCACGGCTGGCCGGATGACGGGGCGCGTGGTTCTGGCGGCGGGCGCCTTTTCGCACCATCTGGCGCGCACCGCAGGGGTGAAGCATCCCGCTGGAAACCGAACGGGGCTACAATACGACCCTGCCCGCAACCGCGGTCGACCTGCGCTGTCAGGTCACCTTCGGCGGCCATGGCTTCGTGATTTCGCGGCTGGACACCGGCATTCGTGTCGGCGGCGCGGTCGAACTGGGCGGGCTGAACCTGCCGCCCAACTTCGCCCGCGCCGACGCGATGCTGACCAAGGCCAAACGCTTCCTGCCCGCGCTCGACACGTCAGGCGGGGTGCAATGGATGGGTTTTCGCCCCTCGCTTCCCGACAGCCTGCCGGCGATCGGTCCGCTGCCCGGCCAGCCCAATACCCTGTGCGCCTTCGGCCATGGCCATCTCGGCCTGACACAATCGGCGGGCACCGCCTGCATCGTGGCCCGCCTTCTGTCGGGCAGAGCCTCCCGGGCTCGACCTTGACCCCCTTCGCGCCTTCGCGCTTCTGAAAGCCAGACCCATGACGCACTATACCTTTCCCTGCATCGACGGCCACACCTGCGGCAACCCGGTTCGCCTCGTCACCGGGGGCGCGCCCCGTGCTGAGGGGCGACACCATGCTGGAAAAGCGCGCGCATTTTCTTGCCGAGCATGACTGGATCCGGACCGGGCTGATGTTCGAGCCGCGCGGCCATGACCAGATGTCCGGCGCCATCCTCTATCCCGCCCACGCGCGAGGACTGCGACGTCGCGGTGCTGTTCATCGAGACTTCGGGCTGCCTGCCGATGTGCGGGCATGGCACGATCGGCACGGTGACGATCGCGCTGGAGAACGGGCTGATCCGGCCCGCCACGCCCGGCAAGCTGGCGGCTGGATACGCCCGCGGGCCGGGTGGATGTGACCTATCGCCAGGAGGGCCGGTTCGTCGAGGAGGTGCGCCTGACCAATGTCCCCGCCTTTCTGCATTCCGAAGGGCTGACGGCAGAGGTCGAGGGCATGGGCGAAGTGGTGGTCGATGTCGTCCTATGGCGGCAATTTCTATGCCATCGTGGAAGCCCAGAAGAACTTTCGCGGACATGGCGGATTTCTCGGCGGGTGAGCTGGTGCATGCTGGGCCGCAGACTGCGGGATGCGCTGAACGCGAAATACGAATTCATCCACCCCGAACATGCCGCGATATCGGGGCTTTCGCATATCCTGTGGACAGGCGCGCCGCGCGATCCGGCGGCGCATGGTCGCAATGCGGTGCTCTATGGCGACAAGGCGATTGACCGATCCCCCTGCGGCACGGGCACCTCATCGCGCATGGCGCAGCTTGGCGGCCAAGGGCAAACTGGCCGTGGGCGACGACTACGTTCACGAAAGCATCATCGGGTCGCTCTTCAAGGGCCGGGTGGAGGCGGCGACGACGCGTGGCGGGCAAGCCCGCCATCATCCCCTCGATTTCGGGATGGGCGCGGGTGACGGGCATCAATACCATCTTCATCGACGACCGCGATCCCTTTGCCCATGGATTTGTCGTGAGATGACCGGCCAGAGCATCATTCCCGGACGGGCGCAGGGCGAGATTCTGGCCAGCGACGAGGGCCTGAGCTTTCTGGGGCGGCGTTGATCCGCTGACCGGCGTGGTGATCGACGCGCACCATCCGCTACGTGGGCAGTTCGCTGACCGGCCAGGTGCTGGTGATGCCGACCACGCGGGGATCGTGCAGCGGCAGCGGGGTGATGCTCGACCTGGCGCTGAACGGCAATCGCGCCGGCGGCCTTCGTGTTCCGCGAGGCCGAGGACGTGGTCACCCTCGGGGCGATGATCGCCGGACGGATGTTCGATCGGCCCGTGCCGGTGTTGCGGCTGGGGGCCGAAGCCTTTGCGGTGGCTGCGGCGGCGCGAAACGCCGAGTTGACCGAGGAGCGCGCTGCTCGTCGACGGCATCGCGCTGCCGCTGAAGCCGCTGGCCGTGGCCGAATCTGGACCTGACCGCGCAGGATCGCGCCATGCTTGACGGCAGCGACGGCCCGGCGCGGCGGATCGCGATGGAGGTCATCTGCGCCATGGCGGCCCTGCAAGGTGCGACAACTCTGGTCGACGTGACGCAGGGCCATATCGACGGCTGCATTCTGGCCAATGCCGCCAACCTGCGCTTTGCCGAAAAGATGGCCGAGATGGGCGGCCAGGTGTGCATCCCCACGACGATGAACGCCATCTCGGTGGATCATGACAACTGGCGCACCCAGGGAGTGCCGCCCGATTTCGGCCTGCGCGCCGCGCGGCTGGCGGATGCCTATGTCCGGATGGGCGCCCGCCCCACCTTCACCTGTGCGCCCTATCTGCTGGACAGCGCCCCGAAGGCCGGAGAGGATATCGGCTGGTCGGAATCGAACGCAGTGATCTATGCCAATACCGTGCTTGCCGCGCGGACGGTGAAGCACCCGGATTATCTGGACCTGTTCATCGCCATGACCGGGCGCGCGCCCCTGTCCGGCGTCTATCTGGCGTCGAACTCGCGCCCCCCGCCGCCGGTTGCATATCGACCTGCCCCCCGGCCATGACGACGCGCTCTGGCCGATGCTGGGCTATATCGCCGGACAACTTGCGCCGGACCGGATCCCGCTTCTGACCGGTCTTGAGACGGCACGGCCGTCGACACGACGATCTGAAGGCGATGTGCGCGGCCTTCGGCACCACGTCGGCCGCCCCGATGCTGCATGTGGCAGGCCATACGCCCGAAGCCGCGACCTTTGCCGTGCCTGTCGGATTGTCTGGGGTGTCGGTCGTGCGGATCTTGCCCGGGTCTGGATCGAACTGAACCCCGGGCCGCGACGGATCGACCTGGTTGCCTTCGGCAGCCCGCATTTCTCGCTCGACGAATGCAGGGCGCTGGCGGCGCTGGTCACGGGCAGGCGGGCCGAGGCAACGGCGGTGATCGTGACCGTCGGCCGGGACGTGCTGGCCAGGGCAGAGGCCGAGGGCACGCGGGCGCGGCTGGAGGCGTTCGGCGCGCGGGTGATCCCCGATATCTGCTGGTGCTCGATCACCGAGCCGATCTTGCCACCCGAGGCGCAGAGCCTGATGACCAATTCGGGCAAGTATGCCCATTATGCGCCGGGACTGTCGGGCCGTGCGGTTCGCTTCGGGTCGCTGGCCGAATGTGCCGAGGCGGCGCGGACGGGGCAGGCGCCGGAAACCCTCCCCGATTGGCTGATGGAGTAGCGGGATGCGCAGCACAAGGACGATCCATGTGATTTCCGCCCATGCCGAGGGCGAGGTGGGCGACGTGATCGTCGGTGGTGTCCTGCCCCCGCCCGGCGACACGATATGGGAGCAGTCGCGCTGGATCGCGCGCGACCAGTCGCTGCGCAATTTCGTGCTGAACGAACCGCGCGGCGGCGTGTTCCGGCATGTGAACCTGCTGGTTCCGCCAAAGGATCCGCGCGCGGACGCGGCGTTCATCATCATGGAGCCGGAAGACACGCCGCCGATGTCCGGCTCCAACTCCATCTGCGTGTCCACGGTCTTGCTGGACGGCGGGCTGATCCCGATGCGGGAGCCGGAAACGACGATGGTGCTGGAGGCACCGGGCGGCCTCGTGCATGTGCGCGCGGAATGCCGGAACGGCAAGGCAGAGCGGATCTTCGTGCAGAATCTGCCCAGTTTCGCGGCCGAACTGGGGCTGGTGCTGGAAGTCGAGGGGATCGGCGCCCTGACGGTCGACACCGCCTATGGCGGCGACAGTTTCGTGATCGTGGACGCTGACGCGCTTGGTCTGAAACTGGTCGAAAGCGAGGCGCATTTCATTGCCAAGATGGGTGTGAAGATCACGAACGCCGCGAATGCACAGCTGCGTTTCCACCACCCCGAGAACCCGGACTGGAGGCATTTCTCGTTTTGCCTGTTCGCGGGCCGCATCACGCGCGAGGGCAACGAGTTGCGCGCAGGCTCCGCAGTGGCGGTCCAGCCCGGCAAGGTCGATCGCTCGCCGACCGGAACGGCGCTGTCGGCGCGTATGGCGGTGCTGCATGCGAAAGGCGAGATGGGGCTGGAGGACCGTCTGACGATCGTCTCGGTCATCGGGTCCACCTTCGTCGGGCGGATCGTGGGCTTGACCACCGTGGGCAATCACCCCGCCGTGATCCCCGAGTTGTCTGGGCGTGCGTGGATCACCGGACTGCATCAGCACATGCTGGATCCGTCGGATCCATGGCCCGAGGGATATCGCCTGACCGACACCTGGGGCGCCCGGTAGACGGCACTGCGGCGCGCGATGAAAGCCCTCCGCACGATCAGGGGCCAAGGCGCGCCGCGATGGTCGGACAGCCGGGGTCGCAGGGATGACCCGAGACGACAGCGCATGGGGGCCCGTTTGCCGCCCGATCGCCGCGCCGAAAGGGGCCTGCCGATTGCGAAGGGATCGGACCCGGCAGGTCCGACGCGCTCGCCAGTGCTGGAAGCGGATCGTCGTATCGGAACCCCCGGCGGGGCTCCACCCCTTCCCGCACTCAGCCCCGACCGGCCACGCGGGCCTGATAGGCATTCAACTCGGAAATCAGGGGCTGGCCGGACGGCACATCGTTGCGCGCGCAGAATTCCGACCAGACTGCCGCGAACGGCAGATCCTTCAGTTCTTCCGTCTCGATCAGGCGCGCCGTGAAGTCGAGCCGCCGTTCAGCCGCCTTGAGCCTCGCCATCGGCAAGAGAAGGGCGGCGAGAAGCGCCTTTTGCATGTTGCGCACCCCGATCACCCAGGCGGCGGTCCGGCTGATGGTCGCATCGAAGTAGTCGAGCCCGATCCGGGTGCGGCCGAGCAGATCGGCAAAGACGAGTTCCTGCGCGACAGCGCGGATGTCGTCGTTCAGCACGATCACATGGTCGCTGTCCCAGCGCATTGGCCGCGAAACGTGAAGCAGGATGTCCTGCACTGTCATCGCCACCGAAGAGAGCTTGTCGGCGACGTTCTCGGTCGGATGGAAGTGACCCATGTCGATGCAAAGCGCCGTTCCCTTGCGCGCCGCATAGCCGAGATAGAATTCGTGGCTGCCGACCGTGCAGGCCTCCACCCCGATGCCGAACAGCTTGGATTCCACCGCGTCGATCAGCAGGGTCTTGTCGAACGCCGTTTCGAGCATCGTGTCGAGCGCGTCCCACAGCCGTTGGCGCGCGGCCATCCGGTCGACCGGGGTATCCTTGTAGCCATCGGGCACCCAGATGTTGTTCACGACCGCGCTGCCGAGTTCGGCGCCGATCCTGGCCGCGATTTCGCGCGTCCTGCGCCCGTGCTCGATCCAGAACGCGCGCGTTCCGGGATCGGGATGCGACAGCGTCAGGTTGTCGTCCGCCCGGGCATGGGCAAAGAATGTCGGATTGAAGTCGAGACCCAGCCGGTGTTCCCGGGCCCAGTCGACCCAGGGCGCGAAGTGGTGATACTCGATCGCGTCCCGGTCCGGCGTCTCGTGGGTGTCCATGTAGCATGCATGCAGGTTGAGGCGGTGCCGGCCGGGGATCCTCGCGTAGGCGAATTCCAGATCCGCGCGCAACTCTTCAGGGGTGCGCGCACGTCCGGGATGATTGCCGGTCGCCTGGATGCCGCCGCCGGAATGGCCGGTCTTGCGCTCGAACCCCCTGACATCGTCGCCCTGCCAGCAATGGACCGAAATCGCGATGCCCCCAAGCGCGGACAACGCAACCTCGGTATCGACGCCCCATTCGGCAAAAGCCTCGGTCGCCATGGCGTAGCTGGTTCTGGTCATCTGCCTGTCCTCCGGACTAGCGCGTGAAGGCTTCCTTGTTGCCCGCATCGACATTGAGAATGTTGCCCGTCGACTTCGCCGAAAGATCCGAGGCGAAAAAGCAGATGCCTTCCGCGATGTCCTCGGGAAGCACGGCACGCTTGAGCATCGAGCGTTCGCGATACATCTCCTCCAACCCCTGCTTGTCGGTGTTGTAGGTGCTCGCGCGCTGATCGAGCCATTCCCCGGTCCATATCTTGGACCCGCGCAGGACCGCATCGGGGTTGACCACGTTGACCCGGATACCCGCCCCGGCGCCCTCCAGCGCAAGGCAGCGGGCCAGATGGATCTCGGCGGCCTTCGCCGCGCAATAGGCACTCGCATTCGGGCTTGCGGCCAACCCGTTCTTGGAGGCCACGAAGATCACCGAACCACCGATGCCCTGGGCCCGCAGCAGCTTGAACGCCTCGCGGCTGGCCAGGAAGTATCCGGTCGCAAGGATGTCCATGTTGCGGTTCCACATCTCCAGCGAGGTTTCCTCGACCGGCGCGGAAGAGGCAATTCCGGCGTTCGACACCAGAATGTCCAGGCCACCGAACTCCACCGCGGCCTCGGCGAATGCGGCGGCGACCTGGGCTTCATCGGTGACGTCCATCACCACGGATCGCACCGCATCCCCGCCGTGGCGGGCCGACAGATTGCCGGCCACAGCCGTCAGGGCATTGGCGTCGATGTCGGCCAACATCACGCAGGCGCCTTCGCGCAACAGCCGTTCCGCCGTGGCGGACCCGATGCCCCCGCCCCCTCCGGTGACAAGGGCCACACGTCCGGCCAGCGATCTGGGCCTTGGCATCCGTTGCAGCTTGGCCTCTTCCAGAAGCCAGTATTCGATGTCGAAGGCTTCCTGTTCGGGCAGCCCCTGATAGGTGGAAACCGCCGACGCCCCGCGCATGACGTTGATCGCGTTCACATAGAACTCGGCCGAGATCCGGGCCGTCGCGCGATCCGGCGCGAAGGTGATCATGCCCACGCCGGGGACGAGGTAGACCACCGCGTTCGGATCGCGCATCGCAGGGCTATCCGGGTGGCGGCACCTGTCGTAGTAGGCCGCGTAGGCCACCCGATAGGCTTGCGTGGCCGGGCCGAGGCCCGAAATCGTCCTGTCGAGATCGGGGGTCCGCGGATCGAAGTCCACCACCATCGGGCGGATCTTCGTGCGCAGGAAGTGATCCGGACAGGACGTGCCCATGGGCGCCAGGCTGGCCAGCATCTCGGATCCGACAAAGCCCAGCACCGTCGGGGAATCGTCGAAGTGGCCGACCATGTGGCGGTCGCCGGAGATCAGCCCGCGGATCGCGGGCATCAGACGCGACGCGGCGGCCCGGCGCGCGTCGGGGGCCATGGCCTCAACCCTGCGGCCGCCGAAGGCGGGCGCGCGGCCCGCGCGCGCCTCGAGCCATTCGGCCGCCTTGTTGATGATTTCGATGGTCGTCAGGTAGCACGCCTTCGCATCGTCGGCCCAGGTGAAAAGCCCGTGGCTTTCCAGGATGCAGCCGCGCGCGCCGGGGTGTTTCGTGGCAAAGTCCTCCAGCCACAGGCCAAGCTCGAAGCCGGGCCGCTTCCAAGGAAGCCAGCCGATCTCGTCCCCGAAGATCTCGGCCGCAAGCGCCCTTGAATTGGTCGAGGCCGCAAGGGCGATGATCGCGTCGGAATGGACATGGTCGACATGGGCCCGCGGCACATAGGCATGAAGCGGCGTGTCGATGCTGGCGGCGCGAGGGTTGAGGTTGAAGGTGCAATGCGCGAGCAGCCCCACCATTTCATCCTCGTGCGCAACGCCGCGATAGATGCCCTTGAGGGCCCGCAGCCTGTCCATGTAGAGGGTGGAGAAGCCGTCCATCGCCATCGTGCCGATATCGCCGCCCGAGCCCTTGACCCACAAGACCTCGACCATCTGCCCGGTCAGCGGATCGCGCTCCATGAGCTTGGCACTGGTGTTGCCCCCGCCGAAGTTCGTGACGCGCTTGTCCGACCCGAGCAGGTTCGAACGATAGAGAAGCTGCGCGGGCCCGGTCATCGAGGCGGCGCGCGCATCATCCCAAAGGCTTTCCAGCCGGCTACCCGCAGCGGTCATGTCATCCTCCGTCGTCCATTGTGGCAAATGTGCCCGCATTGCCCTGGAAGTCAATCATAAACGCTCATATCCGATCATGCTGCGCCGCAGAATTATGAATGTTGATCGAAATTGATTGACAATGCGCGGTTACGGTAGAAAGTGAAGGGCGGGAGAACAGCATGCACGAGAGCGAACGCCACCGTATCATCCTGTCGGCCATCGAGGGGCGGCCGGTCGTGACCGTTGCCGATCTCGTCACCCTGACCGGGGCCAGCGAGGCGACGATCCGGCGGGATATCGCGGCGCTGCATGTCCAGAAGAAGCTGCGCCGCGTTCGCGGCGGGGCAGAGTTGATCTCGCCGCCGCAATTCGTTGGCATCAACGCCCGGCCCTTCAGCGTGAACGAGGCCATCCGCCTTGCGGAAAAGCGTGCGATCGCCCGGGCGGCTGTCGAGTTGTGCGCGGATGGCGAGGCGATCATCATCAATGGCGGGACGACGACGTTCCAGATGGTCCATCCGCTCAGCGCCAAGCGGTGCCAGGTCTTCACAAACAGCTTTCCGATCGCGGAACATCTGCTGCGCTATTCGAAGAACACAGTGATCCTTCCGGCGGGCGCGATCTATCGCGAACAGAACATCATCCTGTCTCCGTTCGACGAAGATGGCAGCCGCCATTTCTATGCGCGGCGCATGTTCATGGGCTGTCGCGGACTGGGCCCGCTGGGGCTGATGGAGGGCGATCCCCTGCTGGTTCAGGCCGAACAGAAACTGATCGGGCAGGCGGATGAACTTGTCGTTCTGGCGGACAGCACCAAGTTCGCGGCGCGCTCCAGCCTGCTTCTCTGCGCGCTGGCGCGGATCCATACGGTCATCACGGATGACGGCATTTCGGACCGCGACGCGGCGATGCTGGAGGCCGCCGACATCAGGCTGATCACGGCGCGCATCGGGGCGGCGGACAGGACGGAGGACCGCATCGGCGAGGCCTGATGCGGATGGAGACAGCTCACAGGGAGGTTGAGATGAGCATCTGGAAGAAGGCACTGACAACGGCGGCGTTCGCATCCGTCGTGATGGCACAGGCAGCGACCGCCGAAGACATGAAGATCGCCCTCGTGGTCAAGGCGCTGGGGATCGGCTTTTTCGAAGCCGCGGCCAAGGGCGCGGAAGAAGCCGCCAAGGAACTTGGCGACGTCGAGATCATCTATACCGGTCCGACCGACACCACCGCCGAAGGCCAGATCGAGGTCATCAACGCACTGATCGCGCAGGGCGTGGACGCGATCGCGATTTCCGCCAATGACAAGGACGCGGTCGTGCCCGCCCTGAAAAAGGCGATGGAGCGCGGGATCACCGTCATCTCGTGGGACTCGGGCGTGGCCCCCGAGGGTCGCCAGATGCACCTGAACCCCTCGTCCAACGCCCTGATCGGAAACACGATCATCAAGCTCGCCGCCGACAACATGCCTGATGGCGGCGACGTGGCGATCCTTTCGGCCTCGGCCACCGCGACGAACCAGAACATCTGGATCGAAGAGGCGAAGAAGGTGCTGCCGAACTATCCGGGCATCAACCTGGTCGCGACCGTCTATGGCGACGACCTTGCCGACAAGTCCTACCGCGAGGCGCAGGGCCTGATGGCCACCTATCCAGACCTGAAGGCGATCATCGCGCCCACGACGGTCGGTATCCTGGCGGCATCGCAAGCGGTCACCGACGCCGGAAAGATCGGCCAGATCAACGTGACGGGGTTGGGCCTGCCGTCCGAGATGGCGGGCGCGGTCGAGTCCGGCGCGACGGTGAGCTTCGCGATCTGGAACCCGATCGACCTTGGCTATGCCGCCACGATGCTGGCCTACAACATCAGCAAGGGTGCAGCGACAGGCGAGGGCGCCGAGATTTCGATGGGCCGGATGGGGGCCGCAACGCTCGATGCCAATGGCGAGGCGGCGATGTCGGACCCCTTCACCTATGACAAGTCGAACATCGAAGACTTCAAGTCGATCTTCTGATCCGCCTGATTGTCCCGGGCAGGCAGGCCCTGCCCGGGGCGACATTCCCGCCGCCGAACAATCCAAAGGCCATCCGATGCAGCCGGTGCTGTCGCTTCGCGACATTTCAAAGTCATTTCCGGGCGTCAAGGCGCTCCAGAACGTGCGGCTCGACCTCTTTCCCGGTCAGGTGACGGCCCTGATCGGCGAGAACGGCGCGGGCAAGTCGACGATCGTGAAGGTTCTGACGGGGATCTATCAGCCCGACGGCGGAACGATCACCATCGAGGGCCGGCCCGTGGCCTTTCCCTCGGCACAGGCGGCAAGCCTGGCCGGAGTGACCGCGATCCATCAGGAGACGGTGCTGTTCGACGAGTTGACGGTCGCCGAGAACGTCTGGCTCGGCCATGCTCCGCGAACACGTCTGGGCCTGATCGACCGCAAGGCGATGCGCGATGGCGCGGTTCGGCTGCTTGACGGCATCGGCGCGAAGCTCGACCCGGATCTGCGGCTGCGCGACCTCGGGATCGCCGCAAAGCATCTTGTCGCGATCGCGCGGGCGCTGTCGATCGACGCCCGGGTCGTGATCATGGACGAGCCGACGGCCGCGCTCAGCCACAAGGAGATCCAGGAGCTTTACGCGCTGGTCGATGTCCTCAAGGCGCAGGGCAAGGCGATCCTCTTCATCAGCCACAAGTTCGACGAAGTGTTCCGCATCGCCGACCGCTACACCGTCTTCCGCGACGGCCAGTTCGTCGCCGAAGGTCCGATGCGAGAGGTAAGCGAGGACCAGCTCGTGCAGCTGATGGTCGGTCGCAGCGTCGACCAGATCTATCCCGCACGCAGCCACAACATCGGCGCGCCGGCCCTGACCGTTGCCGGCTATAGCCACCCGACGGAATTCGCCGATATCGGCTTTACCCTTCACCGGGGCGAAATCCTCGGCTTCTACGGCCTCGTCGGCGCCGGGCGGTCAGAGGTCATGCAGGCCCTGTTCGGCGTCACCAGACCGTCGAAGGGCGCCGTCCGGATCGGCGACGAGGTCCGCGTGATCCGCACGGCCACCGAGGCGATCGCGGCGGGCATCGTCTATGTCCCCGAGGATCGCGGCAAGCAGGGAACGATCAAGGGTCTGCCGATCTATCAGAACATAACCCTGCCGTCGCTGCACCGGACAAGCCGCGCAGGGTTCCTGCGCCTGGCCCGCGAATTCGCCCTTGCGCGCCAATACGCCAGCCGGCTCGAATTGCGCGCGGCCGCGCTCGATCAGGACGTCGGCCTCTTGTCGGGCGGCAACCAGCAGAAGGTCGTGATCGCCAAATGGCTCGCGACCCGGCCCCGGGTCATCATCCTGGACGAACCGACCAAGGGCATCGACATCGGGTCGAAGGCTGCGGTGCACGAATTCATGGCGGAACTTGCGGCGGAGGGGTTGGCGATCATCATGGTCAGCAGCGAGATACCCGAAGTCCTGGGCATGTCGGACCGCGTGATCGTGATGCGCGAGGGGCGCATCGTGGACGAGGTGACGGGTGCGCGGATGACGCCCGAGGCCCTTGTGCGGGCCGCCGCCGGACTGGCGGAGGCCGCATGATCCGCCGGATGCACCGCGAGGCGCTGCTCGCGCTGGCGATCATCCTGACCATCGGGATCGTCACCCTGCGGTTTCCTGCCTTCGTGCTGCCCGCCAATCTGGCGAATGTGTTCAACGACACGGCACCCCTGATGCTGCTGGCGCTCGGCCAGATGATCGTCATCCTGACGAAATGCATAGACCTTTCGGTTGCGGCCAACCTCGCGCTGTGCGGGATGGTCGCAGCGTTGCTGAACGGTGCCGGCGTCCCGCTGCCGCTCGTGCTTCTGGCGGCGATCGGGCTTGGCGCGACCCTCGGCAGCATCAACGGGCTCCTGGTCTGGAAACTGGGGATCCCCTCGATTGTCGTGACGCTTGGCACGATGACGATCTTCCGCGGGTCGATCTTCCTGATGACCAACGGGGCCTGGGTCAACGCCCACCAGATGAGCGACAGCTTCAAGGCGCTGCCCCGGGGTATCATCCTGGGGCTGCCGGTCATGGGCTGGATCGCGATCCTGGCGATCCCGCTCTTTGCGGTCATCCTTGCGCGCACGCCCCTCGGGCGGGCGTTCTATGCCGTCGGCGGCAATCCCCACGCGGCCGTCTACGCCGGGATCGACGTGGGCAGGACGCAGTTCTGGGCCTTCGTGATCTCGGGCGCACTCGCGGGTTTCACCGGCTATCTCTGGGTCGCCCGCTACGCGGTGGCCTATGTCGATGTCGCGGGCGGGTTCGAGCTTGACGTGGTTGCGGCCTGCGTGATCGGCGGGGTCGCCATCGCGGGTGGATCGGGCACCGTGGCGGGGCGCCATACTGGGCGCGCTCTTTCTCGGCGTGATCAAGAACGCCCTGCCGGTGGTCGGCGTCTCGCCGTTCTGGCAGATGGCGATCTCGGGCACAGCAATCATTCTGGCTGTCGCATTCAACGCAGCGCAAAGCCGGCCGCGGGGCCGGATCATCCTGAAATCGGCGGAGGCATCGTGACAATCAGCCCCGCCCGCCATCTCCCCGACCGGTTGCAATCGCCCGCGACCCGCGCGCTGCGCAGTTGGGAAGCGATCCTCGTCGCGGTCGCGATCGCCGTCTTCGTCGGTGAATTCCTTTGCCTCGCCCTATTTCCTGAACGCGTGGAACCTGTCGGACGCGACCTTCAACTTCACCGAGAAGGCGATGATCGCCTTCGCCATGGCCATGCTGATCATCGCGGGCGACATCGACCTGTCGGTAGCCTCGATCATCGCGCTGGCCTCGACCGCGATGGGTCTTGCGATGACTGCGGGCGCGGGCGTGCCGGTTCTGGTGATCGTGGGTATCACGACAGGGGTCATCTGCGGCATCGTGAACGGTGTGCTGGTTGCCGGGCTGGGCCTGCCCTCGATCGTCGTCACGATCGGCACGATGAGCCTGTTTCGCGGGATCGCCTTCATCGTTCTGGGTGACAAGGCCTTTACCGGCTATCCGCCCGGCCTGGCCTTCTTCGGCCAGGGCTATGTCTGGTGGGTGTTCAGCTTCGAGTTGGTGCTCTTTGCGGTGCTCGCGCTCGTCTACTGGGGGCTGCTGCACCGGACCAGCTTCGGGCGGGCCGTCTATGCGATCGGCAACAACGCGGCGGCGGCGCAATTCTCGGGCATCCGGGTCGATCGTGTCCGCTTCGTGCTGTTCCTGCTGACGGGCCTGATGAGCGGCATTGCCGCCGTTTGCCTGACTTCGCGCCTCGGCTCCACCCGGCCGTCCATCGCCACGGGGTGGGAGCTGGAGGTGGTCACGATGGTCGTTCTCGGCGGGGTCAGCATCCTGGGCGGGTCCGGCAGCATTGCGGGCGTGGTTCTGGCCGCACTCGTCATGGGGATGGTGACATTCGGCTTCGGGTTGTTGAATGTGCCCGGTATCGTGATGAGCATCTTTCTTGGCGCGCTGCTGATCGGGGTCATCGCCGTTCCTCGGTTGTTACGGAGGAGATGATGGAGAAGTTTGCCTTCAAGATGCACCTCGCCCCGGGGATGGAGGCCGAATACCGAGCGCCGGCACGACGAGATCTGGCCAGACCTGCTTGCCCTGCTGCGGAGCGCGGGCGTCGAGGATTACTCGATCCACCTCGACCGGGATACCGGAACCCTCTTCGCGGTTCTGTGGCGTCGAAAGGATCATGCGATGGATGCCCTGCCCGACCATCCCCTGATGCAGCGCTGGTGGGCGCACATGGCCGACATCATGCAGACCCGGCCCGGCGGAAACGAGCCCGCCGTGGTGCCCCTGTCCACCGTCTTTCACATGGCCTGACCGGCACGATGCAGCACATCGCGGTTTTCGACATCGGCAAGACCAACGTCAAACTGGCGCTGGTCGATCTTGATCGGATGGCGGAGACGGACGTCGAGACGCAGCCCAACGTCGTACTTGCCGGCCCCCCATGGCCGCATTTCGACACCGACGCGCAATGGGCGTTCCTGATAGGTGCCTTGCATCGCATGGGCCGGCACACGCCGATCGAGGGGATCGTCGTTGCAACCCACGGGGCGTGCGGGGCGCTGCTTGACCGCGACGGGGCGCTGGCCGTCCCGGTGCTGGACTATGAACATGACGGGCCCGATGAAACACGCAGGGCCTATGACAGGCTCCGCCCGCCCTTCGCGGAAACCGGCAGCCCGCCGCTTCCGCTGGGATTGAACCTCGGCGCGCAGCTTTTCTGGCAGCTGGACCGGGATCCTGGCCTGATCGACCGGGTCCGCCATGTCGTGACATGGCCACAATACTGGGGCCATCGCCTGACCGGACAGCTTGCCTGCGATGTCTGCTCGCTTGGCGCCCACACCGATCTCTGGGCGCCAGGCGCCGCCACATGGTCCGCCCTGCCCGGACGCCTCGGCCTTGGCGATCGGATGGCCCCGGCCCGTCTGCCGGGCGAGGTGCTGGGAAAGCTCGCACCCGAGGTGGCGGCCCGCACCGGCCTCGGCGAGATCCCCGTCCTGTGCGGGATCCATGATTCCAACGCCTCGCTCATCCCGCATCTTGTCGGGCGCGCTCCACCGTTTTCGGTCGTCTCGACCGGCACCTGGGTGATCTCGATGGCCATCGGCGGACAGGACATCGCGTTGGACCCCTCGCGCGACACGCTTTTGAACGTGAACGCCCTTGGTCGTGGCGTGCCATCCGCGCGGTTCATGGGCGGGCGGGAATACGACATGATCATCGGCAGGGTGGCACCCGGCGCATCGCCCGGCGATGCGGCGGGCGTGCTCGCCCGACAGGTGATGCTGCTGCCGTCCGTCGTGCCGGACTGCGGCCCGTTTCAGGGGCAAGGCCATGCCTGGACGATCGCGCCGCAGACCGACCGGGACCTGGAAATCGCGCTCGGCTATTACCTCGGCCTGATGACCGCAGAATGCCTGACGGCGATCGGCGCCATGGGCCCGACCCTTGTCGAAGGGCCCTTCGTGGCAAATCCATGGTTTCTCTCCATGGTCGCGACGGCGACGGGACGACCGGTCGTGATCCGCAAGTCGCGCACCGGCACCGCGGTCGGCGCCGCGATGCTGTTCGACACTGCGCGACGGTCGACCGACACGGAGACCGCGGTCGCGCCCGACCCCCGATTGACGGCCTATGCCGAGATGTGGAAGGCGCGCGCGCATGCGCGCGGCCGCGTCACCACGGGCATCGGCGGGCATCCGTGATCGCCTGGTTGCGCGGCGCTGGTGGCTGTCGCGCGCCAGCACCATCCCGCCTCTCCGCCTGCGCCGAAACCCGCCCGGCCGCCAAGCGATGCGCGGCTTTGTCACCCTGCGCGGCGCTGTCCGATCGGGCATCCCGAGGCGTGACGCCCCCGATCAGAACCCGGACAACACCGGATCGGGGCCTGCGGAAACCGCGGCCGCGCTGTCGAGCGGTTCCGCCTGAAGCGCCAGAAGTTGCGACCAGAACGCCGCCTCGACGGGTTCGACCGCCCCTTTCAGGCGCGCGGCCTTCACCTGCAAGTGGCAATCGGGCAGAAGACCGGACAGATCGAAGAGCCGCCCGGCCGCGATCCGATCCCGTGCCAGGGCTTCCGGAACCCAGGCGACCGCCAAGCCGGTCGCGGCCATCTCGAGCGCAGCCAGCGTAAGCGCCGTCTCGGCGATCGGCACCACGCCTGCCTGCGGCGACACAACCGGCAATATGCGTGTTTCCATGACCTTGCCGAAAAACACGTCCCGCGGATAGGCGACATAGGCGATGTCCCGCCCGCCCGCCCCCGCGCCGATGGCCCGGGCATCGCAGAACACCGGTATCAGCCGGTCGGAACCGATGGTGATCGTCTCCAGATAGGGGGCATGGGTCTGGTCTGCCTCGTCCGGCAGGAGGTAGACGATGGCGACGTCGGCCTGACGCGAGAGCAGCAAGCCGAAACACTCGTCAAGATTGGCGGAACGCAGCCGGACGTAGGTTTCCCGGCTGCGCGACCGGATGGCCTGGATGATGGAAGGCGCCAGCGAGGTGGTCAGCGAATGCTGGCTTGCGATCACGATCCGGTCGTTGCTGATCCGGTCGCCGCGGCGAAGATCGGCCTCAAGTTGGCGCAGTGCCGCGACGAGTTTCGCGATCTGCTCGCTTTGCGCCAGCGTTGTCGCGCGCAGGGCGACCGGCTTGCGGCTTCTGTCGAACAATTCGACGCCGACATGCTCCTCGATCTGCCGGATGCGGCGCGAAAAGGCCGATTGCGTAAGCCTCCGCGTTCTGCCGCCGCGCTGAAGGATCCGGTCAGGGCGATCGCAAGGATGTCTTCCAGCCACTCAAGTCGCATCACGCCCCCAACATGCAAGTCTTGCATGATATGTCAAAAATTTCGCATTTGCTAATCGAATCTGGATGAATCAATGCTTGATGCGGTGCAAGTCTTGACAAGGAACCGCCATGCATCTCGCCCGTTTCCCCGCGTCTTTCTGGCGCATCTTGCCGACCCCGCTGGAAAAGCTGGACCGGTTGTCGAAAGAGCTGGGCGGGCCCGAGATCTGGATCAAGCGCGACGACTGCACCGGGCTTTCGACCGGCGGCAACAAGACGCGCAAGCTTGAGTTCCTGATGGCCGAAGCGCAGGCGATGGGCGCCGACACCGTGATGACGCAAGGCGCAACGCAGTCGAACCATGCGCGGCAGACGGCGGCCTTCGCGGCCAAGCTCGGCATGGCCTGCCATATCCTGCTCGAGGATCGCACCGGCTCGAACGATGCGAACTACAACGCGAACGGCAACGTGCTTCTCGACCATCTGCACGGCGCCACGACGTCGAAGCGCGCGGGCGGAATGGACATGCAGGCCGAGATGGAGACGCTGGCGGACGGGCTGCGCGCCGAAGGCCGCAAGGTCTACATCATCCCGGGCGGCGGCTCGAACGCCACTGGCGCGCTTGGCTATGTGAACTGCGCGTTCGAACTGGTAGTCGCAGGCCAACGACCGGGGCCTTGTGATCGATCATCTGGTGACCGCGACCGGCAGCGCCGGCACGCAGGCCGGCCTGATCACCGGGCTGAAGGCGATCAACGCGGGCATACCGCTGTCTGGGATCGGCGTGCGCGCACCAAAGGAAAAGCAGGAGGCGAACGTCTTCAACCTGGCGCTGCTGACCGCGGAAAAGCTGGGCTGCCCGACGGTCGTGTCGCGCGACGATGTCGTCGCCGACAGCGAATTACGTCGGGGCGGGTTACGGCATCCCGCGCGACGATACGCTGGAAGCCATCCGGATGTTCGCGCAACTGGAAGGCATCCTGCTCGATCCGGTCTATTCGGGAAAGGGGGCGGCGGGGCTGATCGACTATTGCCGCAAGGGCCATTTCAAGAAGGGCGAGCGCGTGGTCTTTCTGCATACCGGGGGGTCGGCGGCGCTGTTCGGCTATGATGCGGTGTTTGCGGATGTCCCAGCCCCGCAAGCGGCCAGATGATCCGATGATCCGACAGCGCCCGCGCAAGCCTCCCCCTTCCCGGAACGCCCGACAGGGTGCTCGTCCGCCGCGTGCCGCAGTTCCCGTCCGGCGGCCCGCGTGCGGGGTCCGCGGCAGAGACGGCGCGGCGATCGGCGGGACCACCGATGACCAGGGCCGGACGGGCCATTGCCGGGGCTGCGCATGATGCGGCGGGTGGGGATCCTCGGAGGCATGGGGCCAGAGGCGACCATTCTGCTGATGCAAAAGGTTCTGGCCACCGTGGCCTCGGCCGACGATGCAGGGCACGTGCCGCTGATCGTGGACCAGAACCCGCAGGTTCCTTCGCGCATTCGCCACCTGATCGAGGGCACCGGCGAGGATCCGGGGCCGGTTCTGGCCGACATGGCGCGCCGTCTCGTGGCCGGTGGGGCGCAGGCGCTCGCGATGCCCTGCAATACCGCCCATCACTATGCCGCAGCGATCCGGGCGGCTGTCGATGTGCCGTTTCTGGACATGGTCGAGCTGTCGGCGACCCATGCACGCCGGCTCGCCGGTCCAGACGGCAGCGGTCGGGATTCTCGCATCGCCCGCCGTCCGCAAGGTCGCGCTCTTCGAGGCGCCACTGGCGAGAATGGGGCTGCGGCCGATCTACGGAAATGACGAAACGTCCCTTCTGGCGGCGATCCGCCAGATCAAGGCCCAAGGCCCCTTGACCCGTGCCCGCCAGACGCTGCGATCGGCATCTGACGAGTTGCAAGCGCGCGGCGCCCGGGTTCAACTGATCGCCTGCACCGAGTTTTCGCTCGTCGCGGATTCGGCCGGACAGGCGGCCCAGGTCTTTGATACACTCGATGTCCTCGCCGGAGCCATCAAGGCCTATGCAATCGGGGACCAGGACCGGCAAGAGTCTGCGTCGAGGTGACGTTGCGAACTGACAACCAAAACAACGCGGAGGATACTACCATGAAAAACCGTTTTAAGCTGCTGCTGATCGGAGCTGCCACTTCGGCGCTTGTCGCCGGTGCGGCATCGGCCGAGCAAGATCATCATCGGCCATTTCGGCAACCCGACGCCGATGCAGCTTCTGGCCACCTCGGACGCGCATGCAGAAGGCAACCGGCTGGGAGGTCGAGTGGCGCAAGTTCGCGTCCGGCACCGATGTCATCGCCGCGATGGCCTCGGGCGATGTCGTGCTGTCCGAGCTTGGCTCCTCGCCGCTTGCCATCGCCGCCAGCCAGGGCGTCGACCTGCAGCTGATCGCCTTTTCGGACGTGATCGGCAAGGCGGAATCGCTGATCGCGCACAATGGCTCGGGCATCTCGACGCGTTGCCGACCTCAAGGGCAAGCGCGATCGCGGTTCCCGTCGGTTCGACCGCGCATTTCTCGCTGATGGGCGCGCTTGCAGCATGAGGGCATTGCGGAAAGCGACGTCACGATCATGAGCATGCCGCCAGACCAGATCGCGGCCGCATGGGAACAGGGCGTGATCGACGCGGCCTGGATCTGGCAGCCGGTGCAGTCGGAAATCCTGAAGACCGGAACGCTGATCGTCGGCGCTGACCAGACCGCCGAATGGGGCTTCCCGACCTTCGACGGCTGGGTGGTGGACCGCAAGTTCGGCGCAGACGAACAAGGACAAGATCGTGGCCTTCCTGAAAGAGGTCGACAGGGTCAACGCCTCGTATCTGAGCCGACCCGGCCGCCTGGACCGTCGACAGCGCCGAAGTGCAAGTCGCTTGCCAGCGCGACGGGCGCGGATCCCGCGCAGGTTCCCGAGATCCTCGAGGGCTTCACCTTCCTTCCGATGTCGGAGCAGGTCGAGCCGACACCTGGCTCGGCGGCGCCGCAGCGACGATCAAGGGAACGGCCGACTTCCTCAAGGCGGCGGGCCGGATCGACAGTGTCGGCGACGACTATTCGAGCTTCGTGAACGCCGAATATGCCAAGGCGCCGTGCAGTGACCTAGACCGAAGCCGTCCTGCCCGGCCCCTCGGGCCGGGCAGGACACCTTGACCGCTGACGGAGGGGCAGATGGGGCTTCAATATCGACAATGTCTCGGTCGTCTATCCCGCTGCGGACGGTCGCCCGCCGGTCGCGGCGCTGAGCAAGATCGACCTCACCATCGAGCGACGACGAGTTCGTCGTCGCGCTCGGTGCGTCCGGTTGCGGAAAATCCACGCTTCTGAACCTGATCGCGGGCTTCCTGTCGCCCACGTCCGGGGCGCTGACGCTGGATGGCAGGCTGGTGATCGGGACCGGGGGCCGACCGTGCGGTCGTGTTCCAGAAACACGCGCTGCTGCCGTGGCTCAACGTGCTCGACAATGTGGCCTTCGGGCTTGCAGATCCAGGGCATCGGCAAGACGGCCGCGCTACGAGACCGCCAACAAGTTCGTCGGACTTCTGGGGCTGGACGGCTTTCAGAATTCGCCGGTCTACAAACTGTCGGGCGGGATGCAGCAGCGCGTCGGAATTGCCCGGGCGCTGACCTGCGACCCGAAGATCCTGCTGATGGACGAACCGCTTGGGCGCGCTCGACGCGCTGACGCGCGAAAAGGCGCAGGAGTTGATCCTGAACATCTGGAACGACACCCACAAGTCGGTGTTCTTCATCACCCACAGCGTCGAGGAGGCGCTGTTCATGGGAACCAAGCTGATCGTCATGTCGCCCCGTCCGGGGCGCATCACGCATCTCTTCGATCTGCCGTTCTCGCGACAGTTCCTGGCCGGTGCCGCCGCGCGCGAGGTCAAGGCCTCGCCCGACTTCATCCGCCTGCGGGAAGACGTGCTGAAGATCATCTTTGCCGACGAGGAGGCCGCAGCGTGACCGACAAGCCAGACACGTCGACGTCCGCACCAGACGAAGGCCTGATCGCGCGCCTGTCCCGGGCGCGGCCGACAAAGCCCGGTGAGATCTATGGCGTGCCCGGCCAGGGCAACACGCTCTGGCTGTCGGCGCTCTCGATTGCGGCGTTCTTCCTGATCTGGTGGCTGGTCACGATGATGGGCTGGGTCAAGCCGCTGTTCGTGCCGTCACCGATGGCGATCGCCGAAAAGTTCATATCCGATCTGGAATGACGGGTTTACCGGCACGCCGTTCCTGGAACACCTGGCGATTTCGACGGCGCGCGTGTTCGGCGCCTTCCTGCTGGCCTGCGTCATCGGTTTGCCGCTCGGGCTTGCGATGGGGATGAGCCCGGTGATGCAGCGGTCATTTTCGACCCGCCGATCGAGTTCTATCGCCCGATCCCGCCGCTGGCCTACCTGCCGCTGATGATCATCTGGTTCGGCATCGGCGAAACGTCGAAGGTGCTGCTGATCTTCCTGTCGGTCTTCGCGCCGGTCGTTCTGGGCGCGCGGTCCGGCGTCAAGTCGGCGGCGATCGAGCAGATCCATGCGGCCTATTCCTTCGGGGCGACACGGTGGCAGGTCATGCGCCATGTGATCCTGCCCTCGGCCCTGCCCGAGATCCTGACGGCGATGCGGATCGGCATCGGCTTTGGCTGGACGACGCTTGTGGCCGCCGAGATGGTCGCGGCGACCAAGGGGCTTGGCTACATGGTGCTTTCGGCCAGTCAGTTCCTGCAGACACCGGTGGTCATCATGGGCATTTTCGTGATCGCCATCATCGCCTTCGCCTTCGACCTGCTGATGCGGTTTGTCGAGCGCCGCCTCGTGCCCTGGAAGGGCCGCATGTAAACCGAAAGTCAATTCCATGATCTATCTGAAGAAGGCCGGGCGGACAGCCGAGACGGGCTACCAGGACGTGCGCGCGCTCGTCGAACGGATGCTCGCGGAGATCGCGGCCGACGGCGAGGCTGCCGCCCGAAAATTCGCACGCGACCTCGACCGTTGGGAAGGCGAGGTCATCGTCACGCAGGAGGCGCGCGAGGCCGCTGCCGCGCTTGTTCCCGAAAAGCTGCGCGCTGACATCCGCTTTGCCCATGACAATGTGCGCCGGTTTGCCGAAGCCCAGCGCGCATCCGTTTCCGACTGCACGGTCGAGATCCTGCCGGGCCTCGTCGCCGGGCAAAAGCAGATCCCCGTGTCGGCCGCGGGGTGCTATGTGCCGGGCGGGCGCTATAGCCATGTCGCAAGCGCGATCATGACGATCACGACCGCCAAGGTTGCCGGGGTTCCCCATATCGCCGCCTGCTCTCCGCCCGCGGCCGGGGATCGGCATGCCGCCCGCGATCATCTTCGCGATGGATCTCTGCGGGGCGGACGTGATCCTGAACCTGGGCGGGGTGCAGGGGGTCGCCGCGATGGCAAGCGGCCTGTTCGGCCTGCCGAAGGCCGACATCCTCGTGGGGCCCGGCAACCAGTATGTCGCGGAAGCCAAGCGCATTC
Organism: uncultured Alphaproteobacteria bacterium; assembly: GCA_963700485.1. Taxonomy (GTDB): domain Bacteria; phylum Pseudomonadota; class Alphaproteobacteria; order Rhodobacterales; family Rhodobacteraceae; genus Aliitabrizicola. The sequence continues at coordinate 162,472 of CAVOXQ010000006.1, forward strand.
TCTACGGCCAGGTCGGCATCGACATGTTCGCCGGCCCGACCGACAGCATGGTCGTCGCCGATGCCAGCGCCGATCCGGAGATGGTCGCCTACGATCTGGTCGGGCAGGCCGAACACGGCTACAATTCGCCGGTCTGGCTGGTGGCTTCGGACCGGACCCTGGCCGACCGGGTGATGGCGCTTGTCCCCGGACTGATCGAAAGCCTGCCGACGGTCAACCGGGACAGCGCGCGCGCCGCCTGGGCCGACTTCGCCGAGGTCATCCTTTGCGACAGTGCCGAGGAAATGGCCCGCGTCGCAGACCAGTATCGCGCCCGAGCATCTGCATGTCCAGGCGGCCGATCTCGACTGGTGGCTGTGGACGGCTTCAGTCCTACGGGTCGCTGTTTCTCGGGGAAGAGACGACGGTCGCCTTCGGCGACAAGACATCGGGACCGAACCATGTGCTGCCGACATCGGGGGCGGCACGCTATACGGGCGGGCTTGTCGGTCCACAAGTTCATGAAGACGGTAACGTGGCAACGCGCGACCCGTGCCGCGGCGCGGCCCCTTGCGGAAGCGACCGCCCGGATTTCCCGGCTTGAGGGGATGGAGGGCCATGCCCGCTCGGCCGACATCCGCCTTGCCAAGTTCTTCCCCGGCGACGTGTTCGATCTGGGCACGTCCGACGCCGTTCCCTGACGCGAGCCCGTCCATGACGGTCTAAGCGCACTGGCCGCCGGGCGTGATGCCCACCGCGCCTTGCTGCGTCGCGCCGGCATCAGCAGGCGGCGGGGGGCGCCAGTGCCATCTCGTCCGCGACGACCCGGCGCAAGAGGGGTTCCGGCACGGCCCCCTCCAGCACCGTCCGGCCGATCACCAGTGCCGGCGTTCCGATGAACCCGAAGACGTCCGCCAGCGCCCGCGTCCGATCCAGGCTCGCCTGCACATCGGGGCCGTTCATGTCGCGGGCGAGTTGATCGACATCAATCCCGACACGCGCCGCAACCGCAAGGATCGACCCCTCGTCGGCGACGAGCGGGCCGCGCATGAAGCGCCGGCGCAGGGCTTGCTGCAAACCCTGCCGCGCCGCCGCGACCGAGGCCCTTGCCGCAAGTTCCGACTGTGGGCCGAAGATGGGAAGCTCATGCTGGACCAGATGCAGGGCGCCGGGGTTCTCAGCCAGAATTGGCTCCAGTTCACGCTCGAGGGCACGGCAATAGGGGCAGCGGAACTCGCTGAAATAGGCGATCGGCACGGCGCCCGGTGGAATGTCGGGGCCGAAGAGGGCATCGCACAGCTCCGCCCGCACGGCTTTCGCCCGCGCCCTGCGCGCCAGCACCCGGTCGTCGGGCGGGTCGAGGCCGATCAGCGCGGCAGAGGCGGCCGACACCTGCCCGCCGTCCCCGGCAAGCCTGCGGAAAGGGGGCAGCCCGTCCAGTGCCACATATTCGGGCCGACGCCCGAAAAGCTGCTCCCACGGCCGGGTCCGGACGGCCTGGATGACGGCGACGATCCCGCCAAGGATCAGAAGGTTGCGACGCGCGGGCCTCAAGCCACGCCCACCCGCCTTGCGCCGGGCACGCGGCAAGCCCCGTCGTCGCCGGTTCGGCGATCCCCATCCATCTCTTCACCTCCGCTGGTGGGGCGCCGGTCGGCCCCGCCGCCTGTTTCGCAGGCGCCGCAGCCATCCGGCGGCAAGACCGGCGCCCAGCCTCGTGGGAACACCAGAGTGGTTGCCACCGCCGACACGCACGCCGCGGGCCGGGTCGAGGCGCCCTGCCCGGGCATGATCAAACCTCGATGCATCCTTGTTTACCGGGCCCTTTCCCTGTGGCACCCTCGCGGCATTTGCCGGAAGGAATTGCCATGCTCCTCGCGCGCCCGGGTCAGATCTTCGCCGTCATTGCGACCGTCTGCCTTGCAACCGCAACCCTGGCCCAGACCCCGCCCGAAGTCGATGCCGCGACGGCCGAGAATTTCGCGGCTTGCCGCGAGGGCGGGGGAACGCCGTCGGCGGGGCCCGAATATCTGACCGGGGTCGAAGCTGAACGGCGACGGTCGGACCGATTATGTGATGAACCTTGCGGGTTTGAACTGCGAGAACGCGGCAAGCTATTTCTGCGGATCGGCCGGATGCCCGGTGCAGGTCTGGCTGTCGGGTCCGGGCGGATACGCGGCCGCGTGGTCAAGCTATGCCCAGGCGGTAGAGATCGAGGGGCGCACCCTGGTGGCCTATCTGCACGGGCAGTTCTGCACACCGCCGCGCACCGGCGCGGACGGCTGCGAAGAGCGGCTGGATTTCGCGGCCGAGGCCCCTGCACCCACCCCGCCCGCCCAGGCGGACGCGGCGCCAGAGCCCGCCCCGGCGCCTGCGGCCGCAGCCCCGCCCGACCCGGGCCGGTGGGAATTGCGCCAACCGCCCGGCGCGCCGCCCGTGGCGGTGGTTGGCGGGCCGGGCGCGCTGCGCAGCATGGCGGCCTTCTGTCTCGAGGGTCAGCCCTGGCTGGCGCTCCTGTTCCATCAGCCGCCCGCGCGCGACATGCTGCGGCTCGAGGTGCGCTTTGCCTCGCACGGGCCGATCGGCGGGCCGGCGCAGCGCCAGCCTGCAAGTGGCGGGGCCTATCTGGTGACGCTGAATGGCAGCCCGCTGGCAAGCTGGCTCGCCGGGCGGGACAGCGCGGCCGACCTCTCGGTCGACGGCATGGCGATCGGGCGCGTCTCGCTCGCCGGATCGAGCCGGGCGCTGCGCGGTGCCCTTGCCGCGTGTCTCCGGTTCTGACGGCGGACGTCGCCGGCCCAGGGAAGGCCCGGTTGCGTGACCTCGGTCACGGACCCGGGGCGGGAACTCTGGCAGTCTTGGCAACGGGGCACTTCCTGCCCCAAGGGGCCCCCGCTCGACCGGTCCTGTGGCGCTCGCATCCTGCCCGCCCGGGGAACGGCCCCGCCGCTTGACCGGGGGGCGAGGCGCACCGCTCCCGCTCCGCAAGCTGACCGCCAGCCCGTCAGGCCGGCCCTGGTTCCGGTTGCGTGCCTGGTTGACCATTTGCGGCAAACCCCGGCGGCAAGCCGGCGCGAAAATCCTCGGCGGCAGCCGCTCGGATCGGGCGCATGAGCGGCAATCGCAGGGCGGCCGCCGGATCAGCCTGCGCCAGATCCGGACACCGGCCTCAGCCCTTGGGTGCCTGCAAGCCCTTCACATATTGGCCGAGTTGCACCAGCCGGATCGGCGTCGGCGTGGCGATCCCGTCGCCGCTGTCGAACAGCACCATGTTGCCGTCGAGCAGCGGCGCGAACCTCGGCATCACCCGGCCGTCTTCCTGCGCATAGCCCCAGATATGAGCCATCACGCGGGTCATCGGGAAGGTGCCGCCGTTGCGGGCGGCGATGGTGGTCAGGTTGGCCGGCGCCATGGGCAACCCCGCGGCATCGGGGCCGTCACCGGTGCCGCCGCTGCCGTGGCATCCGGCGCAGTAGCTGGCAAAATCCTCCGCGCCGGTGGGGATCGCCTCGGACGGGCCCTGCCCGGTCGGAAGACAGGCGGCGAGCAGTCCGAGCGCGGCGAGCGGAGCGACAAGCAACACGGGCGATAGGGATTGCAACGAAGCCTCCAGAAACAACTCAGCCGATCAAACCATGCCGGCCGGCCGCGCGCAATGTCAGACGACGCGGCCCGCGCGAAGCTGCACGATCCGGTCCATCCGCGCCGCAAGCTCCAGGTTGTGGGTGGCGATCAGCGCCGAGAGGCCGGTTGTCGCGCACCAGCTCCATCAGCGCCCCGAACACCTGGTCCGACGTGCCGGGGTCCAGGTTGCCGGTCGGCTCGTCCGCCAGCAAGCAGCTTCGGTCGCATTGGCCAGCGCCCGGCAGAAGGCGACGCGCTGCTGTTCGCCCCCCGACAGCGCCGCCGGGCGGTGGCCGGCCCGCGGGCCGCACGCCGACGCTGGTCCAGAAGATCCGCGGCGCGCGCCTCGGCCGCGGCCGTCGGCGATGCCGTTGGCCAGCTGCGGCAGCACGACGTTCTCCAGCGCCGAAAACTCGGGCAGCAGGTGGTGGAACTGGTAGATGAAGCCCACTTCGGCGCGCCGCGCCTCGGTCCGGGCGCGGTCCGACAGGCCGCGTCATCGCGCGTCCCGCGCAGGCGCACCCGCCCCGGCATCCGGCGTGTCGAGCAGCCCCGCGATGTGCAGCAGCGTCGACTTACCCGCCCCCGAAGGCGCCACCAGCGCCACCACCTCGCCCGGCGCGACCGTCAGGTCGACGCCCGCGCAGCACCTGCACCTCGGCCGGCGTTGCCGCGGTTGTAGGTCTTTTCGATCCGCTCGAGCCGCAGCATCGCCTCACTCATAGCGCAGCGCCTCGACCGGGTTCATCCGCGCCGCCCGGCGGGCCGGGAAAGATCGTGACGATGAAGGACAGGCCCAGCGACAGCGCCACCGCCGACAGCACGTCCGCCAGCTGCAGCTTTGCCGGCAGCGCGTAGATCCCGCGGATCGACGGATCCCAGACCTCGGCCCCGCCCGAGACGCAGTTCACGAACGCACATGATCGGATCGATGTTAGATCGCGAACAGGCAGCCCAGGACCACCCCGGCGATGCGTTCCGATCACGCCCGGTAAAGGCCCCGCAGATGAAGAAGATCCGCAGGACGCGACCCCTCGGTCAGCCCCATGGTGCGCAGGATGCCGATGTCGCGGCCCTTGTTCTTCACCAGCATGATCAGGCCCGAGACGATGTTCATCGCCGCGATCAGCACCAGCACCGACAGGATCACGAACATCACGTTGTCCTCGATGTCCAGCGCGCGCAGGAACGCGCCCGAGCTGTCCTGCCACGTCCACAGCAGCGCCGCCGGCGCCCGCCGTCTCCAGCAACGGCCGGGCATAGCTCTTCGATCTCGTCGGGATCTGTCGACCATCACCTCGATCTCGTCGGCCAGACCTTCCGGTTGAAGATAGCTCTGCGCCTCGACGAAGGGCATGTAGATGCGGGTCGTGGTCGATGTCATAGCGCCCGGCGGTGAAGATGTAGACCACCTCATAGGCCTTGACCCGCGGGCAGGTGCCCATCGCGGTCTTGACGCCGCTCGGGCGAGATCAGCCGCACCCGGTCGCCGACGGTCACGCCCAGCTCGCGCGCCACGCCCGAACCGATGGCGATGCCCGTCGCCGAAACCGCGCGAGGTCGCCCGATCGCCTCGCGGCCCGCGCCGACGCGGGGGATGGTGGCCAGATCGTCGGCAACGATGCCGAAGACCTCGGCCCCGGTTGTGTCCGGTCACCGTGCGGTCGACCATCAGCCTGCCCCGGATCAGGGGGGCGGCCCGGGTCACGCCCGGCACCGCAGCGAGCCGCGCGGCCATCGCGTCTAGTCGCGGTAAAGCCGCGCGATCAGCTGGCCGTCGTCTCAGTCTCGCCGGAGCGAATAGACCGTGACATGGGCGTTTGCGCCCAGGATCGTGTCGACGAACTCGGCCCGGAACCCCGCGCGCACCGCCAGCGTGGCGATCAGCGCAAAGACCGCCAGCGTGATCCCGATCAGGCTGAAATCCAGGTCATCACGCTGACCCCGCCTTCGGCCCGGCGCGCACGCAGATAGCGCCAGGCGATCATCCATTCAAATCCGGCAAAGGGGGCGGTGCGGTTGGCCATCTGTTTCCGTCGGGCGGTCTCGTCTTCCCGCCGCTTCTTTCTGTTCACAAATATCCTCGGGGGGTCCGGGGGGTGGAAAACCCCCCGGCCTTTCCTCGGGGCGGGCGGTCAGCGCCCGGCGTAGATCGCGGCCACCCGCGCCACAGCTTCCTCGGGCGACATCTCCTCGCTGGCGCCGGTCCGGCGCGAGGTCAGTTCCACCACGCCGGCGGCCAGGCCTCGCGGGCCCGACGGTGATGCGCCAGGGCAGGCCGATCAGGTCCATCGTCGCGAACTTGGCGCCGGCGCGTTCGTCGCGGTCGTCGTAGAGCGGCTCCAGCCCCCGCGCGTGAAGCGCCGTGTAAAGCGCGTCGCAGGCGGCGTCGGCTGCGCCGTCGCCCTGCTTGAGGTTCACGATCCCGACCGGGAAGGGCGTCACGCCTTCGGGCCAGATGATGCCGCTTGTCGTCGTGGCTGGCCTCGATGATCGCGCCCAGCAGGCGCGAGACGCCGATCCCGTGGCAGCCCATCTGCACCGGCACCGCGCTCGCCGGTTCGGTGGTCACGACCGCGCCCATCGGTTCGGAATACTTGGTGCCGAAATAGAAGATCTGGCCCACCTCGATCCCGCGCGCAGGTCTTGCGGCGCGCCTCGGGGATCTGCGTCGAACATCGCCGGATCGTGGGTTTCGTCGGTGCGGGCGTAGAGGGTGGTGAATTCCTTCACGATCGCCGCGCATTCGGCGCGGTCATCATAGTCGATATCGCGCTCGCCGAACCGGAGCTCGGTGATCGCGCTGTCATAGAACACCTCGCACTCGCCGGTCTAGGCCAGCACGAGGAATTCATGCGTGTTGTCGCCGCCGATCGGCCCCGAGGCCGCGCGCATCGGGATCGCCTGCAGCCCCATGCGCTCGTAGGTGCGCAGGTAGCTGACCATGTGGCGGTTGTAGGCATGGATCGCCGAGCGGCACGTCGACATCGAAGTTGTAGCCGTCCTTCATCAGGAACTCGCGGCCGCGCATCACGCCGAAGCGGGGACGCATCTCGTCGCGGAACTTCCACTGGATGTGATAGAGCGTCAGCGGCAGATCCTTGTAGCTGCCGACATGGGCGCGGAAGATGTCGGTGATCATCTCCTCGTTGGTCGGACCGTAGAGCAGGTCGCGGCTCGTGCCGGTCGGTGATGCGCAGCATCTCCTTCGCCGTAGTCGTCGTAGCGCCCGCTTTCGCGCCACAGGTCGGCCGGCTGCAGCGTCGGCATCAGCAGCGGGATGTGGCCTGCGCGGATCTGTTCCTGATGCACGATCTGTTCGATCCGCCGCAGCACCCGAAACCCGAGCGGCAGCCAGGAATAGATCCCGGCGGCCTGCTGCTTGATCATGCCGGCGCGCAGCATGTAGCGGTGACTGACGATCTGCGCCTCGGCGGGGTTTTCCTTGAGGACGGGCAGGAAGTAGCGGGACAGGCGCATGGGTTCTCTTTCTCGGCGGGTCGGTCCGGGTGCGGCTTGAACAGGGTTGCGCATCGCTTAAGCGATCCGCATGTTTTGGGCAAGGGAGCGGCAAGTGCGGGCTTGCCGGGCAAGCGGTGGTCGTCCAGAACGGGGCAGCGGTCGGAAGGAACGTGCGATGGCTTTGCCGGTTCGGGAACAGCTCAAATACTGGGGGATCGCCACGGCGGGCTTTCTCGTGGTCCTCTGGCTGCTGGGCGACGTGATGGTGCCCTTCCTGGTCGGCGGCGCGATCGCCTATTTCCTCGACCCCGTCGCCGACCGACTGGAGCGGGCGGGACTGAGCCGGGTGGCGGCGGTCATCCTGATCACGCTCGTCGCCGTGCTGCTGGTGGTGCTGGTGGTGCTGGCGGTGATCCCGACACTGCTGAGCCAGCTGGCCGCGCTGATCGAGGCCGCGCCGCAGATTGCGCGGCGAATTGCAGGCACTTCCTGATCACGCAGTTTCCCGACCTGGCAGACGACACATCGACCATGCGCCAGACGCTGCAGCAGATCGGCGAGGCGATGCAGGCGCGCGGGGGCGAGTTGCTGAACGGGCTCGTGACTTCGGCGCTTGGGCGTGATCTCGGTGCGTGGTCTTCCTCGTGGTCGTGCCGGTGGTGGCGTTCTACCTGCTGCTCGACTGGGACCACATGGTCGCCCGGATCGACGCGCTGCTGCCGCGCGACCATGCGCCGGTCGTGCGCCGCCTCGCGCGCGAGATCGACGCGGTGCTGGCCGGCTTCGTGCGCGGGCAGGTGTCGCGTCTGCCTGATCCTCGGCACCTTCTATGCGGTGGCGCTGATGCTGGCGGGGCTGGAGTTCGGCCTTGTCGTCGGGGCGATCGCCGGGGCGATCACCTTCATCCCCTATGTCGGCGCGCTGGTCGGCGGCGCGCTGGCCATCGGGCTTGCGCTGTTCCAGTTCTGGGGCGACTGGTGGTCGATCGGGATCGTGGCCGGCGATCTTCGCCGTCGGCCAGTTCGTCGAGGGCAACATCCTGACGCCGAAGCTGGTTGGCAAGTCGGTCGGCCTGCACCCGGTCTGGCTGCTGTTCGCGCTGTCGGCCTTCGGCTCGCTGTTCGGCTTTGTCGGGCATGCTGGTCGCGGTGCCGGTGGCCGCAATGATCGGCGTGCTGACCCGCTTCGCGGTCGCGCAGTACCGCGACAGCCTGCTTTACCGCGGCACTCGAGGGCGCATCGGCCCCGGCCGAGCGGAGGACGAGCCCGGCGATGACGACCGCGGTGACGCGCCAGCTGACCTTCGACCTGCCCGCGACGCGCGGCGCTGGGGCGCGAGGATTTCTTCGTCTCGCCCGTCGAACGCGCTGGCGCTGGCGGCGCTCGACGACTGGCGGACTGGCCCGGGCGCAAGCTGCTGCTGGTCGGGCCGGAGGGCGTCGGGCAAGACCCATCTGGCCCATGTCTGGGCCGCCGATACGCGGCGCGCGGATCGTGTCGGCGCGGCAGCGCTCGCCGCGTGCGACCTGCCGGACCTGGCCGGCGCCGACGCAGTCGTGGTGGAGGATGCGGACCGGCTGCCGGCGACAGCGGCGGCCGAGGCAGCGCTGTTCCACCTGCACAACATGCTGGCGACCGCGGCGGGCGCTGCTGCTGACCGCGCGCGCCCCGCCGCGCGACTGGGGGCTGCGGCTGCCCGACCTGGCACAGCCGCATGCAGGCCGCGCGCGGTGGCCCGGCTCGACGCTCCCGATGACGCGCTGCTTGTCGGCCGTCCTGGTCAAGCTGTTCGCCGACCGCCAGATCACCGTCGCGCCGGCACCTGATCCCCTATCTGGTCAGCCGGATGGACCGCTCCTTCGCCGCCGCGCGCGACCTGGTGGCGCGCGCTGGATGCCGCGCGCGCTGGCCGAAGGCCGCCCGGTCACGCGCGCGCTGGCCGGCGAGGTTCTGGACAGGCCGCCGCACGGGCGAAAGATGTCATCGCAATCCTGTCACGAAATCACAGCGGCATAACCGGCTCCATGACCCAGGCGGATTTCCTGAACGCCCCCTTCCCCGCACCCGTCGAGCTTGCCCGATGCCGAGACGGACGGGGCCGCGGCGCTTCTTCAACCGCGAGCTGAGCTGGCTGGCCTTCAACTGGCGCGTGCTGGAAGAGGCCGCGCAACCCGCGCGTGCCCGCTGCTGGAACGGCTGCGGTTCCTGTCGATCTCGCGCCACCAACCTCGACGAATTCTACACCGTCCGCGTCGCCGGCCTGCGCGAACTGGCCCGAGCGGGCAACGCCACGCCGTCCGACGACGGGCCGCAGCCCGGCGCGAACAGCTGCCCTGATCAACGCCGACGCGCGCCGCCTGATGCAGACCCAGCAGACGCACCTTCAACCAGCTGCAAGCGCGAGATGGAGGCGCGACGGCATCTCGCTTCTGACCCGCGGCAAGCTGACCGCGCGGGACCTGAAGCATCTGCGAAGCGCACTTCCTGAACAAGGTCTTTCCGGTGCTGTCGCCGCTCGCCATCGACCCGGCGCATCCGTTTCCCTTCATCCCGAACACCGGCTTTTGCGCTTGCGCTGCAGCTGGAGCGGGCGAGCGACAGGCGCGCGCTCCAGGCGCTGCTGCCGATCCCGCAGCAGATCGCCCGCTTCGTGCCGCTGCCCGGCCAAGGCCGGCGAGCACCGCTTCCTGCCGCTGGAGGAGCTGCTGCTGCTGCATCTGGGAATGCTGTTCCCCGGCTATACCGACACGCGGCCATTGCACCTTCCGCGTGCTGCGCGACAGCGACCTGGAGGTCGAGGACGAGGCCGAGGATCTGGTGCGCGAATTCGAAACCGCGCTGAAGCGCCGCCGCCGGGGCGAGGTGATCCGGCTGAAGATGTCCGCCGGCGCGCCCGAGGACCTGCGCGCGCTGATCATGGAGGAACTTGCCGTCACCGACGACGAGGTGGTCGAGGTCAAGGGTCTGCTCGGCATGGCGGACCTGAAGGAACTGGTCCTGGCCAGCCGGCAGCGACCTGCTGTGGCCCGCCGTTCACCCCCCGCGTGCCCGAACGGGTGCAGGACCACGACGGCGACATGTTCGCGGCGATCCGGCAGAAGGACATGCTGCTGCATCACCCCTATGAGACCTTCGACATGGTGATCCGCTTTCTGGAACAGGCGGCGCGCGACCCCGAATGTGCTGGCGATCAAGCAGACGCTCTACCGCACCTCACGCGACAGCCCGATCGTCGAGGCGCTGTGCGAGGCCGCCGAGGCCGGCAAGTCGGTGACCGCGCTGGTCGAGTTGAAGGCCCGCTTCGACGAGGCCGCCAACATCCGCCAGTCGCGCCGGCTGGAACGGGCGGGGGCGCATGTCGTCTACGGGTTCATCAACTACAAGACCCATGCCAAGATCAGCACCGTGGTCCGGCGCGAGGGCGACAACCTGGTCACCTACACCCATTACGGCACCGGCAATTATCACCCGATCACCGCGCGGATCTACACCGACCTGTCGCTTCTTCACCTGCGACGCCGGCGCTGGGGCGCGATGCGACCAAGGTCTTCAACTACCTCTCGGGCTATGTCCAGCCCGAGGGGCTGGAGAACCTTGCGATCTCGCCGATCACGCTGAAGCCGCGGCTGCTCGAGCTGATCGCGGCCGAGGCCGACCATGCCCGCGCCGGCCGGCCGGCCGAGATCTGGGCCAAGATGAACTGCGCTCATCGAGCCGGACGTGATCGACGCGCTTTACGCGGCCTCGCAGGCCGGGCGTGAAGATCAGTCTGGTCGATCCGCGGCATCTGCGGCCTGCGCCCGGGCGTCAAGGGCCTGAGCGAGAACATCCGGGTGAAGTCGATCGTCGGGCGGTTCCTGGAACACAGCCGCATCGTCTGCTTCGGCAACGGCCACGGGCTGCCGTCGAAGAAGGCGCGGGTGTTCATCTCCTCCGCCGACTGGATGGGCCGCAACCTGACGCGCCGGGTCGAAACGCTGGTCGAGGCGCATAACCCGACGGTGAAGAGCCAGATCGTCAGCCAGATCATGGCCGCCAACCTGGCCGACGAGGCGCAAAGCTGGGTCTTGGCGCCGGACGGCACCTATCACCGCGACCTGACGCGCCGGGGATGCGCAAGCTGTTCAGCTGCCACCGGTTCTTCATGGAAAACCCCTCGCTGTCCGGGCGCGGCACGGCGGCGCAGGGCGCCCGGACGTGCTCGCGAGAGCTGGCGCGGGCACACGCGACGAGTTGGCCGCGGTGCCATTGACGCGCTGACCCTGCGCTGGGCGGCGTCATGGTGCACGCCCGCAAGCGATGGAGAGGATCTGCCATGGCCGACGGACAGACGCCCGCACCCGAGGACGAGAACGACGGTCCGTTCGGACGCCCGCTGTTCGACGACCCCTCGGCCCGCGCGCTGTCGCCGGGTCGGGCGTGGTGGACGTCGGCTCGAACTCGGTGCGGATGGTGGTGTTCGACGGGGCGGCGCGCAGCCCGGCCTATTTCTACAACGAAAAGATCATGTGCGGACTGGGCAAGGGCCTGGCCGAGACCGGGCGGCTGAACCCCGCAGGGCCGGGAACGCGCGCTGGCGGCGCTGCGCCGGTTTGCCCTTCTGGCCGAGGGGATGGCAGATCAGCGCCGCTGACGGTGGTCGCAACTGCCGCGGTGCGCGAGGCGGAGGACGGGCCGGAATTCCAGGCCGAGGTGCTGCGCGAGACCGGCCTGAAGCTCTGGGTGATCGACGGGGACGAAGAGGCGCGGCTGTCGGCGCAGGGGGTGCTGCTGGGCTGGCCCGATGCCAAGGGCATCGTCTGCGACATCGGCGGCAACTCGATGGAACTGGCGCGGATCGGCGATGGCAAGGTCGGCAAGCGCGTGTCGACCTCGCCGCTCGGTCCGTTCCGGCTGCAGCAGGTCGACGGCGGCCCGAAGGCAGCGCCGGGCCCATATCGCCAAGGTGTGAAATCGGCGCCAGCGATGCTCAAGTCCACGGCGTGAGCCGGCTCTACCTCGTCGGCGGATCGTGGCGGGTGATCGCGCGGCTCGACATGGAACGGCGCGAACTACCCGCTGACCGTGCTGCACGAATACCGGATGATGCCCGAGCGGATCCTCGAACACGCTGGACTGGCTCGCGGCGACCGACCTTGCCGTCCTGCGGGCCCGCACCGGCACCTCGCAGGAACGCATGGAACTGGTGCCGCTGGCCTGCGAGGTGCTGCGCGAGCTGGTCGAAGCGTTCAAGCCGCAGCGAGATCGACGTTTCGGCCTACGGCATCCGCGAGGGCCTGCTCTACGAGCAGATGCCCGAGCGTCTGCGCGCCCGCGACCCGCTGATCGAGGCCGCGCGGATGGCCGAAACTCGTGCGCCCGCTGCCGGGCTTCGGCAAGAAGCTGTTCGAATTCCTGCAGCCGCTGTTTCCCGACGCCGACGACGGACCGCATGCGCCTGATCAAGGCCGCCTGCCTGCTGCACGACACCACCTGGCGGGCGCATCCGGATTATCCGGGCCGAGGTCTGCTTCGACAACGCCACGCGCGCGAACCTCGGCGGGCTCGACCATCCGGGGCGGGTGTTCCTTGGCCTCGCGCTTCTGCACCGCTACAAGAACAGCCGCGTGCGGGCTCACGGCTCGAACCGCTGTTCCGGCTCCTGGACGACGACCAGATCCGCGATGCCGAAGTGCTCGGCAAGGCGATGCGCTTTGGCGCGATGTTCGCCGTGGCCGACCCGTGCTAGGCGGGCGCGGCTGAGCTGGCAAGGCCGAAGAAGAGGCTGCTGGAACTGGAGCTGACGCCGCTGGGCGAGGGGCTGTTCGGCGAGGTGGCGCGGCGCGGTTCAAGTCGCTGGCGCAATCGCTGCGGCGGAGACCCGTTCTGGCGAAGGTCGCCTGAAATGCTGCGGCTCGACCATCTGGCGGTTTCGGCCCGGACGCTGGCGGACGGCGTGGCGCAGTCGAGGCGGCGCTGGGCGATCCCACTTGCGCCGGGCGGCTAGCATCCGCTACATGGCCACCCATAACCGGCTCCTCGGTCTTGGCGAGCTCTATCTCGAGGTCATCGCCGATCGATCCCGAGGCCCCAGCCCCGGCGTGGCCTCGCTGGTTCGATCTCGACCGTTTTGCCGGTCCGCCCCGCCTGACCAACTGGATCGCGGCCTGCGACGATCTTGACGTCGAGGTGGCGCTGGGGCCCGAGGGCATCGGGAGCCGGTGGCCTTGTCGCGCGGCGATCTTCGCTGGCAGCATGGCGGTGCCGCATAACGGGCGGCTGCCGTTCGACGATGCCTTCCCGGCCCTGATCCAGTGGCAGGGCGCGGCCCATCCCGCCGCACGGTCTGCCGGATGCCGGCGTGCGCCTGCGCCGGTTGCAGATCGCCCATCCCGCACGCTGCGGCCCTGCGCGCGGCCCTCGCGGGGCGGTTTGCGGATCCGCGGGTGGTGATCGAGGACGGGCCGGCAAAGGCCATCCGGGCCGAATTCGACACGCCCCATGGCCCGAGGGTGCTGTGACGGTCCGGCGGGCGGTCGCGGCCGATGCGGCCGGGGTGGCCGATATCTGGAACCACTACATCCGCGAGACCACCGTGACCTTCAATCCGGTGGAAAAGCGTCTGGCCGAGGTGGAGGCGGCGATCGCGGAACGCCCGGCCTTCTTCGTGGCCGAAACGGATGGGGGGATCGGCGGATTTTCCTGCTATGACGCCTTCCGGCCGGGGCCGGGCAACATCCGCACCAAGGAACATTCGATCCTTCTGGCGCCGCAGGCGCGGGGCCGGGGGTTCGGCCGGCTGCTTCTGGGCGCGGTCGAGGATCATGCCCGTGCGGCGGGCGTGCGCAGCCTGTTCGGCGGCGTCAGCGCCGAGAATGCCGAGGGCCGGGCCTTTCATGCGCGCATGGGCTATGCGCAGGTGGCCGTGTTGCGCGACGTCGGATGGAAATTCGACCGCTACATAGACCTTGTGCTGATGCAGAAATTGCTGACCTGACAGCGCCAGAGCCGCGCGTTAGTGTATCATCATGTCGATCTGGACGCGCATCACCGATGCCCTGACAGCACTCGCCTCGGGCGAGGGGCTTTCGGCGGTGTTCGATCGCCTGCGCGCGCCGCCGGAACGCTCGGTTGGCTTTACCATCGCGGTGATCGCCCTTGGCGCGAAGATGGCGAAGGCCGATGGCCAGGTCACGCGCAACGAGGTCGCCGCGTTCCGCCAGGTGTTCTCGATCCCACCGGAAGAAGAGGCCAACGCGGCGCGCGTCTTCAATCTCGCGCGGCAGGACGTGGCGGGCTTCGACGCCTATGCCCGCAAGATCCGGGCGATGTTCCGGGGGGATGACGCGGTTCTCGTCGACCTGCTGGAAGGCCTGTTCGAGATCTCGGTCGCCGACGGCCACTGGCACCCGAACGAAGAGGAGTTCCTGCACGAGGTCGCCCGCATCTTTGGCGTCGGAGAACCGTGCTATCGGGCGCTGCTGGCGCGCTATGTGCCCGATGCGCACCCCGACCCCTATGATGTGCTGGGCCTGCCGCCGGACGCCGGGCTGGAACAGGCCCGGGCCGCGTGGAAACAGGCCGTCCGCGACAGCCACCCCGACCGGATGCAGGCGCGCGGTGTGCCGGAAGAGGCGATCAAGCTGGCCGAAAAGCGGCTGATCGCGATCAACGCGGCGTGGGAAGAGATCTCGTCGAAACAGGCGGCGTGACGATGCTTCGGCTGGCCACCTACAATATCGAATGGTTCACCCAGTTGTTCGACGACCGCAATCGCCTTGTGGCGGACGGCGAATGGTCCGCACGCTACAAGGTGACCCGGCGCGACCAGGCCGAGGCGGTGGCGATCGTGCTGACCGCGATCGACGCGGACGCGGTGATGATCATCGAGGCCCCGAACCAGGGGTCGCGCCGCGATACGGTCAGGCAACTGGAAAACTTCGCCCGCGCCTTCGAGCTGCGAACCAGCAAGGCGATCATGGGATTTGCCAGCGATACCGAACAGGAAATCGCGCTGCTCTACGATCCCGACCGCGTGCACGTTCGCCACGATCCGCAAGGCAGGCCCGGCAGCGAGACGCAGCGCGAAAAGGCGCCGCGATTCGATTCGGTGCTGTTTTTCGACATCGACGTGGATGCGCGGCCCGAACCGATCCGGTTTTCCAAGCCCCCGCTGGAACTGGCCATGGAGGCGGGCGGCCGGCATCTGCGGCTGATCGGGGTTCATGCCAAGTCGAAGAACCCCAACGGCGCCCGCGGGCGCCGATGCCCTGATGCGGGTCGCCATCGACAACCGGCGCAAGCAACTGGCCGAATGCGTGTGGATCCGCCGCCGGGTCGATAGCCATCTTGCGGCGGGTGACAGCGTGATCGTGATGGGCGATTTCAACGACGGCCCGGGGCTTGACGAATACGAACGGCTGTTCGGCCATTCCGGCATCGAGATCGTGCTTGGCCTCGATTGCGCGCCGGACCAGCGGCTGCACGACCCCCATGCCGCCATGGTGCTCGCCACGCCCCGGGGCGGCATTGCAACCGACATCGGCCCGGTTCTGGCTGCAACCCCGGGAGCGCTATTTCGAGGCGCTGCTCGACTTCATCATGGTCTCTCCCGATCTGGCGGCCGCAGCCCCGCGCTGGCGGATCTGGCACCCGCTGAACGATCCGGGGTGCCTCAAGGTGCCGGAATTGCGAGCCGCGCTCTTGGCGGCATCGGATCATTTTCCCGTCTCGCTGGACCTTCCCGAGGTGAAGTGACTTGGGGAATCGCGGCGCGATCGGCTAGGATCGGGGCATGAGAGCGTCCACCATCCTGCCTGGCCTTCTGGCCCTGGTCATGCTCGCCTCGCCCCTGCGGGCCGAGGATGCCCCGATGCCGCCGCAGGGCGGTGTGGAGGAAGGCATGAACCTCGTCGAGCGGGGAATGCGTTCGATCCTCGAGGGGATCTTCACCGAAATGCAGCCCGCGATCGAGGACATGAGCCGCGCGCTTGGCGAAGTCCGGCCGATGGCGGAGCAATTGCTGCGGATGATCGACGACATCGGCAATTACGAGGCGCCGGTGGTGCTCGACAACGGCGATATCCTGATCCGGCGCAAGCCGGCGGCGCCCACGCCGCCGCCCGCGGCCCCCGCAGAACCCCTCAGGGACGGCGAAATCGAACTCTAGGACCGCGGCCTGTCAGCCCCGGGCGGCACGGATCAGCTTCAGGATATCCCGCGCGGCCTCGGGGATGTTGGTGCCCGGCCCGAAGATCGCCTTGACGCCGCGATCGTAGAGAAATGCATAGTCCTGCTGCGGGATCACCCCGCCGCAGATCACCAGGATGTCGCCCGCGCCCGCCGCGGCTTCAGCGCCTCGACCAGTTTCGGCGCCAGCGTCTTGTGCCCCGCCGCCTGGACTGGAGATGCCGATGACATGCACATCGTTGTCGATGGCATCCTGCGCCGCCTCTTCCGGGGTCTGGAACAGCGGGCCGACATCGACGTCGAAGCCGATGTCGGCGAAGGCGGTGGCGATCACCTTGGCGCCCCGGTCGTGGCCGTCCTGGCCCATCTTGACCACCAGCATCCGGGGGCGCCGGCCCTCGGCTCTCGGCGAAGTCCTCGACGTCCTTCTGGATCGCGGCGAAGCCCTCGTCGCCCTCGTAGGCCGCGCCATAGACCCCGGCGAGGGTCTTCACCTCGGCCCGGTGACGGCCGAACACCTTTTCCATGGCCATGCTGATCTCTCCCACGGTGGCCCGTGCGCGGGCGGCTTCGATGGCGGCGTCCAGCAGGTTGCCGCCCTCGGCGGCGCGGCGCGGTCAGTGTCGGCCAGCGCCGCCTCGCAGGCGGCCTCGTCGCGGCGTCGCGCGGATCCGGGTCAAGCCGCGCGATCTGCGCCTCGCGCACCGTCGACGTTGTCGATGTCGCGAATGTCGATCGGGTCTTCCTGGTCCAGCCGGTACTTGTTGACGCCGACGATCACCTCGTCGCCCCGGTCGATCATCGCCTGACGGCGCGCGGCGCTTTCCTCGATCCGCAGCTTCGGCATGCCGGAGGCGACGGCCTTGGTCATGCCGCCCATCGCCTCGACTTCCTCGATCAGCGCCCAGGCCTCGTTCGGCGAGTGGTCGCGGTCAGCGCCTCGACGTAGTAGCTGCCGGCCAGCGGGTCGACGACATGGGTGATCCCGGTTTCCTCCTGCAGGATCAGCTGGGTGTTGCGCGCGATGCGGGCCGCGAATTCGGTCGGGCAGGGCAATCGCCTCGTCCAGCGCGTTGGTGTGCAAGCGACTGCGTGCCGCCCAGCACCGCCGCCATCGCCTCGTAGGCGGTGCGGATCACGTTGTTGTAGGGGTCCTGTTCCTGCAAGCTGACGCCCGAGGTCTGGCAATGGGTGCGCAGCATCAGGCTGACCGGGCTCTTTGCGCCGAACTCGGACATGATCCGGTGCCACAGCAGGCGCGCGGCGCGCAGCTTGGCCGCCTCCATGAAGAAGTTCATGCCGATGGCGAAGAAGAACGACAGCCGCCCGGCGAAGTCGTCCACATCCATCCCGCGCGCAATCGCGGTCCGCACATATTCGCGACCGTCGGCCAGCGTGAAGGCCAGCTCCTGCACCAGGTTCGCGCCCGGCTTCCTGCATGTGATAGCCGGAGATCGAGATCGAGTTGAACTTCGGCATCTCGGTTGCGGTGTATTCGATGATGTCGGCCACGATCCGCATCGAGGGTTCGGGCGGATAGATATAGGTGTTGCGCACCATGAATTCCTTCAGGATGTCGTTCTGGATGGTGCCCGACAGCGCGGCGCGGGGCACGCCCTGTTCTTCGCCCGCGACGATGAAACTGGCCAGGATCGGGATCACCGCGCCGTTCATCGTCATCGAAACGCTGATCTTGTCCAGCGGGATGCCGTCGAACAGGATCTTCATGTCCTCGACCGAGTCGATCGCGACGCCGGCCTTGCCCACGTCGCCCACCACGCGGGGATGGTCGCTGTCATAGCCGCGGTGGGTGGCCAGATCGAAGGCCACCGACACGCCCTGCTGCCCGGCGGCCAGGCGCCTTGCGGTAGAAGGCGTTGCTATTCCTCGGCGGTGGAGAAACCCGCATATTGCCGGATCGTCCAGGGACGGCCCGCATACATCGTGGCCTTCACGCCGCGGGTGAACGGCGCCAGGCCCGGCAGGGCATCCCATATGCGACAGATCCGGCGAGGTCGTCCTCGGTATAGAGCGGTTTGACCGGATACCCTCCAGCGTCGTCCCAGGTCAGCGTGTCCGGGGTCTGCGCCCCTCAGTTCCTTTGCGGCAAGCGCCGCCCAGGCTTTCTGCTCGTCTGTCATCGGATGTCTCCTTTCGCGGCCGGGCATTGTCTGCCCCGGCAATCCACTTTGGTTTCGCCCGCCGCCTGCCCTATATCGGTCAGGAAGGAGAGCGTATGAAATTGTTCCAGATCCTTGTTCTCGTCTGTCTTTCTGCCGGCCTCGCCGCCGCCCAGGACAGCACCCCGCAACCGCGCGGCAGACGAGGCCCAGACCGCGGCGCCTTTGCGCCGATCCCCGCCGCGGGCTTGACGCTGGAGGAGTTTCTCTGGCTGAATCGACCGATCGTGGTGTTCGCGGACACACCGAACGATCCGAACTTCCAGCCGCCAGATGCAGCGGATCGAGGCCGACCTGCGACCCCTCGAGGAGCGCGACGTCGTCGTGATCTTCGACACCGATCCGGCGGCCCGCACGGCCGTGCGCCAGCGGCTGCGACCGCGCGGGTTTTCGCTGGTGCTGATGGACAAGGACGGCGAGGTGAAACGCCGCGGCCCTCGCCTGGATCGTGCGCGAGATTACGCACGCCATCGACCGCTTCCCGCTGCGCCGCGACGAGATGCGCCGCCCGCCCCCCTGAGGCCCGCGCCCCCATCACGCCACCTGCCCCATGCCGGCGTCCCCCTGCCAGACCGTGACGCGCGCCATGGCGCCCAGTTCGGCAAGGTCGCGGGCATAGCGGGCCTCCAGTCGCGCAAGCTGGTCTGGGGTGAACGGACGATAGGGCTTCGGCGGCGGCAGGGCTGCAAGACGAGCATCGAGCGCGGCATCGGTCAGATCGGGCGCCTCCTCGCGCAGCGCGTGGATCTGCGGTATCGCATCGGCCCGCGGGCCTGCGTTCACCCGGCCCGGCCCGACCCGAAGCTGCATCCCGTGGTGGCCCGCAAGCGCGGCGGCGATCGCCGGGGTCGCTCCGCCCCGCGCGATCTCGCACGGCCAGACCAGGATTTCGGCCTCGGGAAAGACAGCCGCGATATCGTCCACCACATCGCGCCAGCCGCGGCGCCCGGACGTTCCCAGACATGACAGATCGTCGGTCATTGTCTCGAGCGGCGGCATCGGTCGGCGGCGCAGCACATAGCCATAACCCGAGATGGCATGGGCCGCGTCGGACCGCAGGCCCAGGCCGATCCGGCGCGCGGGCGCGTCGAAGAACGCCGCATAGGCCGCCAGTCGGGCCGCCGCCTGCGGATAGAGCGAGGCCTCGCGCAGGTTGGGCTCGATCGAGCCGATCATGTTCTCTTCGCTCAGCAGCAGACAGCCGGCGCCGGTGGCCTCGGCCGCCGCCCGGAAAGCCGACTGCGCCGCCACGAGCCTTGCGCGGGCCTGGTCGCCGGCCTCGGCTGCCAGTGCGGGCACCCGCCCGAAATCCGGCAGGCGGCGCAACCGGCCGGGCTTCAGGATCGCCACGCCCTTGCGCGCAAGGCGTTCCGCATTGGCCGACAGCGCCTGTTCGAGGGCTGTCGAGCCGGTGCGATGCGCACCCAGATGCAGGATCAGATCCACCGCCCCGCCGTCACTCGAACTCGAGGATCACATCGTCGACCTTCAGGCTGGCACCGGGCGCGGTGGCGATGCGCAGCACGACCGCGCGACGCTCGGCCCGCAGGGTGTTTTCCATCTTCATCGCCTCGACCGTGGCCAGCGCCTGCCCCTCCTGCACCTCGTCGCCCTCGGCCACGTCGATGCGCACGATCAGACCCGGCATCGGACAGAGCAGGTATTTCGACGTGTCGGGCGGCACCTTGTCCAACATGTGCCGGGCGAGTTGATGCTGGCGCGGGCTGCGGACATGGCAGGCCAGATCGGCCCCGCGCAGACGGAGGCGGAAACCCGAGGGGATCTTGCCAACCTTCATCACCAGCGGTTCGCCATCGACGGAAAGCCGCGCGAGCGGCTGACCCGGCGTCCAGTCCGAGGTGACACGATGTGTCGAGCCATCGGCAAAGCGCACCGTCGATCCGGTCCGGTCGGCCTCGACCGTGACCGGGTGGCTTTCACCCTGCAGTGTCACCACCCAGTCGTCGCCGATACGGCGCTGGTGGTTGTCCATCGTGCCGGAAATCCGGGTGCGCCGGATCTCGGCCACCCGGTTCATCGCCGCCGCAGCGGCGGCGACCCGGCGAATGGTCCGGCCGTGCAGCACCGCCCCCTGGAACCCGTCGGGATATTCCTCGGCGATGAAGGCCGTCGTTATGTTTCCCTTCACGAACCGGGGATGGTCCATGACCGCGCCCACGAACGGAAGGTTGTGGCCGATGCCCTCGACCTCGAACGTGTCGAGCGCAAGGCGCATCTCCTCGATCGCCTGTTCCCGCGTCGGCGCCCAGGTGCAGAGCTTTGCGATCATCGGGTCGTAATACATGCTGATCTCGCCGCCCTCGAACACGCCGGTGTCATTGCGCACGATGCCACCCGTGTCCGTCGGCCCCTCGACGGGGGGGCGATAGCGGGTCAGCCGGCCGATCGAGGGCAGGAAATTGCGGTAGGGATCCTCGGCATAGAGCCGGCTTTCCATCGCCCATCCGTTGATCTTCAGATCCTGCTGCCCGAAGGGCAGCCGCTCGCCATCGGCGACGCGGATCATCTGCTCCACAAGGTCGATCCCGGTGATCAGTTCGGTCACCGGATGTTCGACCTGAAGCCGGGTGTTCATCTCGAGGAAGTAGAAGTTGCGCGCGCCGTCGACGATGAATTCCACCGTGCCCGCGCTGCTGTAGCCCACCGCACGCGCCAGCGCGCAGGCCTGCTCGCCCATAGCGCTTCGTGTCACTTCGTCGAGGAAGGGCGACGGGGCCTCTTCGATGACCTTCTGGTTGCGGCGCTGGATCGAGCATTCGCGCTCGTGAAGGTAGACGCAGTTGCCATGCTTGTCGGCAAGCACCTGGATCTCGATGTGACGCGGCTGGGTGACGAATTTCTCGATGAAGATCCGGTCGTCGCCAAAGCTGGCGGCGGCCTCGTTCTTCGATGCCTGGAACCCGTCGCGGGCCTCGGCATCGGAAAAGGCGATGCGCATCCCCTTGCCGCCGCCGCCGGCGCTGGCCTTGATCATCACCGGATAGCCGATGTCCGACGCGATGCGCACCGCCTCGTCGGCATCCGCGATCAGGCCCATGTGGCCCGGCACGGTCGACACGCTGGCCTTCTGCGCGATCTTCTTCGAGGTGATCTTGTCGCCCATCGCCTCGATCGCCGAAGACGGCGGGCCAATGAAGACCACGCCCTCCGCCTCCAGCGCCGCCGCGAAGTTCCGGTTTTCCGACAGGAAACCATAGCCCGGATGAACCGCCTCGGCACCGGTCTTGCGCACGGCCTCCATGATCCGGTCGATCACGATGTAGCTTTGCGCGGCGGGCGCCGGGCCGATGTGCACCGCCTCGTCCGCCATCCCGACATGCAGCGCGTGACGGTCGGCGTCAGAATAGACGGCGACGGTCGCGATGCCCATCCTGCGCGCCGTCTTGATGACGCGGCAGGCGATCTCGCCCCGGTTCGCGATCAGGATCTTCTTGAACATCGTCTTCCCCGTCCCCTCGTCGCGCCGGGTCTGCGGCCCGGCTGGAAAAATCGGCCACCGCCCTGCGCTGTCGGGTGGCGCTCGATGCGTGGCGTGCGATGGCGCGGCCCGGTGGGCGCCCGGACGATCCGGCGCGGATCCGCCCCGCGCGGCGACACCCTCCTGCGCGGGACCGCTCGTGCTTCGGGCGGTCACAGGCAGGCGGCCCCCGTGCGCCGGGGGCACGGGGAAGAACCGCCCGACCCTGGTCGAGCCGGGCGAGTTGGAAGGGAAAAGGTCAGAAACGTCAGGCATCCGGCCGCGTACCGGCACGGGGTCTGTCCCCTCCAGAATGACGCAGCCGCGCCCGTCCGGCAAAGCCGATCTCACCCCGATGGAGCAGGTCGGCAGGCTTTCGCCAGAGTGTCGCGGCCGGCAGCGGAAACATGCCTAGTCATCCCCATCGTCGTCAGAGGCGGCCGGCAGTTCCACATCGCCCGAAAAGACGCGCGGAAATGCCGCCTCGGCACGTTTCACGTCGATCCGCAGCAAGGCATCGTAGCTTGCGGGGTCGAATGGGTCTTCGGCCGGCACCACCTCGCGTCCGAACAGCCATGACAGGCGCCCGGCGTCGAGATTGCCGCGTTCGAACGGCTGGTCGCCGAAATGCGCCCAGAGCGCCGCCATGAAGGCCTCGTCGGCAAGGCCGTCGACATGCCTGCGGTCGCGAAAACGCTCGCGGCGGATGATCTTCGCCGGGCCGTCCTTGTGGTTGGCGCGACGGATCGTAAACTGGTGATCTGTACCCGGAAGGCGGCCGGGAAAGCCGCGGTGCTTCAGCATGCCGTGCCCTCCGGGAAAGGCGTCGGCAGGTGGGCGGGACGTCCAGACGCTGTCAGGACGTCCCGGTCGCTCAGGTCACTTGTACTTGCCGGTATAGGTCGGTTCGGTGGAGATGGGCTCCTGAACGACAACGACTTCTTCGGGCTTGGGCGCACAGCCAGCCGCGAAGGCTGCCAGGCAAAGTGCAAGAACCAGTTTGGTGCTCTTCGACATGTTCTGCTCCTATGTTCTTGGAGGGTCGAACGGCATGATCGTTCAGCCGTGCGCCCCCTGCGCGAGGTTGCGGCCGCTTGGGACGTGACCGGCCTTTCCCATAGCGCAGAGCCACGGCTTCTGCCAACGGCAAAGGGGTGGGGTCCGCGATTTCGGCACCGAGGCTCCGGGAACATCGGCAACACTCCGGGGCGTGCGGGCGCGGTTCAGAAGGCCGACCATTCGCATCCCTCCGGGGTGATGTCATAGGCCTCGAAGAACTGCGTCGCCTCCGGCGCAGCCTCGCCGAAGGCAAGTTCGCGATCGGCGATCGAGATCACCACCTGCGCGGGTTGCGGTCCGGTTTCGGGCAGGCGGTCGATGGCATAGGTCTGGCACAGCCACAGCATGTCCTGCGAAGCGGCAGAAACACATCCTCGCCGGCGGCCCCCGCGATGGCGGGCGCGACAAAGCGGAACCGCAGCGTCAACCCCGCGGGGCCCGGGGCATTCCAGACCACGTCCTGCAAGCGCACGACCATCCCCGATGGCGTGACCAGTTCCGCCGCATCACCCGGCAGCATCTGCTCGCCCTCGGCCTGCACCTGGATCGTGTCATGCACCATGGTCGTGTCCATCCTCGCCCTCACCCATTGCCCCTAGAGCGGAATGTTGTCGTGTTTCTTCCACGGGTTACTCAGCTTCTTGGTGCGCAAGCGCGGCAAAGGCGCGGGCCACGCGCCGTCGCGTGGAATGCGGCATGATCACCTCGTCGATGAAGCCGCGTTCGGCCGCGACGAACGGATTGGCGAAGCGGTCCTCGTAATCCTTCGTTCGCGCGGCGATCTTTTCCGGATCGTCCAGTTCGGTGCGATAGAGGATCTCCACCGCGCCCTTGCGCGCCCATCACCGCGATCTCGGCCGTGGGCCAGGCATAGTTGAAATCGCCGCGCAGGTGCTTGGACGACATCACGACATAGGCCCCGCCATAGGTCTTGCGGGTGATCACGGTCACCTTGGGCACCGTCGCCTCGCCATAGGCGAACAGCAGTTTCGCGCCGTGCTTGATGACGCCGCCGTATTCCTGCGCCGACCCCGGGCAGGAAGCCCGGCACGTCGACGAAGGTCAGGATCGGGATCTCGAAGGCATCGCAGAACCGCACGAACCGCGCCGCCTTGCGGACTGCGTCGATGTCGAGGCAGCCGGCCAGCACCATCGGCTGGTTGGCGACGACGCCCACGGTCTGACCCTCGATCCGGATGAAGCCGGTGATGATGTTGCCGGCGAAATCCGCCTGGATCTCGAAGAAATCGCCCTCGTCCGCGACCTTCAGGATCAGTTCCTTCATGTCGTAGGGCTGGTTCGGGTTGTCGCGGGATCAGCGTGTCGAGGCTCATCTCGACCCGCGCCGGGTCATCGAAGAACGGCCGCACCGGGGCCTTCTCGCGGTTGTTCAGCGGCAGGAAGTCGATCAGGCGCCGCGTTTCGGCCAGCGCCTCGACATCGTTCTCGAAGGCGCCGTCGGCGACGCGGACTTGCGGGTGTGGGTCGAGGCGCCGCCCAGTTCTTCGGCCGTCACCACCTCGTTGGTGACGGTCTTCACCACGTCGGGGCCGGTGACGAACATGTAGGAGCTGTCCTTCACCATGAAGATGAAGTCGGTCATCGCCGGCGAATAGACCGCGCCGCCCGCGCAGGGGCCCATGATCAGGCTGATCTGCGGCACCACGCCCGAGGCCATGATATTGCGCTGGAACACCTCGCCATAGGCGGCGAGCGAGCCCACGCCTTCCTGGATGCGCGCCCCGCCGCTGTCGTTGATCCCGATGACCGGCGCGCCGTTCTGCATCGCCATGTCCATGATCTTGCAGATCTTCGCGCCATGCGTTTCCGACACCGATCCGCCAAGCACGGTGAAGTCCTGGCGAAGACATAGACCATCCGGCCGTTCACCGTGCCCCAGCCGGTCACCACGCCGTCGCCCGGGGGCGTTCAGCTCTGCCATGCCGAAATCGGTGCAGCGATGCGCGACGAACATGTCGAACTCCTCGAACGATGCCTTCGTCCAGCAGCAAGCTCGATCCGTTCGCGGGCGGTCAGCTTGCCCTTGGCATGCTGGGCGGCGACGCGCTTGTCGCCGCCCCCTGCGCGCGCCACCGCGCGGCGGTCTTCCAGCTCTTGCAGGATATCCTTCATCGTTCCCTCCCCAAGGCCTTGCGCGACAATAGCGGCTCGGAACAATCACGGGAAGAGAAAAACAGAAAATTTGCAAAGCCTTCGAGCATGCCCATCCGCAAATTGCAAATCTGCGAAGCATTGGCTGGCGTCGCGGCAATCGGCTATGCACAGCGCAGCCAACCCATCCGAGCCCATCATGCAAAACCTGCCTGTTCCCGTCATCACCATCGGCCTTCTGTTCTGGCTCCAACATCTTCATGACCTTCGCCTGGTACGGGCACCTGAAGTTCAAGGCCGCCCCGCTTGGTCGCGGTGATGCTGATCAGCTGGGGCATCGCCTTTTTCGAGTATATGCTCCAGGTGCCGGCCAACCGGATCGGCCACGGCGCAGTTCTCCGGCGCCGAACTCAAGACGATCCAGGAGGTCATCACCCTCTCGGTCTTCGCCGTCTTTTCGGTGACCTACCTGAAAGAACCGCTGACATGGAACCATCTGGTCGGTTTTGCCTTCATCGCAGCCGGGGCTTTCTTCATTTTCCACAAGTGGGGATGAACTTCGCGCAGCGGCTGTGCATTCGGGCCGTGGACAATACCGCAGGCCAGGCGTAGCGCAGATGCATGACTGCCCGTCCCGTCATCAGATTCCTCGACCGCGGAACGCCGCCGCATATCATCACGCTGATCCTGATCGCGGGACTTCGGTGCGCTGTCGCTCAACATCTTCCTGCCCTCGCTGCCGCTGATGGCCGAAGATTTCGGCGTACCCTACCCGGCGATGCAGCTTTCGGTGTCGCTCTATCTTGCGGCCACGGCGGTGTTGCAGATCTTCGTCGGCCCGATCTCCGACCGATACGGACGCCGCCCGGTGATGCTGGTGGCAACGGCCATCTTCACGCTCGCCACCCTGGGCGCCATCCTTGCTCCCGGGTTTGAGGTCTTCATGCTCTGCCGCCTGCTTCAGGCGACCATCGCGACCGGCTTCGTGCTGTCGCGCGCGGTGGTGCGCGACATGGTTGCGCAGGATCAGGCGGCCTCGATGATCGGCTATGTGACGATGGGGATGTCGGTGGTGCCGATGATCGGCCCGGTCATCGGCGGCGCGCTGGACGAGGTTTTCGGCTGGCAGGCGAGTTTCACGCTTCTCGGGATCGGCGGGCTTGGGCTGCTGGTGCTGGTATGGGCCGATCAGGGCGAGACGAAACCGATGCAGTCGGGCGGCTTCGCCGAGCAGGTGCGCCAGTATCCGGCGCTTCTGCAATCGCAGCGGTTCTGGGGCTATTGCCTCGCCGCGGCCTTCGCGTCGGGCGCGTTCTTTGCCTATCTGGGCGGGGCACCCTTTGTCGGAACCGAGGTTTTCGACCTGGAACCTGCGATCCTCGGGTTCTACTTCGGCGCACCGGCGATCGGCTACATGGCCGGCAACTTTCTCTCGGGCCGCTTCGCGGTCCGGGTCGGCGTGAACCGGATGGTGATCGCCGGTGCGCTCGTCACCACGATCGGCCTCGCTGTGCTCGGGGCGCTCGACATGGCGGGGATCATGTCGCCGGCCGTATTCTTCGGGCTGGTAATCGCCGTGGGGCTGGGCAACGGCATCCTGCTGCCCAGCGCGAATGCCGGCATGCTCTCGGTTCGGCCGGCGCTGGCGGGCTCTGCCGCGGGCCTTGGCGGGGCGTTCACCATCGGTGGCGGGGCGGCACTGTCGGCGCTCGCCGGGGTCCTGCTGTCGCCGGGGTCGGGGCCAATGCCGCTGATCGCGCTGATGTTCGCCAGTTCGGCCCTGTCGATCCTGTGCATTCTGTGGGTCATTCGCCGGGCCCGCCAGATCGGCCTTTGAACCGCTTGCGTCACCGGGTTTGCAAAGACTAGGCTTGGGTTTGCAAACTCCGGAGCTCACCCATGGCCACGCAAAAGCTCTACGCCGGCGCGAAGCTGCGCGAGATGCGCAACCGCGTCGGCCTGACGCAGAAGGCGTTCGCGGCGAAACTTGGCGTCTCGCTGCCCTATCTCAACCAGATGGAAAACAACCACCGCCCGGTGTCGGCAGGGGTGGTGCTGGCGCTGGCGCAGGAATTCGGTTTCGACGTGACGGAACTGACCACCGGCGACAACGAACGCCTTGTCAGCGACATGCGCGAGGCGCTGGCCGACCCGGTCTTCGGCGACACCACCCCGCCGCTGGCCGACCTGCGGCTCGCGGCCTCGAACGCACCCGCACTGGCGCGCGCCTTTCTCGACCTGCACCGCGCCTATCGCCAGAGCCACGAGCGGCTTGCCTCTCTCGACGAGGCGCTCGGGCCGGGACGACTCGGCGTTGCGCCCCTCGCCCTGGGAAGAGGTGCGCGACTTCTTCCACTATTGCGACAACTACCTCGACGCGGTGGATCGCGCGGCCGAGCATTTCGCGACCGAAGGCGGTCAGCGCCGCGATCCGCTGGCCGCCGTGACCGAGGCGCTTTCGGCCCGCGGCATCACGCTTGCACTTCGCCGATACCGCAGGTCCTGCGCAGCTACGATCCCGCCACCCGCACGCTGGCCGTCTCGACCCGCGCCGCCGCGGCGACCCAACGCTTCCAGCTCCTTCACCAGATCGCCCTGCTGACCCAGAACGACCTTCTGGAGGCGACGCTGGATCTGGCCCGGTTCCAGACACCCGAGGCGCGCGACATCGCCAAGATCGGCCTGGCCAACTACTTTGCCGGCGCGGCGCTGCTGCCCTACCGCACCTTCCTTCAGGCCGCCCGCGAGGCCCGCCATGATCTCGAACGGCTGGCCGATCTGTTCGGCGCCTCGATCGAGCAGGTGGCCCACCGGCTGTCGACGCTGCAACGCCCGGGGGCGCAGCGGCGTGCCGTTCTTCTTCGTGCGCGTCGACCAGGCCGGCACGATCACCAAGCGCCATTCCGCCACCCGGCTGCAATTCGCGCGATTCGGCGGGGCCTGCCCGCTGTGGAACGTCCACCGTGCCTTCGAGACGCCCGGCCGTTTCCTGCGCCAGTTGGCCGAGACGCCGGACGGCGTGCGCTATCTCTGCCTCGCCCGCGATGTGTCCAAGCCCGGCGGCTCGTTCGACGCTCCGGTTCGCCGCTATGCCATCGGACTGGGCTGCGAGGTGCAGCACGCCGGGGATCTCGTCTATGCCGACGGTCTGGACCTGACCCGGCGGTTCGAGCCGATCGGCATTTCCTGCCGGATCTGCGAGCGCACCGATTGCCACCAGCGATCGGTTCCCCCATTGGAACGCCGGCTCAGGGTCAACCCCGACCGGCGCGGCATCCTGCCCTACGAGATCGCGAAATAGACACCCAGCCGTCGGCAGGCCGGGGTCGGGCAGGTGCGCCGCGGTCTCCCGGCCGCGCCCGATCGGGCCGGGGGCCCCAAAGGCCTGTCAGGCACGCGACAGAAGCGCGCCGGGCCGCATCTGCCAGAGTGCCCGCGTGATCAGACCCGCGAGCACCGCCTTGATGAGATCGCCCGGCAGAAAACCCAACAGGAACGGCTTCACATCGGCCAAGGTCTTGCCCAGCATCAGCGCCCAGCCCGTGGCGCCAAAGGCATAGAGAACCACGATGCCGCCGACTGCCGCGCCGACGCCTGCGGCCCATCCCACCGGCGCGCGCCAGCGCTCCACGATCGACCCCGCCACGAACGCCGCGACCGGGAATCCGATCAGAAACCCCACCGACGGCCCGGCGAACACCCCGAGGCCCCCGCGCCCGCCGCTCAGGATCGGCAGGCCAAGCGCCACGAGCGCCAGAAACAACAGCACCGCCAGGGCCCCGCGCCGCGCGCCCAGCACGGTGCCGCACAGCATGATGCCCAGCGATTGCGCCGTGATGGGCACGCCCCCCGGCAGCGTGATCGCGGGCACCAGCCCCAGCACGGCGACAAGGGCCGCGAACAGCGCGATGTGGGTCAGACTGCGTTCCATGACTTACTCCCTTGGGGCTGCGTGATCTAACCCGCGCCGCCGCGTGCCCGCAAGGCCTCTGCCACACGCTCTGCATCGTCGATCGCGGCTAGTGCGGCAGGCCCGATGATCCGCCACCCCGCCCGGCCGGGCGCGCGGGCGCGCCAGGCCTCGCCGATCGCACCGATCCGTTCGGACATGACCGGAACGAACCGGATCGCCAGCGCAAGCGCCAGCGCGACCCGCCGCGGCGGCACGCCGATGCGCGCCAGCGGCGCAAGCCCCGCCTCCGCCAGCGCGAGCATGTCCGACAGGCGCGTGGTCATGGTCACAAGGTTCGCCGCCGCCACCGCCGCGACCAGCCGCAGACCGATCGCCACGCCCTGACGCAGGTCGTCCGTCCACAGGTGCCAGACGGCGAGCACGGCCAGAAACGGCCAGAGCGGCCGCAGCATCGCCAGCCCGTGCCGGGCCAGCACCGGCCCACCTGACAGATAGGCCACCCCGACCGCCCCGAACGCCAGCGCCAGCATGCGGGGATCGTCCAGCAGGAAAAGCGCCGCCGTCACCAGGGCCAGTCCCAGCAGTTTCGGCCCTGCCGCCAGCCGGTGCCAGGGCGTATCAACCGGGCAGGTCAGTGTCAGCATCCGCTTCCCCCAGCTCTGTCATGGCGAGCTCATAGGCACCGAGCACGGCCTGCGCGGACCCGTCCTGCCGCACCCGTCCCGCCTCGAGCCAGATCACCCGCTCCATCCCGGCCAATGCGCCCGGATCGTGCGAGATCATCACGATCCGCTGCCCCAGCGCGTCAAGGCGCCGCATCAGCCGCAGCCGTGCCGGCAGGTCGAGCCAGGCAAAGGGCTCGTCCAGCAGCAGTGTGTGCGGCTCCATCGCCAGCACCGCCATCAGGCAGACCATCTGCCGCTGGCCCTGGCTGAGGCTGGCCACGGCGATCTCCGCCCAGTGTCCACGCCCCTCGCGCGCCAGAACGCCTAGCGCGGCCTGCCGCGCCTCGTCAGGGGTTCGCCCCATCTGACGCAGCCCGAAGGCCAGCTCTTCCGCGACGGTCGGAAACAGGATCTGGTGGTCGGGGTTCTGGAACAGGATCCCGATCCGCGCGAGCGCCGCCCTGCGGTCCAGGGCCGGATCGCAGCCCTCCACCCGCACCCGTCCGCTGCTCGGTGCGACAAGCCCCGCGATCAGTCGCAGCAGCGTGGTCTTGCCCGACCCGTTGCGCCCGACGATCCCGATCCGCCGCTCCGTCAGGTGCAAGGTCACATCCGACACGATTTGTCGCCCCGCCACCGCAAGGCCGACACCCTCCAGCACAAGTCCGGTCTGGGCAAGGGCGTCTGGCATCATCGCAAAACCCGTCGCTGCGGCATGAACCCGCCTCTTACGCGCGGCCCCGCCCGTTGCCAACACAAAGGGGCCCCGCCACGGGGCCCCTGTCGCGCCGCGGCGGCGGTTTTCTTCTGTTCCCAAATATCCCGGGGGTTTGGGGGCTGGCCCCCAATCTCCGGTCAGGCCGCCCGCGCCGCCGCTACCGATTGCTCGAGGATTTCCATCGCCTCGGCAAAGTGCTCGTCCGGAATGGTGATCGGCGCCAGAAAGCGGATGACGTTGCCGTAGACGCCACAGGTCAGCAGGATCAACCCGCGCTTGAGCGCCTCCATCCGCACCCGCCCGGTCAGTCCCGCGTCAGGCTCGTGGCTCGACGGATCGGCGAATTCGATCGCGACCATGAAGCCCGGTCCGCGGATGTCGCTGATCTCGGGGGTGACCGACCGGATCGCCTCAAGCCGCTGTTTCAGTCGCCCGCCCAATTCGTTCGCCCGCGCGCAGAGGTCTTCCTCCTCGATCACGTCGAGCACGGCATTGGCCGCGGCGATCCCCAGCGGGTTGCCGCCGTAGGTGCCGCCCAGCCCGCCGGGATGTGCCGCGTCCATCAGGTCGGCCTTCCCCGTCACGGCGGCAAGCGGCAACCCGCCCGCCAGTCCCTTGGCCATCGTCGTCAGGTCGGCCGCCACGCCATAGGCTTCCATCGCGAACAGATGCCCGGTGCGCGCGAATCCCGTCTGCACCTCGTCGGCGATCATCACGATGCCATGCTCGTCGCACAGCTTGCGGATGCCGCGCACCAGATCCTTCGGCGCGGGATAGAACCCGCCCTCGCCCTGCACCGGCTCGAAGATGATCGCTGCAACCCGCGCCGGGTCGAGGTCGGCCTTGAACAGCTTTGTCAGCCCCGCCATCGCGTCCTCGGTGGTGACGTGATGCACCTCCTGCGGGAAGGGCACATGGTAGACATCGGGCATCATCGCGCCGAACCCCTTCTTGTAGGGCTCGACCTTGCCGGTCAGCGACATGCCCATGAACGTGCGGCCATGGAATGCCCCGCCAAAGGCCACCACCGCAGAGCGGCCGGTGGCGATCCGCGCGATCTTCACCGCGTTTTCGCAGGCTTCCGCGCCGGTCGTCACGAACACCGTCTTCTTGGCGAAATCGCCCGGAACGGCCGCGTTCAGCCGCTCTGCCAGCCGGATGTAGGACTTCATAGGGCAGCACCTGATGGCAGGTATGGGTGAACTTCTGCATCTGGCTCGCGACCGCGGCCATCACCCTCGGGTGGCAGTGCCCGGTATTCACGACCGCGATCCCGGCGGCGAAGTCAATATAACGGTTGCCCTCGATATCCCAGACTTCGCTGTTGAGCGCGCGATCGGCATAGATCTGGGTCATCATCCCCACACCCCGGGAAATCGCGTCGTCGCGGCGGCGGGCTACATCGGCGTTCAGCATCTCTGGCTCCATCATGGCCGCACCCCCGCGTCTTGCGCGGTGCGGACGTCTGTGACCGGCGCAATATGATCAAATTCTGTCCGGGGTTCAATGGGGCGCGGCGAAAACCTGCCCGACAGCGCTCACGCTTGCGGGCGCAAGAGTTTCGCCCACCCCGCCACAGAGTCGGGCACTGCAAGCCCGCTGAAAGGCCGCGCCGAGCGGGCGTCCTTTGCACTTCTTGACGACGCGGCGCGCGAAAGGCCTAATCAGGGCATGCAGACGCTCGGTGGTGTCGTGGCCGAACGAGTCGGACAGGTCGCTGCGGGGCTACCGCCCAAACCGCCCTGCCAGCCAGGAAAGACCCACCAAGTCCTTCTCCACACACCAAGGAAACGGCGAGGCAACGCAGGGCAGAGCAACGTGTGGCTTGCTTCGCCGGCAACGGCCAATCCTGTCAATACGCGCGGGTTGATTTCCTCGCCCAACACCTGAGGAATGTCAGTCGCGGCTTCGGTGGTGATCTTGCACAAGTGATTTGCTCGCCGTTCTTGGCCAGCGAAGCCTCGGTGCGTTGCGCAATTGCGGGCGGAAAGACATCACGGCGACCGGCGGCGCGTAGATCACCCCATCCCGCCGCCGGCATCGTCAAGACACTTCAGGATCCGGTGCCCGGGTCATGATCGCCGCTCCGAACGGCGACAGGACCGCCGGACGGTCGCCGCCGGTCGCTGCCGTCTTGATCACCGCCTTCGCATCGCCGCCACCGCCACCGCCACCGCCACCGCCGATCGCGACGCCGGTCCTGAACGCAGTCGCAAGGTGCTTCTGCCAACGCAGGAAGTGGTCGGCACCCTTCCGAGGCCAAAGTCGCGGTTGCCCGGCGTTCAGGAATGTATCCCCTGCCACCGTCCGGCGGGCACATGCCGGAACTGCCAGGCATGCCGCGGGGGAGTTTCTGTCGGGATGTCAGTGCGGCTCTCGACGGCGCGATCCGGTGCTTCGCGATGCGGTACAGCGGCGGCATTCCCCCACAAGGCTGAAAAGAAGCTGCCCGGTAACCGTCCGTTAACCCTGGCGGCTGCAATGTGCCCCTGCGAATGAGGCGAGGTTGCGATGGCTGAAGCTCTGTTGTCTTCCAACACACCCTTCACCCCACACACCCCGGAAGATGACGGTTCGTCGTGGCTCCGTCTCATTCGTTCCCGCCGCATCGGCCCGGTGACATTCCACCGGCTGATCGCCGAACACGGATCGGCCGCGGCGGCGCTGGCGGAATTGCCGGCAATCGCAAGGGCGGCGGGCGTGGAAAACTACGCCCCCTGCCCGATCGACGTCGTGCGCCAGGAACTGGCCGAGGGCCGGCTTGCTGGCGCACGACTGCTTCTCTGGGGGCAGCCGGGATACCCCGAAGCGCTGATGACCATACCCGATGCACCCCCGGTGCTCTGGGCCCAGGGCGATGTCGCGCTCCTGTCGCGCCCGATGGTGGCGATGGTCGGTGCCCGCAACGCGTCGAGCCTCGGGCTGCGCATGGCGCGCCGCCTTGCCGAAGGATTGGGCGCGGCGGGCCACGTCGTCGTTTCGGGCCTCGCCCGCGGCATCGACGCAGCCGCCCATGAGGCGGCGCTGGATACCGGCACGGTCGCGGTGCAGGCGGGTGGTGTTACCACCATCTACCCCGAGGAAAACGCGGCCCTTGCCGCGCGCATCGCCACAGAAGGTTGCCGGTTGTCCGAACAGCCGATGGGCCTCGTGCCGCAGGCACGCCATTTTCCGCTGCGCAACCGCATCGTCTCGGGGCTGTGCCGCGCCGTGGTGGTGGTCGAGGCTGCCGCCCGCTCCGGCAGCCTGCTGACCGCGCGAGCGGCCCTCGACCAGGGGCGCGAGGTGCTGGCGGTGCCCGGCCATCCGTTCGATGCCCGGGCAGCGGGCTGCAACATGCTGATCCGCGATGGTGCGACGCTGGTGCGCGGGGCCACGGATGTGATCGAGGCGATCGGGCGGCCCGACAACGGTGTCGTGCTGGCCCGCCGCGCTTCCGCCGAGATCGCGCAAAAGATCACAGGCACACCACGTCGCGACCCCGACCCGCCCCGTCGTCCGTTGACCGAGGTTGCGGCCCTGCACCGCCTGATCCTCGACCGGCTCGGTCCCAGCCCGCTGGCCGAGGATCAGTTGATCCGCGACCTGGCCCTGCCCCCGGGTGATATCGCGACAGGCCTTCTGGCACTTGAACTCGAAGGTCGCGTGTTGCGCCAGCCGGGTGGGCTGCTGTCGCGGGGCGACTGAGCGGGGCCGGCCTCAGCCATCCACCGCATGCGCCCTGAGCACGTCGAGCGGAACGATATCCAGCGTGCGCGCATGGGTCGCGGCCAGACGCACCTTCGGGGCTGCGCCCTCTTCATGGGCCTGCAGAAAACGGGCCGCACAAAGGCACCACTGATCGCCCGGTTTCAGGCCGGCGAAACCGAACTCCGGGCGCGGGGTGGACAGATCGTTCCCCAGATATTTCGAAAGCGCGAGAAACTCCGCCGTCATCAGCGCGCAAACGCTGTGGACCCCCCGGTCCTGCGGCCCGGTATCGCAACAGCCGTTGCGGAAAAATCCTGTCAGCGGATCTTGCGAACACGTCTCCAGCGGCCCGCCAAGAACGCTGATCGAGGCTTCCATCATGGCTTTGCATTCCCCCTTGCCTGTCCCCCGACCATGCGCCCAGCCGCGCCGCCCGGCAAGCCATCCATCCCCCCCGCCGCCGCGGCGGCGGCACCCTCAGCGAAACCGGTCGGCCAGCCGCTGCAATGCGCTGCGCCGATCCGGGCCGGGCCCGTCTTCGGCATCGGGTTCTTCGCTGACCGCGCCCCGCGCGTGCGGGCCATCGCCCCGCCCCGTGCCCGCCCCGGCCTCCGTGGCCGGCTTTGCCTTCTGCGGCGTGTCCGCCCCCCGCCCCGGCAGGCCGGCCTCCGGCGCCCGTGTTCCGGTCGATGACCGGGGGGGCGCGGTGCGCAGCGCGACGGCGTTCAGAAACCGCGCGCCATCGCCCGCCGCAAGCGCCTCAGCGCCCTCCGACAGGCCGCGCAGAACATCTTCGAGCCAGCCCTGATCGGCCTTCGCGAAATCGTGCAGCACATATCCCGCAACCGCCTCCTTGTGGCCCGGATGACCGATCCCGATCCGCACCCGGCCATAGGCATCGCCCAGATGCTCGTGGATCGAGCGCAGCCCGTTGTGGCCCGCATGCCCGCCGCCCAGCTTCAGGCGCAGCTTGCCCGGCGCAAGGTCAAGCTCGTCATGGAACACCGTGACGTCGGCGGGCCCCAGCCTGAAAAACCGGGCCGCCTCGCCGACCGCCTGTCCCGAGCGGTTCATGAAGGTCTGCGGCTTCAGCAAGACCACCTTTTCACCGTTCAGCACACCCTCGCTGACAAGCCCGTGAAACCGTGCGCGCCAGGGCGAAAACCCGTGATCCGCCGCGATGCGGTCCACCGCCATGAAGCCGATGTTGTGACGGTGGCCGGCATACTGCCCGCCCGGATTGCCAAGCCCTGCGAAGAGTTTCATGCCATCTGCCCTGCGCGACGCGGCGACGTTCCGCCAGTTGCACCTGACTTAGCGCGCGGCCCGCCCTGCCGCAACCGGACCCGGGACGGCAGGACGGCCGGTTTCCCGACCTGGGCGCGGGCCTGCGCGCACCTTCGTCGGCCCTGGTTGGCGAACCCGCCCATGCCCCGCGCGGCGCACCGCGCCACACGCTGCTTGACCTCGGCCCCCGGGCCGGCCAACGCTCGCGTCCCGGGCAAGAGGAGGCTGCGATGTATCTCACGATGAACCGATTCAGGGTAAGGCCCGGCCGCGAGGCCGCTTTCGAAGCGCTCTGGACGAGCCGGGACAGTCACCTTGCAACGGTTCCGGGCTTTGTCTCGTTTCACCTGTTCCGCGGGCAGGCGCTGGCCGACTGCCGCCTCTATGCCTCGCATACGATCTGGGCCGACGAGGCGGCCTTCCTCGCGTGGACCCGCTCCGAGGCGTTCCGCGCCGCACACCGTGGCGCGGGCGCGCATGCCGATCTTTACCTCGGCCCGCCAGAACTCGAGTGTTTCGAGTCGCTCCAGCAGATCGGCGGCTGACAAAGCAAAACGCGCGGGGGTTGCCCCTCGCGCGTCGCTCCGCCCCGGTTGTGCCGGGCGGCGGATCAGTCTTCCTCGGCCTCGGTTTCGCCCTCGTTGTCGGACGAGCGCAGGCCCGACGGCGCCGAGATGTTGGCGACCACGAAGTTCCGGTCGATCGTCGGCACCGCGCCCTCGGGCAGCGGAATGTCGTTGATGTGGATCACATCGCCGATGTTCTTGCCGGTCAGGTCCACCGTGACGTGGTCGGGGATATCTCCGGCGGTCACTTCAAGTTCCACTTCCGGGCGCACCACGGTCAGCGTGCCGCCGCGCTTCAGTCCCGGCGAGGCTTCATGGTTGATGAAGGTGACGTGGATGAACAGGTTCACCCGGCTCGTCCGGCGCAGGCGCATGAAATCGACATGCGTCGGCAGATCCTTCACCACGTCGCGCTGGACGCCACGGCAGATCACGCGAACGTCGTCCTGCCCCTCGATCTTGAGGTTGAACAGCGTCGACAGAAAACGGCCCTTCTTGAGCCGCTTCAAAAGCGCGTTGTAGTTGATGTTGATGGCCACCGGATCCTTGCGGTCGCCATAAACGATACCGGGTACGTTGCCCTCACGACGAGCTTGACGAGCGGCCCCCTTGCCTGTCCCCGTCCGTACCTCGGCGTGAAGATCAGGGATTTCACCAGCCATTGAGGTTCTCCTAAACGTTGAAGTCCGCCGCCCTCCAAGGGTGCGCGGCGCGACCGTGGGGCTATAGCGGGGATTCGTGCGCTTGGAAAGCGGCAAAAGCGTCGGCGGCGGCGCGGGCTGCGGGCTTGCCGCGCCCGTGCGCCCGGTCTACGTCGAAGGCACAATCGCGGGGTCAAGCATGCCGTTTCTGTCCACTTTGCGGATCGCCAGACCGGCAGTGGCGGCCTTCGCCGCGATGGGCGTGTGCTGGGGCACCTTCGCGGCGGTGCTGCCCGACTTGATGAGCATGCTTGGTGTCGGCGAAACCCGGCTGGGCCTGCTGATCCTCTTTACCCCGATCGCCGCGGTTTGTGCCATGCTGCTGGCCCCTGCCGCCGGTGTGGCGCTCGGCAGGATCGCGCTTCCGGTTTCGGCCATCGCAATGGCCCTCGTGTTCGCGGTGCCGGGACAGACTGACGTGGTCTGGCTCTTTCCCTTCGCCATGATGCTCTGCGGCGCCGCGACGGGGCTGACCGATGTGCTGATGAACGCCCGCGTCGCTGCGCTGGAGAACGAGCGGCGGCTGCACCTGATGAATCTCTGCCACGCGGGCTATTCCTTCGGCTATGCGGGCGGCGCGCTGGCGACCGGGGCGATGCGAAGCGCAGGTTGGCCGCCGGGATGGGTGATGGGCGCGATGGCGCTGCTGGCGTTCGCACTCGCGCTCTGCACGTTCGAGAGGGACGGCACGATCCACGGCCTGCGCAAGCCCGCCGACGGCAGCCCCGGCCACCTCGGGCTGATCCCGGTGATCGGCGGGGCGATCGTGCTGATCGCCTTCCTGACCGAGAACGCGGCCGAGAACTGGTCGGCGCTGCACATCGAAAAGACGCTGGGCGGATCGCCGGCCGAAGGGGCGATGGGGCCGGCCGCACTGGCGCTGACAATGGGTTTCGCCCGCCTTGCGGGGCAGGGCATCGCCGGGCGCGTCGATCCGTTCCGGCTGCTGCGTGGCGGGGCGCTGCTCGCGGCCTGCGGCGCGCTTGTCGCGGCCGGGGCGTCGGGGCCGGTCATGGCCTATGCGGGCTTCATCGTCATGGGCATCGGCGCGTCGGTCATTGCGCCAACGGCATTCTCGCTGGTCGGACGGCTCGCCGATCCCGAGGCCCGCGCCCGCGCCGTGGCGCGCGCGACGCTGCTGGGCTACTTCGGTTACTTCTTCGGACCGCCGATGCTGGGCTTCATCGCGGGCGCGTTCGGGTTGCGCATGTCCTTTGTCTTTGCCGCCGCGATGCTGATGCTGGTTCTTGTGCTGGCCCCGGTGATGGCGCGCGTCCGGGCGGCGGCACAGGCCGCCTGAACCGGCGCCCCGGAGGTCGGACGGCCCTAGGGGCCGGGCAAAGGTGCTCTGCGCGCCCGCCGGGGCGCTGAACCTCGCCGCGGGTCAGGCCCACTCCCCCTCGAAGCCCTTGGGAACCAGAAGGTTGGCGGCCGTGACGTTCTTCACGTCCTGCTCGCCGATCAGCGCCAGCGTGATGTCCATTTCCTTCTGGATCACATCGAGCGCCGTGGTGACGCCGGCCTCGCCCATCGCGCCCAGCCCGTAGATGTAGGACCGGCCGATGTAGGTGCCCTTGGCCCCGAGTGCGAGCGCCCTGAGCACGTCCTGCCCCGACCGGATGCCGCCGTCCATGTGCACTTCCACGCGGTCGCCAACCGCCCGCGCGATCGAGGGCAGCATCCGGATCGAGGACAGCGCCCCGTCAAGCTGCCGCCCGCCATGGTTCGACACGATGATTGCATCGGCCCCGAAATCGGCGGCACGCTGCGCATCCTCGACATCGAGGATACCCTTCAGGATGAACTTGCCCCCCCAGGCGTCGCGGATCTTGCGCACCTTTTCCCAGTCGAGTTGCGGGTCGAATTGTTCCTTGGTCCAGCTCATCAGTGACCGAAGGTCGCCCACGCCCTTGGCATGCCCGACAATGTTGCGGAAGGTCCGGCGCGGCGTGCCCAGCATTCCAAGGCCCCAATGCGGCTTGGTGGCAAGGTTCAGCAGGTTCTTCACCGTCAGGCGCGGCGGTGCCGTCAGGTCGTTCTTCAGATCCTTGTGGCGCTGGCCGAGGATCTGAAGGTCGAGCGTCAGCACCAGCGCCGAACACCTTGCCTTCTTTGCCCGCTCGATCATGCCGGTCACGAAATCCTCGTCTCGCATGACGTAAAGCTGGAACCAGAAGGGCTTGGTCGTATGCGCCGCCACATCCTCGATCGAACAGATCGACATGGTGGACAGCGTGTAGGGCACTCCGAACTTCTCGGCCGCCCGCGCCGCCTTGATCTCGCCGTCGGCATGCTGCATCCCGGTCATGCCCACCGGCGCCAGCGCCACCGGCATCGAGACAGGCTGGCCGATCATCGTCGACTCTGTGGTGCGCCCGGTCATGTCGACGGCGACCTTCTGACGAAACCGCAGCTGCTGGAAATCGGTGGTGTTCTCGCGGAACGTCTGCTCGGTATAGCTGCCGCTCTCGCAATAATCGTAGAACATGCGCGGGGCGCGGCGGCGATGCATCTGCCGTAGATCTTCTATGCAGGTGATGACGGGCAACGGCTTCTCCTTCGCGACGGGACATCCATTTGTTAAGGCCGCCCTCCGCCAAGATCAATCGCGCTGCGTCGTAACCGATCCGCCTGCATCATGTGGCCCCCGCGGCTTGCGCCAGACGCCAGACCCGCGGCGGTCGAGGCAATCGGGCGAGCGAACGCAGGAAACGGTTTTATGTCAGTATCTTGGCACGATATGCCTGCCTTTGGCGCCGTGGCCGGCTCCCCGCCTCAGGCCCTGTGCGCGCCCTCGGCCAACCCCTTCACAAAGGCGAGGACTTCGGCTGCGGGGCGCCCCGCCCCGATTTCCCGGACGATGGCCGAGCCCACGACACAGCCATCCGCCACCCCCGCGATCGCCTGCGCCGCCTCCGGGGTCGTGATCCCGAAGCCCACGATCACCGGCAGCCGGGTCGCGGCCTTGATCCGCGCCACCTCCGGCCCGACATCGCCGGCCTGCGCCGCCCCCGCCCCGGTGATCCCTGTGATCGAGACGTAATAGACGAACCCGCTGGTGTTCTGGAGCACCTTGGGCAGCCGCGCCGCATCCGTCGTCGGTGTGGCAAGGCGGATGAAGTTCAGCCCCGCCGCCTGCGCCGGCAGGCAAAGCTCGGCGTCTTCCTCGGGCGGCAGGTCGACCACGATCAGACCGTCGATCCCCGCCGCGACCGCCTCGACCAGAAACCGCTCCACCCCCCGCGCGTAGATCGGGTTGTAATATCCCATCAGGACGATCGGCGTGGCCGTGTCCCGGGTGCGGAACGCGCGCACCATGTCCAGCGTCCGCGCCAGGGTCTGCCCCCCGCCAGCGCCCGCTGCCCCGCCAACTGGATCGTCGGGCCGTCCGCCATCGGATCGGTGAAGGGCATGCCAAGTTCGATCACG
This sequence comes from uncultured Alphaproteobacteria bacterium, assembly GCA_963700485.1. Lineage (GTDB taxonomy): Bacteria > Pseudomonadota > Alphaproteobacteria > Rhodobacterales > Rhodobacteraceae > Aliitabrizicola. The sequence continues at coordinate 202,503 of CAVOXQ010000006.1, forward strand.
TCCACGCCTGCCGCCGGCAAGCCCTGCATGACCGCCAGCGACGTTTCGAGGTCGGGGTCGCCCGCCATGATATAGGCCACGAAGGCCTTCTTTCCTTCGGCCCTGAGGCGGGCGAAAGTCTGGTCGATGCGGGTCATCCTGCGTCCTTTCCACGATCGCCGCCCGGTGTGCAGAAAAGCCGCGCGGAAATCAATGGCCCCGCGCGGCAGCGCCGGAAAGCCTTGCTTGCGGCGGCCCCGTCTCTTGCCTAAAAGCCCAGCAACCGTTGGAGGGAGTTGGCGATCATGGGGTTCAGGATGGGCATTGTCGGGTTGCCGAATGTCGGCAAGTCGACGCTCTTCAACGCGCTTACCCGGACGGCGGCGGCACAGGCGGCCAACTTTCCGTTCTGCACAATCGAGCCGAACGTGGGCGAGGTCGCCGTGCCCGACGACCGGCTTGAGAAACTCGCCGCCATCGCGGGATCGAAACAGATCATCCCGACCCGGATGACCTTTGTCGATATTGCGGGACTGGTGCGGGGCGCGTCGAAAGGCGAAGGTCTGGGCAACCAGTTCCTCGCCAACATCCGGGAATGCGATGCCATAGCCCATGTGCTGCGTTGCTTCGAGGATGGGGACATCACCCATGTCGAGGGTCGGATCGACCCGGTGGCGGATGCCGAAACCATCGAGACCGAACTGATGCTCGCCGATCTGGAGAGCATCGAGCGGCGTCGCGCGAACCTGGCGCGAAAGCTGAAGGGCGCGGACAAGGAGGCTGCCGATCAGGATCGCCTGCTGGCCGAGGCGCAGGCCGCGCTGTCGGCGGGCCGCCCGGCACGGACGGTCGCCGTCGCGGAGGCCGATGAACGGAACTGGCGGCTTTTGCAACTTCTGACCGCGAAGCCAGTGCTTTACGTCTGCAATGTCGAGGAGGCTTCGGCCGCGAGCGGAAACGCCCAGTCGGTGCGGGTCGCGGAAATGGCCGCCGGACAGGGCGCGGCGTCAGTCGTGATCTCGGCCCGGATCGAGGAAGAGATCAGCCAGCTCGACGCGGAAGAGGCGGCGATGTTTCTCGAGGAGATGGGCCTGCACGAAGCCGGGCTCGACCGGCTGATCAAGGCCGGCTACGCGTTGCTGGGGTTGCAGACCTATTTCACCGTGGGGCCGAAAGAGGCGCGGGCCTGGACGATCCCGCAGGGCACGCTGGCGCCGCAGGCCGCCGGAGTGATCCATGGTGATTTCGAGAAGGGGTTCATCCGGGCTGAAACCATCGCCTATGACGACTACATCGCGGGGCATGGCGAGGCCGGGGCAAAGGAGGCGGGCAAGTTCCGCGTCGAAGGCAAGACCTATGAGGTCAAGGACGGCGATGTGCTGCATTTCCTCTTCAGCGGCTGACCCGGCCAAGGGTTTCTTGCCCACCGGCTGACGGGTCGCGCGTCCGCGAATGGCCAGGCCTGCCGGAAGCCGCGCCCTGTGACATTCCACGACCTCTCGAAAATGCTTCGGTTTCGCGCCTTGAACCTGCGCAGTCTCGGCAGCCCCGCTGCCCCCTAGGGCGCGGGCGGGTCGCCCGGAGCGCGCCGGTTCTTCGCTGTGCGGTGGCTGCCGGTGTCGGCATGGCGTCGGCCGATCTCGGTCATCACATAGACGAGCACGGAGCCGGTCCAACTGAACGTGAAGAGCCCCGATATCGCGATGAGCGGCCCCGCGAGGCGCCAACTGTCGGGAAGCGTGATGTTGCTTTCACCAAGCGTCGTATAGGCCTCGAGCACAAAGAAGTAGGCGTCGTTCAGCCCGGGAACGAGTCCCATCAGCCAGAGCGGGACCGCCCACAACAACGTCTCGAACAAGTGGGTCAGGGCCAGCAGAGAGATCGTGACGGCCATCAGGACCGACACGCGCCACTGCGGGGTCCGGGCGGAGAAACGGGCAAAGCGGCTGCCGAACGCACGCGAGATCGAGGCCATGCACCAGCCATGGACCGCGATCACGATCACCAGGAGCAACAGCAGGAAGCCGATCTCGCCGAGCAGACCCGGCTGCACCAGATCGGTTGCCACCTTGGTGCTGACCCCCTCGAGGATCGGAGCGACCTCCGTTGTCACGCCATCACGAACCGCCATGAACGCCCCTTCCTGCCACAGAACCGACCGGCCTTGATTCTTCGCGTGGCGGAGTATGCCGTTTGCCGCAGGCCGGCAAGCGCCACTCCGCCCGATCAGAAGCCGTGGAGGAACCGCAAGGCAAGGGCGTTTCTGCCCGGATTCCGGTCCGCTGTGCCGCCGTTCGAGAGATGCCAGGCGGCAAGGGACAGGCGGTTCTGCTCGCCAAGCGCATAGCCGATACCGATGCTTGTCAGGAACTCGATGTCGCTGCCAAGGTCGAAATCCTCGGAACCCGAATCATAGACGCCGGGCATGAAGGCGCCCTCGAGGATCCAGGCGCCGCCAAGAGGGGCCTCGGCCACCACGCCCGCCCCCAGCCACGTGCTTTCGCCATCGTCGGCGCTGATCCGGAATCCGAAGGAAAACGCGACCGCGCCCAGGTTTGCGAAGGACCGCGTTTGGTATTCAAGCGCGAGGCCGGTCGGCATGAAATCCGCCATCTCGCCAGCATCGCTCTTGGACACTTCGACCACGATCGCCTGGCCCGTGGCGGAGACTGCCGGAACCATTGCGAATATCGCGATCAGGACTGGAGCAAGGCGTGGCATGCAGCGAGCACACTTCAGATGATTGGCTTTGATGGCGAACCGACTTGGCCTCGATATCCCAAAGCGACAGGTCCGGCAAAGCCCGACGGCGAAAAGAGCGAACGATTCCAAGGGCAATGTTGCATTTCTACCAAAACCGTCGTGCAGGGCGCAGTGTCCGGTGCAGCCCCGGCGAGCGGCTTTGCCCGTCGCGCCGCCCCTGCGGGACAAAGGCGCCGATGGAATTTCCACGGGCCCGACGCCCGCCGCGGGGCTGGCCTGCGGCGATCATCGCCGCGGCGTCAGTGCTGTTCGCGCCGGTCGAGGATCGCGGGGTTCCAGTAGGTAATCGTGATGCGCCCGCGCAGGCCCGCGCGCGTGGCAGGGTCCGCCTCGACAAGCGCCAGCGCCGCGTCCCGCGTCGGCGCGTCGACGATCAGAAGACTGCCCCGCGGGGTCTGGCCGTCATCGCTGCGCAGGCTGCCGGCGGCAAGGATGCGGTGGCGGATCGACAGTTCGTATTCCCAGTGCGCGGCCATGAGGGCCTCGTCCCCACGCAGGGCCGGGCCTGTCTCGCTGTCCTCGCTGACGATCATCCAGGCCATGCGCCGCTCCTTTCAGGGTCTTGGCGAACCTAGACGGTTCCGCGCGGGATGGAAGTGGGCAGTGCCCTCAATCCGGGGCGGTGCCCGGGGTGAAGCCGCTTGCGTGATTTCCCGAGGCGAGTTTTTCCAGATCCGGCCCCAGCGGGCGCGAGGCGCGCGCCAGACCGTCGATCCGGGCCAGCGCGGCACGCAGCGCCGCAACCGCATCCTCGAGCGTGACGGGGCGGAACCGAAGCGTCCGATCCGGGCGGGACTGTGCTAGCGCGGGCAGATCGGCGCGGATGACGGTGCCGATCTTGGGATAGCCGCCGGTCGGCTGACGGTCGGCCATCAGGACGATCGGCTGACCGTCGCCCGGAACCTGTATGGCGCCGAGGGCGATGCCGTCGGACACAATGTCATGGCCGCGCGCATGTGCGAGAGACGGACCCGTCAGGCGATACCCCATCCGATCGCTGCGCGGCGAGAGATCGAAGCCCGCATCGCAGAAGGTGGCGAAGGCGGCCTCGGTGAAGGCGTCGCGCTGCGGACCGGGGACGAAGCGCAAGGTACCGGCCAGCGGGGGCGGGTCCGGCAGGGTCGTCTCCGGCAGACCCGCGGCGGCGGCCCGGGTGCAGGGCAGACTGTCGCCCGCAGCCAGTGCCCGCCCCCGAAAGGGCCGATGCCCGAGCGGAGATGGGTGGAAAGGCTGCCCATCACCGGGGCGAGGGAAAAGCCGCCGGCGACGGCGAGATAGGCCCAGACATGATCGGGGCCCGGCCGCAGCATCAGACGCTCGCCAGGAGAGAGTGTGATCGCGACAAGGCCCGGAAGGCGCGTGTCGGCGCGACTGACAGCGAAACCGGGCGCGCAGATCCCCAGGGCAAGCGGAGCCGCCCCGGCCGCAAGCTCGATCCCGGCCGGGCCGATCTCGATGGCGGCGGCCCCGGCCGGATTTCCCGCGAGGCGGTTGGCCGTGGCATGGCCGATCCAGTCCATCGGTCCCGCCGGGGTGACGCCATAGCGCAGCAGGCCGTGCCGGCCAGCATCCTGGATCGTGCAGGCCGGCCCCGCGCGCAGGATGCGCAGGCTCGTCATGGCGCGCCTGCCGGGTGGGCCACGACCTCGCCCGCATCGACGCGGGCGGCAAGGCTGTCGAAGGTGGCGCGATCGACGGGATCGAAGCTCAGCGTGTCACCGACCTCGACCAGGAAGGCCGGATCGCGGTATTGTGCGAAAAGCCGTTCGGGCGTCCGCCCGATGATGTGCCAGCCCGAGGGCATCGCCCCGCTTGCGACGATGGCCTGTCCGCCCGCGATGATCAGGCTGCCCTCGGGGATCCTGTCGCGCGGGCTTGCGCGCCGGGGCAGCGCAAGTGTCGAAGGCAAGCCACTGAGATAAGCCCAGCCCGGAGCGAAGCCATACATCACCACCCTGTAGCGCGCAGACGCATGGGCCCGGACGACATCCGCACCGGTCAACCCGGTCGCCGCTGCGACATGGTTGAGATCCTCCGCCAGCCCCGGATCATAGCAGGCCGGGATCCGCCAGTGACGGCGCGGCGCGGCTGCCGGGTTCGGCGGGGCCCCAAGCGCCTCGGCCACCGCGCGCGCAAGGCTGGCGCGGTCGAGCGTGAGAGGGTCATAGTGAAGCATCAGCGACCGGTAAGTGGGCACCCGTTCGCGCAACCCCGGGGGTGGATTCGCGCCGAGCGCCGCATCCAGCGCCAGCACGCGATCCGCCACGGCATCCTCGATCCGGTCGCCAAATTCGACGACGAGCGCGCATTCGCCCGCATCGAGCAGGCGCGGGGCCGTCACGGCGCGAAGGGCGCGATGCGCCATCCCTCGGCCGCGATCGCCGTCCGCAGCGCCCGGGCAAGGGCGACCGCGCCGGGGGTATCACCGTGCAGGCAGATGCTGTCCATTCGGGTGGGGCGCGCGGTGCCGTCGGTCGCCCGGATCGTGCCGGTGCGCAGCATCGCAAGGGTCCGGGCGATCACTTCGGCGGGGTCGTGCAGCACCGCGCCGGGTTCGCTGCGCGGAACGAGCGTGCCATCCGGCCTGTAGGCCCTGTCGGCGAAAACCTCGGCCGCAGCGGGCAGGCCCCGGGCCAGTGCGGCAGCTTCGGAGGCGGATGCGGCAGGGCAGAGCAGGACAAGGCGGGGATCGAGCCCGTGGACCGCGCCGGCGATGGCGGCGGCGACCTGGGGTTCGGCCGCAGCAAGGTTATAGAGCGCGCCATGGGGTTTGACATAGGTGATGCGGTGGCCGGCAAGGGCCGCGACGCCCTGCGCGGCGCCGACCTGCCAGGCCACCAGCGCCTCGATCTCCGAGGCGGAAAGCGGCACGACGACGCGACCGAAATTGACGCGATCGGCATAGCCCGGGTGGGCACCTGCCGCGGCGCCGTTGGCGCGCGCCTCGCGCAGCGTGTGCAGCATCTCGGACGGTCCACCCGCGTGCAGGCCGCAGCAGACGTTCACCGAACTTACCAGCGTCAACATGGCGGCATCGTCGCCCACGCCCTCGCCCAGGTCTGCGTTGAGGTCGATCGTGCGGGACGTATCGGGATTGGACATCGGGGGCCTTTCGCGGCGAATCCTCGGCAGACATCTAGCACCAATCCCGGCCGAAGCCGACGCAGGGGCCGCAACGGTGCCGGATCATGCCTTTGGCAACGGCGCCCTTGCGCGGCGCTCGGCGGCAAGGATGGTCGCCACGGCCGCCGAGGCGAGGCGGGTGCGCAGCGAATCCGCGCGGCTGGTCAGGATGATCGGCACGCGCGCGCCCAGCACGATCCCGGCCGCGTCGGCCCGCGCCATGAACGTCAGGTTCTTTGCCAGCATGTTGCCGGCCTCAAGGTCGGGCACGACGAGGATCTGCGCGCGGCCGGCGACGGGGCCGCCGATGCCCTTGATCCGCGCCGCCTCGGGGTCGATCGCGTTGTCGAAGGCCAGCGGGCCTTCCAGCAGGCCGCCCGTGATCTGGCCCCGGTCGGCCATCTTGCACAAGGCCGCGGCCTCGATCGTGGACGGGATCTTGGTGGTCACGGTTTCAACCGCCGACAGGATGGCGACGCGCGGTTGCGGGTTGCCCAGCGCATGGCAAAGCCCGATGGCGTTCTGGACGATGTCGCGCTTGGTTTCCAGATCGGGAAAGATGTTGATCGCGGCATCCGTGACGAACAGCGTCTCGGCATGGCCCGGGACATCCATGATGAACACATGGCTGATGCGCCGCGCGGTCCGCAGGCCGGTCGACGACGAGGCGACCTCGTGCATCAACTCGTCGGTGTGGAGGCTTCCCTTCATCAGGAGTTCCGCCTTGCCCTCGTGGATCAGTTGCACCGCTCGGGCGGCGGCCGCCTCGCTGTGGGGAACGTCGATGATCTCGACCCCCGCGAGGTCGAGCCCCGCCTTTTCTGCTATGGCGCGGATCCGCGGCGCGGGGCCCACGAGGATGGGCACGATCAGGCGGGCATCGCGGGCCTGAAGCGCACCGGCGAGCGCACTTTCATCGCAAGGATGCACGACGAGGGTCACGGTCGGGGGGGTGTCATGCGCGGCGTCGATCAGCAGATCGTGCTTGGATCGTTCGGGCTTTCTTCCGTCGGGCATGGCGACCCCTCTTTTCATCTCTGCGTGGCGCCGACGGCCCCGGGGCCCGTCCGGCAGGAAGCATAACCCCGTCCGGTCACGTCACCATGACATAGTCCCCCGGGGCCTTGGCAAGCGCGCCATGGCCTTGCGCCGCGCCCGCCGGCTGTGCGGGAACCATGCCCCCGCCGGAATGACCCGCCAGCCAGGTCGACCATGCCACCCACCAGGAGCCTTCCCGGTAGGGCGCAGAGGCGGCCCAGGTTTCGGCCTCGGGATGGGGCGCGTCGGGCGGGTGATCCAGCACACGATAGCGCGCCTTCGGATTATCGGGGGCCGAGACGATGCCCGTGTTGTGGCCGCCCGACGCCAGCACGAAGGTCAACTCGTCATTCAGCAAGTAGGTCGTCTTGAAGACGGACCGCCATGGCGCGATGTGATCTCGCTCGGTGGCGACGACGAAGGCCGGCAAGCGGATATCGGCCAGAAAGACCGGCTTGCCCGCCGCGGTGAACCGCCCTTCCGTCAGATCGTTGTTCATGTAGAGGCGCCGCAGGTATTCGGAGTGCATCCGGTAGGGCATCCGGGTCGCATCCGCGCTCCAGGCGCCAAGGTCGCTCGGTTCGGTGCGTTCGCCCATCAGGTATTCGCGCGTCATCCGCGACCAGATCAGGTCTTGCGATTTCAACATGTTGAAGGTGCCCGCCATGCGTCGCTGGTCGAGATACCCGGTTTCCCACATCATGTCCTCGATCAGGGCGACCTGGGGCTCATTGACGAACAGCGACAATTCTCCGGCCTCTGAAAAGTCGACCTGGGCTGCCAGAAGCGACATCGAAGCCAGCCGCGTGTCGCCATCGCGCGCCATCGCGGCCGCGGCGACCGCCAAGAGCGTGCCGCCCAGGCAGTATCCCACGGCATGGACACCAGGCGCGCCGGTGATCGCGCCCGCCGCCTCGAGCGCCGCCATCACGCCCAGTTCGCGGTAGTCGTCAAAGCCCAGGTCACGGTCTTCGGCGTCGGGGTTCTTCCACGAAACGCAAAAGACCGTGAACCCCTGGCGCACCAGCCAGGCGACCATCGAGTTCTCCGGCGACAGGTCGAGCACATAGTACTTCATGATCCAGGCGGGGATGATCAGGATCGGGACAGGATGCACCCGGGGTGTCTGCGGTTCGTACTGGATCAGTTCGATCAGCCTGTTGCGAAAGACGACCTTGCCCGGCGTGGTCGCCACATCTCGGCCCGGGACCAGTCTCTGCACCTGATCCGGCGTGCCCATCGCAAGGTCGGCTGCATCCCTTGCCCAGAACGTCAGGCCCCGCACAAGGTTGCGGCCGTTCTCCTTCATTGTCCGGTCCATGAGCTGCGGATTGGTCGCGAGGAAATTCGAGGGCGACAGCATGTCGAGGAACTGGCGGCTGTAGAACTCGACCAGCCGTGCGTTTTCGGCATGGACGCCGGGGATGTTGGTGGTGGCGTTGTGCCACCATTGCTGGGTCAGCAGGAACGATTGGTAGAACAGGCTGTAGGGAAGGCGCTGCCATTCGGGGGCGCTGAAGCGGCGGTCGTGCGGCAGCGGCTCGATACAGCGATCGGCAGGCCCGGCGCCCGCGACGCTGCCCCAGAACGCGGTGCCGAGCCGGTTCCACTTGCGCCAGCCCTTCCAGACCAGTTCGAGGCGCTTGCCGGGCGACAGGGCCAGATGGGTGGCCCAGTCCGCCCAGGCCTGGCCGAGACCGACCACCGAGAGGCCGCCGGCCATCGCGCCCGCGCGCGCGTGCAAACGGTGGTCGAGCCGCAGGAAAGCGTCCTCGGCCGCGCGTTTCTCGGCGTCGGCGGCGCAGCCATCGGCCTCGGCCGGGTCTTCGGTCCTGATCAGGGCGAAGGCTGCGCGATGCGCGGGCGACGGGCCATCGGACGGCGCGACCGTGGCATCGCGTTTGGCTTCGGTGGACATCAGCGGGCGTTTTTTGCCCCGCCACGGGCCATGGCGCGGGTCTCTTCAGCGACGCCCTCGACGATCTGATCCGATGTGGAGGCGGCCAGCGCACTGAGCTTGGAGGCTTCTTCGGAATAGTCCGACATCGCCCCCGACCAGAACTCGGACCAGACGTTCATCGCCACCGAGGGATCCTCGGCGGTCATCAGCGAGGAGAGGGCCTTGCGGTCCTTTTCGTACCGTCTGCGGAAGAAATCGAGTACCTCTATATTCTGTTGCAGCACTGAATCCATGACCTTCGCCTGCGAGCGCAGCATCGAGGTCAGCATGTCGCCGATCTGTGCCGGATCGACGGGTGCCTTGATGGAATTGGGAAACGCGGTCCTTGATGCCTGATTCGCCATGACGGTTCCTTTCATGCTTGCCTGCGCCGCACGCGCTGTGTCCGCGCGTCGATCGGGATGGCCCCGTCGGGCGAAAGGCAGCGTTGCGGCATGTAAAGCCCTTGCCCGGAGGGCAAGCCGGCCAGCGACCATCAAAGACCAAACGCCGCGCCGCGCATTGATCGCGGTCAAACCAGCCACGACGAAACGGGAAGCGGCGTCAGATTGCGAAATCGTCGTCCACAAGATCGTTCAGCGCGGCCAGATCGGGTATCTCGAAGTGGCTCGGGTCGATGATCTCGACCAGCCCCAGATCCTTGAGCTTGTGAAATGCCCGGCTCAGGCTTTCGGGGCGGGTGCCAAGGTAATGCGCGAGATCCTTGCGGGCCAGCGGCAGGGAAACCGCAACCGGCGCGGGCGTGGCACCCGACTGGATGCGGCGCGCCAGCACCGCCAGGAAAGCGGCGGTGCGATGGAGGATCTTGCGCTCGCCGATCAGCTGGAGCCATTCCCTCGCCGCATCAAGCTCGTCGAGCATGTGAACGACGAACATCTGCTCGGCGCTTGGTTGCTGCAACAGGACCTGCTCGAAATAACCGCGATCGAAACAGCACAGGTTGGCATCCGTCATCGCCTCAACCCGGTAGCTTGCCGGTCCATCGAACAGGCGACCGAAAAGATCGGTCGGCACCAGCAGGCCGATGATCTGCCGGCGCCCGTCATGAACATCCTGGATCATGCCGAGCGTGCCTTCGATCACATAGCCGATCTCGGTGCTGGGCTGACCCGGCTCGATCAGGATCGTTCCGGCGGGAACCGTGCGGAAATCGGCATGATCCAGCATGTCGCGACGGATGTCGGGTGAAAGCGCGGCCAGCATCTTGCCGAGATGGCCCGTAAAGGCGGTCCGTTCCTTGTCGAAACGACTGTGCTCCATCGGGACTTGCATGTGACCTCCGCAATTTTAACATTGGAACTGGGGATGATCGAGTCGGGCCGTTGTCACACTAGACGCTGGAGCGGCCGCAAATGCACCCTTGATCGTGATCAATGCGCAATTCGCACGATTCGGTTCGAACCAATGGAAGGGATTGTTGCCAACACCCGCGCGCCGCGTCGGGCGTGGGGCAATGTCCCGGGTTGGCGTGGGGGACGAGGACATGGCACGGCATGGCATCAACACGGACAGCCCGCTCCGCGGGCAGGCACGATGCGGGCTTTGCGAGGATGCGTCGGGGTTTGCCGGCGGGTGCCTCTGGCCCGTCCTCGACGCGAAGGACGATGCCTTGTCGCGCCGGATCGAGATGGAGGCCGACCAGACGGTGCTGGACGAGGGATCGGATTGCGCCAGCGTCTGGATCCTTCAGCGGGGGCTCTTGCGGATCCAGAGGTATGGCCCGGACGGGCGACGGCAGATCTATTCGCTGGTGCTGCCGGGCGAGATCGTCGGCTATGATCTTTGCGGTCGCGAGGGCGTCAGTCTGGAAACCGCGACGGAATGCGTCCTTTGCCAGATCGACCGGCGGCTGTTCGAGAGCCGGATCGAGCGCAGTTCCGTCCTGCGCCGGCAACTCTATCAGCAGCAGCTTGTCCAGCTTGACCGGCTGCGCTGGATGACCTGGGCGCTGGGGGCGCTGCGGACGGAAGAGCGGATCTGCGCATTTCTGGCGCTGGCCACGCGCTTCATGCCGACCCATGGGCTGCCGGACGGATCCGTGGTGCTGTCGATGCAGATCTCGAGATCGGACATGGCCGATCTTCTTGGCACGACCGTGGAATCCATCAGCCGCATGACCCACAGGTTGCAGGATGACGGGGTGCTGTCGATCATCGACCCCAAGCGGTTCCGCATCAGGTCGGTCGAAGAACTGGCGCTCCTCGGCCAGATCGGAGACGAGTTGCGCAATCTGCCTTTCGGACAATCGCCTGCGCTGCCGCGGCTGCGGGAAAAATCCGGCCCCGCGCCCCTTCCGGCGCGCGACCGGGCGTCCGAACGTCGGGCAGTCCGCTAGGTATGATGCTCGGCCACGGCGTGAACGAGTTCGCCCGATAGCTGAAGCGGCAGGGCGTGGGCGACATCGCCAAGGCTGAGCATGCCCACGAGGCGCTTCTTTTCGTTCAGCACGGGCACACGACGGATCTTCTTCTGTTCCATCATGTGGATCGCGTCCTCGACCGTCTGGTGAGTTCTGGCACCAGACAATGCCCTTGGACATGATCTCTTCGACCTTCGTGCTGGCGGGATCGCGCCCTTCGGCGACGATGCGCAGCGCGATGTCCCGATCGGTCACCATACCGATCAGTTTGTCGTCGCGCCCGACCGGCAGGGCCCCGATATCGGCGTCCTTCATGCGTTTCGCCGCCTCGGCGGCGGTCGTGTCGGCTTCGACCCAGACGGCCGGAGCGTGCATCGCCTTGCTGATTTCCATCATGTGCTCCTTCTTGGGTTGTGGCTGCCCGGGCGGGCGGACCCTGTCGGGTCGCCCAAGAGCAGGCCGCGGCAATAGCAGGTGGGGTCAGGCCCGGCCGGCAGGTCCAGGAGGCGGACCCGGTCCGGCACGGGATAGGGCCGAGGGTGCGGGATCAGGGCCCCGGCCCCGCGCACGGGCCATGCCCCTGGGCCGAGCCGGGCGACCCGGAGCAAGCAGCAGGCAGGCCGTTGCGCCGGGCCTGCCACAAGCCGCGCAAAGGCCCGGGCAAGAAGATCGAACGGAGAGGGAATGTCGATGTGCATGAAAAACATGGTCCGGCATAGCGGCGGTTTCGGCATTGATGGTGGTCAACGCGGGTATCGCGGGCATGCGGTGTCGGCGCGCTGCCGGATCCCTGCGCCGGCGCGTCAGCACGGCGGGCCCGATTGCGGGTCCGGCAGGGGGCCGGGCGATCACGCGAATGGATGGTCGCTGCCGATATCGTGCAGGATCGTGCGCGGCAGATCGAGGGCGGACAGGTGCAGCAGGTTTCTGGGAACCTCCTTGGCCACGCGGTCCTTCAGGGGGTAGCCCATTTCGCGGCGCAAATGCCGCAGGACGTGCGGATCGGCAAAGACCACGAGCGAGGTGAAATCGCCGGCCCGGCGATGGCTGTCGAGCAACGACAGCACCTGACGCAAGAATTCCCGTTCATCTTCGGCAAGGTAGTCGCGTGAGCATTCCATCGCGGCGCGGCCGCGATCGACGCGCAATGCAACAGCCGGCCCGGGCCGGTCCGACATGATCTGCCGCAATTTGGGCGCATCGGACCGCATCACGAGTTCGCTCTGTCCGGGCTCATCCGGGCTGTGCAATCCACGCAGGAGACGGGCCCGGGTGCTGTCCATCACCAAAGCCCAGATCCTGGCGTATTTCTCGGGCATCTCGATACCGTGGCAATCGTGTCGGCCACTATCGGCAAGAAGCGGTGTCGCCCGCATTGACGACGATCAAGCGGCGCGCCGATCGGGCGCGCCTCAGATCTTCATGTCGAAACCGAGGTGCTTGGCGACGGTGAAGATGTCCTTGTCGCCCCGTCCGCACATGTTCATGATGATCAGGTGATCCGCCGGCAGGCCGGGGGCGATCTTCATCACATGGGCAAGGGCATGGCTCGGCTCGAGCGCGGGAATGATTCCCTCCTGCTGGCAGCACAGCTGGAACGCCTCGAGCGCCTCGGCATCGGTGATGCTGACGTATTCGGCACGCCCGACGTCATGCAGCCAGGAATGTTCCGGCCCGATACCGGGATAATCGAGCCCGGCCGAGATCGAATAGCCCTCGAGGATCTGGCCATCGCCGTCCTGCAGCAGATAGGTGCGGTTGCCGTGCAGGACGCCGGGACGCCCGCCGGTCAGGCTGGCGCAATGCTCCATCCTGTCATCCACACCCTTGCCACCTGCCTCGACGCCGATGATGCGCACCGTCTTGTCATCGAGGAAAGGGAAGAACAGCCCCATCGCATTGGAGCCGCCGCCGATCGCGGCGATGATCGTGTCCGGCAGGCGCCCCTCGCGTTCCATCATCTGGGCCCGGGCCTCCTTGCCGATGATCGACTGGAAATCGCGGACCATCGCGGGATAGGGGTGCGGGCCGGCAACGGTGCCGATGCAGTAGAACGTGTCGCGCACGTTCGTCACCCAGTCGCGCAACGCATCGTTCATCGCGTCTTTCAGCGTGCCCCGGCCCGAGGTCACGGGAATCACCTCGGCCCCCAGAAGACGCATCCGGAACACGTTGGGGGCCTGCCGTTCGACATCGTGCGCGCCCATGTAGACCACGCATTTCAGCCCGAACTTGGCGCAGACGGTGGCGGTGGCCACGCCATGCTGCCCTGCGCCCGTCTCGGCGATGATCCGGGTCTTGCCCATCCGGCGCGCAAGGATGATCTGGCCCAGCACGTTGTTGATCTTGTGCGCGCCGGTGTGGTTCAACTCGTCGCGCTTCATGTAGATCCTGGCGCCACCAAGATGCTGCGTCAGCCGCTCGGCATGAAATAGAGCGGCGAGGGGCGGCCGACGTAGTGCGTCCACAGATCGTGCATCTCGGCCCAGAAGGCGGGATCGGTCTTGGCGAATTCGTAGCGCTCTTCCAGCTCGAGGATCAGCGGCATCAGGGTTTCACTGACGAAGCGGCCGCCGAACTGTCCGAAGCGTCCCTGTTCGTCGGGACCGGTCATGTAGCTGTTGATCAGGTCTTCGGCCATGGCATCCTCCGGCTGGCTTGGCACCGGATGTAGCGCCCACAGCTGGCGGGGTAAAGCGCGGCGGTCGACGCAGGCTGGGAAAGCTTGATGCACAAGGCGCTCAGGGGCTGGGTCGTTCAGCCGATCTGCTTCTTGTAGCCGATATGCGTGGGGCTGTAGCCCAGCCTGTCATAGAACGCATGCGCCCGGGTACGGGATTTGTCGGTCGTCAGCTGGACAAGCGATGCGCCCGCCGCCAGTGCGCGCGCCTCAACTTCGGCCATCAGGGCCGCGCCTACGCCCGACGACCGCGCGTCGGCTTCTACCCGCACGGCTTCGACCAGCGCGCGGCGCGCGCCTTTGCGCGACAGCCCAGGCAGGATCGTCAACTGGCACGTCGCAATCACGCGCCCCGCCCGTTCCACGACCAAGAGCTGATGCATCGAATTGGCGGAAATCTCGTCGAAGGCGGCAAGATAGGGTGTCAGATCGCTTCCCTCGCGCGCCGCGCCCAAGGGATCGTCAGACAAGAGCGCCACAATCGCCGGAACATCGGCACGTGCGGCCAAGCGGAAAATCATCGCGACGCCGCGGCGACAAACGCAGCGATCTTGGCGTGGTCCTTCACGCCCACCGCACCCTCGACACCCGACGACACGTCGACCTGCCGCGCGCCAGTCAGCCGGACGGCCTCGGCCACGTTCGATACGGGGTCAGTCCGCCCGCCAGCATCCAGGGGCGCAGCCAGCGGCGGCCGGGCGATCAGCCGCCAGTCAAAGGCCAATCCGTTGCCCCCCGGCAGGTCGGCCCCACGCGGCGGCTTGGCGTCAATCAGAAGCTGGTCGGCCACTGTGGAGAAATCGAGGATCGCGGGCAGGTCGCCTTCGTCAGCCACGCCCAGAGCCTTCATCACGGGCAGGCGGTAGCGGGCGCGGACCTCGGCCACCCGGTCGGGCGTTTCGTGGCCATGCAGTTGCAGCATGTCAAGCGGCACCGTCTCGACGATCGCATCGAGCGTCGCGTCGTCGGCATCGACGGTCAAGCGCCACCTTGGCCAGTCCCTCGGGGGCGCGGCCAACGCCGCCGCGCGCGCCTCGGCAAGCGTCAGGTTGCGCGGCGATTTGGCAAAGAAGACGAAACCGGCATAGGCAGCCCCGGCACGCGCCACGGCCGTCGACATCGGCCGGCGTGCGCAGCCCGCAGATCTTCACCCGAATGCCGGCATCGCCCTAGCCGGTGCGCCGCGGCGGCTCGATCAGGGCCAGAACGTCATCTTCCGGCTGCGGCCTTTCTCGGTCGCGCAGCCGGCCAGCTCGCGCTCCAGCCGCGCCACCTCGCGCGATTTGGTGCTGGCGGCGCTGCGGTGCTTCGTCTCGCGCGACCCATTCCCAGAAGAAGCCGATCAGCAGGCCAATCCACGATGCCACGCGAAGATCACCAGGAACAGCGGCAGTTCAATCGACCAGTTCAACCCGATCAACAGCGGCCAATCGTCGGGCAGGAGGCGCATCTGAGCATGACCGGCTCGCGGTTCGCGATCGCGACCGTGATCGCGAAAGCGCCAGAAGGCCCGAAGCACAGCAAGGTATGGCATCATGCTGATCGGTCCCAAAGGGCAGGTCCAATATCGGCGAATCCGCGGGTGCCAGCCGCGGTCAAGTCAGCCCGTGCGCAGATCACTTGCCGTTCAGCCGGTCGCGCAGCAGCTTGCCGGTCTTGAAGAACGGCACCTTCTTGTCCTCGACCGCGACCGCCTCGCCAGTCCGCGGATTGCGTCCGACCCGGGCATCGCGGGCCTTGACCGAGAATGCGCCGAAGCCGCGCAGTTCCACCCGGTCGCCCTTGGCAAGCGCCTCGATGATTTCTTCGAAGACGGTGTTCACGATACGCTCGACGTGGCGCTGTGTCAGATGCGGATTTTCGTCCGCGATCTTCTGGATCAATTCCGAACGGATCATCGTGTCCCCCCTGTGGTCGGCACTTGCGCAGCCGCCGCCACGATGTTGTTCTTGGGACTATAGGCAGAGATTTGACTGCTGCACAAACAGGAAAACCCTGCCGGACATGCGCTTGGCGCGTGCAATGCCCAAAAGGCCCCGCGCTGTCAGCGGGGCCTTTCTTATCCACAGGCACGATGAGCCAGAGTCAGGCCTTAGCTGCGGGCCTTTCAGCGCCGCGCCAAGGATGTCGCCCAGCGAGGCACCCGAATCGGACGAGCCATACTGTTCGACCGCTTCCTTCTCTTCGGCGATCTCGCGCGCCTTGATCGACAGACCCAGCTTGCGGGTCTTCGGGTCGATGTTGGTCACGCGCACGTCGATGTGGTCGCCGACCTGGAAACGCTCGGGGCGCTGGTCGGCACGGTCGCGCGACAGGTCGGACCGGCGGATGAACGACTTCTGCGCCGTTGTACTCGACCTCGATCGCCGCCATCCTCGATCGCCGTCACGGTGACGGTGATGATCGAGCCGCGCTTCACGCCGTCAACCGCATCGGTGAAGGTGTCATCGCCCAGCGCCTTGATCGACAGCGAGATACGCTCCTTCTCGACGTCCACTTCGGTGACGGCGGCCTTGACCGTGTCGCCCTTGCGGTAGTTCTGGATCGCTTCTTCGCCGCGCTGGTCCCAGCGACAGGTCGGACAGGTGAACCATGCCGTCGATGTCGTTGTCGAGGCCGACGAACAGACCGAATTCGGTGATGTTCTTGACTTCGCCTTCGATCGCCGAGCCGACCGGGTGCGTTTCCGCAGAAGACTTCCCACGGGTTGCGCTGCGTCTGCTTCAGGCCCAGCGAGACGCGACGCTTGGCGCTGTCGATCTCCAGCACCATGACGTCCACTTCCTGCGAGGTCGAGACGATCTTGCCGGGATGGACGTTCTTCTTGGTCCAGGACATTTCCGAGACGTGGACCAGACCTTCGACACCGGCTTCCAGCTCCACGAAGGCGCCGTAGTCGGTGATGTTGGTGACGCGGCCCTTGTGGACCGTGCCGATCGGCATAGGCCTTTTCAACGGCATCCCACGGATCGGACTGCAGCTGCTTCATGCCCAGCGAAATGCGGTGGGTTTCCTTGTTGATCTTGATGACCTGAACCTTGACGGTCTCGCCGATCGACAGGATTTCCGAACGGATGGTTGACGCGGCGCCATGCCATGTCGGTGACGTGGAGCAGGCCGTCCACGCCGCCCAGGTCGACGAAGGCACCGTATTCGGTGATGTTCTTGACCACGCCGTCGACGATCTGACCTTCGGTCAGGTTGCCGATGACTTCGGCGCGCTGTTCGGCGCGGCTTTCTTCCAGGATCGCACGACGCGACACGACGATGTTGCCGCGACGACGGTCCATCTTCAGGATCTGGAACGGCTGCTTCATGCCCATGAGCGGGCCGGCATCGCGCACCGGGCGCACATCAACCTGGCTGAACCGGGCAGGAACGCAACAGCGCCGCCAAGATCGACGGTGAAGCCACCCTTGACGCGGCCGAAGATCGCGCCATCGACGCGCGTCTCGTCGGCATAGGCCTTCTCCAGACGGTCCCAGGCTTCTTCGCGCTTGGCCTTCTCGCGGCTGATCACCGCTTCGCCACGGGCGTTCTCCACGCGGTCGAGATAGACCTCGACGTCGTCGCCCACGTTGATGTTGGCGGTGCTCGCCCGGGTTCGCGAATTCCTTAAGGTCGATGCGGCCTTCCATCTTGTAGCCGACGTCGATGATGGCCTGGCCCGCTTCGATCGCGATGACCTTGCCTTTTACGACCGTACCCTCTTCGGGGGTGTCGATCTCGAAGCTTTCCTTCAGCAGGGCTTCGAAGTCTTCCATGGTTGCTTTAGCGCACATACGGTCAGTTTCCTTTTCACGTCTTTTTCAGGCCTTGCGGTTGGCTCCGCCGGTCTTGGATCGGTCCGGTCCACCCCGGGTTTCCGCAAAACAACAAGGGCCGGAGTTGATCCCGACCCTGCCATCCTCAGACATCCCGGCTCTTGACTGGCCTGTTCGACAGGCGCGCGTATAGGAGGATCGGGCCGCGAAGGCAAGCCGGAAGGCGAGCGGGCGAACGGGAACCGGCATATCACGTTTGCATCGGGCCTTCGGGCGGGCCCTCCCCCCCTCCCCGGGCCAGCGCGCGGCTCGCGCAAGCGCCAAGGGTGTCACGCCCCCCGGCGGCAGAGTCCGGCTAAACCGCGTTCGCGGACCGATCCGAGTGCGACAGCCCGCCCGCATCATCCGAGAGCGTGATCCTCGGGCCCTGATCCTCTGGTTCGGGCGGCGGCGGGCCCGACCGGGGCGCGCGACAGGTCTTCGACCGGAAGGTGGCAGCGCAGGGAATGACCTTGGTCCAGCAGTTTCAGCGCCGGTATCTGGGTGTCGCACAACCCCGGGCGCATGCGCGGGCAGCGCGTATGGAACACGCAACCGTCCGGCACACTTGCCGCCCCCGGAATTTCGCCGGACAGCCTGACGCGACCTTGCGCCTGCCCGTCGATCGACGGGACCGACGACAGCAGCGCCTCGGTATAGGGATGATGGGGGCCGGCGAAGACCGCCTCGGATGGACCAACCTCCATCACCTGCCCCAGATAGAGCACCGCGATGCGATCGGAGAGATAGCGGACCACACCGAGATCGTGGGAGATCAGGATGTAGCTGGCCTTCCGCGTCGCCTGCAACTCGGCCAGAAGGTTCAGGATGGCTGCCTGGACCGAGACATCCAGCGCCGATGTCGGCTCGTCGCAGATGATGAGGCGCGGGTCGCTGGCAAAGGCCCTCGCGATGCTGACCCGTTGTTTCAACCCGCCGGACAACTGGCGCGGCAGGGCATCGAGATGGCGCCGGTCCAGCCGCACGGCATGGGTCAACGCCTCGATCCGCTGCTGGCGCGCCGCACCGCGCAAACCGGCCAGAACGCCGATGGTCCGCCCGATCATGCGGCGCACCGAGTGCGCGCGGTTCAAAGCGGAGTCCGGGTTCTGGAACACGATCTGGATGGATCGGGCCTGATCCCGGGTCCGCCCCGCCATGTCGGGCGAAAGGGCCGTGCCGGCGAAGGAGATCGAGCCCCCCGGATCGGGACGGACCAGCCCGAGGATGCTGCGCGCCAGCGTCGTCTTGCCGCTGCCGGATTCGCCCACGATCCCCAGCGTCTCGCCAAGGCCGAGATCCAGATCCACGTCGCGCAGTGCCCGCAGCGCGTGTCCGCCAAACCGGAAGGTCTTGCCCACACCGCGCAACCGCAACAACGGCGGACCTGTGTCGGCGGGCGCGGCGGCGGGCGCCAATGCCGGGGCCGTCGCGGGCGCCTCCTGGGCCCGTTCGGGATAGTGGCATTTGCTCCACCGCCCGCCCAGATCGCGAAACGGCGGGGGCACCGTTCGACACCTGTCGTCGGCAATCCCGCAGCGTGGTGCGAAGACGCATCCGGGCAGGCGCTCTTCCGGCGCGGGAAGAAATCCCGGAATGGTCGCAAGGGGCGAATGTGCCTTGCTGCGGCCGGCCTGAGGAAGGCAGCGCAACAGGGCCGCGGTATAGGGGTGGCGCGGATCATCGAAGACCTGGCGGGTGCGCGCCTGCTCGACCAGGCGGCCCGCATAGAGAACGCCGACCCGGTCGCACATCCGCGCGATCACCGCGAGGTTGTGGCTGATGAACAGGATGGCGGTCGCAAGCTCGGTCCGGAGCTGCGCGATCAGGTCGAGCACCTCGGCCTCGACCGTGGCGTCAAGCCCGGTGGTGGGTTCATCGAGCACGAGAAGCGACGGGTTGCTTGCGATCGCCATCGCGATGGCGACACGCTGCTGCATGCCGCCCGACAATTGGTGCGGATAGCGCTCCATCACCCGGCGCGGATCGCTGATGCGCACCCTGATCAGGATTTCCTCGACGCGCGCCGACCATTCCGCACGCGGCGCGCCTGCCAGTTCGAACACCTCCGAAACCTGCTGGCCGATGCGGAGCGAGGGGTTCAGCGCACGGCCCGGATCCTGATAGACCATGGCCACCGATGTGCGCCGCAGCCTGCGCAGGTCCGGCTCGGCCAGGGCGTGTATGTCCTGGCCGTCGATCAGGATCCGCCCCCGGTTCACGACGCCGTTGCGCGGCAGATAGCGCAGCGCGGCAAAGGCCACCGTGGATTTCCCGCAACCGGACTCGCCCACCAGTCCGTAGGCCTCGCCGGGGGCGATTTCCAGATCGATGCCGTCCAGCACCTGTCGGGACCGCCCCTTGACCCGGTACTCCACGCCCAGTTCCTCGAGTTGCAGGGCCGGGGGGCTGTGGTCAGTCATTCAAGGTGCTTTCGATCCCGTCGGCGATCAGGTTGATCCCGATGACCAGCGACGCGATCGCCATGCTGTCGAACAGCACCGTCCACCAATACCCGCCGCCGATCAGGCCGTAGTTCGCAGAAATCGAAAGGCCCCAGTCGGGCGAGGGCGGCTGGATGCCGAATCCGATGAAGCTGAGCGTGGCGACGGTAAAGATCGCATAGCCCAGCCTCACCGTGGATTCGACCAGAATGGGCGGGATCACGTTGGGCAGGATCTCGACGAACAGAATGTAGAGCCGGCCGTCATGGCGCAGTTCGGCGGCGGCCACATAATCGAGCCCGCGCTCGGTCAGGACGGCCGCGCGCACGGTCCGCGCGATGATCGGCGCGAAGGTGAAGGCGATCACGAAGAGAACGGTCACAGTCGACGTGCCAAGCGCCGTCAGCGCAAGCAGCGCCACGATGACGGTCGGCAATGCCAGGATCGCATCGACCAGCCGACTGAGGATCTCGTCGATCAGGCCGCCGAAATAGCCCATGGCGAGTCCCAGCGCGGTGCCCAGGATCGTGCTGAGAAGGGTGGCGAGGGGTGCGACGGTCAGAATGTCGCGTGCGCCCACGATCACGCGCGAAAAGACATCGCGGCCCAACTGGTCGGTGCCGAACCAATGCGCGCCCGACGGCGGCATGAGCGCGTTCATCAGGTCGTCCGCGAAAGGATCGTGGGGCACGAGCGCGGCGCCGAAAAGCGCGCACCCCACCCAGAAGAGCACGATCACCGCGCCGGTGACGAAGGTGCCCGACCGCAGAAGGCGGCGCAGATCCCGCCGCCAGCCGTCATCGCCCCGCGCAAAGGACGGCGCAGGGTCAGGCGCCTGCGCTTGCCCGGTCATTCGCCGCCCCCGAACCGGATGCGCGGATTGAGCCGGGCATAGAGCAGGTCGGCAAGCAGGGTGGCCATGGCGAACAAGGCACCGACCGACATCACGCCGGCCTGAAGCATGGGAAAGTCCTTCTTCTTCGCCGCCGTATAGATCAGGCTGCCGATGCCCTGATAGTGAAACAGGATCTCGATCACCACGAGGCCGCCGATCAGGTAGACCGTCTGCGTGGCGATCACGCTGATCGTCGGCAGCAGGGCGTTGCGCATCACATGGCGCCAGATCACGGCGCGGAATGGCAGGCCTTTCAGGATGGCGGTACGGGTGTAGTCGGCGTCCAGCGCCTCGATCATGCCGGCGCGGGCCATCCGCGCGATGTAGCCGAAAAGGATCAGCACAAGGGGAACCGACGGCAGGATGAGGTGGTAGACCTGGGTCAGCGCGCCCGCGCCATCCGGCCATGTGGCGGAAATCGGAAACCATTGCAGCCAAACGCCGAACACCAGGATCAGCACGATGCCCGAGACAAACTCGGGCACCACGGTTGCCGATATGCCGGTGACGGTGATCACCCGGTCGGCCGCGCGCCCCCGGAACAGCGCCGCCACCACTCCGCCGAGGATGCCGAGCGGCACCACCATCAGAAACGCCACCAGCGAGAGTTTCGCCGAATTCACCAGCGCGGTTTCCAGAAACGGCGCCACGGGCGAACGATAGGCATAGGACATGCCCAGATCGCCCGTCACGAAGCCTTGCATCCAGTCACCGTATTGCACCAGCAGCGGGCGGTCCGCGCCAAGTTCGTGGTTCAGCACGTCCACGGCCGTCTGGTCGGCGAAGGGCCCGAGCATTGCGCGCCCGACGTTGCCGGGCAAGAGGCGCCCGCCGACAAAGACCAGAACGCTCAGCAGCCACAGCGTGACCAAGGCCATCAGAATGCGCTTGAGCACATAGCCCAGAATGGCGTCCCCTCCGTCGTCGGCTGCCGGTCGTCAGCCCGGCCGTGGTCCCGGTTGCCGGCCCCGCCTGTCAGGTATTGTCAGGGCGGTTGCCGCCATGTCCTGTCACAAGCTGGCCTGACCGAGCATCAGATGGCCCATTGCGGTCGGCTCGATCCCCGTCGCCCCCTTCCGCGCAACCGTAAGGAAATCGTAGAAGTAGGCAAAGATCACCGGCGTCTCGTCCAGCAGCAGGGTCTGGATCTTGCTGGCCGTCGCGCGCTGCGACTCAAGGTCGAGCGCACCGATGTAGCTTTTCACCAGCGCATCATAGTCGGCATTGGCGAAATGCGCCGAATTCCATGTGCCGGTGCTGGCGAGCGGCGCTTGCAGGAAGACGTTGGGCACCCCGCGATGGCCGTAGTCGGTGATCCCCATCACGGAGTCGAGCCATGGCGACGATCCGGGGACGGCATCGCCGTAATAAGCGCCCTGATCCATGACGTTCAACTGGATGTCTCCGCCGATCTCCTTGACAGCGTTCTGGATCAGAACCGCATAATCGGGGATCTCGAGATACTTCTCGGTGGTCAGCGTGGTGGAGAAGCCGTCGGTCATGCCGGCGGCCTCCATCAGTTGTTTCGCTTCCGCGATGTTCTTTTCGCGCTGCGGGATCGAGGGGTCGGTCGATGGGAAGGCCGCCATGAACGGGCTGTCGTTGCCGATCTGTGCGCGCCCCTTCATCAGGCCTTGCACAAGCGCCGGACGGTCGAGGCAAAGCGCCACGGCGCGGCGCACGCGCTTGTCCTTGAACGGGTCCATGTCCACCCGCATGTGGACCTGCTGGTGCGCCGACGAGGGGGTGCTGATGATCTCGAAGTTCGGATCGTTGAGAAGGCCCACACCCTGAAGGACGGGCATTTGCTGGATGATGTCGATCTGGCCGCCCTGAAGGGCGAGGATCTGCGGCTGATAATCGTCGAAGAACGAGACTTCCACGCGATCGGCAAGCGGTGCGGGCCCCCAGTAGTCGGGGTTGCGCACGAAAACCGCCCCGACCTTGGGGGTGTATTTCTCCAGCTTGAACGGACCTGTCCCGATCATGGTTTCTTCGAAATTCGCGGGGAAGTCGGCCGGGATGATGATGGCGTTGTAGTTGTCGGTCGACACGGCATAGGGGAAATTGCCGTTCGCCGTGTCGAGATGGAAGGCAACGGTGTAGTCGTCGATCTTGCGCGTGCCGCCTTTGGACAGCATCCCCGAGAACACCGAAAGCGCGTTCGATCCGACATCCGGATCCGACAACCTGTCGAAGGTCGCCACCACGTCATCGGCGGTCATCGTCGCGCCGTTGTGGAACTTTACCCCCTGACGCAGCTTGAACGTCCAGACCGTGCCGTCCTCGTTGGGCGACCAGCTTTCCGCGAGAAGCGGCACCGCCGACAGGTCGCGCCCCGACAACACCAGGGTCTCGCCGAACTGCGACATCATGGTGACGCCGCCGCCATCAGCGATGGTTACCGGATTGATCGCGGCCGCGGGCACGATCTGGCCGAAGCGGATGGTCCCGCCCGGCGTCTGGGCGCGCACGGGCTGCGGCGTGAGCCCATAACCCAGCGCCGAGGCGACGCCGCCCAGGAACGGCGCGGACAGACCGAGCACCGATCCGTACCGCATGAACTCGCGGCGGCTTATGGCATCCCTGACCAGTCCGTCGACAAGGTGGTTCTCATGCGCACTGCGGCCCCGCCGGAACATGTCCAGGCGCTTGAAATCGATAGCCATCATACCTCTCCTGTGTCGTTCGTGCCGTCTGTCGTCCTGTATTCTCCTCGCGTCGGCGATGGCTCGTCTCGCCAGTGCCGCGTCGGGCGTTCCTGTGCCGGTGCGCCTGGATCACCGCGCGGTCGCGGCGCCCATCCGGAGTACCGTAGCGCCCTTCAAACTTGACCGGCAAGCGCGGACCGCATCCGCCGGCTGTAGAAGCGATAGAAATCCAGCACCGGCCCCTCGAAGTCGGCCGGCGCCAGCGGACCGCGCGCGTGACGGCTGGAGGCCATGCCCCGCATCAGGTCCACGAGCACGGTCTTGTCTTCGGCCATCGTGTCGTTGAACAGCGTCACCGCGTGGTCGACGGCGGCCTTCTCCCACCCATCGCCATGGAAGATCAGCCCGAGCTTGGCGCGCACGCGGTCGGTGGATTCCGGTTGGACGCAGATGAAGGAACTGTAGTCGCCGCCGCATCCCGAAACCAGGCCGGGCGGTACGGCGAACATGACGCAATTATCGGCCTCGGCGTCCGACAGGTCGGGATGACCCTTGTTGGAGCGGGGAAGGTCGGGCGAGTAGCCCGCATTGTAGCCGAAGTATCCGTCGCCCGACGGGAAATGCGTGCACAGTCTCGTGGGATTGACCGGATGCAGCGTCGTCTTGTGCAGGGGCGAAAGATGGTAGCCCTCCATGAAATTCTCGATCAGGCATTTCCAGTTGGTGTGCCAGACCTCGTCCGCGACGTAGCGCAGCTTCATCCCTTCCATGTGATAGTTGCGTATCAGGTCCGACAGACCGGCCAGACGCGGCGCGAGGGGCGCGGGGGCGTCGGCGAGATTGACGAAGAGAAAGCCGTGCCATTGCTCGCAGGCGAATTCGGGCAGGCGGCACTCGGTTGCGACGAAATCCTTGTGGCTGTCCATGCGAGGCGCGGCGGCAAGCCTGCCTTCGCGGTCGTAGGACCAATGGTGATAGGGGCAAACCAGCCGTTGCGCATGGCCCGACCCTTCGACCAGAATCGCCCCCCTGTGGCGGCAGACATTCGACAGGACGCGGATGCGGCCGTCATCGCCCCGGATCGCGACCAGAGGTTCGTCGCACAGCTGGAACGTCATGTAGTCGCCGGGCCGTTCCACTTCTTCGACACGACCGATACAGACCCATTCCCTGCCGAACAGCACGTCGCGTTCCAGCCTGAGCACCGCATCGGAGGTGTAATAGGTCTTGGGCATCGACCATGCCTGGTCATAGTCCTGAACCTCGCTCTGCTTCAGTGCCTCGCCGAGTGCGGCGAACGTGCCATGCGCCATCTGGGATGCCTCCTCGTGTCCGACTTGTCTGGCCCCGGTCAGGCGGCGCGACCGTAAAAACCGATCTGTTCCTCGTTCGAAAACCGGACGCCCGGGCGTTCGTAGTAGGAAAAGACCGCGATATAGCGCTCATCGGGGCCCTTGCAGGGCGTGACCCGGTGCAGCGTGTTCTTGCCCTTGAAGACGTTGAGCGTTCCGGCCGACAGCCTGAGCGTCCTGACCTGATCGTCCTTGCCTTCCAGAAGCCGTGCGACGCCATCGTAGTTGGGGTCGTCGTCGCTGCGCAGGTCCGTGCGATACTGGAAATCGCCGCCACCGCTGGGGGCCTGCAACAACAGCGTGGTCGTGAATTCCGACCGGTCGAAGTGCCAGTTCAGCGCCTCGCCCTCGCGGTAGGACATGACGTTCATCCGAGCCAGCGGATCGTCCATGGTAAAGAGCGCGTCCTTTTCCATCGCCGCGGCCAGAAAGACGGCGAAATGCGGCCAGCCATAGATCCAGCCCGGAACGCTTTTCGCGATCTGGTCGGCGCAGACCGTGTGGTTGATCGTATCGACCATGCGCAGCGCGGGGTGGTCGGGGGCAAGGCCCGGCACCTCCTTGCGGAAGTAGATGTTGTGCGACCGCCTGTGGACGAAGGACAGCGTTTCCATCACTGGACGGATCTCGTCCATGGCGCGCGCAAGTGCCCCGGGGCGCACCAGTCCGTCGAGGTTGAACATGCCCTCGCGGGCAAGATCCGCCCGGCACCTCGCCACGAGATCGTGCCAGGCCTGCGAACCGGGCCGGTCCAGCGGGTAGCGATCCAGATCGAGGATGTCGCGCATCAGAGGCTCCATGGCTGGGAATGAGGTCAGTTTGATCGCAGACAAAGCTTTCTCAACGTGGCAAATTCTAACGGCGCGCGAGAAAATCTTAGCCAGCGGCGATCGCGAACGGATCTTCGATCAAAAGTCGGTGGGCTGCCCGCCTTCGGCGAGACGGCGCGCGACGAAGGCATCGAGCGCCTGGGCGCGGTCCGTCTCGATCGGGGGTTCCTGATATTCCGCCAACGCCTTCTTCCAGACCGCGTTGGCCCGCGCTGGCGCTTCGGGCGAACCGGCCTCGGTCCATTGGTTGAAATTGCGCCAGTCCGAGATCATCGGCTGGTGAAAGGCCGTCGCATAGCGCGACATCGTGTGGGACGCGCCGAAGAAGTGGCCGCCCGGCCCAACCTCGTCGATCGCGTCCACGGCCATGGTGTCGGCGTCGACGACCATCGGTTCGAGGAAGGCCTCGACCATCTGCAACAGGTCGACGTCGAGCGCGAATTTCTCGAAGGACGCAACCAGCCCGCCCTCCATCCAGCCCGCGGCATGCACGATCAGATTGCCGCCGGCCATGATCGCAGCCCAGAGCGAGAACACCGTTTCATAGGCCGCCTGCGCGTCGAGCGCTGTTCGCGGCATTGGCGCTGGACGTGCGATAGGGCAGCCGGTAGCGCCGGGCCAGCTGCCCGCCGACGATGCTGGCCTTCATGTATTCCGGCGTGCCGAAGGCGGGGGCTCCCGACTTCATGTCGACGTTCGAGGTGAAGCTGCCATAGACGAAGGGCGCACCGGGCCTGGCCAGTTGCGACAGGGCAAGACAGGCCAGCACCTCGGCGTTCTGTTCGACCAAGCGCGCCCGCCAGCGTGACGGGCGCCATAGCGCCCGAGCAGCGTGAACGGCGTGACGACGCAGACCTGGTTCATCCGCGCCATCTCGATGATCCCCATGGCCATCGGGTTGTCGAGCTTCAGCGGCGAATTGGTGTTGATGACTGTGTAGGCACCGAGGTTCCTGCATGATCCGGTCATGGCGTGACGCCGCGCGCCAGACGAACGATCTCGAGGCTGTCGTGCAGGACGGGCGCGGCCGGTGGAATAGACGAAGGGGATCTTGTCGGAAAGGCGGATCTTGTTGCGCATGACCTGCAGGTGGCGCACCGAGGCATGGCAATCCAGCGCATCGACCGAGCCGTCGCCCGACGTGTGGACGACAGTTGAAGAACTGGCTCAGCCGCAGGAAGTTGCGCGTTGTCCTCCAGCGTGCCGGGCCGGCGTCCGCGGTCGAGGTCCGAGCAGTTGGGCGGGCCGCCGACCGGGCCGAACGCGATCCAGTTGCCGCCGAGGCGGATGGTCCGTTCGGGGTTGCGCGCATGCACGCGGAATTCGGCGGGCGGCGTCTTCAGCGCCTCTTCGACGATCTCGCGGCCGATCGCGGACCCGCTCGCCGCTGACCAGTGCGCCGGCCCGACCGAGGATATCGCGTGCCTCGGGATTGAGGATGTCCATTCCGGTGATCTCGAGAAGGCGAAGCGACGCATGGTGGATCGCCTCCACCTGGTCGTCCGACAGGACGCGCGCCGGGGCGAGCGTCATGCGCGGCTGCCCCCATGGGCGCTGGTGAAGCGGCTGCTCGGAGGCGGGCTTCCGTCGGCCGTTTCGGTGAATTCGCATGGCTGAACCTCGCAGGGGCGCGCGGATCGCGGCGAGCCGTGATCCGGCGCGCGACCCCGACTGGATGCTCGGAACTAAGCGGCGTCTTCTCAAGCCCCGAAAATATGACTAGAGCTTAGAAAAACTATGTCGGGGACCGATGCCGCTCAGGCTGCCACCGCTGAATTCCCTGCGTGCCTTCGAAGCGGCGGCGCGGACCGGAGGCTATGTCGCGGCGGCCGAGGAGCTGAGCGTTTCGCCCGCCGCGATCAGCCAGCACATCAAGAAGCTCGAGGAGTTTCTGGGAAAGCAGCTTTTCATGCGGTTCAACAACCGCGTCGTGCTGACCGATGCGGGGAGTGCCGTCTTTTCCGGTGCGTCGGAGGCGTTGCAGTCGATCTCGGAGTTCACCGACACGATCATGTCGGACCGGTCCCGCTCGCGGCTGGTGATCAGCACGATCACCTCGGTCGCAGATCGCTGGCTGCAACCCAAACTCGCGGCGTTCGGGTTGTCGAACCCGGGCGTCCGGTTCGATCTGCGGGTCGAGTCCGATCCGGTGGATTTCGGGCGCCACAACATCGACCTGCGGATCTGCTATGGCGCGGGGTCATATCCCGAGATGGTCGTGGTTCCGCTGATCCAGGATGAGGTCGTGCCGCTTTGCAGCCCGAGCTATCTTGACCGGGTTCCGGCAGCCCGGACGCACGGCATGGCAGCGATCCCGGAAGACGATCTTCTCCATACCAGCTGGGGCCCGATCTTCGTGTCGCATCCGACGTGGCACACCTGGTATGTCCGGGCGGGGCTGAAGCCGCCCAATTATGCCAAGGGCTACCAGATCGGTTCGTCGGCACTTGTTCTCGACATGGCGCGGGATGGGCTTGGCGTTGCACTTGGCCAGCGGATGCTTGCGCAAGACGATCTAGCAGCGGGCCGCCTTGTCCGGTTGTCGGACCTCGGGATCGCGCTCGGCCACCCCTATTGCCTCGTCCATCCCGCGGGAAAGACGCGGCGGCCCGGCCTCTTGTTGTTCCGTGACTGGCTGGCCGGGCACATCAAGGCGCACCGCACCCCGGCGCGCGAGGGCGAGCCCGGCCTCGGCTAGCGCCACCGCCCCGGCGCAGTCGGCAGATGGCCCACCAAGCGGGGCCTGCGCGCGCGTGGCAGGCGCCGCCCGTGCCATCGACGCGCCAAGACCGCCTGCTCTGCGCAAGACGGCTTCTTCACCGCCCCGGGGGCCTGCGCGCGCGATACGATCCGGCAAGGACATTCATCCGGCGGGGGTCGGTGTCCGGTCCGGCCCTGTCGCGTTCGGCGCGGGGCATGTCGCGCCGGCCTATCTCGCGCGGGGTCTTTCCCAGACCATTCCCGCCAGGCGCGGATCGGGTGCGAAGGCGTCGGTCGCGAACTCCAGCCCCAGCCTCGGATGTTCGCGAAGGGCCTGCACTCCGCTCCGGCCGATGCGGATGCGCCATGTCTGCCGTTCGACCGGCTGGGAAACGGCAAAGGCGCGACAGACGAGAACGGCAAGGTTCGCGCCGCCTCCAGGATCGCGGACGGAGGCATAGCGGACAACCTCGATCCCGATTGCGCGCGCGGCCTCGGCCAGCGTCTGGCAGGCGTCGTAGTCGGTCAGGTGCATCCAAAGGTCGCGATCCGCGGCCAAGGCGCCAGATGTCAGATCGAGCGCCGCGGGCGCGGCCAGCGTCGCGCAGATGGCCGTGTAGTCCGCGGCATCGTCGGGAAAGGGCGTGGCGGGGCTTTCGGCATAGAAAAGCACCCGGTAAAACGCCATTTCTGCCGCCGCCGTTTCGGCGCGCGCGGCACCATACCAGACACCCGGCGTCAGGCCCGCGCGGCGGAACCGCGATCCCCGCGGATAGGGACGATAGCGAAAGGGCGTCGACAGCAGATAGTCGAGGTGCAGGCATTCCGCGGGCACCGGCGGTTTGGTCCGCTCCAGGATATCTTCAAGCGCCGCCTGTTCGGCGAGACTGTCGACGAGTTTCAGGGTCGAGACGCGATGTTGCGCCTCGACGAACCGCCAGGCGGGCCCCTCGAAGGGTCGCGCCTCAGACCGCAGCGCGTCGGGCGTCAAGATAGGTCGCGACATCGACAAGCCCCTGGACCGAGGCCATCCGCTCGATCGGACGGGCAGCCAGCGCGGTGTTGGCCGCCGACATCCAGACCCGGGCAACCGCCTCGTCGCCCCCGGTGATGGCGTCGAGCGACCGGAAAGCGCGGATCAGCATCGCCGCGAGTTCGAAAGGCTTCGATCCCGCCTCGAGCACGGCCTCTCCCCGCCTGAGGCGCGACACGGTGGCTTCGGAGACCCCGACGATTTCGGCGAGTTGCCGCCCTGTCAGCCCCAGACGCTCGGCGGCGCGAAGCATCGCCTTTGTCAGGACCGCGCCATGGTCCGGCGACGGGTCGAGGGCAAGCGGCTGTGTCATGATCCAATCCTTTCACATGCAACAATAGTATACATTACTTCCATTTGGAAGCCTGTTGCGCGGATTTTTCCGGACAGACGCTGGGGTTTCGGCGGCGGGTCGTGCCGCAATCCCCCGACGGGCACCGCCCGCTAGACCGATACCGCCTGTCGCAACGTGGACTTCCGGCACGTCCGCCTTGGTGCCGGACAGAACGACAGAGCCGCGCTTGAGGACGTAGAAGCGGTCGGCGAGGGCATAGGCGAAGTCGAAATATTGCTCGACCAGAATGATCGCCATGTCGCCCCTGCCCCGCAGATACTCGATGACCCGCCCGATCTGCTGGATGATGTTGGGCTGGATGCCCTCGGTCGGTTCGTCAAGCAGCAGCAATTTCGGCTTCATGATCATCGCCCGACCGATCGCGAGTTGCTGCTGCTGGCCGCCCGACAGATCGCCACCACGGCGGTTCTGCATCTCTTTCAGGACCGGAAAGAGATCGAAGATCTCGTCGGGGATCCGGTGTTCGGACTTCGGCAGGCAGGCGAAACCGGTTTCGAGATTCTCGCGCACGGTCAGCAGCGGGAAGATCATCCGGCCCTGCGGCACATAGCCGAGCCCGCGCCGGGCCATCGCCTGCGGCGGGACCTTGCCGATCCGTTCGCCGTCGAGCGTCAGCGAGCCGCCCGAGCGGATGTGCGTGCCGGAGATGGCCTTCAGAAGCGATGTCTTGCCGACACCGTTGGTGCCGATGAGGCAGGTGACCTGACCGGTCATCGCTTCCATGGTGATCCCGTTGCAGGATCTGCGACCCGCCATAGTGCAGCGTCAGGTCGTCGACCTTCAGGAGCGCGTCAGCGGCCAAGATACACGTCGATCACCTGCGGGTTCTGGGTCACGAAGTCGAGGCTGCCTTCGGCCAGCACGGAACCTTCGTGCAGGACCGTCACCTTGCAGTCGAGGCGGCGCACGAATTCCATGTCATGTTCCACCACCACGACGGCGCGGGTCTTGGCCGCCTCGACCAGCAGGCTCGTGGTGTGTTCGCGCTCGGCCAGGGTCATGCCGGCGGCGGGTTCGTCCACCAGCAGCAGGCGCGGCTCCTGCGCCAGCAGCATCCCGATTTCCAGCCATTGCTTCTGTCCATGGCTCAACTCGCCTGCCTTTCGGTGCAGCGCGTCCGCAAGACCGATCTCTTCGGCCAACTCGGCGACGCGCGCCCGATCGGCGGCGGTCGGGCGGAAGAACAGGACCGGCAACGGCCCGCGCGGGCGCGCGAGCGCCATCATGAGGTTCTCTGCGACCAGTTGATCCTCGAACACGGTCGGGCGTTGAAACTTGCGGCCGATACCTGCCTGCGCGATCTGGCTTTCCGACATCCTGAGCAGGGACACCGAGCGTTCGCCCCAGAGCACCTTGCCGGTGTCGGGCCTTGTCTTGCCGGTGACGATATCCATGAACGTGGTCTTGCCCGCGCCGTTCGGGCCGATGATCGCGCGCATTTCGGCGGCCCCGATGTTGAACGACAGGTTGTTGATCGCGCGGAACCCGTCGAAGGTGACGGAAACGCCGGAAACCTCGAGCAGGGAACCCGTCATTCCAGTGCCTCCCGTTCGCGCAGGGCACCGTCGTCGGGGCCAAGCGGTGCGCCCTTGCGATCAGGCGGGCGCCGGCCCTGGAACAGATCGAAGAGCCCGCCGATCCCCCGGGGGGCAAGGATGGTGACCACGACAAAGGACAGACCCAGCAGCACCAGCCACCAGTCGACCCACTTGATCGGTGTAGAATCCGAGGTTCACGTCGGGCGCGCGACCGCCGGTGAACCAGCTGGAGACGAGACTGACGAAGGTTGCCCCGATGACCGCGCCGTAGAGCCGCCCCCTGCCCCCGATGGCAACCCAGACCGCCAGATAGACCGAGGCGATCGGCGCCACTTCGGCGGGATTGATGATGCCGGCCTGCGGATAGTAGAGCGCGCCCGCGAGGCCTGCGATCACCGCCGTGAGGGTGAAGACGAAAAGCTTGAACCCTTCGACCGGATAGCCGAGGAAGCGAACCCGCGCCTCGTCGTCCCGGATGCCGCGCAGAACCGAACCGAACTTGCCCGACACGATCCAGTAGCACAGCAGATAGCCCGCGCCGAGCGCGGCGGCCGAAGCCCAGAAGAACCAGATCGAGATCAGGCTTTGCGGGATAGCGTCTGCCCCGGGCAGGTTCTGCAGTCCGGAAAGACCGTTGTTGCCGCGCAGGCCGCTGTCGTTCTGGAAGAGGTAGAGCGACAGGGCGAGCGTCATCGCCTGGGTCAGGATCGACAGGTAGACCCCGGTGACGCGACTGCGGAAGGCCAGCCATCCGAAGACGAGCGCGAGCAGACCCGGCACCAGAACCACCAACGCCATCTGCGCCCAGAAACTGTGGGCGAAGGCCCAGACCGCCGGAAAGTCGCTCGACCCGACGACCCCGAAGATCTGGGTGGCGATCCCGGTCCGGATTTCCTCGGGCGTGGCCGGCAGATCGGCGTTGGCAAGGCTCGCCACGACGATATCCTCGGTTCGGGCATACATCAGCCACATGCCGATCATATAGCCGCCGAGGCCGAAGAAGGCGACATGGCCGAGCGACAGGATGCCGGTGTAGCCCCATACGAGATCCATCGCGAGCGCCACGAGGCAGAGGCAGAGCGTCTTGCCCAGCGTCTTGACGAAGGAGGTCGACACGAATCCCGGCCCGTAGGCCTCGGACATCAGCGATACCGCCAGGACGAAAAGGGCGAGCAGGCCGAGAAAGATCAGCAGGGACGGATGACGGCGCAGGATCGGGGTCCGCAGGGGCCGTCCTTCGGAGCGCGCCGGGGGCGCTGCCCCCGGACCCCCGGGATATTTGGAAACAGAAGAAGATCGGGCCATCGCGTCAGTCTCCCGCTGCACGGCCCTTCAGGGCGATGATGCCCCGCGGACGGAACTGGATGAAGATGATGATGAAGATGATCATGTAGGTCTGCGCGGCCAGCGTGTTCGAGGGATTGAAGTACTCGATCCCCTTTTGCAGAAAGCCGATCATCGCCGCGCCGAGCAGCGTCCCCCAGATGTTGCCGACGCCCCCCACGACAACCGTCATGAAGCTTTGCACGATGTAGTCGGAGCCGAGTTCGGAGGTGACCTTGGCAAAGAGCCCGATCGCCACGCCCGCAACGCCCGCGATCCCCGACCCCAGGCCGAAGGTCAGCATGTTGATACGGTCGGGATTGATGCCCATGGACGCCGCCATGCGCGGATTCTGGGTCACCGCGCGCACTTCGAGACCGAGGCGTGTGCGCTTCATGATGACGAGGAAAACGGCGAGGAACACCAGGGCAAGCACGAAGATCGCGATGCGGATGTAGCTGATCGAGACGATGTCGTTGAAGATCAGCGCCCCGTCGAGCCAGGCCGGCGAGGTGAGCGGGCGCGCCTGGGTGCCGAAGATCGTTCTTGGCCAGTTGCTGCAGCGCGATCGAGATGCCGAAGGTCGCGAGCAGGGTTTCCAGCGGGCGGTGGTAGAGGTGGCGGATCACCAGCCGTTCCATCGCGACACCCGCCAGCGAAGGTGACGGCAAAGGCGAGCGGCAGCGCGACGAGGATCGAGGCGGTGTAGTTGGTGATCCAGAGTTGCACGACATAGCCGGTATAGGCGCCCATCATGATGAACTCGCCATGCGCCATGTTGATCACGCGCATCACGCCGAAGGTGATGGCCAGACCGATCGCGGCGAGGAAGTAGATCGAGGCGAGCGAAAGCGCGTCGAGCGCAAGGTCGGCGGCCTGGTTCAGCCCGAGGCGAAGCTCGATCGCGCCGAGCGCGGCGACCGCGGCCTTTGCGACGGCGGGCGAGGGTTCCGCGTAGACCTCGTAGAAGCTGTGGGCCTCGAGTGCAGCGGCGACCTCTTCGTCGGTCGCCGCGGGCGGCACGGCGCCCGCGGCCTCGAGCGCCTCGTAGGCCGCGGAGCGCGCGGCCTCGGTGTTCAGATCGGCCACCGGAATACCGCCAACCGCACCGTCCCGGATGTTCGCGATCAGTGCGGTGCGGCGTTCGTCGCGCGTCAACACCGGCTGAAGCGCGCCAAGATCGACGAGCAGCGCCTGGGCTTCGGCCAGGGGCAGGGCCGCGCTGCCCGGGACAAGGGTTCGGGCGATGTTCTCGCCCTCGGGAACCGGGCCGGTCGAGGCCTTGCGCAGTGTTGCGAGGAGCGGGTTGAGCGCGGCGCGCAGATCGACACCCACATCGCTTCCGAAACTGTCGATGGCGGCGATGCGGGCCCCGTCATCGGGATCGAAGCGCAGCGTCAGAAGCCGCTCGAGCCGCTCTTTCTGCGCGCGGATGGCCGGGTCCGGTTCGGTCTCGATCGAGGCACGGAGCGGGGCGAGGTGTGTATCGGAGGGATCGCGAGCGATGGCGGTAAGGGCCGCGCGCTTCCGGTCCGGATCGGGATCCGACAACTGGAACTGGACAAGGGCCGCGGCGATCAGGGCCCGAACGCCGGAATTGGGCCTCAGCTGGTCGGCATCGCCCTTCGCGAGCGGGCCGAGCGATGCTCCGGTATCAATGTCGGTCTGGGCCAGCCCGTCGCCGTCGGGCACCGCGATGACGAAAAGCCCGTCGCCGCCGCGCACCCAGAGGTTGCGGTCCTGCCATTGTTCCAGAACCGTCTGGGCGCCCGCAAGGCCGCTGTCGCGCAATGCGATGATCGCGGGCTCGATGGTCCTGCGAGAGCTTTTGACGATGGCATCGGCGTTCTGCTGCATCAGCGCCTGAAGCGGGGCGGGCTGCGTCCCGTCCTGGGCGTTGGCCGCAGGCGCAAGGAAGAAGCAGGGCGGCGAAGGCCGCAAACCGGAGGCACATCATGCAAGCCTTGGGACAGGGAAAGGTGCGGCGGAGGCCGGATCGCGGCCTCCGCCCCGGATCGGATCAGTAGTTGGACTTGATCTGAACGCAGGTCTTGGTGGTGGTGTTGTACATTCCGCAGTCCAGACCCGGCCAGTCGGACTCGAGCACCGCGGATTCCGGCAGGAAATCGGTCCAGGCGTCGCCGGCGACGGGTTCGGTCTGGCTGATGATGTCGAACTGGCCGTCGGCCATGATCTCGCCGATCAGCACCGGCTTGGTCAGGTGATGGTTCGGCAACATCTTGGCAATCCCCCCGGTCAGGTTCGGCACCTCGAGTCCGTACATCGCTTCGCGCACGGCATCGACGTCGGTCGTGCCGGCCTTCTCGACCGCGGCGACCCACATCTTGAAGCCGATCACCGTGGCCTCCATCGGGTCGTTGGTCGTGCGGGTGTCGCTACCGGTGAACTTGTGCCATTCCTCGATGAAGGCCTTGTTCTCGGGCGTGTCGGCGGACTGGAAGTAGTTCCAGGCCGCGAGGTGGCCCACGAGGTTCGAGGTGTCGAGGCCCGACAATTCTTCCTCGCCGACCGAGAAGGCGACGACGGGAATGTCGTCGGCCGAGATGCCGGCTGCGGCGAGTTCCTTGTAGAAGCCGATGTTGGCATCGCCGTTGATGGTCGAGATCACGCCGACCTTCTTGCCATCAGCGCCAAGCGCCACCACGTCGGCCACGATCTTGGACCAGTCGCTGTGGCCGAAGGGCGTGTAGTTCACGAAGATGTCTTCTTTTGGGATGCCCTTGGAGACGAGATAGGCCTCGAGGATGTTGTTGGTCGTGCGCGGATAGACATAGTCGGTGCCGAGCAGGGCGAACTTCTCGACCCCGAGTTCATCGAGGAAGTAATCCGTGGCCGGGATCGCCTGCTGGTTCGGCGCCGCGCCCGTGTAGAACACGTTCTTCGACAATTCCTCGCCCTCATACTGGACCGGGTAGAACAGAAGGCCGTTCAACTCCTCGATCACCGGCAGAACGGACTTGCGGCTGACCGAGGTCCAGCACCCGAAGATCACGTCGACACCGGACACGGTGATGAGTTCGCGCGCCTTCTCGGCAAAGAGCGGCCAGTCGGAGGCGGGATCGACGACCACGGCCTCCAGTTGGCGCCCCAGCAGACCGCCCTTGGCGTTCTGCTGGGCGATCAGCATGAGGACCGTGTCCTTAAGCGTGGTTTCCGAGATTGCCATCGTGCCCGACAGCGAATGCAGGACACCGATCTTGATCGGTTCCTCCTGCGCAAAGGCCAAGCCTCCCGCGAAGGCCGTGGCCAGCATCGCGCCCGCGATGCGGTTGGAAAGATAGCTCATCTTCCGTCAATCCCCTGTGTCGATCGCCGCAGCTTGGCGAGCGGGCGTCCGGCCATGCGCTTGCACATTGGCTCCGCCCTTCTGGTTTCGCCTTCCACAGCATTGTGTTGCACCCATGCAGAGGCGAAGAACCCCAAGGACGATCACCGCTGCACACCCGACGCGGCCGAACAGCCGACCGCGCCTTGCCAGATGATCGGCTTCGGGCTGGCCGGTGGAAATCTTCTGCACATGCGAAGGACCGATCGGGCCGGAGATCATCCGAAATGCGGGAAAATCGGGCATCCGCAGCTGTTTCTGCCGCCAATTCAAGCGCGATGCGACGCCGCACGGCCATGTGATTCTGCGCCGCCGCATTGGCGGGGCCGGACGGGGCCGCCCCAAAGGGACCGGAACAATGGCGCGCGAACGACCGATCATCCGGATGGGCTGCGGCCCCTGCCTCGGCAGGCCGCCGGGCGACAATCGAAAGGCCGGTTGCTTCGTCGGCAGGATGCGCAATAAACTGGCGGACGGTCGGGACGATGCATGACCCCGACGTGTTTCAGGGCGTTTGCGAGAGCCGGCGCGCAGGCCCCGGGATCGGGGTTCACGTCAGCCGTGGTGGAGAAGTGGCGGTGGCGTCGAATACATCGGACATCGAAGACCGCATCCAGGACTATGCCGGGCTGGTCGAGGTTCTCAAGGAGCGCAAGCCGCTCCTCAGCCCGCGCTTGCAGGACGTGGCCTACTTCTTCCTGAACAATCCCGAGGACGTGGCGATCCTGACCATCGTGGAGATCGCAAGGGCGGCCGCCGTTCCGCCCTCGGCGGTCACACGGTTTTCGCAGGCCCTCGGGTTCGGCAGGTTCTCGGACCTTCAGTCGGTGTTCCGGCAACGCCTGGTGGGGCGTCGGGTGAAACCCGAAGGCCGGGCCGCCCTGCGCGCAACCGGATCGGCCGCCTCGAAGGATCCCGGTCTCAATCTCGACGATCCGATGGAGATTGCCGAGATCCTGGCCGAAGCAGGTATCGCAAGCCTGTCCGGCCTGATCGACGATCTTTCCCAGAACGACGGCAAGGCCGAACTGCAAGCGTTCATAGCTGTGCTGCGCGCGGCGAACGCGATCCACATCGTCGGGAACCGCGGCGCCTTCGGCGTCGCCTGTTATGGCTACTACGGCTTTGCCTCGGTCGGAAAGCGCGTGTTCCTGATCGACAACGCCGGGTCGATGCGCGCGCAGCAGGTGCAGGCGATAGCGCCCGGCGATGTCCTGCTGGCGGTATCTTTCGACGATTATACGCCCGAGACCATCGCGGTGGTCGAGGCGGCGCGGCAGCAGGCAAGCACCATCCTTGCCATCACCGACAACGAACTCAGCCCGCTCTGGAAGCCCGCTGCGCATTGCCTGCTGGTCAAGGAGGCGCGGCTTGGCCACTTCCGCTCGCAGGTTCCGGCGATGGTCCTGTTGCAGACCCTGATCGTCAGCGTCGGCCGGCACCGCGAGGGCTAGGGCACGTCAGGTCTTGTCGACGGGCTTGGATCGCATCCGGCTGGCGGTCTCGCGTTCGGCCCGCTTGCAGCGCTGGGGCGGCAATCCCCGGTCCATCAGGGCCATGTCCTCGAGCACCATGTCGCCCATCCGTTTCATCACGATGTCGAGCGCCCCCGCCCTGTGGGCCGAACGCAGGAAGCCGGGCAGCGTCCGGACAGGGTGATCGGGGGGCAGCGGTTCTTGCGGAAACACGTCGCTTGCCGCGAGGATGTGGCCGGATCGGACGGCGGCCATGAGATCTTCGAAGTTCACGACGCCGGCCCGGCTGAGCAGGATGAACGCCGCCCCCTTTCGCATCCGCGCGAAATCGCTGGCCCCTAGGAAGCCCTCGTTCTCGCCGGTGACGGAGGCCACGCAGAACACCACGTCGGATCCGCCCAGAACCTCGTCCAATGCGGCCGGCTCACAGCCGTGGTCCCGGATCAGCGAGGGTGGCAGCCAAGGGTCGTAAACCCTGATCCGGGGTCGGAACCCTTCCAGAACGCGCCGCATCGCCCGCCCCAGATCGCCAAAGCCGATCAGCCCCACATCGGCACCGCTGAGCAGCCGCGCCTCGCGATTGCCCTCGAAGCCCCAAAGCTCCCTGCCTTCGGAAAACGCCCGGTCGGCCTCGATCACCCCGCGCAGCAGATCGAGCGCGAAGGCCAGACCGATCTCGGCGACCGGCTCGGCAAAGACCGCGCCTGTGGTCAGCGTATGAATGCCCCGGCGGAACAACTCGTCGTAGGGCATGTTGGGAAAGAGATTGCTTTCGACATTGAGCACCGCCTTGAGGCGGAGCATCTGCGCCAGCGTCGGCGCGGGGATCGGGGGCTGACCCAGCACATAATCCACCCGACCGAGCACTGATCCGGGAAGACCGGGCACTTCATCGGGCGCAACCTCGATCACGTCGTAGCGCCGAAAGAGTTCGGCCTTCGCGGCATCGGTAAAGATCATGTCGATGCTGCGCGGGTCGGGGGCCGACAGGATCACCGGTTTTTTCTGTGGGGTCATCCCTGTCGTCCTAATGGGCCATGCCGGTGATGATCGCCTCGACCTTTTCGACCGATGTCGTCTTCGGATCGATGTCGTCTGCGACAACGGTTCCCAGACGCATCACCACGATCCGGTCCACCACCTGGAACACATGATGGATGTTGTGCGCGATGAAGATGCAGGAATGTCCCGAGTTCGCGCGCCTGCCGCACGAAGTTCAGCACGCCTTGCGTTTCGGCGACGCCGAGGTTGTTCGTCGGTTCGTCCAGAATGATCAGGTCGCTGTCGAAGTGCATGGCGCGGGCGATCGCCACCGCCTGCCGTTCACCACCCGACAGCGCCGAGATCGGCGTCCGGGGGGGAATGTTCTTGGTGATGCCCACTTCGCGAAGCAGGGTGCGGGTGACACTGTCCATCGTCGCGTGGTCAAGTCTGCGAAACGGCCACCAGCCCGTCACCGGTTCGCGCCCCAGAAACAGGTTCCGCGCGATGGACAATTGTGTCACCAGCGCCGAGTTCTGGTAGATCGTCTCGATGCCGTTCGCGATGGCGACCGCGGTCGAGTCCATCGCCACTTTCGTGCCGCGCACATAGATCTCGCCGCTGGTTAGCCGCACCGCCCCCGACAGCACCTTGATGATCGTCGACTTGCCGGCACCGTTGTCGCCCAGCAGGCCCACGATCTCGCCCTTGCGGATCGTCAGATCGACGCCTTTCAGCGCCTCGACGCGGCCGTAGGATTTTCTGATGTCCACCATCCGGATCAGGTCTTCGGTCATGTCTCAATCCCCCGAATGATGGCGACGCTCGAGCCAGGAATGCAGGGCCATCATGCCCAGGATGATCGCTCCGATGAAAATGTTGTAGGCCAGCCCCGGCACGCCGATCAGCACGATGCCATTGCGCATGATGCGCAGGATGAAGACGCCAAGCACGGTCCCGATGATGGTTCCGCGCCCACCGGCCAGCGCCGTGCCGCCGATCACCACCATGGCGATCACCTCAAGCTCATAGCCCGTTCCACTGTTCGGATTGGCGGCCGAGGTGCGGATCGAACTGATGATCCCGGCCAGTGCCGCCATGCCCGACGACAGCATGAAGAGCCCGATCTTGGTGCGCGCGACGTTTACGCCGCGCGCCCGCGCGGCGTTGGGGTTTCCGCCTGCGGCCTGTATCCAGTTGCCGGTCCGGGTCTGGGTCAGCAGGAAATGCAGCAGCACCGCAGCCCCGATGAACCAGAATAGCGAGGCATAGAGGCGGAACGGTCCGATGTTGAAATCCCCCACCAGAATCCGGGCCAGCCAGAGATCCTGGGCGTTCCACGTCCGTTGCGGGAAGCCATCGGTGATGAAGAGCGCCGATCCACGGACCACGAGAAGCATGCCGAGCGTCACGAGGAACGAGGGGATCTTCAGGCGGGTGACGAACCAACCGTTCACGAACCCGATGGCGATCGCGATCAGAATGGCGACGAGAAAGGCCAGTTCCAGCGGCAGAAGATCGGTATTGAACAGCGTCCACATCACCACCGGGGCAAAACCGAAGACCGATCCAACCGAAAGATCGAACTCGCCCGACGTCATCAGCAGCGTCATTGCCAGCGCGATCAGGCCCAGTTCGACCGAGAAGACCAACGTGTTGCCGATGTTGAGCGGCGAGAGAAAGGCGGGATTGATCGCCCAGAACACCGCAATCTCCGCGACCAGCAGCAGGAGCGGTCCGAATTCCGGTTTCGCGATCAGCGTTTCGGCAAGCGTTCGGCGGTTCACGCAAGGATCCCTTTGCATGGCGATGGGGGCCACCGGACAGATCGGCGGCACGCGAGGGCGGGAAGGATGCATCCGCGGCCGCGAAGGTGCCGCGGATGCGTGATCATGCCTCAGTTTCCGGAAAGGATCTTGTCATAGATGCCCGCCGTATCCTTTTCGTAGAGCGCCCCGGTGATCACGTCGAATCCGGGGGGGATGCCGCTGGCCGCCATCGCGGCAAGCGACAGCGCGACGTAGGATGTGGCCTGCGGATCCTGCCACTGCGCGGCGTTGACGTAGCCGTTCAGCACTTCCTGCGTGGTGTCGAGCGAGTTGCCCCACCCGACGACCGGGATCTCGCCGGCCTGAACGCCAACCTGGTCGAAGACCCGCTTGATGCTGCCGGTCACAAGATCGCCCAGGCCGATGATCGCATCCACCTTGTCGCGGTTCGCGGTCAGGTAGTCGGACATCCGGGTGATGATCTCGCCCTGATCGAGTGTGGCGTCGGTCACCTCCCAGGTGATGCCGAGCGGTTCGAACACGCTTCTGATGCCGTTCTCTTCCTGAACACCGTAGGTGGCGCCGGGAACCTCGACCGGCATCCAGACGAAATCACCCGCCTCGACCAGCTTGTTGTCCACGAGGTATTGCGCCCAGGACCGGCCATAGACTTCGAGATCGCCGCCGACATAGGCGTCGAAACTCGCCGTCGGGTCGGGCGTGTTCATGTTGATGATCGGGATGTTCGCCGCGTTCGCTTCTGCGGCGACCTCGACAAGGCTTCCGGGATCAGGGCTCGAGGTGACGATCCCGGCTGCGCCCGCGGCGATGGCCGCCCTGACCGCTTCCTGGTGCGACGGGACGTCACCGCTGTGGAACGAGGTGTTCACCGAATTGCCGGTATCCTCTGCCCATTGCTCGGCCCCGGCAAGGAAGTAGGTCCAGACCGGATCGGCCGGAGAGCCGTGCGATATCCAGTAGAACGTCTTGCCATTTTCGGCCTGTGCCGCCGAGAACGGCAGCACGAAGGCCGTCGCTGCGGCGAGAACCAGCCGCTTCATTCCATAGCTCATGTCTTCTCCTCCCTGGATGCCGGATGCAGGGGTCTGCCGTCCGGCTGCGAAGTCTGTGACCCAGTGAAACTGTTGCAAAGAAATTTCTAGAAATCAACACTAAGAAATAATTCAACCGCGCCAGTCCGGCCGGCGCCCTAGATCTCCAGCCGCCGGACCGTTCCGACCTCTACCTCGCGTCCCGAGCGGCGCGATGCGATCGCCGCGAAGGCGAGCGCGAGGCTTTGCAGGTTCTCGCGCGCGCCGTTCGCGGGCTCCGCGTCCTCCTCGATCGCGACCAGAAGCGCGCCCATCGCCCCGCGGAACCCATCGTTGAACCAGGTTCCTTCAAGGCGCGGGGTCGCGCGCCCGTCACGCGTGGTCAGGCGCACCGTCTGTGTACCAAGATCCGGCCCGTCGCTTTGCAGGCTGCCGCCGGTTCCCGCGACAAAGGTGGTGTCACGCGGACCAAAGGCCGTGGCGCCGTCGAAGATCAGCGAGGCCTGCCCGCGCTCGAGACGCACCAGCGCCTGCGCCAGCAGCGGAACCGCCGCACCCTGGCCGGTCGCATGGGCGGCGGTGGCGAACACGCTGCGCGCCCGCCCGCCGGTGATGGACGCGATGAAGTCAAACCAGTGAATGCCGAAGTCATAGAGGATCAGATCCTCGATCCGCTCGAACGGAGTGCCGCGGATCCAGCCATGGTTCCAGTGCAGCGCGACATGCGCGCTCAGGACTTCGCCGATCAGCCCGGCACGCACCGCCTCGCGCATCCAGGCAAGGTGCGGTGCCCAACGGCCGTTCTGGTTGACCGCCAGCTTCACGCCCCTTTCGTCGGCCAACCGCACCAGCCGTTCTCCTTCATCCAGATCGAGGACGAAGGGTTTCTGCGACAGGACATGCTTTCCGGCGGCCAGCGCGGCCTCGATCATCACGAGGCGGTCCGCGGGATGCGGCGTGATATCCACCACGTCGATCGCGCTGTCGCCCAGGATATCCTCGAAGCGGTCACAAACCCGGGCCGTCGGGGCGAACTCGGCGGCGCGCGCCTCGGCCCTGCTCCGTGTCCGGTTGCAGATGGCGGCAACCTCCCATCCCGCGTCGCGGTAGGCGGCGAGGTGGCTTGCCGCGATGCCGCCCGCCCCGATCAGGCCGATCCTCGGTCGGTAGGCGCGGGGCACGGGTGGAGTGTATGGCAGATCGGGCGCCGCCATGTCGGCAACCCCCGCAGACCGCAGCGCATAGGTTTCGGGGTCGGGCGCGCCCCGGCTCATGGGATCAGGTCCAGCGTTCGCTTTTCGATGGCGGAAAGCGCGGCCGTGTCGACGATGCGCTGGCCGAGCAGGTTGAGCGCGGGGCCCAGCGGGCCCGAAAGCTCCTCACCCCGCGCGATGCAGCCCAGGACATACTCTATGGCATTGCGCG
The DNA here is from genome assembly GCA_963700485.1 of uncultured Alphaproteobacteria bacterium. Lineage (GTDB taxonomy): Bacteria > Pseudomonadota > Alphaproteobacteria > Rhodobacterales > Rhodobacteraceae > Aliitabrizicola. Next base: position 245,377 of record CAVOXQ010000006.1, read on the forward strand.
CGCCTTCTGGCAGGGGATCGACGGGCAAGGCCGTTGGCTCGGGCCGCGCGCGTGTCTGGACAGTGACATGAGCCGCGTAATCCCGGCTCGCGATCGTCCCGTCGGTCCCGACGAAGACAAAGCCGCATTCCGGCTGTGGCTGGATCGTCCAGGGATCGGTGAAGGTGCCCCAGCGCGTCTGCATCGTCGACAGGCCATGGGCATAGCGACAGACGGTCACCGAATGCTGATCGACCTCGATCCCGGGTGTGTGATCGGTCGTGCAGGTGATTTCGGACGGGGCCTCGCCGTTCATGTACCAGCTTCCCAGCGTCGCCCCATAGCCGAGGTAATCAAGCAGGCTGCCGCCCCCCGAGGCCCTCTTGTACCACCAGGAGTCCGGCTTCTGCCGGTCGACCTCTTCGGGTGTCACGGCGACCTTGCCGGCCAGATGATAGAGCGGGCCGCGATTTCCATCGTAGAAATGCACCTCGGTCAGCGTGCCGACAAGGCCCTCGTCGATCAGGCGCTTGGCCGTTCTGTGGCTCTGCACCCAGGCCAGTGGCCAGTTGACGGCCAGAAGCCTGCCGGTCGGCTCCATCGCGGCCAGCATCCGCCGCGCCTCGGCGACAGACGCGGCAAAGGGCTTCTCGACGAGGACATGGCAATCGTATCGGGCGAGCCGCTCGGTATAGGCCGCGTGATCGGCCGTGGCGGCGCACAGGATCGCCAGATCAGGCTGCGTCGCCGTCATGCAGGCGTCGAAATCGGTGAAGACCCGATCCTCGGGGATGGCGAAGGCGTCGATCGCGCCGGCCATCCTCGCGCGATCGGGATCGAATATCCCGGCGATCTCGGCGTCGGGATGGTCCTGCACCATCCCAAGCAGGTCGCCCATGTGCATGTGATCGAAGCTGATCGCCGCGATGCGCCAACTGGCCATGTCGCAAACTCCCTCTTGCCGCTCTTCAACTCGACTCGGTCAGGCGCAATATAGACGGCGGTGACCGCCAGGATGATGGCGCCGAACAGGATCCGGCGCGCGCCCTCCGGCATCTGCAACAAGGTCAGCATCGTTCCGAGGACGGTCAGGATCAACGCCCCGAGGATGGTGCCGCCATACCCGCCGCGCCCACCGAAGATCGACGTGCCACCGATGACGGCGGCGGCGACCGAGGGCAGCAGCAGCGGGTTCGCCAGTGACAGCGACGGGGCCTTGATCAGGCCCAGATACAGCAGCCCGGTGACCCCGGCGATCAGCGCCGACAGCGTGTAGAGCGCGAGATAGACCTGCCAGTCCCGGACCCCCGAAAGCCGCGCCGCGTTCGCGTTCGAGCCGAGCGCAAAGAGCAGCCGGCCGAACCCCGTGCGCCGCTGCGCCAGGATCAGCAGGACTGCGAAGGGCACGAACAGGATCAACGCGTTCGGCAAGCCCCAGGTGCGGCCCGTCCCGAGCCAGCCGAGCGCGTCGGGCACGACCGATCCGCTCGCGATCACAAGCCGCTGGTAGACCTGAAGAACGCCGGTGCCGACCAGTCCGGTGCCAAGCGTGATGATCAGCGGATGAACCCGGAAGAACGCCACGCCGATCCCGTTCAGCACACCGATCAACAGCGCCGGGACAAGCGCGATGACGAGGGCGAGCGGCACGCCCACCTGGGGCGCCTGCGTCGCCACGACAAAGGCGGCGATGGTTGCCACAACCCCTGCCGACAGGTCGATCCCGCCGGTCAGCATGGTCAGCGTCTGGCAGGCCGCAAGCATCGCCAGCGGGATCGCGAACTTGATGGTGTTGGCGATCCAGCGCTCGTTGACGATGCCGGGGCGCAGCACCTCGAGCATCAGCACGAGGCCGAACAGCAGGATGATCAGCGGGATCATCGGGTTGCGCCCCAGAAACCGGCCGGCGCGGGTCAGGGCGGAGACAGGCGATGGCGTGGTCATGTGCGTCGTCCCTTCATTGCGACCAGCCCGCCGAACATGACGACGACGACCATGATCGTCCCTTCGACGATCGTGGTCACGTTCGGATCGACCGACAGAAGCGTAAGGTCCAGGCGGGCAAGACGCAGGATGATGACGGCGATGATCGGCCCCAGCAGGCCGCCCCTTCCGCCGCCCAGGACCACACCGCCCAGCACCACCCCCGCCACGCTCGCCATCAGGTAGGGACCGGGGATCGGCTCGCCGATCCCGGTGCTCATCACCAGGCTCAATCCCCCCATCGCGGAGAACAGCCCGCAAATGGCGTAGGCGGCAATCCGGGTCCGGGCGACCGGCACGCCCGAACGGAACGCGGCCATGGGCGCGCTGCCGATCGCATAGATCGACAGGCCCAGCCTCGACCGGCGGATCGGCAACCAGACAAGGCCGATCGCCACCGCCATCACGGCAACCGATCTGGGCAACCACTCGGTCAGGCCCGGCGGCAACCCCCAGATCCGCACACCTCCGACGAGCATCTCCTTCAGCCAGCCCGCAGCCGCCCCCCCGGGCGCGCCGAGGATCAGCAAGGCCACCCCCTCCCAGACGAACAGCATCGCGAGTGTCACGACGATGTCGGGCACCCGCGTCACGACGATCAGCGCCCCGTTGAGCGCCCCCATGGCCAGCCCGAGCACAAGTACGCCCAGCACGACGAGGATCGCCCCGCCATCGCCCGTTTGCTGCATCAAGACGGCGGCGGTCACGCTTGTCACGGCCATCATCGAGGCCACCGACAGGTCGATCCCGCCCGCGATCACGACGACGGCCATTGCCGCCGTCGCGAAGGCAAAGGGCAGCGAGGCCCGCGCCAGCGCGTCAAGGCCCGACAATCCGAAGTCCGGCTGGATGATCTTGGTGGCGATCATGAGCACCCCGAGAAGGGCAGCCAACCCCAGAACCCATCCATTCGACGACATGAGGCGCCTCATGGCGTCGCCTCCGGTTGTTCCGCACCGGTCAATCCGTAGGCTGCCCGCATCAATGTCTGGTCGTCGGCATCGGCGGCGGCGATCTCGGCGACCACCCTACCACCAAAGATCACGACGGCCCGGTCACAGGCCAGCCGGACCTCTTCCAGTTCCGAGGTATAGAACAGGATCGCCGCGCCCTGTTCGGCCAGATCGCGCACCAGCGCATAGATCTGCCGCTTCGTGCGGATGTCGATGCCGCGCGTCGGGTCGAACAACAGCAGTGTCTCGACGCCCTTGGCGATCCACCGCGCGATCGTCACCTTCTGCTGGTTGCCACCCGACAGGCGGCGCACCTCGCCCTGCGCCCGCGTTTCGATCTGAAGCCTCTCGATGGCCTCGCTCACCCGCCTCTGTTCGTCGCGCATCGGGATCGGGCCCCAGTTGCGGATCCGCGCCAGCAGCGGGATCGCGATGTTCTCGCGCACCGAGCGTTCCATCAGCAGGGCCTCGGCGCGATCGCCCGGCACGAAGGTCAGGCCGGCCGCGATCGCATCGGCGGGGTGCCCGAACAGCGCCCTGCGCCCGTCGATCTCGAAGGTTCCCGACGCGGCGGCGCGAAATCCGGCGAGAACTTCGAACAACTCGTCCTGGCCCTGCCCTTCGAGGGCGACCACGCCGACAACCTCGCCCTTGTGCAGATCGAACGACACATCGCTCAGCTTTGCCCCGTCACCCAGCCCCCGCACCCGCAGCCGGGGCACCGTCGCCAGGGTTTCGCGGGCGACCGCCCCGCGTGCAACCGCCCTGCCCGGTTCCAGCCGCGCGCCGAGCATGAGTTCGACCACGCGGTCTTCGACACCGGCCTCGATCGGCAGGTCGCCCACCGTCGCCCCGTCCCGCAGCACGGTCGCCCGGTCGCACAGTTCCGATATCTCGGCGAAGCGGTGCGAGATGTAGATCACCGACCGGCCTTCGTCCGCCTGCGCCCGCACCACGCGCAGCACCCGCTCGACCAGGTTGGTCGGCAGCGCCGCCGTCATCTCGTCCAGCAACAGGACATCGGGTTCGCTCGCCAGCGCGCGCGCCAGATCAAGGATGCGCAGCGTCGCCAGCGGCAGCCGCCCGATCTGGTCATCCAGCCGCAGGTCGCGAAGGCCAAGCTCCGACATCCAGTGCATGAACGGACCGGTCGGCGTATCGCCCAGCCGCAGGTTGTCCGCCACGTCGAGATCGGGAATGAGCGAGGGTTCCTGGTAAACGGGGATCAGGCCCGACCGGCGGGCCTCGGCGGGCGATGCCACGATGGTATCGCGACCCCGGATCCTGACGTGACCGGAATCGGGCCTGAGGGCCCCGGTCAGGATCTTGACGAAAGTCGACTTGCCTGCGCCGTTCGCCCCCATGAGCGCCACGATCTCGCCGCGCCCGACATGCAGCGAGGCGTCGCGCAGCGCCACGACAGCGCCGAACGCCTTGGACACCCCCCGTGCGTCCAGAACAATCTGGCGATCGTCCGTCTCGGTCATGCTCTGCCGTTCCGATCGTTGCAGGTGACGAAAGGGCCCCCGGATCGCTCCGGAGGCCCTTGGGTTTGGCGGCCGGACGCTATTCGCCGGGGCCCTTGCACGCGATGATCTGATCCATCGTATAGTCGGTCCAGCCGGGGATCGACACGCTTACAGGCCATTCGGGATCGAGGTTCGGGTTCTGCGCGGCAGCGATCAGCGCCTTGCCCTCGTCCGTCGTGTTGGCCCAGAGCGACGGGTCCACCAGGACGGTATGCTCTGCCGGGACGGTGCCATCGAGGATCTGCACCGCGAGTGTCACGCCGGCGCCGCCGATCGAGCCGGGGTTGGTGACGGCTGCACCCGACAGCCCCTCGACACTGGCCAGCTGGCTCACAAATCCGGCATTGTCCGCACCCACGATCGGCACCAGCGGCACGTCGGATTCCACGAAGGCATCGACGATCACGTTGTCGATACCGCTCGTCCACACGCCGTCGAACGGAATGCCCGTCGCGATGAAGTCGAGGATCTGCTGCTTGCCCTGGTCCTGCTGCCAGCCGGTGAACACTTCATGCACCACCTTGACATCGGGATGTTCGGCGAGTGCCCGCTTGAACCCGGCGTCGCGGTCATTGTCCGCACCCGCACCGGCCGCGCCGCGCATGTAGACGACGTCACCCGCGCCGCCGATGGCTTCGAACAGCCACTTGGCGCCAAGATAGGCGTATTCCTCCTGGTTGTTGGACAGGACATAGGCCGACGGCTCTGTCACCGCCTGATCGACGGCGACGACGACGATGCCCGCGTCGGTGGCCTCCTTGATCGCGTCGTTGATGCCCTCGGCATTGGCCGGGTTCACCACGATGGCATCCACCCCGGCCTGAATCAGGTTACGGATGTCTTCGGACTGCCCTGCTGCATCGGTGTTGCGGTGCGCGATGTTGAGCGAGGCGACCTTGCCCGAGGCCAGGGCCTGAGCCTTCATCGAGCAGACCATTTCCTCGCGCCAGCCATTGCCCTGCACGGTGTTGGAGATACCGATCTTGTAGCCCTCGGCGGCGGCCGCACCGGCAAGCCCGATGGCCAGCACCATCGCCGTCGTCCCTTGAAGCAGTTTCGTCATGTTTCGTCCTCCCATTTTGGTTTTCGTCACCAGATACGCTCTTGCCTATTTCACGAAGGGCCCCAGGACATCGCGCGCCAGCAGGAAGCCGCGCTTGATGTTTTCATCCGAACCCTCGAAGTTGCGATCCTCGTGCTCGATGATGACCGGGCCATCATAGCCGGCGCGGTAGAGACCCGCAAAGAAGCCGGGCCAGTCCACGTCTCCGAGCCCCGGCATGCGCGGCACCTGCCACCCCATGCCCATCGACATGATGCCACTCTCGTAAAGCCCGTCCCGGTCGATCATGACGTCCTTGGCATGGACATGGACCATCCGGCCGCCGAATTCGCGGATGAACCGGGGCTGGTCGATCATCTGCCACACCAGATGGCTCGGATCATAGTTCATCCCGACACCATGCGGCCACGTCTCGAAGATCCGGCGCCAGATCTTCGGGGCGTAGGCGATGTTGTGCCCGCCCGGCCATTCGTCCTGCGAAAAGATCATCGGACAATTCTCGAAGGCGAGCGTCACGCCGTTGTCGCGGGCATGGGCGACGATCGTGTCGAACACCCCGGCGACCCGGCTCCAGTTCTGGTCCAGGGTCAGCATCCGGTCGCCGCCAAGGAAGGTGTTGACGACCGGCACATTCATGAGGGCGGCTGCCGAAATCACCTTCTTCAGATGGCCCGTCACCCGGTCGCGATGATCGGCGTCGGCGTGCAGCGGGTTGGGATAATAGCCAAGCCCCGAGATCGCGAGGCCGCTTTCGGCCAGCGTCCCGACGATCCGCTGCGCCTCGTCGCGCGCCAGTCTCTCCACGTCGATGTGGCAGGTGCCGGCATAGCGCCGCGCCTCGCCGCCCGAGGCCGGCCAACAGGCGATCTCCATGGCCGCGAAGCCGGCACCGGCGGCCCAGACTGCCACCTCTTGCAGGGAACTGGCGGGAAACGGTGCGGTCAGAATCCCAAGTTTCATCATCGTCTCCCCCGGCTAGCGCGCGGCCACATCCACCCAGCCACCGACGCGCGCGCTTTCCAGCACGGCGTCGCAAAACAGCATCTCGTAGTGCCCGTCCTCGAAGCTCGCCCATGTCGCGTCGGCCTGTCGCCCGCCGGCCGCGATATCGCGGTAGACCTGCCGGAACAGGGCGTGAAAACTGTCGGCGAACCCCTCTACATGCCCGCCGGGCAGGGTCGCCGCCGCCCCGCCCAAGGCGTTCATCAGGGCGGCATCCCGCATCAGGATCTGGTTGGGCGCATCCCGGTGCCCGACCCACAGATGGTCCGGCGTCTCGGAATGCCAGGCGGCAGAGGCGCGCGAACCGGCGATGTCCCAGGCCAGCGCATTCTTGCGGCCGTGGCTGATCTGGCTGGTCGTCATCGCGCCGCGCGCGCCGCCCGAAAACCGCAGCAGGATCATCGCGGCGTCGTCCGTGGTGATCCGGCGCCGCTCGCCGGCCACCGTATCGCCCGACGAGAACGTCTCGACCGGCCCGACCGGCTTTCGTCGCTCCGGCACGAACGTCGCAAGATCGGCCAGCACGGCGCTGGGGCGCTGGCCGACGACGAAGCTGGTCAGGTCGATCCAGTGGGTGCCGATATCGCCGACCGAGCGCAGCTGGCCGCCGATATCGGCCTCCAGCCGCCAGTTCCAGTCGGTATCCTTGGCAAGCCAGTCCTGATGATACTGGCCGGTCACCATCCGGATGTCGCCAAGATCGCCCGCCGCGACCATGCCGCGGACATGCTGGTTCAGCGGATAGAACCTGATGTTGTAGCACACGGCGGCGATCAGGCCGCTGGCGCGCGCGATGTCCAGCATCTCGGCCGATTGCGCCGACGTCATCGCCAGGGGCTTTTCGCAGATCACATGTCGTCCCGCGCTCAGGATCCGCTTGACCTGCGCGTGATGCGCGTGGTTCGGCGAGGTGACATGCACGACCGCGACCGAGGGATCATCGAGCAGCTCGTCAAGCGAACCATAGGCCCGCGCAATCCCGAGATCCGTCGCGCGGGCCGCCCCCCGCGCGGCACTCGATCCCAGAACCCCGCGGATCGGGATGCCAAGCCGGCGCAAGGCCCCGATATGGACCGATCCGATGAATCCCGTGCCGATTACCGCCGCCCCGAATGTGCCCGGATCAGCCATGTCGCGCACTCCGGTGGGCGGGGCGGTTCAGGTGGCTCGTCCGATCATGCAACGGAATACCCTCCGTCGATGGCAAGGCAGGTCCCCGTGATGAACCCCGCTGCGGGCGATGCCAGAAACAGGACGGGATCGGCGATGTCCTCCGGTTCGCCCCAGCGGCCCATCGGCGTGCGCAGGTTCACCGCCGCGACATGGGCGGGATCGCTGCGGCTTCTGGCGGATTGCTGGGTCACGATGAACCCGGGTGCGACCGCGTTGACGCGGATACCGTCGGCGGCCCAGGCGATGGCAAGCGACTTGGTCAGTTGCGCCACGGCCGCCTTGCTCGCGCCATAGGCGGGGTTTCGGGGGCTGCCGAACTGCGCATACATCGAGGCGATGTTGATCAGCACCCCGCGTCTGTCCTTCAGGTGGCCGTGAAACGCCTCGGCCATCCGGAAGCTGCCGTGAAGATTGACGTCCACCACCCGCTCGAAGAAGACCGGGTCCATCTCCTCGCCGCGCGAGGTGATCGCCGCGCAATTGACAAGCACATCCAGGCGGTCCGTCCCGGCCGCAAGCGCCCGCACCGCCACGAGGTCGGTCACGTCGATCTGCCGATAGGCGAACCGCCCGCGGTCCTCGTCGGCAGGCTCGGGCTCTGCCCCGGTGATGGTCACGTTGGCGCCCGCCGACCGGAACGAGCGCGCGATGGCCGCGCCGATCCCCGCGCGGCTGGCCCCGACAACCAGAACCCGGGCGTCGGAGAAGTCGAAACTGCATGTCCAGGCCATGACATCCTCCCGCAGGGAAGTGTTACTCCACGGCATCGAATTTGCAATCCTATTCTCACTTATCATCAACATGAATATCTGTTTTCAGTCACCGGAGACGCCACATGCTATCCGACAACGCGCTGCTCCAGATCCGTCACCACCCCGGTCATCGGCGCGGAGGCCTCTGACAGCATGAAAAGGGCAAGCCGCGCGGCCTCATCGGGCTCGAGCAATCTGCCAAGCGGCATGCGGGCCGCGGCGTCGGCCTCCCAACCCGCGCCAAGGCCCAGAATATCGGCCTGCATCCGGTGCTCGCTTTCGGTCGCGACCCAGCCGAGGTTGATGCCATTGACACGGATGCGATCCGCCATGTGCGCATTCGCGGCGTTCCTGGTGAGCGTGGCCAGCGCGCCCTTGGTGGCAGAATAGATCGCGAGGTCGGGCGCCCCGCAATGGGCGTTCATCGACAGGATATTGACGATCGCCCCCGCGTGGCCGCGTTCTGTCATGTCGCGGATGGCCCCCTGCATCAGAAAGAACGCCGCCCGCGCGTTGACGGCAAAGAGCACGTCCCAGACCTCGGGCGTCCCGTCGAGAAACGAGGCGCGCGTCGTCACGCCCGCCGCGTTCACAAGGCCGTCGATCCTGCCGAACTGCGCGCGCGCCGCCGCCACGATCCGTTCGGGCGCGCCGGTATCCCGCAGATCCGCGACGCAGAGCCGAACCTCGCACCCGGCCAGCGCCGGATCGCCGGGCACCCGCGCCAGTCCCTCGGCATCCCGGTCCGTAAGCAGCAGCGCCCCGACGCCGGACGCCGCGATCCGTTGCGCAACCGCGCGCCCGATGCCGCTTGCCGCGCCCGTCACGACAACCACCCTGTCGTCGAGCGTCACCCTCATCGGCCGATCCCGTCCATGAATACCGCGAACTCGGCAGGGTCCATCGCGACCAGCCGATGCTCGTCAGGAAATGCGCCACTCTCGACGTCGCGCCGAAACTCGCCGAATGCTGCGATCCGTTCAGACTGCAACCGGTCGTGTTCGGCAGCGAAGTCGCGATAAACCTTGGCGTGGCGCGGGACATGTCCGCGGTTCTCGCCCAGGATATCCTCGGCGAACAGGTATTGCGCGTCGCATCCCGGTCCGGACCCCATCGACCAGAGCAACAGGTCGAGCCGGGCCGAAATGGCGCTCGCCACTTCGGCGGGAACGACCTCGATCTCGACAGCGAAGGCGCCTGCCTCCTGATAGCGCCGACATTCCCCGAACAGCGCCAGAGCGGTGGCGGCGGTCTTTCCGACCGCGCGATATCCCCCGGTCCAGGTCGCGCGCGCGGGCACAAGCCCGACATGCCCGACAATAGGGATGAATTCCCGCGCCAGATGCTCGACCGTACGCAGGCTGCCAGAACAATAGAGCGCGTCGGCACCCGCCCGGATCATCTCGCCGGCGAAGCGCAGATACTCGTCGGGCGCGCCGTACTCCAGATGCGTCTTTCCGGTCATGGTGAAGACGCCGGGCGCAAGATCGCGGTAGCGCGCGTCGGCGACAAGCTCTGGCGGGACGGAGGCAATGTCGATGCCTGCCGCCTGGGCCGCCGCGGCTTCGTCAAGCGAGAAAAAGCGCAGCATGGTCATCTGGCCCCGGCCCTTGCGCGCGCGCAGATCCGCGACCGTGGGCAGGATGCGGGCGGTCATTCCCCGGCGACCCGGATCTGGATGCGACCGCCCTCGATCCGCGCCGGATACCGCGCCAGCGCCACGCAGACCGGCGGTCGAAGGGGGGCACCCGTCTTGTAGTTGAAGCGCCCGTTGTGCTTGGGGCATTCGATCGTGTCGTCCAGAACCAGCCCGCCTGCCAGATGCACCTGCTCATGCGTGCAAAGGCCATCCGTCGCGAACGGCTCTCCGCTGGCCGAGCGGTAGACCGCGAACGTCCGGCCGGCATGGTCAAAACGGATCACATCCTCGGGGTCGATCTCGTCCTCGTCGCAAACGTCAATCCAGTCGGTCATCCGAGGCTCCACGCGGGTTGGAAGGATCAGGCGCGCCTTATGTCGAGCGTGTGAAACTCGTCGCGATAGGCGCGTGCGGTGGCGGGCAGTTCGGGCCGGATGGTGTAGTCCGGCTCCGTCCTCTGGCGGACGAGCGCGCGGATCACCTCGCCATAGGCCTGCGCGATCGAAGGGTTTGCGGGGGGCAGGTCGTGCTTGATGATCTCGTGCAGGCGCGGCAGCGCATGATAGGGCACCATCGGGAACATGTGATGTTCGACATGATAGTTCATGTTCCAGTAGATCCAGCGGCTGACCGGATTCATCAGGACCGTCCGGCTGTTGAGGCGGTGATCGAGAACGTCTTCGGCAAGTCCCGCATGCTGAAGCGTTCCGGTCATCACCATGTGCCAGGCACCATAGATGCGCGGCCCCCCGATCAGCAGCAACGGGATGATCGACCATGCCGCAAGCGCCACGGTGATGGCTGCGAGATAGATCGCGACATGAACCCGCGCCCAGACCACGGCGCGCGCGATCTCGCTTTCGGGTATGTAGCTCCGTTCGGCCGGGCTCAGGTTGCCTGCCGCGTTGCGCACAAGAATCCAGAACTGGCCGAATACATCGGGGATGCTGACGAACCGCAGTACCGTCAGGATCAGGTCGGGCGGGCGCATGAACGCGATTTCGGGATCACGGCCGACGATGATCGTGTCGGTGTGGTGGCGGGCATGGCTCCATCGCCAGCTGACCGGGTTGCGCATCACCATGAACGACGCGATGTGGTAGACGGCATCGTTCATCCAGGGTGTGCGAAACGCCGTGCCGTGGCCGCATTCGTGCCAGCGGCTGTCACAGGCGGATCCGTAGAGCACACCATAGACCGCAAAGGCGGCGACCGACCACCAGGTGCCCCACAACGTCACGCCTGCAACCGCCGTGATCGCCAACAATCCCAGCCAGAGCGCCGTATCCCGCTGCGCCGGGCCGTCCTCGCGCTGCATCAGCGTCTTCATCACCTTGCGCGGCACTTCGGAATGATACCATTCGGCCGAGGCCAGCCCCTTGCGGACAGCCTCCGGGCCCTCGGGGCCGGTCAGACCGTAATCGCGGCGATGAAAGGCGGCATCGGTCATTTCGGGCACAGCCGGACTGCGCCGGACGGCGGGGCACCGGATCGGCCGATCCGTCGCCCTGATCCCAAGAAACGCGGCATTGCGACGCAGCCCCCCCCCCAAGCTCTCGCCACCAATAGCGCCCGGCCGGGGCCGCCTGTCAATCCGATTTGATTTATTTTGACGTTCTATTTGGTGTTTTTTGGGCGTTCCATCCGGCATCTTTGGGAAAAATCACGCCCCTTCAGGCGCGGAGGCATGGCTTTACTTTAAACTCTCGGTCTGAATACATCATTATACATCATTTTGGGTTGCTCGCCGATGCGTCCGACACTTTCCGATATCGCTCGCGAAGCGGATGTTTCCGCAGCAACGGTGGACCGCGTGCTCAATGACCGGGCCGGCGTCCGGCCGCGCACCCGGGACCGTGTGCTCGCCGCGGCCCGCCGGATCGGCTATCTCGAAGCCGATCCGGCGCAGGCGCCCGGCCCGGTCCGCCTGCACTTCCTGCTGCCCGAGGGCACCAATGCCGCGATGCGCGCACTCGCCGATCAGGTCCGCCTGCATTCCGGGCAGATGGCGGGGGTCGAGGCCGTGATCGAGACGATCGCGATCTTTGATCCGCCGTTGCTGTCGGACAGGCTCGCCTCCCTCGCGGGCAACACCGACGGCATCGCGCTGATCGCGGTCGATCATCCGGTCGTGCGCGCCGCGCTGCGCACCCTTGCCGATGCGCGATGTCCGGTCGTCACCCTTGTTACCGACATTCTCGGCGCACCCCGGCTTGCCTATGTGGGCGTCGACAACAGCCAGGCCGGCCGCCTCGCCGGCTATCTCGTCGGACGTTTCCTCGGGCGGTCCGCGCCGGCCAAGGTGGCCTTCTTCGCGGGTTCGCTCGCCTATCGCGGGCACCAGGAACGCGAGATGGGCTTTCGCCAGATCCTGACGGAAGACTTCGGCCACATCGACCTCGTGGAGCGTCGAGAGGTCCACGAAGATCGCGACAAGGCCCATCGCGAAACGCTGGCACTGATCGACCGACACCCCGACCTCGCCGCGATCTACAACGCAGGGGGTGCCACATTCGGCATCGCGCGGGCACTGAAGGAGCGCGGGCTGGAAAAGAAGGTGGTCTTCGTGGCGCACGAGGCGACCGAGGGGAACAAGGCGCTGCTGCTCGACGGGACGCTCGATGCGGTGGTCGACCAGAACACCAACATCGCTGTGCGCGAGGCGTTGCAGCTTCTCGCGGCCGAGGCTCGCCAGACCAGCCACATTTCGCTGCCGCCCACCCTTCAGGTCATTTTTCGCGAGAATCTTCCGGCGAGCTGACCTTGCAGGTGGCCCCGGATCGCCCGGGCGGCGATGCCCGGCGCACAGGCTATTGGCGTGCGCAGCCGACAGGTGATGGCATTTGGTCGCCCCATCCCCAACCGCCGGTGGCCGGCCCTTCGCCGCACGAAAGCCGGCGTGCAACTTCCGAAGGCGCGGCGGGCGCAGGGGCCTTGAAACGCCGTGCCGGTGCCCGGCGCTGCGTCTCGCGCGGGTCAATCGGATCGCATCGGGGCGGGCGACGGTCGCGCGGCCGCCGCCCCGGCGGGCCTCCCCCGGTGTGCCTCCATTGACATTGCCCCCCCCGGCTCCCATGTTGCCGCGCCATGCCCCTCGGGGGGTTCCGCCTGCTTTGAATTCGAGGTCATTGATGCCTGTCGTTGTCGTCGAATCCCCGGCCAAGGCCAAGACGATCAACAAGTATCTCGGCCCCGACTACACCGTCCTCGCGTCTTACGGCCATGTCCGCGACCTGCCGCCGAAGGATGGCTCGGTCGACCCCGAACATGATTTCGCGATGACCTGGGAAGTCGCGGCCGAGTTGAAAAAGCATGTCCGCGCGATCGCCGAGGCGCTCAAGTCCGACGATGTGCTGATCCTCGCCACCGACCCCGACCGCGAGGGCGAGGCGATCAGCTGGCACTTGCAGGAGGCGCTCGCCTCCAGCCTGAAAAAGGGCAAGACCGTCAGCCGCGTCACCTTCAACGCGATTACCAAGGCCGCCGTGACCGAGGCCATGGCCCACCCCCGCCAGGTGGATCGCCCGCTGGTCGAGGCCTATCTCGCCCGCCGCGCGCTCGACTACCTCGTGGGCTTCACCCTGTCTCCGGTGCTCTGGCGCAAGCTTCCCGGCTCCAAGTCCGCCGGTCGCGTCCAATCGGTCTGCCTGCGCCTGATCGTGGAGCGCGAGATGGAGATCGAGGCGTTCCGCGCCCGCGAATTCTGGACGGTCGCGGCCACCCTCGCCACGCCCCGCGGACAGGAGTTCGAGGCCCGCCTGACCGTTCTGGGCGGAAAGAAGCTCGACAAGTTCGACATCCCCAGCGAAACGGCGGCCGAGATCGCGGTGCAGGCCGTCCAGTCCCGCCGCTTGTCGATAAAGTCGGTCGAGGCCAAGCCCGCCACCCGCAACCCTTCCGCGCCGTTCATGACCTCGACGCTTCAACAGGAGGCCAGCCGCAAGTTCGGCATGGGTGCCAAGCAATGCATGTCCACCGCCCAGCGGCTCTACGAGGCCGGACACATCACCTATATGCGGACCGACGGCATCGACATGGCGCCCGAGGCCGTAATGGCCGCGCGCGACGAGATCAGGCGCCGCTTTGGCGCGTCCTACGTCCCGGACAGCCCGCGCATGTACAAGAACAAGGCCAAGAACGCGCAGGAAGCACATGAATGCATCCGCCCCACGGACATGGCGGCGGCCCCCGACAGCCTGCGCCTCGAGGCCGACCAGAGAAAGCTCTACGACCTGATCTGGAAACGGACCATCGCCAGCCAGATGTCGGCGGCGCGGATGGAACGCACGACCGTCGACGTGGCCAGCCCCGACGGCCAGGTGGAACTGCGCGCGACCGGCCAGGTCGTGCTGTTCGACGGTTTTCTCAAGGTCTACGAGGAAGGCCGTGACGACGACGGCGACGAGGACGGCGCCCGCCTGCCCCAGATCGCCCCCGGCGAACCCGCCGAAAAGCGTGCCGTCACGCCCGAGCAGCATTTCACCCAGCCGCCGCCGCGCTACACCGAGGCGACGCTGGTCAAACGGATGGAGGAACTCGGCATCGGGCGTCCTTCGACCTATGCCAGCATCCTGACAACCATTCAGGACCGGGAATATGTCCGCAAGGACAAGAACCGCCTGATCCCCGAGGACAAGGGCCGTCTGGTGACGGCCTTCCTGACGAACTACTTCCGCAAGTATGTGGAATACGATTTCACCGCCGATCTCGAGGGCCAGCTTGATGACGTCTCGGCGGGCGAACGCGACTACAAGGAGGTTCTGGCCCGGTTCTGGCGCGATTTCTCGGCCGCCATCGCCGAAACCGCCGATCTGCGCATCGGCGAGGTTCTGACCACGATCGACGATTTTCTTGCGCCCCACCTCTACCCGCCCCGTGCCGATGGGTCCGACCCGCGCATCTGCCAGGTCTGCGGCTCCGGCCGGCTGCACCTCAAGACCTCGCGCGGGGGCGGGGCCTTCATCGGCTGCGGCAACTACCCCGAGTGCCGCTACACCCGGCCGATCTCCGTCAACGGCGAAGACGGGGCTGCGGGCTTCACGGATGGCCAGGTGTTGGGCGAGGACGAGAACGGTCTTCCCGTCACGCTGCGCAACGGCCGCTTCGGGCCCTATGTGCAGCGGGGCGATGCCACGACCGACCTGCCAAAGCCGCCGCGCGCCAGTCTGCCCAAGGGCTGGTCGCCCGAAAGCATCACGCTGGAGCGCGCGCTTCAGCTTCTGAACCTGCCCCGCCCGATCGGTCCTCATCCGTCCGACGGCGTGCTGGTCGAGGCCGGCATCGGTCGCTTCGGGCCTTATGTGAAACACGGCACGATCTATGCCAATGTGGCCGACGTTGACGAGGTCTTCAGTATCGGCATGAACCGCGCAGTCGAGGTTCTGGCACAGAAGGCCGCGCGTGGCGGGCGCTCGAGCGCCCCCGCGCAGGCGCTGCGGGAACTTGGGATGCACCCCGACGGGGGCGTGGTGCAGGTCATGCCGGGGCGCTACGGCCCCTATGTCAAATGGGCCAAGGTCAACGCCACGCTGCCCAAGGAGCTGGAGCCCGAAACCGTGACTCTGGACGAGGCGCTGGCGCTGATCGCCGAAAAGGCAGGCAAGGGCGGCAAGGCCCGGAA
Organism: uncultured Alphaproteobacteria bacterium; assembly: GCA_963700485.1. GTDB lineage: Bacteria > Pseudomonadota > Alphaproteobacteria > Rhodobacterales > Rhodobacteraceae > Aliitabrizicola. The sequence goes on from CAVOXQ010000006.1 coordinate 261,070, forward strand.
AGCCCCCGCCAAGGCGTCCACCGCGAAACCGGCGGCAAAGAAGACGGCTGCAAAAAAGACGGCCGCAAAGAAGCCGACAACCCGGAAGGCGGCTGCAAAGAAGGCCCCCGCGGCCAAGACGGCCGCGCGCAAGGCGGCGGACGGCTGATGGTCCGCGCTGCGGCGCGGCAATTGACTACGCCCGCACTTGCCCGCACAAGGGTGCCCGGAAACCAGCGGGGAGATCTCGATGAAGAAGGTGTATCCGGACGCGACGGCCGCGCTGGACGGGCTGCTGTTTGACGGCATGCTGATCGCCGCGGGCGGTTTCGGTCTTTGCGGGATCCCCGAGCTTTGCATCGCGGCGATCCGCGCGGCGGGAACGAAGAACCTGACGGTTGCCTCCAACAACGCGGGTGTCGATGGGTTCGGGCTCGGCGTCCTGCTCGAAAGCCGCCAGGTGAAGAAGATGATCTCGTCCTATGTGGGCGAAAACGCCGAATTCATGCGCCAGTATCTGTCGGGCGAGCTGGAGCTGGAGTTCAATCCGCAGGGCACGCTGGCCGAACGGATGCGCGCGGGCGGCGCGGGCATCCCGGGCTTCTACACCAAGACCGGCGTGGGCACCGTGATCGCCGAGGGCAAGGACCGTGATGGATTTCGACGGCCAGGACCTATATCCTCGAACGCGGCATCGTCGCCGACCTGTCCATCGTCAAGGCGTGGAAGGCCGACCCTTCGGGCAATCTCGTCTTCCGCAAGACCGCCCGCAACTTCAACCCGCCGGCGGCCATGCGGCAAGGTCTGCGTGGCCGAGGTCGAGGAAATCGTGCCGCTGGGCAGCCTCGACCCCGATCACATCCACCTGCCGGGCATCTACGTGCACCGCCTGATCCAGGGACAGCACGAAAAGCGCATCGAACAGCGCACCGTGCGCAAGCGGGAGAACGCATATGGCTGGGACCGCAACCAGATGGCCGCACGCGCCGCGCAGGAACTTCAGGATGGCTGGTATGTCAATCTCGGGATCGGCATTCCCGACGCTGGTGTCGAACCATATCCCCAAGGGGATCGAGGTGACGCTGCAATCGGAAAACGGCATGCTTGGCATGGGCCCCTTTCCCTATGAGGGCGAGGAGGATGCCGACCTGATCAACGCCGGCAAGCAGACCATCACCGAACTGCCGCAGACCGCGTTCTTCGACAGCGCCCAATCCTTCGCGATGATCCGGGGCGGCAAGATTGCCATGGCGATCCTGGGCGCGATGGAAGTGGCCGAAAACGGCGATCTCGCCAACTGGATGATCCCCGGCAAGCTCGTCAAGGGCATGGGCGGCGCGATGGACCTGGTGGCCGGCGTGGGCCGCGTGGTCGTGGTGATGGATCACACCTCCAAGCACGGCGAGTCGAAAGTGCTCAGGGCCTGCACGCTGCCCCTTACCGGGCAGGGCGTCGTCGACCGCATCATCACCAATCTCGGCGTGCTCGACGTCGTGCCGGGCGGGCTGCGCATCGTCGAGACGGCGGAGGGTGTGACCGAGGACGACCTTCGCAAGGCAACGGAGGCGACGATCGTTGACTGACGACGTGATCGCGCGTGAACTGAACGGCTCGAAGGGCCGCTACGTTCTGCGCCGCAGTGGCCAAGAGGCGGAACTGACCTACTCCGTCACGTCGTCAACGCTGGTGATCGCAGACCACACCGCCGTGCCCGACAGTTTTCGCGGCACCGGGGCGGGGGTCGCGCTGGTCGAGCGGCTGGTCGCCGATGCGCGGGCCGAAGGGTTCCGCATCATGCCGCTTTGCCCCTTCGTGAACGCCCAGCGCAAGCGTCACCCCGAATGGGCCGACGCCTTCGCCGTCTGACGACGCCCGTCATCGGCCGGCCTTCGTGAACGGACGAGCCGTGCCGGGCATCCGCAACCGTTCAACCCCGCACCACCTTGCCCGCTGGCCGCCGTTCAGTTGCTGGCCGAGATGATCTTGAACACGCAAGGGTCCGTCACGAGTTCGGGCGGGGTCAGGCACAATCCTTGCGCCACCTGCCACGCGGCGAGAACCTTGGGCACATAATCGCGGGTTTCCGCATAGGGCGGCACGCCGCCGTTGGCGTCGACCGCGCCCTCACCGGCATTGTAGGCCGCAAGGACCATCAGCGGATCGCGGTCGAACCGCTTCATCAACCAGTCGAGATAGGCCACGCCGCCGCGAATGTTCTGGACCGCATCCTTGGAATTCGTCACGCCGAACCGTTCGGCCGTCGCCGGGATCAGTTGCATCAGCCCTTCCGCGCCGGCCGGACTGACCGCATCCGCCCGCCCCGCACTCTCGATCCCCATCACCGCCAGGGCCAGGGCGGGCGATACTTCGGTGCCGATGGTCGCCTTCAGGATATCGGTTCCATAGCGGTTGGCGATGTCCTGCATCGCCTGAAGCCGTGGACCGCGGACCGAAACGCCCCCCGGTCCCTGCGACAGCGCCGCAATCGCCAGCGGGAAGCGTCCGTCGCGGGCCCCGATCGCCGCCGGCACCTTGTCCCAGAACCAGCCGTAGCTGGTCTTCGGCACCGGCACCGGCGACAGCGCCGCGGCGGTGGCGGTGGCGGGGGCGCCATCGGGCTGCGTGACGGGATCCAGCACAGTTTCTTCCTCGCGCTCCTTCGCCTTCGGATAGGCGGCCAGCACGCGGGCCTGTTCTGCGGGATCGATCTGGACAGTGATGCGCTTGGAACCGGGCGCGGGCGGCTTCAGGCGCTTGAACGTAAAGTCGCCGGCCCCGGACAAGGCCTCGGCGTGCGCCACCGCAGGCGCGGCCATCAGGCCCGCCAGCACTGCAAAAGTGATGAATCGCATCCTGGAGATGCCTGTACTGCTCTTGTTTTTCTGCCTGCAACGATCTCAGAAAATCTGCGCCAAGGCTATCGTTTCGGCCCCGAACCATGTCACGAATCAAGCGGTTGCGGCAGAAATGCAAGCCCGCGCATCGGAACGCAGAAAAACTTCAAATTTTTTTTCCTTATAGTTCAGTTGTTTGCTTCCGTTTTTCGGAAATTAGGGGGTTGTCAAGAAATTCCCCGATCCCGCCCAAATCGGGCCACGATTTAAGGGCCATATGTGTCCATGCCGAACGGAAATCGGACCGGTTCAGAGGCCGGACAGACAAGAGACCCGAAGCGGCGGACGTAACTGCAAGCAATCTCCTTGGAAAGGGAACCACCATGAAACTGATGAACATCCTGAAGAAATTCTCCAAAGACGAAGCTGGCGCCGTGACGGTCGACTGGGTCGTGCTGACCGCTGCGATCGTGGGCCTGGGCCTCGTGGTCATGAACACCGTTTCGGGCGGCCTGACCACTGCCGGCCAGGACATCGTTGACGACCTCGGCGTCAAGATGGGCACTGCTGCTGCCATCGGCGGCGCGGCCGAGGGCGGCTGATAAAGACCGGTGTCGCGCCGGAACCGGCGCGACACCGCTTCACCCTGCAATTTACCATTCGTCGGGAGAGCGCCGTGTTCATGATTGACGCGCTTAGGAAGTTCCACGCGACCGAGGATGGGGCGGTTACCGTGGATTGGGTTGTCCTTACGGCGGCCATAGTCGGAATATCTCTCGGGATCATCATGGTCTTCTCGGACGCGATCTTCGGAGCCAGCGGCCTGTTCATCGGCAGCCTCGACCAGGCAATGGACCGGGCCGCGGAAGTCAACGCCCTGAACTGAGACCACCCGCATCGCGTCCGGAACCCCGTTCCGAACGCCCACCACCGGACCGGCCGCAACTCGCAGAGTTTGCGGTCTTTGTCTTTCCTGGCCCCGGCGCGCCGCGGGTTGGGGGAAAAGCTCCGGGAACGGCGGAGGGGCGACCTAGGAAATATCCCGGTCTGTCCATGAATCCGCCGTAATTCCGGGTGATTGTTTCCGGATTGATCGGTGTGCCGTCAAACCTTGGGCACACGTTGACACAGAGAGGACAAGGGCATGCGTATGGTCTTCGGACTGGTCCTGATCGTCGGCGTCGCCCTCGCGGGTTTCGCCGTCTACATGGCGCAGGGCTTCATCAGCAAGACACAGGCCGAACTCGCAAGGGAACGCGCGACACTCGCCAAGCTCGGTCCGCTGGCCGAGATCTATATCGTCACCAAGCCGTTCGCCTATGGCGACAAGCTGACACCTGATGATGTGCGGCAGATCCCCTGGCCAAAGTCGGCCCTGCCCGAGGGCACGTTCAGCGACCTGAAGGTTCTTTTCCCCGACGGCGCCGAGCCACGCCTTGTCCTGCGCCAGATGGAAACCTTCGAGCCGATCCTGGCGAGCAGGGTGACGGAGCCCGGCGAGGACGCCGGCCTGACGACACGGCTGGCCAAGGGGATGCGGGCCTTCGCGATCAGCGTCGACGTCGCCTCGGGGGTGTCGGGCTTCCTGCGCCCGGACGATACGGTCGATGTCTACTGGACCGGCTCGGTCAGCGGCAACGAAGGCGAGTTCACCCGCCTGATCGAAACCGGGGTAAAGCTGGTGGCTGTCGATCAGAAAGCCAACAGCGACCCCAGCACGGGCGCGGCGATTGCCCGGACCGTAACGGTCGCGGTCACCCCGCAGCAGGTCGGCAGGCTTGCCCAGGCCCAGGCCACAGGCCGTCTGTCGCTGTCGCTGGTCGGCACCGGCGACGACGTGACGGCCGAGGCGATCGACATCGACAGCAAGAAACTTCTGGGTATCGAGGCCAAGGCCCCGGCCGTCGTCGAGCAGCAGCGTGTCTGCACCGTGAAGACGCGCAAGGGTGCCGAAGTGCTCGAAATCCCGATCCCCTGCACCAACTGATCCGGGATTGATCCGGGCGCCGGCCTACCGCATCTAGCGTCGGGCCGGCGCAACTGTTCAAGATTTTCCGGGCGTGGCCGATTAGATACATCAAATCCCGGCCGCAAGCGTTTGATTCTTGCAAATAAACGTGGTCTGCGGCATCTTGCTTTCAATCACGGGCAGAAAAGACCCGGTTCCGAGGCGTAGAAAAAGGCAGGTCACAATGAGCAGCCGCTCTCTCTGGAAGGCCGGTTTACTGGCTGTCGCGATGGCGTCGACGGCGCTGACGGCGGTCGGACCGGCGAAAGCTGAAACGCTGCGGGTGATGCAAGGGTCGCCATCGACCGCGCTGAACGTTCCGATGAACCGGGCCGTAGTTGTCGAAAGCGACCAGCCCTTTGCGGAACTCTCCATCGCAAACCCGGGCATCGCGGACATCTCGACGCTGTCCGACCGCTCGATCTACGTTCTGGGCAAGGCACCCGGACGAACCACGCTTACGCTGCTGTCGGCAGACGGACGGCTGATCTCGAACGTCGACGTGCATGTCAGCCCCGACGTGGCCGAGTTCAAGGAGCGTCTGCGCCAGATCCTGCCCGACGAGAACATCGAGGTGCGCACCGCCAATGATGGCGTGGTGCTTTCGGGCCAGGTGTCGAGCACCGCGAAACTCGACCGCGCGCTCGATCTTGCCGAACGCTACGCGCCCGAGCGGGTTTCCAACCTGATGACGGTCGGCGGCACACAGCAGGTGATGCTCAAGGTCCGCTTCGCCGAAATGCAGCGGTCGGTCAGCAAGAACCTGTCGTCCTCTCTCGGGATCCGCGGGTCGGACACGCTCGGCGTCGTGAACAACTTCACGGGCACGGGCGCGCTGAGCGGCGCGATCGACACTGGCGAGTTTCCCGTCTCCGACAGCTCGATCGGCGCGATCGGCACGCGGTTCTCGGTCGGCGGGCTCGAAGTTGCCGTGCTGCTCGAGGCGCTCGAATCCAAGGGCATGGTCCGCACGCTCGCCGAACCGAACCTCACCGCCCTTTCGGGACAAGAGGCCAAGTTCCTCGCGGGCGGCGAATATCCCATCCCGGTGTCGAACGGCAACAACGAGATCGCCATCGAGTACAAGCCTTTCGGTGTCGAGCTGAACTTCACGCCCACGGTGGTGGATGGCGATACGGTCAACCTCGTCATCAACGCTGCGGTGTCGTCGATCGACTCGACCGTCACACTGGAAAGCTCGGGGTTCACGATCAACGCCTTCAAGCGGCGCGAAACCTCGACCACCGTCGAAATGCGCGACGGCGAAAGCTTTGCGATCGCGGGCCTGCTGCAAGACGACTTCCGCGATCTGAACGGCCAGGTGCCGTGGCTTGGCGATATCCCCGTGCTCGGCACGCTGTTCCGCAGCGCCGAATACCAGCGCGCGCAAAGCGAGCTTGTGATCATCGTGACGCCGCATCTCGTGACGCCGACCAAAGGCGACGCGCTGGCGCTGCCGACCGATCGCGTCCGCATCCCGACCGAGAAGGAATTGTTCCTGTTCGGCAAGGTCATCGGCAGCACACCGAAAGGGGCTGCGGGCGAGGTCGCCCGGCAGGACTTCTCGGGCTCCTATGGCTATGTGATGGAGTAGGACCGATGATGAAACCCGCCTTTCTCCTGACCGCCGCCCTGTCCCTTGCCGCATGCGACCGAGAACTGGGATACGAGGTCAATACCGGCGACTTCGGCAATTCGACGATGAACAACACCGGCGTGCAGTCCGGGGACATCAGCTTTACCGTCGCGCTGCAACAGCGCTTCGCGCAGGAAGTGCCCAATACTGTCAACTTCGCCTTCAATTCCGCACAGCTCGACCAGACGGCAATGTCGATCCTCGTGCAGCAGGCGAACTGGATCCGCCAGTTCCCCGAACTCCGCTTCCGGGTCTACGGCCATACCGATCTGGTTGGCAGCAAGTCGTACAACTACGCCCTGGGCAAACGCCGGGCCGAGGCTGTCGTGGCCTTCTTCGCGACACAGGGCATCAGCCGTTCGCGGCTCGAGGCGCTCGTCTCGTTCGGCAAGACGCAACCGCTGGTGCAGACCACCGCCCCCGAATTGCGCAACCGCCGCACCGTGACGGAAGTATCGGGTTTCGTTCAAAATCACCCGACTGTCCTCAACGGCAAGTATGCCCAGGTCGTCTGGCGCGAATATGTGGCCTCCGCCATTCCGCGTCACCCGGCAAACCGGATCATCCAGACGCAAACGAACCCGGGCGAGTAGACCTGATCGCACGGCGCCGGCCACAACCGGCCGGCGCCGCCCCGACAGTCGCCAAATACCAAACAATCACGTTTTTTTAGCCCAATTCTCGCCACCATTTCCCAACAACCTCCACCCAATGGCAGCAGTGCGCGTCGACGTGAGTCGCGCGCGGTCCGGACGGGAAAAAGCGGTAGCCCCTAGTGGGGCAGCGAACCGCACGCCCTGCCCCGGATCAGGTGGAAAAGGGACGTAAGGCAATGACTAGCGTGGCGAGCCTGCAACCGGAACCGGCACCGATCATCGCGTGCACGATCTCGCGCGACGTGCAGAACTTCGACCTGCTCATCGACGATATGGAACTCGAGCTTGGCGAAAGCTGGGGCGATCTTTCCTTCGATGACGCCGGGATCTTCCTTGGCCAGCCCGAAGCCGCGACGCTCGAATTCGTGGCCATCGCGGTGAACGGCGAGGACGAGTCGGACCTGACGCGGATCGCCGAGATCATCAGGATCGCGCGGGACCGCCAGATCAAGGTCATCCTGATCGCCGATCAGGTCAGCCCCATCGCGCTGCACCAACTGCTGCGCCTGGGTGCCGAGGATTTCGTCCCCTATCCCCTTCCCGAAGGCGCCCTGCGCGAGGCGATCGCCCGCATCCGCCAGCCTCCGCCCGCTGCCCCGCAACTCGCCGTGGTCGCCGCCGAACCGCAGGCCCAGGCGCCGGCATTCAAGGCCAAGGGCGACCGCAACGGGGTTCTGTTGCCCGTGCATGGCGTCGCAGGCGGTGTCGGTGCCACGACCTTCGCCACCAACCTCGCGTGGGAGCTGGCCACCATCACCAAGACCGACGCGCCCCGCGTCTGCCTGATCGACTTCGGCCTCCAGTTCGGATCGGTCGCGACCTATCTCGACCTGCCACGCAAGGAAGCGGTGTTCGAGGCGCTTTCGGATATCCCCGGGCTCGACAGCGATTCCTTCCTGCAGTCGATGGTCACGTTCAACGAAAAGCTCCACGTCTTCACGGCTCCCGCAGAGATGCTGCCGCTGGAACTGGTGACGGGTGAGGACATCGCGCGCCTTGTCGAGATGGCCGAGGCCAACTTCGACTATGTGGTGATCGACATGCCCACCACCGTCGTGTCGTGGACCGAAACCATCCTCAGCCGGGCGCATGTCTACTTCGCGCTGATGGAGCTGGATCTGCGTTCGGCGCAGAATGTGCTGCGCATGGTGCGCGCCCTCAAGGCCGAAGACCTGCCCTACGAAAAGCTCCGCTTCGTGCTGAACCGCGCGCCCAAGTTCACCGATCTTTCGGCGCGCAGCCGGGTGAAGCGGATGGCCGAAAGCCTCGACATCGACATCGAGGTGCAGTTGCCCGATGGCGGACGGCAGATCACCCAGGCCAACGATCACGGCCTGCCGATCTCGGAAAGCGCGGGCAAGAACCCGCTGCGCCGCGAGATCCAGAAACTTGCAAAATCGCTCCATGACCTGAACAGGGCCGTCGAAGCCGGGAAGAGTTGACAATGTTTTCTCGCTACAAGAAGGCGGCTGATCCCGCCGTCAAGCCGGCCTCGACAGCGCCTGTCGCGACGGCGGCCGCCCCCCCCAAGACCACCACGGCCGAGCAGCGACCGGCCCATCCCCGTCCGGGCACGGTGCAGGCGCGCGCGCCTGCCGAGATTGTGGCCGCCGAAAAGGAAAAGAAGCGCAAGGACAAGCTCAGCGAGCTGAAGGTCGAGCTGCACAAGCGCCTGCTCGACAACCTTAACCTCGCCGCGCTCGAAACCGCGTCCGAGGCCAGCCTGCGCCAGGAAATCGCCTCGATCACCGCCGAGGCGCTGGAAGAGATGAGCGTCGTCCTGAACAAGGAAGACCGCCAGTCGCTGCACCAGGAGCTTTATGACGAGGTCATGGGGCTCGGACCAATCGAACCCTTGCTCAAGGACGACTCGGTCAACGACATCCTGATCAACGGCCCGCACCGCATCTTCGTGGAGCGCAGCGGCAAACTCACCCTCAGTGACATCACCTTCAAGGACGAACGCCACCTGCTGCGGATCATCGACAAGATCGTGTCCGCTGTGGGCCGGCGCGTCGACGAATCCAACCCCTATGTCGACGCCCGCCTTGCCGATGGATCGCGCTTCAACGCGATGGTGCCGCCGGTGGCGGTCGATGGCTCGCTCGTCTCGATCCGGAAGTTCAAGAAGGAAAAGCTGGGCATCCCCGATCTGGTGAAGTTCGGCGCCTTCACCGAGGAAATGGCGGCCTACCTGCAAGCGGCCGTGGCCACCCGGCTGAACATCATCGTGTCCGGCGGAACGGGCTCGGGCAAGACGACGACGCTGAACGCCCTGTCGTCCTTCATCGACAACACCGAACGCGTTCTGACGATCGAGGATACGGCGGAACTCCAGCTTCAGCAGATCCATGTGGGCCGGATGGAAAGCCGCCCCGCGAACGTCGAAGGCAAGGGTGCCGTCACCCAGCGCGACTGTCTGCGCAACGCACTCCGGATGCGTCCCGACCGCATCATCGTGGGCGAGACGCGGGGCGAGGAAGTCATCGACATGTTGCAAGCCATGAACACCGGCCACGATGGCTCGATGACGACGATCCACGCGAACTCGGCCCGCGACGGTGTCAGCCGGCTTGAGAACATGGTCGCCATGGCCGGTATCGAAATGCCGATCAAGGCGGTCCGCGCCCAGATCGCCAGCGCCGTCAACCTGATCGTGCAGGCGTCGCGCCTTCAGGACGGTTCACGCCGGATGACCTCGATCACCGAAATCACCGGCATGGAGGGCGAGGTGATCTCGATGCAGGAGATTTTCCGCTATGAGCGGCTCGGCCTCGCGCCGGACGGCAAGATCATCGGCCGCTTCAATGCGACCGGCGTCCGCTCGCATTATTCCGAACGGTTCAAGCAGTGGGGCTACCACTTGCCCTCGAGCATCTACGAACCCTTGCCCTAAGGACAGATCATGACGATCAGTGCAGCACCTATCATCTACATCCTGATCTTCGTCGCCGTGCTGATGCTGGTCGAGGGTATCTACCTGACGGTCTTCGGCAAGTCGATCAGCCTCAACAGCCGCGTCAGCCGCCGCCTTGACCCTGATGGAAAAAGGCGGAAACCGCGAACAGGTGCTGGAGCAACTCCGCAAGGAGATGAGCCAGCACATGACGGCCAAGGGCATCCCGCTCTATTCGATCCTGGCCGACAAGGCGCAGAAGGCGAACATCGCCTTTTCGCCCCGCGCCCTCATCGGGATCATGGCCCTGCTCAGCGTGTTCAGCTATCTCGCGCTGACGGTCGGGACCGAGGCCGCGACGCCGATCCGCGTGGTGATCGCGATCGGCATGGGCGTGGGCGGCGTCTACATCTGGGTGAACAAGAAGGCCAAGAAGCGGCTTGCCGCGATCGAGGAACAACTCGCGGATGCCGTCGAACTGATGGTGCGCTCGCTTGCGCGTCGGCCACCCGTTTTCCTCGGCCATCGGCATCGTGGCAAAGGAAGTCCCCGATCCGCTTGGCACCGAGTTCGGCATGATCGCCGACGAGGCCGCCTATGGGCGCAACATTTCCGACAGCCTCAAGGCCTTCGCCGAACGGATGGACATGCAGGATCTGCGGTTCCTCGCCGTGGCGGTGTCGATCCAGCAGCAATCGGGCGGCAACCTCGCCGAGATCCTCGAAGGTCTGGCAAAGGTCGTCCGGGCGCGCTTCAAGCTGTTCCGCCGCGTCAAGGCCATCACCGCCGAGGCGAAATGGTCGGGCATGTTCCTGTCGGCCTTCCCGATCGGCGCACTCATCATGATCAACGTGCTGCAAGCCGAACTATTACGACGGCGTCAAGGACACCCCCAACTTCATTCCTGCCTGCCTGGTCGTTGCCACGTTTCTCGTCATCAACGTGATCTTCATGAAGATCATGGTCAACATCAAGGTCTGAGGGCATAGCGATGGAATTCCTGACATCCGCCAACCAGATGCTGATCGAGCGGTTCGGCCCCCTCGGGCCGCTCCTCGCGGTCGGCGGTCTGGGCCTGCTGCTCGTGTTGCTCACGCTGCCCTCGCTCATGCGCAAGCGCATGGATCCGCTCGACAAGCTCAAGGCGGCGAACACCCGCGCGCCCGAAAAGTCGGATCCAAAGCAGGCGCTCCGGCGCGGCGACAAGGCCGACAAGCTCCAGAAATTCGCGACCTTCCTGGAACCCCAGGACGAAACCCAGATGTCGACGGCGCGCCTCAAGATGATGCGGGCCGGCTATCGGGGCAAGAACGCCGTGCGGGCATTCCATGCGGCGCAGTTCGCGCTTGGCATCGGCTTCCTGCTGATCGGCGTGATCTTCACGATGGTCCAGTCGGCCGGCGCCGAGGTCAGCACCCAGATGATGGTGATGACCACGATCGGGCCGGGTGCTGCCGGATACTACCTGCCGCAATACTGGGTGCAGCGCCGTCTCCAGAAACGCCAGGGCGAGATCACCTCCGGGTTTCCCGATGCGCTCGACATGATGCTCGTCTGCGTCGAGGCCGGGCAGTCGCTCGACCAGTCGATCCTGCGCGTCGCCACGCGAGATCCGCGCAGGCTATCCCGATCTCGCCGATGAGTTCGAGATCGTCGGTCAGGAAGTCAAGGCCGGCAAGGAACGCATCGCCGTGCTCAAGGATATGGCCGAACGTGTCGGCCTGCCCGATGTTTCGTCCTTCGTGACCGTTCTGGTGCAATCGGCCACCTTCGGCACCTCGATCGCCGAGGCGCTGCGGGTTTATGCCGGCGAGATGCGCGACAAGCGCGTGATGCGCGCAGAAGAGAAGGCAAACACCTTGCCGACCAAGCTTACCCTCGGCACTATGATGTTCACGGTGCCGCCCCTGATGATCATCCTGATCGGACCCTCGATTCATGGCATCGCGACCCAACTCGGAGGAGGCTGACCGTCAGCATGCGAAGGCCCTGGACACAAGCGGTCTTGATCCTGTGTCTGTTGGGGGCCTGCGCGAGCGGCGGAACCCTCGGACCCACCGACGGAGCGCCGGCGGTGGATCCGCGCGGCAAGGGTGCCGACAGCCTGATCGTGGGCCATCGCCTCATGGAATCGGGCGAGTACGAACTGGCCTTGAAGGCCTATCTGCGGGCCGCCGGGGAGGAAGGCGCGGATGCCGACGTGCTGTCGTCGATCGGGTCGGCCAACCTGGCGCTCGGTCGGCTGGGCCAGTCCGAGCGGATCTTGCGCCGCGCGCTGGAACTGGACCCGACGTTTGTGCCCGCGCTGAACAATCTCGGCGTGGTGCTGATGGAACAGGGCAAGACCGGTGAGGCAAAGCGCGTCTTTGAACAGGCCTACGCCTATGACAGTGGCGCATCGGACTCGATCCGTGAAAATCTGCGCCTCGCTATCGCGCGGACGGAGCAAAACGTGTACGCTGACGAGAGTGAGGCAAACGGGTTCTCGCTGGTGCGTCAGGGGCAGGGTGAATACCTGTTGCTTACCAACCTTTGAGAACCGAGCAGAAATAGGACGCAAAATGCGCCAACCGGTTCTTCTGGCACTGTGCCTTGGCGGCACAGTGGTTCTTTCGGGTTGCAACCCGGGCCCTTCCGATGCCGAAGTCAAGCGCGCCGTGAAAAGCGTGAACGTGATCGACGAAAGCAACCTCAACGACATCATGTTGACGGTCGCCGATCCGAACGAGGCTGTGAATTACTTCAAGGGGGCGGCCGAACAGGATCCGTCACGCGTGGATTTCAAGCGCGGCCTCGCCGCCTCGCTTGTCCGCGCCAGCCGCCCGACCGAGGCCGTCGCCGTCTGGGCCGCCGTGGCCGACGGCCCCGAAGGCACCGACGCCGATCGCGTGGCCTATGCCGACGCGCTGGTCCGGTCCAACGAATGGACCAAGGCCGAGGCGGAGTTGAACAAGATCCCGCCCACCTACGAAACGTTCGAGCGCTATCGCCTCGAGGCGATGGTCGCCGACAGCAAGAAACAGTGGAAGAAGGCCGACAGTTTCTATGAGACCGCGCAGGGGCTGACCACAAAGCCTGCCGGGGTTCTGAACAACTGGGGTTATTCCAAACTGACGCGCGGCGATTATGCCGGTGCGGAAAAGCTCTTCGTCAACGCGCTCACCTACGAGCCGTCGCGCTTTACCACCAAGAACAACCTCGTTCTCGCCCGCGGTGCCCAACGCAAATACGATCTGCCTGTCATCGAGATGACGCAGACCGAACGCGCGCAGCTGCTTTACACACTCGGGCTGACGGCCGTGAAACAGGGCGACGTCAACGTTGGCAAGACCCTGATGGAAGACGCCATCGACACCCACCCGCAATATTTCGAGGCCGCCGTGCGCAGCCTCGAGGCGCTCGGAGGCAACGTGCAGGGATGATCGCAACGACCGCAACGACCGCGTTCTGGTTCCTGCCATTCGTGATTCCGATCGCGGTCTGGGTGGCGTGGAGCGACATGAAGTTCATGAAGATCCCGAACAAGGCGGTGCTGGCGCTGTTGCTGGTCTTCGCCGTCGTGGGCCTCGTCGCGCTGCCGTTCGATGTCTGGGCGTGGCGCTGGACCCATTTCGCGGTGATCCTGGCCGCAGGCTTCGTGCTCAGCACGCTCGGGCTGCTCGGCGCGGGCGATGCCAAGTTCGCCGCGGCGATGGCGCCGTTCTTCGCCGTCGACGACCTGCGCTTCATCCTCGCGCTCTATGCCGCCGCCAGCCTTGGCGCCTTCTTCAGCCACCGGATGCTGCGCACCGTCGGCCCGGTCCGCTCGATCACGCCCGACTGGCAATCCTGGACGCGCAAGGATTTCCCGATGGGCCTCGCGCTGTCTGGGATGCTGGTTCTCTATCTTGTTGCTGCCGTGCTGTATTCTTCCGCCGGATGATGCGGCTTTCGTGAAACCGGGCCTCTGCGGCCCCCTGTTGCGCCTGGTGCCCTGATGAACGTGCAGACCACTCCCAACGTGCTGGCCCCCAACGCCCCCCGGTCGATGGCCGAGACCGGCATCGGCATGGTGATGATGCGCGATATCCTGCTCAAGACGATGTTCCGCATGAACCTCGATCTGGTCACGGTGATCTCGCGCCAGATCTGCCTGCCCGTGAACGTCACGCAGGAACTGGTCGACCTCGCCAGATCGCAAAGGCTGCTCGAGGCGACGGGCACGCTCCACGCCACGAGCGGCAACGAAATGGGCTATCAACTGACCGACGCCGGTCGCGCCCGCGCGCTCGATGCCCTCAGCCAGTCCGAATACTACGGCGCGATGCCGGTGCCGCTCGACAGCTACAAGGAACAGGTCAAGCGCCAGTCGATCCGCAACATCAAGATTTCCCGCGATCAGCTGATCGGCGCGATGGGCCACCTGATCCTGCCGCCCGACCTGCTTGACAACCTTGGTCCCGCCGTCACGTCCGGCCGATCAATCCTGATGTACGGGCCGCCGGGCAACGGAAAATCCTCGATCTCGAACGGCATCCGCGCCGCAATGGGCGACAAGATCTATATTCCCCGCGCGCTGGAATATTCCGGCCAGGTGATCGCGGTCTATGACCCCATCGTGCATTCCGCGGCCGAAGAAGCGGTCGACGATCCGACCTCGCTGCGCCGCACCTCGAACCGCTTCGACAACCGCTATGTCTATTGCGAGCGTCCGACAGTGATCACCGGGGGCGAGTTGTCGCTCGACATGCTCGACCTTGCCTACAACCCGACCGCGCGCACCTATCAGGCACCGCTGCAACTCAAGTCCACCGGCGGCATCTTCATCATCGACGACCTTGGCCGCCAGCAGGAGCCGCCGCAGAAGATCGTCAACCGCTGGATTGTCCCGCTGGAAGAGGGCAAGGATATCCTCGCCCTGCAATCGGGCGAGAAGTTCACCGTGCCCTTCGATACGCTGGTGATCTTTTCCACCAACTTCCACCCCAACGAGATCTTCGACGGCGCCGCCCTGCGGCGGATCTTTTTCAAGATCAAGATCGACGGGCCCAGCCAGGAAAACTTTCTCAAGATCTTCGCCATGGTCGCCCGAAAGAAGAAGATGCCGCTCGACGAAGCGACGCTGGTGCACCTGATGAAGGTCAAGTTCCCGACGATCCAGAACAACTACGCGAATTATCAGCCAGTCTTCCTGATCGACCAGATGATTGCGATCTGCGAATTCGAAGGCATTCCCAACCAGATGTCTCCGTCTCTGGTGGACCGGGCATGGTCGAACATGTTCGTGCGCGAGGAAACGATCGCACGCTGACCGGATGGCCGCCGCGCAGGACCCGCCCCAGGGCAGAGCACGGCTCAATTCCGGCCGGTCAGGTCAATCATTGATACATATCAATGATTGAATGTAAGTTATCCAACTAGATTCTCCCGTGGGGTCGCAACAGGTGCGATCCGGTACGAGGAGGACGAATTTTGATCGCAACGATTCACTTCAACGGGCCGCGCCTTGTCGCGACTTCCGCGCTTGCACTGGTGCTGGCACTTTCACCCGTCACCCATTTCGCTGGCAACGCGGCCTCCGGCGCAGCCTGGGCCAGTGGCGACAGCGAGGGTGGCCAAGGCAAGGGCCAGAAGGGCCGCTCGGACGACAAGGGCAATCAGGGCTCGCAGCAGGGGCAGGGCAATCGCGGCGCCAAGGGCGCAGGCCAAGGCGGCCCGGGGCCGGATTCCGATGCCAAGGGCCCCCAGGCGGGCGGTCCTTCGACAGAAGGCTCGCGCGGCGGCAAGCCGACCTGGGCCCAGGAGGGCATCCCCGAGGTCGAACTCGGTCGGCTGAGCGTCGCGCGCTCGCCGGACAAGGTGCTTGACCGCGCCTATGCCGAGGCACTCGCCACGTTCGATACGAGCCCCACCCTCGCTACCTTCTACAGTCAGGATCTCGACGCGATAATCTCGGACTTCTCGCTGAACTGGGATGCGCTCACCATCATCGATTCGCCGCTTCAGAACCTGGCGCTGCTGGAAGACACGCTCGACGGCAGCATCGCCCTGCCCGGCGTCACCAATGATCTGGAAACGCTGCAAGCCGTCTTCCTCGGGGTCGCATCCGACAAGACGGTGCCGATCTCGACCGAAACGGTGGTCGCGGTGACGACGATTCTCGGTGCGCCGATCATCGGCGATGCGGCGGCGGAACTGGCCGCCGATGCAGAGGCCGTCCGCATCGCGGTCCTGGCCGGTCACGGCTGAAGCCGCAGCAAAGCCTGTTCCGGCGCGCGCGGAACGCGCCGCCGGGACTTTTCCTGCGCCACGCCCTGCCCTAGGGTGCCGCGCATGGCAAGCCTTCCCCCCGCCCTTTCGACATGGTTCGCCGAACGGGGCTGGACGCTCCACCCCCACCAGCTTGCGATGCTCGATCGCGCGGACGAGGCCGCGACCCTGCTGATCGCCCCGACCGGCGGGGGCAAGACGCTCGCGGGCTTCCTGCCGACGCTGGCCGAACTCGCGGCCGGGCCAGCCAACGGCCTGCACACCCTCTATATCTCGCCCCTCAAGGCACTTGCCTCCGACATCCGGCGCAACCTGCGCACCCCGGTCGAGGGTGCCGGCCTGCCGATCCGGATCGAGGATCGAACCGGCGACACAAGTTACACCCAGCGCCGCCGCCAGCGGGCGGACCCCCCCCATATCCTGCTTACAACACCCGAAAGCCTCGCCCTGCTGCTCAGCTATGAAGACGCCCCACGCATCTTCGCCGGCCTGTCCCGCGTGATCGTCGACGAAATCCACGCGCTTGCCGAGTCAAAGCGCGGCGATCAGCTGATGCTGGGCCTTGCACGGCTGCAAACCCTCGCGCCGGGCCTGCGGCGCGTCGGCCTCTCGGCCACGGTCGAGGATCCGCCCGCGCTCGCGCGGTTTCTTGCCCGCCATCCCGACCCCTGCCCCGTGCTGCTTGCCGATCCGGGCCCCGAACCCGACATTGCGGTTCTGGAAACCGATCTCCCGCCGCCCTGGGCAGGCGGGGGCGGACGCTACGCGATCCCCGCGATCCTCGACCAGGTCAAGCGCCATCGCACCACGCTCATCTTCCACAACACCCGCGCGCAAGCCGAGATCTTCTTCCACCACCTCTGGCTGCAAAACGACGAGGGGCTGGCGATCGGCATCCACCACGGCTCGCTCGCCCGCGAACAGCGCGACCGTGTCGAGGCTGCCATGGTCGCTGGACAACTGCGCGCGATCGTCTGCACCGGCACGCTCGATCTCGGCATCGACTGGGGCGATGTCGATCTGGTGATCCAGGTCGGTGCCCCCAAGAACGTCAAGCGTCTCGTCCAGCGCATCGGCCGTGCCAACCATCGCTACAACGCACCCTCCAAGGCGCTGCTCGTGCCCGCCAACCGTTTCGAGGTGGTCGAATGTCGTGCGGCGCTCGAGGCGGTGCGCGCCCGTACGTTGGACGGCGAGCCGCGCGGCACGGGCCCGCGCGATGTGCTCTGCCAGCATATCCTCGCGACCGCCGCCTCGGGGCCCGTTCGAGGCCGACGCGCTCTATGCCGAAGTTGCGACGGCCGGCCCCTACGCGCAGTTGACCCGCCCCGATTTCGACGCCTGCCTCGATTTCGCAGCAACCGGCGGTTATGCCCTGCGCGCCTACGACAGGTGGCAGCGGCTCATGCGGGTGGACGGGCGATGGCGGCTGCGCGATCCGCGCGCGGCTCAGGTCATCCGGATGAACCTCGGCACGATCATCGACACGGAAACCCTCAAGGTGCGCCTGCGTGGCCGGATGGGCGGCGCAGCCCTGGGCGAGGTCGAGGAAGACTTCGCAGCCACCCTCACCCCCGGCGACACCTTCCTGATAGGGGGCGAGGTGGTGCGTTATGAAGGTCTGCGCGACCTCACCGTCGAGGTGTCGCGCCAGCCCGGGCGCGATCCGAAAGTCGCCGTGTTCAACGGCACCAAGTTCGCCACCTCGACCCTGCTCACCCGGCGCATCCTCGATCTCTTCCAGGCGCCCTCCTGGCCGGACCTGCCCGCGCACACCGCAGACTGGCTCGCGTTGCAACGGCAGGTGTCGCATCTGCCCCGTCCTGATCGCCTGCTCGTCGAAAGCTTCCCCTGGGACGGGCGCGAACACCTGTGCGTCTACGGTTTCGCCGGCCGCAATGGTCAGCAGACGCTGGGCCTCTTGCTCACCAAGCGGATGGAAGAGGAAAACCTGAACCCGCTGGGCTTCGTCGCGACCGATTACGCAACGCTGATCTGGGGTCTCGACGCGGTAATGGATCCGGCGCCTCTTTTCGATCCGGACAAGCTTCGGGCGGGGCTTGAGGGCTGGCTGCAAGGCAACGCGGTGATGAAACGCACCTTCCGGGCCTCGGCCATCATCGCCGGTCTGATCGAACGCACCCACCAGGGACGGCGCAAATCCGGCCGGCAGGCCACCTTCTCGTCCGACATCCTCTACGACACGCTTCAGAAATACGACCCCGGCCACCTGATGCTGCAAATCACGCGCGAAGAGGCGCTGCGCGGCCTCGTCGATTTCGGCCGCATCGAAGAGATGTTCACCCGCATCCGGGGCCGGATCGACGCGGTGCGCCTCGGTCGCGTCACCCCGCTCGCAGCGCCGCTCTTTCTCGAACCCGGCCGCATCCCCGTCCACGGCGCGGGCCGCGAGCGTCTGATGGCGGAAACCGCCGATCGGCTGATGGCCGCCGCCGGCCTTGCCTGACCCCTTGCATGAGCCGGCGCGATCGGGCATCGAACGAAGCATGAACGCCTATGCCTTTCCCTTTGCCGGCGAGATCCTGCTTGCGCTGCCGTCGGGCGCGCTGCATTGGCCGTCGCAGGCGCTCCTGTGCATCTCGGACCTGCACCTTGGAAAAACCGAACGCCTCGCGCGGCGCGGTGGCGCGCTCTTGCCGCCCTATGAGACGCGCGAGACGCTCTGCCGCCTCGAAAGCGATCTGACGGCGACCGATGCCCGGCAGGTGGTCTGCCTCGGCGACAGTTTCGACGATGACGCGGCCGCGCGCGGCCTCGGCGAAGACGAGGCAGGCTGGCTGTCGAGGCTGATGGCAGGGCGCGACTGGACCTGGATCGCGGGAAACCACGATCCCGCACCGCTGGCGTTCTCCGGCAGCCACCGGGCCGAGGTCCGGCTTGGCCCGCTCACCTTCCGCCATATTGCGGGCGCGGACCCTGATGCGGAAATCTCGGGGCATTATCATCCCAAGGCGTCGATCGCCGGACGCAGCCGGCCCTGCTTCCTGATCGACGAGGCCCGGGTGATCCTGCCGGCCTATGGCTGCTATACCGGCGGGCTCAGGTCCAGCAATTCCGTCCTGACCGCGCTGATGCAGCCCGGCTCGCGCGCCGTGCTGACGGGCAAGCGCGCCCTCGTCCTGCCGATGCCGCGCTAGAGACACCAGCGGTTCAGGCAAACCTGCCGAAGCCGCGCCCTTCCCCCGAGGGGGGCCAGCACGCAGCGCGCCCGCCATCCGCCCGGTTTCTTTCTTGCTCAAATACCCCCCCCCGCCCCGGAGGGGGACGCGACCCTGGCGCGACGGGGGCAGGCGCCGGTCACGACGATCCCCGCCTGCCCCCGAACCCGTCCCCGCGGTCGGTTCAGGCGGTCAGCCCCTCGGGCTCCGGCAAGCCGTGGGCCCGGCAGCAGGCGGTCAGCGTGTTTGCCAGCAGGCAGGCGATCGTCATCGGGCCGACGCCGCCCGGCACCGGCGTGATCGCACCGGCGACCGCCGCGGCGCTGGCATAGTCCACATCGCCCACCAGCCGCGTCTTGCCATCACGTTCGACGCGGTTGATGCCGACATCGATCACCGTCGCGCCGGGCCGGACACACTCTGCCGGTGATCATCTCGGGCCGGCCGACCGCCGCGACGAGGATATCCGCACCCCGGCACACGCCCGGCAGATCCCTGGTGCGCGAATGCGCGATCGTCACCGTGCAGCTGTCGCCCAGCAGAAGCTGCGCCATCGGCTTGCCGACGATGTTGCTGCGCCCGACGACGACCGCGTTCATCCCGGCCAGGCTTCCATGGTGATCGCGCAGCATCATCAGGCACCCCAGCGGCGTGCAGGGCACCATCGCCTTTTGCCCGGTCCCCAAAAGCCCGACATTCGAGATGTGAAAGCCGTCAACATCCTTGGCCGGATCGATCGCATTGATCACGAGGTCGCTGTCCAGATGGCCGGGCAGCGGCAGCTGCACGAGAATGCCGTGGACGGCCGGATCGGCGTTCAACCGGCGGATCAGCGCCAGCAGGTCTGCCTCGGACGTCTGCGCATCCAGCTTGTGCTCGAACGACGCCATGCCGACCTCGATCGTCTGGGTGCCCTTGTTGCGCACATAGACCTGGCTCGCCGGATCCTCGCCGACCAGGACCACAGCCAGGCCGGGCACGATCCCGTGTTCCTCGCCGATCCGCGCCACATGCGCCGCGACCTGCCCCCGCACCCGCGCCGCAAAGGCCTTGCCGTCGATCACCTTGGCCGTCATCTCATTTGTCCCCTCGAAGCGAGTCCGGCCCGAGAACCGACTCTTCGCGCGCGATCGACCAGTCGATCAGCCGCCGCCACAGTTTTTCCACCAGTTCCGGCGGCAGGCCATGCGTCACGGCATGGCCGCGGACATTCGCCACCACTTCCTCCACCCGCGCGCCGATCCGCGCGGGCAGGCCGACCTCGGCCTTGATCTCGCCCGCCCGGTCGATGTAGGCGGCGCGCGTGGCAAACAGCCGGACCAGTTCCTCGTCGACCCGGTCGATCTCTGCCCGGATATCGGCCATCGTCGTGCAGTCCGCCGGGCTCTTCATCACCATGTCTCCGCCTGCAAGGTACCGCCCGCGTCTTAGCGCGACGCGGACGGTCCCGCAACGCGACAAGGCGCGTCAGAACAACCCTTCGATCTGCCCCGCAGCGTTCAGCCGGATCACCTCGGCCGATGGCGTCTTGGGCAGGCCGGGCATGGTCATGATCTCACCGCAGATCGCCACGATGAACCCCGCCCCCGCCGAAAGCCGCACTTCGCGCACCGGCACCGAATGGCCGGTCGGGGCGCCGCGCACGTTGGGATCCGTGGTGAAGGAATACTGCGTCTTGGCCATGCAGATCGGCAGATGGCCATAACCCGCCGCCTCCCATGCCTTCAACTGGTCGCGGATCGACTTGTCGGCCAGCACTTCGTCGGCGTGGTAGATGCGCTTGGCGATCGTCTCGATCTTCTGGAACAGCGCCATGTCATCGGGATAGATCGGCGCAAAGTTCGACGGCCCCTCGGCAAGACTGACCACCTTGCGCGCCAGATCCTCGATCCCGGCCGATCCCATCGCCCAGTGCTTGCACAGGATCGCCTCGGCGCCCTGCTCGGCCACATAGGCCTTCACGGCCGCGACTTCGGCATCGGTATCGCTGTAGAAATGGTTGATCGCCACCACCACCGGCACGCCAAAGCTCTTCACGTTGGCAATGTGGCGGCCGAGGTTCGGGCAGCCCTTGCGCACCGCGTCGACGTTTTCGGCGCCCAGATCGGCCTTGGCGACGCCACCGTTCATCTTCATCGCGCGCACCGTGGCCACGATCACCGCCGCCGCAGGCTTCAGCCCGGCCTTGCGGCACTTGATGTCAAAGAACTTCTCGGCGCCCAGATCGGCGCCAAAGCCCGCTTCCGTCACCACATATTCGCCCAGCTTCAGCGCCGTCGTGGTCGCGATGACCGAGTTGCAGCCATGCGCGATGTTGGCGAACGGGCCGCCATGCACGAAGGCCGGGTTGTTCTCCAGCGTCTGCACGAGGTTGGGCTGCATGGCGTCCTTCAGAAGCACCGTCATCGCGCCGTCGGCCTTCAGGTCGCGGCAATAGACCGGGCTTTTTGTCGCGGGTATAGGCCACCACGATGTCGCCCAACCGCTTTTCCAGATCGGCCAGGTCTTTCGACAGGCACAGGATCGCCATCACCTCCGAGGCAACGGTGATGTCGAACCCGGTCTGGCGCGGAAAGCCGTTCGACACGCCGCCCAGCGACACCACGATGTCGCGCAGCGCACGGTCGTTCATGTCCATCACCCTGCGCCACACGATGCGGCGCTCGTCGATGTCCAGGGCATTGCCCCAGTAGATGTGGTTGTCGATCATCGCCGACAGCAGGTTGTGGGCGCTCGTGATCGCGTGGAAATCGCCCGTGAAGTGCAGGTTCATCTCCTCCATCGGCACGACCTGCGCATATCCGCCGCCCGCAGCCCCGCCCTTCATTCCGAAGTTCGGGCCAAGCGAGGCTTCGCGGATGCAGATCACGGCCTTCTTGCCGATCCGGTTGAGCCCGTCGCCAAGGCCCACCGTCGTGGTGGTCTTGCCCTCGCCCGCCGGCGTCGGGTTGATCGCCGTCACCAGGATCAGCTTGCCGTCCGGCTTGCCCGCGAGCCCCTTGATGAAATCCTGACCGATCTTCGCCTTGTCATGCCCGTAGGGCAGCAGATGCTCCGAAGGGATACCCAGCTTCGCCCCGATCTCGAGGATCGGCTTCTTCTTCGCCTCGCGCGCAATCTCGATGTCGGTCTTCACAGCCATGACGCCCTCCCTGAAGGGGCCATTCGCCCCGCTGCCTGCTGTGTAACGACCGATCCAAGTCGCGGAAGGCGCTTTTCCGACCCATCCCGCGTGAAATTCGCCGCCTGCCGTTTCCGATCGGAAAGTCGTGTTCCGGGCGCGGGAAAGTCCTAGCCGCCCCGCACCTCGGCCAGATGGGCCCAGACCGGCTGATCAGGCACGAAAAGGCGCAGCGCGTCGCCGACGCGCAGCATCCCTTCCCGCTCCACCCAGGCGGTCACGCCCCGCCGCCCGGCCGCCGCCGGCTTGAACGCCCGGCCCTTGCCCGGCAACGCCGCCTCGATCGGCTTGGCCGGCAGCACGCAGGGGCGGTTCTCCATGTCCACGACAAGCGTCACCCCGGCGGCCGTCTGCAACCGGGATGACGGGGGCACGCGGCTGAAATCGGGAATGCCCTCGACCACCATCGTCGCGCCGACAAGCGCGGGGTCCAGCCGCGCCACCCCCATGCCGCGCGCGATTTCGGCCAGGTCCTCGGCACTCAGCACCGAGAACTGCCGTACGTTGCGGATCTCGGTGTCGCGCGCGTGGAGATTGGCCACGCGCGAGCAGGCTGGCCGGGTCAGCCCGCCATGCGCCTCGCCCTCGGGGCCCGCGTAGGTGGCCCGCAACGCGTCCACCGGGCCGGAGGCCAGGGCCGCCGCGCGGTCGGCCACGCGGCCCAACCAGACGATACGGGCCGCGAAAGGCGCTGCAATCAGTGTCGGCATCTCATACCCTCAGTGTGAAGAACAACCGTCGGAACGGAAACAGCACCGCCCCGTCCGGCAGGACCGGATAAGCCTCGTGGAGCACCGCATCATAGGCCGCCAGAAAGCGGTCTGTCTCGCCGGGCGTCATCCGTTCCAGATAGGGCCGCAGTCCGGTGCTTTCGGTAAAGCGCCGCACCGGATGCCCCAGTTCGACCGGGCCCAGCCGCTGGAGGTATTCCGTCTCCCACACCTCGACCGCCCCAGCGGGCGCCAACATGCGCCAATAGACCTTTGCGCCCGCGATCGGCACAAGGCCCACCCCGTCGAACCGCCCCGGAAACAACCTATCCGCGATCTCGCCCATCGCGCGGTGCGATGGTGCCCCGGTCTGGCGGGGCATCTGCACCGCCAGCACCCCACCCGGCGCCAGCATGCCCGCCAGCCGGGGCAGCAGCGCCGCGTGATTGCCCAGCCAGTGCAGCGCCGCGTTCGAGAAGACCAGCGCGGGCGGCCGGGCCGGCTGCCACCGGGCGATGTCAGCCTCGATCAGCTCGTCGTAGCACGCCCCTCGCGCCGCCCCCGCGAGCATCGCGGGCGAGGCGTCGACCCCGATCCGCGCCCGGCCGGCGAACCGCGCGGCCAGCACCTCGCCCACCGCGCCGTCGCCGCAGCCCAGATCCACCACGGCGCCCTCGGGCAGGTCCGTCACCCGCGCCAGCAGGTCAAGCGCCGGGCGCAAACGAAAACCCCGAAACCTGCCATAGGCTTCGGGGTTCCAGTCGCGTTGTGCGGCAGGTGGCAAGATCAGGCCGTCGGCTCCGGCTCCATCCCGCCGCCGGCGCGTGGCGCCTTCGGCTTGGTCTTTGGGATCGACACGAGGCTCGGCGCATTGCCGCTGGAGGGCGGGGTATTCGCATCGTCGCCATCGTCCAGCGACTCGCCGGCAATCACCTTGCCGGATCTCGTCGCCGGTCAGCGTCTCGTATTCCAGCAGTCCCTTGGCCAGACCGCTCGAAATCGTCGGCCTTCTCGTCAGGATGCGATAGGCGCGTCTGCATAGCCCTCGTCGATCAGCCGCTTCACCTCGTCCTCGATCAGCGTCTTGGTGTCGGCCGAAACCGAGAACCCGGCCGTGTTGCCCTGATAGCCTTCGTGCGCCTCGGCATAGTCGATGTTGCCCACCTTGTCCGACATGCCCCAGCGCATCACCATCGCACGCGCCAGCGCGACTGGCCTGCTGGATGTCGCCCGCCGGGCCCGTCGACACGCCTTCCTCGCCATACTTGATGATCTCGGCGGCCTTGCCGGCCATCGTCATGGCGATCTTCTGCTTGCCCTCGTCCTTGTGCATGTTCAGCCGGTCCATTTCGGGCAGGCTCACCACCATGCCCAGCGCACCGCCGCGCGGAATGATCGTCGCCTTGTAGACCGGATCGCACTTGGGCATGTTCATGCCCACGATGGCGTGGCCGGCCTCGTGATAGGCGGTCTTTTCCTTCTGGTCGGCGGTCAGCACCATGACTGCGCCGCTCGGCCCCCATCATCACCTTGTCCTTGGCGTTCTCGAAATCGTCCATCGTGACGAAGCGTCGACCGACGCGCGCCGCCATCAGCGCCGCCTCGTTCACCAGGTTCGCCAGATCGGCGCCCGAGAAACCGGGGGTGCCGCGCGCGATCATGCGCAGATCGACGTCCGGACCCAGCGGCACCTTGCGGGCATGCACGTTCAGGATCTTCTCGCGCCCCTTGATGTCGGGGTTCGGCACATGGATCGTGCGGTCAAAGCGGCCCGGGCGCAGCAGCGCCGGGTCCAGCACGTCCTTGCGGTTGGTGGCCGCAACGATGATCACGCCCTCGTTCGCCTCGAACCCGTCCATCTCGACCAGAAGCTGGTTCAGCGTCTGCTCACGCTCGTCGTTGCCGCCGCCGATACCCACGCCGCGGGCCCGGCCCACGGCGTCGATCTCGTCGATGAACACGATGCAAGGCGCGTTCTTCTTGGCCTGCTCGAACATGTCGCGCACACGGCTTGCGCCGACACCCACGAACATCTCGACGAAATCGGAACCCGAGATGGTGAAGAACGGAACCCCCGCCTCGCCCGCGATGGCGCGGGCCAGCAGCGTCTTGCCGGTGCCGGGCGGCCCGACAAGCAGCGCACCCTTCGGGATCTTGCCGCCCAGGCGGCTGAATTTCTGCGGGTTGCGCAGGAACTCGACGATCTCTTCCAGCTCTTCCTTGGCCTCGTCGATCCCGGCCACGTCATCGAAGGTCACGCGGCCATGCTTTTCGGTCAAAAGCTTCGCGCGGCTCTTGCCAAAGCCCATCGCGCCGCCGCGCCCGCCGCCCTGCATCCGGTTCATGAAGAAGATCCAGATCCCGATCAGCACGAGGAACGGCAGCCAGAGCGAGATCAGCGAGAACAGCCCCGACTGTTCCTGCGGCTCCACCCGAACCTCGACGTTCTTGGCGATCAGCTTGTCCGACAATTCCTCGCCCGCAGGCTTGATGGCGACCAGCTGGTTGCCATCCTTGGTGCGGATCAGGACCCGCTCGCCATCCAGCGTCACGCTGGCCACCTCGTCCGCCTCGACGCGGCCGATGAAATCCGAATAGGAAATCGAGCGGGACGAAACCGTGCTCTGACCGCCGCTGAACAGATTGAACAGCGCGAGAATCAGAAGAAACAGAACGACCCAGAATGCGATGTTTCGTGCGTTGCCCACGAACTGCCTCCATAAGCGCCGCATGGGCGAAGCGCCCGCGACCTTTGGCTACAAGATAGACATTAAACCGGTGCGTTCAATGCGATAAAATGGAACGGAAAAATCCTTCGCTGCCGCCCTCGGTCGCGGCCAGCCACGCGGGTTCTGTCCGCGCGAGGGGCGCCGCCACCAGATCGCCGCCCCGCCAGACCGCCGGCGAGCCCAGGATCGAGGCACGCGGCCGCCCCGTCTCGCGCCATCCGCGGCAAAGCGCGATGCCCGCCTCGCCCAACGCACGCACCTCCAACCCGCTGATTTCCGGGCCGGTGACGCGCCAGCGCCCATCCCAGAGGCATCCGGGCGGCGCCGCCGTTCCGGTCAGCGCCCGCACCTCCCGGGTGATGCGGACGCCGCCTGCACGGGTCAGCACGCGGCATCCGGCAAGCGTGGCGCTTCGGCCCTCGTCCACCGCCGCCAGCACTCCCTGCACCGCCGCGGCCCGCGGGCCATATTCCGCCGAAGACACCCAGACCAGCGCCGCAACCAGAAGACGCCGCCGGATCTCCACAGGCAGGCCGGCCAGCGACGCCCGGTCGAACACCACATCGCCCGCGTCGACCCGCGCCATCGCACGCGCGGCCTCCAGCGCCTGCGCCCGAAGGGCCGCGCGCGCCTCGGCCATCCGGGTGGCCACCCCCGCAAGCGCCCCCGCGCCCAGTCCCAGCGGCGCAAGACCTGCCAGGACGCGGCGCACCTTCACCCTGTCGAACCGCAGCGCATCGTTCGAGGGATCCTCGATCCAGTCCTGCCCTCGCGACGCGAGATAGCTCCGCAACTCCGCCCGCCCGATCCCCAGAAGGGGCCGCAGCCAGACGATCCCGCGATCGTGCCGCCGCGCGGCCATCCCGGACAATCCGTCCACCCCCGCCGCCCGCATCAGGCGCAGCATCACCGTCTCGGCCTGATCATCCTCGGTATGGCCCTGCGCCACCGCGCCGATGGTCCGGGCCCGGGCCCAGTCCGCGATCAGGCCCAGGCGCGCGCGCCGCGCCCTGTCCTGAAGGTTGCCTCCGCCATCCCAACCGCCCCAGCGCACCACGTCATGCCCGACCCCGAGCCGCGCGCAAAGCGCCCCCACCCAGGCGGCCTCGGTGGCGGCCTCGGGGCGCAGGCCGTGATCGACGGTCACCACCGCCACCGGCAGCCCTGCATCATGCGCCAGACAGAGCAGGGCCACCGAATCCCCGCCCCCGGAAACGGCAAGGCCCAGCGGGGCATCCACCGGGCCGAGGGCCGCCAGAAAACGATCGATCACGGCGCCGCGCGGCGCGCTCAAGGGCAACCGAGCCCTTGCATCGCCGCCTGCGCCTGGGTCATTTCGGCGCTGCCGGGAAACCGCACGCCCACCTCGGTCAGCGTCACGCAAGCCTCGGGCACCTGCCCCAGCCGGCCCAGACTCTCGCCCAGCTTCAGCAGCGCCTCGCCCGCGCGCGGACCATTCGGCGTGCCCGAGAAACTTTCCAGATAGGACCGCGCCGCGTCGGCCGTCTTGCCAAGCTGCGTCAGGGCATCGCCCCGCAAAAGCAGCGCATCCGCGCTCAGGGGGCCGCCCGGATAGGTTTCGGTAAAGGCCTTAAAGAGGTCAGCGGCGGCTTGAAAGTCACCCTGACCGAGCACCCCCTTGGCCCGGTCGAAGTCCGCCTGTTCGCCCACCGCCAGTTCCGGCACGTCGGATCCGACCGGGGCCGCCGCCGCGGCGGGCGCCCCCGCCCCACCGCCCAGCGTCGGTGTTTCGGGCAGCGCCGACACGTCGCCGCCCTCGAGTTCGGTGATGCGGAACTCCATGTCGCTGATCCGGCGTGTCCCGTCCGCGACGATCTGGTTGATGCGGAACTCCAGCGCCTCGGTCTTGGCGGTCAGTTGCGCCAGCGCCGCCTCCATGGCATCCATCCGTTCCAGCGCCGATCCGCCGCCGGCCCCGGGCTGGCTCGCCCCGGTCGCCACGAGTTCCTGCTTCAGCCCGGTTACCGCCCCGCTCAGCACCGACAATTCGGCGCGCAGGTCGGCCAGGGTCTGCGCACGGTCCTGCGCCGCCGCCCCGAAGGGCAGCACCAGCAGCACGACAAGCCCGAGAATGCGCCGCATCACAGGCCCCCTCAGCCGGCCGCGCCGATCTGCAACACCGTCACCGCGCGGCGGTTCTTGGCATAGCACTCCTCGGTCGAGCAGATTTCGACAGGGCGTTCCTTGCCATAGCTCACCGTGCGCATCCGGCTTGGCGCCACCCCTTGCGAGATCAGGAAGTCCTGCGCCGCACTGGCGCGGCGCGCGCCCAGGGCAAGGTTGTATTCCCGCGTGCCCTGCTCGTCGGCATGGCCCTCGATGATGATCGCATAGTCAGGGTTCGCGTTCAGCCAGCGCGCCTGCCCGCTCAGGGTCTGGCGGGCCGTATCGGTCAGCGTGCTCTGGTCCACGAGGAAGAACACCCGGTCGCCGACGGTCTGGTTGAAATAGGCCGGAGAGGCCGGGTTCGACGGATCGCCGAGGCCCGAGGTGCCAATGCCGCCGGCGCCGGCGCCGCCCGGGCCCCCGGCACCACCCGCGCCATAGCGGTCAGGATTGTTGCAGGCTGCGAGGGCGAGAACCGCCACCAGCAGAAGCGCCTTGGGAAACATCGTCATCGGGGGTGATCCTTCTTGGTCTTGGCTCGAAATGGGGTGCAGGCTTCGGGCGACGATAGCAACCTTCGCGTCGCCCTGCAAACCGGCGCGAAGGCCGATCTCATGGCAGAAGCGGCGACCATGCGGGGTCCGATGCCGGGCCCTCGGTGGGCACCCGGCGCAGGTTGCGCCCCGAGATGTCGACGGAATAGAGCGCGGGCTCGCCGCTGGCCCCCGCGCCCTGCCGGGTGAACATGATGACCCGCCCGTTCGGCGCCCAGGTCGGCCCCTCGTCGAGGAAGGACGAGGTCAGCAACCGCTCTTCCGATCCGTCCGTGCGCATCACGCCGATATGGAAGCGGCCCTGATGCTGCTTGGTGAAGGCGATCAGGTCGCCGCGCGGCGACCAGACGGGCGTGCCATAGCGGCCCGCGCCGTTGCTGATGCGGACCGGCTCGCCGCCGCCCGCCGGCATGACGTAAAGCTGCTGGGTGCCAGAGCGGTCGCTTTCAAAGACGATCTGCGCCCCATCGGGCGAAAAGCTCGGCGCCGTCTCGATCGAGGGCGAGGACGTCAGCCGCGACGCGCCGCCCGAGCGGCTGTTCATCGCATAGATGTCGGTGTTGCCGCCCTGCTCCAGCGAGAAGACCACCGATTGTCCGTCGGGGGCATAGCGTGGCGCGAAGGTCATCGTGCCGGGCTGTTCCTCCAGCGAGCGCGACTGAACCGAGGCGAGGTCCATCTCGTAGATCCGCGGGAAGCCGCTGCTGAACGACGTGTAGAGGATGCGGCTGCCATCGGGCGAAAACCGCGGCGCGATGACGATGGTGGAACTGTCGGTCAGATACTGCACGTTCGCGCCATCGTAATCCATGATCGCAAGGCGCTTGGCCCGGTTGTCCTTCGGCCCGGATTCCGACACGAACACCACCCGGCTGTCGAAGTAGGGCCCCTCGCCGGTGATCCGGCTGTAGACCTGGTCGGCCACCTTGTGCGCCATCCGCCGCCAGCCCTGCGCGGAGCCTGCGAACTGCAACCCCTCGCCGAGCGGCTGGCCCGAGAACACGTCGAACACCCGGAACTTGACCGAAACCCGGTCGCCGCTGGCGCTGACCGACCCGGTGATCAGCGCCTGCGCGTTGATCGCCTTCCAGTCGGCGTAGGCCACCGGCGCGTCGAAACTCGACACCCTGCTGATATGGGCCGCGGCGGGGATCTCGCGGAACAGACCCGTGCCCTCCAGATCGGCGGCCACGACGCGCGCGATGTTGCGGGCAAGTTCGACAGCCCCCGCCGTCTCGGCCACGAAATCGGGCACCGCGAAGGGCAGCGGCTCGATCACGCCGTCGGTGATGACGATCCTGAGCGGGCCGGTCTGCGCGAGCACCGCCGGGGCGGTTCCCGCCAGAACGGCAAGCATCAGGGCAATCACGGGGGTGAGGGGTCTGAACAGGGTCATTTGATCCTCATTCGCTCCGGGTTGAAAACCATCTCGATATCGCGCCACTGGTCGTACTTTTCGACCGGCAGGGGAAAGCCGTTCTTGCCGCAGATGATGATCGCGCGGCGGGCCGCCTCGTAGGCCTGACGGGCTGCGGCCTCGCTGCCGCCCTCGAAGGCGATCATCCTTATGGAGCCCGCGTCGGGCACGCCGTTCTGGCCCATGCTGACCCCGACCGTCACGGTCAATCGCAGCGCGTCCGACGACAGCGAGCCGACGTTCCAGCATTGCTGGACGGCGACCCGGAGCGAGTCCTTCTCGCCGTCCGTCATCGGCGGCCCCGCGGGGGCATCGGTGCCCGCCGTGCCCGACGCGGCCGATGTCTCGGTCACCGCCTCCGCCAGTGCGGCCGCAACGGCGTCATCCACGGCATCGGCCTCGTCGGCGGTGTCGGGAGGGCTCGTCTCGGCGGCCGCGACCTGTTCCTCGACCGGCTGCGCCGTGCGGGCGGGCGGCACAGGTTTCTGGCGTGGCCGCAAGCTCGCCGTGGGCGCGATCGACGGCGCGTCGTCGGTTTCGGTCGCTTCGGTCACGATCTCGGTCGTCGCAGCCTCGGGGGCGGCTTCGCGCTGTTCCGGCGTCTCCACCACCTCGCCCACCGCATCGGGGGCGACAGCGGGCGTCGGGGTTTCGGCGATTTCGGCGTCGGGTGCGGGGGCCTCCGCCGGAACCGGGGCCACGCGGGGGGCGTCCTGCGGCTTGGCGGCCTCGGTCTGGGGCACCACCATGGGCTGCTCTTCGGCGGCCGGCGGCGCGATCGGTTCGGGCGCCTCGATGATCTCGGGTTCCGGCAGCGCGGCGATCTGCGTCACGTCGGGGTTCGCCTCGGTGTCGGGCTGCGGCTCGGGCTTCGGCGCCTCGGCCGTCGCGGGCTTGGCGACCGGGCGGGGCGATGTCACCGGGTCGGTTTGTGCGTCAGGGCTGGCCAGCACCGGCTCGGCCACCGGCGGCTTCGGCGCGGCCGAGGCCATCGCGTCGAACTCCGCGCTGGACACCAGCGAGACAGAGGTCACGGCGACGGCCGGCGCGTCATCGGGCGTATGGAAGAACCCCCCCACAAGCACCCAAAGGATCAGGCCCGCGTGGCCCGCCCCCGAGATGATCTGCCCGGTATCCATTCCGCGCCGGCCTCAACCGCCGCCCGCGCCGAAACTCGGCCCGTTCGTGTCGGTCACAAGGCCGATGTCCCGGAACCCGCCCGCATTCAGCGCGCCCATGACCTGCGCAACGCGCTCGTAGGGCACGCTGCCGTCCGCCCTGAGGAACACCTTGTTGGTCGTCCGTTCCGCCGCGATCGCCAGAAGCTTGGGGATCAGCTCCGCCTCGGCCGTCTCGGTCGACTGGATCGCGATCCGCCCGTCGGCCATGATGGTGATCGTCAGCGGCTCCTCCTGCTCGGTCGGCAGCGCGGTCGCCGCTGTTTCCGGCAGTTGCACCGGCACCCCCACCGTCAGCATCGGGGCTGCCACCATGAAGATGATCAGCAGCACCAGCATCACGTCGACAAACGGCGTGACGTTGATCTCGGACATCGCGGCGCTCTTGCCGCGCCGCCGCCGGCCCCGTCGCCCGCCACCGCCGCCGCCCTGCTTGATGACGCCCGCCGCCATATCAGGCCGCGTCCAGCTGGCGCGACAGGATCGTTGCGAACTCGTCGGCAAAAGCCTCGTAGCCGCCGATGATCCGTTCGCTGTCGGCGTTCAGCTTGTTGTAGAACACGACCGCCGGGATGGCCGCGATCAGGCCGACCGCCGTTGCCAGCAGCGCCTCGGCGATGCCCGGCGCCACCACCGCGAGGTTGGTGTTCTGGCTGATCGCGATCTGCTCGAAGCTGTGCTTGATCCCCCAGACCGTCCCGAACAGCCCGATGAACGGCGCGGTGGAACCCACCGTGGCCAGAAACGCCAGACCACCGTTCAGAAGTTCGCTTTCCTTGGAGATCGCCACATCCATGCTCCGGTCGATGCGCGCCTGTGCGCCTGCGATCAGCGCGCCGTCCTGACGGTGGCTGCGCCGCCACTCCAGCATTCCGGCGGCAAAGATGCGCTCGCTTGCGCCCTCGGGCTGCGGGCCGATCTTCTCGAACAATTCGTCCAGCGGCTCGCCCGACCAGAAGGCCCGGTCAAACACGCTCGCCTCGCCCCGCGCCTTGCGGAACAGGATGTGCTTCTGGATGATGATCGCCCAGGACCAGAACGATGACACCAGAAGCAGCACCATCACCACCTTCACGGTGAAGGTCGCGCGGGCGAAGAGCGCGAGCAAGGAGAAATCGATCTCCTGCGCCGCGGCAAGGGTTTGGGTATCCATCAGGCCTGCTCGTTCGGGTTGACCGCATCTCGGTGTGCGGCTTCTTTCCGATGATTCTATCCGGAATTGAAGCGGAATGCCAACACATCTGCGTGCGGGCCGGGCACGCCGCCGCAGCGCAGCATCAAGGTTCGGCGGAAAGTCGCGCCCGCAGCCCGTCCGGCAGGCGAACCGCCGCCCCCGCCGCATTGATCGCAACCAGCGTCACCCGCGCCAGAAACAACGTCTCCGCCCCCCGCAGTACGCCCTGGCAAAGCTCTATCCGCGCCCCGCCAAGCCGCTCCAGAGCCGTCTCGACCACCAGCATGTCGTCGAAATGCGCGGGCCGCAGATAATCCGCCTCGACCCGGCGCACGGCAAAGACGATGCCCTCGTCCTCGCGCAACCGGCGCTGGTCGATACCCAGCGCGCGCACCCATTCGCTGCGCCCGCGCTCGATGAACTTCAGATAATTGGCATAATAGACGATCCCCGCAAGATCGGTATCCTCATAGTAGACGCGCAGGCCATGGTGGTGCGCCGCGCCCCCGGTGCCGCTCACCCGGTCGTCCCGCAGGGCCCAGATCTTCCCCGCTGCCTTGCACATGCCATCGCGCTGCCCCCTTGCCGCGGCCCTGCCACGCGCCCGAGGCTACGCCCCTGCCCCGTTCCCGCGCAAGGCCCCGCCGTCATTGCCCGCCGTCACTGTACCGCCCCGATCCGGGCCGCCAGCCGGAGCGCGTGCGCCCGGTCCTGCGACATGGCGGGCAATACCGGATCATGGGCTGCCCGGATCACCGCGGCGATCTCGGGTCGCAGGATCACCGTCCCGCCGGCCTGCGCCAGCGGCGAATGATCGCCGAATGCCCGGTCCGACCACAAGAGGATCACCTGGACCGCCTGGCCAAGCGCCAGCGTCTCGACCGGTACCGCTTCAAGATGGGCGTCCATCCGCACGAAGACGAAGGCCGCGCGGATCGCTCCGGCCTGGTCGAACCGGAAGATCCTGTACTGGTTCGCCTCCGCCGCAGCCAGCCGCTGGCAGAGCGGGCCAAGATCGGGCACCAGCCGGTCGAGGTTGGGAACTTGCGGCAACTCGGCCCAGTCCCGCAGAAAGAACATCATCAGGTTGGCGCCAAGCTCGGGATCGGTTTCGGCCATCCGATGCCCCGCCAGCGCAACCACCGCCTCCAGAGCGCCCTTCACCACGCCCAGCGTCGCATCATCGACACCAAAGACCACCGGCACGATCGGCCGGCCCCAGCGGGCGCAGAGAAAACTGCCGTCGGCGCGCGTGAACAGCGCCTCAACCTCGTCGCTCGTCATTGCTCCGGCGCCACATTCATTGCATGCAGCGCCGTCTTAGCGGCCTTGCGCAATCACGCCAAGCCCCGGAAATCACCCATCCGGGCGGCGGTGAGGGCGCCATCGCCCGGCGGAAGGCGCCCCGGAACGGCCGTTGACAGGTCATCCCCACCGGAAACGGGGTCGGGCGCAGGCAAGACCGAACAGGCGCCTTGCTTCTGCGCTTGGCGGGCCGCGTCTTCCGCGCCACCGAAACGCGCGATCTCAAGGCGGGTCCGGGTCAGGCGATGCAGCAGCCCGCGCGGTCGGGGCCGCACCGTCACGGGCCGCAACGGCGCACAGCTGTTTCCGCGCCCGCGTGCTGAACCTGCCGAGGGCCTGCAACGTCCCAGGTCCGGCCGCACGCCGGATCTTGCGGACCTGCCCGACATGGCATCGACCGCCGGGCAGGCGGGGCGGCGTCGAAGACGCCCGACCTGCATCGGGAAAACTGTCTTGAGCAGCGCCCACACCCGATGTGCCAGGGTGCCCTGCCTCACGCCTCGAACAGATCGGCCTGTCCCGGCCCCTTGGGCGCCTCCAGCCCCAGATGCCGCCATGCCTTCATCCCCAGCATTCGTCCACGGGGCGTCCTGAGCAGCAGCCCCTGCTGCAACAGGAACGGCTCGATCACCTCTTCGATCGCATCCCTCGGCTCCGACAGCGCGGCCGCGATCGTCTCCACCCCCACCGGGCCGCCACCGTAGTTTTCGGCCAGCAATCCCAGATAGCGCCTGTCGGCGCCGTCAAGACCCAGCCGGTCCACCCCGAGCCGCGTCAACGCCCGGTCCGCAATCGCCCGCGTCAACACCCCGTCGCCTTCCACCAGCACGAAATCCACCACCCGCCGCAGCAACCGCCCGGCGATCCGCGGCGTTCCCCGCGCCCGGCGCGCGATCTCGCGGCAGCCCTCCGCCTCGGCCCGCACCCCCAGCAGCCGCGCGCCCCGAGTCACGATCTCGTGGAGTTCGTCCTCGGAATAGAATTCCAGCCGGGTCGGGATCCCGAAACGGTCGCGCAGCGGCGTTGTCAGCAATCCCAGACGTGTCGTGGCCCCCACCAGCGTGAACGGCTGCAAGTCGATCCGCACCGTCCGCGCCGCCGGCCCTTCGCCGATCACGAGGTCCAGCGCGAAATCCTCCAGCGCAGGATAAAGCACCTCTTCCACGATCGGGCTCAGGCGGTGGATCTCGTCGATGAACAGCACGTCGCGTGGCTCGAGATTGGTCAGGATCGCGGCGAGGTCGCCGGGCTTGGCCAGCACCGGCCCGCTCGTCATGCGAAACCCCACGCCCAACTCGCGCGCCATGATCTGCGCCAGGGTCGTCTTGCCCAGCCCGGGCGGGCCGTGAAACAGCGTGTGGTCCATCGCCTCGCCGCGCCGCCGCGCGCTTTCGATGAACACGCGCAGGTTGGCCCGCGCCTCGGTCTGGCCGATGAACTCTTCCAGCGCCTGCGGCCGCAGCGCACGGTCGGCGTCCTCGGGCAGCGGATCGGGACGCAGGAAGGGATCGGGTTCGGACATGGCACCGCCTTGGGCTACATCGGGAACAGTCCACGA
Source organism: uncultured Alphaproteobacteria bacterium (assembly GCA_963700485.1). GTDB lineage: Bacteria > Pseudomonadota > Alphaproteobacteria > Rhodobacterales > Rhodobacteraceae > Aliitabrizicola. The sequence goes on from CAVOXQ010000006.1 coordinate 296,440, forward strand.
ACATTTCCGCCGATGCAAGACCCTTGGGTCAGCTCCAGGGTCCGCCACGCCCACGCCCCGAGGCCGGAACCCGCGACCGCGCGACCTGCGGGCCCGGTTGCATCCGGCGCAGCGCGGCGATCCGGTTCGCGGTCGAGGGATGGGTCGAAAACAGCCTGTCGTGCGCGTGGGCATGCAGCGGATTGATGATGAACATGTGCGCCGTCGCGGGGTTCCGTTCCGCCCGGTTGTTGTCGATCCGGCGCGCCAGCGCGTCGATCCGGGCCAGCGCCGAGGCCAGCCATTCCGGATCGCCGCAGATCCGCGCGCCAAGCGCGTCCGCCTCGTATTCCCGGCCGCGGCTGATCGCCATCTGCACCAGCCCCGCCGCAAGGGGGGCGAGGACCATCAGCGCCAGCGTGCCGATCAGCCCGCCGGGCCGGTCGCGGTCGCCCCCGAAGAACAGCGCGAAATTCGCCAGCATCGAAATCGCCCCGGCGAACGTCGCCGTGACCGTCATGATCAGCGTGTCGCGGTTGCGGATATGCGCCAGTTCATGCGCGACAACGCCCGGCCAGCTCGTCCGGGCCGAGCGATCGCATCAGCCCCGTCGTGACCGCGACCGCGGCGTTTTCGGGGTTGCGGCCCGTGGCAAAGGCATTGGGCTGATCGGACGCGATCATGTAGACCTTCGGGTCGGGGCAGGCCGGCCCGGTCGGCCAGGTCGTTCACCATCGCCACCAGTTGCGGCGCGGTCGCTGCAGATCGACCTGCTGCGCGCCATACATGCGCAGCACGGCCTTGTCCGAACCCCACCAGGTGAACAGGTTCATCGCCGCCGCCATGACGAGCGCGACCAGCGCCCCGCCCTGCCCGCCCAGAAGCGCGCCAAGGCCCATGAACAGCGCGGTCATCGCAGCCATCAGAATGGCCGTACGGACATATCCCATCGCCGATCCCCTCCGATCCAGGTCTGGCGGCGATATGGCGCTGCGGCGCCACGCGGCAAGGGCGGATCAGCGCGGCGCGAGCCGTTTCAGGGCAAGACGGATCAGCGTGGCGGTATCGGCCTGCGGCGCCTCGTGGGCCACCGAGGCCACCGCCTCGGCGGCGTCGCCCTGCGCCGTAGCCGAGGTTGACCAGCGCCGACAGGGCATCGGCGGCGGCGCGCCGCCCGCACCTGCGCGGGCGAGGATGCAGACGGGCAGCGGCGCGCGCGGCGGGGGCAGGTTCGGCCTCGATCACCGCTCGCGCCGTCGCGCACGAGGCCAGCGCCGCGCCCTGGGCCATGACGCCGGGCGCCTTCGCCTTCAGTTCCAGCACCACCCGCTGCGCGAGCTTCGGCCCGACGCCGGGCGCTGCCTGGATCGCGCGCGCATCGCCCAGGGTGATCGCGCGGGCCACGCCCTCGGCGCCGAGCGTGCCCAGAATGGCCAGCGCCGCCTTGGCGCCGATCCCCTGCACGGTTGTCAGCAGGCGATGCCATTCCTTTTCCAGCAATGGTCGGAAAGCCGAAAAGCTGCAACAGGTCTTCGCGCACCACCAGTTCGGTATAGAGCGCGACCGCCTCGCCCGCACCGGGCATGCGCGGCCAAGCGTCCGGTCCGAGACGTGGACGATGTAGCCGACCCCGCGCACGTCGATCATCACATGGTCCGCGCCGCGGTAATCCAGCCGTCCCGACAGCTTGCCGATCATCGCATGGCCCCCGCCGTCCGGTCCGATCTTCGCACCGCCGCCTCCAGCCGGCCGGCCGATTGCAGGTGATGGGCATGGCAGATGGCGACGGCGAGCGCATCGGCCGCATCGGCGCCGGCGATCTCGACCCCCGGCAGATGCAGGCGCACCATGTGGTCGACCTGCACCTTCGCGGCATGACCGACGCCGACCACGGTCTTCTTGACCGCGTTCGGGGCATATTCGCCCACCACCAGTCCGAATTGCGCCGGCACCAGAAGCGCAATGCCCCGCGCCTGCCCGAGCTTCAGCGTCGCCACGGCATCCTTGTTGACGAACGTATGCTCGACCGCGGCGGCATCCGGGCTGAAGCCGCGCCAGAACTTCGGTCAGCTGGGTATGCAGCAGCAGCAGCCGCTGTCGGCCAGGTCGCCCGCCTCGGAATGGCAGATGCCGTTCGCGACATGGCTCAGCCGTGCGCCCGTCACGTCGATCACGCCCCAGCCCAGGTTTCGCAACCCCGGATCAATCCCCAGAACCCGCATCCGCCTGCCCCCGGTCTTTTTCAACCGCTAGCACGAAAAGGGAACATCGGCCAGCCTGTCGCGCGCTCACGGCGGCGCCGCGTGAAATCGATGCCGGATTGCGACGGCTGCCCGCAGCGAAACCGACGCATTACCCTATGCCCCCGGAATTCATGGCAATTTCGTGAAGCGAGCTATGCGCGGCACGCAAGGGCGACATGAGATTTCGCCAGCTTGCTTTGCACATGCGCACGACTAGGTAGCAACGCGAGGGGAAAACCGCCCCGAAAACAGGCAGTGTGAGTAAAGGAAAATATCATGTCCGCCTTTGAGACGACCCGCCCGGCGCCGTTCGGCGCGACCTCGACCTACCAGGTGATCCAGTTCGTCAGCAACGCACTGGCCTCAGTGAAGAACTGGAACGACGCCCGCGTGACCCGCAAGGTGCTGTCGAGCCTGACCGACCGCGAGCTTGACGACATCGGCCTGTGCCGTGGCGACATCGACCATATCGGTGCCTGAGCGACACAACCGGCGGATCGCCGGACCGTCCAGCCAGATGACGAGTTAGGCCGCGCCCATACCGGGACGCGGCCTTTGTGCATTGCTGCAATCTGCGTGAAGGCTACTTCGCCAGCTCTGCGATGAAACCCGATACCCACAATGTCGCGGGATCGGCCTGCATCAGCCAGCCGCCGAACTTGTCGAAGCTCTGCCCCGCCATCAGCGATTCAACACGCGCGTCATAGGTCGAGGCGCCGACCTTGAAGTGGATGAAACCCTTGAGGGCAAGCGCCATGAGGATTGCGAGGAACAGCGGCCCCAGCAGCGAAATCCGCCGCCGCGCGGTGCGTTGATAGTGGGACAATCCGATCGTTCCCGGCGCCTCGAAGCCATAGCCCTGCGCCCGCGCCTCTTCGATGCGCGAAATCCGACCGTAAAAATCCCGCAGGTTCGGGTCGCCCACGATCACTACTCCAATCCTCGGGCCCCCGCCTGCGTTCAAGGTAGGCTCGGAATATGGCAGGATTGGGGCAATTCGGGCGTAACGGTGTTTTCAACCCCTGCGGAGCACAAGCGTGCCCCATTCCCCCAGGTCTTCGCGCTCAAGTTGCATAAATCCTTCTGCGGCATAGGCCGCGAGAATCGAGTTCGGCCTGAACGATGAGCAACCCCGACAGAATCACGGTGCCCCCCTTGGCGACGTTTCGGGCCATCGCGGGCGCCAGTTCGATCAGCGGACCCTTCAGGATGTTGGCGAAGACCAGATCGAACGGCGCCGATTGTGCAATGCGCGGATGATCGAACCCCGCTGCCTCCACGCAGACGACCCGGGCCCCGAGGCCGTTCACCTCGACATTGGCAAGCGCGACCTCCACCGCGACCGCGTCGATGTCCGAGGCGATGACCGGATCGGGAAAGGCCCGCGCCGCCGCCATCGCCAGCACGGCCGTTCCACAGCCGATATCCGCGACATTGCGCGCCACCTCGCCCCGGTCGATCATCCGGTCGAGCGCGCGCAGGCACCCCAGCGTCGTGCCGTGGTGCCCTGTCCCGAAGGCGACCGTCGCCTCGATCATCAAGGCGATCCGGCCCGGCGGCACCTTGTCGGCGTCATGGCTGCCATAGACGAAGAAGCGGCCCGCCTCGACCGGGCTCAGTTCGCGGCGCACCTTCGCCACCCAGTCGATCTCCGGCAGCTCGGAAAGGGCGAAGGGTTGGGCACCCAAGGCCATCGAAAGCAGCGCGAGCGCGATATCGTCGGGCTTGTCGAGGAAGTAGGCCCCGACCTCCCAAAGGCCCGAACCATCCTCGATCTCGAAGACGCCGACGCCGGTCGGCGCCGGGTCGAGATCCTCGAGCGCCTCGGCCAGCGCCTCGGCGGCCTCTTGCCCGGCAAGCGTCGTCAGCGCGGAATAGGTGGGCATCGGGGGCCTCCTCGGGCATGGGTGTCGGCGGGCGATATCCTGCGCGGACCCTCAGCGTCAAGGCGCGCGCGCCCCGCCCGGCGGGATCAGCAAACTCCGCGGCGCACCATCCGCAGCACAAGCCGCGGCAACGCCCGCCAGCCGAGATCGGCATAGTCGAGATCGCCCGACAGCAGGTCGAGATAGCGGCGTTGCAGGCCGGGCGAGCGTTCGACAAAGCGCAGGAAGGCAGGATTGAGCCAAGGGTGGTAGATCATCGCGCGCAGCACCCGCGCACGAGAAAGTTCCGACTGCACCGGGCGAAGGCTGCGGCGATAGCGGGCCAGCGCCTGTTCGGGTCGCCCGGCCGCGATCGCCCCGGCCGCCGCGAGGGCGGCAAGCTGCCCGCTGCGCATGGCCCAGGCGATGCCCTCGCCCGTGATCGGGTCGACCAGACCGGCCGCGTCGCCCGCCAGCAGCACCGAGCCCCGGCCGGGTATGCGCCGCACCTCGCCAAATGGCAGGAACGCGCCCTTGACGCGCAGGCGCGCGGGGTCTGCACCGTAACGCCGCGCGGCGCGCTCGAAGCTGCCCCGCAGATCGGCGTTGCGCCGATGGACACCGCCCACCCCCACGGTCAGCGATCCCTGCTTGGGAAAGGCCCAGCCATACCCCCAGGCCGCCCCCGCGAGGTCGATATCCACCACGGGGCCTGCGGCCTCAGCCAGCGGAAGCTCCGCCTCGAGCCCGAATCCGATGCGCGCCGGATCATGGGCACGGCCGAAAAGCGCGCGGGCCACCGCACTGTTCGCGCCATCGGCCCCCAGAACGACCGGCGCGCAAAGCCTCTTGCCATCCGCCAGCCCGACCCGCCCGTCGTCCAGCGCAAGTTCGGTGATCCGCAGGCCGGTGATGGCCTCGCACCCCGCGGCACGGGCCATGTCGAGAAGCGCCGCGTCGAAGTCGCGCCGCATCGTCATCCAGATCGGCGGGGCAGAGGGCAGGTCCGCCAGAACGCGGTCGGCCTCGGTCAACCGCATGTGCCGACAGGTGCGGAACAGGCCCTCGTCGATGCCGGTCCCGAAGATATCGTGCAGGTGGCGGCGGCTGCGCCCGGTGATGCCACCGCCGCACAGCTTGTCGCGCGGGAAGGCGGCCTTGTCGATCAGCGCCACCCGCAGGCCGGCACGCACGGCGGTCAGTGCGGCTGCCGAACCCGCCGGACCCGCGCCCACCACGATCAGATCATGCGTTGTCGTCATCGCGGTTCACTTGGGGCCTTTCCGGAGACGCCTTGCAAGCCCTTAGCGCGATCCGGGCCGCCTGGCGAGGCGGGTCAGAGAAAGCTCTGCGGGTCGATGTCGATCGCCAGCCGCAGACGCTGGACGGCAGCTTGAACTGCGCCACCCATTCGGCAAGCGCCGCCTGCAACGGGGCAGTCTTGTCGGCCTTGACCAGCAGACGCACCCGATGGCGGCCGCGCACCCGCGCGATCGGCGCCGGCGCGGGGCCGTAGACCTGGGCGCCGATCCGCCGGAGCGGGCCATCGCGCCGGGCCAGTTCGCCGCCGATGTCAAAGGCCTGCGCGACATCGGGCGAGGACAGGATGATGCCCGCCATCCGGCCGTAGGGCGGCACACCCGCCGCGCGCCGTTCCGCCGCCTCGGCGCGCCAGAAGGCCTCTTCGTCGCCGCCAAGAATGGCGCGGATCACCGGATGTTCCGGCTGATAGGTCTGCAACAGGGCCTCGCCCTTGCGCTCGGCCCGCCCGGCGCGGCCCGCGACCTGGCGCATCAACTGGAACGTCCGCTCGGCCGCGCGCAGGTCCGACCCTTGCAGGCCCAGATCGGCGTCGATCACGCCGACCAGGGTCAGCAGCGGAAAGTTGTGCCCCTTGGCCACGATCTGGGTGCCGATGATGATATCGGCCCCGCCCGCTGCGATCTGGCCGATCTGCTCCTTCAGCGCCCGCGCCGACCCGAACAGGTCCGACGACAGCACCGCGACCCGCGCCTCGGGAAACCGGGCCGCGACTTCTTCGGCCAGCCGTTCGACCCCCGGCCCGACCGGCGCCATCCGCCCCTCCACCTCGCACGTCGGGCAGGCCAGCGGGCATCGGCTTGGTCGCCCCGCACTGGTGGCAGACGAGGCGCTTGAGGAACCGGTGCTCGACCATCCGCGCGTCGCAATGGTCGCAGCCGATCTGGTGCCCGCAGGCCCGGCAGATCGTGACCGGCGCATAGCCGCGCCGGTTCAGGAACAGCAGCGACTGTTCGCCGGCCCCGATGCGTGCGATCACGGCCCGCGCCAGCACCTCCGACATCCAGCGATCGGCGGGCAAGCTTTTCGGCCCGCATGTCGATGGCCCGCATCTCGGGCAGTTCGGCGACACCAAAGCGCGACGCCGAGATCGAGCCGCCCATATTTGCCCGGCCTCGACATTGGCCCAGCTTTCGAGGCAGGGCGTGGCCGAGGCCAGCACCACCTGCGCACCGCAGATCGCGGCGCGCAGCACCGCCATGTCGCGGGCGTTGTAGAGCACGCCGTCCTCCTGCTTGTAGCGCGGTGTCGTGTTCTTCATCGACAACGATCAGGCCCAGTTCGCGAAACGGCAGGAACAAGGCCGACCGCGCGCCGACGACCAGCCTGCGCGCCGCCCTCGGCCACCATCCGCCAGAGCCGGCGCCGCTCGGTCATGGTGACGCCCGAATGCCATTCGGCGGGCCGCGCGCCAAAGCGGGCCTCGACGCGCGTCAGGAATTCCGCCGTCAACGCAATCTCGGGCAACAGCACCAGCGCCTGGCGGCGCTGGCGCAGGCATTCGGCGACCGCCTCCAGATAGACCTCGGTCTTGCCCGACCCGGTGACCCCCTTCAGAAGCGTGGTGCCATAGCCGCCGATCGCCACCGCCGCGGTCAGCGCGTCGGCCGCGGCGACCTGTTCGCCCGCCAGCGTCGCGCCCGTGCGGCCGGGATCAAGCCGCGGGTAGGGCAGATCGCGCGGCGCCTCCTCTTCGGTGATCGCGCCCGGCCTTCACGAGGCCCTTCACGACCGAGGGCGTGACGCCCGCCTCGCCCGCCAGTTCGCCAAGCGTCACCGCCGCGCCGCCATATTGCGCGAGCGCCTCCAGCACCCGCGAACGGGCCTCGGTCATCCGGTCGGGCGGGGCCCCGCCCGGACGCAGGACGCGCCGCATCGAGGGCGGTTCGCCCAGTCCCGGGGCCCGGGTGGCAAGGCGCAGCATCGCAGGCAGCGGGGTCAGCGTGTATTCGGCCGCACGCGCCAGAAACAGGCGCAGTTCCTCGCGCATCGGGGAAACGTCGAGCACCCGGAGCACCGGGCGCAGCCGGTCGGCCCCGATCCCGCCGTCCGCCTCGCCCCAGACGACGCCCAGCACCCGGCGCGGCCCAAGCGGCACCTCGACGAAATCGCCGGTGCCGCAGCCGCCCTCGGGGGCGAGATAGTCCAGCGGACCGCGAGACCGCCCATCGGTTCGGTCGTGACCACACCGATGCGGGCGCCCTCGGGATAAACCTTGTCCGCCACCTCGGCTCCACCACCTTTCGTCTGCATCCAACTTGGGCTAATACTGTGTCCCACCCCCTGCAACCCCGATCAGGATCAAGGACGGACCCGCGATGAAATTCTTTGTCGATACCGCCGATGTCGCCGCAATCCGGAGCTCAATGATCTTGGCATGGTCGACGGCGTCACGACCAACCCCTCGCTGATCCTGAAGTCGGGGCGCGACATCATCGAGGTCACCAGGGAAATCTGCGGCATCGTCTCCGGCCCGGTGTCGGCCGAAGTGGTGGCGCTCAAGTCCGACGAGATGATCGCCGAGGGCCGCAAGCTGGCCGGGATCGCCCCGAACATCGCGGTCAAGGTGCCGCTGACCTGGGACGGCCTGAGGGCCTGCAAGGTGCTGACCGGCGAGGGCCACAAGGTCAACGTCACGCTCTGCTTCTCGCCCAATCAGGCGCTGATCGCGGCCAAGGCGGGCGCGAGCTTCATCCGCCCGTTCATCGGACGGCTGGACGACATCAACCTCGACGGGCTGGAACTGATCGCGGATATCCGCACGATCTACGACAACTACGATTTCAAGACCGAGATCCTCGCCGCCTCGATCCGAACCGCCAACCATGTGACCCAATGCGCCCTGATCGGCGCCGACGTCGTCACCGCGCCCCCCGCCGTGATCAAGGCGCTGGCAAGTCATGTGCTGACCGACACGCGGACTGGACCAGTTCATGAAGGACTGGGCAAAAACAGGGCAGAAAATCATCTGAGCGCGTGTATACTCGCGCCACGAACGGCACGGAACAGGGGCGGCATGATCGGACAGGACCTGCGCGACGTGATCATCTCGGAACCCGAGGTGATTCTCGAGGATCGTGACGTGATGGCGGCGCTGGTCGCCGCCAACGAACGCGCGATGGGCGCCAACATCGTCGACCTGCGGGGCATCGCGATGGAGCGGCTGGAAAAGCGGCTGGACCGGCTCGAGGACACGCACCGATCGGTCATCGCCGCCGCCTACGAGAACCTTGCCGGCACCAACCAGGTGCATCGCGCGATCCTCCAGATGCTCGATCCCGTCAGCTTCGAGGATTTCCTGCATTGGTCTGGGCACCGAGGTGGCGCAAAGCCTGCGGGTGGATTGCGTGCGCCTCGTCCTCGAAATCGGTGCACAGCGCCGACGATCCCGTGCTGGACCGGCTGGGCGAAATCCTGCATGTGGCCAGACCGGGCTTCGTCGCCGAATACCTCTGCGTCAGCCGCGATGTGCCGCTTCGCCCCGTGACACTGCGCCAGACCGTGCCCACCTCCGAGGCGATCTACGGCGATCGCATCGCCTGGATCCGGTCCGAGGCTTTGCTGCGGCTTGATTTCGGCAAGGGCCGGCTGCCCGGCCTGCTGGTTCTGGGGCAGAGGATCCGCATCATGTTCAAATCCGCGCAGGGCACCGACCTGCTGGCCTTCTTCGGGGCGGTGTTCGAGCGGACCATGCGCCGCTGGCTGTCGTGACGGCCGAAATCCGGGGAATGATCTCGGAGCGGCCAGCGGGATGCCCTGGCACGCTGGCTCAGCCATATCAGGGCGCTCGACGGGGCCGCGGCCAACACCGTGGCGGCCTATGCCGCCGACGTGGCGCGCTACCTCGATTTTCTGGCCCGCCATCGCGGCGGGGCCGAGGGCGTGGCCGCGGTCCTGACCGTCCCGCAGACCGACCTGCGCGCCTGGATGGCGCATGAACGGGCGCGTGGCCTCGGCGCCCGGTCGCTTGCCCGCGCGCTGTCGGCCGTCAAGGGGTTCACCGGCTGGCTGGCCGAGCGCGAAGAGGTCGATGCGACCGCCATCCTTTCGGCGCGCGGGCCGAAATATCGCCGCAAGCTGCCCCGCCCGCTGTCCGAGGACGGCGCGCGCGAGATGATCGCGCAGGTCGAAAGCCAGGCCCGCGACGACTGGATCGCGGCGCGCGACGCGGCCGTGCTGACATTGCTCTACGGTTGCGGGCTGCGCATCTCCGAGGCGCTGGGGCTGACCGGCGCCGCCCTCCCGCTGCCCGGCGGTGCTGCGGATCACCGGCAAGGGCGGCAAGACCCGGATCGTCCCGGTGATCCCGGCCGCGCAAGACGCGGTGGCGCGCTACGCGGCGCTCGCGCCGTTCGAGCTGACACCGGCGGCGCCGTTGTTCCGGGGCGCGCGCGGTGGCGCGCTCAATCCCGCGCCTGGTTGCAGCGGGCGATGGAAACCGCGCGTCTCCACCTGGGCCTGCCGGCAACGGCGACCCCGCACGCGCTGCGCCATTCCTTCGCGACCCACCTGCTGTCGGCCGGCGGCGACCTGCGCGCGATCCAGGAATTGCTCGGCCATGCCTCGCTCTCCACCACCCAGGCCTATACGGCGGTCGACGCGGCGCGCCTGATGGAGGTCTATGAAAAGGCCCATCCCCGTGCCTGAGCGGTTGCGCAGCGGGGCGCATTCGGCTATGAAAGTGCGATGCTGAACCTGCGCCTCAAGGCCCTTTCCGTCCATCTGCTGACCGCCACCGGGGCGGTGCTCTCGATGCTGGCGATGCTCGCGGCGGTCGAGGGCAAGTGGAGCCTGATGTTCCTGTGGCTGGTCGTGGCGCTGATCGTCGATGGCATCGACGGCCCGCTCGCGCGCCGCTATGACGTCAGAACCAACTGGCCGACCTATGACGGCGTCCTGATGGACCTGATCGTCGACTACCTGACCTATGTCTTCATCCCGGCCTTCGCGCTCTTCAAGTCCGGGTTGCTGACCGGCTGGACCGGGCTGGATCGTGCATCATCGTGATCGTCTACGGCAGCGTCGTCTACTTCGCCGATACCCGGATGAAGACCAAGGACAATTCCTTCGCGGGTTTTCCCGCCTGCTGGAACATGGTCGTGCTGGTGATGTTCGCGCTGAAACCGGGCGAGTTCACCATCCTCGCCATCGTCATCCTGCTGACGATCGCGATGTTCACCAACCTGAAGTTCGTCCATCCTGTCCGCACCGGGCGCTGGCACGGGCTGAACCTCGCGATGATCTTCGGGTGGACGGTCTTCGCCGGCTGGGCCGCCTGGATCGACTTCGATCGGCAAAGCTGGGCGCATTGGGGCCTCGTGGTCACCTCGCTCTACCTCTGTCTGGCGGGCATCGCCCAGCAGATCGTGCCCGCCCGCCCGCCCGGCGCGCCGCGCATGCCCTAGGCCGGCGTCGCGCCCCCCCCCCGGCTTCTTCTGTTTCCAAATATCCCACGGGGGTCCGGGGGTGTGAAACCCCCGGCCTTCGCCCGCGCCGGGTGCCGGCGCGGGACCGGACGCGACGCCCTAGCCGAGCGCCGCGTCGCAGCGGGCGCAGACGTGGGGGTGGGGGTGGCTGTTCACGTCCGGCAGGATCTTCCAGCAGCGCTGGCATTTCTCGCCCTCGGCCAGCCGGAAACCGACCGCGATATCCGCGACATCCGGCAGCCGGAAGGCGTCCTGCGGCGCCGGGTCGCCGGTCAGCGCCAGATCCGAGGTGATGCACAGATCGGCGAGGTCCACCGATCGCAGCGCGGCGAGCATCGCCGGATCGCCGACATGGACCACCGGCGCGGCCTCGAGCGAGGCCCCGATCATCTTGGCGGTGCGCTGCACCTCCAGCGCGGCCGTCACCACGCGGCGGGTCTGGCGGACCTGCTCCCACCTGGCCGCCAGCGGCGCGTCGAGCCAGTCGCCGGGCGTCTGCAGGCATGTCCTGCAGGTGAACCGACTGGTCCTCGCCGGGAAAGCGCGACAGCCAGACATCCTCGATGGTGAAGACCAGGATCGGCGCAAGCCAGGTCGTCAGCCGGTGGAACAGCAGGTCAAGCACCGTGCGGGCCGACCGGCGCGTCAGGCTGTCGGCCGCATCGCAGTAAAGCGCGTCCTTGCGGATGTCGAAATAGACCGCCGACAGATCGACGGTGCAGAAGGTGAACAGCTTCTGGAACACGCCCTGGAAGTCGTACGTCGCATAGCCCTCGCGCACCTCGGCGTCGAGTTCGGCAAGGCGGTGCAGCACCCAGCGTTCCAGTTCCGGCATCTCGTCATGGCCCGACCCGCTCGGCCTCGCCAAATCCCGCAAGGTTGCCCAGAAGGAAGCGCAGCGTGTTGCGCAGGCGGCGATAGCTGTCCGCCACCCCTTTCAGGATCTCCTTCCCGATCCGCAGGTCGACCGTGTAGTCCGACTGCGCCACCCACAGCCGCAGGATATCGGCGCCATATTCGCTCGATGACCTTCTCGCGGCGCGACGGTGTTGCCCAGCGACTTGGACATCTTCATGCCCTTCTCGTCCAGCGTGAAGCCATGTGTCAGCACGCCGCGATAGGGTGCGCGGCCCATGCGTGCCGCAGGCCTGCAGCATCGAGGAATGGAACCACCCGCGGTGCTGGTCGGTGCCCTCGAGGTAGAGGTCGGCGATCCCGTCCGCCGAACCGTCCGGCCGGTCGCGCAGCACGAAGGCGTGGGTCGAGCCGCTGTCGAACCACACGTCCAGCACGTCGAACACCTGGTCATAGGCCAGCGGATCGTGCAGCCCGTCCAGCATCCGCTCCTTGAAGCCCGCAACATACCAGACATCGGCGCCCTCGGCCTCGAAGGCGGCCTTCGATCCGCGCGTTCACCCGCGGGTCGCGCAGCAGGAAGTCGGCGATCGGTCGGCTTCGCGCCCTTCTTCACGAAAGCAGCGTCAGCGGCACGCCCCAGGCGCGCTGGCGCGACAGCACCCAGTCGGGCCGTGCCTCGATCATCGAGTAAAGGCGGTTGCGCCCGGTCTGCGGCGTCCATTTCGACCAGCCTGTCGATCGAGTCAGCGCACGCGTGCGGATCGTGTCGCCATAGTCGCCCATGCCGTCGTCGAGCGTCTTGTCGATGGCCACGAACCATTGCGGCGTGTTGCGGATAGATCAGCGGCGCCTTGGACCGCCAGGAATGCGGATAGCAGTGCTTCAGCTTCGCCTTGGCGAAACAGCGCGCCGGCATAGGCCAGTTGCTTGATGACGCTGACATTGGCCGGGCCTTCCTTGCCATCGGGCAGGATGATGTGCTGCCCGCCGAACAGCGGCAGGTCGGCGCGGTAGGAGCCGTCGGGCTCGACGTTGTAGGTCATCGGCAGGCCGAATTTCTGGCCAAGCTGATAGTCGTCATCACCGTGGCTCGGCGCGGTGTGGACAAACCCCGTGCCCGCGTCGTCGGTGACATGCTCGCCGGGCAGCATCGGGCACGTCGTAGTCCCACTCGCCCTTGCCGTTCTCGACGCCGCGGAAGGGATGGGCGAGGGTCAGCGAGGTCAGCTCTCCGGTAGCGATACTCTCGCAGCCGGCGGAACATCGACGCATCGCAGCTTCGCCGCAGCAAACACCTGCTTCGGCCAGCTTGTCGGCCACCAGACAGCGCGCGCCGATGGTGGCGTTGCTGTCCTCGGGCGACCTGATGACCTCATAAAGACCATAGGCGATGCTCAGGGTTAAAGGCGACAGCCCGGTTCTGCGGGATGGTCCAAGGGGTCGTGGTCCAGATGAGGACGCGATCGTTCTGGGTCAGCGGCTGAACCTGATCTCCGTTCGACAGCGTTACCTTCTGCGTGCGCTCACCTTCTCCGAAGGCATTCGTGACCCGCGACATTCACGCCCACCACCTTGAACCGCACCCAGACCTGATGGCTGGTGTGGTCGTGATACTCCACCTCCGCCTCGGCCAGCGCGGTCTTTTCGACCGGCGACCACATCACGGGCTTCGAGCCCTGGTAGAGCGAGCCGTTCATCAGGAACGTCATGAACTCGTCGGCGATCACCGCCTCGGCGTGGTAGTCCATCGTCAGGTAGGGATCGGCCCAGTTCCCGGTCACGCCCAGCCGCTTGAACTCCTCGCGCTGGATGTCGATCCAGCCCTCGGCGAAGCGGCGGCATTCCTGGCGGAAGGCGACGATGTCCACGTCGTCCTTGTTCAGGCCCTTGGCGCGGTACTGCTCCTCGATCTTCCATTCGATCGGCAGGCCATGGCAGTCCCAGCCCGGCACATAGCGGGCGTCGCGGCCCATCATCTGCTGGGACTGCGCACCACCATGTCCTTCAGCACCTTGTTCAGCGCGTGGCCGATGTGCAGGTGCCCGTTGGCATAGGGCGGGCCGTCGTGCAGCGTGAAGGGCGCGCGGCCGGCTTCTGCTTCGCGCAGCCGGTCGTAGACGCCGATCCGTTCCCACCGGGCCAGCCACTCCGGCTCGCGCTCGGGCAGGCCCGCGCGCATCGGAAAGTCGGTCTCGGGCAGGAAGACGGTGCTGCGGTAGTCGGGCGGTCGTCGTCGGTCGGGCGGGCGGTATCGGCGCACATCGGATGCGGTCCTCGATTTCGGGCTGTCGGGTCGGGGCTTCGGGGCGGCGCGAGACACTCGAATCGCCTTGTCCCGGCGTCTGAAGGATCAGAGCGCCGGGCCGGTAATTCGACGGATGAGGACCGGACCCGAAAACATGATCGGCGTTATAGGCCGCGCGGCGGGGCAGGTAAAGCCGGGACAGACTGGCGCACCGGCGCGGATCAGCGCCGGTTCAGGTGGTTCCAGACCTCCGAGATCACCACCGATCCCTCGCCGACCGACGAGGCGACCCGCTTGACCGATCCGGCCCGCACATCGCCCACCGCAAAGAGACCCGGGCAGGAGGTGGCGTATTGCCCCTCCACGCCCCGGCCGCGGCCCCTGTCAGCACATACCCGTTGCCATCCATCGCGACGCGATCCTTCAACCAGCCGGTATTGGGTGCCGCCCCGACCATCACGAACACCGCCCGCGCGTTCAGCCGCCAGTCCGCACCCGCCATCCGGTCCCGGATCGTGACCGACGCAGTCGTTCCCCGCCCTGAAGGCCCGCGACCTCGGCGTTATAGTGGATCGAGATCCCGGGATCCTGCGTCAACCGCTCGATGAGATAGCTCGACATGCTGGCGGCCAGCGATCCGCCGCGCACCAGAAGATGCACATGCTTCGCCGTGCGGCACAGGAACATCGCGGCCTGACCGGCGGAATTCCCGCCACCGATCACCACCACCTCGGTGTCGCGGCAATAGCGCGCCTCGACGTCGGTCGCGGCATAGTAGATGCCCGCCCCCTCGAATCTCCTCCAGTCCGGGCAGCGGCAGGCGGCGATACTGCACCCCGGTCGCCACCACGACGGCGCGCGCCCTGACAGCCTGTCCGTCATCCAGCGTCAGGCGCCAGGTGCCGCCCTCGGGGTCCAGCGCCGTCACCCGGTGCGGCATCGCGAACCGGGTGCCGAACTTCATCGCCTGGACCTCGCCGCGCCAGCACAGGTCGGCCCCCGAGATGCCGGTCGGAAAACCCATGTAGTTCTCGATCCGGCTCGACGTTCCGGCCTGCCCGCCGATCGCCATGTCCTCGACCACCAGCGCACACAATCCTTCGGCCCCCGCATAGACCGCCGCCGCGACACCGGCCGGCCCGCCGCCGACGATCACCAGGTCGTAAAGTTGCGCGGCACCCGCCTCGAACGCCAGCCCGAGCCGGCGCGCGATCGCGCCTGGTGTCGGGGCCTCCATCACCTCGCCTTCGCCCAGGACGACGCGCGCACCCGGCCCGTCCGATACGCCGCAGGCCGAGGCGATGGTCCGGGCCTCGTCGGTGCCGGGTTCGACCAGGCGGATCGGAATGCGGTTACGCCCGGCAAAGGCAGCGATCTCGCGCACCTTGCGGTCGTCGGACCGGCCGAGCACGGTCAACCCGCTGTTGCCGTTTTCCAGCGCCGCCCGGCGCCGCGAGGCCAGCACCGACACGATGATGTCGGACATCTCGGGCGTTGCCGCCATCAGGTCCAGCACCGCCTGCCGGGGCACCCGGATCAGCCGGCCCGCCTTGCAGGCCCGCACATGATAGAACGCGGCCCCTCCCGTCAGGAACGAGATTTCGGCGATGAACTGCCCGGGGCCGAGCGAGGCGAGGCCGATGCGCTGCGCCTTCGCCGGATCGTAGAGTTCGAACTCGCCCTCCAGCACGAAGAAGAATTCGTCGCTCCGCTCGCCCGCGCGGATCAGCATCGTCCCCTCGTCTATCGCCACCTCCTGCCCCTTGCGCCGCAGCAGCGCGACATGCCCCTCGGTCAGCGGGCGGCGGATCATCGTCGCAAGGTTTTCGGCCAGGCTTTCCATCAGGTCTCTTTCGACTTTCCGTTCTGATCCACGAACACCCCGGCCAATCCACGCGAGACGAGGTTCGTCGTCTTGGGTCGGGCCAGCACATGAAACGGCAGGGGCCGGCAAACCTCCATCGCCGCCACGCCGACCCGCGCCGTCAGGGCGCCGTTGACGACGCCCTCGCCAAACCGGCGCGACAGCCGCGACAACATACCCCCGCCCGCGACCGAATGGATCAGGTCATCGCCCACCGCCAGCGCGCCCGTCGCCGCAAGATGGGCAAAGACCCCCCGCATCAGCCGCAACGATCCCAGCGTCCCGGACCGCCCTCCGTAAAGCGCGGCAATCCGCCGGATCATCCGCAGGTTGGCGTAAAGCGCGGTCGCCACATCAGCCAGCGCCAGCGGCACCAGCGCGGTCACCGTCGCGACCTGTCGGGCCGCAGCCTCGATCTCGCGCCGCGCAGCCTGGTCGAGCGGCCCCATCAACTCGGCCTCGGCCAGCCCGACAAGACCGTCGGCATCGAACATCTCGGCCGCGCGGTCCTTCACCCGCGCCCGCCCCCCGCGAGTTCGGGGCGCCCGCGATAAAGCGTCTCCAGCGCACCGAGGACATGACGTGCCTCCGTCACATCGGCGCGCAACATCGCATCGGCGGCGCGCGTCCGCAGCGTGTCGATCCGCGCCATGCGGGCGAAACCCACCGCCTCGCGCAGCGCAAGCGCCGCCGCCACCGCCACCGCAGCACCCACCAGCACGAAGGCTATCCACCCCAAGAGGCTGTCGCGCGCCAGAAGGCCCGTCACGAAATCCCAGGCCGCCACCGACAGAACGAACCCGAAAAGCGCGCCGAACACCCACAACGCAAGCCGCGACAGCGCCGATCCGCGGGGCGGCGCAAGCCGCGACACCGGCGCGGCAACATCCAGATCGGGCACCGGCGGGACGGTCGCGGGCGTTTGCGCCCCCGGTTCATCGTCGCGTTCGATCAAGAGCGGTTTCAGCGGTGTCTCGCTCACAGCCTGTCTCCGATCAGGAACTCGGCCGCACGGTCCAGACGGATATGCGGCGGCCCGTCGCCCCGGGCCAGCGACATGCGCGCCGGCGCGAAGGCCATCACCCGGTAGTCGGCATCGAGCCAGCGTTCCGCCCCCTCGCGGGCGGGTGCCATCAGCCGGGCCGGATCGGCCGGCAGTTCGCCCGCATACATCGTGGCCATCTTGCCCGTCGACAAAAGCCGCCCGCGCACCGCCGGCACCGGGTGGCCGTCGTGACTGATCTCTTCCTCGACGGTGGCACGCACGGCGGCGATCGCCATCGCCGCCGTGGCCGCCCCCGCGAAATCCGCCCTGTCCTTGGCGTCGCGCAGCATGGCCTCCATGATCGCGGTCAGGCGCGGATGCTGAAGGTGATGCAGATGATCGGCCTTGGTCGCCGCGAACAGCACCCGGTCCACCCGCCGCCCGGCGAAGATGGACGACAGGAAGGCATTCCGCCCGGGCCGGAACGCCATCAGGATCTCGGCCATCGTCCGGCGCAGATCCTCCACCGCCTGCGGCCCGGCATGGATCGCGCTCAGCGCGTCCACCAGCACCACCTGCCGGTCGATCCGCGAGAAATGCTCACGAAAGAACGGCCGCACCACCTCGCGCTTGTAGGCGTCAAAGCGCCGTTCCATCTCGCGCCACAGCGATCCGCGCGACACCGTGTCGGGCTGCGGCAGCGGCGCGAAAGTCAGGGCGGGCGATCCGGCCAGATCGCCCGGCATCAGGAACCTGCCCGGCGTGCAGTCCGAATATCCGGCCTCGCGCGCCTTCTCCAGATACCCGGTGAAGGCCAGGGCAAGCGCCTGCGCGCGCGTCTCGTCAAGCGGCCGGCCGCCGTCCTCGGCGCGGGAAACGGCCATGAAGTCGCGCGCCTGCGGGCGCCGCGCGATCCGCCCCAGCGTTTCCTCGGCCCATTCGCCATAGGACTTGTCCATCAGCGCAAGGTCCATCAGCCACTCGCCGGGATAGTCGACGATATCGAGATGCACCGTGCGCGGCCCGCCCAGGGCCGCCAACAGGCCCACCGGCTGCACCCGGAACGACAGGCGCAGTTCCGAAACCGTCCGGGTCGAGGCCGGCCAGCGCGGATCGTCCCCGCTCAGGGCCGCCAGATGCGCCTCGAAGTCGAACCGCGCCACCGTGTCATGCGGCTGGGGTTGCAGCCAGGCCGCCGAGATCCGCCCCTCGGCGGCGGCGGCAAGCTGGGGCATCCGTCCGCGGTCCATCAGGTTCGCGACCAGCCCGGTGATGAACACCGTCTTGCCCGACCGCGCAAGGCCGGTGACCCCAAGCCGGATCACCGGCTCGAAGAACGCCCCAGACACGGTCGAAAAGGCGTCCTCGACCCTCCGCGTCAACTCGTCGGCTATGGTTCCCAGCACTCGGCCTGTCCTTCGCTGCCCCGCGGCACAAGATAGGCACCGCACACCGCGAAGGATAGGGGGCGACGGCGTTGCAACGCCGCTGCCCTTGCGCTAACGCGGGCCCATGCCCCGCTACGCGCTCAGGATAGATTATCACGGCGGCGCCTTCGCGGGCTGGCAGCGCCAGTCCGGCCAGCCCTCCGTGCAGGAAACGCTGGAGCAGGCGATCCGGCGGCTGGAGCCTGACGCCCCGGGGATCGCGGCCGCGGGCCGCACGGATGCCGGCGTGCATGCGACAGGCCAGGTCGCGCATTGCGATCTGGCGCGCGACTGGGATCCGTTCCGGCTGTCCGAGGCGCTGAACTGGCACCTGAAACCGGCGGCGATCGCAATCCTCGCCGCGGCCCGCGTGCCCGACACGTTCCACGCCCGCTTTTCCGCCGTCGAGCGCCGCTACCTGTTCCGCATCCTCTGCCGGCGCGCGCCGCTGACCCATGATGCGGGCCTGGCCTGGCATCTGCGCATCCCGCTCGATGTCGCGGCGATGCGGGCCGGCGCGGCCCACCTGATCGGCCAGCACGACTTCACCACCTTCCGCTCGGCGCTCTGCCAGGCCAGATCGCCGGTCAAGACGCTCGACGAAGTGGCGGTTGCGGCCCACCCCGTTCCGGGCGGAGCCGAAATCCGGTTCCAGTTGCGGGCCCGCAGTTTCCTGCACAACCAGGTCCGATCCATCGTCGGCACGCTCGAACGTGTGGGCGCGGGGGCCTGGCCGCCGGACCGTGTGCGCGAGGCGCTCGACGCCCGCTCGCGCTCCGCCTGCGGCCCGGTCTGCCCGCCCGACGGGCTCTATCTGACCGGCGTCGGCTATCCGTCGGATCCGTTCGCCTGACGCGCCACGGCGACCGCCTCGGCGATATCGGGCAGATAGCTGACCTCGGGTTCGCGCACCTCCTGCGCCAGCAGGGTCCGCCGCACGCTGGCCGAGGTGCCCGTCAGATACATGCGCCCGCCCCTGCGCGCGATCTTGCGCGCCAGCAGCGCGACCGACCGCGCGCCGGAGCTGTCGATGAACGGCACGTCCGAGAAATCGAGCACGAAGGCATCCGGGCGATCGGCGATCCGGTCGAGCACCGACCCCAGCAGCGCCGCCGCCCCGAAGAAATAGGCCCCGCGCAGCCGGTAGATGATCACGTCGTCGCCCGGGTCGGCGTCGTCCGCTGCGGGCCGGTCGGCCGGATGGGGCTGAACCTCCACCGCTTCGGACATGCGCCGGATGAACACCAGCCCGCCCAGCGCGAACCCGACCACGATCCCTTCGGTCAGATCGCGGAACACCACCAGAAGGAAGGTCGCGATCACCACCATCGCATCCCCGCGCGAGGACCGCACGAGCGACCAGAACCCCTCTTTCTCGGCCATGTTCCACGCCACGACACCCAGCACTCCGGCCAATGCCGCAAGCGGGATATAGGCGGCCAGCGGGGCGGCCAGCAGCATGAAGCACATCAGGAACACCGCATGCAGCATCCCCGATACCGGGCCGCGCGATCCGGCCCGCACGTTGGTCGCGGTGCGTGCGATCGTGCCGGTCACGCAGAACCCCCCGAACAGCGCGGACCCGATGTTGGCGATGCCCTGGGCGATCAGTTCCGCGTTCGGACGGTGCTGGCGCCCGGTCATGCCGTCCGCCACCACCGCCGACAACAGCAACTCGATCGCGCCCAGCAGGGTAAAGCTTGCAGCCCACGGCAGCGCGACCTGAACCGAGGCCACCGTCAGTTCGGGCAACGCGGGCGCGGGCAGCATCCGCGGCAGCGCGCCGAAGGTGCTCCCGATCGTTGCGACCGGCAAACCGAGCGCGGCCACCACCGCCCCCAGCCCGACCGCGATCAGCATGCCGGGCCAGTGCGGCCGAACCCGTTTCAGCAGCGCGATCACCGCCACCGCCCCCGCCGCCACGCCCATGGCCTGCGGACTGGCCGTGTCCCGCGCCGCCCAGAGCACCGCCAGTTTCTCGATCAGCGCGCCGGGTTCCGGCCCGGGCAGGCTCAACCCGAACATCGCGCGCAACTGGCTTGCCAGGATGATCACGGCGATCCCCGCGGTAAAGCCCACCGTCACCGGATAGGGAATGAACCGGATGTAGGTGCCCAGCCGAAGCGCGCCGACGCCAAGCAGCAGGATGCCCGAAAGGAAGGTCGCAAGGACCAGCCCCTGCACCCCGGTCGCCATGACGCAGGCACCGACAAGCACGATGAACGCCCCCGCCGGCCCGCCGATCTGAAAGCGGCTTCCACCCAGAAGCGAGACGAGGAACCCCCCCACGATCGCGGTTGTCAGGCCACGCTCCGGCCCCACGCCCGAGGCGATCGCGATCGCCATCGACAGGGGCAGCGCCACGATCGCGACGGTCAGACCCGCGACGGCATCCGCCCGCAGATCGGCCCCGCCATACCCCTCGCGCAGCCGTGTGACGCTCTTCGGCATGAACTGCTCGAACGGCGGGTCGGGTCGGCTTGTCTCGGACATGGACGGCCTGTAGCAAGGAAATACCCGAAGCAGAGCGCGCGCCCGCGCGCAGTGTCAAGCACCCCGTCGAGGCCGCGCCGATGTCCAAGCGTTCCGATCCCGTCGCCCCTGCCGATGATGCCGGCCGCGCCCAGGCCCGCGCGCTTCTTGATGCGGCGCGCCACGGCGCGCTGGCCTATACCGATCCTGAAACCGGAACCCCCGCAATCAGCCGGATCGCCGTCGGGCGCGACACCAAAGGCGGCCCCCTTACGCTCATCTCGCAGCTTTCGGCGCATCACGCAGGGCTTGCGGCACACCCGCTGGCGGCGCTGATGGTGGGCGAACCCGGCCCGAAGGGCGATCCGCTGACCCATGCGCGGCTGATGATCCGGGTCGAGGCGGCTTTCGTCGACCGGACGGAACCGGTTCACGCGGCACTCCGGGCGCGCTGGCTGGCCGATCATCCGAAATCCATGCTCTACATCGACTTCGCGGATTTCGGCTTTGTCCGGCTCCGCCCGATCTCGGCCTTCCTGAACGGGGGCTTCGGCCGGGCCCTGCGCCTCGACCCGGCCGATCTGGTGCCCCCCGACTGATCTCAGATCGGGTTGTCGCAGCGCAGCGTCACCTGAACCGCGCCGCGCACCGCCGTCGGCCAGCGCAGGTTCACAAGGCCCCCGCCGCTGCCCTGGTTGGTCAAGACATGCGGCAGGTCCGCGCGCGCCGCGGCGGCGGCCGTGGTGATCGCACCCTCTGCCACCACCGCGGTCACGACCCGCGCCCGGCCCGAAAACGGCAGATAGGCCGAACCGTCGATCACCCAGGTGTCGGCGGCCGTCGGCTGGCTGTGGGCGATCACCACCGGGCTCATGGTGAACTGGCCGATGCCGTTGAAGGCGTTCTGCTCGAAGACGACGTTGCGCATCCGGCCAAGGTCCAGCGCCGCATGGGTCGTGTCGGCCCGCTCCACCCGGTCGATCGTGCAATTGACGGTGCGAAAGACGTTCCCGCTCACGTTCAGACCCTGGATGTAGTGTCCGGGACCACGCGGCGTGATCACGATCCAGCGAAACCATGCGGCCGCGTCGCTCACGGTAAAGATGTTGCCCGTCACCGTCAGACCGCCGAACGAGAACTCGGCGTTGAACTCCGGTTCCTGATCGTGTTCGTTCGACCACTCGATATAGCTGTTGTCGATGTAGTTGCCGGTCATCAGCGTCTTGAGGTTGGTGCTGGTGAACACCACGCCCGCCGTGCGGACCCCGGCCGTCTCGTTGTCGCCCTGGAAGAAGTGGTTGCCGATGAACATGTGGCCAGACCCGGCCACGACCGCGAAACTCGCGAAACGCACGATGCGGTTGTCGCGGATCTTCACATCATTGGCGTTCACGTTCAGTGCGATCGTGGTGCGGTCCTGCGCCCGCAGCGACTGCTCGTTGGACAGGAACTGGCAGTCCTCCACGAACATGCCCTGACAGCCCGTGCCGATCGAGGTCACGCCCCGGTCCAGCGGGCGGTTCACCACGCAGCGCCCGATCCGGAATGTCAGCCCGTCGGGCGGCAGCAGCAGCGCGCTCGCGATGCCGTTGCACTGGAACTCGACATCTTCGATCTCGAATCGCGAAAGCGCCGCGAACCCGCTGAAGTCCAGCGCATAGCGATACCGCTCGAAGGTGAAGGTCCGTGTGCCGGCCGCCGCCCACAGCGGCTGGCTCAACTCCAGCGTGCCCGCGCCGACGTTCTTCGAGCTGCACATAGACCTCGCGCCCGACGCCCGTGCCGCTGACCAGCGACGCCGACCGGCACGTTCGCCACGTTGGCTACCCCGGTCAGCTGAGGGCGGCTGCCCGACCGAATAGGTCGCCGACCGAGCGTGACGGTCTCCGTGGCCCAGCCCGGCCCCGGCTGGACGTTGATTGCCCGTGCGCACAACGCGCCGCTGCGCATGAGGTGGTGAGCTCGGCGACCGCCGCCACGTCGACCGGCTCGGTCAGGTCGATCCGCCGCCCGCACAGGTCCAGCGTCACGTGGTCGGTAAAGTAGAACAACGCCTGCAAGGCCTGCGGAACCCCGCCAACTCTCGGCCCCGAAGGCCGCCGCGTAGGTGTCGAGGTTAAAGTTCCGCGTGCAGGCCAGCCGCGCCGATGGCCGGCATCGTCACCGTCCCCTCGAACCGGACGCGGTTCTCGAAGGTCACGTTCGAGCCGAGGGAAATAGGCCCCGGCCGACACCAGGACGCCGCGCCCCGCGGCCGCCGCATCCGCCGCCTCGAAGGCGGCGGCGTCGTCGGTCACCCCGTCGCCCACGGCGCCGTAGTCGCGCACATCGACCCAGTCCATCAACTTGCGGTGGAAAACGCCGGTGACGTCCTCGACCACGATATCGTCGATCCGCACGACCCCGCCTGTCGGGCCGGTCAGGTCAAGCCCGAGGTGCGCCGTAGGCGGCGCGCGGTGCCCCAGACCATGTCGCAGCCGCTGCCGGTTCCCCGATCCGATGATCGCCGTCACCGTCACCACCTGCCCATAGGTCGGTAAGCGTCATGGTGGGCCCGATCTGGTCGACTGCGGCCACGTTGGCCCCGCCCGAGGTCGCAGCATAGCCCGCGATGCGCACCGAAGGCAGGTTGCCCGAGACAGCCTTCACCCGCGCCGTGACACGCAGATACATCCCCGGCTGAACGGGGATCTGCGAAAGCACCGCAGCTTCTGCACGCTTTGCGTCTTCTGCAACTCCAGGCAGCCGCCGAAATCCTGGTCCGCAGGCACATAGGCCGCGTTCGCCTGACCCTCGTAGGTGCCCGAGCCCGCCGTGCCGTTGTCGCGCGACCACAGGGCCAGCCCCGCCGAGAACGGCGGCGGCATCAGGACCAATCCGTCGGTGATAGCCTTGTTCATCTCTTGCACCCCTCGTGTCATTGCCGCCAGGACTGGCGGACCGGGGTGTTGGGGAAATCGCGCGGCCGATGCGCGGGCGCGCCCCGCGCCGCACTGCGTCACCCCACCCCGGGCCGCCGGCATGCGACAGGGCTAGCACCGGGGGGCTTAACGAAACCGCTGGCCGGCGCGCGCCATCCGGGCGCCCGGCGCAACGGCACTCAGGTGCCGACACCGACCTTGGGCAGAAGCTGGACGGCATTGATCTGCCATCCGTCGGGCGTCTTGACCATCTGGTAGTCGAGCAGATGGGTCTGCCCGCTCTGGTCGGTGACCATCACCCGTTGCCACAGCCCGCCCGCCACCTCGCGCAACTCCAGATACCGGACATCCGCGGGTCGCCAGACCATCGGGTAGCCATTGCGCACCATCGCGCCGAAGTTCTCGGGCGTGCCGAACAGGCCCTTGATGCTGGGCGAGGCAAAGGAGAAGGCCGTCGTGACATCCTCGTTCAGAAAGGCGTCGAACTGGCTCTGGATCGTGCCCTCGATTGCCGGATCGCGGGCGGTCTGGGCCAACGCCGCCGTGCAAGCGGCCAGGCAAAAGACGGCAGAAAGCAACACACGGCGCATCACGACCTCCTCTTGTTTCTCCGCAGCGTAAGTCTAGTTTGGGATGGTCGGCCGACAAGCCCCGGGGCCAGACAGGCAACCCAGACTGGACACGCCTTCCATGCCCTTTCGGTTTCAGCGCAGCGACGACCGGCTTCAGACGGCCCTGCGCCGGATCGCCACGTCCGAGATCGACGCCGCCCTGTCGCAATTGCCCCCCGATGCCGCACCGACCCCTGGCGGGGTCCATGACATCCGCAAGCGCATGAAGAAACTGCGGGGCCTTGCGCGCCTGCTGCGTCCGGGCTTTCCCGACCATGCGGCCGAGAATGCGGCCCTGCGCGATGTCGCCCAACACCTCTCGGTGCAGCGCGACGCGGCCGTCCGCCTCGCCACCTTCGACGGCCTCTTCCCCGAGTTGCCCGACAATCTCGCCCCGCTGCGCGCCCGGCTCATGGATGAGGCGGCGGCGACGGGCAGCGCGCCCGCGCCCGCGGCCCTCGTCCGCGCCGATCTTGTCGGCCTGCGCAGCCGCGCCGCGCACTGGCGGCTTGCCGGCAAGGATCACAGGATCCTCGCGGCGGGATTCGCCCGCAGCCGGCGCCAGGCCCGCTCCACCATGGCCGGGGCGATGGCCGATCCCTCGATCGAGGCGCTGCACGAATGGCGCAAGCGCGCCAAGGACGTCTGGTGTCAGACCCGCCTTCTCACCCCGATCTGGCCCGAGGTGATGTCGCCCCTCGCCCGCGCCACCGGAGAGCTGACCGAAGGGCTTGGCCGCCACCACGACCTTGCCGTGCTCGCCGCCCATGTCGCGACCCTGCCGGGCCACGGCCCGAAAACCGCCGTCGCGCGCCTGGTCCACCGGCAGGCGCAAGAGGCGCAGCGCCAGATCGAGGCGGCGGCCTTTGCGACCGGCCAGCGCCTTTTCGCAGGCGATCCGCAGGCGCTCGCCGATCTCTGGGTCCGCTGGTGGAAGATCTGGCGCGCCTGATCAACGCCGCTGGCCCGCAGCCCACCCGGTCCGATGTGCGGTGCCGATCAGGCGACGAGCGCCCCGTTTAGGGCGCGGTCGATCAGCGCCACCGTCTCGTCGACACCGTAGAGCGCGATGAACCCGCCGAAATCGCGGCCCCTGGCTCGCCCCGAGCAGCACCTCGTAAAGCGCCGTGAACCAGTCGCGCAGCGGCTCGAACCCGTGCTCCTTGCCGACCGCAAAGACCATCGACTGCAAACGCCTCGGCGTCGAGCCCGCCGTCCCAGGCCGCCAGCCGCGCCCGCAGATCCTCCATCGCCGCCCGCTCCTTCGTCGGACGGCACGCGGAACACCCGCGTCGGGGCCACGAAATCCGCGGAAGTAGCGCACCGCGAATCCCGCCGCCGCGTCCAGATCGGGGTTCGTCTCGGGCGAGGCGTCGGGCGCATAGCGGTGGATGAACCCCCACAGCCCCGCCTTGTCCTTGGCCCCGGACACGCTCGCGAGGTTCAGCAGCATCGCGAAGGACACCACCATGCGGCTTTCGGGCGGCTGCCCCGTGATGGATGTGCCAGACCGGGTTGTTGACCTGCTCCTCGATGTCCTGCCCGCGATAGGCCCGCAACTGCTGGTGATACTCGTCCACCGCCTTCGGGATCACGTCGAAATACATCCGCTTCGCGGTCTTGGGCTTTTGGTACATGAAGTAGGACAGGCTTTCGGTCGCCGCATAGGTCAGCCATTCGTCGATGGTCAGGCCGTTGCCCTTCGACTTGGAGATCTTCTGCCCCTTCTCGTCCAGAAACAGCTCATAGGTGAAATGCTCCGGCGGCCTGCCGCCCAGCACCTCGCAGATGCCGTCGTAGATCGGCGTGTTGGTGGAATGGTCCTTGCCGTACATCTCGAAATCCACATCCAGCGCCGCCCAGCGCGCGCCGAAATCCGGCTTCCATTGCAGCTTCACGTTGCCGCCCGTCACCGGCAGCGTCCACTCGCGCCCGGTCTCGTCGTCGAAGGTGATCGTGCCGTCCTTCGCGATCGACCTCCTTCATCGGCACATACAGCACCCGCCCCGTCTCGGGGTGGATCGGCAGGAAACAGGAATAGGTCTGCTGCCGCTCCTCGCGCAAGGCTGCCAGCATGATCTCCATGATCGCGTCATAGCGTTCGGCGCGCCAGCAGCAGCGTCTCGTCGAACTGGCCCGACTTGTAGAACTCGGTCGCCGAATAGAACTCGTACTCGAACCCGAACGTGTCGAGGAACCGCCGCAGCATCGCGTTGTTGTGCGCGCCGAAGCTCTCGTACTCGCCGAACGGATCGGGCACGCTGGTCAGCGGCGTCTGCAGATGCTCGCGCAGCATCTCCTGGTTCGGCACGTTGTCGGGCACCTTGCGCATCCCGTCCAGGTCGTCGGAAAAGCAGATCAGCCGCGTCGGGATGTCGCTGATCATCTCGAAGGCACGCCGGATCATCGTCGTCCGCGCCACCTCGCCGAAGGTGCCGATATGCGGCAGCCCGGACGGCCCATAGCCCGTCTCGAACAGGACATGACCCTTTTCCGGGGTCCTTCTTCGCATAGCGCGTCTGCAATCCGGCGCGCCTCTTCGAAGGGCCAGGCTTTCGACTTCATCGCGGCGTCACGCAGGGCAGACATCGGCGCATTCCTTTTCCGCGCCCGCAGGCCCCTTGCCTGCCACACACACGGCGCGCGCCCCGTGTCCTATTGCCGGGGGCGGGTCGCGTCAATATTCTGCACCGCAACACAGCCAAGCAAAGGACCGATCCCGTGCCCGATACCCCCCCGTCCCTGACGCCGCAGGACGCGCTCGTCGCGCTCATGATCGCGGTCTCCGTCTCCGACGAGGCGATCCGCACAACCGAACTGGTGGCGATCCAGCGCATGGTCAACCACCTGCCGATCTTCGCCAACTACGACGCCGACCGCCTGCGCATCGTCGCCCAGACCGTGTTCGACCTGTTCGAAGAGGAAGACGGCCTCGACGCGCTCTTCGGCCTGATCCGCGACGCGCTGCCCGAACGCCTGTTCGAGACCGCCTATGCGCTGGCCTGCGACGTGGTCGCGGCCGACGGCCAGCTGCGCGAGGTCGAACTGCGCATGCTGGAAGAGGTCCGCCACGAGCTGCACATCGACCGCCTGCACGCCGCCGCCATCGAATGGGGCGCGCGCGCCCGGCACATGCGCCTCTGAGAGGCCAGCCGCCCGGCACCGCTCAGCCGGCGCTCCCGGCCCAATGCTCGATCAGCCGCGACTGCATCGCCCTGGCCCGCCGCGCCCAGGCTACGGCGCCCGGCGGTTCCTCGCGCTCGGCCGCCGGCACCGCCGCGCGCCGCGCGGGATCGGCCGCGAGGATCGCGAACACCACCTGCCCGCCCCCCGGTCTGCCCGCATATCCGACCAGCGCCGACGCGAAGTTGAGCGTGCCCGTCTTGGCGGCCACCCTGACCGGGTGGCCCTTGATCTCCCGCCCCCGGTCGTCACGCATCGCAAAGGGCTTCAGCATCCCGGGCAAGGGCCCGTCGCGCGCCGCCAGAAGGGCCGCCACCATGTCGCCGGGCGCCGCGCGGCTGCCATCGCCAAGCCCGGAATGGTCGACGAACCGCCCCGCCCGGCCGAACCGCGCCGCTGCCCAGTCGCTCATCGCGGCCGCGGACGCGGGCAGTCGTTCGGCGCCCGAAGCCGTCAGACCCACCACCTCGGCCGTCAGGTTGGTCGAGTACCGCAGCATGTCGCGCAACACATCCGACAGGGGCTCGCTCGGCGCCTCGACGATCACCGTCCCGGCCGGCAGGGTCCGCGTCGCCCCGGCCTCGGGCAGCGTCACGCCTTGTGCGCGCGCCAGCGTGCGAAACACGTCGCCCGTATAAAGCGCGGGCTGGCGCACGGGCAGCCAGCGGCTGCCGCCCTTGCCCAGCGCGCCGCTC
Organism: uncultured Alphaproteobacteria bacterium; assembly: GCA_963700485.1. Lineage (GTDB taxonomy): Bacteria > Pseudomonadota > Alphaproteobacteria > Rhodobacterales > Rhodobacteraceae > Aliitabrizicola. Next base: position 324,534 of record CAVOXQ010000006.1, read on the forward strand.
GCCACGGTCCAGTTTTCCACCCCGCCCGCCTCGGCGAAGGTGAAGAGCGGCGCCTCGCGCGAAACCACCTTCATGCGGGCCATGCTGACCACGGGCGCCACCCGGTCGGATCGCGCGTCCATCGCCACATCCCAGCCCTGGGCACCGCGCCGCCATTCGAAATGCACCCGGTTGAAGTTCAGGTTCAGCCCCGAAATCGAAGGATTATAGCCGACATAGTCGGGCTGCCCGGGGTCGATCACCCGCACGGCGGGCAAGGCCCCCTCGTGCAGCAGGAACCGCCCCGAAATCCCGCTGACCCCCCGCGCGCGCAGGCGCGCCGCGATCTCCGCCAACCCATCGGTCTGCAAGGTCGGATCGCCGGTCCCGCTCAGCACCAGGTCGCCCCGCACGATCCCGCCCTCGATCGGTCCGGTGGCGATCACCCGGGTGACAAAGCGGTGCCCCGGGCCCAGCCGCTCCATCCCGTAAAGCGAGGTGATGACCTTGGTGGTCGAGGCCGGCAACAGCGCCCCGTCGGCCGCCCGGCCCTCCAGCACGGCGCCGGTCGCCGGGTCCACCGCCAGAAAGCCTGTCCGCCCGCCAAGCCCCGCCGCCTCGACGATGGCGGCCCCCCCGCCACGGCCCACGCGTGCCGGGGCCGCCAGCCCGGGTCGCGCCGGTGGCCGCGGCGATGTCGCCGGCGCCTCGCCGAGCGCCGGTCGCGCGACCGCCCCCGCCAACAGGCCCAGCATCACCCAGCGCCGTGAAACCATCGCGTCCCCCTGCAAATGCCGTCAAGGCTACCGCCCGCACGCGGCCCCGGCAAGTCACGCTCCCGCGCGCGCCAGTTCCCCCGCGCCCGCCACCCCGCATCACGTCCCCCCGGTCGTCCGCAGGCCACCCATGCCGCCATGCCCCCCGCCGGCTTCTTTCTGTTCCCAAATATCCTCGGGGGGCCCGGGGGGCGGAAAGCCCCCCGTCCGGCGGCGCGATCCCGGGCGGACACCGGCCCGGTCGCCGCCCGCCCTCCGCCTCCCCGGCCGCGCACGCGATCACACCGGCCTGCGCCACTCCCCCCGCGCGCGGATCGCGCTCGACGACAATTCCACCAGCGGCAGATCGGCATAGGCCCAGGCCGGCGGGGCGGATCGCGCCAGCAGGCGCGGTGCCACGCGGGCGCCCCGGAACATCCGCGCCGCGACCGAGGATTGCGCGGCCATCCCCGCCCCCGGCCGCGCCAGCACCCCCACGGGCACCAGCGCGAGGATGCGCCGCCAGCGGTCCCAGCGATGGAACTGCGCCAGATTGTCGGCCCCCATCAGCCAGACGAACCGGACGCCGGGGTAAAGCGCCACCAACCTTTCCAGCGTCTCGGCGGTATGGCGCGTGCCCAACCTCCGCTCCAGATCGGTGATCGTCACCCTCGGGTGGTCCATCACCTGTCCCGCGCGCGCCATCCGCTTGTCCAGCGGGGCCGGACCCTCGGACTTCAGCGGATTGCCCGGGCTCACCAGCCACCAGACCGCATCGAGGCCAAAGCGTTTCATCGCCTCGCGGGTAATATGGGCATGACCGGCATGGGCCGGATCGAACGATCCGCCCAGCAGCCCCACCACCATGCCCTCCCGCGCCCGCGGAAACCCTTGCCTCACCTGCCGTCCCCTTCATCCGCGTCGCGGTTGTGCCTCGCGCCACACTGACCGCGCAACCCCGCCCGTCAAGGCCCGGCGTCCACCACCCGCTTGCCCGGCGCCCGACGGCCGACTAGGGTCTGCCATCATGCCCGAGGAACCCGCCCAGCGCATCCGCCGCATCGCGCGCGCCCTCACCGGCGAACGCATCGCCGTCACCTGCTGCGATCCCGAGGCGCCGGCGGCGCGCGCCTGCCTTGCCGCCTATGCCGGACTACTCGCAGACCGGGTCGCAGGCATTTCCCGCGCCCATGTTCCCGATCCCGACCCCGAGGCGCAGGCTTACCGACCGCCGCAAGGTGCCTTCCTGCTGGCCGCCTCCGACGACCTGCCGCTCGCCTGCGTCGCGCTCAAGCGGGTCGATCACGACACCGGAGAGGTCAAGCGGCTCTGGGTCGCCCCCGCCGCGCGCGGCGTTGGCCTTGCGCGGCGGATGATGCAGGCGATCGAGCAAGAGGCCCGCGGCCTCGGCCTCGTCCGCCTGCGCCTCGACACCAACGAGGCCCTGCCCGAGGCGATCGCGCTCTACCGGGCGACCGGATGGTCCGACACCCCCGCCTTCACGCCGTTTCCGGCAACGCACTGGTTCGCCAAGACGCTCTGAAGCCTGCGCCTGCCCCGCTTCCCCGTTGCAGCCCCGGCCCCACGCCGCTAAAAGCGCGCCAACCCCGGATGGAGGCACGCATCCCATGGCCACCTATCAATACGTCTATCACATGGAGAACGTCTCCAAGACCTATCCCGGCGGCAAGAAATGCTTCGAGAACATCCACCTGAACTTCCTGCCCGGCGTGAAGATCGGGGTCGTCGGCGTCAACGGCTGCGGGCAAGTCCACGCTGCTGAAGATCATGGCCGGCATGGACACCGACTTCAAAGGCGAGGCCTGGGCCGCCAAGGGCGCCAAGGTCGGCTACCTGGCGCAGGAACCGCAGCTTGACCCGACGCTCGACGTCAAGGGCAACGTGATGCTGGGCGTGGCCGCGCAAGACCGCGATCCTGGAACGCTACAACGAACTCGCGATGAACTACTCGGACGAGACGGCGGACGAGATGGCCGCACCTGCAGGACCAGATCGACGCCGGCAACCTGTGGGAGCTTGAGGCCACCGGTCGGCGTCGCGATGGACGCGCTGCGCTGCCCGCCCGATGATGCCGATGTCGAAACCCTGTCCGGCGGCGAACGCCGCCGCGTGGCGCTCTGCAAGCTGCTGCTCGAAGAGCCCGACATGCTGCTGCTCGACGAACCGACCAACCACCTCGACGCCGAATCGATCGCCTGGCTGCAAAAGCACCTGATCGACTACAAGGGCACGATCCTGATCGTCACCCACGACCGCTATTTCCTCGACGACATCACCGGCTGGATCCTCGAACTCGACCGTGGCCGGGGCATCCCCTATGAGGGCAACTACTCCGCCTGGCTGGAACAGAAGGCCAAGCGGATGCAGCAGGAAGCCCGCGAGGACAAGTCCAAGCAGAAGGCGCTGGAAAAGGAACTGGAGTGGATCCGCTCCGGCGCCAAGGCCCGCCAGGCCAAGGGCAAGGCCCGTCTTCGCGCTATAACGAGATGGCCGGCCAGACCGTCACGCGAACGCGCCAGCGTCAGCGCAGATCATCATTCCGAACGGCGAACGCCTCGGCAACAAGGTGATCGAGGTCGTCGGGCCTGAAAAAGCACATGGGCGACAAGCTTCTGATCGAGGATCTGACCTTCACCGTCCCCCCGGGCGCCATCGTCGGCGTCATCGGCCCGAACGGTGCGGGCAAGTCCACGCTCTTCCGCATGATCACCGGCCAGGAAACAGCCCGACGAAGGCACCATCACGCTGGGCGACACGGTGCAACTTGCCTATGTCGACCAGTCGCGCGACGCGCTCGACCCGAACAAGACCGCGTGGGAGGAAATCTCGGGCGGGGCCGAGGTGATCCACCTTGGCGACATGCGAGATGAACAGCCGCGTCTACACCGGCGCCTTCAACTTCAAGGGCACCGACCAGCAGAAGAAGGTCGGCCTGCTGTCCGGCGGCGAACGCAACCGCGTCCACATGGCGAAACTCTTGCGCTCGGGCGGCAACGTCCTGCTGCTCGACGAACCGACCAACGACCTCGACGTGGAAACCCTGCAGGCGCTCGAAGCCGCCATCGAAGATTTCGCCGGCTGCGCGATCATCATCAGCCACGACCGCTTCTTCCTCGACCGTCTTTGCACCCACATCCTCGCCTTCGAGGGCGACGCCCATGTGGAATGGTTCGAAGGCAACTTCGAGGCCTATGAGGAAGACAAGGTCCGTCGGCTGGGCCCGGATGCGCTGGAACCGAAGCGGGTGAAGTACAAGCGGTTCTCGCGCTAGGGCCTGCGCAAGCCCCGCGTCTGGCCGAGAAAGTCCGGGGCGCGTCTTGCGCCCCCGGCCCTCCACGCCGGGGCATTGCCTTTGATCCCGCGCCTTGCGTGGCGCGGCTCCGGTCCGGGCATCGGCCGGGGCTCGCTCCCCGTGACGCCAACGCCATGACACCCGGTTCACGGCCTGTTCGCGGGCATCGGGCGTGCCTCCTGGGTGGGATCGCCCGGCACGGGCGGGCTGGCGATGGTCCCGTGGCGGCCCCATCGCCCATCCGTCGGGCATCCCCGACCCCGGGCCTCCGCTGGCGCCGCACAATCCGCAGGATGCGCGATGCCACGCGCCCTTTGCCCACACCTGCGCCGGCATCCACCGGCGCCACAGCCCTAGCGATGGCCCGCCGCGCAGCGGCGTCGTTCGGCATCCTTGCGGCCCCGCCTTGCGCCGGTCGTGGCAATCGCCGGCCCCCGAAGGGGCACAAAGGCGCCAGAGCCGCCCAATGCCCGAGTGTTTCTGTCTGCATATGGAAAACATACGGATCGCATATCGTCTGCATACCCCGGTTTCTCCGGCCGCCTTGCCCCGACAGCCAAACCTGCTACCCTTTTTCCCGAGAGGTGGAACCACGCCATGCCCTACTTCATACGCCAGCCCTACGCGGCGCCCCCCCTGCCCGCAGCAGCCTCCGATACCCCCGATATCCTTGCCCTTGCAGCCGACGTCCTGGCCCAGGAAACAGGCAATGCGGGTCCCGGCCAGTTCCGCTTCCGCACATCGCTGGCCCCTGGAAAAGCCGGGACGATGGTTCTGGAATTCGGCGTCGAAAGCGGCACGCCCCCCCTGTCAGTGGCCCTCGCCTTCGGTGATCTGACCGGACCCAGGGGCCGGATCGCGGCCTCGTGCCTGCACGCGGACCCCGCCGCCTTCACGGTTGCGCCGGGTCGGCCCATCGAGGTGACAGTGACGATCAATGCCCCTGCCGACGCCGCGCCCGGGCCCTACAGGGGACAGGTCACCGCCACGGGCGATGAGGCGTTCACGGCCCCGATCGAGGCCAACATCGCGCCATAGACCGGCCCGGCTCAGACATCCCGCTCGATCATGTAGTCGATGCAATGTTCCACGAATTCAACATCATCGCCCGAAGCACCGGCAAAGGCGGCCGGCAAGGCATCGCGCGCCGCGCCGACCAGCCTGCGTGAGGCGTCACGCGCGAAGTCCACGCAGCCGCGCCGCTCCATCGCCTCGAACACCCAGCGCGCCTCGTCGGGCCCGCGCGCCCCGCGCGGCAGCGCCAGAAACCGTGTCAGGCGCGCCGTCTCGTCGGGCCCGGCCAGCCCGGTCAGCCGCGCGAGCATCAGCGTCCGCTTGCCCTCGAAGATGTCGCCCATGATCTCCTTGCCATAGCGTTCGACCGACCCGACGAGGTTCAGCACGTCGTCCTGGATCTGAAAGGCCGCGCCCAGATGGAACCCGAACGCGTTGAACCGATCGAGATCCCCGCGCCCCGGATCGGCGATCAATGCGCCGATCCTCAGCGGGTGTATGAAACTGTACCAGCAGGTCTTTTTCAGCGTCATGCGCAGGTAATCGGCCGCCCCCACGCTCAGGTCATTGTCCCGGATCCAGCCCAGTTCCATCGCCTGACCTTCCAGCGATTGCGCGATGAGATGGTCGAATTCGTCGAAGACACGCCATGCCGTTTCCGGGCCGAGATCGCCGACATTGCTTCGCAAGAGCCGCAGGCTGTGGGCCAGCATCGCGTCGCCCGCATTGATCGCCAGGGGCACGCCAAGGCGTTCGTGAAGGCAGGGCTTTCCCCGCCGGAATTCGCTCAGATCCTGGATGTCGTCATGGATCAGAAAAGCGTTGTGCAGCAACTCGAGCGCCGCGGCCGAGGTCAACGCATCCTCACGGCGTCCGCCAAAGGCGCGACAGGCGGCAATCAGCAGCGCGGGCCGCAGACCCTTGCCCGATCTCGACACGAAATCGCGCATGGGATCATAGAGATGCTGGCGCGGCTCGCCCTGCGGCAGACGATCGAGCAGCACCGCCCGCGCGGCGCCGCCATCTTCGGCCAGACGTCGGAGGAATGCTGTGCGATCCACGGGCCGATCAGGCCTTTTGCGAGATGCGCAGCCGGCTGCGCGCCGCTGGTCGGGTTCGGTCGGGTGCGGCGAGGCTTGCGGCGGCGGCCGATATGAGATCGATCCCCGGCAACGGCGCACCAAGACCGGGAAGCCGGCCCCCGACCCCGCTCGCCACCCCGGCGGGCAAACCGATCATGGACAGCGCCTGCGCGGCCGCGGGATCGGAAAGCGGCCCACCGGGCCGTGACAGTTGATCCGCCAGGGGTCCGATTGCGGCAAGCGGGCCGGCGCCCCCCCGCGATACCCCCGCAAGGCCCTGTCCCATGACCAGGGCGGCCTCGACGGCCTTGGCGTAGCGCGCGTCCCAGGGCAGGCCCGCGTCGTAGCGCACCCGGTCATAGGCACGAAACGGCGCAAGCGCTTCGGGCTCGTGCAGGTTCCATATCTTGCACCGCGCGGCGTGCGACCCGCTCCGCTCGATGATCGCATTGACCGCGCGCCGCGCCGCTTCGTTCGCGCCCTCCATGGTCGCGAGGTCGGTGTGGGTCCGGACGTAGTCGGACGCCAGCACGAAATTCGCAATCGCGGTCGCCGCCTCGGGGCGCAGCCGCCAGGTGTTGGCGTTGTTGACGAGAAGCGGTTCCACATCGTCCATCCGCGACGGGTGGGCGGGATCATCGCGGATGTCCGGGTCGAGAAACCAGTGATGCAGATCGTCGTCGTTCAGCAGCACCTCGCCGCCCACGTTCAGGCTGCGCTTCAGTTGCAGCCAGACTTCTGCCGCGATCTCGGCCCGGGTGCTGTCAATGGCGGCCTTGCCATTGAAACCCGGTGTGTCCCACTGGGAAATGTCGACCGAGATGATGCCTTGGGTCTTGCCGTCGCCCCATTGCCCAAAGTCGATGGCTGTCCAGAACTGCCGCTGCGACACCGCAGTAAGCGCCCAGGGGCTGTCGATGAAGATGATGTGGCCATGGGTGATCGGCACATCCCGGGTCAAGTAGAACTGGATGCCGTTCATCCACTGCACATTGTTCGACAGCGGGGCGAGACTGCCGAGGGCGGGGTCTGCCGCGATCATCTCGGGGGTGAGAAGCGGCGCCATCCGCTCGACGGGCAAGGCGCCGACGAACCAGTCGCCCGTCGCCTCATGTGTTCGGCCGTCCTCGACATAGCTTGCACCGACGACCCGCCCGCCCGCCATCCTGATCCGGGTGACGGTGCAACCCATACGATAGACAAGGCCGCGCGATGTCAGGTGGTCGAGCCAGGGGCGGATCCACACATCGTTGGTCGGACCGTTCAAGAGCCGATCCGACGCAACGCCCGGGGTCAGGATGCCGAATAGAAGCTGGACGAAGATATCGCCGATCGTCTTGACGCTGGCGACCTTTGCCTTCGCCGCGACAAGCGATCTTGTGACACCGATGGCCAGAAGTTTCTGGTAGGCCTCCGATCGGTTTTCGGCGCCGACGAATTCCCACCAGCCGATCTTCTCGTATTCCGCAAAGCGGCGTTCCTCGCACGAGGTGATGATCCGCCAGACGCAGGAGGCGAAATGCTCGATATCCGCATAAGGGATCTCGTTTCGCGGCGACACCGCCCAGAGGAATGACTTCAGCGCGGTCGCAAGCTCGGCGGCATTTGCCGGAAACCGCGAGGGAAGCTCGATCCCGGGCTTGTCATAGGTCGCGATCAGCACCTGGGTCGTGTCGATCAGATTGTCGGCCACCGTGCCCTTGCCGTAGGGGATCCGGGCCAGCGTATCGGTGATGTGGCGGTAGAAGTTCGGAAAGAAGCGAAAGCCATGCTCACCCGGCAGCCAGGGGCGGGACTTGCCAAGCGGGTCAATGGCCTCGGCGGCCCGCACGGCATCGATATGGGCATCCTTGCCCCCGTGATCGCCCAGTCCCGCAAGCACCGGAATGCTGCGCGCCTTGCCACCGGGGAGCTTCAGCTTCTCGAGGATTTCAACCTCGAATCCGCGCTCCAGCAGTTCGTGCGCCGCGCTCAACCCTGCGACACCGCCCCCGAGAATGACCACTTTCTGCGTCATGTCGGCACTCCTAGACCGGGCCGCCGGTCGCGCCGAATGCGTAGAGATCGTATTCCACAAGATGCCTTTCCAGATCGACCTCGCCGATGCTGAAGCACTGCAACCGGTTGATCCAACGCAACTCGGGAACCGCCGTCAGGTAACGCGGCGCAAACCGGAGCGGCGCCCGGCGCGGGCCGCCACCCTTTGCGAGTGCGCCATACCCGCCGGGCCCGAAATCGACGAAGCCCCCGTACTCGGTCAGCACGACGCCGCCGCCCTCGGGCCGGATCAGCGCGTCGATCGCGCAAACCCCGATGCCGTCCGTGCGCACGCGCATCCAGTCGCCGCCCTTGTGCATGATCTCGCCGTTCAGCGCGGGTCCGCGCACCGTTCCCCCGTCGCGCAAGGCAAAGAGCAGACGCAGGCCATCCGGCGTTTCCCCGACAGGCATGTCATCCGCAAAGACAGGCGCCGTCACCCGGAACAGGAAATTCGGCTCCATCGGGAACCGCGCGGCATGTGACGGAGGCACGGGCTGCACTGCCGGCCGCTCCGGTGGCGGGGGCGCGATCCGGTCTGGTACCGTGCCGCCCCGTTTGGGGTCGAGCATACGTCCGGCCCGCATCAGCACCGGCCGCCAGGTCAGCGGAACACCGGGTGGCGGCGCCGGCAGATCGACCGCAAAGATCTGGGCCCCGGTTGCCGGATCGAGCCCTGTCGGATGTCCGCGGACCTCGCGTTCCGGCCCGTCGGCATAGGAATAGAGTGCCTTGATCGAATTGGCGGGGTGTGCAGGAACGGCCCGCACCACAGCGCGCAAGGCACGTCCCGGCAGCGCCTCGGGCGATGTCCACGACAGGCCGGCCCCATTCTCAAAGTACTCGCCCATGACCGCTCTAGCCTCTTGGCGTCCCTTTGCGGGCGATGACGGCGACCGCCCGGTTATCTTTCACGCGGAGCAGGAAACGCTGGGAAATCCGGAATACATGGCCGCCTTCCATCGTCGACTGGAGGTAGCGCACCGATATGTCACTCGGCACCACGATCTCGACCGGATCGCCCTGAAGTGAAATCACGACACCAAGACCATTCGGAAGATTGCTCGACCGCAGCAGCGGTCCTTCGATGATCGGCGGAATGCCGTCGCGAGGCAGCACCATCGAGTTCGGCATGGGTTCGTGAATGTCGCAGAACAGATCATTCGCGAGGACGACCGCGAACGGTCGATGATAGCCGACCGACTCGAGTTCCGTGACCGCGCGCACGATGGACTTGAAGACATCGGGGCCCTTCTCGAACGGATCGCTGTCGGCGGGAAATTCCACCACGGTGCGCGACGGGGCCACAAGTCCTTCATAATCCTGCGCGCCACTGACGCGAAAGACCGGCTCGACATCCGTCAAGCCGGGGATGTTGGACCCATCCTTGCCATTGAACACGACCGCATCTTCGACGCGGGCCACAATCCCTGCCGCCCGGCGGAACAACACCGTCGCCGCGACAAGCTCGGGGTCGGCCAGCATGTGGTTCTTCAGAATGACGTTCACGGAAACCGACACGAACTGCTTTGTCGTGTAATCGTCGAGTTCAAGGACGCTCGGCTGTCCCGGCTGTCCATCGCGGACGTGAAGCGTGTTCACGGGCACCGCTTCGCTTGCGCCCGCAAGCGGCCCGAAGAGCGGCAGGAAGGAGGCCGCAACCCGTGTGCGCAATGCTTCGTCATGCACGATCTGGCGGACCCGCGACCATTCGGCGTCTCCCCAGGAAATCTGGCCGTCGCTCATGTCATGCTCCTCTTGCGCAAATTCGTTTCGAAGCCCGATCAAGCCCCGGGCGACACCCCTGCCCGCAGCGCAGCAAGGCTTCGGGCCGCACGTTCGATGAGCGGCAATGCGCCCTGATGTTCCGCCAGCCGACGGGCCTTTTCAAAGTCCTCGGCCGCCGCGGCCCGGTCGCCAAGCACCAGCCGCGCCTCGCCCCGCACCCGGATGCACTCGGGCAGGTAGCACCGCTCGGCGCGCGACTCGGCGTCGGCGATCCGGGCGCTCAGGCGGCGTTCGGCCTGTTCCGGCTGGCCGCTCGAGATCAGGGCCTGCCCAAGGCTCGGCTCGAACTGGCTCAGGGTAAGCCGGCACCCGAATGCCGTGAAAAGGTCGATGCACTCGGTCGCGATCTCGGCCATGGCGGCTGGATCGGACTGGCGCGCAAAGGTCTGGTAGAGCCGCGCCATGGGTGCCCAGTAGACGAAGCCCTCTGCCTCTGCGATGGCGAGGGCGCGGTCCGCTATGGGACCGAGGCGGGCCCAGTCCTCTCGGAACAGCAGGTTGAACGAGGAAACGCACAGCGTGTGGGCAAGCGCCGGCAGATGGTTCAGCGCCTCGGCCCGCGCATGCGCGCGCGCGAGGGCGTCGTCGGCGGCCGCGGTATTGCCGAGAAACCACTGCGCATTCGCGAGGATCGTCAGAAGCGCCGTTCCCGGAGAAAGCTGGAAGGCCCGCAAGGCGTGACCATCCTGAACCGGATCATACTGCGCAAGGCCGACCTCGACCGTCCTCAGCACGTCGTGATACTCGCCACGCGAGTAATGCGAATAGCTCAGCCCCTGTGCCGCGGCGAGAGCGGCGACCACAGATCCATCGGCCGCGGCTACGGCTTCGACGGCATGCGCGGCCTCCATCGCCGGGTCCAGTTCACCGCGAATGAAGAAACTTGTCCAAAGTCCCCACAGCGCACCCATTTCGGACCCGCGATCGCCCACCTCGACGGCCAGGTGGTGCGCACGCCTGCACGCGCGCTCCACCTCGGGCGCGGCCCAGCCGCGGGTCGACATCACGGCCGGCGCAAGGGCGAGTTGCACCCGCAACTCGGTCGACGCGCGTGCTTCGTTTTCGGGCAGGCGCTCAAGGTGTTCCAGCGCCGCGTTGAGGTAGTCGAGTGCCGGCTGGTTCGCTGCGCGGTCCAGTGCGTGCAATCCGGCGACCAGCCAGTGCTGCATCGCAGGCTCGTCCATTCCACCCTTGGAGCAATGCCGCGCGATCGTTTCCGGTTCCGACCCGGCAAACGCCTCATGTCCCTGCAACATGGCCTCGGCGATGGCGCGGTGAACCTCGCGGCGGCGCTTCTTCAGCAGCGCCTCATAGGCGGTGTCCTGAATGAGGGCGTGGTGGAAGACGATCGCGCCCGCAACGTCGCCGCCCCGTTCGAATGCAAGCCCCGAAGCGCACAGGCGCCGAAGGCCTTCCTCGATGTCCGGACGCTCGGGGGCGATGATGCGCAACATCTCGGCATTGAATTCCCGCCCGATCACGCTGCCGAGTTGCGCGATTTCCTTCGCGTCCCCCAACCGGTCAAGGCGGGCCATCAGTGAATCCTGAAGCGTTGCGGGTATCGTGATCGGCCCATTGCCCTGAATGAGCATCGCCCCGTCGCTGACCGAGTCGAGCACGGTCTTGGTCAGTTCCTCGACGAACAGCGGCACGCCTCCGGCCTTCTCGAGAATCATCCGGATGACGCCCGCCGGCAGATCCCGGTTTCCCGCCACCATCCCAAGCAATTGTTCGCCCGACTTCGCATCGATGCCCTGAAGCGCGATGGTGGTGGCGCTGCTGCCCAAGGTCCAGGGCGGCACGAATTCGGGCCGGTGCGTCACAAGCAGCATGACGGACGATCTTGCGAGCCGTGGGATGAGCGCGCTCACCAACTCGATCGTTGCCGCGTCGGCCCAATGCGCGTCTTCCAGAAGGATCAGGGTCGGAGCCTCGCCCGACAGCGCGTCTATCCTGCGCAGGAGAACGTCGTTCAGCCGACGTGCGCGGGCAGGAGCGTCGAGATCGGGCCGTTCGGGATTGGGCAGGCCCAGCAGGTCGGCAAGCCAGGGCACGTCCTCCGGTCCAAGGCTCGACAGGTCGCCAACATGCTCGACAAGGGCCGCGCGGCGCGCCTCCGTGCGCGCGCCCCGGGCGATACCCGCCGCAGACTCGATTTCGCGCGCGACAGGATGCAGCGGGCGGTTCGACAGATGCGCGGCGCAATGCCACTGGAGTATGCGCTGCCGGTCGCGCCGCAATTGCTCGATGAAGGCCCGTGCGAGCCGCGACTTTCCGATGCCGGCCTCGCCGCTGACGAGCGCGATGCCGCCTTCGCCCGCCAGCGCCGAGCGCCACATGCGCCGGAGAAGGGCAAGTTCGGCGTCCCGTCCGACAATGGCGTTCAGCCCCGCGGTCGCCTGCGCCTCGAACCGGCTGGGCGCCGCACTTTCCCCGATCACGCAATAGACCGGAACGGGATCGCTGAACCCCTTGAACTCCAGGGCTCCGCGGGTGTCATACTCGAACATCGCGCCACCTAGCCGGCGCGTGGCCTCCGCGATGATGACCTCGCCCGGGGCTGCCGATTGCTGAAGCCGCGCGGCGAGGTTCGGGGTTTCGCCGACGACGATTCCGCCTGCGACATTGCCGTCTTCGGAGTCTCCCACCACGACGATCCCGGTCGCGATACCGATGCGGACCTGCAATGCCTCGGGGGCCGGGGTCGCCAGCCGCTCGATTCTCGTGGCCAGTTCAAGCCCCGCACGGATCGCGCGTTCGGGATCATCCTCGCCCGCAAGGGGGAAACCGAAATACGCCATCACACCGTCGCCTTGGGAATAGGCGATGTGTCCTCCGTGCCGCCGCAGCGTGTCGGAGCAGGCCCGCTGGAACGACTGGATGACGTCCCGAAGATCCTCGGGGTCGAGGATGGTCGCAAGCCTTGTCGATCCGACAAGATCACAAAAGAGCGTCGTCAACTGGCGCCGCTCCGCCACGGCGCGGGCACCAGGGGATGTTTCGTCACCCGTCCGAACCGCACGGAGAAACCGGTTCCGCTGGCCCAGCGACAGCCCGAGTTCCCGAAGATCCGCTTCCGTGAGGTCCGCAAGCATGTCGGCTTCGACATCGTTGGCGGCGAGCAGATCGTGGAACTCGCCAAGACCCAGCGGGTCAAGCGCCGCGAGAAGTCGATCGGTCATGCTCCCCCCGCTCCAAGACACATCCCGGGCCCAGACATCTCAACCAATATCAGACAAATAAGACTGACCCCCCGAAAGGGCCGCAACCTGTGTCGGCCCCAAGCATTAACTATCGCACCGGAACCGGCTACAAAGCAAATTCTCTTTTGTCGGCGGCCCCTTATGCCCATACAAATGCTCGGTTTTCTTTGGCTTCTGGCCCCGGCGATTCAACGGTTGAACAGCCAAGCGCCGTGGTTCGTGACGACCGACGCACCCGGGATTTCCCGTTTTCCTTTCCGCCGTCTGCACTCAACCGATTCCATGTGACCCGAATTACAGAGATTCCGATCCGGATCGGTAATGATCGTCAGGAGGGTTTGCCCTTGGCGGCGAACCGGCGCAGTCCAAGGCGCGCGATCCGTGGGAGGAAACAAACCGATGATCAGTGTTCAGAAACCACGAATTCCACCTCACGCAGACGGCGGTCGGGCAGCAAGTGGAAACGCCCTGCCGGGATTGCCTGCGATTGCACCGGCACGGGGCGGTATCGGCGCGTCGGGATGGGCCGGGCCGAGCCTCAAGGCCGCTCTCGCCGTCTGCGCGCTCGGACTGGCATCGGCGCCCGCCAACGCAGATTGCTCGGACGTTGCCATTGTTCTGGCAATCGACGCGTCCGGAAGCATAAGCGCCGAGGAATATCGATTGCAGATCATGGGATACCACGACGCCCTCATGTCGCAGGCCATCAGCCAGTCCTTCGAACGGGCCGGCGTGGTCGATATCGCAGCGGTGCTCTGGGCCGACAGCGCCTTCGCGCCGCAGATCATCGGCTGGCATCGCGTGACATCCGGTCCCGAGCTTTGGACGTTCGCCGAAACGCTTGCCGGCACGGAGCGGGCCGTCAACGGCAATACCGACATCGGCACCGGCCTGAAGGCCGCGATCGGATTGTTGACCGAGGACGGACTTTGCGCCGAACGCCTCGTGATCGACGTCTCGGGCGACGGGCGGTCTACGCCGGTCTCCCGCCGCGAAACCACCACGTCCCTCGTCGCGATGCGCGGCGTGGCCAAGGAAAACGGTATCGTCATCAATGCGCTCGCCATACGGGGCGACGATCCGAAGCTTGGTGACTACTACCGGCAAAAGTTGATGACCGGCATCGGGGCCTTCGTGATGGAGGTCGACGGGTTCGACACGTTTCGGGACGCGATCGCGGAAAAACTGATGCGCGAGGTGCTGTCAGGCGATCCCGTGGTCGGTTCGCCCGAAGCGCCCGCAATCCTCTCCACGGGTTCGACCCCCCGAAACCTGGGCCGGGTGTGAAGCCCTTCACAGACGTGGCGCCGATCCTCGACGAGACTCGGTTCATCATCCGGCGGTTCTGACGACGCTGGATCCAAGTCAGATACGACCAGCCAGGAGGCCAATGCCATGACCACCTACCGAGAAGCCCCGGTGCCGGTACATTCGCTGACGTGGCAACCCGCTACAGCGATCTTTCGGCGGATCACGGCCGTCTTTCACTCCAGCCATTTGCGGGATGAAGGCACGCGCACCTATCGTGAGTTGCTCTGTGCCGAAGACCATGTCCTGCTCGATCTGGGCGTAACGCGCCTTGAGGTTCTGCAATTGCTGGAAGAGATCAACGTGCGCTAGTGCCCGGCCTATTCCTCGTCGCTGGATGCGAGGACATCGAGCGCGGCGCGGTCACGGATATGGATCGCGCCGCGGGTCAGCGTGATCCACCCCCGGTCGCGCCAAACCGCGAGGGTCTTGGCCACCGCTTCGCGGGTTGCGCCGGCAAAGTCTGCCAGATCGGCCTGCGACATCGGTATCATCGCGCCGTTTGGCGCGTATTTGTCCGCAAGGTGCAGGAAACGGCGTGCAAGCCGTATCGGCAGGGGCAAGAAGGCGCGTTCTTCCAGCTTTTCGCTGACGACCCGCAATCGTGCGCAAAGCAGATCTATGATCTGCAACGCCAGGTCCGGTTCCGTCCTGATCGCGGCGAGAACATCGACACGCCGGATGCGGCGCAAGCGCGAGTCGCGCAAGGCTGTCGCATCGGCGGTCCGCCGGCCCGCGAACAGCCCGATCTCACCGAAGATCTCCGATGACGTCAGAACCTCGAGCGACAGCTTCTTGCCTTCGGACGAGGTGACGCTGATCTCGATTTCGCCGTCATCCAGAATGTAGAAGGAATCGGCGTCTTCGCCCTTTCGAAACAGCGCGACGCCCTGGGCGAGTGTCACGCGTGTCGCAACCCGGTCGATCACGACCTTCATCTGGGGTGATGCAAAGAAGTGCCCGGGCCTTTCCGGCGAGGTCTGGGGAAGCGTGGGCGTGGGCATCGGGGTTCCATCACTCTGGCGGTTCGAGTTATCTAGCACGTTCCCCGGCCGTTTCACGATGCGCTTGGTGTCCGATTTGGGGTCGCGCCCGCGCCGCCTTGCCCGGCCGGCGCGGCGGACTTGCCGAATCTTCATTCAGCGCCCATCAAAAACGCGACGGCAGGAGCAGAGCATGCGCAGCACCTCGGGCTGGACCCACCGGACTTTGCTCTACTCGCTGATCGTTGGGCAGACGTTCTGGCTTCAGGCGGCGGTTATCCTGCTTGGGCTCGCACTGCCCGTGCTGGCCGTGATCCCCCTGACGCTTCAAGAGAAGATCATCGACGATGCGATCCCCGGCGGGGATCCGGGGCTGATCACCTGGCTTGCCGTTCAATACGCGGGCGTGGTGCTGCTGACATCCGTCATCAAGTTCTTCGTCACCTACATCCGAGGATGGATACAGGAAATCGTGAGCCGGATCCTGCGGGTGTCGATCATCGAGGCACAACGCCATCGAACAGGGGCGGAGGCGACGCGCAAGCTGGGTGCCGTCACATCCGTCATCACGGCGGAAGTCGAGGATCTGGGCGGGTTTGCCTCCGAGGCGCTGAACACCCCGTTGATCGAAGGCGGGACGCTGCTGAGCCTGTTGGGCTTCATCGCGTTTTCGGAACCCCGGCTTGCGGCAATCGGGCTGGCGGCGCTCGTGCTGCAAGCGATCGTGACACCCTTGCTGCAACGGCGGATCAATATTCTGACGCGCAAGCGCATCCAGTCGCTCCGGCGTGCCGGGCTGGACATGATAGATGCCGCCGAATTCGGCCAGCGACCGATGATCGTCAGGGCGCTTTACGAGACACGCAGAACCTACAGGCTTCGCCTTCGGATGAACGCGTTGAAGGGTGTGCTGAAGATCGCGAACAATATCATCATGCACGCCGCGACGATCGCTGTTCTCGCCCTTGGCGGCTGGCTGGTGATCCAGGGTGAAATCGGGATCGGTCTGGTCGTCGCCTTTCTGTCGGGTTTGCGCCAGATCGACGACCACTGGGGCGAATTGCTCGACTTCTATCGTCGCTTCACGGATGCCCGCGTGAAGTATCGTCTTGTCAAAGGCGTGCTCGCCGACGAGGCGGTTTCGCAGACCGGGACGATCGTTTGACCGGCGCCGGGTTTCAGGCGGAGGTGCCAGCCGCTCCGGTCTTGCCACCGCCAAGCAGTCGACGGATGGCAACGTAGAACACGGGCGTCAACAGCAGGCCAAACAATGTCACCCCGATCATGCCCGAGAACACCGCCGTCCCGAGGGCCTGGCGCATCTCGGCCCCCGAACCGGAGGCGATCACGAGCGGCACCACGCCAAGGATGAACGCGAAGGCCGTCATCAGGATTGGCCGCAGGCGCTGGCGACTGGCATCCACGGCGGCATCGACGGGGCTCAATCCCCGCTCTGCCTCGCCTTGCTTGGCGAATTCGACGATCAGGATCGCGTTCTTTGCCGCCAGTCCGACGAGAACGATCAATCCGATCTGCGTCAGGATATTGTTGTCCATGCCCCGCAGGCTGACACCGATCAATGCGGCAAGGATCGACAGGGGCACGATCAGGACAATCGCCAGAGGCAGCGACCAGCTTTCATAGAGGGCGGCCAGAACGAGAAAGGCGAACAGGATCGACAAGCCGAAGACATAAAGGCTTGTATTGCCCTGATTGCGCTCTTGCAGGGCAAGGTCCGTCCATTCGAACGTCACACCGGGGGGCGCGACCTGCGCAACCATCTGCTCCATTGCGTCAAGCGCCTCGCCGGTCGACTTGCCGGGGCCGGGATTGCCTTGGAGCGGCACCGAGACGAGCATGTTGTAGCGCTGCACCAATTGCGGACCTGTGGCATCCCGGATGGTCACGAGTGTTCCCAGCGGCACCAATGCGCCGGTCGCCGAACGGACGCGGAGTTTCGGGATGCTTTCGGCGTCGACACGAAACCGCTCGTCCGCCTGCGCACGCACCTGGAACAGGCGACCGAAGGAATTGAAGTCGTTGACATAGGTCGACCCGAGATTGACCGACAGGGTTTCAAAGATGTTGCCGATCGGCACGTTCAGCATTTGCGCCCGCACGCGGTCGATCTCGAGGAATATCTGGCGCCCGCTGGCCGAGAAGGTCGTGAAGACCCCCGCCACGTTGGGGTTTTGCTGGGCCAGCCCCATGACCTGGTAGGAAACCCCGAGAACACGGCGCATGTCGTCGCTTTCAAGATCCTGAAGCTGCATCTTGAAGCCGCCGCCATTGCCGACACCGGGAACCGACGGCGGCGGAATCGCAATGATGAATGCCTCGCGCAGACTTTGAAGCCTGCCATAAAGTTCGCCGATGATGGCGCCCGCCGGGCGCCCCTGCTTGTCACGCTCCTTGAAGTCCGCAAATGTCGTGAAGAGCACGCCCTGGTTTGAGGCATTGGTGAACGTCGCGCCGGAAAAGCCCGAAAAGGCGACGGCGTTGGTTACACCCGGCACCGAGAGGGCGATCTCGGATGCCTGCCTGATCACGGCATCGGTGCGTTCGAGGGAGGCACTGTCAGGCAGTTGCACCACGACGATCGCGTAGCCCTGGTCCATTTCCGGAATGAACCCGGTCGGGACGTGTTGAAGCATCCAGGATGTGCCAAACAGCAATCCGGCAAACAAGGCCAGCATGGCGCCGAGCCCGGCCCATGAACTCACGAGCAGGCGAACGAGGCGGCCATATCCCCTCGACAGGGCATCGAAGCCGCGATTGAAGCCCCGTGCAAGCCGGCCCAACAGCCTTGCCGGCAACCAGCGGCCTTCGTCGCTGCCGTGTTTGCTTCGCAACAGCAAGGCGGCCAGGGCGGGAGAAAGGCTGAGCGAATTGAGCGCCGAGATCGCCGTCGCGACCGAGATCGTCACGGCAAACTGGGAATAGAACGTGCCGGTGATCCCCGCCACGAAGACAGTCGGCACAAAGACCGAGATCAGGACGAGCGCAATGCCGATGACCGCGCTCGACACCTCATCCATTGTGCGGTGCGCCGCGTCGCGGGGGGCCATGCCCTCCTCGATGTTCCGCTCTACATTCTCGACCACAACGATCGCATCATCGACCACGATGCCGATCGCAAGGATGAGTCCGAAAAGGGTCAGCAGATTGAGCGAGTAGCCGAGCAGCAGCATCACGGCGAACGTGCCAACCAGTGAAACAGGTATCGCCAGCAGCGGGATCAGCGCCGCTCTCCATGATTGCAGGAAAACGAGGACCACGATCACAACCAGCAGGACGGCCTCGAAGATCGTCTTGTAGACCTCGTCGATCGACGAGCGGATGAACTCCGTCGGGTTGTAGACGATGGTGTATTCAAGGCCTTTCGGGAAAAGTGTCTTCAACTCGTCCATCGTGGCGATGATCTGGTCCGATCCCGCCAGCGCGTTCGATCCCGGCCGCTGAAAGATCCCCAGTGCCACGGCGGTCTTGTTGTTCAGGTAGGAATTCGTCGTGTAGCTGCGGGCGCCGATCTCGACCCGCGCGACATCCCGGACGCGGACGATCCGCCCCTCGTCCGTCGACCGGACGATGATCTCGCCGAATTCCTTGGGTTGTTCCAGCCGCCCCTGTGTCGTCACGGCCACTTCGAAGGCTGCATTCTGGTCGTTCGGCGGCGCCCCGAGTGTTCCGCCAGAAACCTGGATGTTCTGCTCGCGAATGGCAGCGACCACATCGCCCGCGGTCAGTCCGAAAGCGGCGAGCCGGTCGGGGTCGAGCCATACTCGGGCAGAGAATTCGCGCTCTCCGAAAATCACGATGTCGCCGACACCATCGAGGCGGATCAGGCGATCGCGGATCCGGGCTCGCGCGTAGTTCGAGACATAGAGCTGGTCGAACGTCTCGTCGGGCGACAGGACGTGAACCACCATCATCAGGTTGGGCGAACTCTTCGTCGTCGTCAGGCCAAGCCGCCTGACCTCGTCGGGAAGACGCGCCTCGGCAATGGAGACCCGGTTCTGGACCAGAACCTGAGCGGCATCGATATCTGTCCCAAGCTCGAAGGTGACGGTGAGCGTCATCGCCCCGTCCGCAGTCGCATAGGACGACATGTAGAGCATGTCCTCGACGCCGTTGATCTCCTGCTCCAGCGGGGTCGCCACGGTCGAGGCCACAGTTTCGGCATCGGCGCCGGGATAGCTGGCCCGCACGACAATCGACGGCGGCGCAATTTCGGGGTATTGCTCGACCGGCAGCGCAAAATAGGCCAAGGCGCCGACCAACGTCAGGACGATGGAAAGGACGGCCGCAAAGATCGGCCTGTCGACGAAGAACCGTCCCATCGTCTAGCGCTCCGCCACGGGTGGAAGCTCGACCCGGACAGGCGTGACGACGGACCCCGGACGAGCCCGCACGATGCCTTCGATCACGATGGTCTCACTCCCGTCGAGCCCTTCGCGGATCACGCGATATCCGTCGATCCGCGGACCTGGGCGGACCTCTCGCGGGGTGACGTTGCCGGCCTCGTCCACCATCATCACGAGCTGGCGGTTCTGGTCCGCGACGAGCGCCGCATCGGGTATCAGAATACCCTCGTTCTGGAACGACCCCGGAACGTTCACCCGGCCAAACAGGCCGGGGGCAAGAATGCCATCGGGGTTCGGCACCACGGCGCGGACGCGCATGGAACCGGTGGCCGCGTCAATGCGGTTTTCCGAGAAATCCAGCGTTCCATCGAACGGGGCCATGCGTTCATCCGACAGCCGGAGCTTGACCGGAAGGCCGCCCCCACCCTCCTGGATCGAACTTCCGCGGGTGCGCGCGTCCTTGGCATAGGCAAGGAAGTAGCGCTCGTCGATATCGAAATAGAAGTAGATCGGATCGATGGACACGATGGTGGTCAGCACCGTGTCATCGGCGCGAACGAGATTTCCCGGCGTCACCAACCGCCTGTCGATCCGTCCGGCGATCGGGGCGAGAACCTGGGAGAAATCGAGATTGATCTGCGCCTGCTCCAGCGTCTGCCGGGCCTGCTCGAGCGCGCCGGATGCATTCAGGAAGCGCTCGCGCCGCTCGTCCACGGTGCTTTGGGCGATGTTGCCGTTCGCCACGAGCGACTCGGCGCGCGACAACTGCTCCTGGGCAAATTCGAAACTCGCCGTCGTATTGGAAACTTCGGCTTCTGCCTGCCGCAGGGCAACCTGAAACAGGCGCTGATCTATCGTGAAAAGCAGATCACCCTGCTTTACCAGCGTGCCGTCCTGGAAATGCACCTCCTGAAGATAGCCCGACACGCGCGCGCGCACATCGACGGCATCTGCCGCTTCGAAACGGCCGACGAACTCGTCGTCCTCCACGATCGGCTTGACGATGGGGGACGCCACCGTGACTTCGGGCGGTGCGTTCTGGGCCACAACCGGGCTTGCCGGAACTCCGCCGACAAGCCCTGCCAGCAGAAGAGAGCGAAAGAACATCAGGCTGACTTTCGGACTGACCATGACGCTACCGGCACCTTGTTTGCGACGCCCCGATCGCGTCTCTCCAGATTGCGGAAAGTGTAGCCAGACTGAACTGGTCAGTCTCGTTGAAATTCCGGGAGAGGACGAAATAAACCTCTTGATATCGAAAATGACGGAGCTGACGGAACAATTTTAGGCGTGACCCTGCCGCTGGCACCGGCGGCGGCTTGGCACCGCAGCCCAAAGCGAGCCGAGAAAGCTTGCCCCAAGGCATCCACAGCCATGATCCAGTCTGCGCCTGCCGGTCGTGGCACCGCCCGACCAACGGACCCCGCCCTTGACGGATGCGCGGATTGCCCGGCTGGCCGGCCTGTCGGGCTGCCCCGCCTGCCCTTGGTGCGGGGCCCCACGGGCGGGCTTGCGGGTGCGGCCGACCGGATGGACGGCAACGTCGCAAAGTTCCGCCCTTTGCGACTTGCACAGGCGCGGAACCGCCCCGTCCGACCGCCAGTCTCACGCCTTCACCCGAAGGTTCTGCGGATCGTAGAGCGGCGCAAGGTGGAGCCTGGCCGGAACACGGTCCGAGGCAACTTCCAGTTCATACTCGCCCGTCGTCAGGAACCCGTCAGAAACCCCCGAAGGATCGCGCACATATCCCAGCCCGATCGGCCGCCCGATGCTGTGCCCAAATCCGCCCGAAGAAAGCCAGCCGACGCGGACCCCGTCGCGATAGATCGTTTCGCGGCCAAGCAGGATCACGGCCGGATCCTCGACCGAGAACGTCGCGAGCCTCTTGCGGACGCCGTTCGCCAGTTGCAAGGCAACCGCGTCGCGACCGATGAAGGGCAGGCCCGACCCAAGCTTGCAGGCCCACGCAAGGCCGGCCTCGACCGGCGTGTGATCGGGGCCGATGTCGGCGCCCCAGGCACGATAGCCCTTCTCAAGACGCAGCGTTTCGATTGCGCGGTAGCCTGCCTGGACCAGGCCGAGGTCGCAACCGGCAGCCATGATCGCCTCATAGACCGTGACGGCGACGTCGGTCGGCATGTGCAGCTCCCACCCCAGCTCGCCCACATAGGTCACGCGCAGCGCAAGGACCGGGCAGCGCGCGACACTGATCTGTCTGGCGGTGGCGAAGGGGAAGGCCGCGTTCGACAGATCGTCGGGAGAGACGCGGGCGAGGATGTCGCGGGCGTTCGGGCCCATGAGCGAAAGCACCGCGGACCCCGACGTGACATCGACGAGGCGGCAATTCGCACCACGAGGCATGTTGCGGGCGATCCAGTCGAAATCGTGGGTGGCAAACCCTGTGCCGGTCACGATGTAGAATGCGTCGGCGGCGGTTCGCACGACGGTCAGGTCCGCCTCGATGCCGCCCCGAGTGTTCAGCATCTGCGTATAGATCAGCCTGCCAACGGCGCGATCGACATTTCCAGCGGCGATCTGGTTCAGAACGGCCGCGGCATCGGGCCCGGCAAGGAGGAACTTCGCGAACGATGTCTGGTCGATCAGCACCGCCGCCGATCGCGCGGCAAGATGTTCCCTGCGGACAGCCGCCCACCAGCCCGGCCGCTGATAGGAATAGACATCGACGGGCCGTTCCCCGGCCGCGATGTCCGCGAACCAGTTCGGACGTTCCCACCCCAGCTTTTCGCCGAAACATGCACCCGCTGCCTGAAGGTGCGCGTAGAGCGGGGAGCGCCGCGTCGGGCGGGCCGAGCGATATTCTTCGGACGGCCAGGCGATCGTGTAATGCTTTGCATAGGCCTCGATGGTGCGCTCGCGCACCCAATCGGTCGACCGGTGCACGCGGCCGAAGCGGCGGATGTCGACAGGCCACAGGTCATAGGGCGCCTCGCCCTTGACCACCCATTCGGCGAGCGCCATGCCTGCCCCGCCACCCGATGCGATCCCGAATGCATTGAACCCCGCGCCAACGTAGAAGTTCGGCAACTCCGGCGCCTCACCCAGGATGAAGTTGCCGTCCGGCGTGAAACTTTCCGGTCCGTTCACCAGCTGCTTCACCCCCGCCGAGGCCAGCGCGGGCACTCGAGCAATGGCATTCTCCATGAACTGTTCATAGTGATCGAAATCCGATGTCAGCAGTTCGAAGTGGAATCCTTCGGGGATGCCACCTTGCGCCCATGGCTTCGGGTTGGGCTCGTATCCGCCCCAGACCAGACCACCGACCTCTTCCTTCCAGTAGGTCAGCCGGTCTGGATCGCGCAGGGTGGGCAGATCGGGTGTCACACCCTCGATCCGCTCTGTCACCATGTATTGATGCTCGACCGACACGAGCGGCACGTTGACGCCGACGGTCGCGGCGAGGGTGCGCGTCCATTGCCCGGCACAGCAGACGATTTTTTCGCACTCGATCGTGCCTTCGGGGGTTTCGACGCCCCTGATGCGACCCTCTTCCAGAATGATGCGAACGACCGGGGTATCCTCGAATATCGATATGCCCGCCATGCGCGCGCCCCTGGCGAGGCTTTGCGTTATGTCGGACGGGTTTGCCTGACCGTCGGTCGGAAGATAGGCGGCACCGACGAGGTCGTCCGTAGTCATCAGGGGCCAGAGCGCCTTCGCCTCGGATGGGGTCAAGAGATGCATGTCGAGCCCGAAGGAATGGGCGGTCGTGGCCTGGCGCCTCACTTCCGTCCAGCGTTCCGCGTTGCAGGCGAGACGCAGGCCACCGTTCATTTTCCAGCCGGTCTGGAGACCGGTTTCCTCGGCCAGTCGCTTGTAGAGATCGACGGAATACCCAAGCAGCTGCGTGATGTTGGCCGACGTGCGAAGCTGGCCCACGAGTCCTGCCGCATGAAAGGTCGTTCCCGACGTAAGCTTCTTGCGTTCGAGAAGGACGGTGTCTGTCCAGCCAAGCTTTCCCAGATGATAGGCCGTCGAACAGCCAACGATACCGCCGCCGATCACGACGGCACGGGCGGTGGTCGGAAGACGGGCACGATCGCTCATGTTATCTCCTGAAACGCGGCGTAGGCCGCGTGGAAGGTCGCAAGGTTGCTGCGGGTGTACGCACGATAGTCGAACTGCAATTCGGAATGCAGTTCGGACACCATGCTCCACATCGTTTCGCGGAGCGCGGCCGCCGCCTTCATTGCCCGGTAGCGATGCCAGAGGTGTTCGTCGGGGCTTCGGTCGAAATAGCCGGTGAGGATGCGGGTTTCCTGCGCCTGGGACAGCGCGTTGTTGGCGGCAAGCCCGCCAAGATCGAAAAGCGGCGAGTTGAAGCCCGCATAGTCCCAGTCGATCAACCACATTCTGGTGCCATCGTGCAGAAAATTGGCGGGAAGCAGATCGTTGTGGCCATAAACGAGGTCGATCGGGCCGATCGCACGTTCAAGACGCTCGGCCTTGGCCATAAGCGAGGGGAGTTCGGCACCATAGGGGCTGCTGCCCTCGGCCAGGGCGGCAGCATAGTCACGCAGGACATGGAACACCCAGAAGATCACAGCCGCCCCGCGCAAGTGCCGCGGGATATCGCGGTGTGCCCGCATGACAAGCGAGATGGCCTGATCGAGCAGGTCTTCGTTTCCGCTGATGTCCGCGGCGCTCATTGTGCGCCCCTCGATCCATTCGATCACAAGAACGCCTGGTTCGTGATACAGCACCGCGGGCGAAACCCCCGCGGCATGAGCGGCGCGGCTGGCCGCGAGTTCGTTCGAGCGCAGGATCTGATGGACGGGAATATCGTCGCCAATTCGCACGACGACGGTTCGGTCGGCCTCCCGCACCCGGAAGTTCACGTTGGTGATACCGCCGTCAAGCGGTGTCGCCTCCACCGGGCCGCGCCAGATCGGCAAGCCACGCACCCGGTCGAGCGGCGTCATTGCTCGTGCCTCTCGCTGATGCCACCATCAACCATGGGTCGATGGTGTCGGGCAAAGCGGTCGTGTGTCAATCGCCCTTGCGTCTGGCAAGACCGGTCGCGGGGATCGCGCCTCCGGTGACGACTGCGGCTTCGGGGGACACGAGAAAGGCCGCCAGCTCTGCTATGGCATCGGGCGGAACGAATGTGTCTGGTTTCGCGTCCGGCATGGCCGCGCGATTGGATGGCGTATCTATCGTTCCCGGCAGGATGCAATTGGCGGTAATGCGATCCGCCCGGTGTTCCGCCGCGATCGCTTCGGTAAGGCGCAAGAGCGCCGCCTTCGAAGCCGCATAGGCCGCCTGCCCCGCCCCGGCCTTGAGGCCCGGCTGCGCGGCGATATGGACGATGCTGCCGCGGCCGTTGCCGACCAGGGCGGGAAGGATCGCCGCGCTGATCACCAGCGCCGCACGGGCGTTGACGCCCATCATCGCATCCCATTGACCGAGTGCGTCATCAGCGACACGGGACATCTGGAAGCCGCCGATGGTGTTTATCAGCGCCGATACGCGGCCGAACTGCGCCACGGCTTCGGCCACGGCGCCGTCGGCCCGGGTTTTCTGGGCAAGGTCATACCCCTTGAGATGCAGCAGACGCGCCGGATCCGCATCTTCCATGGACGACGCATCGCTGCGATCAACGGCAACGACACGGGCACCTCGACGCAACAGCAGGCGAACGACCGCGCCACCGAGATTGCCGGAGGCGCCGGTTACCAGCACGACTTCATGGGACAAGGGCATCGGAACCTCAGCAGGAATCGCGGATCAGGGGGGTCGTCGAGCAGTGGATGCCTCCGCCGTTCAGCTGCATCCGGTCGTAGGGCAAAGTCGTCCACCGAACTCCGGCGGCGGCCAGACGGTCGAGCGTCTGGTTGGTGGCGCCCTGCGGCATCAGAAGCTCGCCCGGGGCAACGGCAAGCGAGTTGATGATCCAGCGATCATCGGCGGGCGTGATCTCGATCGTCCGGACATCCAGTTCCTTCAGTCTTTCCAGAAACGAGAACGGCAACCCGAAAGGATCGACCAGCGCCAGATCGCGGTCGATCATCATGAATGACGCGTCGATGTGGATGTCATAGCCGACCAGATCGACAACGATCAGGTCGACGCCCTGGCTTGCCAGGACTTCCCCGATCTGACGGGCCCCTTCGCGGTTGACGCGGATGCCGCAACCGATGACGCAGGTCTTGGGGTTGATCCACGAGAAACTGCCGCCCTCCATCGTCGCGGTGCCGGAAAGCGTCCGCAGGATCGGGATGCCAAGGCGGGCCAGCGTGCGGGTGATGGCCAGCTCCTCGCCGCGCCGGATGCGGGTTCCCATCCGGCAGACGATGGCGCCGCCCTTCACCATGACCAGCGGATCACGCGTGTAGCATTGCTTCAGGCGGTCAGCCGGCGGACCGTCAATGTAATGAACCTCGACCCCGCGCGCGGCCAGAGCGGCAACCATGGCGTCATGCTGGGCCTGCATTTCGGAAATCTCGGGCAGCGTGTCGCTCTGGAAATACCATCCCGCCTCGATGTCGCCGAAGGAGCCGATTTCCTCGATGCGCTGGGTGGGGTCGATCACCGCCATTTCGGGACCGGGGCGATGGACGAGGACCGAGCGGATCGCACCGATATCGTTGTCGATGCCCCACGCCCGGCCCCAATAGCGTTCCAGCTGCGCCGGATCCTCGAATGGGGGATCGCCGGGGGTGGCGAACATCTTGACGGTCTGGTTGTAGATCCAGCCGGCGTTCGAGCCTGCATCAGCCATGGTATTTTTCCCGATCAGGACGCAAGGACGAGCGCCGCATGGTCATCCCAGGCCAGATGCACGGGTTGGCCGGGCTGAACGGCAATCTCATCTCTGCCTGCGTTTGAACGAAAAACAGTGATCGGCGCGTCGAGCCCGTCGACACCGACAAGATAATGGCTGCGGTCGCCCAGATAGGCAACCGAAAGCAGCTTTCCCGAAATCTTGCCCGAAAGGGCAAAGCGCAACCGTTCGGGCCGCAGGGCCAGATGAACCGGCGCGCCAAGGCGCAAGGGCTGGTCGGGCGCGGCGGCCGTCCAGCGGCCGAGCGGCCCGCCGTCGACCGAGATCCGACCGTTCTCGATCCCCCCGACGCTGCCGGGCAAGAGGTTCATCGTGCCGATGAATTCGGCCACCTCGCGGCAGTTCGGCCGCTGGTAAAGACCATCGGGCGTGTCGATCTGAAGGACCGTTGCCTCCCGACATCACGGCGATCCGGTCCGACAGGGTCAGCGCCTCTTCCTGGTCATGGGTGACGAAGACGAAGGTGATGCCGACCGTGCGTTGCAGCGCGCGCAGTTCAAGCTGCATCTCTTCGCGCAGTTTCTTGTCGAGCGCCGAAAGCGGTTCATCCAGCAGCAGAACCTTGGGCCGCAGGACGAGGGCGCGGGCAAGGGCCACGCGCTGGCGCTGGCCGCCCGGAAAGCTGGCCCGCGCCGCGATCGCCAAGGCCGGTCAGCTTGACCATCTCGATCGCTTCGTCGGTGCGCTGGTTCGGCCTCGGCCTTCGCGATCTTCTGATAGGCGAGGCCATAGCCGACGTTCTCGCGGACCGAGAGATGCGGAAAGATTGCATAGCTCTGGAAAACCATGTTGGTCGGCCGGCGATTGGCAGGAATGCCCGCCATGGACTGACCGTCGATGCAGCAGCTTGCCGGTGGTCGGTTCCTCGATCCCGGCGAGGATGCGCAGCAGCGTGGTCTTGCCACAACCCGATGCACCGAGCAGCGAAAAGAATTCGCCCCGCGCGATGTCGAAGTTGATGCCCTTGAGCGCCTTGAACGTGCCGAAACTCTTGGTGATGTCGCAGATCGAGATGATCGGAGCGCCTTGGTCGGCAGTCATCAGAGGTCTCCAGGATTTGCGGGGACGGCGCCACGGCGACGAAGCCACTCGGCCAGGACGACAAGCAACGCCGACCCCACCAGGATGAGCGAACCGCAGCGCAAGCGTGCCGGGCAGACGGTTGGGAAAGCGCAGTTGAGAGAAGAGAAAGATCGGCAGCGTCGTTTCGGTGCCGGTCAGAAAGAAGGCGATCACGAACTCGTCGAACGAAATGATGAAGCACAAGAGCAGGCTGGAGATGACCGCCGGCGCCGCGAGGGGCAGCGTGACCCTGCGAAAGGTGCTCCAGCCGCCAGCGCCAAGATCGCGCGAGGCCTCTTCGAGAGAGCGGTCGAACCCTTCAAGCCGCGACATCAGCACCGTCATGGCGAAGGGAATGCAGATCATCAGGTGCCCGGCCGCGACCGTCCAGAGCGACAGTGGCAGATCGAGGATGCGCAGGATGATGACCAGAAGTGCCACCGCAAGGACGATGGACGGCACCACGAGCGGCAGCATCATGAACGACAGGA
This sequence comes from uncultured Alphaproteobacteria bacterium, assembly GCA_963700485.1. Classification (GTDB taxonomy): domain Bacteria; phylum Pseudomonadota; class Alphaproteobacteria; order Rhodobacterales; family Rhodobacteraceae; genus Aliitabrizicola. The sequence continues at coordinate 352,715 of CAVOXQ010000006.1, forward strand.
TCGGCCCGGACCCCGGCACCCGGTAGCGGGTCAGCGCCAGCGAGGCCGGCACCGCCACCGACGGTGGCGAGGATCGACACGCCGATGCCGACCATCACCGAATTGCCGAGCGCGGCCAGCATCGAGGTGTTGGCGGCCATTTCGACATAGTGACGTGTGGTGAAACCCTTGAGGGGGAATGTCGCAAAGGTCGAAGTCATTGAACGAAAACAGCGGCATCAGCAGCATGGGACCGTACAGGAACACCATGAAGAGCACCGCATAGACCGGCAGCAGGTCGAATCCGGGGCTTCATCCGTTGATCCTTCTGCGGATCCGGGCATAGTTGATCGCCCGCAGGAAGATCGCCGACCAGAAGCCCGATCAGCAGCATCATCACGATCGAGACGGCGGCCCCCAGCGGGGCATCGTCCTGCTTGGTGAAGAGAAGCTGCACGAGGGATGCCGATCATCGTGCCGCCCGGCCCGCCGACCAGTGTCGGCGTCACATAATCGCCGACAGTCGGAATGAAGACGAGCAGCGTCGCGGCTATGGTGCCCGGCATGGACAGCGGCAGGGTGATGCGGCGGAACCGGCGCCAGCGGCTGTCGCCGAGATCGGAGGCTGCCTCGAGCAGCGAGCGGTCGATCTTTTCCAGGCTGACATAGATGGGCAGAACCGCGAAGGCGATCCAGCTGTGGGTCAGCGTGATCATCACGGCGAGGGGATTATAAAGCAGGAAATCGAGCGGCTTGTCGATCAGGCCGACCGCGATCAGCCCGGAATTGATCGCGCCGTTGAAGCCCAGCATGATCTTCCACGAGAAGACCCGCAGCAGGTAGCTGGTCCAGAACGGAATGGTCAGCAGGATGATCCACATCGCCTTGTATCGGGTGACGCGAAAGGCGAGGAAATAGGCCATCGGATAGGACGACGAGGATGACGCAGAGCGGTGGCGACCAGCGACATCGCAAGCGACTTGACCATCAGGATCGCCGGCACCGGATAGGCCAGCGGGAAGGGAATGCCATACCAGACCGTCCCCTCCCCCGGTTCGATCAGGCGCCAGTAGTTTGCAAGCGTGAAGGTCCGGTCGATGTCGAAGCCGTCCTGTTTCCAGAACGACATCACGACAAGCGCGACCAGCGGCGCGAGCAGTGTCGCCGCCATGACCAGCAGGGCTGGAGACAGCAGCGCAAGGCCTGTGCGGGTTTTTCCCGTCGACATGTCTCGCCAGGGCCGGCGGCGCTACATCTTCAACGCCTTTATGTCGCCCCAGACCTTGTTGTACTGGTTTTGCAGCTCGTCCGGCAGGGTCTTGAAGATGATGGCGGACTTCATGTGTTCGACCGGATCGGTGATGATCCCCATGTCCGCCACCTGCTGGGGATCGGCGATCTCGAAGCTCTTCATGTTGGCGTGGCCATAGCCCGAACCCTCGATCAGCGCCTTGCCGGTTTCGGGGCTGAGCCAGGCGTCGATGAAATCGTAGGCCATCGCAGGATCCGCTTCGCCCACGTTCAGCAGCGTCAGGCCGCAGAACCAGGTGAAATAGCCTTCCTTCGGTTTCGCGAACTCCACGGGAATACCCTCGACACGCAGGTTCTTGACGGTATCGTTCCAGGCGTAGGCGGCGACGATCTCGCCCGAGGCGAGCGCCTGCTGAAGCTCCGACGAGTCCGTCCAGAGAAAGCGCGATACGTTGACGCCCTTGGTGCCCCATTCCTTGGCCGCCGCGACCAGCGCGTCGCCCGAGGTCAACACCGCCTCGTCATAGGACTGGCCGCCGACCATCTGGCCGATGGTGATGACCAGTTCGTTGTCCAGAAGCGAAACGCGCCCGGTGTAGGCATCGTCGTAGAAGATCCCCCAACTCGGATTCGCGATGAACTCCGGGTCGATCAGATCGGGGCGGTAGGCGATGGAGGAATTGCCCCAATCGGCCGGCGCCATGACGATCTTGCCGTCCTGCACCACGCCTTCGGCAGCCTGAAGCTCCGGGAACAGATCATTCCAGTTCGACAGCCGGGACGTGTCAATGTCGGTCACGAGGCCCGCGTTGACAAATCGCGCGACGGAGTAGTTGCACGGGTGCATGACATCGGCCTTGCAAGCCCGCGCGCACCTTGGCCAGGGCGTCTTCCTCGCCGGCGAAGATCGAGAAATTGGGCCCGCCGCCGTGCTTTGCGACAAAAGAGGCGTAGTAGTCCTCGACATCGTAGCCGCCCCATTCGAGGCAGGTAAGCGGGGCTCCAGAGGCGCGCGCGAAGCGCGGCAGCACCATCATGCCAACGCCCCAGGCACCTGCCGATGCAAGCATCTGGCGGCGCGAAAGTTTGCCTTGCGCCATCTTGTCGATGAACTTTACGCGTTCCATGGAATCATCCTTCCCCGTTGATCTTTTCCCGATCGTGGCACGAAATCCCATTGACCCGACAATCAATTTCTTCTGCCCATTGGATAAAGTCACCGTCATTTCGCTTGCCGGGCGTGAATTCCACGCACTAGCGTTGTCCAGGCAGCAACCTGGAGATTGCCGATGCCCGTCCCCGACCTCGTTGTCCTGAACGGCCGTGTGGTGACGATGGATCCGTGTCAGCCGAGCGTTCAGGCGGTCGCAGTGGCGGCAGGCCGCGTGCTGGCATTGGGATCGGACGCGGATCTGCGCGGGCTCGTGGGCCCGCAGACAAGCGTCATAGACGCGGGCGGGCGGCTGGTGCTTCCGGGGTTTCAGGACACCCATATCCATTTGCAGGACAGCGGCCAGGATTACTCGCAGAACGCGGATCTTTCCGGTGCGCGGACGGTGGACGAGTTGATCGAGACGCTCGCCAGTTTCGCGGCAACGCACGGACGGTCTTGGGTGAACGGAACCGGATGGTATTCGGGGATCTTCGGCGAGCACAATCTCACCGCCAGCGTGCTGGACCGCGCCGTGCCGGACCGGCCCTGTCTGATCGTGGCTTCCGATGGCCATAATGCCTGCCTGAACACGGCGGGCCTGAAGGCCGTCGGCTTTGACCGCTCCACCCCCGACCCGCACAACGGCCACATCGTCAGGGATGCGGCAGGCAATCCGGCCGGGTTGCTTTACGAGACGGCGGTGAGCCTCGCCGAAGGCCGGATGCCCGCGCCGGACGATCAGGCTTTTTCCGACGGCGTGGTATGGGCAATGCGCCTTGCCAACCGCCATGGCATCACCGGGGTCATCGACGCCAAGGTAATGGAGCGTCATGTCCGGGTCTATCAGGCGTTGGCACGCGGCCAGGAGATGACCTTGCGCGTCGCCTCGACGGCTCTGGTCGTCCCGGAGGATGCGACTGCCATCGCGTTGGAACGGCTGAGCGATTTCCGGGCAGAGAGCCGGCAGGGAATGTTCCGCGTCCATTCGGCAAAGTTCTTTCTGGACGGCGTGATCGAGAACCGCACCGCGGCGATGATCGAACCCTACTCGGACGCCGAGGGCGGCAACGCTCCGGTGATGTTCGAACAGGCGCAGATCAACGAAATGTTCACCGCCTTCGATGCCGCACGGTTCCAGATCCATGTGCATGCGATCGGAGACATGGCGACGCGCGCGGCGCTTGACGGCATGGAGACGGCATTTGTCGCGAATGGCGCCTGGCCGGGCCTTCACCAGATCGCCCATGTGCAGTTCATCGACCCTGCCGACATTCCCCGGTTCCGCAGCCTTGGCGTGATGGCGAATGTCCAACCGCTCTGGGCGCGGCACGAACCATCGGTCGACCGGATGGCGATCCCGGTGGTTGGTCCGGAACGCACGAAATGGATGTATGCCTTCCGATCCCTGCTCGACGCCGGGGCAGGATTGGCCCTGTCGTCGGACTGGGGTGTCAGCACGTTGAACCCGTTCGAGATCATCGAAACCGCCGTCACCCGCCAACCGCCCCGTCATGAAGGGCACGGGCCGGTCTTTCTGCCGGAACAGAGGATCAGTCGGGCCGAGGCGGTGGCGGGCTATACAACGAACGCGGCCGCCGCCGCGTGGCGCAGCGCCGAGACCGGATCGCTCAGCCCCGGCAAGTGCGCGGACCTGATCGTGCTGGACCGGGACATATTCAACTGCGACCCCTATGACATCGGCGACACGCAAGTGCTGCTGACGCTCGTGGGCGGGCGCGTCGTGCATCGCGACGCGGCAATCTGAAACCCCCTGAAAGGAGTGCCTTCAAAATGAGCGACATCGATCTCGTCTACATGCCTGCTCACGAGGCGCTCTCGCGGTTCAAGGCGAAAACCCTGTCGCCCGTCGAACTGATGGAGGCAACGATCCGCCGGGCCGAGGCGACAAGGGCACCGGTGAATGCCCTGACACGGACGCATTTCGACGAGGCCCTGGATCTGGCCCGGAAAGCCGAAGCGAAATACGCCAGGGGCGCCCGGGTGCGGGCGCTGGAAGGATTGCCCATAGGGATCAAGGACGAAAGCTATATCAAGGGCAAGCCGACGTCGGGCGGGTCGCTCCTGATGAAGGATTATGTGGCGGATCATACCTCGCCCCACAACGCGCGCATCCTGCGGGCCGGGGGCATCGCCCATGCCCGCACGGCGACGCCGGAATTTTCCTGCGCGGGATATACATGGTCGCGGCTCTGGGGGGTGACGCGAAACCCCTGGAACCCGGCATTCACGCCAGGCGGTTCGTCGGGCGGGGCGGCCGCCTCGCTCGCGGCCGGATCGTCATCCCTCGCGACCGGGTCGGATATCGGCGGCTCGATCCGGATTCCCGCTTCGTGCTGCGGGGTCGTGGGGTTCAAGCCACCCTATGGCCGGAACCCCGATGACCCGCCCTTCAACCTCGACTTCTACTGCCATACCGGCCCGCTTGCGCGCAGTGTCACCGACGCGATCCTCCTTCAGAACGTGATGAGCGGGCCGCTCGCGACCGACATCTCGACCATCTGGCCGAAGCTGCGCTTGCCGTTGACCTACAAGCCGATCCGGGGCTGGAAGATCGCCTATTCACCCGATCTCGGGATTTTCGAGGTGGACGAAGATGTGCGCCGCAACACCGAGGCGGCACTCGAGGTTTTCCGCGCGCTGGGTGCGACGGTCACCGAGGTCCGGACGGGTTGGACCGACGAGGTGCTGACCTCGGGCATGGACTATCTGGAACACCTCTTCGGCGCTTCGCTCAGCCACGAACTCGCATCGAGGGGCGACCAGATGACGACATATGCCCGCGCCTTCGCCGAGAAGGGCCGCACCTCGAAGGCCGTCGATTTCCTGAAAAGCCTGACAACCGTCAACACGATGTTCGAAACCATGGGGCCGATCCTCCAAAGCCATGACGTGCTGATCTGCCCGACCAATGCCTTGCCGGCAGTTGCGGCCGATTTCGATCAGTCGCAGGACCGCTTGCAGATCAATGGCAAACCGGTCAGCCCGTTTCTGGGTTGGGTGATGACGCTGCCTTTCAACATGCTCAGCAGATGCCCCGTCCTTTCGGTGCCCTCGGGCCGGGCATCGAACGGCGTTCCGACCGGGATCCAGATCGTCGCGCGACCCTACGCCGATGCCCGCTGCTTCCGCGCAGGACTGGCCTACGAGACAGCGCTTGGCGGATGGTTCACGGGGCCAGCGGATCGGCCTGGTCTATAGCCGCGCGCTTTTGCGCTTCGGTCAGGGTCGGCTTGTTTGCAAGCAGAAGGTCGCGGCCAGCCATGGTGCCCTGGCTGAACTGGAGCGCAAGGCGCTCGGCGTCGCGCTTGCGCACCTCTTCCAGGATCCCTTCGACGATGTCGACAGGCTCCCCGAGCGCCTCCAGCGATCTGGCGCCAAGGGACAGCGCAGACTCGAAGGTTTCGCGAACCGCCTCGTCGGCGCCCGCGCGCATCAGTGCCATGAGGTGCCCGCGATCGAATGCACGGGCAAGGACGGGGACAAGGGGAAACTCGGCCTTCATCAGTTCCACGATACGGGTCGCGGACTCCGGTTTGTCGATGCCGACCACCACCGCCCGGGCCTCTGCCGCGCCGGCGGCCTGCAGCGTGTCGAGCCGGGTGCCGTCACCGAAGTAGACCTTGAACCCGAAGCTCGCGGCCGCCCGGATCATTTCGGGATCCGAGTCGATCGTGGAAACGGTATACCCGCGCGCGAGGATCGGCTGGCTGACGATCTGGCTGAAGCGGCCAAAGCCGATCAGCAGGACATTTCCGTGCAGGCCCTCCGGCGCCTCCATCCCGTCAAGCGACACCGGCCGCGCCCGGGTCAGTCTGTCGTGCAGAATGACGATCAGCGGGGTAAGCAGCATCGACACGATGATGATCGCGGTAAGGATCGCATTGGCCTGGGCGTCGAGCAGGCCGACCACCAGCGCCGCCCCATAAAGGACAAAGGCGAACTCGCCGCCCTGCGTCATCAGGGCCGTGCGCTCCAGCGCCTCGTCGTGCGGGGCCCGGAACAACCGGGCGACCACATAGGTCGCCGTTGCCTTGAGCGTCATGAACGCCGCGACGCTGATCGCGACAAGCTGCCAGTTGGCCGCGATCACCGCCAGGTCGAGCGACATGCCGACAGCAAGGAAGAACAACCCGAGCAGCAGCCCACGGAACGGCTCCACGTCGGTCTCGAGTTGATGGCGAAACGTCGACTCGGACAGCAGAACCCCGGCGAGAAAGGCCCCCATGGCCGAAGACAGCCCGCCCATCTGCATCCCGAGCGCCGCACCGAGCACCACAAGCAGGGCGGCCGCCGTCATCACCTCGCGGGCCCGGGCCTTCGCCAGCACCCGGAACAGCGGGTCCAGCAGATAGAGACCGGCCAGGACGAGCCCCACGATCGCGCCGATGCCGATGGCGATATCCCCGAGCCTTTCGGCAAGCGTTGTCGCGCCGCCGCCCGGCGCGAGAAAGGCCGCGAGCGCCAGAAGCGGCACGATGGCCAGATCCTCCATCAGCAGGATGGAGATGATCCGCCCCCCCTTGGGCGTCGACATGTCGCCGCGTTCCTCAAGCATCTGCATCACGATGGCGGTGGAGGTCAGCACGAAACCCGCACCCGCAATGAGCGACTGGCCGAAAGGATAGCCGAGCGCCACGCCGACCCAGCACAGGATCGCCATGCAGCCCAGAACCTGTGCCAGCCCAAGCCCGAAGATATCCCTTCGCATCGACCACAGGCGGCTTGGCTGCATCTCCAGCCCGATGATGAAGAGGAACATCACCACGCCAAGTTCGGCCACATGCAGGATCGTGGCCGGGTCGTTGAACATTCCCAGGCCATAGGGGCCGATCGCAAGGCCCGCCGCCAGATAACCCAGCACCGACCCGAGGCCGATGCGCCTGAAAAGCGGCACCGCGATCACTGCCGAACCGAGCAGCACCACGACAGGTACAAGATCAAAGCCCTGAGTTTCCGCCATGCCGCCCGCCCGATGGTCCCGCACCGCAGCAAAGCCCAACCTTGCGCGGGCAGCAAGCCCGCGTCTGGGCCGCATGCCCGATCGCCGGGCGGGAACGGAGGGTTTTCCTCGCCCGTGCGCTACTGGCCGACCGTCCTGATCCGCCCTTCGACGCTTGCCGTGACCTTGCCCGTGCTGGTGACGTAGTCGATCACGTCGTTCGCCATCAGGTTGCCGTTGCCGCTGTTGACAAGCACCCTGCCACCGCCCAGTGCGCTGTAGCCGTCACCCCCCGACAGGATGAAATCGTTGGTTGCAAGCCTGTAGACCTTGTCGAGGTCAAGCGGCGCGCCGCCGATCGTGACCTCGGCCACGCGCGCGCCGGCGGGGGCAGACGGGTCGTAGACAAAAGTGGCCCCCGAAATCTGGGGGAAACGGCCAGCACCCTTTTCGACCTGGCTGACGCCGTTTTCCAGAGCGGCGAGGATCTGGCTGCCCGGCAATTCTGTCAGGACAGTCGTGTTGCCGAAAGGCAGTTCTTCGAGAATATCCCGCCGGGTGAGGATCGTGCCCGCCTCGTAGGTTCGGTCGGCACGGATACCGCCGCCATTGGCAATCGCAATGTCGGCGCCCGTCGCCGCGCGGATCGCGTCCGCAACCAGATTGCCCATCGCGGATTCTTCTGCACGAACCACGTTGCGGCGCGAATTGAGCGGCCCCTCGGTGACGCCGATCTCGACGTTGAGGCTGGCGTTCAACTCGGATTGCAGAAGGTCGACAAGCGCCTGCGATTCAGGATCGGGCACGACATCGGCGGTGTCGATGAACCGGAACACCGGTGTCCAGCTGATCGTGCGTTTGCCGTCCTTCTCGCCGATCGTCACATGCAGGTCGAGCGGTGACAGATAGCGGCCCTCGATCGAGGTTTCGACGTAGGCGGTGATGCCGTCATAGGATGTCGCGTAGGAATGGTCGTCACCCGAAATCACCACGTCGAACGCCTTGCTTGCGATCAGCGCCCGGTCGTTGGCCATGTCGGTCTGCACCACAGCGACCACCAGATCCGCACCGTCCGCGCGCGCGCCGGTCGCGGCCGCGACCGCGGTATCCACCGTAGGCAGGAACTTCAGATCACCCGGGCTCGACACCTCCGGCGTGGTATCCTGCGCCACCGGAATCAGGGCGATCTTCAGACCTGCGATTTCCTTGACCGTCACCCCGCCAAGGCCCGGAACGGCAGAGCCGTCGGCCTGCGTGATGTTCACGGCAGCCCAGGGGTATTTCGAGGCGGCCATCTTTTCGATGAAATTCTCCGGTCCGAAGTCGAACTCGTGATTGCCGGGCACGGCCAGGTCGAAAGGCACGAGGTTGGTCAGTTCGATGGTGTTCTGACCCTTGTCGAACCCGGACAGGATCGAGGGCGACAGCATGTCGCCGTCGAAAACATAAAGCGTGTTCGGGTTGGCGGCCCGCTCTGCCTTCGCGACGGCGTTCAGGCGGGCGAAGCCGCCCCGGTCCTCGTCGCCGGCAAAATTGTAGATATCACCGATGCCAAGGATGGTCAGCTTGACATCCTGCGCCATCGCGGTCGATGCCGCGAGGACAACGAGTGCCGAAGCACGCAATAAAACCGGGCGCAGCAACATCGCATTTCTCCTGGATTTGGGGGGCCCGACAAGTGTGCCCCCGGAGCCATGGCCATGTCAAAAACCTTCAACTCCTTTTTCGCGGAAAGCGTCGGGGCGCACCGGGCGCGGACTGCCCCATTGACCGCGGGTCGGCCCATGGTGCATGACGCGGCGATGCTGATCTACAAGATCTTCCGTCGCCCCGAGTGGGATGCCTTCCGAACCGCAGGCGAAACCGCCGGCGCACCGATTGATCTGGCGGACGGCTACATTCACCTCTCGACCGCCGCTCAGGTCGCCGAGACGGCGGCACGGCATTTCGCCACGGAAAGCGACCTCGTTCTAGTCGCGGTCAACCCGGATGCGGTGGGACCGGCCTTGAAATGGGAGGCCTCACGCGGTGGCGCCCTGTTTCCGCACCTGTATCGACGGCTGCGCCTGTCGGATGTCGTCTGGGACAAGTCGCTGCCACTTGGCGCGACGGGGCACATCTTTCCCGAGGGTTTGTGGTGATGATCCTCGAGCGCGCGGGGATGGCCCTGCTGCGCAATGCAGATCCCGAGACGGCCCACGGTCTGTCGCTCCAGGCCTTGCGGATGGGTCTGGTTCGCCTTCCGGGCATGGTGACGGGCACGCGGCTGCGCACGCGTATCGGGGGGCTGGAGCTGGCCAATCCGGTCGGACTGGCAGCGGGATATGACAAGAACGCGGTGGCCCTGACACCGCTCGCCCGCGCCGGGTTCGGATTTCTGGAAGTCGGGGCCGTGACGCCGCGCCCCCAGGACGGCAATCCGCGCCCGCGCCTGTGGCGGCTGACCGAGGATCGGGCTGCGATCAACCGCTTCGGCTTCAACAACGAGGGGATGGAGGCGGTCCTGCCGCGTCTGGTCGCGCGACCCGCCACGCTGCCCATCGGGCTGAACCTCGGCGCGAACAAGGACAGCGCCGACCGTGCGGCCGATTTTGCGCGGGTTCTGGCCTTCTGCGGGCCGGCCATAGATTTCGCGACCGTGAACGTGTCCTCTCCGAACACCGAAAAACTTCGCGACCTTCAGGGGCGGGCCGCGCTTTCCGGCCTTCTCGACGGGGTGATGGAGGCCAATGCCGCGCTGGCAAGGCCGGTTGCCGTTTTCCTCAAGATCGCGCCGGACCTGAACGATGACGAACTGGCCGAAATCGCCGAGGTCGCGATGTCCGCGGGATTGGCGGGGCTCGTTGCGACCAACACCACGCTGGCGCGTGACGGCCTGATCGGTGCCGATCGCAATCAGGCGGGCGGACTGTCGGGTGCGCCGCTCTTTGAACGCTCGACCAGGGTGCTGGCCCGGCTTTCGGAGCTGACGCAGGGGAAAATGCCGCTGATCGGTGTGGGGGGGGTCGGCTCCGCCGAGCAGGCCTATGCCAAGATCCGGGCCGGTGCCTCGGCCGTCCAACTCTATACGGCGATGGTGTTCGAGGGGATATCATTGCCGGCGCGGATCGCGCGCGGGCTGGAGCGGCTTCTCGCGCGGGACGGCTTTGCGTCCGTGGCCGAGGCCGTGGGCACCGGACGCGCCGACTGGCTGTAGCCCAAGCACCGCGTCCCGTCTGCATCCGTCCCCGAGGCATCAGCGCAGGGTGGCCATGGCCCCTTCAGGCCGCCCGGCGCGCCGCGGTGACATTCAGCGGAAAGACCTTTGCCGGGTTCAGCAGCCACTTCGGGTCGAACACGTCCTTCACCCGCAACTGCGCCTCCATATCGGCCTGCGAGAACTGGACGTTCATCAGATCACGCTTTTCGATACCGACCCCATGCTCGCCGGTGAGGCATCCACCGACCTCAACGCAAAGCGTCAGGATCGCGGCGCCCAGAGCCTCGCAACGCTCCAGATCACCGGGCTTGTTGGCGTCAAACAGGATAAGCGGATGCATGTTGCCATCGCCGGCATGAAAGACGTTGGCGACGTCAAGGCCATATTCGGCGCTCATCTCCGAGATGCGACGCAGGACAAGGGGGAGCGACGAGACGGGAATCGTTCCGTCGAGGCACATGTAGTCGTTGATCTGGCCCATCGCCCCGAATGCCGACTTGCGACCAAGCCAGATGCGCTTGCTTTCATCCTCGCTCCGGCTTTCGCGAAACTCCACCGGATCGTGGCGCATGGCGATGTCGCGGATCAGCGACAACTGGGCGTCGATCTCGGCATCGGAGCCTTCGACCTCGACGATCAGCAGCGCCTCGCAATCGGGATAGCCCGCCTTGGCAAAAGCCTCGCATGCCCGAATGCAGGGCCGATCCATGAACTCGATCGCGACAGGCAGGACACCCGCCTTGATGATGTCGCTGACGCAAGCGCCTGCGACCTCGTTCGAATTGAACCCGATCAGCGCAGGACGGGCGCCCTCCGGCTTTGGCAGGATGCGCAGCACCGCCTCGGTCACCACGCCAAGCTGTCCTTCTGATCCGCAGATGACGCCAAGCAGGTCGAGCCCGCCCGCATCCATGAACGCCCCGCCCACCTCGACGATGGTGCCATCCATCTGCACCATCGTGACGCCCAGCAGGTTGTTGGTCGTCACGCCATACTTCAGGCAATGCGCCCCGCCCGAGTTCATCGCGATGTTCCCGGCGATCGCGCAGGCAAGCTGGCTCGACGGGTCGGGCGCGTAGAAAAAGCCCTCGCTCTCGACCGCGCCGGTAACGCTGAGGTTGGTGCGGCCGGTCTCGACGCGGATGAACCTGTTGTCGTAGTCGGTTTCCAGAACCGCGTTCATCCGGGCGATGCCGAGAACGACGCTGTCCGCGGTCGGAAGCGCCCCCCCCGCGAGCGATGTCCCCGATCCTCTGGGAACAACCGGCACACCTTCTTCGTGGCAGACACGCAGCACAGCCGAAACCTCTGCGGTGGACCGTGGCAGGACAGCGGCGAGCGGCGGACAGCGATAGGCGGTCAGACCATCACATTCGTAGGCGCGCGTCTCGGTCGCGTCATGGATGACCGCATCCGCCGGCAGCACCGCCAGCAGTCGTTCGACCAGCCGGGCTTTTCGGTCGATCACGGAAGCGTCGGGGACGGGCATCTGCATCGGTCACTCCGCACTCACTCGGGCTGCAAAAAAGAAGTAGCCCGGATCGGCACCACTGGCAAGAAACGCCCGCGACGGCTAGGCTTTGTGCGATGACACCGGTCCTGAACCTTCTCGCACCTTTCACCGGCGCGGACGTCGCGGCCCTGGCGGTGATTGCACTTGCATGGATGGGCAGCGACTGGTTGATCGAGTATCCGCCGGCGGGACGGCCCTCGGTGACCTATCTGATGCAGCAGTACCGGCGCGACTGGATGACGCAGATGGTCACGCGCCAGCCTCGGATCTTCGACGCACAGATCGTGGACAGTCTGCGACAGGGCACAGCTTTCTTCGCCTCGACCTGCGTGATCGCGATCGGCGGAGGCGCGGCGATCGTGGCCAACCCGGCCATTCTGGCGGGCGTAAGGGCCGACCTTGGACCTGTGGCGCAAGCCGAGGGGCTGGAACTGCGGGCGATCCTTGTCTTGCTGTTTCTCGCCGATGCCCTGTTGAAGTTCATCTGGTCGAACCGGTTGTTCGGCTATTGCGCGGTCCTGATGGCTGCGGTGCCGAATGATGTCGATGACCCACGCGCCTTCCACCGCGCCGGACAAGCCGCCGAGGTGAACATCACGGCCGCGCGCAGTTTCAATCGGGGTCTTCGTTCCGTCTACTTCGCCCTGACCTCGCTCGCCTGGTTGCTTGGGGCGATCCCCCTGATGGTCGCCACCGCGGTTTGTCTGACGGTTCTGTTGCGGCGCGAATTCGCTTCGATGTCACGCAAGGTGATCCTGGATCGTGAAGGATAGCGGTGGTCCGCAGGACGAACCGCCGACAGGGCCCCGGCCCGGGTGTCAAACGGCCCGGCCACGTCCCTCGCGCAGCCAGGCCGCCACGGCAAGCATCGAGGCGAGCAGAAGCAAGGCCCAGCCCGGCAGCACGGGTGCAATGCGCACATCCTGCGTCTGATAGGCGTTGCGGGGTGTGATCCCGATCCAGCCCCGTCCGGCGGCAACCCGCCCCTCGCGAACAGCCCTGACGTCCGGGGCACCGTCCTCGAGCCGCAGGATGCCGCCGCGCGTCGTCTGGGCAAGGGGTGCGAGGATGCTGTCGGACGCGATGGTCTGTTCGAACTCGCGCGGAGCGGCGGGGCCAACGGCGACGACCGCCGACATGTCGCCCTGCGACAAGCGGTAAAGCCCGATGTCGGGCGCCTCCCAGTCGAGCGCGTATCGGCCGGGTTCGACTTGCGGCATCGGCAACACCGTCTCGGTTCCGTCAGGCCCGACGATGGTCAATTCGCCCGGCGGATCGCCGATGGTGCGGCGTGTGATCGTCATGGTCTGGCCCTGCGTCACGGCACTCAGGGCTTCTTCCTCAAGCTCCGGTTCCTTCAACATCCAGTGCGCGAGGCGCCGCAGGAGTTCCAGTTGCGGGCCTCCGCCCTCGAAACCCCGGCCCCAGAGCCAGGCATGATCCGAGGCCAACATCGCCACACGTCCCTCGCCCACGCGGTCGAGCACGAGAAGCGGGCGGTTGCCGACACCCTCCATCACCACCTGTCCCCCGGTCGCCTCGACTTCGACCTGGCGGAACCACCGGCCCCAATGCGGGCCGTCGCCGGCGGTCGTCGTCCCATCCTCGGGCTGATAGGCGTCAAGCCCTGCCGTGACCGGATGGCGTTTCCCGAGTTCGGTCATGTGGGGAACGAAGCCCTCTTCGACGATCCGCCCGGAAGGGACGATGGGCAGGATCGCGGCCAACGGCGAGCGATACAGACTGTCCGCCGTGCCGAACTCGGGCCCGGCGGCGATCAGGACCGTTCCGCCGTTCCTCACATACTCGACCACATTGTCGAGATAGGACGTCGGCAGGATGCCGCGCTGCCGGTATCGGTCGAAGATGATCAGGTCGAATTCCGAGATCTTCTCGACGAAAAGCTCACGCGTCGGGAAGGCGATCAGGGAAAGTTCGGTGACCGGCACGCCATCCTGTTTTTCCGGCGGGCGCAGGATCGTGAAATGCACGAGATCCACACTGGCGTCCGACTTCAGCAGGTTGCGCCATACCCGCTCGCCCGCATGGGGTTCACCCGAAACCAGAAGCACGCGCAGGCGGTCCCGCACGCCGTTGATCTGCACGACGGCGGCATTGTTGCGGTCGGTCAGTTCGCCGTCGGCCGCAGCGACCTCGAATTGCAGCACGTTCATGCCGCCGTGCGGCAACTTGACCGGCAGCTCCAGATCCTCGCCCACCGGCACGTCGAAGGGCTGCGCTTCTTCGCCGTCGATGGCAATCGAAAGCCTTGCCGTCGTCCCCAGCCCCTCGGGCACCGCGCCTTCGTCGTCGATCCGCAGCGTGAGACGGACTTCCTCGCCAAGGATAGCAAAGGCCGGGGCGTTACGAACGATCAGACGGCGATCCCAGTCGGCCTCGCGCCCGGTCAGCAGCACGTTGACGGGCGCCGGCATCGATGGGGCAAGGCCGATGTCATGCGCCTGTCCGTCGGTGATCAGGATGGCCCCGGCAACGCGTGCGCGGGGCTCCTCGGCCAAGGCCTCGGACAACGCCGACATCAGCAGCGTGCCTTCGTCGCCAGGCCCGTCGCCCACCCGGATCACCCGCAGTTCGGTGTTCGGGATGGCCGCCACTTCCGCCGTCACGGAGGCGAGGGCCGCCTCGGTCTGGGCCGGGCGTTCGCCGATGCGCTGACTCGCGCTTTCGTCGACGATCGCAATCACGATGTCGGACAGAGGCGCGCGGTCTTCCTCCTGAAGCGAAGGGTTCGCCAGGGCGAGCAGCAGCACGATTGCGGTCAATCCACGCAGCCACCAGCCCGACAGCCCGCGCCACAGCGCAATGCCTGTCGCAGAGGCGGCCAGCAGGGCCGCGGCGTAAACCAGCGGCCATGGCACAAGGGGATCGAACACCAGCGATCCGGTCATTGGCCCAGCCTTTCGAGCAATGCAGGCACATGAACCTGATCGGACTTATAGTTGCCGGTCAGCACATGCATGATCAGGTTGATCCCGAAACGATAGGAAATCTCCCGCTGCCGCTCGCCGGCAAATCCGCGGCCGACCGGATACATCGGAACCCCCCGGTCGTCGGCCGCCCATGCCGAAGCCCAGTCGTTTCCTCCGATCACCACCGGCGTCACCCCGTCGTTGAGGTTTCGGAACGGCATTCCCTCGACCTGCTCGGCGTCGGCGGGAGCCGCCTCGACCCAGACGGCCCGGCCGGCATAGCGGCCGGGAAAATCCTGAAGCAGATAGAAGGTCCGCGTCAGCACATGATCGGCCGGCACCGGCTCGAGCGGCGGAATGTCGAGTTGCAGGGCGATCTCCTGCAACCTGCGGCCTTCGGGGGTCGTGCCGCCGAAATCGGCGACGTCGGCATCCCGCGTATCGAACAGGATCATGCCACCGGTTCGAAGATATCGATTCAGGCTGGCATAGGCCCGGGCCGACGGGATCGGCTGATTGGCGGTGATCGGCCAATACAGGAACGGAAAGAAAGCCAGTTCATCACGCTCGAGGTCGACCCCGATCGGCGCTTCGGGCTCGATCGACGTGCGTTCGGCAAGCTTCTGGCTCAGTCCGGTCAGACCCGCCTTGGCCAATCGGTCCACCTGGGCGTCGCCGGTCACGACATGGGCCAGCACGACCGCCGTCGTGGCCTCGAGCGCCAGCCTGTCGTCGGGCGGGCCGTCCTGCGCGCGTGCGGCGGGCGCACCGGCCAGGACCGATGCCGCCACCACCACCATTGCGATCGCCCCACCCGCGCGCCGCAGCCTGCCCGTCAGCCAGAGCGACGCGAAAATGTCGCTCAGCAACAGCGCAAGCGCCGCTGCCAGAAAGCTGCCCTTGAGCGCCTGTTCGCGCACGGTGGCCAGCCCCTCGACCGCAATCCGTCCGGGCCACACACTCGGCAGGAGCGTCGTCTCGGGCCCGATCACGTTGAGGGCGACGCGCCTGTCGGCACCCGCATAAAGCCCGGGCGGCAGGTCCGGCCCGGGGCCGGCGCCGATCCCCGCGGCCAGTGCCTCGCCTGGAACGCCCGCGACTTCACCCGCATCGGCGACCGCACCAAATGCGTCGAGAACAGCCTCCGGCACCCAGGTCTGGCCCGCAAGCTCGGCCGCGTCAGGTGCTGCGGGCCGGGTCGAAACGGCGAGGCGCTCCAGCATCTGGACGAACAGACCGGAAAGCGGCAGCGTGGACCATTCCGCGTTCGCCGTGACATGGAACAGCACGACCTGCCCCTGCCCCACCGCCTTACGGGTGACGAGCGGCGTACCATCGGCGAGCGCGGCAATCGTCCGCGCGCCAAGATCCGGGTCAGGCTGGGCCAGAACCTGTGCGTTCACGGTGACATCGGACGGGATTGCAAGACCGTGGAAGGGCGAGCTTTCCGCAAACGGCGCCAGCCCCTTGGGTTCGCCCCAACTCATCGCACCGCCCACGGCACGCCCGCCCTCGCGCAAGCGCACGGGCATCAGCGGATCTTCCGAAGCACGGCTGACGTCGCTTGCCGCAAGGCGGGGCCCGGCGAAGCGCAGCAAGAGCCCGCCCTTGTCCAGCCAGTCCATAAGGCCATCGCTCTCGCCGGGCGACAGCCTCGCCACATCGGCCAGCACGATCACGTCCGGCGAGGCCAGCAGCACGTCGTCCAGCGTTCCGGCGATCAGATCCGCCACCGGATCGAGCGCCTGGCGCAGATAATGGGTCGGCGACAGCAGTTGCAACGCCTCGGCGCTGTCCGATCCGGCAATCAACGCCACCTTGCGGCGCTTCAGGCTGTCGTCGGTAAGGCTCACGGCCCCCGCGGACCGCACGCCGGCCACTTCAAACCTTTGCAGGCGGTTGCGCAACTCGGGCGGCAGGGAAAGGTCCGCCTCACCCTCTGTCGCGCCTGCCGGCATCGCGACCGTTGCGCGCGCCAACTCCCGCTCGACGCCTGCCGGATCAAGACCCCGGGCCGATACCTCGTACTGGACCGTGTCGGCGGCGACCGGGCGCAAGAGACCGACCCTGACCACCCCCTCCACGAAAGCGGGCGGGCGAAGCGCGACGATCGGCCGTGGGCTTTCGAACACGGTGACAGCGCCCCGTGCCTCCAGAACGTCGAGGAGCGCGGCGCGGCCCGGGTGTTCAAGCCCGTCGGACAGCCAGAAGCTGTCGAAGGCTTCACCGGGAAGCACCCCCGCCCACCCGGACAGGTCGTCGGGCGACCAGGGCTGCGGCTGAAGGGCGCCCAGACGCCCGGACCAGGCGTTCGCCGCCTGAAATTCCGGTGATTGCGGCCGATCGGTCAGACGCACGATGGCGACAGTCCGCCCTGCGCGGCCGGCGTCCTCGACCAGGGCCGAGGCGCGCTCGATCCGGCGCGGCCAGTCGCGCGCATCCGCCCATCCCCCATCCATGAGGATCAGGAGCGGCCCGCTTCCCGGTTGCCGCTGCTGGGGGTTCAGCACCGGCCCGGCAAACGCCACGATGGCGGCACCCACCGCCAGCATCCGAAGCAGCAACAGCCACCAGGGCGTCTTGTCGGTCTCGGTTTCATCGTCCGCAAGACCCAGCAACAGGGCGACCCCGGGAAATCGCCGGCGGATCGGTGCGGGCGGCACGGCCCGCAGCAACAGCCACAGGATCGGCAATGCGGCCAGCCCCAGCAAAAGCCAGGGCGCCGTGAAACCGATCGGCCCGATCATCCACATCAGCGGCCCCGTTCCAAAGCGCGATAGAGCCAAAGCAGCGCCTTTTGCGCACTTTCGCCGGTATGATGCGTCTGGACATGCCAACCCGAGGCACGGGCCAGCATGGCCAGCCGATCCTTGCGTTCCGCGAGCCGCGCGAGATAGCGCGCGCGCAGATCGCCCGCCCGCAGGGTCTCATGGCGCAGGCTGCCACCCATGCTTTCGAAAATCGTGCGCCCGTCAAAGGGAAACTCTTCCTCGGCGGGGTCGAGCACCTGCAAAAGCGCGCCCCTGACGCCACGATCCGAGGCGCGCGCCATCACCGCCTCGACCCCGTCGATACCGCCGAGAAAATCCGACAAGAGAACGGCGCGGCCATGCCCGACCATCCCCGTGGCATCGGGCACCCCGTAATCTTCGGCGCCGTCCGCCGCCAGGGCAAGCGCCAGCCGGTCGACCTGCGCGCGGCCCGCGCGCGGCGGATGCGCGTCCCCCGACAGGCCGACACGCTCGCCCCCGCGCAGCAGCAGCACCGCCAGCGCAAGCGCGAGCAGACGCGCGCGATGCCCCTTGCTCGGGCGCGCCCTGTCGCCGGAAAACGCCATGGAGCGCGACGCATCGACCCAGAGCGTCACCGATTGCGCCGCCTGCCATTCACGCTCGCGCACGAAATGCGCGTCGGATCGGGCGGAACGGCGCCAGTCGATCATCCGGGCCGTGTCGCCCGCATGCGAGGGGCGATACTGCCAGAATTCGTCACCCATGCCGGCGCGCCTGCGCCCGTGCTCGCCCAGAATGACGGTGGCCGCAAGATGTTCGGCCTCTGCCAGAAGGGGTGGCAGTGACTGGCCAAGCGTTTCTGCTTCGGCGCGCTGGACGGGCGCAAGGCTCACGCGGCGGCCTCGAGGCCACCGACGCGGGCAACGACGCCGTCGATCACGCGGGCGAGGCTCTCGCCCCGCGCCCGGGCCGCGAAGTTCAGCGCCATGCGGTGGATCATCACCGGTCGCGCCAGGGCGCGCACGTCCTCTCCATTGGGCACAAGCCGGCCGTCGAGCAAGGCGCGGGCCCGCACCGTCAGCATCAGGGCCTGAGCCGCCCGTGGCCCCGGACCCCAGCTCAGCACATCGGCGAGTGCCGCACCCTCCGGCTCGCCCGGACGACAGGCCCGCACCAGATCGAGGATCATCTCCACCACCTGATCGCCCACCGGCATGCGGCGCAGAATGCCCTGCGCGGCGATAAGCTCCTCGGCGGTAAAGACCTGATGGACCGTGGCCTCTTCCGCGCCCGTGGTGGCGATCAGGATGTCGCGCTCGGTCGCCCTGTCAGGATAATCGACGTCGACCTGCACCAGAAACCGGTCGAGTTGCGCCTCGGGCAGGGGATAGGTGCCTTCCTGCTCGATCGGGTTCTGGGTCGCCAGGACATGGAACGGACGGCCAAGCGGCCGGTGCTGGCCCGCAATGGTCACTTCGCGTTCCTGCATGGCCTGGAGCAGCGCGGATTGCGTGCGCGGGCTCGCGCGGTTGATCTCATCGGCCATCAGCAACTGGCAGAAGATCGGGCCCTCGATGAACCTGAACGCCCGCCCGCCATCCGGCGTGGTATCGAGCACTTCGGATCCCAGAATATCCGCCGGCATCAGGTCGGGCGTGAACTGGATGCGATTTCCCTTCAGGCCCATCACCGTCGACAGCGTGTCCACGAGGCGCGTCTTGCCAAGCCCGGGCAGGCCCACAAGCAGGGCGTGTCCACCGCACAGCATGGCCGCCAGAACCAGTTCCACAACGGTCTCTTGCCCGATGAAACGCTTGTTGATGCTGGCCTTCGCATCGGACAAGCGCTGCCCGAGCGCTTCGATCTCGCCAATCAGTGCGTCGGCCTCGGCCATGACAATCGTCCTTATCAGGTTACAACCTACATCAGACCAAACTATCCTTCCCGGCACAAATGGCAAAAAGCATGAGCGGACAAATGATCGTGAAACCATCGGCCGAAAGTGTGATGGCCTCCGCGCAGGCCGCAACGCGGCAGAAGGGCCCGCCGCCCGTGCACCTGTGGGATCCGCCCTATTGCGGCGATCTCGATATCCGCATCGCGCGGGACGGGACATGGTTCTATCTGGGCACACCGATCGGTCGGCCGGGCCTCGTCAGGCTGTTCTCGTCGATCCTGAAGCGCGAGGGCGTGTCGTATTTTCTCGTGACCCCGGTCGAGAAGGTCGGCATCACCGTCGACGATGCGCCCTTCGTGGCCGTGGATGTCGAAAACGAGGGCACCGGAACCGGCCAAAAGCTGCACTTCGTCACGCAGGTTGAAGACAGGATCGTGGCGGGGCCGGACCATCCCCTGCGCATCGTCCGCGATCCCGAAACAGGCGAGCCTTCGCCCTACATCCTTGTCCGGGCGAACCTTGAGGCGCTGATCGACCGCAAGTCGTTCTACAGACTGATCGATCTGGGCACCCACGCGGCCCATGAGGGCGAAAGCTGGTTCGGGCTCTGGTCATCGGGGGTGTTTTTCCCCGTGATCCGTTCCGCGGAACTCGGCTGATGCGCCTGGCGGCGAACCTGACGATGCTGTTCACCGATCTCGCGGCGCTGCAACGCCCCGCACGGGCGCGGGCGGCAGGTTTCGACGGGATCGAGGTGCTTTTCCCCTATGAGGAAAGCCCCGAGGACTGGCGGGACGCACTCGAGGGGATGCCTGTCGCGCTGATCAATACACCCCCCGGGGACTGGGCCTCGGGCGAACGTGGCTGGGCCGCCGTTCCGGGCGAGGCCGCGCGCTTCCGCGAGGATTTCGAACGGGCGCTTGGCTATGCCCGAACGCTTCGGGCCGACCATATCCATGTGCTCTGCGGCAAGGCCTCGGGCCCATTGGCCGAAGAAACACTCATCGAGAACCTGTGCTGGGCCGTCGCGCGCGCGCCGGGCCAAAGCCTGACGCTGGAGCCGCTCAACCCGATCGACATGCCCGGCTATTTCCTTGGCGATTTCGACAAGGCGGCCCGGATCATCGCGCGGATCGGGCGGGCGGAGGTCGGGCTTCAGGTCGATCTGTGGCATGTCCGGCGTCTGGGGCTGGATCCGATGACGGTCTGGCAGGCACATGGCGCCGGCGCGCGGCATGTGCAGATCGCGGGCGCCGCAACGCGCGGGCCGCCCGACGCGCAGGCGTTGGCGTGGATCGCGCGGATCCTGCCGGCGTATGGCGGCTGGATCGCCGCCGAGTACCTGCCAGAGGGAAAAACCGGGGCAGACCTTGGCTGGATGGCGCGCGCGCGCGCCGCGATCGCGCAGGCCTGACGCACGCGCCCCGACCCCTTGTCGCGACCGGCCGGATCGGTATCATGCGCGCCACTTCCGCCCCATGCAAGGAACAGCCCGAATGCCGATCGACGCGCCTGAAACCGAAGTGGTCACGACCTGGAAAGTGGCCTGCGACGGCGGCGAGGGCGCACTTGGCCATCCGCGCGTCTGGCTGAGCATTCCCGAGGACAAGGGCTGGGTGGAATGCGGCTATTGCGACAAGCGCTATGTGCACGCGTCGTTCTCGGGGCAAAAGCGCCCGGCTTAGCCGCCGGGCTAGATCCGCGCCCCGATCACACCGCCAAGGATCGCGCCGACAACCGCGCCTGCCGGTGTCCAGAAGAAGATCACGCCCATCGCGGCCGCCCCTTCGGCCTGCGAAACACCGCCATAGGTCAGGTAGAGCAGCCCCAGGCCAAAGGCCACAAGGGCACCCACGACCAGACCCACCAGAACCCCCAACAGCGCATGCATCTGCCTTGCCTCCCTGAGCCGGGGTGGAAACCGGAGTCCCTGCGCAGATTGCCCCCTGGACGCGACGGGTGGCAAGCCCCGGTCGATCGTGGCAATACTTCCCGCACAACAAGACGGCGGGAGGCACGGACCATGAGCGGATTCGGCAAGGGCAACCACCTGCACCTGATCGACGGCTCGGCCTATATCTTTCGCGCGTATCACGCATTGCCGCCGTTGACCCGCAAGTCGGACGGGCTGCCCATCGGGGCCGTCGCGGGCTTCTGCAACATGTTGTTCCGCTATGTCGAGAACAACAAGAAGGGCGACACGCCCACGCATGTCGCGGTGATCTTCGACCATTCGGCCAAGACTTTCCGCAACGAGATCTATCCCGCCTACAAGGCCAACCGGCCCGAACTGCCCGAAGACCTGCGCCCGCAGTTTCCGCTGACGCGCGAGGCGACGCGCGCCTTCAACGTGGCCTGCATCGAGACCGAGGGG
The DNA here is from genome assembly GCA_963700485.1 of uncultured Alphaproteobacteria bacterium. Lineage (GTDB taxonomy): Bacteria > Pseudomonadota > Alphaproteobacteria > Rhodobacterales > Rhodobacteraceae > Aliitabrizicola. The sequence continues at coordinate 374,703 of CAVOXQ010000006.1, forward strand.
TTCGAGGCTGACGACATCATCGCGACCCTTGCCTGCAAGGCGCGCGAGGCGGGCGGGCGCGTCACCATCATCTCATCGGACAAGGATCTTATGCAACTGGTCGGAAACGGCGTCGAAATGCTGGACCCGATGAAGAACAAGACCATCGGCCCGGCCGAGGTCGAAGAAAAGTTCGGTGTCCTGCCCGATCGGGTGGTCGATGTTCAGGCCCTCGCCGGCGACTCGGTGGACAATGTTCCCGGCGCGCCCGGGATCGGAATAAAGACGGCGGCGCTGCTCATCCGCGAATTCGGGGATCTCGAGTCGCTTCTGGAAAGGGCCAGCGAGATAAAGCAGGAGAAACGCCGCCAGACACTGATCGACAATGCCGACCAGATCCGGATCTCGAAGCGCCTCGTGCAGCTCGACTGCGACACCCCGATCGACTTTTCGCTCGACACGCTCGAGGTGCACGACCCTGACCCCGAGGCGCTGCTTGGATTTCTGGACGCCATGGAGTTCCGCACACTGACGCGGCGCGTGGCCGAAAGCCTGAAGGTGCCCCTGCCCGCGACGAAGGCGGGCGATCCCCCGCTGCCAGGGGCCGATGATCATGCCCCGGTTCTGCATGTGACCGCCGAACCGTTCGACCATGGCGCCTACGAATGTCTGCGCGACGTGGCCGCGCTCGACCGCTGGATCGCCCATATCCGAGAGCGCGGGCATGTGGCGGTCGACACCGAAACGACCAGCCTCGACGAGATGCGCGCAGAGCTTGTCGGCATCTCGCTTTGCGTCGAGGCGGGAAAAGCCTGCTACATCCCCTTGGGCCACAAGCAGGGCGGGGGCGATCTCTTTGGCTCATCCGAGCTTGTGGCGGGACAGATCGCGATGGATGTCGTCCTTGGCCGCCTGAAGCCCGTGCTCGAGGATCCCTCGATCCTCAAGATCGGTCAGAACATGAAGTATGACGCCAAGATCCTCGCGCGCCACGGGGTGGATGTGGCCCCGATCGACGACACGATGCTGATGAGCTATGCGATGCATGCCGGGATCAACGGGCACGGCATGGATGCCCTTGCCGAGAAGTACCTCGGCCATACCCCGATCCCGATCAAATCGCTGCTCGGGGGAGGCAAGTCGCAGATCACCTTTGACCGCGTGCCTGTCGAAGAAGCCGTGAAATATGCGGCCGAGGACGCCGATGTGACGCTGCGACTTTGGCGCTTTTTCAAGCCGCAGCTTCACCTCGCCCATGTGACGACCGTCTACGAGACGCTGGAGCGCCCGCTTGTGCCCGTGTTGGCCGCCATGGAGATGGCCGGCATCCAGGTGGATCGCGACACGCTGTCGCGCATGTCGAACGCCTTCGCCCAGAAGATGGCCGCGCTTGAACACGAGATCCACGACCTGGCCGGAGAGACGTTCAACGTCGGAAGCCCCAAGCAACTGGGCGAGATCCTGTTTGACAAGATGAGCCTTCAGGGCGGCGAAAAGGGCAAGACGGGCGCCTATGGCACCGGTGCCGACGTTCTGGAGGATCTGGCCGCAGAGGGCCACGACCTGCCCGCGCGCGTGCTCGACTGGCGGCAACTCAGCAAGTTGAAATCGACCTATACCGATGCTTTGCAAGACCACATCAACCCCGAAACCGGGCGCGTCCACACATCGTACTCGATTACGGGGGCGGTCACAGGACGGCTCGCCTCGACCGATCCCAACCTTCAGAACATTCCCGTCCGCACCGAAGAGGGCCGCCGTATCCGCGAGGCCTTCGTGGCCCCGTCCGGCCGGGTTCTCGTCAGCCTCGACTATTCCCAGATCGAGCTTCGGATCCTTGCGCATGTGGCCGATATTCCGGCGCTGAAACAGGCGTTCAAGGATGGCATCGACATTCACGCGATGACCGCGTCCGAGATGTTCAACGTGCCGCTGGATCAGATGACGCCCGAAATCCGCAGGCAGGCCAAGGCCATAAACTTTGGCGTGATCTATGGCATCTCGGGCTTCGGGCTTGCGCGCAACCTCCGCATCCCGCGCGCCGATGCGCAGGGTTTCATCGACCGCTACTTTGAACGGTTCCCCGGCATCAAGGGCTACATGGACGACACGGTGGCCTCCGCCCGCAAGACCGGCTATGTCCAGACGCTGTTTGGCCGCAAGATCCACACGCCGGAAATCAATTCCAAGGGCCCGACCGCGGGGTTCGCGCGGCGCGCCGCCATCAATGCGCCCATCCAGGGCACCGCTGCGGACGTGATCCGGCGTGCGATGATCCGGATGCCCGCCGCCATCGCGGATCTGCCCGCTACGATGCTCCTTCAGGTCCACGACGAACTGCTGTTCGAGGTCGACGAAGGATCGGCCGACCGGCTCGCGGCCCGCGCCCGGGAAGTGATGGAGGGTGCAGCCCACCCTGCGGTGCATCTGACCGTGCCCCTGACGGTCGAGGCGGGGCAAGGACCAAACTGGGCGACCGCGCATTGATCGCGAGCTACGCCGAGCTGCGGGCCGTCGCGCTGTCTCTCGGATTGCCCGAGGTCACCGACGCGACGGCTTGGGGGAAACCCTGCCTCAAGGCACATGGCCGGATGTGGTGCTGGTGGTCGCCCTATGCCGATGCGGCCGTCTTCAGGGCCGCCAGGGACGAGCGCGAGATGCTGATTGCGGCCGATCCCGAGACGTTCTTTCTCCACCCGCATTACCTGCCGCATGACCTCGTCCTGGTCCGTGCCGGGCGGATCGACGAGGACTGGGCGCGCGCGCGGCTGAGCCGGACCTGGCGCGAGGCCGCCCCAAAGCGCTGGCTCAGGGCCTGGGATACCCGCGAGGGATAGGGCGCCGGCCTCCACAAGCGCGGCTGGCCCGAATGCCCCGGGGCGCCCGTCCTTCGCCGGCCTGCAAGCCCGCTGGCCCGCCCGTCGCCTAGGCCCGATCTATCCGCAACTGGTAGCAATTGTTTCGGGCCGAACGGACGTGGACATAGGCTACCCGTGGATCGTCCAATCTCGCCTCTGCCTCCGGCACGATCAACCGCGTCGGCACCACCGCGCCCGTCCCGTAGACGATCCTGTTGTCGCGACAATAGCCGCGGATGATGTAGTCGGCCGCACGCAAGCATCCGGGGCGGCACCCCCGAGGGTGCCGGCGCATGGCAGGTCAGGGGATCGGCACACAAGAAGATCGGCCCCAGTTCGGCATAGGGTTGTGGCTGCGGGAAAGGCCGATACGCGAGGATCAGCATCCCCGCACCTGCGGGAACGAAGCCGAGGCAGTGGCGACACGGGTTCGCTGAGCCGTCCGAGACACCGCGCTCGGGCGTCTGGCCATTCGCGTCGGGGCAACCCGCCTGGTGGGCGCGCGCGATCGCCGTCGGCATTGGCGTGAAGACGATGGGCATGGAACACCTCCGGTCCTGTGTGGGACCGACTTGGCCTGTCATGGCCCCGGCGCGCGACCCGAAGCTTGCGGGTTCGTCCTGCTCGGGCAGCAGCCTGCCCATGTTTCGCCCGCCCAGGATGTGCAGGTGGTAATGCGGCACTTCCTGCATTGCCTGTCGTCGCCCGCGTTGGAGATCGTCGCGGTAGCCTGCCCCGTCCTGCCCCGGGCAACGCCCAGCATCGCGCAGACCCTGGCGGCCGTGCGGTGGAAATCCACCGATCTCCGTCGGCCGTAGGCTTCGGCCGCGAAATGGTCGAAGGTGACGTAAGCGGCCCTTCGGGATCACCAGCACATGGTGCGGCGCCTGCGGGTCGGATGTCGTGGAAGGCCAGCGTATGCTCGCGTCTCCAGTCACCGTCTTGTTCGGGATCTCGCCGCGCAGGATCCGGGCGAAGATGTTCTGGTCGTCGTAGGAATAGGGCATGGGTCCTCAGTCAGCAAAGAGATAGTCGGTTGCTGCAATCTCGCGCGCCTTCTCGGTCGGGATATCAAGAAACTCTGCCAGCGGCACGGTGTTTTCGCTCGCGCGTCGCGGCCTCCTCGATCCGGTGGAAGCCTGCGGAAGTCTCGCGTCGCGCATCCGGTCGCTTTCGAACGTCACGTCGTAGCGGATCGTCGGCAGCAGCCGATCGAGCGTTTCCTTCGGCGTGCTGGCCCCGGCGAGCCCCACGCGGCGGGCGTGGCCGATCAGGTAGTCGTCCGTGAAATCGCATTCGATCTCGAGGATCCGGGTCGCGCGAGCGGTCAGCTGGAAATCCTGCATCAGGTCGACGTTCGCCGGATCGATGCAGAGGATCAGCCGGTCGCGTTTCCCAGTAGTCGAACAGCATCCGCACCAGCGCGCGGCGGTGGCGCGTGCGCTTGTCCAGCGTCGTCTGGATACCGCCGAGATCGGGCAGGGGCGTTGCCTCCTCGTTGAAGAGATAGTCGCAGCGCAGGGATGTTCGTCACCTGCCGCACCCGCTCGACCAGCCGCTTGGCCACGTGCCATTTCTTGCAGGTGACGATCATCAGCGTTCGCGGTCGCGGCCAAGGCTGGCCTCGGTCTCCCAGAACCGCGGCGCGAAGCGTCGGCCGATGCGGCCGCGCCCGGTCAGGAAGGGTAGAGACTGCGCCCTTCGTTCGAGATCGCGAACTGCACCCCGGTGCGGCGTAAAGCGCCCCGAGCCGCTCCTTCAGTTGCCTCGCATCGGGCGAGATCTTGCGGGCGAAGAGAAAGTCCTGACCGAGCAGAAGGTCGTAGTGGTCGTTGTAGAAGGTGACCGGCATCCCGTAGTCGGTGAACATCAGGAAGGTCAGGGTGCGGCTGACGATTTCCGCCTCGGGCACGAGATGGCGCGACGAGGGTCTGGAAGAAGGTCTCGTCCGGGATCCAGGTGGTGCGGAAAGAAGCGCGTGACGTCCGGCCGGCGTGTCGAGGAAGGCCAGGATCGCCTCGACCGTGCGCGCGGCGCAGGCACCACCACTGGCTGCCGATCTGATCTGGAGGTCGGGCGGGATCCTGCGCGCGAGAGCCCAAGCCGCCTCTGGACGTCGCATCGAGGCATAGAACAGCCGCTTGTGCGTGCGTTCGTTGAACGAAGTGGCGGTAGATCAGGCGTTCTTCCTTGATCCCGGTCTTGATCCAGTCGGAATCGAAGAAGTCGACGCTTTCGATGTAGTCGGCGTGTCGGCCCGTCCAGAAAGGCGTGCGGCGTATTCGGCCGTCTTGATCGGCATGCAGTCGCCGGAAAGCAGGTAGAAATGCGTGGCGCCGCGGAAAGGCCTCGACCGCGGCGCGAGCAGCCTCGCAGCGTCGCCGTCGACCAGGCTCCATTCGCCCCAGCCGCATTTGACCCGCCGCGCGGGCAAAGGTGACCGCGAGGTTGCTCGCCAGCGCCGCGCGGATGCGGTCGTAGTCGGCCCGGCGGCACGGGCGTCGAAGTGGATCGCGACGCAGTCGCCGGCGGCCGTCAGCCGCTGCCGCCTGGGCGATGATCGCTTCGGGGTCCTTGTGGCACAGCAGGAGGAAGGCGATCTTAGCCATGCGTGAAATCCTAAGCGCGCATGCGATCTCCATTGTTTCCCTAAGCTGCTGTAGCAGACATTGAAAAGACAGAGTTGTTTGCTTGATGTGGCGCATATCTCGCATGTTCCGGATCAGTGCGATGCGCGGCTCCGGCAAGAGGATGCGGCGCATGGGGTTTCCCGGCACATGGATGACCGAAAGCGAAAGCATGGTCTACCGGGTTGTGCCGAAATGCGCCTGCTCGACCATCGGGCAGATCATGTTCTATTCCGACCACGGGCGGTTCTTCGACGGCGACATCCATGACGCCACGAGCGGGCTGCACAAATGGGCGCATGGAAGCGAGCCAGCCGCTGATCGAGCGCAACGTGAAGGGGCACCGGTCTTTCGCCTTCACCTGCGTGCGCAACCCCTACACGCGGATCCTGTCCTCGCTTCTTCGACAAGATCTGCGGGATCCAGCGCAACGGCAAACGCTATCGCGGCAACCTGGTGCCGCTGCTGGTGCAGAAATACGGGATCGAGGTCGGCGGCGAGGACGGGAAGGACGAGTTCGACCAGATCGCCAGCTTCCGCCGGTTTCTGCTGTTCGCGCGCGACACCATCCGCTGGCAAAAAGCCGATGGAGCCCGACATCCACTGGTCGGCGATGGCGGGCCATGTCTCGACCTTCATCGTGAACGGCGGGCGCTACGACCGCATCTTCTTCACCGAGGAGTTCGATCAGGGCATGCAGGGCGTGCTCGAAGGACAGTCAGCACGGCACACAAGGTCGACCTGCGCAACGATCCCGCGCTTCAACGAAAGCGAAGGCCACGGGCCGAAAGCGCGCGCATCCGGTCGAGGCCTATTTCGACGATCTGTCGATGCACCTGATGTGGGAGATCTACAAGCGCGACTTCCAGCTGTTCCGCTATGACTTCGACAATCCGGCCAACAAGATGCCACTGGGCGAGGTTGATCTCGACGAAGTCCACGCCAAGCTGGGCGTCTAGCGAATAGTCAGATCCTGCGCAGGTTCCCGACAAGCACCGACACGGCGAACACCACCGCCGCGCAGGCCACGATCGAGGGGCCCGCCGGCGTGTCCTGCCATACCGACAACCGCAATCCCCCGAGCGTGGACGCGGCCCCGATCAGCGCGGCCACGGCTGCCATCTCCTCGGGCGAGCGCGTCATTCCGCGTGCCGCGGCCGCCGGAATGATGAGCATCGCCGCGATCAGCAGCGCCCCCACCACCTTCAGCGCCACCGCCACCACAACCGCCAGCGCGAGCGTCAGGATCAGCCGCTCGCGTCGGGCCGCAGCCCCGATGCATGGGCCAGATCCTCGTTCAGCGTGGCCGTCAGCAGCGCGTACCATCGCCAGACCAGCAGCCCCAGCACCAGCGACCGCGCCGCCCCAGATCTAGACCAGATCCAGTCGCGACTGACGGCGAGGATGTCGCCGAAAAGGTAGGCCGAAAGGTCCGCCCGGACCCCGGGGACGAAGCTGATCGCGACCAGCCCGAAGGCCAGCGCCGAATGCGCGAGCACCCCCAGCGTCGTGTCCATCGCCCAGCCCCGCGCCGGCCAGCGTCGCCACGGTGACCGCCATCGCCAGCGCCACCGCCAGCGTCCCCACGCCGACCGGCAGATCCGTCGCCAGCGCCAGCGCCACGCCGAGGATCGCCGCATGGGACGTCGCATCGCCGAAATAGGCCATCCGCCGCCAGACGACGAAGCGACCCGAGCGGCCCCGCGGCCAGCGCCAGCCCGACCCCGGCCAGCCCCGCGCGCACGAGGAAATCGTCAAGCATGATCATGCTCGTGATCGTGAGCGATGCGTCGTGTCATGCGTGTGGTCATGGTCGTGCATGGTGCTGGTAGAGCGCCAGCGCCCCTTGCGTTCCAAGACCGAAGAGCGCCCGGTATTCCGGCGCGTTCGACACCACATGCGGGCGTGCCTTCGCAGCAGACATGGCCGTTCAGGCAGATCACCCGGTCCGACGCCGACATCACCACATGCAGATCGTGGCTGACCATCAGGACCGCGCATCCGGTCTCGCGCCGCACCTCGTCGATCAGCCGGTAGAAGGCCGCCTCGCCCGGCTGGTCCAGCCCCTGCGTCGGTTCGTCGAGGATCAGAAGCTCCGGCCGGGTCAGCAGCGCGCGCGCCAGCAGAACCCGCTGGAACTGCCCGCCCGACAGGTCGCGTCATCTGCCGCTCCGCCACATCGGGCACGCCGACGCGGGCCAGCGCGGCATCGGTCGCCGCGCGGTCATGCCGGCTTGGCAGCGACAGGAACCGCCGGACCGTCATCGGCATCGTCCGGTCGATCTGAAGCCGCTGCGGCACATAGCCGATCCGCAGCCCAGCTTGTCGCGTGACGCGCCCTTCGCTCGGCGCCGGATGCCCATCAGCGTCCTGAGCAGCGTCGACTTGCCCGAACCGTTCGGCCCGACGATCGTGACGATCTCCCCCGGATCGACATGCATCGACACGTCATGCAGCACCTCCGCCCCGTCGAAGCGGACGCAGACATGTTCGGCGGCGATCAGGGTCATGGCGCGTCCTCCCGGCACGCCGGACAGAGCCCGAGCGCCTCGACGTTGCTCCGTTCGACCAGAAAACCGAACTGCCGCGCCGCCGTCTCCAGCGCGGTGCGAACCGGGGCTGCGGGCGCTTCGGCCACGGCGCCGCACAGGCGGCAGATCAGGAAGGCCGGTGCATGGGCCTCGCCGGGATGCATGCAGGCGGCGAAGGCGTTCAGTCGCTGGATGCGGTGGGCCAGTCCCGTGCTCGACAAGGAATTCGAGCGCGCGGTAGGCCACGGGCGGCTGGTTGCCAAAGCCTTCGGCGGCCAACCGCTCCAGCACGTCATAGGCGCCCATCGCCCGATGCGCTTCCAGCAGGATCTCGAGCGTGCGACGCCGGACCGGCGTCATCCGGACACCGTTTTCGCGCACAAGGCGATCCGCGCGGGCCATCACGTCGCCCGCGCAACCGGAATGATCATGCTCGGCAAAAGCCCGCGCGTGAAGAGGGCTGTCCATGTCTCGATCCCTTGACGTGTTATATTATCACATAATATACACGGGCATCTTCCAAAGCGAAAGACCCATTTGTGATGCACAACATCCTCCGCCTTCTGCTTGGCTGCGCCTTCCTTGCCGTTCCCGCCGCCGCCGAGGTGCCGCGTGTGGTCACGGATATCCCGCCCGTCCATTCGCTTGCGGCCCAGGTGATGGGCGATCTCGGGCAGCCGCTTTTGCTGCTCGACCGCGGCGCGGACGCCCATGATTTTCAACTGCGGCCCAGCCAGATCGATGCTTTGGCCAAGGCCGATCTCGTCATCTGGATCGGGCCGGACATGTCTCCCTGGCTCGAACGGTCGCTGGACAGTCTCGGTGGCGCGAACAACCTCGCCCTGCTCGAGCAGCCAGGCACAAATGTGCGCCCCTACGGATCCGGCGGGCACATGCAGGACGATGACGACCACGATCATTCCGGCGCCGAAGACCCGGGGCCCGGCGACACAGACGATGCAGGCGGGACGCATGCGCACGGGGCCCACGACCCCCATGCCTGGCTCGATCCGGCGAATGCGCAAGTGTGGCTGGGGCTGATCGCCACGGCGTTGACCGACCTCGATCCGCCCAACGCCGAAACCTATGTCGCCAATGCGCGCGCGGCGGCAGAGCGTATCGCGTCCCTCGATACCGTGCTGGCCGATCGGCTTGCCCCGGTGCGTGAGCGGCCCTTTGTCGTGTTCCACGATGCCTTCGGCTATTTCGGCGACCACTATGATCTGACCGTCGCGGGCACGGTCGCGCTTGGCGACGCGGCAGCGCCCGGCGCCGCCCGCCTGACGGACCTGCGGTCCACGATGCAGGCAGGGGTTCCGGTTTGCATATTCCCGGAGTCCAACCACGATCCAAAGCTGATCGGGCTGATGGCCGAAGGCACGGGCGTGCGTATCGGGACACCGCTTGATCCCGAGGGCGCCGTGCTGGACCCCGGGCCGGACCTTTACGAGGCGCTTCTCGTCGGGCTTGCGGATGCGCTGGAAGGATGCCTTGCCGCGCCCTGACAACACGGCTTGACCGGCCCCGGCTTTGCCCCCAGCCTTTCGCCGGCGAGGGGAACAAATGACAGCCGAGATCACCATTTTCGGGCACACCCGACCCGGCCAGCCGGTGCAGGCCATCAGGATCGACAATGCCGAGATTGCAGCGACTATCCTGACCTGGGGTGCGGCGCTTCAGGATCTGCGGCTGGCCGGTCTGCCCCACAGCCTGACCCTGGGCGGCGCCGATCTTGCGGCCTATGCCGGCCCGATGGGCTATTTCGGCACTGTCGTGGGGCCCGTGGCGAACCGCATCGCAGGGGCCCGTGCCGTCATCGCAGGGCAGGAGTACAGGTTTCGCCGCCAACGAGGGGGCGAACCTGCTGCATGGCGGACGGGACGGAACGCAGGCCCGCAACTGGCAGCTCGACACCCGCACCGCCACATCGGTCCGCCTTCGCCTTGCGCTGGCCGATGGCGTGGGCGGCTTTCCGGGCAATCGCCTGATCATGGCGGAATATCGCGTTGCGGACGCGGCACTTTCCCTCGTGCTGTCCGCAACGACCGACGCGCCGACGCTGATCAATCTCGCCCATCACGGCTACTGGCATCCCGATGGCACAGCCGACACGCGGGGCCTGCGCCTGACCGTGTCGGCGGACAGCTACCTTCCCGTCGATGCAGCCCTGCTTCCGACCGGCGAGGAACGCGGCGTCCACGATGCGTTCGACTTGCGGGCCGGGCGGCGCTTGGACGGAACCGAAGGCTACGACCACAACTTCTGCCTCGCCCACGCGCCGCGCCCGCTGGCCGAGGCCGCCAAGCTGGCGGGGCGCCTCGCAACGCTTCACCTTGCGACGACCGAGCCCGGCCTTCAGGTCTATGACGGGCGCGCCCTCGACAGCAGGCCCTTCGCGGGGCATGGGGGAAGTCCCTACGGGCCGCAGGCCGGGCTCGCTCTGGAACCCCAGCGCTGGCCGGACGCCCCCCACCATCCAGGCTTTCCGCCGATCCTGCTGTCCCCGGGCGAAACCTATCGCCAGGAAACGCGCTGGCGCTTCACCCGCTGACATGGGTCCGGCCAAGGCCTTGCCGCGCTCTCGTGCGCTCAGCCCTCGATCCCGCCCGCACCGGCGCCACGAAACCACCTGACGATTGCGGCACGTTCCTCGGGTTCGATGTAGCTCAGATTGCCGGGCGGCATTGCATGGCTGACCCCCGCCTGAAGGTAGATCCGCCTTGCCTCGTGTGCGATCTGCCCTGGTGTTTCAAGAACCACGCCCTTCGGCGGCCACAACAGCCCCTCCCACGCCGGTTCCGCCGCGTGGCACATCGAACATCGCCCCTGCACGATGCTCGTCACCTCGTCGAACCCTGCCGCACTGGCATAACGCAGGCTCGCCCCTTCAAGGCGGGCCTCGGCCTCTGGAAGGCGCATCGGCGCGGTGGAAAGCCATGCGCAGACCAGGAACAGCATCGCCGTCACGGCCCAGGTCCACCACAACATCCCCTTGCCCTGATGCATCGAGTTGAAGAAATGCCGGATCGTCACACCCATCAGAAAGACGAGGCTGGCAATCAGCCAGTTCCATTCGGTGGCGAAAGCCAGCGGGTAGTGGTTCGACAACATCAGGAACAACACCGGAAGGGTCAGGTAGTTGTTGTGGGTGCTGCGCTGTTTGGCGATGCGCCCGTATCTGGCATCCGGCACGCGACCGGCCTTCAGGTCGGCGACCACGATCCGCTGGTTCGGCATGATCACCAGAAAGACGTTGGCCGACATGATCGTCGCCGTGAACGCCCCAAGATGCAAAAGCGCCGCGCGGCCCGAGAACACTTGCGTGTATCCCCAGGCCATCGCCACCAGGATCGCATAGAGCAGCACCATCAGGCGCGTGTTGTCATCGCCGAACCGGCTCTTGCAGATCGTGTCATAGACGATCCATCCCAGCCCGAGCGACCCAAGCGAGATCGCCACCGCCTGCCAGACCTGCAAATCCATCACCGCGGGGTCGATCAGGTAGAACTCGGCCCCGAGATAATAGACGAGCACCAGCATCGCAAAGCCGGTCAGCCAGGTCGAATAGCTCTCCCACTTGAACCAGATCAGATGCTCGGGCAGGCGCTCGGGCGCCACGAGATATTTCTGGACGTGGTAGAAGCCGCCACCATGCACCTGCCATTCTTCGCCATAGGCGCCGGGCGGCAGGTCGGGCGACTTGCGCAGGCCCAGATCCAGCGCAATGAAGTAGAAGGACGATCCGATCCAGGCGATGCCAGTGATCACATGCGCCCAGCGGACAGCAACCTCGATCCACGCTTCCAGCACCGCCCAGTCATACATCGCCCAACTCCCCGTTTGTCCGTGAGGCTATACCGGGGGCCACTCATCCGCTAATCCTTCAAATGACGGATCACTTTCAATCCTCGCCAAAGAATGGCCGGAGGCGCCCTTGTCCTACGTCGCCACCCTCAGGATGTTCGTGCGTGTCTACGAATTGGGCAGCATGAGTGCGGCCGCCCGAGACCAGCGCACATCGGCCGCCGTCGCCTCGTCGCGGATCTCGGAACTTGAGAAACATCTCGGGGTCAGGCTGTTCAACCGCACCACGCGAACCCTGCAACCCACCGAGAACGGCCGGCTGTTCTATGACGGGGCGCTCAAGGTGCTGGCCGCCATAGACGAGGCCGAGGCCGCGGTGATGGATGTCACCCAGAATCCCCGGGGCACCCTGTTCGTTGCGGCGCCGCTGGGCGTCGGGCGGCGGTTCATCGCGCCGCACCTGCCGGCCTTCAAGGCCGAGTATCCCCAGATCGACCTGCGGCTGCGGCTTTCCGATCGGCTGATCGACATCACCGGCGAGGGGCTCGATCTCGCCTTTCACCTCGGGCACCTCGAAGACAGCACGCTCAAGGCCCGCCTCGTCGCGGACTGCCCTCGGGTGCTATGCGCCGCGCCCGCCTACATCGCACGCCGGGGCCTTCCCGCCGACGGGGAGGCGCTGGTGCGCGACCGGCACGATTGCCTCAACCTCCGCTTTCCCGGCGCGCGCGAGTTCCAGTGGACGCTGCAAACTCCCGACGGTGCCCGCCGCTTCGAGATTTCCGGGCCATTCGAGTCCGATGACGGCGACGTTCTGACGCAATGGGCGCTTGACGGTCACGGCATCGTCCTAAAGCCCGTGTTCGAGATAGCCGAGGCGCTGCGCGCCGGAACGCTGGTTCCCGTGGCGAGCGCGACCCCGCCGCTTGCCGTGCAATTGACCGTCCTGACCCAGCATCGGCGCCTGCGCGATCCGAAGATCCGGCTTTTCACCGACTTCATGGTTGCCCGGATCAGGGCCGACATGGGCGCACAGATCAACGGGCCTCCGGCACCTGCCGCGTGACGGCGCTTTCGCCCGGCGCGTCCAGGTCCAGCCACAACTTCCCGCCCCTGTATCCGCCGCGGACAAGAAAACCCGGCGCACGCACCTCCGGATACTGGCCCGTCCAGTCACGATAGCGGTCGTTCGTCACGATCCGCGCACAAAGATCGCGCGCGGCGGCAATCACCGTCTCATCCGCGGGCATCCCCTTGGGCACCACCATCACCCGGTCCTCGGCCACGCCGAGCAGCCGACCCATCGCGCCGTGATGCAGGTACTTCCCCGCAAGCAGGTATCCTGCATTGGCATCGAACACGATGCCCGCGGAAAACCCGCGCCGCCCGAGATCGCCCAGCACGTCACGCAGCGTCTGGATCTGCGGAGCGCCATCCTTCCAGTGCATGACGTTCGAACCATCGACGATGATCCACTGTGTCTCCTGGGTGCCGGGGCGTTCGTAGCGAACGATCGCTGTCAGAAGCAGGACAGCCGCCGCGATCGCCGCCGGCAGCGCCAACAACAGCACGTCATGGAAAGGGGGCGAGATCAGAGCGACGCTGATCGCCGCGAGCGAGATCATCAGCAGGACGAATGGAACACGCATCGCCATAGCCTACAGCGTCTCGCAGCGCCGCGCCAAACGCCACCCGCGGGGATACCACGCACCATCGCCGCGATCAGCTTCCCCGATAGGTCGAGTATCCGAATGGCGACAGAAGCAGCGGGACATGGTAATGCGCCGCGGCATCCGGCACGCCGAAACGGATCGGAATGTCGTCGAGGAAAAGCAGGCCGCGCGCGCCCTGTGCCCGCAGGTAGTCCCCTGCGGCAAAGACCAGCTCATAGCGCCCCGCAGTCAAGGCGGCCCCTTCCAGCAGCGGCGCATCCGTCCGTCCGTCGGCATTGGTCACACTTTCCGCGATCGGGGCCCATACATCTCCGTCCGCCCGGTAGAGCGTGATCCCGATCCCCGCCGCGGGCCTGCCCCGTGCGGTATCAAGAACATGTGTCGTCAGCCGCCCGCCCGCCATCGCGATCCCTCCTGCTTTTGCCCTACTCTGCCGGGTTTCCGGGCGCAAAGCGACGCCCCGCCCGGCGGATAGGTGTTTCTCCAATAATTTGATAAACTTCGCCGCGCCATCCGGCTAGAACAAGGGACCGATCGGAGCCGCTGATGAACCGCTATCCCCGCGACATGACAGGCTATGGCGCCAACGCCGCCCGACGCCCGCTGGCCCGGTGGCGCAAGGATCGCCGTCAGTCTCGTGCTGAACTACGAGGAAGGCGGCGAGAACTCGATCCTGCACGGCGATGCCGCCTCCGAGGCTTTCCTGTCCGATATCGCGGGTGCGCAACCCTGGCCGGGCCAGCGCCACTGGAACATGGAATCGATCTACGACTACGGCGCGCGCGCCGGGTTCTGGCGGCTGCATCGGCTGTTCACGCAACGCGGCTTGGCCGTCACGGTCTACGGCGTCACCACAGCCCTCGCCCGCAGCCCCGAACAGGTCGCGGCGATGAAGTCCGCCGACTGGGAAATCGCCTCGCACGGGCTGAAGTGGGTCGACCACCGCGACATGCCCGAGCAGGAGGAACGCGCGGCCGATCGCCGAAGCGTTCCGCCTGCATACCGAGGTGGTCGGCACACCGCCCCCCGGCTGGTATACCGGGCGCTGTTCGGTCAACACGGTGCGACTGACCGCCGATCACGGGTTCGCCTGGATCTCGGACACCTATGACGACGATCTTCCGCACTGGCTCGAAGACGGCGAGCGCGACCAGCTGGTGATCCCCTATACGCTCGAAGCCAACGACATGCGCTTTGCCACCGCCCCCGGCTACATCAAGGGGGAGCAGTTCTTCCGCTATCTGAAAGACAGCTTCGACATGCTCTATGCCGAAGGCGAGGCGGGCCAGGCAAAGATGTTCTCGATCGGCCTCCACTGCCGCCTGATCGGACGACCCGGCAAGATCGCGGGCCTGAAGCGGTTTCTCGACTATGCCCAGTCGAAACCCGGCGTCTGGTTCCCGCGCCGCATCGACATCGCCCGCCACTGGGTCGCGACCCACCCGCCCGCGACCGCAGCGCCCAAGCCGCTTGATCGCGCCGGCTTCGTCACCCGCTTCGGCGGCATCTTCGAACATTCCCCCTGGATCGCCGAACGCGCCTTCGATCTGGAACTCGGTCCCGCCCACGACAGTGCCACCGGGCTTCACAATGCCCTCTGCCGGGTGTTCCGCGCGCCGGCGAGGACGAACGCCTGGCCGTGCTGAAGGCCCATCCCGATCTCGCGGGCAAGCTCGCCGCTCGCCAGACGGCTGACGCCGGAGTCCGCGCGGAACAGGCCGGCGCCGGCCTCGACGCGCTGACCGACGCCGAACGCGATGCATTTCGAGCGGCTGAACGCCGAATATGTCGCACGACACGGCTTCCCCTTCATCATCGCGGTGCGCGACAAGACGAAGGCCGGTATCCTGTCGGCCTTTCCAGACCCGAATCGCGAACGACCGCGCGACCGAGTTCGCCATCGCCTGCGCACAGGTCGAACGCATCGCGGAACTGCGCCTGAAGGACATGTTGCCATGACCGGCTACTATGCCCCGCCGGGCGGCCTTCCGCCCCAGACCGCACTCATGACCGGCCGCGCCGTCTTTACCGAGGCCTATGCCGTCATCCCGCAAGGGCTGCTTTTCCGACATCGTCACCAGCTCCCTGCCCGGATGGACGAAGACCCGCCTCTGGCTGATCGCCCGACCGATGTCCGGCTTCGGCGAGACCTTCAGCCAGTATGTCATGGAGGTCGCCCCCGGCGGCGGATCGGACGCACCCGAAACCGATACTGGCGCGCAATCGGTGATCTTCGTCACCGAGGGGGTGATCGCCCTGACGATCGGCCAGGAAACGGCACGAGCTCGACAGCGGCGGTTACGCCTACATCCCTGCCGGGCTCCCCTGGCGGCTTCACGCCGAAGGCGATCATCCCGCCCGCTTCCACTGGATCCGCAAGATCTAGGAACCCGCACCCGGCACTCGAACAGCCCCGACCCTTCGTGACCAACGAACGGACGATCGCCCCGGTCGCCATGCCCGACACCGACGACCGTTGGGCCACCACCCGCTTCGTCGATCCGGACGACCTGGGCCACGACATGCATGTCAACATCGTCACTTTCCTGCCCGGCGGCGTCATCCCGTTCGAGGAAACCCATGTGATGGAGCACGGCCTCTATGTGCTTCAGGGAAAGGCCGTCTACAAGCTGAACCAGGACTGGGTCGAGGTCGAGGCCGGCGATTTCATGTGGCTGCGCGCCTATTGCCCGCAGGCCTGCTACGCGGCAGGCCCCGGCCCCTTCCGCTACCTTCTCTACAAGGACGTGAATCGCCACGCGCGACTGCGCGGACCCGGCGCCTTCGCGCCCGCCTTGGGCTGAGGTCGGCTTTGGGTATTTTTGCAAGAAAGAAGCCACAAGAGGTCGGACTCCGGCCCCTGACCACCATTGCTGCCGGCCCGTCTTCTTCTTTGTGGAAATACCCTCGGGGGGTGCGGGGGGCAGAAGGCCCCCCACCTGCTTGGTTTGCCCGAGGGGATCGGTCGCCATGACGCGCACGCTCGGGGCCAAGCCGCTCACGCCCCAGGCCTTTGCTCCGTTCGGCGACGTCCTCGAGGCCGCGGGCACAGCTGATCGGATGATCAATGCCGGCCTTTGCGCAAGGTTCCATGATCGGGCGAGGCTCGAGTTCATCGACGGCCGAGCCGGGATCTCGGTGTTCGATGGCGCACCCCGGACCCTGCCCCATGCGTTCGATCTGGTCGAACGTCATCCGTTGGGCAGCCAGGCCTTCCTGCCGATGACGTCCGCGCCCTTTCTTGTCATCGTCGCGCCTGATACCGGCGGGGTTCCCGGCAGGCCGCAGGCTTTCCTGACCAGCGGCACGCAGGGGATCAACCTGCACCGAAATGTCTGGCACGGTGTGCTGACACCGCTGTCGGCGCCCGGCCTGTTTGCCGTTGTCGACCGGATCGGACCGGGCGCCAATCTCGAGGAATACCGCTATCCGACCGCTTTTCGCGTGGTCGGACCGCACTGACCCCGTCCGGGATGGGGATATTCCTCGCGCGACATCACGCGCGGCGGGCCTCCCCTCCCATCAAGCGCGCGACATCGAGCATGCGGTTCGAGAACCCCCATTCGTTGTCGTACCACCCGAAGGTCCGTATCAGTCCCGCCGTGGTCACCCGAGTCTCGGGCAGGGCCATCACGATGCTTTCGGGTCTTGCCCTCAGATCGGTTGAAACCAGCGGTCGCTGGGTCACGCCGATGACCCCGCCCGCCGCCATCAGCACCGCGTTGACCTCGTCGGGCCGCGCCGGCCGCTCGGTCATCACCACCAGATCCACGGCCGAGACGCTTGCCGTCGGAACCCGCACCGCCGACCCCTCGATCCGGCCCGCGAGTTCGGGCAGCACCACGTCGAGAAGCCGCTGTGCCGATGTGGTGGTGGGCACCATCGACAGGGCGGCGGCACGGCTGCGCGCGAAGTCCGCCGCAGGCGCGTCGATCGTCGGCTGGCTGCCGGTATAGCAATGGATCGTCGTCATCGACCCTGTGACCACGCCGAAGGCGTCATGCAATGCCCGTACCAGCGGCGCCAGCGCGTTCGTGGTGCACGAGGCGTTGGACACGATCCGCTGCCCGCAAAGGGCATCCTCGTTCGCCCCCAGAACCACCGTCACGTCCGCAGCACCCGATGGCCCCGACACCAGCACGCGCGCCGCACCGGCGCGCAGCCCGCGCGCGGCGATCTCGGCCGTATCCGCACGCCCGGTACACTCCATCACCAGGTCGACCCCCGCCAGATCGAGCGTCGCAAGATCGTCGGTGCAACCAAGCGGGATCGCCCGCCCGTCCACCACAAGCGCTCCGCCCTCGAGGGCGACCGTTCCCCGCCACGGGCCGAAGACACTGTCGTATTCGAACAGGTAGGCACACATCGGGGCGGGCGCTATGTCATTGATCCCGACAATCTCGATCTCCGGCCATCCGCCCCGCGCCCATGCCCTGAGAACCGAGCGGCCGATCCGCCCGAACCCGTTGATGACGACCCGCATGACCTGTCCCTCCGCCGCGCCGGCGCAGTCAGATCACGCCGCGCGCCCGGCTTCAAGGATCAGAGCGCGGCCTCGACGGCCACGCCCCGTGCAACCGCCCGCCGCAGGGCCACCGCCGCCACCGCGATGTCCTGAAGCCCGACCCCGGTCCCGTCGTAGAGCGTGATATCGCCGTCACCGGCGCGCCCGGGGTGGGCGCCGGTCACGACCTCTCCGATCGGCGTGATCGATGCCGGGGTGATGAGGCCCGCCCTGATCGCATGCTGGGCCTCGCCGATCGTCACCGATTGCGCGACCTCGTCGGTGAACAGGCGGGCGCGCGCCAGAAGTTGCGGCTCGACTTCCTGCTTGCCCACGGTATCCGTGCCCATGCAGGCCAGATGCGTTCCGGGCCTGACCTGCGCGTCGGCGAGGCTGAAGCGATCCGCCGAGGTGATCGTCACGATGACGTCGGCTTCCGCGCCCAGACGATCCAGACTGACGGCCTCGAACGGCAAGCCAATCTCGGCCGCGACCGCTGCAAGCTTCGGCAGCATCTCGGGGTGCAGGTTCCAGCCCACGACCCGCTCGAACGCGCGCACCCGTGCCGCCGCGCGAAGCTGGAACTGCGCCTGGTGACCCGCGCCGATCATGCCCAGAACCTTCGCGTCCGCTCGCGCCAGCCGGTCGATCGACAGCGCCGATGCAGCGGCTGTCCGCAAGGCGGTCAAGAGATTGCCGCCCACCATCGCCGTCGGAATGCCGGTCTCGGGGTCGAACAGGAATACCGTCGACTGATGGTTGGTGATCCCCCGCGCCATGTTGCCCGGGAAGTATCCCCCCGCCTTGACGCCAAGTTGCCCGCCGGCCCGGTCGAGCCCCGACTTGAAGCCATATTGCCGCCCCTCGCCGAGCGCCTCGCGCACGACCGGAAAGTTGTAGGCCTCACCCCGGGCCATCGCGGCGAAACAGGCCTCGATCGCCGCGAAGGCCTCCGCCGGCGAAACCAGCTCGGCGATCAGTCGCTCGGGGACAATCAGCATCGGTCACTCCATTCCAGGCGGCCTTCGGCCCGCCACCTTCTTCTGTTCACAAATATCCCGGGGGGTCCGGGGGGCAGCGCCCCCCTGTCTTGTCGTCAATAGGCCTTGCCGCGCGCCGATACCGGCCAGACGACCTCGACCTTGCCGTTGCGGACGCCGACGTACCAGTCGTGCACGTTGCAGGTCGGATCGCAGTGCCCCGGCACCAGCCGCAACTTGTCGTTCACCTTCAGCACGCCGTCCGGATCCTCGATCACTCCGTGCTCGTCCGAACACTTGACGTATTTCACGTCGGTCCGGCCAAAGATGACCGGCAGCCCGCTGTCCACCGATTGTGCCTTCAAGCCGGCATCGCAGATCGCCTTGTCGGCCTTCGCGTGGCTCATCACCGAGGTGAGGATGAACAGAGCGTTCTCCCATTCGCCCTGATCGATACGCTTTCCATCCTTGTCGAGGATGCGGCCATAGTCGGCGTCCATGAAGGCGTAGGAGCCGCACTGAAGCTCGTTGTAGACACCCGAGTTGCCCTCGAAGTAATAGCTGCCCGTGCCGCCGCCCCCGACGATGTCGCAGGCCAGTCCCGCGGCCTTCAGGCCGTCGACGGCATCCTTGACCTGGGCCACCGCGATATCGATCTTTGCCTTGCGATCCTCGTAGCGGTCCATGTGCTGCATCGCGCCCTGGTAGGCCTGGATGCCGCTGAACTTCAGTCCGGGCGCCGCATCGATGGCCCGCGCGATCGCAACCACCTCGGGCGTGGTCTTCACCCCGCAGCGCCCCGCCCCGCAATCGATCTCGACGAGGCATTCGATCGTGGTGCCATGTTTCACCGCCGCCGCCGAAAGGTCCGCCACGTTCGCAGGATCGTCGACGCAGCAGATCGCGCGCGCGCCAAGCTTGGGGATCCGCGCCAGCCTGTCGATCTTGGCCGGATCGCGCACCTGGTTGCTCACGAGCACATCCTTGATGCCGCCGCGCGCAAAGACTTCCGCCTCGCTCACCTTCTGGCAGCACACGCCGACCGATCCGCCCAGGCTTTCCTGCAAGAGCGCCACATCCACCGACTTGTGCATCTTGCCGTGCACGCGGTGGCGCATACCCATCGCCTTTGCGAAATCGCCCATCTTCCTGATGTTGCGCTCGAGCGCGTCGAGGTCGAGCACGAGGCACGGCGTCTGGATATCGGCCTCGTCCATCCCCGGCAGCGCGGGAATGTCATAGCCCACTTCAAGACCATCGAGTTTCACGGGTGCGTTCATGGTGATTGTCCTTCCCAAAGTATGATTTCGGTTGCAGCCCCGGTCCGCCGGGCGTCGTCAATCGACGACAAACAAAGTTGCACCGTGCGCAGTGATGGGGCGGTGTGGCTCGGCGGCATCGGCCACCTGATGGCACTTGCCAGCCTTGCGCTCGAAGCGCCGCCCCTCCGCGTGCCCGGTGGTCAACGATCCCGCCGCACGGAACGGGCCATGCCCTGTCGCGCACCAGGGGTCGGACCGGCATCCGCGCATTAGTGCCGCCATCGGCGCCCGGCCATCGCCGGAGGTCCGGTCGCACCAGAACGCCTGCCCGGCCATGGCCGGGTGCGCGACAGGCTCAACCGCCAGCCCGTCGGACGTGCCGAACGGGATATCCTTCATCTGCACGGCTATCCTCCTTCAGCCCTTTTGCCAGGGCAGCCTGTCCAGATCGACGTTGCCGCCGGTGATGATCACACCGACGCGCCTGCCCCGAAAGACATCGGGGTTCTTCAGGATCGTGGCCAGCGGCACGGCGCAGCTCGGCTCGATCACGATCTTCATGCGCGCCCATGTCAGGCGCATCGCGTCGATGATCTCCTGCTCGCTCGCGGTCAGGATATCGGTGACGTGGTTCTTCACGAAATGCCACGTCAGATCCTTCAGAGGCACCTTGAGCCCGTCCGCCACAGTGACCGGCGCGTCGTCGGCAATGATATGCCCGGCCTTGAAGCTGCGGAAGGCATCATCGGCCTGCTCGGGCTCGGCGGCATAGATCTTCACGCCCGGCGCGACGGTCGACAGCGTCAGGCAGGTGCCAGAGATCATGCCCCCCCCGCCGATCGGCGCGATCACCTGCTCCAGCCCCTCGACCTGCTCCATCAGTTCGCGCGAACAGGTGGCCTGCCCCGCGATCACCCGCGGGTCGTTGTAGGGATGCACGAAGTCCGCGCCGGTCTGGGCCTGCACCCGCGCGAAGACCTCTTCACGCGATGTGGTCGAGGGCTCGCATTCCGTGATCGTGCCGCCATAGCCGCGGACGGCGTCCTTCTTGGCCTGCGGCGCGGTACGCGGCATGACCACGGCGCAGGGAATGCCGCGCCGGCCGGCCGCATAGGACAGCGACAGCGCGTGGTTGCCGCTTGAATGCGTGGCCACGCCCCTGGCCGCCGCCGCCTCAGACAGCCCGAAGACGGCGTTCGACGCACCGCGCACCTTGAACGCGCCGGCCTTCTGGAAATTCTCGCACTTGAAGAACAGTTCGGCCCCGGTCAGCGCGTTCAGAAAGCTCGACGTCAGCACCGGCGTGCGATGGATGTAGGGTTCGATCCGCCGGTGCGCCACCAGCACGTCGTCATAGGTCGGGATAGACATCGCGTGATCCTTCATGCCGCGGCCTTCGCCGCAACGGCGCCATGGCGCCAGTAAGCCTGCGCGGCCGCAACGCCGCTGCCCAGCCGGACGGGCCAGCCCAGATCGGCCATGCACATCTCGGCGGTCGCAAGGCCCGACAGCATCATCGGTTCGGTCAGACTGCCCAGATGGCCGATCCGGAACACCTTGCCCGCAACTTCGCCCAGCCCGACACCAAAGGCCATGCCATAGCTTTCCGAAGCCAGTTTCACGAGATCGGTTCCGTTGCAGCCCTCGGGCACGACGACCGCCGTGACCGTATCGGAATACCACTCGGGGCGTGCCGCACAGGGCGTCATGCCCCAGGCGGCAACGGCGCGCCGCACCCCTTCGGCGATCCGCGCGTGGCGGGCATAGACGGCGTCGAGCCCTTCGTCCTCCAGGATCTCGATCGCCTTCGACAGACCGGCGATCAAGCCGACCGGCGGAGTATAGGGAAATCCGCCGGCCGCATAGCTGCGCAGCATATCCGCGAAATCGAAGAAGGTGCGCGGCAGCTTCGCCGTCTGCATCGCCGCGATGGCCTTCGGACTGATCCCGAGGATCGCGAGCCCGGCCGGCAACATGAAGCCCTTCTGGCTGCCCGCCACGGCGATATCGACCCCCCAAGCCGTCATCTCGAACGGCATCGATCCGATCGAGGACACCCCGTCGACAAACAGCATCGCCGGATGGCCGGCCGCATCCATCGCCCGGCGAATACCCGCGATATCGGACCGCACCCCGGTCGCCGTCTCGTTATGGGTGGCCAGAACCGCCCGGATCTTCCGCCCGCCGTCGGCCCGCAGCGCCTCCTCGATCGCGCCCAGCGGCGCGCCCTCGCCCCATGGCGTCTCGATCACCGCGACGTTTAGCCCGTGGCGCTGACACATGTCGATCCACCGATGGCTGAACATTCCGAACCGGGCCGCCAGAACGGTATCCCCCGGCGAAAGCGCATTCGTGATCGCGGCCTCCCAGCCCCCGGTTCCGGTCGACGGCAGGATGATGACCTCGCCCGCGTCCATCTTCAGCACCCGCCGCACCCCCTCGACCGCCGGGCGGAACATTCGCGCGAAGGCCGGCGACCGATGGTCCAGCGTCGGCAGATCGCAGGCCTTGCGGATCTCGTCGGGGATGTTCGTCGGGCCGGGGATGAATACGGGGTTCTGGAAGGACATGGCGCCAGCCTTTCTTGAGGTTGGCTTGGTCTAAGTCCTCCCATCCATCGAAGCAATTTTTTCGAAATGTTTTTTCATTCTCGTGGATACACGTTTTTTGCATGAAAAATCAGTGCTTGCCGGTTTTTCACCGCTGCCGCATGCTGCAGCACGACAAAAGAAAATCGAAAGAAAGCACCTCAGGATGGCCGATCCCCGCCCCCGTGGAAGACCCCGGGCCTTCACCGACAAGACCGACCAGAACCGTGTGCAGTCGGTCGACCGGGCGATGGCGCTCCTGCGCCGTCTTTCGGAAAGCGCGGGGATGACGCTTTCGGAACTTGCGGCGGCCGAAGGCGAGTCGGCGGCAACCGTCTACCGCGTGCTCGTCACGCTTCAGGTCCATGGCATCGTTGAAAGCGAAGACCCTGGGCAGGTCTGGCATGTCGGCGCGGGCGCCTTCCGCATCGGCTCGGCCTTCCTGCGCCGCACCAAGGTGGTGGAACGGGCGCGCAGCGTGATGGACCGCCTGATGCGCGAAACCGGCGAAACCGCAAATCTGGGGATCGAGAACCGCGACGAAGTGCTGTTTCTCTCGCAGGTCGAAACCCACGAGGCGATCCGCGCGTTCTTCGCGCCCGGAACCAAGTCGCCGATGCACGTCTCCGGCATCGGCAAGGCGCTGCTCGCCTGGTATCCCGAGGACCGGATACGACAGATCGCGACGCGCCAGGGGCTCGAGGGGTTCACCTCATTCTCGATCACCTCCGAGACGACGTTGCTGCGCGATCTGGCCCGCGCCCGCGCCCGCGGTTTTGCGATCGACGATCAGGAACGCGCCGAAGGCATGCGCTGTGTCGCGGCACCCATCTTCAACGCCTATGGCGAACCGATCGCGGGTCTGTCCGTTTCAGGCCCCGCCTTCCGCCTACCGCTCTCGGCCACCGACCGGATCGGTGCGCTCGTGCGCGCCGCCGCCGACGAGGTGACGGCGGCGACCGGCGGCGTCAGGCCCGAAGCATGAGGTTCGAGGCATGGGCATGCAGATGGGCGACCAGCGCCTGATCCAGTTTCATCGCACCGGCCAGCGCCTCCAGCCATGCCTTTTCCGCCGGTCCCTGCGGATCGACCACCATCAGCGAGGCCGTGTAGATCTGCGTCGCCTCCTCTTCGTCACGGGCGAGCGCCGCAATCCGGGATACATCGGGCGGCAATCCCAGTTCTTCGTCGATCAAGGCCTTCGCTTCGTCCGGAAGGCCCAGAACCTCCATCTGCTCGACGATCTTCGCGCGCTCGGCCTGCGTCACCTTGCCATCGGCCCGCGCCGCCGAGATCATCGCGCGCAGGCATCGCGCCGCAAGATCGTCGGCCGGCCCTGAACCTGAAAGCGTGCCCTCCGGCAGGCCCAGGGCATCTCCGATCGCATCGAGCGGTGGCTTGCCGGCCTTGTAGTCGGAATAGGCCCGCGACGCGACGCTGCCGATCATCGCCGCAGCCCCCACCCGGGCCACGCTGCCCAGCCCGCCGCGCCCGGCACCCAGCAACACCGCGAGCGCCCCGCCCGCCACCGCGCCCTTGGTGCCGGTGGACTGGCCGTCCCACGTCTCTTTCGCACGATCCAGCAGGCGCCCGGCATCGCCGGAAAACAACTGGTCCAACAAATTCGGCGGGTTCGTCATGGCTACCCCCTTGGCTGACTTCTTCCGCCCGGATTATGGACCGGGTGGGCAACGAATCAAAGACAGTCCGCGACAAGTCCCGGCAGGTCGCCGAACCGGGCGAAGCGTCCGGCCTGCACCATCGCCCCGGCGGCCCCCCTGCGATAGCCTTCGGTGAACAGCAGGAAAGGCACATCGGCCGCGACAGCGGTCTCGGCATCCACCTCGCTGTCCCCCACGAACACCACCGGCCCCGCATCCAGCATCCGGGCGACCGCGCGCAGCGGCGCGGGATCGGGCTTGCGGACCGGCAGGCTGTCGCCGCCGATCACGACCGGGAAGAATCCGTCGAGATCGAAGGCGCGCAGCACATGGCGGGTCGGTCGCTCCGGCTTGTTGGTGCACAGGCCAAGCCGGTGTCCCGCCCCCCGCAGCGTCTCGAGCGCCTCCCGGACGCCCGGATAGGTCTGCGTCAGGTCCGATGCACCCGCCTCGTAGTCGGCCATGAAACGCCCGGTCCATTGCGCGTGGAGCGTCCTGCCCGCGCGTCCCCGCGCGGCCATTACCCGTTCGATCAGCCTGGGCACGCCGTTCCCGATAAATCCGCGCACGCTCGCAAGGTCGAGGTCGGCCTCGCCTGCGGCCCGCAGCATCCGGTTCACCGAGGCGTGAATGTCGGGCGCGGAATCCACCAGCGTTCCGTCCAGATCGAAGATCACTGCTGCCATCTGCACCTCACCTGTCCGCGCGGATCGGATCGAACAGAAGCCGGAGTCCGTTCAGCACCACCAGAAGCGTCCCGCCCTCGTGGCCGACCACCGCCAACGGCAGCGGCAGGTCCAGAAACAGCGCCCCCGCCACCAGCACAAGCATTGCCCCGATTGCGAAGAACAGGTTCTGCCGGATGATCCATCCGGTACGCCGGGCCAGCCTCTGGGCCGAGGCCAGTCGCCCCATGTTCTCCGACAGCAAGGCCACGTCGGCCGCCTGAAGCGCCACGTCGCTGCCAGCGGCGCCCATCGCGATGCCGACATCCGCCCGCGCCAGCGCCGCGGCATCGTTCACTCCGTCGCCCACGAAGGCGACCTTGCCCTTCTCATGCAATGCAGCGACCAGCCGAACCTTGTCCTCCGGCATCAGGTCGGCGTGGATCTCGTCGGGGCGCAGGCCAAGCGCCGCCCCCACGCGCAAAGCGACCGCGCGGCGATCGCCCGTCATCATCACGAGGGGACCGATCCCGGCGGCGCGCAAGGCCTCGATCCCCGCGCGAGAGGTGTCGCGCGGCAGGTCGGCCACCGCGACCGCGCCCAGCACCTCCGGGCCGCGCCCCAGATAGATGACGGTCTGGTCACCCGCGTCGAGCGCCGCCAGGCGCGCATCCCCAAGATCCGCACCCATCCGCCGCGCAAGCCGCGGGTTTCCCGCCCAGACCGGCCCGGTCGCATCCACCCCCGTGATGCCCTCGCTCGGATGCGCCGTGATCGAGCCCACCGCAATCGCCTCGATCGCCCGCACCTGCACCGCGCGCCGCACTGCTGCTGCGATGTGATGTTCCGACTGCGCCTCCAGCCCCGCCAGCAGGGCGAGGAACGCGTCTTCCCGACCATCCAGCGCGACGATCTCGGTCACCTCTGCCTGCCCCGTCGTGAGGGTGCCCGTCTTGTCGAAGGCAAATATCCTTACCGATCCCAGTGTCTCGAGCGCGGCGCCCCCCTTGAACAGGACGCCCCCGCGAGCTGCCGCAGACAGCGCCGACAGGATCGCCGCGGGGACCGAGATCACGATCGCGCAGGGACTGGCCGCCACAAGCACCGTCGCAGCCCGGTAAAGCGCCTCGGCGAACGGCCAGCCAAGTCCGAGGAAGGCGACAAGGGCCACCCCCGATCCGGCCAGCACCGCCACCGTATAGCGCTGGCCGAACCATGCGCTGAACCGCTCCGACGGGGCCTTCGCGGCCTGCGCCTCGGTCACCAGCCGGATCATCCGCGCCACCGTGCTGTCCGACGAGGTGCGGTCCACCCGCACGTCCAGAACCCCATCCAGATTGACTGTCGCCTCGAACACCGGCGCCCCGGGGCCCTTGCGCACCGGCACGGACTCGCCCGTCACTGTCGCCTCGTCGATTGCCGCCTCGCCCCGTGCGATGGTGCCGTCGACGGGCATTCGCGCGCCCGGGCGGATTACCACGACATCCCCCACGGCCAACGCCGCAACCGCCACCTCGGAGACGATACCATCCGCACCCTGCCGCAGCGCCGTCTCGGGCCGCAGCGCCATCAGCGCCTCGACGGCGCGGCGCGCCTTGCCCATCGCCAGATGCTCCAGCGTCCCCGACAGGCTGAAAAGCGTGAGCAGGACCGCACCTTCCAGTGCGGCCCCGACGCTAGCCGCGGCCAGCGCCGCGACCACCATGAGAAGGTCGATGTCCAGAACGCGGTCATGCCACAACTCGCGCAGTGCCTGCACACCGGCAGGAACGCCGCCTGCACCATAGACCAACGCCAGCCCACCCGCCGTCAGCCACCCCGGGCCGCCGCCGAACTGCGATGCGGCGCCCACCATCATCCCCAGAAGGGTCAGGATCGAAAGGAAAACCCCGCCACTCTCCGATCCATGATCATGTGCCATGTCGCCGCTCCTTCGCGGGCGACTGTTGCCCAGCCGCGCGGCGGTGTCAAAAGGCCAAGCTCGCTCCTGTGCGGCCACCGGGGCCGAAGCCCGCCACGCTGGCGGAATTCCATTCCCGCCAAAGAAGCGCCACATCCGCGTCCCAGTCCGGGCGGATGCTGCGCGAGTGAAGATTGAAAGGGAAACCGGTTCCGATGACGCAGATCTTTGTTTTCGCCCTTGCCTTGATGGTTTCGCTCATATGCCTGCACCATGCCTCGCGTCTGCGGCCCGCCCGCGCGACGGGCGCCGCCGCGCACCGCCCCGGACGGTTCAGCGGACATCCTCGCTGATCCGCACCGGGATGAAGCCGGCGTTCGGAAACGTCTCGATCGCGCCATCCGCGTAGGTCACTTCAAACTCCGCCTCGTATTGCCCTGCCTCGGCTGTGTCCGCCGCCGTCCAGTCGTATTGAACGCTCGGCGCTCCCGTCGCGGCGATCACCAAGGCAGCGGCATCGGCCACCAGCGCCCCGTTTCTGAGCCGCATCTTGAATCTCACTACCGCCCCCGACAGCACGGTTGTCGACGGTTCCAGAAGAAACCGGATCGCAGGCGAGGTATCGCCGCGCTTGATGTAGAACGTCTCGATCATCTGTTCCTCGCGATTGTGACCCTGCTTCGGCCATGTTCGGCCGTGCCGCTGGCGGACGCACGGTGTCGGCGCCGCAGGCGATCCTCCCGGCAAGCCCGCCGGCCCATCCCGCGGCGGGCGTGGGCAATCGCCGAGGCCCGCGCGCCAAACCTTGCGCCGCTTCAGGCGCCGCCGGCCGTGATCGCAAAGGCGGTGATCGTCACCGGCTGCCCGGCTGTGATGGCGGTGGTGTCGAGCGTCAGATCGCCTCCGCCACCCGCAGCCGCAACACTTCCCTGGATATGGCAGACGGTGCCCTGCTTGACCCGGAAATGCCCTGCCGTGCCGGCCGCGTCTGCGGCCGCATCCGCCCAGCTGCCTGCAAGCGACTTGGCCCCCGAAACCGCCGCCGCGAGCCAGTCGCCCGGCAGCGTGAGCGTGGCAAGCACCGTGCCGCTGTCAGCCGCAGCGCAATCCGCAGGCGCAGGCCCGCTGCGCAGCGTCATCACCGGCGCGGTCCCTGCCGCGGTTTCGATCGCATCGAGCGCGGCATTGCGCGCCGCAACCGAGAACTGAAAAGCCATCAAGCGTCTCCCTGCATCTCGCCGGCGCGCCACGCGCCAGCCGGTCCACACGGCCCACCCCGCCATCCAAGGCGCCCGGGCAGGTCGCTACTGCGATCCGACCTATCGTCCCCCTCCTTAAGGCGGTCTTGCCCCGGCGCGCGCGACCCCGCCCATCCCCGCAACGCGGCACCCCACAAGGCGGTTCGCACACCCTGCATTCCCGTGGGCTTGCCTGCCCGCACCCATGCAAGGCACGATCCGCCGCCTCCCGTCGCAGCAAGCTGCGACAGGGCCCCGCAAGGCCGATCATACCTCGATGCCGACAGCGAAAGGCCCGCCCCCGGTGGAGGGCGGGCCGAGGCGCCAGAAGCGCAGGTTCAGGCGGCCGCGCGCTGCGCCAGCACGCGGGCCATCGTCTCGCCCATCGACGAGGGGTTCGGGGCGACGGTGATCCCGGCGGCGCTCAGGATCTCGACCTTCTCCTGCGCGCTTTCGCCGAAGGCGCTGATGATCGCACCCGCATGGCCCATCTTGCGGCCCTTGGGCGCCGACAGACCGGCGATGTAGGCCACGACCGGCTTGCGTCATGTGGTCGCGCACATAGGCTGCAGCCTCGGCTTCTTGCGGCCCGCCGATCTCGCCGATCATCATCACGGCGTCGGTGTCGGGGTCCGCCTCGAACAGCTGCAGGATGTCCTGGAAGACGGATCCGTTGATCGGGTCGCCGCCGATACCGACACGACGTCGAGACGCCGATGCCAAGCGCCTTCATCTGGCTCGCCGCCTCATAGCCCAGCGTGCCGGAGCGCCCGACGATCCCGACCCGGCCCGGCATGTAGATGTGGGGCGGCATGATCCCCATGAAGCCCTTGCCGGGGGAGATGATCGCCGGCGCAGTTCGGGCCGATCAAGGCGCATCTTCCGCTCTTCCGGGTAGCGTCGCAGGAAGCGCTTCACCTTCATCATGTCCTGCGACGGGATGCCGTCGGTCACGCAGACCGCGGTCCGGATGCCGGCATCGGCCGCCTCCATGATCGCGTCGGCGGCGAAGGGCGGCGGCACGAAGACCAGGCGATGCCTCGGCGCCCGTCGCCTCGACCGCCTCGCGCACGGTGTTGAAGACCGGGCGGTCCAGCACGGTCTGTGCCGCCCTTGCCCGGCGTCACGCCGCCGACCACGTTGGTGCCGTGCTCGATCATGTCGGCGGCGTGGAAGCTGCCGATGCGGCCGGAGATGCCCTGCACGATGACGCGGGTCCGTCCGTTGATCAGGATTGCCATGGCCGTTCTCCCTTCAGGCGGCGAGTGTCTGACGGGCGGCGACGGCCTTGGCGGCCGCCTCGGCCAGCGTGTCGGCTGTGATCAGCGGCAGGCCCGACTCTTCGCAGGATGCGCTTGCCCTCCTTCGACGTTCGTGCCGGCCAGACGGACGACGACCGGCAGCGTCAGGCCCACCTCGCGATAGGCCTGCACCACGCCTTCGGCCACCCAGTCGCAGCGGTTGATCCCGGCGAAGATGTTGACGAGGATCGACCTGCACGTTGCGGTCCGCACAGCACCGTTCGGAACGCCCGCACGACCCGCTCGGGGCTGGCGCCGCCGCCGATGTCGAGGAAGTTGGCGGGTTCTCCGCCGGCCAGCTTGATCATGTCCATCGTGGCCATCGCGAGGCCGGCGCCGTTGATGATGCAGCCGATGTCGCCGTCCAGCCCGACATAGGCCAGCCCGTAGTCGCCGGCAGTCGACTCGCGCGGGTCTTCCTGGCTGCGGTCGCGCAGTTCGGCGACCTGCGGCGGCGGAACATCGCGTTGGTGTCGAAAGCTCATCTTCGCATCGAGCGCCACCAGATCGCCCGCCCCGGTGATCACCAGCGGGTTGATCTCGACCATCATCGCGTCAAGGTCGCGGTAGGCCCGGTAGCAGGCCTTCAGGATCGTCACCATCTGCGCCATCTGCCCGCCCGTCGAGGCCCAAGCCGAACGCGAGTTCGCGTGCCTGGAATTCGCGAAAGGCCCACCGCCGGGTCGATCGTCATGCGGCGCAGCGATCGGGGTCGTTTTCGGCCAGATCCTCGATCTCCATCCCGCCATGGGCGGAGGCGACGATCATGATCCGCTCGGACTTCCGGTCGAGCACAAAGCCCAGATAAAGCTCCTGCGCGATGTCCGAGGCGGCCTCGACCCAGATCCGGTAGACGCCCTTGCCGTTCGCATCGGTCTGCTTGGTGACAAGCTGCTTGCCGAAGAGGGTCGGCGGCGAAGGCCGCGACCTCATGCTCGTCGCGGCACAGCTTGACGCCACCTGCGGCACCGCGGCCGCCGGAATGGATCTGCGCCTTCACCACCCAGGCCGTTGCCGCCCAGTTCGCGCGCGCGGTATCCGGCCTGTTCGGGGCTGTAGGCCAGCCCGCCGCGCGGCACCGGCACACCGAAGCGGCGCAAGGATTTCCTTGGCCTGATATTCGTGGATGTCCATGACGTCCCTCCCTGTGTCCTGACCGCTGCAAGGTGGGCAGACCGCCCGCCCTACGCGTCACCCCTTCGCGGCGATGGCCTCGGCCACGACGAGCAGGTTGCGCGCCATCTTTTCGGAGGCCGCGTCGATCATCTTGCCGTCGAGGCAGGCAGCACCCTTGCCCTGCGCTTCGGCCTTGCGCAGTTCCTCGATGATGCGGCGGGCCTTGGTCACCTCGGCCTCGGGCGGGCTGAGAACACCTCGTTGGCCAGCGCGACCTGAGCTCGGATGGATCGCCCACTTGCCCTCGCAGCCCAGCGCCGCCGCCCGCCGCGCGCCCTCCATGTAGCCCTCGGGGTCGCGAGAAATCGCCGAACGGGCCGTCGATCGCGCGCAGGCCATAGGCGCGGCAGGCGATGACCATGCGGGTGATCGAGGCATGCCACTGGTCGCCGGGATAATCGGGTTCAGACCGCCGATGTTGGTCGTGCGCGCGCGCATCGAGGCGGCGTAGTCGGCCACCCCGAAATGCAGCGCCTCGAGCCGGCCGCCGAACTGGGCGATGGTCTCGACATTGGCCATGCCCAGGGCGGTTTCGATCAGCGCCTCAAGCCCGACGCGGGTCTGGTAGCCCTTGCCCTGCTCGATCTGGTTGACCATCGCCTCGACCATGTAAAGGTCGTCGCGCACGCCGACCTTGGGCACCAGCAGCGTGTGCACGCGGCGACCCGGCCTGCTCCATCACGTCGACCACGTCGCGGTACATGTAGTGCGTGTCAAGGCCGTTGATGCGGACCGAGACGGTCTTGCCCTTCGCCTGCCCAGTCGATGTCGTTCAGCGCCTGGATGGCAGTTCTTGCGGGCCTGTTCCTTTTCGGGTGGCGCGACTGCGTCCTCGAGGTCGAGGAAGACGTAATCCGCGGGCCCCGTCGGCGGCCTTGTCGATCATCGCCGGGTTCGAGGCGGGAACGGCCAGTTCAGACCGCTGAAGCCGCTGCTTGCGCAGCGGATAAAGAGTGTGGCTCATGTCTTTGACTTTCTTGTTATTCGGCGGCGATCTGCAGGATTTCGTGCGCGCGGCCCCGGCATACCAGCCTTGCGCCGCGCCGACGCCCGAGCCGAGGCTCGACGTCGGCCCCCGCGCCGACCAGCGCCATCTCGGCGACGGCGAGCGCGGTCAGGCACATACCCTCGTTGAGGTCGCCAAGATGGCCGATGCGGAATACCTTGCCCGCGAGCCGCGCGAGGCCCGATCCGAAGGAGGTGTTGTAACGCTCATAGCCGATGCGGATCACGTCGCGCGCGTCGACATTTTCCGGCACGCGGATCGCCGAGACTGTGTCGGAGTAGAGCGAGGGGTGTTCGGCACAGATCGACAGGCCCCAGGCGGCAACACCGCGACGCACGCCTTCGGCGAGGCGGTGTGGCGGGCGATCACCTCGTCCAGACCCTCAGCATGAATCCGGTCCAGCGCCGTGCGCAGGCCATGCAGCAGTTGCGTCGGCGGCGTGTAGGGAAAGTAGCCGGTTTCGGCGTTCATCGCGACAGTCGCGGAATTCGAAATAGGCGCGGCGCATGGTGGCGGTCTCGGAGGCCTCCAGCGCCTTCGGGCTGACGGCCGAGGATGCCAAGGCCCGCGGGACACATCAGTCCCTTCTGGCTGCCGGTCACGGCAAGGTCGACGCCCCAACTCGTCCATGCGGAAGTCGATGGAGCCGATCGACGAGACGCCATCGACGAACAGCAGCGCGTCGTGGAAGGTGTCGTCCAGCGCCTTGCGGACAGCCCGCGACATCGCTGGTCACGCCGGTTGCGGTCTCGTTGTGGGTGACGAAGACGGCCTTGATCTCACCCTTGCGGTCGGCGGCGAGGAGGCGGGCAAATTCGTTCACCGGCGCCCCTGCCCCCCATGCCACGTCGATCACCTCGACCTCAAGCCCAAGGCGGGTCGCCATTTCGGCCCAGAGGGTGGAGAACTGGCCGTGCCGCGCCATCAGGACCTTGTCGCCGGGGTTCAGCGTGTTGGTGATCGCGGCTTCCCAGGCAGCCGGTGCCGGAGCCGGGGAACAGGATCACACGGGCGGTTTCGGTGCGGAACACGCGCTTCAGGTCGGCAAGGATGCCAAGCGTCAGGGCCCCGAACTCTGGCCCGCGCTGGTCCTGCATCGCGACGTTCATCGCGCGGCGGACGGTTTCGGGCACGTTGGTCGGGCCAGGGATGAAAGGATGGTTGGTTCCGGTGCGCATGATGATCCTCCGCTATTGGACGCTCACTGCCACCGGTTCGGCTATGTGCAAAGGCAAAGCGGGTTCGCTGTGAACGCGAAACTTTACAGATCGAAATTTTTGTAACATTGTAATATTGACAAAGCACGAATGTGTTCAGCGTAGACAAGACGGTATGCAGAAAACCTTCATCGGGCCCCACCTGCGCCGCCTGCGGCTGGAGCGGGGCGAAACCCAGGGCGCGATGGCACAGGGCGCTGGGGATCAGCCCGTCCTACGTCAACCTCTTGGAGAACAACGAGCGATCCGTCTCGGTGCCAGGTCCTGCTGCGGCTGTTCGAGACCTATGGCGTCGACTGGCGCGAGATCGCGGAGGAGGACGGGCCGGGCCAACTGGCCGACCTGCGCGCCGCCCTGCAGGACCCGATCTTCGACGCCGCCCGCCCCGACCTGCCGCAGCTTCGCGCAGCACTGGTCCACTGCCCGGACCTTGCGCGGCGCTTTCCTGCGGCTGCATCGCGCCTACCAGAGCGGCGACCGACCAGCTTCTGGCCCGTCAGCGAAGGCGACGGGGGCCGAAGGCGCAAGTCATCGCCGGCTCGCCCGGAGGCGGCCGTGCACAACTGTCTTTCGCCGCCACCGCAACCATTTCCGCGATCTCGAGGATGCGGCCGAGCGCGTTCTGGGGCCGACGCCGGTCGAGACGGACGAGGTCTATGCCGCTGCTCAAGCACCGCCTGCGCGACCGTCCGGCATCATGGTGCGACTGGTGCCGGGTCGACGACCTGCCCGACACCCTGCGCCAGCTATGACGAGGCGCGGCGCGAGATCCTGCTGTCGGAGGCGCTCGATCACCCGAACCGCACCTTCCAGCTGGTCCATGTCGCGGGCCTGATCGAACAGCGCGGCGCTGTCTGGACGGGCTGCTTGACGCGCTCCGGCATCAGCGATCCGCGCGGGGTCAGGCCCGCTGCCGGGTGGAACTTGCGAACTACTTCGCCGCCGCCGTCCTGATGCCCTACGACGCCTTTCTCGCCGAGGCGCGCGCGTCGAAATACGATCTCGACCATCTCGCCACCCGCTTCGGCGTCAGCTTCGAGCAGGCCTGCCACCGGGCGACGACACTGCAACGCGAGGGGGCGCAGGGCGTGCCGTTCTTCTTCCTGCGGATCGACAAGGCGGGCAACGTCACCAAGCGGTTCAACTCGACCGACTTCCACCTGGCCGAGTATGGCGGCGCCTGCCCCCGGCTCGAGGTGCACACCGCGCTTTCGCACGCCAGGCCGCATCGTGCCGCAATTCGTCGAGATGCCCGACGCATCGCAATACTTCGTGTTCTGCCCGCACGGTGGACCGGCCCACCTTCGACCCGCCACGCCCAGGACAACCGGCTGGCGGTGGCGATGGGCTGCACCATCGAGCATGCGGCCGAGATCGGCTATGCCGAGGCAGTTCACCGTCGCCGGCGCGCGGATGACGCCGATCGGGATCAATTGCCGGATCTGCCCGCGCGCCAATTGCGACCAGCGCGCGCTATCACGCCGTCGTCCTGACCGCAACCGGTCGACGAAAACCGCCGCGGCGCGACGCGCTACGACAGCTGACATCGCGCCGGGCGGCCTCGACACGCGCCGCAGGGCTGCCTATCGTGGCGCCGATCCAGCCGGGAAAGGCCCGATGAGCAAACCCCATCTACTTCAGACCGGCGCGCTGACCGCCGCAGATCAGGCCGCGCTCGACACGGCCTATACCGTCCACAGACTGTGGGAGGCGCCCGAGCCCGCGGCGCTGCTCGCCCGGGTCGGGCCCGACGTGCGGGCCATCGCCACCCGCGGCGATCTTGGCGCCGACAGCGCCCTGATCGCCGCCTGCCCCGCGCTCGAGATCGTGGCAGTCTGCGGGGTCGGCTACGATGGGGTCGATCTTGCGGGTTGCCGCGCCCGCGGCATCGCCGTCACCAACACCCCCGATGTGCTGACCGAGGATTGCGCCGACCTCGCACTCGCGATGTTCCTGGCCCTTGCCCGCAACGTCCCCGCGGCCGACAGCTTCGTGCGCGACGGTTCATGGTCGCGCGCCGCCTTTCCGCTGCAACGCAGCGCCTGGCGCCGCCGCGCCGGTATCCTCGGGCTCGGGCGCATCGGCACGGCCGTCGCGCGCCGCCTCGAGGGTTTCGGAATGCCCATCGCCTATTGCACGCGCACTCCGCGCGACGTTCCCGCCGATTGGGCCCATGTCGCGGACCCGGTGGCGCTTGCAGATCAATCCGATGTGCTGTTCGTCACCCTCGCGGCAACCCCCCAGACCCGGCACATCGTCGATGCCCGCGTTCTTGCGGCCCTTGGTCCCACGGGGATGCTGGTGAACATCTCGCGCGCCGCCAACATCGACGAGTCCGCCCTGATGGACGCGCTCGACGCGGGCGGCCTCGGGGCGGCCGCGCTCGATGTGTTCGAGGGGGAACCCAACCTGAACCCGCGCTTTCTGTCCACGCCGAACCTGCTCTGCAGCCGCACCACGCCTCCGGCACGGTCGAGACGCGGGCCGCGATGGGGCAACTCATGCGCGACAACCTCGCCGCGCATTTTTCCGGCAACCCGCTGCCGACCCCTGTCGGCTAGAACCGCCGGCGGGATCACGACGCAACATCCGCCCGGCATGGGCGGGTCGGGGTGGCGGCGCGGACCGCCGGGGATCAGGCGCGAAAGGGGGCACGGTCGTTGGCTGCGATGGAAAACCGAAACGAGATCCTCCTTGCCTCCCTGCTCGTCGTCGGATCGGGCGTGCTCTGGGGGTTCTACTGGGTGCCGGTCCGCCGCCTTGCCGACCTCGGATTGCACGGGGCCTGGGGCACCTTCGCCATCGTCGGCGCGGCGAGCGTCCTGCTGGCGCCCTTCGCCTTTGCCGGGCGGCACAGGCTCCGCCGGTCCAGCCCGGTCGCGCTGGCTTCCGTCGCCCTCGGCGGCTTTGCCTTCGTGCTCTATTCCGTGGGCTTCCTCTACGGCCGGGTCGCGATCATCGTCATCCTGTTCTTTCTCACGCCGGTCTGGGCCACGCTGATCGGCCGCTACATCATGGGCTGGCCGACACCCCGGATGCGCTATCTCGCCCTTGGAACGGGTCTTGTCGGAATGGCCCTGATCCTGGGCGCCGACGGCGAGCTTCCAGTCCCGCATGGCACAGGTGAATGGCTGGGCCTGATCTCGGGCCTGCTCTGGGCCGTCGCGACGACCGGCATCCGCGCCCATGCCGACACCGGGCCGGGCGAAACCGCCTTCGTGTTCGCGGCGGGCGCCTGCATCGGGGCGCTCCTGCTCGCCCCCACGCTGGAGCCGCCACCCGACCCAGGGGCGTTGGCGCATCCGGGTGCGCTCATCGCCTGGGCGCTGGTCGCGGGCGGGCTCTGGTGGGGGGCCTCCACCGCCGCGCTGATGTGGGCCGCGGCGCGGCTGGACCCGGCCCGGGTCGGCATCCTGCTGATGATCGAGGTGCTGGTCGGTGCCGCGTCGGCGGCCGTTCTCGCAGCCGAGCGGTTGGGCCCGGTTGAGATGGCAGGCGGCGCACTTGTGCTTTGCGCAGGTATCCTCGAGGTCTGGCCACAGCGCCGGGGCGCCGAAGCCGGTGCGCCGGGCCAATGAACGCGGCCCCCCCGAACGCCCTGTCCCGTTGGCGTCGGCAGGACGGCACAGGGATGACACCGCCGCCTGCGATCCCCGGGCCGGGCCTCGTCGCCCTGCTCAACAAGTCGCCCGGCACCCCGCCGCTGACACGCCCGCACACCGCCGCGCCCTTCCGCACCCCGACGGCCGGACCGGCGGATGCTGACCGCGCCGTGCCCCGTCGCGCGACCGGGAAAGACACAGGCGGCATCCCCCATCCCGGCTCCGCAAAGGCCGCAGAATGCCGCTAGCATTGCCGCCTGCCCGGCGCGGGTTGGTCGTGGCGGCGCTTGGCACGGCGCAGACGATCGGCTGGGCCGCAAGCTATTACATCCCCGCCGTTCTGGGGGCACCGATGGCGCAAAGCTTCGGGCTGTCTCCGGTCTGGGTCTTCGGCGCTTTCTCGATGGCGATGATCGTCTCGGCCATGGTCGGCCCCTGGGCCGGCGCGCGGATCGACAGGATCGGCGGGCGCGACGTGCTGGTGCTGTCGAACCTTGTCTTCGCCTGTGGCCTTGCGATCCTTGGCGTTGCGCCAACGCCGCTGGTGCTGTTCGCGGGCTGGGCGGTGATCGGCCTGGGGATGGGCATCGGGCTATACGAGGCGGCCTTTGCAACGCTCGCGGGGATCTACGGGCATGGGGCACGCGGGCCGATCACCGGCATCACGCTGATCGCCGGCTTTGCCAGCACCGTGGGCTGGCCTGTATCGGGGCTGATGCTGGCTGCATGGGGCTGGCGCGAGGCTTGCCTCGGCTGGGCGCTGGTCCATCTTTGCCTCGCGCTGCCGCTCAACGCCATGCTGCCCAAGGGCACCGAACGGATCGTCCCTCCCGAGCCGACCGAGGCCGCGGGTCCGCCGCCGCCGCGGCGCGCGCTCTGGCTGCTGGCCTTCGTTTTCGCGGCGACCTGGTTCAATTCGACAGCGATGGCGGCGCACTTGCCCGCCGTGTTGCAGGCGGCGGGCGCCAGCACGGCAACAGCAATTGCCGCGGGCGCCCTGATCGGCCCGGCACAGGTCGCGGCGCGGTTGCTGGAGTTCGGTCTTCTGCGTCGGTTCCATCCGCTTGCCTCGGCACGCCTTGCGGCCTTTGCGCATCCCGCCGCGGCCCTCTGCCTCGTCACCTTTGGCGGGCCTGCGGCCTATGCGTTTGCCATCCTGCACGGGGCCGGGAACGGCATCCTCACCATCGCCAAAGGCACGCTGCCGCTCGCGATGTTCGGGGCAGCCGGCTATGGGGCGCGGCTCGGCTGGCTGAACGCCCCGGCCCGGGTGCTTCAGGCCGCGGCACCGCTGATCTTCGGCGCGG
Organism: uncultured Alphaproteobacteria bacterium; assembly: GCA_963700485.1. Taxonomy (GTDB): domain Bacteria; phylum Pseudomonadota; class Alphaproteobacteria; order Rhodobacterales; family Rhodobacteraceae; genus Aliitabrizicola. The sequence goes on from CAVOXQ010000006.1 coordinate 412,582, forward strand.
CACTGGCGGCCTGGGGGGTGTCGGCGATCTGGCTGACGGCCGGGATCGGCCTTATGGCGGCGGTCGCACTGCTGATACTCAGACGGTCCTGAGGCGGCGCGCGGCCAGCCAGCTTGCAAGCGCCATCGTCCCGGCCGTCGCGAGGCAGAGCGGCAGCCCGCCGACCTGATAGCTGACACCGGACAGAAGCGTTCCGATCAGTCGGCCCGCCGCATTCGCCATATAATAGAAACCGACATCGCGCGTGATCCGCTCGGCCGACCCAAAGGCGAGGATCAGATAGGAATGGACCGAGGAATTGACCGCGAACACGAAGCCGAACGACAGCAGGCCAAAGATCAGCACCGCCGTCAGCCACGCAGACGGCTGGCCCGCGACCAGCGCCGCCCCCGCCAGCAGAAACGGGATCGGCACCAAGAGCCCTGACCAGAGGATCGCCTTGCGCGTCGTCTCGGCCTCGGACTGGCCCCTGCCGCCAAGGATGCGCGGCGCGGCCGCCTGCACCGCGCCATAGCCGATGATCCACAGCGCCAGAAAGCCGCCGATCAGAAAGAACGCCTCGCGCCGCCCTTCGGCCGTGCCATCCGACAGGATGGACTGGAAGTAGACCGGCACGCCAACAACGAACCATACATCGCGCGCACCGAACAGGAACATGCGGGCAAGGCTCAGGCGGTTGACGCGCAGATCCCCCGACCGCCAGCGGCCCCAGGTCTCTTCGGATTTCATTCGCCCGGGCAGCCCGGCAGGCAGGAAAAGGACGACCGCGATCAGGATCGCCGCCAGCACCCCCGCCATGCCCCAGACCGCCGTCTCGAACCCCGCCACCGCCAAGAAGAGCCGCACCAAGGAAAAAGCCCATTCCCTTGACCGCATTCTTCGAGCCGGTGAGAAGCGCGACCCAGCGGAACAGACCGCCATCCTCCTTGGGCGCCAGAAGCTTCACGGCGGATTTGGATGACATCTTGGCCAGATCCTTGGCCACGCCCGACACGCCCTGAACGGCCATGACAAAGGCAACCGAGGCCCCGACGCCCCATGAGGGGTCAAGCTGCGCAAGAGCAACCAGTGCCCCGATTTGCAACGCAAGCCCGCCATAGAGCGTCGCCGCCAGCCCGAACCGCGCGGCCAGCCACCCGGCGCCAAGGTTCGTCACGATCCCCGCAACCTCATAGAGCAGGAAAAGCCAGGCCAGTTGCACCGGCGTGAAGCCGAGGGCGTTGAAATGCAGCAGCACAAGCATGCGCAGCGCGCCGTCCGACAGCATGAAGGCCCAATAGGCCGCCGTAACGGCCGCATAGGCCCGCAGCGGGTTGGAATGGGCGGCAGTATCGCTCATTGCGCCCCCGCGACCATCCGCACGATATCGGCCAGCCGGCAGGCATAGCCCCATTCGTTGTCATACCACGCAAAGACCTTCACCTGCGTGCCGTTGATCACGAGGGTCGATGGCCCGTCGATGACGGACGATCGCGGGTCGTTGACGAAGTCGCAAGAAACGAGCGGGCGCGCCTCGAACCCGAGGATCCCTTTCAGCGGCCCTTCGGCGGCGGCGGCAAAGAGCGCGTTGACCTCCGCGACCGTCGTCGTCCGTTCCACCTCGAACACGCAGTCGGTCAATGAGGCGTTGAGAAGCGGCACACGCACGGCGTGGCCGTTCAGGCGGCCCTCGAGTTCGGGGTAGATCAACGTGATCGCCGTGGCGCTGCCCGTCGTCGTCGGGATCAGGTTCATCAGCGCCGATCGCGCGCGACGCATGTCCTTGGCGGGGCGGTCCACGATGGTCTGGGTGTTGGTGACATCGTGGATGGTGGTGATGGACCCGTGCCGGATGCCGAGCAACTCGTGGATCACCTTCACCACCGGGGCGAGGCAGTTCGTCGTGCAGGAAGCCGCCGTTACCAGCGGCTGGGAGCCGTCATAGAGATGATGGTTCACCCCATAGACGAGGTTCAGGGCGCCGCCGTCCTTGACCGGGGCAGAGACAACCACCTTCTTCGCCCCCGCCGCATAATAGGGCGCCACCTTCGCGGCGGTCTTGAACACGCCCGTGCAGTCGATGACGATATCCACGCCCAGTTCGGCCAGTGGCAAGCGCCGCGATTGTCTTCTCATGGGTCAGCCGGATGGGCTGGCCCTTCAGCACGAGCGCGCCCTCGTCGATGGCCGACCGGTGTCCGCCAGCGGCCATGCACGCTGTCGAATTCCATCAGCAGCGCATGTTGCGCGGCATCGCCCTCCGGGTCGTTCGAAAGCACGATCTCGCCTCCGGCGCCGGTGTCGATCAGGTCGCGCAAGACACATTTTCCGATCCGGCCCAGGCCGTTCAGCGCGATGCGGGGCATGGGCATCAGCCTTTCTCCGCCGGATCGGTCCCGATGGCATCGACCCGCGATTGAAGCGACAACCGGTTCAGGCTTGCGAATGGAAGATCGACGAACGCCATGATCCTGCGGCGCAGGGCGGCATAGGTCTGCGCAAAGACCAGCGCCTTTTCCGCGTCGGTTCCCCGGGCCTGCACCGGATCGGGCAATCCCCAGTGGCCGGTGATCGGCTGGCCCGGCCAGGGCGGGCATTCCTCGGCCGCGGCCGTGTCGCAGACGGTGAACACGAAATCCATGTCGCTGGAGCCCGGCTGCTGGAACTCCGAGATGTGCTTGGACCTGAGCGCAGAGGTGTCGTGGCCGTTGCGGCGCAGGATTTCCAGCGCGAACGGGTTCAATTCGGTGTTGGGACGCGTTCCCGCGGAGAAGGCCCGGAACTTGCCCTTGCCCAGATCGCGCAACAGCGCCTCGGCAAAGATCGAACGGGCGGAATTGCCGGAACAGATGAAAAGCACGTCGAAACCGGTTCCGGGCATCGCAGGATCCTTCCTTTGGGACAACAAGGGGGCAAGCAGGTCCGGCCGGGCGCGGCCGATATCGAGCGCAAGGTAGCTGATCAGCGCTTCGGTCGTATCCAGATCAACCGCGTAGAACAGCGACCTTCCTCGGCGCTCGGCCTGCACCAGCCCTGCCGCTGCAAGGTCGGCAAGGTGATGCGAGAGCGTGTTCTGCTTGTGCCCGAGCGCGGCGGCGATCTCGGTCGGGCGCACGCCTTGCGGGGCAAAGCGCATCAAGAGGCGAAATACAGCCAGACGACCGGGATGGCCAAGCGTGGCAAAGGCATGAGCAACGCAATTCTGTTCCATATTTCCTGAATATTGGAACTATAAAACCCAGTCCAGTGAAGATTTCATGACACGGATGCCTGCAAAGACCGATCAGGCACCTTTCGGCCGGGCGATGTTGCCGATTGCGCGGCCCCGGTGAATCCATGCGCGCGTGACTGTTGGGGCGAACCGGACTGAAGGGCGATCGGAAGGAACCCGGACCCAGCACACCTGTCCAGGCCACCAGTCGCCGCCGAACATCGCCGGGGATCGCTTCGAGGCGCCGTCCCGCCCACCTGTCGCCAGGGCTAGGGCGTGGCCCCGCCATCGCCTGCCAGACGGGTGATCAACTCGCGTGCGCTCGTGCGGCTCTCCGCCATCGGCGGCAGTGTTTCGCGAACGCCCGCGGCGTGGTCGAGAAATGCTGCCACGTCGCGCGGGTCGATCGCGTCCCAGGCACTTACCGGCCATTGCCACCATTGGGACGCGAGCAACCGCGTGATGATCGCCTCGTCAAACCGCCAGCGGATCAACTCGGCGGGTGCGCCACCGACGATCGCGTAGGCTGGCACGTCTCGAGTCACGATCGCGCGTGCGGCAATGACAGCACCCGTGCCAATCCTTACCCCATGGGCCAGCAACGCCCCGTCGCCGATCCAGGCATCGTTTCCGATTTCGATCTCCGGTCCCAGATCGTCGAAAGCGGGGAAAACCGCCCGATCGCTCTGCCACGCACGCGCCCGCCCACGGCGATAGAACACCGGACTGGTGGATACAAAGCTGACCGGATGATTGTTCCCCATCACCTTCACATCTTCACCGATCGAACAATAACGCCCGATCCGCGCGACATGCGGAAAGAAACTGCGACAATAGCTGTAGGCTCCAAGCGGCATGAAAAGACCCGGTCGATGCTGGCTGAAACCTTCGAACCGGGCGTCAGGATTTTCGACGGCGACGACGCCGCGCAGTTTCGGAAAGAACCGTATTCCATGGCTTTCCTGAAGCAAGGCCGCACCCGCGCCGTCGAGTTTCATGCCCCGATCCCATGGGTCCGGCCCAGCCCCCGGCAAGGCCAGCCCGCCCTTTCACGGGCGACGGAGGCCGGGAAACCTGGGGCAAGGACAAGAGCCGCCTCCCACGTCGACGGCCGGCGCCAGTTCTGCCTCCGACCACAACCCTTTCGCCGCAAGGATGCCATTCTATACCCCTTTTGCGCCCTGAGCCGCGCCGGTCTGGCCGGGCCGTTGCAGATGCGGGAAATCGCCTGTCGCGATGTATTCCTCCTCGTCCAGCGTCGCAGGCCTGCCGAGGATCGCGTTGCGGTGGGGATGCCGGCCGAAGCGTTCGATCACCCACTTGACGCGTGCATGCTGGGCCCGGAAACCGTCGCGCATCGGTTCCAAAGGTCCGGAGAGCCGGTCGATGATGCCCTCGACCACCGGATCGAGGCGGTTCATCCGCTCCAGATGGTCCGGGCCCTCGCAATGCCCGATCGCGATCACATAGAACGTCTGTTCCCAGGGTGCCAGGCCATCGAAATGCCCGTTGCGCAAACCCTCGAGCGCCAGCCTTGTGGCCTTGATGTCCTGCGCATAGGCCGCGGGCGTGTCGCGCCAAAGCGACCGTGGGAACTGGTCCAGCACGATCAGCAGCGTCAGCCTGCCCCGCGCCGTCGAGGCCCAGTTGTCCCGCTGCCCTGTCGCCGCCTGCCGGGTCAGATCGGCGAAGCGGTCGCAAATCGCGCCGTCCATCCCGCCCTGCATACGTTCCGTCCAGAACGCGGCATGGGTTTCAAGGCTGGTTTCGTGCCCGGTCCGGGGAAACCAGAATGCTGCGACCCGCGCGATCTCCTGGTCGTCATCCTGCATTCCGCCCCCCCAATCGCCTTGCATCCCACCCGGAAAACCGGGCCAACGGCCCGCTTCGATCAGCGGCGGCGCCAGATGGTTCACGTCAGGCAGATGAAAACCGGAAAACCATCTTCAACCAGGACTTCGGCAAGTGCCCCACGCGCGGGGCGCCCTACACCCACTTCGCCAGAGGCGGCAGGCTCATCAGCACCGCGTTCGCGTCGTGCCCCGTTTCCAGACCGAACTTGGTTCCCCGATCATAGACAAGGTTGTATTCGGCATAAAGCCCGCGATGGACAAGTTGGGCCTCCTTGTCGGCCTCGGTCCAGCCGGTGTCCCGCCGCCGCTCCACGAGGGGCACATAGGCGGGCAGAAAGGCCCGCCCCACGGCCTGCGTGAAGGCGAAATCCGCCTCCCAGTCGCCGGTGTTGAGGTCGTCGTAGAAAATCCCGCCGACCCCCCGCGCCCGGCCCCGATGCGGCACGAAGAAGTATTCGTCGGCCCAGGCCTTGAACTTCGGATAATATTCCTGCGAATGCGGCGCACAGGCCCGCTCCAGGGTTGCGTGGAACTGTGCCGTATCCTCGGCATACTCGAGGCAGGGGTTCAGATCCGATCCGCCGCCGAACCACCAGGCATGTGGCGTCCAGAACATTCGCGTATTCATGTGAACCGCCGGCGCGTGGGGGTTTTGCAGGTGCGCGACCAGGCTTATCCCGCTGGCCCAGAACCGCGGATCCTCCGCCATTCCCGGCACGCCGCGCGCAGCCATCGCCCGCTGCGCCCGTTCGCCCAGGGCGCCATGCACCTCGCTGACGTTCACGCCGACTTTCTCGAAGACCCGACCGCCCCGCAAGACGCTCATCAAGCCGCCACCGCCGTCGGCGCGCGTGGTGGGCGTGACCTCGAACCGACCGGCGGGCATGGTGGCGGTCGGCCCCGAGGTCTGGCTGTCTTCCAGCCCCTCGAAGGCCGCCACGATCTCGTCGCGCAGCGCGCGGAACCACTTTGCCGCCCGCGTCTTGCGGGTCTCGAACTCGTCGGTCATCCGGCTCTCCCGTTGCTCTCGGCTTTTGCTAGCATCGCCTGCCGCCCCGCGCTAGGCTTGGCCAGACCTTCGGACCATCGCCCATGTTCGCGCGCCTTCCCCTCGTTCTCGTGACCTTCCTCGTTCTCTCGGCCTGCGGGACTCCGCAGGAACGCTGCATCAACAGCGTCACGCGTGAACTGCGGGTCGTGACCGACCTGATCGCGGAAACCGAGCTGAACCTTGCGCGCGGCTACGAAATGGAGGAATACACCGTCTATCGCACACGCTGGGTCAATTGCGCGCCGCCCTATGTCGTGGATCTCGGCAACGGCAACAAGCGCGTCGTGCGCCCCGCCCAGATGTGCCTTGATGACTATGCCGACACCGCCCGACGCCCCCGCGCGATAGATCCCGTGGCCGAGCGCAACAAGCTCAAGGGCCTGAAGGCGCGTCAGCGCGCGCTTTCCGAACAGGCCGAACCGGCCATTTCCCAGTGCCGGTCGCGTTATCCCGAATGATCAATGTGCCGGGATCTGTGCCGGATCGAGCAGGCTTCGCCCACCGTCCACGGTCACGACCTGTCCGGTCATGAAGGCCGACGCGTTCGAGGCGAGGAACTGCACCGTCTCCGCCAGTTCCGAAGCATCCGCAATGCGCCCCATCGGCGTGCAATGTTCGATGACGGAGCGGAAGTCGGGGTTCTCCTGCAACGACCCCTTCAGGCTCGCGCTCATCACGCTGCCGAAGGCGACCGCATTCACCCGGATGCGCTTTGGCGCGAGAACGACGGCCAGCGAGCGCGTCATCTGATCGAGCGCCGCACTGGCGATCGAATATCCCATCAACTCGGGCTGGGTGCGGGTCGCAGCAATCGACGACAGGTTGACGATCGCCCCTGCCGGGCCGGCCGACTCTGCTTTTTCGGCCTGCGCGATCATGCGCTTGGCCGTCATCTGCGACAGGCGCAGGCTGGTGATGAGGTTTTGCTGCAACAATTGCTCGACGGCATCCTCACCCACGCAGAGCGGGTCGGACAAGATGATCTGGCGGCTGGCATTCACGAGGATATCCACCCGGTCGAACGCATCCATGGTGGCAGAGAGAAGGTTGGCGATCGTCAGCTTTTCGCGCAGATCACCGGCAAACATGCGCACCTGCCCTTCGGAGGCGGCCTCGGTGCCGACTTCGGCCTCGAGCCTTTCCTCGTCGATATCGGCAAACATCACGTTCGCCCCCTGTGCCAGGAAGTGGCGCGCGATGGCAAGGCCGATCCCGTTTGCCGAGCCGGTCACGATGGCTGCCTTGCCGGCGATGGAAAGCGACATTCTGATCTCCGATTTCAGGTGTTCAGCGGCCGGCCCGGATCGGGCGCCCCGCGTGGATCACTCGATAAGCGCGATCGCCTCCGGCGTCTTCGACATCGCGGAACAGGCCGGACAGCACGCTTGAGTAGGGCAGGTGACGGTTGGCGACAAGCCAGAACTGGCCTCCGGGATGCAAGACGGACGCGGCCGCCTTGATGAATGCGACACCGAGCGCCGGATCCGCAGCGCGGGCGATGTGAAACGGCGGATTGCAGACGACGGCATCAACCGATGCCTCGGGCTTGAAACGGGTCGCATCCGCCCAGTGAAACCGCGCGCGAGGATCGTCGATGTTCGCGCGCGCGCAATCGAGCGCAGCCGCCTCCGCCTCGACCAGATCGAGCGTCTTTACTCCTTCACGGGCCAGGATGGCCTTCGCCAGATAGCCCCACCCGGCGCCAAGATCGACGACCCGGCCGGGCAGCTTCGCGGGAAGGGCCTCGGCCAGCAGAACCGATCCGCGGTCGGGGCCATCGGCCGAAAAGACGCCGGGCGTTGTGACGAAACCATCTGCCGTGACCATCCGATGGGCGGCCCAATCGTCAAAACCGGGACCGGCTGCGAAAGAGAACACCTTGCCGTGCGCCTTCGACAGCGGTTCGGTCGTCGCGACCCGGGCACGGACATCGCGGTAGACGGCGTCGATGCCGTCCGTCTTCTGTCCGTCCACGATCACGGGACCGCCGGGGGCAACCTTGGCGGCCGCCTCGGCCACCAGCGCACGCGCCTCGGCCTTGCTGCGGGGCAGGCAGACGAAGGCTGCCGCGGCCGGCCCGGTCACGGATGCGGAGACATCATAGCCCTGCGCCACGAAAGCATCGTGATCGGGGCGAAAACCCTGGGCGATCTGCACACGGTCCTTGGGAAACGGGGAAAGATCGTCACCGGCGTGTGGCCGGAAGACGAGGATGGGCCCGGCCTGCGGTATCGGGATCGCACCGCTTTCAAGCGCCAGTGTCAGCCTTGCGGATCGCATGGGCAGCCGCGAACGGCCCTATTCCTTTTCCATGGTGCACTGGAGCGGGTGCTGATGGCGGCGCGCAAAATCCATCACCTGGGCCACCTTCGTCTCGGCCACCTCGAATGAGAACACACCGACGACGGCCAGGCCCTTCTTGTGGACCGTCAGCATGATTTCGAACGACTGGGCGTGGGTAAGGCCAAAGAACCGCTCCAGAACGTGAACCACGAACTCCATCGGCGTGTAGTCATCGTTGAGCAACAACACCTTGTAAAGCGGCGGCCGTTCCGTCCGGGTGCGCGTCTTCGTTATGACCGAGGTTTCCCCGTCATTCCCGTCCTTCTTGTCGGACATCAGGAAATGCACACTGGTCAAGGCCAAGGCTCCGCTCTAGCAGGACAGACTCGGTGGAAGCGCAAGTCGACTATATAGTGTAAAGGCCTGTGGGGAAAAGGGGCCGTGGCGGTTGCCTCGAGCCGTGTCAGGGGGCACACCGCAAGCACGCCCGTCCATGGATGCCGCAGATGCCGCTGACCACAATCGCCTTCGACGCCGACGACACCCTGTGGCACCATGAGGCGTTCTATCGCAGCGCCCAGGACGAATTCGCGGGATTGCTGGCGGATCACGCCCCGGCCCCGGACCTGCACGCGCGGCTACTGGCCGCGGAGCGGCGCAACCTCGGCCAGTATGGTTTCGGTGTCAAAGGCTTCACCCTGTCGATGATCGAGACGGCGATCGAGGTGACCGATGGCACCGTTCCGGCCCAGGTGATCGCGAGGTTGCTGGCCGCAGGGCGCGAGATGCTCGTGCATCCGGTCGAATTGCTTCCCCACGCCAGGGCTGCCGTCGAAGCTGCTGCGGCGAGATATCGCGTCATCCTGATCACGAAGGGTGACTTGCTGGATCAGGAGCGCAAGCTGGCTCGGTCGGGTCTGGGCGATCTGTTCGAGGCGGTCGAGATCGTCTCGGACAAGACGCCCGCGGTCTATGCGCGCCTGTTCGTTCGCCACGGCACCGGACCCGCCGAGGCGATGATGGTCGGGAATTCGGTGAAATCCGACGTCCTGCCCGCGATCGAGGCGGGTGGCTGGGGCGTTCATGTGCCCAATGGCCAGCCTTGGGCGCTCGATCATGCAGAGGCACCGCACGGCCATCCGCGCTTCATCTGCCTGGATGATCTGGGCGGCCTGTCGGATGTGATGGACGAGATCGGCGCATGATCACTGCATCTGGGGCAGGCGGCGGCTGTGCCGACCAGATTTTGGCCCATTTGCAACATTGAAGAAAATGTACAAACCCATTGATGTGAAGGGGGTTTTCGGATGGACACCCCTGTGCTACGTTTCTTGCGAAGCAGTATAGCCCCACCAAAAAACCGGGGCATCCGAGGCAGGTAAGGACATCCGACGTGACAGTGCGGCTGTGGCATTTTGCCCGAATTCTATTGTTTGTTGGCTTGCTTGGCGGCGCGCTTGGGCCCGAGGGGGCGCGGGCAGCGCCCTTTGCCGCGCTGGTCATGGATGCGCGCACCGGCGAGGTGCTTTATGCCAACAACGCAGACACCCGTCTGCATCCCGCTTCGTTGACCAAGATGCTGACGCTCTACATCACGTTCGAAGCCATCGAACGTGGCGAGATCTCGCTCGACACGATGGTGAAGGTGTCCAAGAACGCGGCGGCAGAACCGCCGTCGAAACTCGGGCTCAAGGCCGGCCAGAAGATCCAGCTGCGCTATCTGATCCGCGCCGCAGCGGTCAAATCCGCGAACGATGCCGCAACAGCCATCGGCGAGGCCGTCGGGGGCAGCGAAGAGGCATTCGCCAAGCGGATGAACCGCACGGCCAAGGCGCTTGGCATGAAGAATTCGACCTTCAAGAACGCGAACGGGCTGACAGCGCCGGGCCATCTGTCGACCGCCCGCGACATGACCATTCTCGGGCGCCGGCTTTTCTACGATTTCCCTCAGTATTACAACATCTTCTCTCGCCGCTCTACGGATGCGGGCATGGCCACGGTCAACAACACGAACCGCCGCTTTCTCGATGCCTACAAGGGCGCGGACGGGATCAAGACCGGCTATACAAATCCTGCGGGGTTCAACCTGACGGCATCGGCAGAGCGGGGGGGCAAGCGCCTCGTCGCCACTGTCATGGGAGGGAAATCGACCGCGCACCGCAATGCGAAAATGGCTGAACTGCTGGATCTGGGGTTCAAGGAAGCACCCGCCAATGCGCCGGTCAGCAAACCCGGCGCACCGCAATATGACATGGTTGCGGAGGCGGAGAACGAAGAGGGAGGCGCGGGCAAGACCATCCGCCTGGTCATGGCCGTAGCCTCGTCGCCGCGCCCGAAGCACCGGCCCGATCTGACGCCGCCGCCCGACGAGATGATTGTCGCCATGCAGGACGGCATCGCCGGCGCGCTGGCGGAAGCGACCGGGGCCGCACCCGCCGGGGCCACGACCGAGATGGCGGCGGCAGCGACACCGGAGGATGCGGTAGAGGACGACATGGTGGTGGCGGCACTGGAAGAGGCCGCGGCAGAAGACACCAGCGACCCGACCGATGCCCCGACCGGGCTCGCCGCCGATGCCGCCGGAACGCAACCTGCGATCGCACAAGCTGATCCGGCCGCCCTTGCCGCCGCGCCGCGGGATGCGGATCTGGTCGAGGCGAGCATCGAGGTTGCGCTTGCCGAACAACAGCCGACCGAGATCGTCAGCCTGTCCGCCTCGCCCACACCGCGTCCCCGGCCCGAAGAGATGTTCGCCGACGCAGAGGCCACTGTCGTGGCTGCCCCCGCAGAACCAGAGGTCGTCACCCGCATTTCGACCTCAGGCGGGCGTCACTGGGGGATCAATGTCGGACGTTTCAACAGCCGATCCGGCGCCGAACGGCAATTGCTGAAAACGGCCCTCGCCGAGACTGCGACGCTTGACGACGGGCTGAGGAAGGTCGTGGAGCGCAGCGGCGGCTATGACGCGAACTTCGTGGGCCTGACCCAGGACGAGGCCGACCTTGCCTGCCGCAGGTTGCAGGCGCGGGCGATCCAGTGCTTCACGATGGGGCCATAGACGCCCCCTATCCCGCCAGATGACGCAGGCCCTGCGTCACATCCGTCCGCACGGCAAGGCGCAGACCCGGCTCGTCTCCCGCCTTCAGTGCGGCAAGGATCGTCCGGTGATGCTGGGGGGGTTCGTTGCGGCGCAGGCGGGCATAGAGTGACCGCATGGTCGGGCCGAGTTGCAGCCACACCGTTTCCGTCATCGCCAGCATGGCGGGTGCCTGCGCCCGCAGATAAAGCGTGCGGTGAAACTCCAGATTGGTGCGCACATAGGCCACCGCATCCTGTTTGGCGACCGCCTCGGCGTTGGCGGCGTTGATGGTCTTGAGCCGCTCGATCAGGGCAAAATGGGCGCGGGGCAATGCGCGGGACGCAAGTTCCGGCTCCAGCAAGGCGCGGATCGCCGCCAGTTCCTCAATCCGCTCGGGGCTGAGTTCGGGCGTCGATATCCGCCCGGACGACGACATGGTAAAGGCGCCCTCCGCCGAAAGCCGCCGCACGGCCTCGCGCGCCGGTGTCATCGACACGCCGAAGCTCCGCGCGAGGCCACGCAGGGTCAGCGCCTGCCCGGGCGCGAGTTCGCCGTGCATGACCTGTGCGCGCAGCGCGCGGTAAAGCCGGTCGTGCTCGGCCAGGGTCGAGTCCGGGGAACGCAAGGCGGGGCGCGGTTCGTTCAACATGCGCGAAAGCGAAGCACCTCGGCGCGATGCAGGTCAATCCCCCCCGGCGTCGAAACGATGGCCGTGAAGATCCTGCCCGTGGCGGCGCAGCCAGGCGCGACGGGTCTGGTATCCGGGCATCAGGCGCGCGACGACGGCCCAGAAGGCGGGCGCGTGGTTCATCTCGACAAGATGTGCAACCTCATGCGCCGCCACATAGTCCAGCACCTCCGGCGGCGCCATCGCAAGCCGCCAGGAATACATCAGCCCGCCGTCGGCGGTACACGACCCCCAGCGCGACCGGGTGTCCCGCAAGGTGACGCGCGCGTAGGTGCGACCGACCAGATCGGCATAGCGATCGGACGCGGCCGTCAGCCGGTCGCGGGCCAGCACCTTGATGAAGGCCTTCGCCCGCGCGGCGGCCTGTCCGGGATCTCCGGGGATCAACAGTGATTCGCCGTCCAGGCGCACTTGCCGGCCCGGACCCTGCGCAAGCGTGACCATCCGCCCTTCAACGGGCAGCGTCGCTCCGATCGCCACCGAGGCCGAGGCCGGCATCGCCGCAAGGGCGCGGCGGATCCACGGTTCCTGCTGGCGCGCGAAGGCCATCGCTTCGGTCTCCCGCGCCCCCACTGGAACCGAGAGTGTCACGCGGCCGTCAAGCCGGGAAACCCGCAGGGAAAATCGCCGCGCCCGCGCGCTTGGCCGCAGCGTGATCTGGACCGGCGGAACCCCCGGAAGCTCTGGCATCGCGTCCTCCCATTGCGCTGTGCAGAATACCCTTGCACCCGCCACGAAAAACCCCCATCTGGGCGCCTTGCTCGCATTGGCGAAAGGCTTTGACAGCCGCCGGACCATGTGGCAAGCGACGGCGACTCTGGACCTGCCAGCATTTCGAGGGGATGACCATGCCCAACCCAGAATGGGGCACGAAGCGGATCTGTCCGACCACGGGCAAGCGTTTCTACGACTTGAACAAGAACCCGATCGTCAGCCCCTACACGGGCGAGGTCGTGGATATCGAAACCGCGCGGCGCAAGGCGGCGTCGGTCATTACCGCGCGTCCGGCCCCGGAGAAGGACGACGACACGCTCGTCGATGACCTGGAAACCGAGGACGACATCCTGACGCCAGAGGCCGGCGACGATGCCGATATTGACGACGATCTGCTGGAAGATGACGCGGATGATACCGTCTCGCTCGACGACCTCGCGGATGTGGGTGGCGACGAAGAGGAGGCATGATGCGCGGCGAGGGCGCTTTTTGGCTTGCGTGCCTCTGCGCCCTTCCGTAAAGAGCCGCTGCGAACCGCCCAAAGTTCGCAGCTTCTGTTGGGGTCGTAGCTCAGTTGGGAGAGCGCTTGAATGGCATTCAAGAGGTCAGGAGTTCGATCCTCCTCGGCTCCACCAAGAAACACAGTCCGGCCACTTTGAACGCTGCCCGTTGGGGGCGGCGTTTGTCATTCTGGGGCGAAAGTTCTGGACAAGGCCACCGCGGGGCGGCACCTGTGGCCCGCGGCGCCAGGCGCGGCCGCGATCAGGTTGCAAATGATGGTGCCCCATGGCCGCCGCCTTTTCATCGGACCCTAACTTCGCAATCAAGCCCGAAGCCGGCGGGCCGGACTTCGTCACGCGTCCCGTCCACAGGTTGTGGCTGGTCGATCAGGCCCGGCGCCTGTTCGGGCTGTTCGAACGTGGTGCGCTGAATCCGGCGGGCGGTTTTCATGCGCTCGACGATATTGGCCGGCCGATCGACGCTCCACGGGGGGGCGTGCGCCACCTGCACGAAACCACCCGGATGGTGCATTGCTTTGCCATGGCATATCAGCTTGGGCTGCCGGGCGCCGACCGGATGATCGACCACGGTCTTGCCTATGTCTGGCAGCGCCACCGCGACACGAGACATGGGGGCTATTTCTGGTCGGTCGATGATGACGGGGCGGTGAATGACACCAAGCAGGCGTATGGGCACGCTTTCGTCCTGCTGGCCGCCGCGTCGGCCAAGGTTGTAGGCCACCCCGAGGCAGACCGGCTGATCGAGGATGTCACCGGGATCCTGCATGACCGGTTCTGGGACGGGGTGGCGGGCGCGTCGACCGAGGAATACGCCCGCAACTGGTCGCCGCTCGGCGATTATCGCGGACAGAACTCCAACATGCATCTGACCGAGGCGCTGATGGCGGCCTACGAGGCGACAGGCTCGCAGGACTATCTGGCCATGGCCGAACGCATCGCCGCCCTGATTGTCAATTGCCACGCCCGGGCAGAGGGATGGCGGGTTGCCGAACATTTTCATGCGGACTGGACGGTCGACCGGCATTATGCGGGCGATCCGATGTTCAGGCCGCCGGGAACCACGCCGGGGCACGCGCTGGAATGGAGCCGCCTGCTCGTCCAATTGTGGTATCTGGGGGGGCGAACCCACGCCTGGATGACCGAGGCGGCACAAGCGTTGTTCCTGCATACCTGCCAGATCGGCTGGGACGGACCGAAGGGCGGCTTTTACTACACGCTCGACTGGCAAGACCGACCGGAGCGCACCGACCGCTACTGGTGGCCCTGTGCCGAGGGGATCGCGGCCGCGTCGGTGCTGCGGCAGGTGGGCGACGATCCCCGCTTCGAGGCATGGTATCGCCGGATCTGGAGTTTCGTCGCCCGCCACATGATCGACCACGACAGCGGCGGTTGGTGGCCCGAACTGGATGATGACCTGCGCCCCGTGGCACGGGTGTTTCGCGGCAAGCCCGATCTTTACCACGCGGTTCAGGCCTGCCTGATCCCGCTTCTGCCGGCCACGGGAAGCGCCGTGCACGGGCTGGCCGGCCCGGCCTCCGCCAGACTTCTTTCGGGCTGATCCTACGGCGCGATGATTTCGAACCGGTCGACGTCGACCATGCCCTGATCGGTGATCTTCAGATGCGGGATCACGGGCAGCGCCAGAAAGGCGAGTTGCAGGAAGGGTTCCTCCAGCGTCACGCCCAGGGATCGTCGCGGCGGCGCGCAAACCGACCAGTGCCTCGCGGACCGTCTCGAACGGCTCGAGGCTCATCAGGCCGGCAACGGGCAGAGCAAGCTCCGCAAGCACCCTGCCGCCCTCGACGACGACGAAACCGCCCTCGATCTCGCCCCAGATGGTTGGCGGCCAGCGCCATGTCGGCGTAGTCGACACCCACGACCGCGATGTTGTGGTGATCGTGGCAAACGGTCGACGCGATGGCGCCCCGCGCCAGACCGAACCCCTTCACGAAACCGGTGGCCCGGTTGCCGTTCACGCCATGCCGCTCGATCACGGCGATCTTCACCAGGTCGCGGGCAGGATCGGGCCGCTTGTCGCCATCCGTGCGGCGCGATCTCGCAGGTCAGGTGTTCGGTGATGATCTTGCCCGGCAGGATGCCGATCACCGGCGTTTCGACACGATTGCCCGTGGTGCGGAAATCCGCGGCCACAAGCCGTTCCGCCCGAACCGATTGCCGCCCCACCGGCCGGGTCGTCTCGCGGGCCGCGTAGGATGCGTCATCCGCCACGACGCCCACCGCACAGCACAAGCGAGGCGTGGCACCCTTCCAGACTGTCCAGATCACGGCGATGTCCGCGCGCTTGCCGGGCGCGATCAAGCCACGATCCTTGAGGCCGAACGCCTCGGCGGCTGACAGGCTGGCCGCACGATAGACGGCCAGGGCCGGACAGCCCAGGGCGATCGCTGTGCGGATCATGTGGTCGAGTGCCCGTGTTCGCCGATGTCGAGCGGGTTGCGATCATCGGTGCACAGACACAGGTAGGGCGGAATGCCGCTCGGTCAGGATCGGGGCAAGCGAGCGGAGATCCTTGCTCACCGAGCCTTCGCGGATCAGGACGCGCATGCCCTTGCGCAGTTTCTCCAGCGCCTCCTCGGCGGTCGTCGCCTCATGCTCGGTCCGGACTCCGGCGGCGATGTAGCCATTCAGGTCATTGCCGCGCAGCAATGGCGCATGACCATCGATGTGCCTGTTCCGGAACGCCTCGAGCTTTGCAATGCAACCCGGATCCTTCGCCAGAACACCGGGGAAATTCATGAACTCCGCCAGTCCGAT
Source organism: uncultured Alphaproteobacteria bacterium (assembly GCA_963700485.1). Lineage (GTDB taxonomy): Bacteria > Pseudomonadota > Alphaproteobacteria > Rhodobacterales > Rhodobacteraceae > Aliitabrizicola. Next base: position 428,736 of record CAVOXQ010000006.1, read on the forward strand.
CACGCGCGGATGGTCCATCAGCGGCAGCAGGTCGGACGCGTCGAGCCGTGCGCCCGACGTTTCCATGTGGGTCGACGGCACGCAGGATGACAGTTGCACGCGGATATCCATGACCGTTTGCGCCGAAGCATCGAGGAAGTAGCGGATCCCCTCCAGGCCGCAGACGTTCGCGATCTCGTGCGGGTCGCAGATCGCGGTGGTGACGCCTCGCGGGCCGACACAACGATCGAACTCGTGCGGCGTCACGAGCGAGGATTCGATGTGCAGGTGGGTATCGATGAAACCGGGCACGATCACCTGACCCGTGCAAGTCGATCTCGCGCTGTCCTCGATATGCGCCAAATACCCCGACGATCGTGTCGCCACAGATCGCCACGTCGGTGTCGACAAGCTCGCCCGAGATCAGGTCGAACACGCGCCCGCCCCGCAAGACGATGTCGGCAGGCTGAAGCCCCCTGCCCTGGTCGATGCACGCGGCGAGGTCGGATCGGTTCATGGCACTCTCCTTGTGTGTCAGTGAAGCCCAGCCAGACCGGATCGTCCAGCGCGACTTGGCCCTTGCGCCTGACGCCCCCGGGTCTATCACGGCGGCATCATCGACGGAGCCAGCCATGCGACCGCTGCGCGGCATTTCCTTCAAGATCGGATCGGTGCTCGTCTTCATCGTGATGGCGACGCTCATCAAGGCCACGTCGGCGCATGTTCCGCCCGGCGAGGCGGTGTTTTTCCGATCGCTCTTCGCGATGCCCGTCATTTTCGTCTGGCTTGCGCTGCGGGGCGAACTGGGGTCCGGCCTGAACACGGCACATCCGATGGGCCATGTCTGGCGGGGTGTCGTGGGCACCTGTGCGATGGGCCTTGGATTCGCGGGGCTGGGTTTCCTGCCGCTGCCGGAAGTGACGGCGATCGGCTATGCGGCACCTCTGCTGACAGTCGTGTTTGCGGCAATGTTTCTGGGCGAAGATGTCCGCATCTTCCGGATCAGCGCCGTCGCACTGGGCCTCGTCGGGGTTCTGATCGTCCTGTCGCCAAGGCTGACGGCGCTCTCGGACGGAAAAGTGGCCACGGCAGAGGCTCTGGGGGCGATGCTGGTGCTGGGCGGCGCCGTTTTCGCGGCGCTCGCCCAGGTCTTCGTGCGCCGGCTTGTGCTGAGCGAGAGCACCTCGGCCATCGTGTTCTGGTTTTCCCTGACGGCCACCGTCCTGTCGCTGGTCACGCTGCCCTTTGGCTGGGTCGTTCCCGCCCCGCGAGAGGCCGCGATGCTGATTGCGGCGGGGCTGCTGGGAGGGCTGGGGCAGATCTTTCTGACGTCCGGCTATCGTTGGGCCGATGCCTCGGTCGTCGCACCTTTCGAATATGTCTCGATGTTGTTCGCGCTGGCCTTCGGATATTTTCTGTTCGACGAGGTTCCGACCCTGACGATGCTGTTCGGGGCAGCCCTGGTGGTCAGCGCGGGCATCGTGATCATCTGGCGCGAACGCAAACTCGGCCTCGAACGAGCAAGGCAGCGCAAGGCCATGACGCCACAGGGTTGAAACGGAAAGGCACCCCGGCGTCGCTATCGGATTGACCTTGCCGGATGTCTTGACCCAAAAGGATGAGCAACCATCTACCCCTGATAGCCGCGGACGCCCCGCAGACAACGATCATAATCAGAACGGAACGCCCCCGGACATGACCCTCGCCCTGATCGCAGCGCTGCCCTTCCTCGGCGCGCTCCTTCCCGGCCTCATGATCCGCGCAGGGCGGGACGCCTGCGCGCTCGTGACCGGGGCCTTCACCGCGCTTGCGCTGCTGCTGCTCGGTCTGAACGCACCCGCCGTGCTGCGGGGCGACGTGATCCTGAACCGGATCGAATGGCTGCCGCAACTTGGGCTCGATGTCACCTTCCGCCTCGACGGGCTGGCGCTGATGTTCGCGGGCCTGATCCTTTCGATCGGGCTTCTGATCATTCTCTATGCGCGCTTCTATCTGGCCAAGTCAGATCCGATGGGCCAGTTCTACAGCTATCTGCTGCTGTTTCAGGGCGCCATGACGGGCATCGTGCTATCCGACAACATCCTGCTTCTGCTGATCTTCTGGGAACTGACATCGCTTTCCTCGTTCCTTCTGATCGGTTACTGGAAGCATCTTCCCGAAGGACGGCAGGGCGCGCGCATGGCGCTCGCCGTCACGGGTTCGGGCGGGCTCGCGCTGATTGCGGGCATGCTGATCCTCGGCAACATCGCGGGAAGCTACGATCTGTCGGTCATCCTGACCCAGAAAGACGCGATCCAGGCCTCGCCCTGGTATCTTGTGGCGCTCATCCTGATCCTTCTGGGATGCTTCACCAAATCCGCGCAATTCCCGTTCCATTTCTGGCTGCCCCACGCGATGGCCGCGCCAACCCCGGTGTCCGCCTACCTGCACTCGGCCACCATGGTGAAGGCCGGCGTATTCCTCATGGCGCGGCTCTGGCCTGTGCTGGCCGGAACGCCCGAGTGGTTCTATATCGTGGCAACGACCGGCCTTGTGACCATGTTGATCGGCGCCGCCATCGCGCTGTTCAAGACCGACCTGAAGGCGATCCTTGCCTATTCGACGGTCAGCCAGCTCGGACTTCTGACGATGCTGCTCGGCTTTGGCACGCCCGAGGCGGCGCTTGTCGCGGTGTTCCACATCCTCAACCACGCGGGTTTCAAGGCGGCATTGTTCATGTCGGCCGGCATCATCGACCACGAGGCGCACACACGCGACATCCGACGGCTCGGCGGATTGCGGCACCTGATGCCCGTCACCTTCGCGATCGCGACGGTCGCCGCGCTGTCGATGGCGGGCATCCCGCCGCTGAACGGTTTCCTGTCGAAGGAAATGATGCTGGAAGAGGCGACCCACACGGCCTGGCTTGGCTCCGTATGGCTGGTGCCGGCGTTGTCCACGCTGGCGGCACTACTCTCGGTGGCCTATTCGTTCAGATTTCTCGGGCAGACTTTCCTTGGTCCGGTGCGCAACGACTATCCCCACGAGCCGCACGACCCCGGTCCCGGTCTGTGGATAGCGCCGGCGCTGCTGTCGGGCCTCGTCATTCTGGGCGGCATAGCGCCGACCGTGATAGTGGGCTGGCTGGTCAGTGCCGGGGCCTCGGCGGTCACCGGCGAAGTGATGCAGGCCAAGATCACGCATTGGCACGGGCTGGTGCCCGCCTTCTGGATGTCGGTTGTCGCGATCGTCGGGGGCTATCTGCTCGCGCGGGCGCATCGCCCGGTCGAGTCCATCTGGCGCGCGATCCCGCTGCCTGACGCAAAGGCCGTCTATGATGCCCTGATCGGTGGCCTCCGGCTGCGCGCGCGGTTCGTCACGCGGCGGTTGCATGACGGCTCGATGACCCGGGCCTTCGCGATCGCGACGATCACCATGCTCGCGGCGGGTGTCTTCGGGTTCGTGACCGGCACGCACACGCCCGGCGCCCGCGCGACGACCCCGGTCGATCCGGTGGCCTATGCGGGCTTCGCCCTGCTGGGCTGCGCGACGGTCGCCGTCGCGATGCTGCACCGAAACCGGCTGCTGGCGCTGGTTCTCGTCGGCGTCGTCGGGCTCATGGTATCGGTGGCCTTCGTCTATCTTTCGGCTCCCGACCTCGCCCTGACGCAGATCTCGGTCGAGGTGGCGACCGTGATCCTTCTTCTGCTCGCGCTCAACTTCCTGCCCGACCGGACCCCGGCGGAGCGTCCCGCCAGACAGATCCGCGACGCGGTGATCGCGGGGCTTGCCGGGCTGGGGACGGGCGCCTTGATCTACGCCCTGATGGTGCGCGACTTCGCGTTCCCGTCGATCGCGGCCTATCACATTGCCAATGCGAAATCCGAAGGCGGCGGCACCAACATCGTGAACGTCATTCTGGTGGACTTTCGTGGATACGACACATTCGGCGAGATCACCGTTCTGGGCATAGCCGCGCTGGTGATCTTTGCTCTGACCGAGGCCATCCTGAAGGGCGGGCCTGCGAACGACCGGCTTCTCGCCTGGGTGCAGCCGGAACACCGCGCGGGCGATCGACATCCGATGATGTTCGTCGTCGTCACGCGCCTCATCCTGCCCGTCGCGCTGATGGTGGGCGTGTTCATCTTCCTGCGCGGGCACAACCTGCCCGGCGGCGGCTTCATCGCGGGCCTGATCGTCGCCATCGCGCTGCTGATGCAATACATGGCCTCGGGCTTCGGGTGGACGGCCGAGCGCCAGAAGATCGACTACCACGCGCTCATCGCGTGTGGTGTGCTCATCGCGGCGGCGACAGGTATCGGGGCATGGTTCAACGGGCTGCCCTTCCTGACATCCGCCTATGGCTACGTCACGCTGCCCCCGCTCGAGACATTCGAACTCGCGACCGCGGCCTTCTTCGACCTTGGCGTGTTCCTGTGCGTGCTGGGCGCGGTGATGCTGGCACTCGCCTCGATATCCCGTCTCGCGATCCGCGCCGGTGCGACCATCAGCGCGGAGCCGTTCGATATCGATCCCTCCGCCCGAACGCAGCGGGGGGCCTGACATGGAGTTTCTTGTCGCATCATCCATCGGCCTGATGACCGCGGCCGGGATCTACCTGATCCTGCGGCGGCACACATTCCCGGTGATCCTCGGGCTTGCGATGCTGTCCTATGCGGTGAACCTTTTCATCTTTGCGTCCGGGCGGATCGTGATCGGGCTTCCGCCGATCTACGACAAGCACGCAGCCGGCTATACCGATCCGCTGACGCAGGCGCTGGTGCTTACGGCCATCGTCATTTCGTTCGGGATGAGCGCGGTGATCGTGATGCTCGCGCTCGGCTCGTTTCTGGAAAGCGGGAATGACCGGATCGACATGCAGGACGATGACGAGGCGCCGCGGTGAACCACTGGATCATTGCCCCCGTCATCCTGCCCGCAATCCTGGGTGCGTTCATCGTTCTGGCGATGCGCAACGACCGGCTGCTTCAACGGGTGTTCGGGCTCGCCGGCACGGCGATGCTCGTCATGATCTCCGTGGCACTTCTCTGGCACGCGTCGCATTCTCCGCCCGAGGCCTACCATCTGGGTGACTGGCCTGCGCCTTTCGGCATCGTGCTCGTGCTGGACCGATTGTCGGCGATGATGGTCTCGCTGACCGCGATCCTCGCCCTGATCGTGCAGCTTTACGCGATAGGGTCCGGATGGGATGGCCGCGGACGGCATTTTCACGCGCTCATGCAGTTCCAGGTGATGGGCCTCTGCGGGGCCTTCCTGACGGGTGACCTCTTCAACCTGTTCGTGTTCTTCGAGGTGTTGCTGATCGCCTCCTACGGCCTGATGATCCATGCCGGGGGCAAGGACAGGCTGCGGGCCGGCGTGCAATATGTGGCGTTCAACCTGATCGGGTCGACCTTGTTCCTGTTCGCGCTTGCGACGATCTATTCGATCACGGGGACGCTCAACATGGCCGACGTGGCGGTAAAGGTCGCGATGCTGCCGCCCGGGGACGGGGCGCTGATGCGCGTGGCCGCCGTGTTGCTGCTTCTGGTCTTCGCATCAAGGGCGCGGTGGTGCCGCTGCACTTCTGGCTACCCATCACCTATGCGAACGCGCCGGGCCCGGTTGCCGCGCTTTTCGCCGTGATGACCAAGGTCGGGGCCTATGCGGTCATCCGTGTCTTTACCGTCGTGCTGCCACCACAAACGCCGTCGACCGGCCTGTTGCCCGCCGATCTGCTGCTTCCGGCCGCCCTTGTGACGCTGGTCGTCGGATCGATCGGTGTCCTGGGCGCGCGCAGCCTCGCCCGGTTGACAGCGTTTGCGGTGATCGGTTCGATGGGGACCATATTCGCGGCGATTTCTCTTTTCACGCCGGCTGCGACAACGGCCGCGCTCTACTACATGGTCCACTCCACCCTCGCCACGGCGGCATTGTTCCTGATCGCGGACCTGGTGATCGAAAGGCGCGGCACGACCGAGTTGAACAGCGCCCTGCCGCCAATGCCGCAATCCGGCCTGGTCGCCGCATATTTCTTCGTTGCGGCGATCGCGATGGCCGGGATGCCGCCGTTCTCGGGGTTTCTTGGCAAACTGCTGGTGCTGGACGCCGCGCGCGATCACATCGCCTCGATCTGGACGACGATCCTCGTGACATCGCTGATCACCATCGTCGGCTTTGCGGCGGCCGGCAGCACGCTGTTCTGGAAGCCGCACGCGAACCCGGACAGCGCGCCGCCGCAAACAGCCCCCGCCACCGCGCTGCCTTTCGTTGCGATCGGGGTGTTGTTCGGCCTGCTCCTGGCCCTGACCGTTCTTGCCGGGCCCGTTGTGGCCTGGCTCGCCACGACCGCCGAAGGGCTTTACGATCCAGCGCCCTACATCGCCGCCAACGCCCTGCCGGACGAAGGTTGAACCCGAATGCTGCGCCGCATCTTTCCCCATCCGCTGATGACCCTGGCACTGGTCGCGATCTGGATGCTGCTGGTGAACCGCCTCGCCGTCGGCAGCCTCGTGATGGCCGTCATCCTCGCGACCGTGATCCCGCTGGCGACCGAGGCATACTGGCCGAACCGCCCGCGCATCCGGCATCTCGGCGCGCTCTTCGCCTATGTGCTGCTGGTGATCTGGGATATCGTGCTGGCCAACATTGCCGTTGCGCGGATCGTGCTTTTCAAGCCGAACCGCGACATCCGTTCGGCGTGGATTTCCGTACCGCTCGATCTTCGCACGCCCGAGGCGATCACCGTGCTCGCGGCGACGATCACGCTGACGCCCGGAACGGTGACCGCCGACATGTCCGCATGCGGGCGCGCGCTGCTTGTCCATTCCCTTCACGCCCCCGACCCGGATGCAATTCGTGACGAGATCAAGTCGCGCTACGAAGCGCGCCTGAAAAGGATATTCGAATGATCGCGCTCGCAACGACCTTCGCCTTGACCTGTTTCGGGCTGTGCCTGCTGATGAACCTCTTCCTCCTGCTGCGCGGGCCGGGGATTCCCGATCGGGTTCTTTCGGTCGACACGATGGTCATCAACATCATCGCGCTGATCGTGATCTACGGGATCCGCTCCGGCAACGGCATCAACTTCGAGGTCGCCGTGCTGTTCGCGATGACCGGCTTTGTCTCGACCGTGGCGTTCTGCAAATACATGTTGCGCCGCGACGTCATCGAATGAGGGTGCAATGGCCGATATCCTGATATCCGTGATGCTCGTGATCGCAGGCCTGTTCGGCCTGATCGGAAGCTTCGGCCTGCTGAAGCTGTCCGATCCGATGAAGCGGCTGCACGCCCCCACAAAGGCCTCGACGATCGGCGTCGGCACCGCGCTGATCGCCTCGTCCGTCTTTGCGGCGACACATGAAGGGGGCACAAGCCTTCAGGAGCTGCTCATCGTGATCTTCCTGTTTGTCACCGCGCCCATCACCGCGCATTTCCTGTCGAAGGCGAACCTGCACCGCACGATGCTGCCCAAGGACATTCCACCGACGGGAACCGGCCGGAACTGGGCGACCTATGAACAGGATCGCCCGGGAACGGCGCCATCGACCGACGGCTGACCTCGCGATTTCTGACCATTCGGTTAAATTTCGGCGATGCTCGGTCCTGCCGGCGCTTGCTTCGGGTCGGCGGACCATGCGAACCTCGCGGCGACCCGTTTCCCGGAGTGTCCGCCCGTGCTGACCCATTCAGCCCCGCCCGCAACCGCGCATCTGCCCCAGGTGGTGCATCCGCGCAATCCCGGCCTGCCGCTCGATCTCGACTGGGTGGCGGCCGTCCAGGCCAACACCTCGGCCATCGAGCGGCGCGCGACGAGCCTTCCGGGCCGACGGTCGGTCAAGAAGGACTGGCAGGCGGCGTGGCTGCTCAAGGCGGTCTCGCTGATCGACCTGACCACGCTTTCGGGCGACGACACCGAGGGCCGCGTCCGGCGGCTCTGCGCCAAGGCGCGGCAACCCGTGCGGGCGGACCTGCTCGAGGCGCTTGGGATGCAGGGCCTCACCACCGGCGCCGTCTGCGTCTATCACGACATGGTGGAAACCGCCGTCCGCGCGCTCGAAGGCTCGGCCATCCCGGTCGCCGCCGTTTCGACCGGCTTTCCCGCCGGCCTGTCGCCCCTGGGCCTGCGCATTGCGGAGATCCGGCGAAAGCGTGAAGGCCGGCGCGCAGGAGATCGACATCGTGATCTCGCGCCGTCATGTGCTGACCGGGAACTGGGCAGGCGCTCTACGACGAAATGCGCGGCGATGCGCGAAGCCTGCGGCGATGCCCACATGAAGACCATCCTCGCCACCGGCGAACTCGGAACCCTGCGCAACGTCGCCCGGGCCAGCCTCGTTTGCATGATGGGCGGGGCCGATTTCATCAAGACCTCGACCGGCAAGGAAACCGTCAACGCGACCTTGCCGGTCATCGCTGACCATGATCCGCGCGATCCGCGACTATGACGCGCGCACCGGCATCAAGATCGGCTACAAACCCGCGGGCGGCATCTCCAAGGCGAAGGACGCGCTGGTCTACCTGGCCCTGATGAAGGACGAACTCGGGCATCCGTGGCTGCAGCCCGATCTGTTCCGCTTCGGCGCCTCGTCGCTGCTCGGCGATATCGAGCGCCAGCTCGAACACCACGTCACCGGCCGCTATTCGGCAGCCAACCGCCATCCGATGGGATAGGGCCATGACCATCCGCGACATCTTCAACGACATGAGCTATGGCCCCGCCCCGGAATCGGCGGCCGAGGCCGTGGCATGGCTCGACACCCATTCGGGACGCTTCGGCCACTTCATCGACGGCGCGTTCACCCAGGCCGGGCGAAACCTTTTCCACCAGCAATCCGGCCACGGGCGGGCTTCTGGCCGAGGTCACCCAAGGGTCTGCCGGCGATGTCGATGCCGCCGTCGCGGCCGCGCGTCGCGCCCAGCCCAAATGGGCCCGACTGGCGGCCCACGAGCGGGCGCGGCACCTCTATGCGCTGGCGCGGCTCGTCCAGAAGCACGCCCGCCTGCTCGCGGTGCTCGAAACGCTCGACAACGGCAAGCCGATCCGCGAAACCCGCGACATCGACATGCCGCTGGTCGCGCGCCACTTCTACCATCACGCCGGCTGGCCCAGCTGCTGCCGGCAGAACTTCCCGACATGGCGCCGCTCGGCGTCTGCGGCGCGATCATCCCGTGGAACTTTCCCGCTGCTGATGCTGGCCTGGAAGGTCGCCCCGGCACTGGCCGCCGGCAACACGGTGGTGCTGAAGCCGGCCGAGTACACCCCGCTGACCGCGCTGCTGCTTCGCCGAGATCTGCCGCGAGGCCGGTCTGCCCAAGGGCGTGGTCAACATCGTCACCGGCGATGGCGCGACCGGCGCGGCCGCTGGTCGACCACCCGGACGTCGACAAGATCGCCTTCACCGGCTCGACCGACGTCGGCCGCACGATCCGCGAGGCGACCGCCGGGCACCGGCAAGGCGCTGACGCTCGAACTGGGCGGCAAGTCGCCCTTCATCGTGTTCGACGACGCCGATCTCGACAGCGCCGTCGAGGGTCTCGTCGATGCGATCTGGTTCAACCAGGGCCAGGTCTGCTGCGCGGGCTCGCGCCTTCTGGTGCAGGAGGGCATCGCCGACCGCTTTCACGACAAGCTGCAGGCGCCGCATGGACGGCTTGCGCATCGGCGATCCGCTCGACAAGTCCATCGACATCGGCGCGATCGTCGACCCGGTGCAACTCGAGCACGATCACCGGCTGGTGGACGAGGGCCGCCGAAGGCGAGGTCTACCGCGCAGCGCCGCGCTGTCCCGACCAGGCTGCTTCTACCCGCCGACCCTGATCACCGGCCTGTCGCGCCGGCCTCGACGCTGATGCAGGAGGAGATCTTCGGCCCGGTGCTGGTGTCGATGACCTTCCGCACCCCGGACGAGGCGGTCGCGCTGGCCAACAACACCCGCTACGGCCTCGCCGCGACCGTCTGGACCGAGAACATCAACCTCGCGCTCGACATGGCGCCGAAGCTCAAGGCCGGCGTGGTCTGGGTCAACTGCCACCAACCTGTTCGACGCCGCCGCCGGCTTTGGCGGCTACCGCGAAAGCGGCTTCGGCCGCGAGGGCGGGCGGGAAGGGCTGCTGGCCTATCTGCGCCCGCGCGGCACAGCCGCCAAGCCGCTGAAGCCGGTGCCGGCCGATGGCAGCGCCCGCCGCCACGCCCGAGGTCAGCGGGCCTCGACCGCACCGCCAAGCTGTACATCGGCGGCAAGCAGACGCGGCCCGACAGCGGCTACTCGCAGCCGGTCTGGTCGCCCGCGGCAAGCTGCTGGGCCATGTCGGCCTCGGCAACCGCAAGGATATCCGCAACGCGGTCGAGGCCGCGCATGCCGCCAAGGGCTGGGGCGCGGACGACCGGCCACGCCCGCGCGCAGGTGCTCTACTACCTCGCCGAGAACCTGTCGGCGCGCGCCGACGAGTTCGCCACCCGGCTGCGCGACCTGACCGGGCAAGCCGGGCGAGGCCGAGGTCGAGGCCTGCGATCGCGCGCCTGTTCACCTATGCCGCCTGGGCCGACAAGTACGACGGCGCGTGTAAAATCCGTGCCGATCCGCGGCGTGGCGCTGGCCATGAACGAACCCTGCGGCGTGATCGGCGCCATCTGCCCCGACGAGGCGCCGCTCCTGGGCCTGATCTCGCTGATGGCCCCGGCGATCGCGATGGGCAACACGGGTGTGCTGATCCCGTCGCGAGCCGTATCCCGCTGGCCGCGACCGACTTCTACCAGGTGCTCGAGACCTCGGATCTGCCCGGCGGCGTGGTCAACATCGTCACCGGCAATCATGCCAGAGCTTGCCAGACCCTGGCCGGCCATCTCGATGTGGATGCGGTGTGGTGCTTTTCGTCAGCGACCTGTCCGCCCAGATCGAGCGGGAGGCTGCCGGGAACCTCAAGCGCACATGGGTCAACCACGGAGGCGCGCGCGACTGGCTGGCGCCCGATGGCGAGGGTCGCGAATTCCTGCGCCAGGCCACCGACGTCAAGACGATCTGGATACCCTACGGCGAATGAAATGGCCCGGACGGGTGCCGGCCCGTTTGCCGACGATCGGCAAGCAACACCGCCCGTCTATGCGCGCCCGGCGGTTCCCGAAAGCGTGATCGGGTCGATCCCCATGCGCTTGAGGGCGCCGCGCCACTTGCCGCCGTCGTCGGTCGAAAAGACCAGATCCGAAGGCGCATCGGTCGTCAGCCAGTCGTTCCGCGCGATTTCGGCCTCAAGCTGGCCGGGCCCCCAACCGGCATAGCCCAGCGCAAGCAGCGCCTCGTCCGGCCCCGCCCCCCGGGCCAGCGCCGCCAGCACGTCGACGGTTGCCGTCATGCCAAAGCCACCCGGGACGGTCATCGTCGCCCCCTCGGACTGATAATCGGCGGAATGCAGCACGAAACCGCGGCCCCGCTCCACCGGTCCGCCGACATGGATGCTGATGTCGCGGCCCTCGGGCGCGCGAGGGATGCCCAACTGGTCAAGCAGCCCCGCGAAGCTCAGGTCGTGCGACGGCTTGTTCACGACCAGCCCCATCGCGCCCTGATCCGAATGCGCGCAGATCAGGATCACGCTCTTGTCAAAGCGCGCGTCGCCCAGCCCGGGCATCGCAAGCAGAAGCTTGCCGGCAAGATCCATCCTCGCTTCCCCCTTTGCACTTCAAAGATGGCGCGGGTCGCCCGGTCACTCAAGAGGCCAGCGCGCAACACTCACGAACTGTCGCCCGAATGTGATTTTCCAATTCCGACGCGCCAGACAATATACCGGCCATGAGACGCATCCTGTTGATTTCCGCCCTGCTCTGCATGGGCATTTCCGGTGCCGCCCGGGCCACGCCGCCGACCGAGGTCGTGGTCGTCAGTCTGTTGCCCGGCTGGAAGACCGAGCGCGGCACGCAGATGGCGGCGATCCAATTCGCGCTCGCCCCCGGCTGGAAGACCTATTGGCGCAGTCCGGGCGATGCAGGTATCCCGCCGATCTTCAACTGGTCCGGCTCGCAGAATCTCGCCGGCGTCGCGATCCATTGGCCCCGGCCGCATGTCTTCACGGTCAACGGGATGCAGTCGATCGGATACAAGCACGAACTGGTCCTGCCCATCGAGATGACGCCGATCGACCCCGGCAAGCCGATCCTGCTGCACGCCGAGATCGATCTCGGGGTCTGCCGTGACATCTGTGTTCCGGCCGCCGTTACCTTCGCGACCGAGATCGTGACCACGGGCCGACCGGATCCCGCCGTCCGTGCGGCCCTGGCCGACCGCCCGGCCACTGGTTCGGAGGCGGGTCTGACGCAGATCGGGTGCGTGGTGGAACCCATCGAGGACGGGCTTCGCATCACGGCCTCGCTGCTTTTGCCGTCGACGGGTGGTGCGGAAACGGTCGTGTTCGAACCCCGATCCGGAGCGGTCTGGGTATCGGAGGCCGACGTGACGCGGAAGGACGGGCTGCTGACGGCGAGCGCGGATCTCGTATCCGACGGCGGCGGGCCGTTTGCCCTGGATCGCGGCGCAATGACCGTTACCGTTCTGGGCGATACCCGCGCTGTCGAGATAAGCGGCTGCCCCGCGCCCTGATCACTGGCGCCGCCTGTGCTCTTCCAGTCGCGGCATGATCTCGACGAAATTGCAGGGCCGGTGGCGATAATCCAGTTGCCACTTCAGGATCTCGTCCCAGGCATCTCGACAGGCAGACGGGCTGCCCGGCAAGGCAAACAGATAGGTTCCCAGCGCCACGCCCCCGCAGGCGCGCGACTGCACCGCGCTCGTGCCGATCTTCTGCATCGAGACCATGGCGAACACCGTCGCAAAAGCGTCGATTTCCTTCTCGTAGACCTCGCGATGGGCTTCCACCGTCACGTCGCGCCCGGTCAGCCCGGTGCCCCCGGTGGTCAGAACCACATCTATCGCCGGGTCTGCGCACCAGCGACGCAGGTGGGCGGCGATCGCCGCCTGATCATCCCGTTCCAGCGCGCGCGCGGCCAGCACGTGGCCCGCGTCGATCAGGCGGTCGACAAGTGCATCGCCCGATCGGTCGTCCTCCAGGGTGCGGGTGTCGGATACCGGCGATTGGT
>CAVOXQ010000007.1:0-401078 GCA_963700485.1 uncultured Alphaproteobacteria bacterium
GCGCGGCAAAGAACGCACGTGGATGCCTCCAGCCTCGAGTTCATCGCAGTGGGGTCTGCTCCCATGACACGCGCGCTTCTCGACGAACTGGTCCTGACATTGCCTGGTGTCGATGTGATCGAAGGGTACGGGCTGACGGAGTTCGGTCCCATCATCACCCTCAACCCACGCGGCCAAAACAAGCTGGGCACGATCGGTCCCGCTCTTCCGGGCTTCGAGTGCAAGGTCATCGACCGCGACGGGAACATCTTGCCACAGGGAGAGGCGGGGGAACTTGTCGTGCGGAGCGAGTGCAACGCCCTCGGCTACTACAACCGGCCGGACGCCCAGGCAAAGTGCTTCCGGGACGGCTGGGTCTATACCGGGGATATTGTGGCGTGCGACCCCGACGGCTGGTTCAGCTACAGGGGACGCGTCGACGACCAAATGCACGCGGGAGGCGAGAACGTCTTCCCGGCCGAAGTCGAGAACATCCTCGCCACTCATCCGGAAGTGCGGGACGTCGGCGTCGTTCCTGTCCCCCACGAGGTGAAGGGCCAAGCGCCGGTGGCCTTCGTCGTGCGCAGCGTCGGGTCGAACCTCGGCGAGAAGGAACTCATTGACTACTACTGACGCGCGGACCCGCGTATTCCCATCCGCGCCGTATCTACTTCATCGACAAGATGCCGCTCATGGCGACCGGGAAAACCGATCGGAAGGCTCTTGCAAAGGCAGGCTCGCGAGCCAGGCACATGAACGGGGCCCTCTCGCGTCGCCCGCTGACTTGCCATAGCAAGTGCCTATAGGACTTGGAGCCCGGGACGGGGCTTGTATTGCCTTCCCACGAAGATAATCGATCAGGACATCGGCACCATCACGAAGACCTTCTCGTTGACCCGTTTGGCCAGGTCAGGAAGATAATCGCCAAATGAAATGCAGCCTGACCGGGTGCCAGAGTCCCGATACCGGACGAAAGGGCATCGCCGTTTCGGTTACCCGGCCGCACGCGCCGAGTTCGGGCACCGGTCGTTTCTTTCCGGCTTCATCCACCGCCACGTAGGTGAAGATGGCCTCGGTCACCTGAAACTTCGGCTTCTGGGGCTCGCCCGTTAGCGTGCGCGGCTTGACCCAAACCTCCAGCTTCAGGGTCACGGACGTGGTTCCAATCCGAAGCACCCGCCCAAAGCAGCCCACCGCATCCCCCACCTTGACCGGTTTTTGAAACTTGAATGCGTCCACCGCCACGGTGACACAGCGTCCGCGGGTGAGCTCCCGCGCCAGCATGGCCCCGGCCATGTCCATCTGCGACATCAGCCAGCCCCCAAAAATATCGCCGCTCGGATTGGTATCCGCCGGCATGGCCAACGTGCGCAAATACAATTCGCCGCGTGGTCCGGCAGTTCCGGAAGCATGCTCCTCGTCATTATTCATTGATTGGTTCATTGCAACCCCAAGGCAAGAAGGCCGAGTTCCTCGGCCTTCTTGCGCAATTCGTTCGCCAGCTCAGGCCTCACCACCTGAGTCTCTTCGAGCCCCGCCTCGTACGGGGCACGAGCTTATCTTGGAAAAATACAGCCAACGAATTTCGAGGTGTCCAGCGGGTCTTGAAAATTCGCTTTCCGCTTATTCATGAAGGCGTCGGCTCCCTCGCGGAGGTCCTGCGTACGCTGTAGCACATCGAGCACATTAAGCAGCTTCGCGATTGCCTGTTCCTCGGGCAAGTACATGCCATACCGCAACGCCTGCTTGGCGGCACAAATGGCCTGCTTGGGAGCGCTTGCAAGCCTTGCAGCAAGTTTTTGCGCGTGCGCGAGCACCTCGCCCTTCGGCTTAATGTGATTGGCGTAGCCCCACGCGAGCGCTTGCTGCGCATCTATCATATCGCCCAGCAAAAACAACTCACTGGCGCGGCCAATACCGATACGCCGTGTTATACGCACTGAGCCCCCACTGCCGGGTATGGCGCCAAGGTTTATTTCGGGTACGCCGAATTTTGAATTTTCGGCGACCACTATGATGTCGGCGCCGGCTGCGAGTTCCATGCCGCCGCCCAGCGCATAGCCTTCAATGGCCACGACTGTGGGTTTCGGGAAATTGGCGAATTTGGTGAATGTTTCGTTCTCAGGAGCGAGTTTGGTAGACACGACGGTACCGTCCGCCAAGAGTTCGGGAAATTCCTTGATGTCGGAGCCGGTGCCGAAAGCGCGGTCACCGTCACCTGTGAGCACAATCGCTCCTATCGCCGGGTCAGCCTCCAGGCTGGTCAGGGTCGCGTCCAACTCGCGCCTCATATCCAGTGTCATGACGTTCATCGGCGGGTTAACGAGGAACACGGTCGCGACGCCACCATCGATCTCCACGCGTACTTTCTTGTCACTCATTCTTCTCTCCTATTAGCTATGAATTGTATGTGAGCTACACGGTGATCATTTTAGCTTCTTGTGAACACTGGGTGTCTTTTCTCGACAAATGCTTTGGTTCCTTCCGCCTTGTCCTTGGAGTTAGCAACTACGCCAAAGACTGATGCTTCCTGGTGGATGCCATCTTTATTTGACATGTCATTTCCAGCATTCATGACCTGTTTTGCACTCGCAACGGCAAGTGGACCATTTCTTCCGATAACTTTCAAACACTCAACTGCTGCCGCCAGGCAGCTTGCCTTATCATCCGTTACTTTATTCACCAATCCCCACTCATAGGCTTTATCAACATCTATGAAAGTGCCCGAATAGATAAGCTCTTTTGCCCGATTCGACCAATGTACTTTGGAAGCCTTTGGGTTCCACCAAAAGCAGGCAACACACCCCATTTAACCTCAGGCTGTCCAAAAACGGCTTGCTTCGAAGCATAAATGAAATCGCAGGACATTGCCATTTCACACCCACCGCCAAGTGCAAAGCCTTGAACACAGGCAATCATGGGCAGGGCCAGATCTTCCATGGCCAAGGTGACGGCCTGTCCTGTTTCGGCAAAGACTTTTGTTTCTTCCGGAGTGATTTGAGACATGGCAGCAATATCTGCACCTGCCATAAAGGCTTTATCTCCAACACTTGTCAGAATAACGCCTTTATATTTTGAAACATCGATGCTTTTTATCGCATCCGACATCTCATCCAGCACCATTTTATTCAATGCATTCAGCTTGTCGGGCCTGTTTACTTCCAGATAGAAAATATCGTCTTTTGCATATGTGTTGATCGTTTCATAAGTAGCAGCCATGTCTTCATCACTTTCTGTTGGTGTTTGCGTTTCCGCTAGCTTGTTGTGATCCTGGATTTCCTCCAGCCGCGTCTGCGGCTGGAGGTATCGATTGCATTCATCCTCGCAGGACGAACAATCTCAACCCGAGTAGCCCGTCACTTGTGTCAAACAGGACACTCATCCGGCGCTCTTACTTTAGGTCATCCGCGGACATTCCCAATTCGCGAAGGATCTCTTCGGTGTGTTCACCGAGCTGTGGCGCCATTATCCTTGTAGTACAAGGGGCGTCACTGATGTGAACGGGGCAACCGATGGTCGTAATTTTACCAAGAATCGGGTGATCGATATCCATCACCATATTGTTGATCTTGGTTTGCGGGTCTTCCATTACTTCACTCAATTTCCGGACCTTGGAACAAAGTACATCCTGCCCTTCAAGACGTGCCAAAGCTTCGTCCATGGTGTATTTGGCAATCTCCTTGCGGAGTGTATCCTGGATAAGCGCCTTGTTTTTGATCTGAGAAGCCATGTCCGGATAGGGTACGGTAAGATCATCTATTTCGAATGCAGCACACATATTCTGAAGCGGGTTGGGCATGAACGCTCCAATCATCACAATCGGTCCATCCTTGGCCTCGGCGTGAACAGCGAGTGGCATTGCCGCCCAGTTCAGCACCTTTTTGTATTTGCTCCAGAATGCCGCTTCCTGCAGTTGCGTGTGAATCATCGAATCATAAAGACACACATCCACTTTTCGACCAAGGCCGTTTTTTTCCCGTCCAATCAACGCGGCCATAATGCCCTGACAGAGATGCATTCCGCCGGTATAATCGCAGATAGCTGTCGGGACGATCGATTGCGGAATTGAAGGGTCCGCGGTTTCATACATAAAGCCCGTTACAGCTTGGGCCACCATGTCCTGCCCGGGCTTTTTTTCATTTGGTCCGACAGGTCCGTAGCCGGTTGCGGACGCAAAAATAATGCGTGGATTAATCTCCTTCAGCTTCTCATAGCTGAAGCCGAGCTTGTCCATCACGCCGGGGCGGAAATTGTTTACGACCACATCCGACACTTTGACGAGTTCGTAAATAACCTTCTTTCCGGCTTCGGTTCTCGTATCAAGTTCCATCGAACGCTTGTTGCGATTCATGGCGACATACGTCGGATTGTTCGTCGCCTCTATGGAAGTCCCGCCAATCGTGTGCCGGCTCAGATCACCCACGCCCGGGCGCTCGATTTTGATCACATCGGCACCGAAATCAGCGAGCTGTAGAGTGCCAACGGGGCCCTGCTCGGCCTGCGTGAAATCAATTACGCGAATTCCGTCTAGCGGAAGATTGGAAGTATCTGTCATGTATTTGCCCCTTGATGACGGTAAGATGATGGTTCGCTCACCCGGTAATGCCGGGTGAGCGAGCAGGTTCAGCGGTAAACTTAGTCGGTGGTTTCGTAGTAGAGAATCCATTCGGCGTAGAGTGCCGGCTTTTCCTCACCTTCAATTTCAACGGTCAAAGCAGTGATGAACTTGCAGTTGTGCTCATCCTTCCACTGAACGTCCTTAACCTCGCCGTGTATGCGTACCCGCTTACCAGTGTGTACGGGGGCCAGGAAACGAATCTTGTCATAACCATAGTTGAACCCATGTGGCATGTTCTTAGGCACTGGAAAGTTAGCCATAATGTAAGGTGTCAACCCCAGCGTCAGCAAACCGTGAGCAATGGTTCCACCCATATCGGTTTTTTTCGCTCTTTCGGGATCAACATGCATGAAGTAGTCATCGCCTGTGCAGTGGGCGAATTCGTTGATGCGTTCCTGCGTAACTTCATACCATCCGGTTGGTTCAACCTTCTTTCCGATAAAATTGACGAGTTCTTCTTTAGGTACGACTAAATTTGCCATGTTGCTTTCTTCCTGTTCCCTGTTTGGTTTGACTAACTGACGCGCGACAAACTTAGGTCATCTTTCGGCGCGGTCAATAGAGGTGGTTCCAGAAATCTGGACAACTGGCATGAGCGGTTCTTCCGCACCATGGCGGCATGATGCTGCGGGAAAGGAGAGTACCATGACAAGACGACCGCGTCCTGCAGTTCAAGATTATATCCATCCCCCTCAGCTGCGCGGACGCAGGGCGAAAATGTTAAACGGGAGCAGTGCTGTTTGCGAAGGATAATCTATGTACGTTTCTCCCACTTGAAACCGGCGTAGACTGGCTCTGAGAGGTGGTTCTGGAAATCTGAACAACCGGGATCAGTGGTGCTTCCGCGCCACGGCGGCATGATGCTGCGAGCGGGGAGAAGACCATGACAAGACGATCGCGCCGGAACCACAGCCCTGCATTCAAGGCGAAAGTGGCGGTGGCGGCGATCAAAGGTGAGAAGACCCTGATTGAGCTGGCGCAGGATTTCGACGTTCACCCGAACCGGATCAAGCAGTGGCGCGATCAGCTGCTCGAGGGTGCGACCGGGGTTTTCGGCGACAGCCTGAAGGTGGAGTCGGAACCGGTGATCGACGTGAAGACCCTGCAAGCCAAGATCGGGGAGTTGACGCTGGAGAAAAATCTCTTGTCCGGCGCGCGACGCACTGCGCGGTGAGCGCCATTGGTTCGAGCGAGCCGCGCAAGGGTCTGTTGCCGAGCGCAAGAAGATGGTCGATCCCACCGCGAAGCTGAGCGTCAGCCGCCAGGCCGTCGTGCTGGGGATCAGCCGGGGCAGGCCACTCGCGACCTACGGTCGGCTTACGCGGCCGGAGACTGGTAGACGCCGCCCCGGACCATGTGTAACCGCCCCTTGCGCAAGAGGTATCTTCGGAGCTGATCTTGGCGCGTCCCCCGCCAGATGAGACAGCGTCGCGACCAACACCTTCAAGGTGGCGATCGCATCGGTCGGCAAGCTGCTGTCCGTATCCTCGACGATGGCGATCAGCCGTGTGGTATTGGCCGCACCTTGCGGCACGATTTGCCCGAACTCAGTCATGTGGCCACGCAGGGCATTGATAGCCTGCGTCCTCTGTGGGGGATCGTCGACGCGCTGATTGTCGTGGCGGTTCTCGCGGTCTGCATAATCGTGTCCGGGCGCATTCCGCCCATGCGGCCGGTCGCGGTTCTGCTGTCCAGCGACCGACGGGCGGAGACAGGCTGATCGCCATTCCGCTGGCGGTGCGGCGCTTGCTGCTAAGCGCGTGCGGCCGAGTTGCGTTTCAGGGTCGCGGCCGGCGGTTCGCCATAGATCGCCGCATAGGCGGCGGCGAACCGTCCCCCGTTCGTGAAGCTGAGCGATATCGAGACGTCCTTGACCGACCGCGGCGGATCGACCGTGTCGAGCAGCCGTTCCCGCGCGAAGCTGAGCCGTTGGGCGCGCAGGTAAGCCATCGGCGATATTCCGTAAACCTCGACGAAGCAATTGTGCAGCCAGGCCTTGCCGACGCCGGCAGCAGCGCACAGGTCGACGAGAGTCGCCGGTTGGGGGTTCGTCGCGTCGATCATACGCTTCGCCCGTCGCACCACCGCCATCGCATCGACAGTCCCGGGGTCGCGAAACGTCGTCCAGACGTCTTGCTCCATAAGCAGCAACGCCATGGCGGTGATCAGTTCGGCCTCTGCGGCCTCGGGTAATGCGCGCCGGCCATTCGGTAGAATGCATTCCGCCGGGCCGCGAAGAATTCCGAGCGCGGCGGCCCGAACGGCACGTCCCATGGGACTTGCGAGGGTCACCCGGTGATCGAGATCACGTGGTGTGGCGTGAGGGGAGCCCGACAGGGCTTCGCATACCGCCTGCAGCCGCGCCCTGCGCAAGCCTATCGCCAGCGTGTGGCGCTCCTGCCCGAGCGTTGCGTACCCGTCCAACCGACCGGAGATCATCAACTCGTTTTGGCGGACTTCCCGCCCATTGAAGATAAAGTCGCCGCGCCACGCGATGGGCGCGAAAAACATGCACCATGTCGGGTCCACCACGAGATGCGCGGCGTATCTCGGGCCGAACTGCAACTCATGGACGATACAATCGCGGCCGCAGACCATGACCGACTCGAAAGAAGCGTCGCCGCGGCCAAGCTGGACCATCTCCTGCTCGAGCACCGGTACGTCAAGCGAGAGCGCCGCAAGGGTCGGCACCTGCATCGGCCTGACGCATTCCTGCCCTGCGCCAGTCGTTCTGTCTGGCGGCCGACGTGACCTCATGCCTTCCTTTCCAGTGTGCGCCGCTTTCGAGTGAAAGAATCATACATCGATTAACCTTCGGAGTCAGCACTGCGCGCTTTAGCTTCGACAGCGGCGCACCCGCGCAGCTGAGGGGGCGGAGATCATCTTGACCTACAGGGAAAGTTCGGTGGTTTGGCATGCCGTTTTCTTCGTGGTGGCAGCAACCGCCTCAGCGGCTTGGGCCAACGACGTCGTCATTCTGGACGGCCGCGTGATCGACCCCGAAACCGGTCTGGATCGGATCTGATGCACAAATCGGCTGAGGGTCGGAGTTAGCCTTTCCCCGGACAGACCTATCCTGCGATCTCTGTGACGGGTGTGCCGAGCGCGGTGAAGCCGTTCAGGACGGCGACGCGAACCTCGAACTCCGCGACCTGACGATCGAAGTCCCTTGCGGGCAGGCGCTGACCCAGCAGCTTGACGCAGTGCATCTTGGTCTCTGCACGGCTTCGACGGTGATACCCGCTCAATCGTCGCCAGATGGTTCGACCGACACGCTTCTACGTGAGCAGGATTTCGTTGCGTGCGACAAGCGCCGTGGCTCGCTGATGATCTGGTTCGATCCTGAGATGACCTAGGGCGTTGCGTCTCTCTTCGGCGCATCAGGCGCTTCGCTTTTCGCGTTCAGAAATTCCCTGCGTGCAGGGAATTTGCAGGGAATTTTCGTCGCCGGATAGGCGCCGTCGATGGGATCGTCGAGCAGCCGGAACATGTTCGTGGCATGCATCGACGACCAGGCCCCGAGGCTCAGCCCGTTGACGTCGAACCGCGGGCGCGTAACTTCCGGCAGCGTCTTCCAGTAGCCATGCACCACGTCCTGAAGCGCAGTCGCCTGTTCCAGCCCGGTGCTGGTCTCGAGGATCAGTGCCAGCGGCGATTGCAGGTAGGAATACTGTGCCACCACTGTGGCGATATCCCCGCCATGCATGTATTCTACCGGATCGTGCATCCCTGGGTCGATCCAGCCGGTGCCAGTGGGGCTCGCCACGATCAGCACCTCGCGCTCGAACGCGCCCTGGCGGATCAGTTCGGCCAGCGCCAGTTCCGCCCGTTCCCGCGGCGTGTCGCCATATGCGCGCCCGACATTGACGCGGATCGGGTCCAGCGCGGGCCGCCCGGTGAAGGCGGCGATATCTTCCGCATCGGGGCCGCTGGTGACGAACTCGCGGCCATAGATCCCCATTGCCGCCCAATCGATCAGGGACCCGGCGCTCCCGGTCATGCGCGGCTCGGTAGGCGGCGGCGGCGCGTTCTGGAACAACTCCTGCGCGGGCCTAGTAGCTTGCATCGAGGCCCGCCGCCTACATCGAGCCTGGCAGCCCCTGGGAGAACGGCTACTGTGAGAGCATTCAACTCCAAGCTCCGCGATGAACTGCTGAACGGAGAGATCTTCTACAGCCTTGCCGAAGCACGGATCGTCATCGAGTCTTGGCGCCGCCACCACAATACCAGGCGACCACATTCATCGCTGGGCCCCCGGCCCCCGGCCCCGGAGGTGGTCCAGTGGCCCGCTTCGCCATCCGGAGCCGCTTCGCCGGCCACCCCGGCCATAGCGCCAAGACCCGTCATGCACTAAGACTGAAACCGGACCACTCGATCGGGGCAGGCCAGATGCGGCTGCAAGAAAGACGAAACATAGCATATCCCGTCAGCACCCACGATCCGGCAACGGTTCGCGCCATTGCCGACGATGTCGTTGTCATGCAACGCGGTGAAGGTGTGGAGGCCAGACCACGCGCGGCAAGTGTCATGCGCTCACATCATCCCACCACAGACATTTTGTTTTCGTCCGTCCCGGAAATGGCGGTCGGCTCGCTCGACAAGGCTCTAAATGAGCGCGGAGATCGGCTTGCCGATAGCGTATCGTGAGAGTGACAGACCCCGAAGTCTTGCAGTTTATCGCCGAAAGCGAAGCAGCCTACCCGCCCGAATCCTACCAGGCCAGCATTTGCGAAACCCGTGCGTGCTACGATCGTCTGTGCATTGTCTTCAGGGCGCCAAGGCCAGCAGGGATCCAGGTTTCGGACGAAATCATCGATGGCGTCGGCTGCCGCAGATACCGACCCACAGTTGCGCATGCGGACCAACCTTGTGTCCTTTTCCTGCATGGCGGTGGATTCGTCGTCGGATCGCTGGACAGCCATGACGACATTTGTGCCGAACTCTGCGACCGCACCGGTTTAGAGGTTATTGCTGTGGATTATCGACTTGCGCCGGAAAACATCTACCCAGCTCAGTTGGACGATGCAGAAGCGGTCGCACAGTTCTTCTCCTCATCGGGTCGGGCACTCGTTGTCGTTGGCGATAGCGCCGGGGGCGCGCTGGCGGCCGCACTTTGCATCAGATTGCGTCGCCTCAAGAGCAGAAAGCCTCTCGGCCAGGTCTTGATTTACCCTGCACTCGGTGGATCCTATACCTTGCCTTCCTATACGGAAAATGCGGACGCCCCGCTCTTGACCACCTCCGATCTTGCCTATTATTCCGAGGTCTACACAGGTGGTCGGGATTGGTCGGTGTCGGACGACCCGGAACTGTCCCCGCTGGCCTGCTCCGACTTCGGAACTCTGCCGCCTGCTTTCATCGTAACTGCGGATGTCGACCCCTTGCGCGACGACGGAATGCTTTTTGTCGACATGCTCGTGAAGGCTGGCGTGAAAGCCACGTGGCGCAATGAGCCGCAACTGGTTCACGGCTTTCTCAGGGCTCGGCATCAAAGCATGCGCGCAAAGACGAGTTTTGGAGCGATAGTTGATGCTGTTTCCAGTTTTTCCAAAGGGTAGGATGTTGATTTCCAAAGAGAACAACCCCCAGATAGTGGCGTGATTTCAAATTGAGATGTGACCCTCCCTTCGCGATATGCGACGAGGGACGACGGAGTGATCCAAATGGGACTTTTGAACATCAGTCGGAAGCTGCGCCTGCAGCAGGGATTGCCTTCTGTCTTCAGCGGCAAGATCCCACGGTTCGATACAGAAAGCGCCTTTCCCAGCAGGTCACTGTTGACCGCGCTCCACGGCTTGGAATGACCGATGAGGCATCGAGATCTACGCTGATGCGCTCTCCATCAACGTTGCGGGCCGTGACTGCGGTTCCGATATGACCTTGCGCTAGCGGGTTCTCGGCGATCGTGAACCGCGGCGTGAGGGGAACCTCCACCGTCGTGACCGTCAGTGCCCTGCGCTTTCCATCCGGCGATGCTCTAGCACCTCTTCCAGCCATCCGAGCCGCATCTCGGGCACCGAGGATAGCAGAAGGTCGGTGTAATCATCAAGCGGCGGTGCCAACACATCGGACTTTTGGCCGTAGCGGCAGACCTCGCCCCTGTACATGACCGCAATACGGTCTGCGATGGCCTTTACGGTCGCCAAGTCGTGAGTGATGAACAGATAGGCCACTCCCTCGCGCGCTTGCAGATCCAGCAACAACTTCAGGATGCCGTCCGCCACCAGTGGGTCCAGCGCCGAGGTTACCTCGTCGCAGATGATGAGCTTGGGTTTTGCCGCCAGCGCGCGCGCGATGCACACGCGCTGCTTCTGGCCACCTGACAATTCTGCCGGATAACGGTCGGCATATCCGCTTCCCATCTCGATCTCGTCGAGCAATTCCTGAACGCGCTTGTCGCGTTCCGCGCCGCGCAGGCCGAAGTAGAACGTTAGCGGCCGCCCGATGATCGTCGCCACCGTCTGGCGCGGGTTCATTGCCACGTCGGCCATCTGGTAGATCATCTGCAACTCGCGCAGGTCATCCTTGGTCCGGCGCGCAAGTTCGGGCGAAAGGGTACGACCAGCGAAGGTGATCTGCCCGCGCCGCGCGGGCAGCAACCCGGTGATGACACGCGCCAGCGTGGACTTGCCCGATCCGCTTTCCCCGACCACGGCCAGCGTCTGGCCCGGCGGCAGATCGACGGTCACGTTCTTCAATACATCGAAAGAGGTGCCCTTGTAGCGCGCATCGATGTTCTGTACGGACAAAACCGGCGTTGATGGTGCCTTCTCCTTGTGATCGATCGTTCGCACCGACACCAACGCCTGCGTATAGGGCTCGCGCGGGGCGTTGATGATCTGGTCTGTGGTCCCATGTTCGACTTTCTTGCCGTCGCGCAGCACCATGATCTCGTCTGCGACCTGTGCCACAACGGCCAGATCATGCGTAATGTAGAGCGCCCCCACCCCAGTATCACGGATCGCTTCCTTGATCGCTGCCAGCACTTCGATCTGGGTTGTCACGTCCAAAGCGGTCGTCGGCTCGTCGAACACCACAAGGTCAGGCTTCGGACACAGCGCCATGGCTGTCATCACCCGCTGCAATTGGCCGCCAGACACCTGGTGCGGATATCGCGAGCCGATGGTTTCGGGCGATGGCAGGTCCAGGCGCTTGAACAGCGTGATCGCCCGCTTTTCAGCCTCAGATCGCGAGGACAGGCCGTGGCGCAGGGTCGTCTCGATCACCTGATCCATCAGTTTCAGGGCCGGATTGAAGGCCGATGCAGCCGACTGCGCCACATAGGTTACCTCACGCCCGCGCAACGACCTGAGACCCCCCGAACCAATCTTCAGGATATCGCGCCCGTTGAGCAGAACCTGCCCGCCGGTGATGCGGACCCCACCCCGGCCATAAGCCATAGACGATAGGCCGATGGTCGATTTCCCTGCCCCGCTTTCCCCGATCAGGCCAATCACCTTGCCACGTTCCAGCGTCAGCGACACGCCGTGAACCAACGTAACATTGCGCGCCGGCTCACCCGGCGGGTAACTCGTCGCCTCAATGACCAGATTACGGATGTCCAGAAGCGGGCCCGTCCTTATGTCAGCCACTACGGCCCCCTTTCAAACTGGACGTCCGGTTAAGAACCCAGTCCGCCACGAGGTTCACCGAGATCGCAAGCGTCGCGATGGCAAAGGCGGGCACAAGGGCCGCGGGGATTCCATAGACGATGCCTTCCTTGTTTTCCTTCACGATGCCGCCCCAGTCGGCCATCGGCGGCTGCACACCCAAACCCAGGAACGACAGGGTGGAGATGAACAGCACCGCAAAGATGAACCGCAGGCCCATTTCGGCGACCAAGGGAGACAGCGCATTCGGCAAGATCTCTCGGAAGATGATCCAGCTCAGCTTTTCACCCCGCAGCCGCGCGGCCTCGACATAATCCATCGCCGAGATGTCAACGGCGACGGCGCGCGACAGGCGGAAGACGCGAGTCGAATCCAGCAATCCCATCACCAAGATCAGGACCGGCATTGTCACCGGCATCACCGACAGCACGACAAGTGCCGAGATCAGCGACGGGATAGACATGATCAGATCGACAAGGCGCGACAGAAGCTGATCGAGCCATCCGCCGCTGACTGCTGCAGTAAAGCCAAGGATCGACCCCAGCGTGAACGACAGCGCAGTTGCAGCGGCGGCGACAAAAATCGTCGTTTGCCCCCCCCAGATCATTCGGGACAGCAGATCGCGCCCTATGGAATCGGTACCCAGCGGATGCGCCCAGGACCATTCCGCCCAACTGCCGCCCACCACTTCAGCCATGCCATAGGGGGCAACCCAGTTGGCAAAGATCGCCACAAAAAAATACAGTCCCGTGAAGAACAGCCCGATCATCGCGGACAGCGGCAAACGCTTCATTTCGGGTGCCTCAAACGCGGATTGGCAAGGATGGAGATCACGTCGGCCAAGATGTTCAGCCCGATGTAAATCGCCGCGAAGACCAGACCGCAGGCCTGCACCACGGGAACGTCACGTTTCGCCACGTGATCCACCAGATACTGCCCCATGCCGGGATAAACGAATACCACCTCGACGACGACCACGCCGACCACCAGATAGGCAAGGTTCAGCATCACCACGTTGACCACCGGCGCAATTGCGTTGGGAAACGCGTGCCGCGCAATCACTGTGAACGGCCGCAGCCCCTTCAGTTCCGCCGTCTCGACATAGGCCGATTGCATCACATTCAGAATAGCCGCCCGCGTCATCCGCATCATGTGGCCAAGGACCACCAGCACAAGCACCAGCGCGGGCAAGGCGATGGCATTCAGCTTCTCGAAAAAGGTCATGGTGTCATAAACCGTCGAAAGCGAAGGAAACGCGCGCAGCTTCACACTGAGAATGAACACCGCAATATAGCCCAGAAGGAATTCAGGCACTGACACGGTCGCCAGCGTGACGGTCGAAATGAGTTTGTCTGGCCAGCGCCCGCGATAGCGCACAGCGATTAGACCCAGAAGAATAGCAAGTGGCACCGAGATTGCGGCCGCCGTGGCTGCAAGGAACAGCGTGTTGCCCAGCCGTTTTCCCATCGCCGAGGCAATATCCTGACCGTTGGTCAGCGCTGTGCCCAGATCGCCATGCAGCACGCCAAAAAGCCAGTTGAGATACCGCTGGAACGGCGGCACGTCGAGGCCAAGCTCGGCACGCAGATTGGCCAGGGAGACCGGCGTCGCCGATTGACCAAGGATCGATTGTGCCACGTCTCCGGGCAGGATGTTGGTGCCGACAAAGATCAGCACCGACGCCGCCCAGAGCAGGAGGAGACCCAGCGCAAGACGCTGGGCCACGAGTTTTATGACAGGGTGCAACCTAGATCACGCGAACCAGGTTTTCATAGCCAGCCAACCGCCCATCAAGTCATCATTGGGGTCATCTTCGATGCCCGCGATTTTGTCATTTGACGCAAAGATGAAGTCGTTGAACATCGGGCAGATTGTGCCCCCGTCATCATGCACGATTTGCCCGATCTGGGCATAAAGCTCGATCCGCTTGGCAGTGTCCGTCTCGGAGCGCGCCTGCAGGATCAGCGCGTCAAGTTCAGGGTTCTTGTACTTCGTGTCATTCCAGTCGGCTGTGGACAGATAGGCAGTTGACCACATCTGATCCTGCACCGGTCGTCCGGACCAGTAGCTGGCACAGAACGGCTGCACGTTCCAGACATCGGACCAGTACCCGTCGTCAGGCACACGCTTAATGGTTAGCGGAATGCCTGCTGCCTCTGCAGATTGCTGGAACAGCGCCGCCGCGTCAACGGCACCAGGGAACGCCGTGTCAGCGACGATCAGCTCGATCGGGCTCCCATCGTGGCCCGACGCCTTGTAATGCTCCGCAGCCTTTGCGGCATCATAATCGCGCTGCTCGATCGGGGAGAAAAGTGGATAGGCGGCGTTGATCGGAGTATCGTTGCCGAGGCCGCCATACCCGTTGAGAATCTTGTCCACCATCTCCTGACGGTTGATCGCGTATTTCAGTGCAAGGCGCAGGTCCTTGTTGTCGAAGGGCGCTTTGTCGGTATGCATGATGAATACGTAGTGCCCACGTCCAGACACGTTGTGCACGATTACGCCGGGGCCGCGTCCCAGCAAGCCCGCCACTTTCGGTTCGATCCGGTTAATGCAATCCACCTGCCCCGACTGCAAAGCCGATGACCGGGCGGTTGCATCGTTGATTACGGTGATTTCCACGCCGTCGTAATGGCCGCGGGTATCATCCCAGTAATCTGCGTTCTTCTCGAACGTATAGCGCACGCCGGGCTCGGCCGACGTCATCTTGTAGCAACCCGTGCCAATTGCCGCATTGGGATTGTCGACGCCGCCTTTGGGCTGGATGACCAAATGATAGTCGGACAAAAGGTAAGGAAGGTCGGCGTTGCCGTTTTCCAACTTCATTACAACCGCATTGCCGTTCACTTCGAGCGAAGTGATGCCCGTCATGATGCCCAGCGCGCCGGACTTGGAGTTCTCATCCGAATGACGCTTGTACGTCGCAACAACGTCGTCGGCCGTCAGATCGCTGCCATCATGGAATTTTACGCCCTGCCGGATGTTGAACGTCCACTCGGTTCCGTCGGCATTGCTGGAAAAACTCTCTGCGAGGCGAGGCTCGATCTGACCGTCGGCGGTGAGGTTGACGAGGTTATCGCCCCATTGACGATTGACTGCAGCCGGCACCGGGCTGTCGGCCAAACCAGGGTCCAGCGTGTCGGTCGTCTCGCCGCCGCCCAGGCCCAAGCGCAAGGTGCCGCCCTTCTTGGGCTCGTCAGCATACGCGGCGGTGGCCAAAATCATCGTGCCGCCGATCGTTGCAGCCACACCCGCTGCCGCCGTTCCCATGAACCGCCGCCGGTTCATGGGAACGGCATCAAGTTGGGCCAAAAGCCGGGAAAGGTCGTCACTCATCTTTGTTCTCCCTATCGGCAAACGCCGTTTTTTTGTTCACGTCTGAACGTCTAACAAGCGTTTGAGTTTTACCAAAGCCTTTTCTCGTAGCCTGTTGCTGCATCCGCAGGCAGACTCTTGGTCTTGTTATTTGTGAACGTATGTCGACCCCGCCTGATGGTCTTGTCAGACGAACTTGGCTTGAGGCGAGAAGGTAAGCGCCCTACCCTGCCCCGATGAGAAAACGTTTGCCGTTCAAGTACTTCAAGACGAGCCCGCAGCAGCGCTTTCAGGGGAAAATTCTTGAGCAAACCGATCTGGCCGCCTAGCCTGCCCGGATGACCAAACCGAGCCCCTTTCGCTATTTCAAGACCAGCCCATAAATCATCCGCCTGGCGGTGATGCTCTACGTCCGCTCCCCGCTGTCGCTGCGCAACGTCGAGGACCTCCTGCATGAGCGCGGTATCGAGATCAGCCATGAGACCGTCCGGTTTTGGTGGAACCGCTTCGGTCCGATGTTCGCCGCCGAGAACCGTTCCGAGATCTGGAACTTCTGCCTGACATGCTCGATGCAAGCACGGCGGCGAGCGGGGCTCAGTAGTTTCCCGAGGCAGCCTCCCCAAGGATGAGCTTCTCGAGCGTCAGGTCAGAGACGGCCTTGCGAAGCCGCTCGTTCTCCTTCTCCAGCTCCTTCAGCCGCTTCACCTGGTCCGTCTTCATCCCGCCGAACTCCTTGCGCCACCGATAGTAGGTGAACTGCGTCACGCTGGAGGAATTCTCAACCGTCACAAATGCTGAGTTAATCGCTGTGGTATCACAGGCGACTGCCATAGCGCTTGCGTTCGACCCGCACATCCTGAATCTCGGTCGTCACCTGTATGCCCGCCTCGGTGAACGTCTTGTGGATGTTGAAAAAAAGTTCCTCGCGCCCGGCAAAGCTCGACATGTAGCCGTCAAAATGCAGCCAGAGCGAGTAGCGGTAGGGGAGTGTCGAAGCGTCGGCCAAGCGGATCACGGGAGCTGGACGCGTCTGGAGTGCCTCACATTGCTGGACCGCCTTCCCTAGGAGGGATTTAACCTGCTCCGGATCCTCGTCACCTGAGACAAGGATTGTAAAGGTGTCTGCGTAGGGTTGGCCAGCCTTGGGCAGAATGCGCAGGCCTTGACGCGCCATCTGCGCGTTCGGAATGATGAAGACCGCGCGATCCCAGCCCCGGAGATGCGTTGCCCGCAAATCCATGTCGATAACTTGAGCGACGGTACCGTCCTCCAGCATCACCCAATCACGGCGTCGGAAGGGGCGCTCAATGGTGAGTGCAACTCCTGCGACGACGTCTGTCAGCGTTTGCCGCAGCGCGAAGGCGAGGATCGCGGCAAAACCGCCAGCGACCGCCGTCAGCCGCGGAAAATCGTTTGCTGCCAGGAAGACGAGCAGGCCTGCAAAGAGGCAGACCCCATACAGAAAGGTGCGGGAAAGCCGCGAGAGGCCATCGCCGTGCCCATGGCGCTCCTGTGAGACGGCAGCCGCCTCCACCAGTCTCCCGACGCTGAAGGAAACTGCAAGGTACATGACCAGCCTGACCAACATACCCGGCCGGGCCAACGCTTGATCCGACACGAGGGCGTCGCGGAGGACCTCGGCTGCTGTTCCGAGGCTCCAGCCCCCCGCCAGTACCAGCGCAATCTCGATGATCGCGCTCGTAAACGGGTACTTCCGCAAGACTCCACGCAACATGCGCAGACGGACTGCGAAGGCCCAAAGAGCGAGCAGGACGAAGGGCAATGCCACTTTCAGGAGAGTTTCGTCCGTCAGGGGTGCCAAGGTGTTGTCTGCCAAGATGATACCTTTGTTCACTGGGAGGACGACACTCAGTCAACCATACCTCGATCCGGATTTGGTCTGGGTGCGCGTCGTCGCCATTGGCAATCAAGGTCAACCATCGGATCGTCCTGCGGATGGGCCTGGCCAAGCTGCGTCACTCTGGCTGCTATGTCATCTGCCGTTCCCGATCGTCAAAAGGACTCTCCGGGACGTCCGCTCATTCGATGATCTCCAGGGTGCCACCGGTTCCGATGACAATCGCTTCGCTCAGCAAGGAAGGGTTATTGTTGGTATAGCTGTCCCCGGCCAGAATACGCGTTCCGAGCAACTGCACCACTTCCGGCGCATCGCTGAATTTCCTGTGATGGATAGAACTCGTGTCTTTCACCTGGCTCAGGTCGATGACGTTTACGCCGAGCTCGGTCAGTCGATCCGCGTCGACATTGCCCACCCTGGGGCGGCGGGCGAGAAAACCCGACAGGCGCAATGCCCGGTCATCATCGGAAATGAGAACGAAGAACCGGCGCTTCTCTGGCGGTATCGATCTGACCTGTGCGGCGAACAAGTCGTAGTCGATGTCAGGCGCCGCCAGAATGACATTCGCGAGCTTGCCGGTTAAATCGTAGACATTTTGTTGGCTCCCGCCCCGGATCGCTTCCATGGCGAGAAAGTTACCCATCGAATGGGCCACGATGTCTATGGAGTCGAAAGATGACCGCCCCAGCGTGCTTGCAACCTCCGAAATTGCATCGCGGGCGATCAGGGCACTGTTCATGTCGTAGACATAGCTCGTGAGGCGCCCGTCGGAGGCCCATGAAAACAGCAGTGGAACGCCATCATACCCCGTATCCTCGACGAATTGTGCGAGAAGCAGGACAGCATCGGTCAACGTCGAGTTAAACCCATGCACCCAGATCAACAGCTTGCGTTCGCCGCGCGGTCTGGTCCTCATGGCCGCCTCTGCCGCCGAGAGCAGGCCCTTGCCGTCGAGGGTTTGCGGATTCGAGATGATGAAGTGCTTGTCGGGATCGGGCGGCAGGCGGCGCGGCCGTTCCACTTGGCCGATCACGTGGTTCGGCGGGATCTGGACATCCACGGTTGCGAAACTCAGCTTCTCGGCACGCTGCCCCGAGAAAAAGATCCCCGGCTCCGACGAGGGCGCTCGTGTCGTTGCGATGAAAATCCTGTGCGAACGGATCGCCTCGTCGGTCCCTGCGCCTTGCGTATCAGGTCCTACAGCAATCAGATTTCTCGGCGCCGAACATGCGCTTACTGTTCCCGCCACCAAAGTCGCCAACGCCGCACGCCGAGTGATAACGAACCGCGGCCGGTCCTTGCGGGCATCTCGCCCGCGATTCCTGCTGTGTTCCATCACTGGCCCTGGTTTCACTGTCCTCGCCAAGCGATCGGAAGCTGCAGCCGCCTTGGCACAATTACTGCGTTTTGCTCCTTGTGACCTGTCGTCGCAACCAACATCCAATCGGTGCCCGGATATCCCTACCGAAGGCATAGCATGGCGCTCAACCACTTGGGAGGGGGGATGTTCAGGCTGATAAGAACGCGCCTTGGCAAGGGCAGGTGCGTGCCGCGTGTACCGCGACAAGCATGCCTCACTCGGCTGGAGCGACGGCACTGTTGATAGAAATTCTGTTGTGTGTAGAGGCGGCGCGCCTGCTTGAAATGGTTCGAGACGGAGGCGAGTGCTTGCAGACTTCGCATCCGCAGGAAGCGTAGCACCGCCCGTTCTCGCCTTCGGAACGGCAGGTGCGAGTTCTCGGCCCGATTGCTGTCCCTGGTGAAGTCAGACGAGGCCCAAACGCCTACCGTGGACGAAGAGGCTTGATCGCGGTGCCGGCTCAGTCACACTTACGTTCGACCGGCAGGCCTTCTGGAATGGCGGTCACGAAGGCAACACCCGCCGCGGGCGAGCGTGTTGCGCCCAGATTTTCAGGAGGCATACATGATTTCCCACAGCCAGCGCAGAGCCCAGTTGCAGGCGCGCTAGGCCGAAGCCTGCGGGGGTCCCCGCGACGTTCGATCAGGGCCGTCAACTCCCGCACCACGCTGCGGCGCGAGATCGACGTGTCGAGGATCGCGGCAAGGCATTCGCGCGTGAAGTCATCGACCACGTTCAGCACCCGGAAGCGCCGCCCGCAGGCGAACTGGTCATGCACGAAATCGAGCGACCAACGGCCATTGGCCCGCGCCTCGATCAGGATCGGTGCCCGTGTTCCAAGCGCCTTGCGGCGTGCTTTGCGTTTACGGACGGTCAACCCTTCCTCGCTGTAGAGCCGATAGATGCAGTTGATCCCGGAAGGTTCGCCTTCCATGCATAGAACGTGCCTTCCGACATCCCGTGCTTGCGGCAAAGATCGGCACACTTCGCGCCTGCGTCATGCTCCTGCAGGATGCCAATGATCCGCTCCTCGGTTCGTATCGTTCGCTTCATTGTCCGTCTCTTCCTTGGGCCGGACTCCAGTCGCAGATGGAGAAGAAATCCCATGGCAGGTCATTCTCCTGCGAGTACCTATCGAATGATTTCCCGGACCCTTGGGATCTCGCGACCAATGCGGAAGCATTCTCTTCCTGTGGCAATGTTTCCATTGCAATGTTCCCGGAACGGCGCCAGGCGTACGCGACCGAGCCTCGATGGCCCTGATCGCGCGACGCGGCGATCAGGAAACCTTGCCAAGCGATCCACGCGCGGGCATGACGAGCGTGACGCAGAGGCCACCCAGTGCGGCCGACCGACCCAGGCCGAGCGTGCCCCCATAGGCCTCGACCAGATCCCTTGCGATCGCCAGTCCAAGGCCCGTGCCCTTTGATCGCTCGTCAAGGCGTCCACCGGCGCGCAACGCCTCGTCCCGGTGCATCTCTTCGATGCCCGGACCATCGTCCTCGATCCTGAGTTCAAGGCTGTCTTCCACTTCGCTCGTGGACAGCCGCACTGTCTTGCGCCGCCACCGGAACGCGTTCTCCAAAAGGTTGCCGATCACCTCTTCAAGATCGTGATGATCCATGGCGACAACATGCCCCGACGCAACCGCGCAATCGAACGTGCCTTCCTGCCCCTTCGGCAGGCTGCGGAACAGCCGCGCCAAACGCTCGACGGATGGTCGCACCTCAGTTTGGGGAAAGGCTACGGCCGCGGCGTTCACCGCCCGTAGCCGCGCCAGCGACCGAAGGATCTGCGCGTCGATCCGGTCCAGCGCCGCCGCACCTGCTTTCGTGTCGCAACCGATCTGGCGATACCCTTCCAGCTCATTGCGCAGGATGGCCGAAGGTGTCTTCAACGCATGTGCCAGATCGGCGCCCTGCCGGCGGGTCCGCTCGAACATGTCATGGTTGCGCAGCAAGAGCGCGTTGATGTCGGATACCAGTGGGGCCACCTCTGCGGGATAGCTGGCCGGGTCGAGCGTTTCATCCGTATCCCAGCGCTGAAGGATGTCCTTGCGCAGGTTCGTCAGCGGCCTCAGAACCGCCGAGGTCTGAAGCATCGCATTGCCGAGGCCAAGCAGGCTGACCAGAAGGAAGGTGGCGACCAGCGTGTTGCGGATCAGTGCGCGCTCGCCTGCGAGGGCGGCCAGCGACTCGCCCACGATGACCGTCCACTCCGAGCCATCCTCCAGCCGGACCTCCTGGCTGGCCAGGCGCAACTCGCCATCCGGCCCGACAACGGTGGAAAAACCCAGTCTGTCGGTCGTGCCGGCAGGCACGCTCAGCACGCTGTCGAACATCGAACGAGAAGTCATGACCTCTCCCGCCGCCGAGGACACCTGCCAGTAGCGCCCCGACTCGGGCCGGTCATAGGCCGGATCCGCAATCAGGGCCGCCATCGCCGCATCGTCGGGACCAGCGCTCGCCAGAGCGACAATGACCTGAAGATGCCGGTCGCGAAGCACATCATCGAACCGCCGCAAGGCGATTGCATCGAAGGCCGAAAACAGCACGACGCCGCCGATCACCATTGAAACGAGGGCAAGTCCGATCCCCCAGACGATGGCGCGTGTCCGGAGCGACCGCATCAGTCGGCGGCGATCCTGTAGCCGCGACCCCGGATCGTCTCGATCAGATCGTGGCCGAGTTTCTTGCGCAGCCGCGTCACGAAGACGGCAATCGTGTTGGAGTCGCGGTCGCCATCATACTCGTAGATATGCTCCGACAACTCGGTGCGCGAAATCAGCCGGCCGGTATTGTGGATCAGGTAGGAAAACACGGCCAGTTCCTGCGCCGTCAGGTCCACCGGCACGCCGTCGACCATGATGATGCCCCGACGCACGTCGAAGCAGACACGGCCACGCTCGATGATCGGGTTGGTCACGCCGGTCCTGCGACGCAGCATGGCACGGACGCGCGCGGTCAGTTCCGGCATGTGGAACGGTTTTGTCAGATAATCATCCGCTCCGGCATCGAGACCATCGACACGGTCCGACCAGCCGTCGCGCGCGGTCAGTAGAAGAACCGGCACATCGATGTTCTGCCGCCGCCAGTCCTTCAGGACGGAAATGCCGTCGCGCTTCGGCAGACCGATATCAAGGATGATCATGTCATAGGGTTCCGTCGCGCCGCGAAAAGCCGCCTCTTCCCCGTCGTGCACCACGTCGACGACGCGGCCTTCCAAACTCAGCACACGCTTGATCTGCTCGCACAACTGAACTTCGTCTTCGGCAAGAAGTACGCGCATCGATTTCCTGTCTCTATCCGCAGAGCCACGGTGATCCTGCGAACCTATTTCTTTCCGCTTCCGTTCCCGCCGCCGCCTGAATTCCCACCGCCACCCGAGTTGCCCTTGCCTCCACCATTGCCATTTCCGCCGGAGTTTCCACCGCCATTTCCGTTTCCGCCGGAATTTCCACCGCCATTTCCATTTCCGCCGGAGTTTCCGCTCCCGGTGCCGTCGCCGGAGTTGCTTCCGCCCCGAGACTGCCCCTTGCCCGCCGATTTCCCCTTGCCGCTGCCCGGATCGCTCGATGAAAAGCCCGAGGCGACGCCCGTGTCGGACGTCTTTGCGCTACGGGCACTCGAATTCACATTGCGGGCGGCCTCGGAAGATGTGGGCAGAACGGATCCGGTTCGCGCATCGACGACAACCGATACCACGACGCCCGATGTCTGCATGACGAGGACGCGATAATAGACACCGTCGCCCTTGAAGGCGCGCACGTCAACGGGTTCGCCCGGCACCGTCTGGCGTAGCGCCCGCAGCGCGTTCTTGACGCTCATGCTGGTGCCCGCTCGGACGTTGCCGCGCAACTCCGACTGGGAGAGTTCCGCCATGGGTTCCGCGTGCGAGGGCAGCACCCAAAGGACCAGCAGGAAGCTGAGGATGAAGAACATGCGTGCCATATCACCAAGTACCGGATCCGACGTGAACCGGGGGTGAATGTGCCATTTCCCGCCCGTTCACGCGACCTGTGATTTTTGATGCGTCAGGCTGCGCGTGTTGGCCGACGATTTCACCGCCGGGTCCGACTTTCGCGTTCGGCGGCCCGAGGACAAAGGAGACAATGATGTTCGCACCCCGCCACGGCTTGCTGAAGGCCGCTTGCCTTTCTGCGGCGCTTCTCGGTTCCGTTTCTGCTCTGGTCATGCTCGGCTTCACCGAGGCGGCTCATGCCGAAAACGGCAAGGGGGGTGGCAAGGGCAATTCGGGCGGCAATGGCAAGGGGGGTGGGGGCGAGAAAGGCAACTCGAATGGCGGCGAACATTCCGGCGGTAAGGGCGGTTCTGCGCATTCCGGCAAATCGGATGGCGCGAAGGGCTCAGGAGGCGAAAAGGGTTCGAAGAGTTCAAGGCGTGATGACGACAAGGGTTCCAAGGGTGATGACGACGGTACATCCTTTTCCAGATCGACCGAAACGGACGACGATAGATCCGTTTCGCCCGGCAAGGCAAAGTCGTCGTCAGCCGAACCCCGGGCGTCCGCAAGCAAGGGGAACAGGCTTGCCAAGGCACTCGGTGTCCACCCGTCGGAACTTGGCGCTCTGAATGCCGCCAACGCATCGAGCGCGGCCTTTGCCAACAGCTCTGCGAATTCGCGCGTGGGCCGGATCGCGGCCTATCGTGACGGCGTGCTTGCCGGCCAGCAGCTTGAGTCCGACTACGCGACTGCGCTCGCCGCCTTGGGCGGGTTGACGGCACCCGCCAGAAGCAGTTCGGACATCGAGGCGGAACTCGAGGCGGCCAAGGCCGAGCAAGCCCTGGCCGAAACCGACCTCGCGCAACTGCGCGACGATCTGGCGGAGGCCGGCGGCACCAGCGCCGAAATCGAAGGCGAGATCTCCGATCTCGAAGGCGGCATCGCCCTGCGCGAGAACCGGATCGGTGATCTGGAGACTGAATTTGGGGCGGCGACTGATTACGAGCGAGCCTCCGGTCTGGCCTCTGAGCTGGAAGCGCGTCGTGATGCCCAGCCTGCGCTCGAGCGGTCGCTGCTTGAAGCTGCAGCGAACAAGCCCGTGACAAACGAGGTGGAGCAGGCGGTCCGGGCCCTGCTCGGCATCGAATGACGCCCGCGGATCTTGTCGCCCGCCCGAGGCCCTTGGATATCGGTCGCGACCGATCTTTTCCAAGCCACGCCCGGATCACTCGGGAGGGCCGGTTCGCGGCCGGACCGATCGAACGCCTGTTGCCCGTTGAAGGCCACGAACAAAGGAGGAGTTTCTCAAACTGAACGCTCTAGCTGCCGGCATCCAACGGGAGCGGCGGGCGGGGCGAGGACGAAGGCGAAGACGACCGAGGAGAGTTTCTGCTCGATCGGTAACCCAGTAGGCGCGGTATTGCGCAACGCAGATAGGTGTCTTTATGCACGGCAGATTACATCCCGATGATCGCGGGAACATTCATTTCGTTCCGGCAAGCCGGCTTGGCCACGATCCACGCGACCGGATGCTGGCCCAGGCAATCCTTCTCGTCGGATCTCTTTGGCTTCTTCTCGTCTGGCGGATCCTGTTGGTGATCTAGCCGGTCCTGCTTTGCCACGCGGCCATTCGGATCGGACCCGAGCGCAACCTCGTCGCCCGGTGCGCCAGCCATGAAGATCCGATCACGCCGGTGGAAACCATCCCCATATTCGCTTTTTTCAAGCGCGTCGGTGGTGGGTCATGATTTTGGAGAAGTTTGGAATGGAACAATCTTTCATGTTGCAGCTTGGGGACGCTGCCCTGTCCCTTCGCGATTTCCTCGAGGTGATCGAGGAGCGCATCGAGTTGCACCGAAGGCCACTTTCTGACGGACGACAGGTTGACCAGCAGAGCCTATCCGCCCTGAAAGACGTGGCGGAGCAGGCGGAGCATCTCATCACCGCGCTCGAGATGGCAAAGCGCCACGCGATCGTTCCTGTTTACCGGCAGTGACCGGCACATGCCTACCCCACGGACAGGCCGCCCGGTGTCCGATGGGGGGCAGGCACAATGCCCCTGGCCGTACGGAACAAGCAGCACCTGCCAACGGCGGCCGTCCGTCAGTTGCGGACTGTCCGACAGATCACCGTCGATGCCGAACATGAACCGAAGGTGAATTCGCAGTTAGCGCCCGGTTCAATGGTCCCGTGCTTTTTGCTTTCGAGATCAAGGGCTCGGATTTTCCGACTGGGGTCACTCGGCCAAGCCTGACAATGGATCGTCTCAATTGATGGAGAAGGTAACATGGATCTGCCAATTAAGCCTGACATCCCCGGCCTGTCGGTGGAAATAGATCGCCGTCGCATGCCCCACAAACTCGTGTTTTCTCTCGAAGGGCGCAGTGATGTGCCGCCTTGCCGCGTATCGGTATCCAAGTTTGCCAGCCCGCGGGACGTGCTCGAATTCGCTCAGCTCTGGGTATCGCTCCATAGGACGGGATCCTGACGCAACTGACCCGTCAGCGTCTCCGCCCAGTCACCGCTCGGGATACAGCCCAGGGGTGCCGTCCACACATGGCAGCGCCCGGCGAGCGCATGGCTGGATTACCCGTCATCCCCTGCCCCTCGATCGCGTAGGGCAGTGGCGCCACGATCGACTGTCTGATCCGGAGGCGGTGAGCGGCGATGGTTTAGTCGAGGGCGAGGACAACGTTTCAGAACTGCCGGTCAAGCCGGTATCGCTGTAGGGCGATCTCTGGCAGCTCGGCGCGCGCCGGCTGATCTGCGGCGACAGCACCACGGCCCATGTGGTCGGGCGGCCGCCGGGTGACGTGCGCCCGCTGCTGATGGTCACCGACCCGCCCTATGGCGTGGAGTATGCCCGCTACGTCTGGCGCCCGACACTCGCCGAGTCGGTGGATGCTTAGGTCGAGCTAAATGGAATGAAGGCTTGATCAAGGCCGAATTGTCAGGGTCAGACCCCGTTTAGCAGCCAAGTGATCCGACGCAGCCCGACCCTGCGGTTCAGCGGCTCGGCCGCCTGCGTCTGCACCTTCAGGTAACGCTCGCCGTAGCCCTGCACCACCATGTTTTCCGCCGGCACTCCGAAGATTTCGGAGAGTGCGAGCGCGATCAATTCCGCGCGCCTGTCGGACAGCGCCAGGTTGTAGGCCGCCGATCCCACCGCGTCGGTATAACCTTCGACGAGGAACAGTTCGCTCGGGTTCGTGTCGATCAGGTCGCGCATGAAGGCGCCGATCCTTGCCAGCTTGCCCGCCTCTTCGGGCCGGATCGCCGCCGAGCCGGTCGCGAACGTGATCGCCCCTGCGGAAAGCTCTGGCGCAAGCTCTCGCACCTGGCGGATGTCGCGGACCTGCGCGAGGCTGAACCTCTGGTCGAGGTCGATCCACTCGGCCTCATCCAGCAGCGCCCGCCAATGCGCGCGATCGCGGTCTTCGGTGAGGTTCAGCGTCCGCAGGCGTGGCCTGGGAAGCTCGGACACGACGACGGGCGCATAGGCACGCGTGTCGTCGATGAGGGGAACCAGCGTACCGTCGACGCGCAGAAGCTCGCGCCGGATGACCCGGCCAGTCGCGTCGCGAACCGTCAGGATCTCGCTGCCGTCGGTCCGTGCCAGCCGCGTCAGGGTGGAGCCGTCGCTGTAGCGCTGGGTAGTCTCGACCACGCCCGGCGTGCGCAGGATCGCGTTGTCGTCCTTCCAAATGGCGAGGTCTCCGTCGCCCCGATCGACCACCACCCTGTCGCCGGACTTCGCCACGACCCGGTTGTTGTTGATGAGCATGCCGACTGCGACCGCGCCGAGGGCTAGCAGGCCCGCCTTCTCGAGATCCGAGAGACCGTCGTCTTCATCTTTGTCGTCGGGAGGCGCCGCGGGCGCGGTGGTGGCCAGCGGTGATGCAAAGTCCTGCGCGCTCGACCGCGTCGCGGCGGCGTCCAGCGTCTGCGTCGTCGTCTCGACGGG
This sequence comes from uncultured Alphaproteobacteria bacterium, assembly GCA_963700485.1. GTDB lineage: Bacteria > Pseudomonadota > Alphaproteobacteria > Rhodobacterales > Rhodobacteraceae > Aliitabrizicola. Next base: position 26,668 of record CAVOXQ010000007.1, read on the forward strand.
CACCTCCACGGCACCCCCAACTGTAGCCGCAGCCGCGGCAGCAGCGATCGCGCCGGACTCTTGCCCGACATCGGGCGCGATCGTCTGCGAAAGGGTTTCAACCGCGGCGGCCACGTCGGGATCGGCCATCATCGTTTCGATCACCTGCGCCTGTTCTGGGGTCGGCTCCGGGATCACCTCGGGACTCTGCTCGCGCACGGGCTCGGTGAGGGTTTCGGTGGCTTCCTCGGGGGAGGGCTGCGTCTCGGCCGACAGGGAATCGGTGCCGGCGGCGTCTGCGGGCGCCGCTTCGGGGAGGACGTCGGCGGGGGTCGGTGCGTCCTCCCCCGGCGCGGTCAGCACGGCGTCGGGGGCGGGGTCGGTGTGCATCGTTTCGGTCACCGGCGCCTCGGCTACGGGCGAGTCCGGGTCAGGTGCGGATACCACCTCGGCGGAAGGGTCTTCGGCCGGCGCAGCCGCGCCTGCCTCGGTCTCGGCGAAGGGGGCCTGATCGGCCTCGGGGGCCGGCGGTTCGGCAGTGTCCGGGGCCGAGGGCTCGGCGTCATCTGGGACAAGGTTGGCGGGCGGGGATTCGGGAGCGGCCTCGGCCGCGGGCTCGTTCGCTGGCGGCTCTGCCGGGACGACTGCCTCGGGCGCGGGCTCGGCCAAAGTGCCGTACTCAGGTGGGGGTGGCGCCTCGCCTTCCGTCGCGACCGGTTGACCGGCTTGGTCCTGGGCAGGCGCGCAGTCCGGCTGACTCGGATCCCCGTCGCAGGTCTGCGCGAGGACGAGGTTCTCGATGCCGGTTGCGTTCGTCGCCTTAGCACGAGACATTGCTATGCCTTGCGCGGCAGTCGGCAGGGGTGTGGCGAGCGACAGGCAGACTGTCAGCAGTGTGGTGGATTGCAGAAGCGGGCGGGGCATTCGTGCGCCTTTCTTGTGGGGCCTCAGTGCTGCGAGGTTAACAGCGCTAGCCCCGAAAGGCCCGGAATATTCCAATCATGTTGACGGTTCTTGTCAGGGAAAATTCGCTTGAAGCGGGGTAGCGGTTGCTCTGACCCCCGATTTTCATCCAATTGAAACCAGAGCCGACGGTTGACAATTGCCCGCTTGCGCAGAGGGAGCAATGGGCGATTGGCGGAACGTTTCCGGTTCGTGGAGCCGGTCGCCCATTGCGGCGAGTTGGGCGGCATAGGCCGCGGGGGGTTGCTAGCCGAGCGCCGAATGGGGGCAGGCGGCGCCAGAAGATAACACACGAAGGTGCCCAAGAAACTCGAGGCTATTCAGGAGCAATCTCTGTCGTGCCTCTAACGCATAACTCTCTATAGCCCTAACAGCGTGCGCAGCCGTAACTCAATATCCGCGGAGTCGATGCCTTTCTCTTCGGTGGTCGTCACGAGGAGGCGTCGGCGATCAACCGCATCTATCGGCTCTACAGCGAGGAAGGGTTGACCGTCCGTAAACGCAAAGCACGCCGCAAGGCGCTTGGAACACGGGCACGGATCCTGATCGATGCGCCGGCGAATGGCCGTTGGTCGCTCGATTTCGTGCATGACCAGTTCGCCTGCGGGCGGCGCTTCCGGGTGCTGAACGTGGTCGATGACGTCACGCGCGAATGCCTTGCCGCGATCCCCGACACGTCGATCTCGCGCCGCAGCGTGGTGCGGGAGTTGACCGCCCGGATCGAACGCCGCGGGAAGCCCGGAATGATGGTGTCGGACAACGGCACCGAACTGACCTCGAACGCGATCCTGACGTAGTGCGCCTAGCACAAGGTCGAATGGCATCAAATCGCACCTGGCAAACCGATGCAGAGCGGCTTTGTGGAGAGTTTCAACGGCCGGATGCGGGACGAGTTCTTGAACAGACGCTGTTCCACAATCTGGCCCATGCTCGCGATCTGATCGCGGCCTGGGTCACCGACTATAACACCGCGCGGCCCCACTCGGCCCTCGGCTACCAGACCCCCGCAGGCTTTGCCCTGCATCTGACCACCGCAATCGCCCGACCCGCTGCACGCGATGAGGGTTCCGCGCACGGGCGATTGCTCAACCCGCGCCGAACGGCGTACATCAGCTGCCGGCTCCGGTCGCGGCTGGGTGAAAGACCAGTGGCAGGTCAGGAGCCACACCAACTCGGTTCCGAACGCCGTCTCGATCTCAAACCGCCTCTTGAACAACTCGTCGAACTGCCATTTGGCCCCGAACTTACTGGGCCTGCTGAAACACGGAGTCTCGCTCACGCACGATAAGAGTTGGGGACGATGTCTTGGGACACCGGGCTCGGGCAGGTTGTCGGCCATGACCAGACCAAACCACAGACAATCCGATGCCTGTCCCGGCGTGATTTCCGATCGACTGGGAAGGCCGGCACCGTTGACGCAGAGATGGATCCTCAATCACCCCGGCCTGTTCCATGGGCGTCGACATCGCACAAGTACAATTTGAAGTCGTGAACAGCCCGGCCCTTCAGCCTTCGGGGAAAAAGCAGGCGGCCTGATGGCTGTCGCCCTGAAGCACGGGACGCTCGGAGCGGCAGCGGTCCTGAGCTTTCCAGCAGCGCGGCGCAAAGGCGCAACCAACGGGCAAGTTCAGTGGCGAAGGCAACTCGCCCTCAAGCTTGATACGGTGCTTGCGCACCTTCGGGTCGGCCGACGGAGTGGCCGACAGAAGCGCCTTGGTATAGGGGTGTCGCGGTGCAGCGAACACCGTGGGCTTCGGACCCACTTCGATGGGACGCCCAAGATACATCACAATGATGTCGTCGGCCATGTGACGCACGACCGAAAGGTCATGGCTGATGAACAAATAGGCAAGACCAAGGTCATCCTGCAGATCAACCAGCAGGTTCAGAATCTGGCTCTGGATCGACAAATCAAGGGCGGACACCGGTTCATCCAGCACCAGAAGTTTCGGGTTCAGCATCAGGGCGCGGGCCACGGCGATGCGCTGGCGTTGGCCGCCAGAGAACATGTGCGGATAGCGGTCGAAATGTTCCTCGCGAAGGCCGACCTGACGCAGCATGCGTCGCGCCTGATCGGTGCGATCGGCCGCAGACAGATCCGGGCGGTTGATCTTCAGCGGCTCTTCCAGAATGGCCCCCACCCTCTGGCGCGGATTGAGCGAGCCATAAGGATCCTGAAACACGATCTGGACCGAGGTGCGCAATGCCTCGAGGTTTTCCGGCACCGCCTGAATACCATTGATCGAGAAACCGCCGCCGGTCGGCGGTTCTATCATGGTGATCACCCGGGCAAGAGTGGATTTGCCGCAACCGCTTTCCCCCACAACGGCCAGCGTCTTGCCAGACTGCAGGGTGAAACTTGCCCCCGAAAGGGCGCGCACGGTGCTGGTCCTGGAAAGCGGCCCTCGCTTCACCACATAGTGAAGGCTGAGGTCGGTTGCGGAAACCAGAGCCGAGGTCATTCGACCACCTCTTGGCTTGCGACAAGTGGATAATGGCAGCGCGCCAGGCCCAAAGACGCGGCAGCCGGCTTTGGCGGTTCAGTCCGGCAGCGATTATCGGCAAAGTGACAACGCGGCGAGAAAAGACAGCCCACAGGCCGGTCGAACTGTCCGGGGACGACGCCGGGAATGGTCGGCAGATGGCGCCCGGTGGCGCGTTCGGGCAGCGCAGACAACAGCGCCGCAGTGTAGGGATGATGCGGCGTCTCGAAAAGGCCGGCAACGGGCTGTTCCTCGACTTTCTGGCCGGCATACTGCACGGAAACCCTCTCTGCCGTTTCCGCCACCACGCCCATGTCATGCGTAATCAGGACAAGCGCCATGCCAGTGTCGCGCTGAAGCGCGGTCAGAAGATCAAGAATCTGCGCCTGGATCGTCACATCAAGCGCCGTCGTGGGCTCATCCGCGATCAGCAGCTTTGGCTTGCAAGCAATCGCCATAGCGATCATCACGCGCTGGTTCATGCCGCCCGACAACTGGTGCGGAAACGCCCGAAGGCGCTGCTCGGGTGCTGGAATTCCGACCATCTCGAACAATTCGATGGCCCGGGCATGGCGGGCCTTTGCATCCATTCCCATGTGCTGGCGAAGCGCTTCCTTGATCTGGAACCCGGCAGTGAAGCAGGGGTTGAGCGATGACATCGGCTCTTGAAAGATCATCGCCATGTCCTTGCCGATGATCTTGCGACGCTCGGTTGCAGTGACGCTCCGCAGGTCATTCCCGCCAAAGGACATGACGTCACTTGTCACCCGCGCCGTCCAGGGGAGCAGGCCCATCAGGGCAAGCATGGCCACCGACTTGCCCGACCCGCTCTCGCCGACGATGGCCAGCACCTGCCCCGCATCGACCGATAGATCGACCGCATCCACCGCGCGGAATGCCCCCGAGGCGGTAGTGAATTCGACGCTGAGGTTGCGTATCTCCAGCAGTGCCATCGGTCAGCTCCGCTTCAGCTTTGGGTCAAGCGCGTCGCGCAGACCGTCGCCCATCAGGTTGACCGCAAGCACCGTGATCAGGATGGCAAGGCCGGGGAAGGTTACCACCCACCAGGCCCGCAGGATGAACTCGCGGGCTTCTGCCAGCATCGTACCCCATTCGGGGGTCGGGGCCTGCGCGCCCATGCCCAGAAATCCAAGCGCTGCCGCGTCGAGGATTGCGTTGGAAAAGGACAGGGCAGCCTGAACGATGATCGGCGAAAGGCAGTTCGGCAGCACCGTCACGAACATCAGACGCGGCAGTTTTGCGCCCGTCACCTTGGCCGCCGTCACATAGTCCTTGGTCCGCTCGGCAATGACGGAAGCGCGCGTCAGGCGCACGTAATGAGGCTGCAGCACGAGTGCGATGGCGATCATCGCATTGGTCAGCGATGGCCCCAGAATGGCAACCAGAACCAGTGCGAGAAGCAGCGACGGAAAGGCAAGGATGATATCCATGATCCGCATGATCAGCGTATCAAGCCAACGCGGCGCAAAGCCCGCGACAAGACCCAGAACGATCCCGCCGAATGCCGAAATGGCGACAACCACAACGCCGACGTAGAAGGAATAGCGCGCGCCATAGATCAGGCGCGACAGTAGATCCCGCCCCACGGCGTCGGTGCCAAGGGGAAAGGCAAGGCTCCCACCTTCCTGCCAGAAGGGTGGCTGCAACAGGTGGTCGCGGAATTGCTCGATCGGGTCGTAGGGCGCGATGAGATCGGCCAGAAGCGCCATGAGCACGAAACCGATGAATATCCATAGACCAAAGACGGCACCGCGGTTCTCACGGAAATAGAACCAGAATTCCGACAGCCTGCCGGGTCGGACCACGGCCTTTGTTGACGCATCGGCCATCACCGCTTCCTGATTTTTGGGTTGATGTAGCCATAGAGCGCGTCCACGGTGAGATTGACGATCATCACCATCAGCGCGATGAGCAGAAGGCCGCCCTGCACGACCGGATAATCCCGGCGGAAAATGCTGTCCACCATCCACTTTCCGATGCCCGGCCAACTGAAGATCGTTTCTGTCAGGATGGCACCGGCCATCAAAGTTCCGACCATCAGGCCGATCACGGTGACCACCGGAATTAGGGCATTGCGCAGGGCATGAACGCCATTGACCCGTGCTGTCGAAAGTCCCTTCGCCTTGGCGGTCCGGATGTAGTCTTCGCTGAGCACCTCAAGCATGGCCGAGCGTGTCTGCCGGGCAATCACCGCAAGCGGCTGGGTTCCAAGGACAATGGTCGGCAGGATCAGGTGCCTGACCGCCGATCCGAACGCCCCGTTCTGGCCTGAAAGAAGACTGTCGATCAGCATGAAGCCGGTCACATCATCAAAGTAATACTCAAGACTGATCCGCCCCGACACCGGCGTCAGCCCCAGCCAGCCCGACATCACGATGATCAGAAGCAGCGCCCACCAGAAGATCGGCATCGAATAGCCGATCAGCGCGGTCGACATGAGCGCGCGATCAAAGAACTTTCCCCGGTAAACTGCGGCGATCACCCCGGCAGGGATGCCAATGGCAATCGCAAAGATCATCGCACAGGTCGCAAGCTCCAGCGTTGCTGGGAAAAGCGTGAAGAATTCGTCCCAGATCGGCTTCTTGGTGACAAAGGAGTTGCCAAGATCGCCGTGCAGGACCGATCGGATGTAGTCGAAGTATTGCGTCAGGATCGGCCGGTCGAACCCGAACTGCTTGACCAGCTCTTCGTACCGCTCTGGCGTCACGCCGCGCTCGCCCGCCATCACCATGATCGGATCTCCCGGCAGCATCCGGATGAACGAGAAGGACACAAGCGTGACCCCGAAGAAGGTCGGGATGAATGTCAGAAGCCGGGACAATACATAGTTGAGCATCAACCAACCAGGGTCAGCGTCGCAGGGAACGTGGTCAAGGATCGGTTGCCGGTCTCGGTGACCAGCATGTCATCCTCGATCCTGACGCCAAAGGCCCCTGGCTTGTAAAGCCCGGGTTCGTTGGTGAAGACCATGCCCGGCTCCATCACCTGCAAGTTGCCGCGCATGATGTAGGGCGCCTCGTGCACGTCTCTCCCCAGCCCGTGCCCCGTCTTGGTGCGAATGCGGTCGGCAAAGGGCGAGGCCTCCATCACGGCCGTCACAGCATCGTCGATGGCGTGCGCGGTGACACCGGGGCGGGTGATGGCATGGCCGGCCAGATTGGCGCGCAGGACGGTGTCATAAACCTGCTGCGCCTCGTCGGTCGCATGCCCCACGAATACCGTTCGGGTGATGTCGGCGCAGAAGCCGCCCTTGCGCCCGCCGAAATCCAGCAGCAGCGCATCGCCGGGCTTGATCACATAGTCGGCCCGGGCATGGGCGTGCGGGCGCGCAGAATTGTCGGCGGCAGCCACGATCGGACCAAAGGCCTGTTCCTCGGCGCCATGGGTGAAAAGCGCGATCGTCAGGATCCGCTCGACATCGGTTTCGGTCATGCCGGCGCGCACCTGATCCAGTGTGTCGGCCAATGCCGCTTCGGAGAGTCGGATTGCATCTTCCAGTGCCGCAATCTCGGCGGGCGACTTTCTCAGGCGCAGGCCGGAGATCTGCAGTTCAGCATCTATGATGCGCAATCCAGGCCAGGCCTTGGCCATGGCATGGTGCACGAAAACGCGCATCACCTGGCCTTCAACGGCCACTGATCGCATCGGAAAATGAGCAGCCATTGCGGCAAAGGCGCGATCATATCCGGTCTGGTCGCGCCAGTCGAAAACCTCGCCCTCGAAATGGATCAGGTCGAACGATCCGAGTTCGAGGTTCGGCACCAGTGCCGCGGGCTTTCCTTCCTGAGGGACCAGAACCACCAACGGGCGCTCATGGCTGTGGAAGCTCTTGTCGTAAAGGCGGGTAAAATTCGGTCCCGGGACAAGGGACACGGCATCAACACCCAGATCTACGGCAAGCCGCCGGAAATCACGGTAACGGTCGGTCATTTATGGCACCGGAGTTAGGGGTCGCGACAGGAAACCTGCCGAAAGCACCGGGGGCGCAGACACAAGGTTGCGCCCCCGAACCGATCACTCGACGATGTCGACATCGGCAAAGATGTGAAGCCCGAGCGGGTTCATCTTGTAACCCTTGACGCTCGGCAACATCGGCATGAACACGACAGAGTGCGCGATCGTAGCCCAAGGCGCCTGGTCCTTGAAGATGACCTGCGCCTGCTCGTAAAGCTTCGTGCGTTCGGCAATGTCCGAGGTGACCTTGGCCTTCTGGACCAGTTCGTCGAATTCCTTGTTGCACCATTGTGCCCGGTTGGAATTGCCGACCGCGTCGCAGCCCAGAAGGACGGCAAGAAAGTTGTCCGGATCGCCATTGTCGCCAGTCCAGCCCTGCAACAACGCACCATCCCGATCCAGCGCCTTGCCGCGCTCGAGATACTCGCCCCACTCGTAAGAGACGATTTCCACATTCACGCCGATCTTTGCGAAATCCGCCTGCATCAACTCGGCCATGCGCCGGGCGTTCGGGTTGTAGGGGCGCTGCACCGGCATCGCCCAGATCTTCATCGACAGATCCTTGACGCCTTCGGCCTCGAGCGCGGCCTTTGCGGCTTCGGGATCATAGACATCATCGACGATGTCATTGTTGTAGGACCACATGGTGGGCGGGATCGGGTTCTTGGCGATCTGGCCCGAGCCTTCAAAGACCGCGTCCAGGATCGCCTGCTTGTCGATCGCCATGTTCAAGGCCTTGCGGACCTTCACATTGTCGAACGGCGGCATGGTGGTGTTGTAGGCAAGATAGCCCACATTCAGGCCTTCCTGCTCCATCACCACTAGCCCGCTATCGGCCTTCATCGCAGCCAGATCGGCGGGATTCGGGTAGACCATGACATGGCATTCGCCGGCCTTCAGTTTCTGGTAGCGCACTGATGCGTCGGGCGTGATCGCAAAGACCAGATTGTCGAGCGGCGATACCGCGCCCCAGTAGTCGGGGTTGGAGGCAAAGCGGACGACCGCATCCTTCTGGTAGTCGACGAACTTGAACGGCCCGGTTCCGATCGGGCGCTGGTCCAGCATTTCCGGAGTGCCCGCCGCCAGCATCGCGTCGGCATATTCCTTCGAGACGATCGAGGCGAAGTCCATCGCAAGGTTCGCAACCATCGGCGCTTCGGGCCGGTTCAGCACGAACTTGATCGTATGATCGTCGATCCGGTCGATCTGCTTGATCAGGTCAGGCATCGACATGGAATTGAAATACTCCCATGTGCCGCCAGACACGGTGAAATAGGGGTTGTCGGCCAGTCGCTGACGATCAAAGCTGAAGATCACGTCGTCGGCGTTGAAGTCGCGCGTGGGCGTGAAGGTGTCGCTTGAATGGAACTTCACCCCCTTGCGCAGCTTGAAGGTGTATTCCAGCCCGTCCGCTGAAATCTCCCAGCTTTCCGCCAGTGCCGGGTTGATGGTCGTTGTGCCGTTCTCGAACTCGACCAGCCTGTTGTAGACCGTCTGAGACGAGGCATCAAAACTGGTGCCAGCCGTGTGCAACCCGGGATCGAACCCTTCGGGCGAGCCCTCAGAGCAGAATACCAGCGTCTTGGCGAATGCACCGGTGGTCATCAGCGCGGCCATCATCACAGTGGCGGCGAGCATGCGATTCAGTGACATTAAGCAAATCCTCCCAGTTGTCTTTATCGTTCCGGCTTTTGGATACTCATCGCCGCTCTGTCGGGGTACTCAACCGACAGTCCCGACGCGGCCTAGCGCCTGCTGTCACGCTCATCCTATCTGAGCGACTAATCAAGTATTTCTTGCGTCGGAGAGTCTGCTGCAATCGTGCGTGCCTGCCGGTTGGCGCCGGCCGAAGAGCTTTGAGTGCTTTCTGCCTCTAGACCGATGTTCTGGTTCGATCGGCCTCGCCTACCGCTCAAGGCGGGCTACCAAATGCCAAGGCTGAGGATCGCTGCTTGCCAATGCCGATACATGGGGGGATGGATGTGGCAGCCAAGACCGCTGGCCTGCTCTACGCTTGGAGGTCGGCTTGGGCCCAGAAGCTCGCGCCCAAGTCGGTGCCCTGGTGCGATCGTTCGGGACCGGCTGCCAGCGGATGTGGGCGCCGCGCTGGAAGCCGATGCCGATGCAGTTGATGGCTGCGGCCAGGGTCAACGTGGTGGCCAGGGCGGCGGTGGAGCCATACAGGCCAAAGAAGCTCATGCCATTCGCATTGAGTGTCGTCAGCGAAATCCGCGTGACGAAGATCCAGCCGCCGAGGCCCGCCGCATTGCCGCGCCAGCAGGCCCAGCCCTCGGAACGCTCGTCGGCCACCGAGTCCACGACAGCAGCCGGGGTCCGGCGCCAGCGGCGCATGGATGTGGCAAGGTTCGTCGTGGCGAACGTCGGCTGGGTAAGCACCATGCTCGCGCGACGTTTCGGTAGCAGGGTATCGCGGTAGCACGCGGAAGCATGTGGATGGTGCAAGACCTGAGAGGGTCGGCCGGATGACGTCCCGAAAGGCCACCTGCCACGGATTCGGAGATCGCAAGAGATCAGGAAGCGCAGCTCGTCTGAAAGGTCGTTGGCTGTTCAGTCCCGGCATCTGGTGGATCGGATCGGGAATGAATCGGTCAGCCACCGGGACTGAAGACCTCGCCCGACAGCGGCTCAGGACTGTTTCAGCGGGGCGGACGCAAGTGCCGAGCGGTCGACCGCCTTGTAGGACGCGCAACCGAGCTGGCCCAAGGCGCGCTCCAGTTCGAGCTTGAGGATGTCCATCGCGCGCTGCGCGCCGGCGGCTCCTCCCGCGCCAACGCCGAATGCCATGGCCCGGCCCGAAAGCGTGAAATCCGCCCCCAGGGCTTTCGCGCGAAGGGTATCGGCGCCACGACGCACCCCGCTGTCAAGGATGATCCGGATCCGGCCATCCAGAGCTGCGGCGATGGCAGGCAGCGCCTCGATCGTCGGGGGCCCGAAGGCCACCTGGCGCCCCCCGTGGTTCGAAACGACGATCCCGTCGCAACCGATATCCGCGCATTGCAGCGCGTCCTGGGGATGAAGGATACCCTTGACGATCAGCTTGCCCTTCCACCGCGCCCGCAGCCGCTTGAGATCGTCCCAGGCGAAACCTGGCGTGATCAGCGTCTTCTGCACATCGGCATAGGAGGTCGCGCTCCGCAGCAGATCGGCATAGTTGGCGATGCCGGGCTTGCCGTGGCGCAATGTTTCAAGCGACCAGCGCGGGTTGGCAATCAGTTGAAGCAGGACCGACGGGGTGATCCGGAACGGCACACTGAGCTGGTTGCGGATATCGCGGTCGCGCTTGCCTGCGGCCGGAACATCCGCCGTCACCATCAGCACACGATAGCCGGCCACCTCGGCGCGGGCGATCAGGCCTTCGGTCACCGCATCGTCGCCGGAAACGTAAAGCTGGAACCAGCCGTTGCCCTCGGCGGCTTCCGCCAGACGCTCCAGCGTCGTCGACGCGGCCGAACTGGCAACGTAGGGAATGTTTTCGCGCGCACAAAGCTCAGCAAGGATCAGGTCGGCGTTCGGCCAGAACGCATTCAGCATGCCGATCGGTGCCACACCGAAAGGCACGTCGAAGTCCTGACCGAAGATCGATGCGCGGGTATCGATCCGCGAGACATCGACCATGTAGCGCGGCGTCAGTTCCACCTCCTCGAAGGCTTCGGCGTTGCGACGGAGATTGCGTTCGGATTCCGCACCGCCGTCGACCAGATCGAAGGCGAAACGGGGGATCCGGCGCTTGGCCAGTGCCCGCAGATCTTCGATCGAGGCGGCGCGATCCAGTCCCATCAGATCGACCAGCCGCCATCGACGGCAAAGGCCTGGCCGGTGGTGAAGGCCGACAGATCGCCTGCGAGATAGCAGACCATCGCGGCGATCTCCTCGGGCGTGCCGAAGCGGCCCATCGGCTGGCGCGCGGAAAAGGCGGCATGGGCCTGCTCATAGTCTCCCGTGGCCGCGAGCCTCTGCTTGAGAGAGGGGCTTTCGACAGTGCCGGGGCAGATCGCGTTGCAACGGATGCCATCCTTTGCGAAATCCGCGGCGACAGCCTTTGTCATACCGATGATCGCCGCCTTGGAAGCCCCGTAGGCAAAGCGACGGGGGGCGCCCTTCAGGCTGGAGACGATGGAGGCGATGTTCACGATCGACCCCGCCCCCTGCGCTAACATGCCGGGCAATACGGCCTTCGTCAGCCGGAACATCGCCTTGGCATTGAGGTCGAACGAACGGTCCCACGCGGTGTCGTCGCAATCAAGGATCGTGCCGTCATGCACCCAGCCAGCGCAATTCACGAGAACATGGACGGGCGGTATCGAGGCGATCAGGCTCTCGACTGCCCTGGGGTCGAGTACGTCAAGGCGTTGTCCCGTGATGTTCGGAAGGCCCGCAGCGACATCTTCGACGGCCCCACCGTCGATGTCTGTCGCAATGACGTTTGCTCCTTGCGCCGCCAGCGCCTCGGCAGAGGCGCGGCCGATGCCGTTGCCGGCGGCGGTGACAAGGGCAGTCTTCCCTGCAAGTGTCTGTTCCATGCGTTCTCTTTCAGCGGGCGAGCCAGCCGCCGTCGACCGTCACCACACTGCCGTGGCAGTAGGAGCCGGCGTCGGAGGCCAGGAAAATGGCAGCACCGGCGATTTCGGCCGGTTCGGCGAAGCGGCCAGCGGGAATCCGTTCGAGCAAGGCTTTCGAACGCGCCGGGTCGTCCCGCAGGGCCTGTGTATTGTCTGTCGCGGTATAGCCGGGCGCGATGGCATTGACGTTGACGCCATGCGCGGCCCATTCGTTGCAAAGCGCCCGGGTCAGGCCGATCACGGCGTGTTTGCTGGACGCATAGGCTGGCACGCGGAGCCCCCCTTGCGACCCCAGCACCGAAGCCACGATCACGACCTTGCCCGAGCCTTGCGCCACCATCCCCCGCCCGGCAGCCTGCGACAAGAGCCAGACCGAATTGAGGTTGACCGACAGGACGCGCCGCCAATCCGCGAACGGCATGTCCACCGAGTCCCCGCGGTTGATGATACCGGCGTTGTTCACGAGGATATCTAGCCCACCAAGCGCCTCTGTCGCAAAACGCGTGATGTCGTTGGCCGCGGCTTCATCCATATCCGCGAAATCGGCCCGGACCGCCACGGCGCTCCGGCCCATCGCCTCGATTTCGGCGAGTGTTTCTCCGGGCTGATGGCTGCGATAGGTCAACGCGACATCGGCCCCGGCGGCGGCAAGGCCAAGGGCAATGCCCCTGCCGATGCCGGTCGCGCCGCCGGTCACCAATGCCTTTCGGCCGGTCAGGTCGAACGGATTTGCCATCGTCAGTACCGGTTGGCGATCGGCAGTTCTTCGGCGGGAAAGAGGCTGATCACCTCGCAGCCCGTTTCGGTCACCACCACTTCTTCCTCGATGCGGGCAGCCGAAAAACCGTCCGTCGCCGGGCAATAGGTTTCCAGTGCAAAGACCATGCCGGTCTTGATCTCCATCGGGTGATCCAGACTGACGGCACGGCTGATGATGGGCCTCTCATGCAGGGCAAGGCCCAGACCGTGGCCGAACTGAAGACCGAAGGCGGCATCCTCGTTCGGAAAACCGAGCGACTCGGCCGTGGGCCAGACCGCGGCGACCTTGTCGGTGGTCACACCCGGCTTGATCATCGCGATGGAGGCGTCAATCCATTCGCGAGCCTTGACGTAGGCATCATTCTGCGAGGGCGTCGCGCGGCCCACGTTGAAGGTCCGGTAATAGCAGGTGCGATAGCCCTGATAGCTTTGCAGGATGTCGAAGAACGCCTGATCGCCCGGCCGGATCAGCCGATCGGTGAAGTTGTGCGGGTGTGGATTGCACCGTTCGCCCGAGATCGCGTTGATCGCCTCGACGTCGTCCGACCCCATTTCATAAAGCATCTTGTTGGAGAGGGCGACGATATCGTTCTCGCGAACGCCCGGTTTCAGCTCCTCGTAGATCATGTGATAGACCCCGTCGACCATCGCGGCGGCCTGGGTCAGCAACTGGATCTCGTCCCAGTTCTTGATCTCGCGGGCGGCGAGCATGATCTGCTGGCCGTCCACGACATTGATGCCTTCCTCGCGCAGCGCGTGGAACATCGCGGTTTCCGCATAATCCACGCCGACTGGCATGTCCGCCATGCCGGCATCGCGGATCAGACCGGCGATCTGTTTGGCATATTTCTGCATCAGCCCGAATTCCGGAGGGATGGTGCCACGCATGCCGACCACGCCGGCCAGGCAATGATCCGGCTCCAGCCAGTCGGAATGACGCTTGTGGTGCATCGCGGCCGAACCGAAATCCCAGACATAGGGTGAATTGTCGCCGGTCAGCAGGCAGAACCGGCACATCTTGTCCCGCTCCCATTCGCCGATCTTGGTCGCCGAGACGTAGCGGATGTTGTTCACGTCGAACAACAACAGCGTGCCCGCATCGGAGGCCTGCAACGCTTGACGCGTCCGCGCCAGACGGTACCGGCGCAACCGGTCATGGTCGATCCGGCGTTCGAAATCGACCGAAGTGTGACCCCAGGCCGGAAGGCGCGCGCGCCATTCCCAATTCGGTTCAAGGTCTTGGGGGGTGAGCAGGTTCGGCATCAGTGCGCGTGACATATGACTTTCCTCCGGGCCGCCCCGTGGCGACCCTGTGACAGGGTGAAGCTTTGACGGGCCAGTGGGTTACTGGATGCACCAGCCGCCATCGATGTGGATCATCTGGCCGGTCATGTAATCGCTGTCGTCGCTGGCCAGGAACGACGCGGTGCCGACGATGTCCCTGGGGTAGGAGACCCGCTTGATCTGGAGCGCGTCGCGCACGATATCCTCGTAGGCCTGGCCCTCCTTCTGCTTGAAGCCGATATCGACAAGATCCTTGTCAAGTTGCTCCCACAGCGGTGTCACAACGACGCCTGGCGCATAGCCGTTCACCGTGATGTTGTGTTCCGACAATCCGATCGCGCCACAATGCGTCAGCGCGAGGCAGCCGTATTTCGAGGTGCAGTACACGGTCACGTCTACAAGCGGTTTGCGTGACGCAATGGAACCGACGTTGATCAGCTTGTAGGGGTGACCCTCCATCGGCCCCTGCGCGATCATCTGACGTGCAGTTTCCTGCATGCCCAGCCACATCGCCTTGGTATTCACGTTCATGATCATGTCCCAGTTGTCTTCGTCGATATCCATGAAGAACCGGGGCTTGTTCAGGCCGGCGTTGAAGAGCCCGACGTTGATCGACCCGAAGGCCTCGACCGTGGCGGCCACGGCGTCCGCGTTGTCCTTGCGCTTGGTCACATCCATCTTGACGGCGATCGCCTTGCCGTTGCCGTCAGCGTTGATCCTGTCGGCGACCTTTTGCGCTTCGTCCCGATCGAGATCCCCAAGGCAAACGTTCGCGCCTTGCGCGGCGAAGGCCTCGGCGTTGGCCGCGCCCATTCCGCGGGCGGCTCCGGTGATCAGAATGATCTTACCTTTCAGGCGATTGGGGTCCATGGTCTCTCCTCCAGGTGTCAACTTGTGCGGTTTCGGCCGATCAGTGCGTCGGCGCGCTTCTGGGCCTGGCGCAGGGTCTCGCGCGGGGATGTGAACCCGCGCAGCATGTCGTGAAATTCCTCGCCGCAAATCTGGATGATATCGACAATCTCGGGCACCGGCGGTCGCGGCCAGAATTGCAGCTCGTCGCGCCAGGACATGCCATCCACGACCTCGAAGATCGACGATGCGCGCCGCACCTCGGGATCGGCGCCCACGGAATAGCGCGGGTTGGTCCGACTGCCGTTCTGGATGAAAAGCTTCTGGGCCTCGGGCGAGGTGAAGACCGTCAATGCCTCGACCGCCGCGGGCACGCGTTCGGGCGAGAGGTTGGCCGGGATGCCCATCACATAGCCCCCCACAGGCGCGACCGGGCTGGCGCCCGGACCGGCGGGGTGGGGCAGGTAACCGGTCTGCCCGTGCGCGGGCGAGGTTTCGTCCAGTTCGAAATAGGGGGCGAGCAGCGTATAGCCGTAGGCCATCGCGACCTTGCCCGCCGCATAGGGCCGGATGCGTTCATACCAGGACATCGACAGGATGTCGGGCGGCGAGTATTTCAGCAGCTCCAGCAGGAACTCGGCGGCCTGCAACCCGGCCTCGGTCTCGATCGTCGGGCGGTAGTCGCCCTGGGCGAGGTGATCGGTGCCGAACCCGCCCGCGATTTTCGGCAGGTCGAGGACCGGCTGGCCGAAATCGGCCAAGGCCATCAGGACGGTGTGGCCAAGCGCGGTCCCGCGCGCGGCGTTCCACGCGATGCCAAAGCACCCGTGGCGCGGATCATGCAGGACGCTGGCGGCATGCAGCAGCGCGTCGGTGGTGGCCGGGGGCGCCAAACCGGCCTCGGCAAACAGATCCCGCCGGTAAAACAGCAGCTCGGGCGTTGTCTGGGCCGGGACGCCATAGGCCCGCCCGCCCCAATGCGTCGCCTTCCAACCCGCGGTATGGAAATCCGCGGGGTCGAGCCGGGCGACATCCATCGCCTCGTCGAGCGGCATCAGCACACCCTTCCTGGCGAATTCTCCGATCCAGGGCAGGTCCACGGCGATGATGTCATAGCGGCTTGTTGGGCGTTCGGCGTTGCGCAGGGTCTCTTCGCGCAACCGATCGATCGAAAACGCGCGCTGGCTGATCTGCGTCCCGATGAATTGTTCGAATTGCCGCTTGAGATTGTCCATGACCATGAATGTCGGGTCACCATGTACCAGCACCCGGAGTCCGCCGGACACCTTCAACGGTTCGCTGCGCACGCCCAGAGGCGGGATCGAATGGGCCGCAGAATAGCTTCCGCCGAAATAGTAGTCCCTGCTGTCCTGCGTCTGCTGAAGTCCGCCGAATTTGGATTCGGTCATGCGGCGGATGCGGCCCGACAGTTGCATCCACTGCTCCATCAACTTGTCGCTGGGATGCATCGTAAAGCTCTTGCCGGTCCTGGTTCGGGGCCGCTGCTCGATCAGCCCGGCCTTGACCATCTCTTTCAATCGGCGGTTCGCGGTTGCATAGGGCACCCGGCTGGCACCGATCAGCGAGGTGGGGGTCACGGTCTTGGCCTCGAAATGCCCCCGGATGAGATGCAGCGCCATGCGCAGATGCGCATTGGGCACGATGATATCCAGCGTATCCTCAAGCTCGTCGCTGAAGACGTCCAGAAAGGACAATACCTCGAGCATCTCGGTCGTCGCCTGAAGGGCAACCGGGGTGCCGGGGTTATGGCCTATCGTTGCATTCATCTGTTTCGTGGCCCTTTGCCGTCGTTGAACACGTTGCGCGATTGCCGAGTTATCCAGTTTGGCTGAAGCTGAGTCGCCCACCTTGCGTCCCTCCGAAATTGTCCAAAATGACGACCGGAGCGTATCGCGAATATTTCCATATCGGATAAAAAAATATCCATTATGGATTATTCTTGTGCATTCCGGGCGCGCTGGAAGGGGCAAGGTGCCAGACAGTCGTCCGGCGCGCCGGATGATGCTTTGGTCCCCGGGAGGGGTGCCTCGAGACAAGAAGCAACCAGGGAAGATCCGGGAGGAGACCCAAATGAAACTTCGCAACATTCTTGCCGCAACCACGTCTGTGGTTGCATTCGCCGGCATGGCGTCCGCCGAGACGATGAAGATCGGCATCACCCAGAACAACGTCGGCGTCGACAGCTATCAGACCACCTACGAAAAGGCCTTCATCGAGGCCGCCAATGCCAACCCCGACGTCGAGGCGGTGGTGCTTGACGCAGGCGGCGACGTGGCCCGCCAGATCGCCCAGATCGAAGACCTGATCCAGCAGGGGGTTGGCGCGATCATCATCTGGCCGACCAACGGCGAGGCGGTGATCCCCGCCGTCCGCAAGGCCAAGCAGGCTGGTATCCCGGTGATCGTCACCAACTCCAACATCGCCGAGCCAGGCTTTGATTTCGTTGCCTCCTTCTCGGGCCCCGACAATATCACTCAGGGTTCCCGTGCGGCCGAGATCATGTGCGACAAGTTCAAGAGCATGGGCATCGCAGACTCCGCGCAGATCGTTCAGATCTCGGGGCAGCCCGGCTACACCACCGCGATCGAACGCGCCAAGGGCTTTGAAGACCGCCTGCCCGAAGTCTGCCCGGACGTCAAACTGATGGAGACACAACCCGGCGACTGGAACCGTGAGAAGTCGCAGAAGGTCATGGAAGCCTTCCTTGTCAAATACGACAAGATTGACGGTGTTTATGCCGGTGACGACAACATGGGCGTCGGCGCGCTGAACGCTGCAAAAGCGGCTGGCCGAGAGGGCATCATCTTTGTCGGCGCCACCAACTTCGCCGTCGGCTACGAGGCGATGGAGCGTGGCGAATACTGGGGTTCGATCTACCAGTCGCCGGTCGACGACGCCAAGGCCGCGCTCCAGACCGCGATCGACGTACTCGAGGGCAAGGACGTGCCGTTCCTCAACTACTTCGACACCCCCAAGATCACCCAGGACAACATGAGCGAGTTCACCAAGCCGGTGTTCTAGGGCCACAAATCCCGTGCGGGGTGCGGCATGCCCGTGCCCCGCACGTCTTTCGATCGTAGCGGGTTAAGGGAGACCGGCCATGGGACGGGTAGCCGATCGCGTCTGCATCGTGACGGGCGCTGCACAGGGTATCGGGCGCGCCATCGGCGAAGCGCTTCTGGAGGAAGGGGCCAGCGTCTGCTTTGCCGATCTGAACGGCGAGAAGGTCGCCAGCGTCGCCGAAGCCAACCGGAGCCGCCATGATCGGCGGGTCACCTCGGTCCAGGTCGATGTCACCGACCGCGCCCTGGTCCGCGAGATGATCAGGCATACCGTCGAAAAGTTCGGGCGTCTGGACGTGAAGTTCAACAATGCCGGCGTGAACAAGCCGATGAATTTCATGGACGTGACCGAACAGAATTGGCACTTTATCATGTCCGTCAACGGCTTGGGGTGCATGATCGGGATGCAGGAAGCCGCCAGGCAAATGATCGCCCAAGGTGGCGGCGGCAAGATCATCAACACCGCCTCTGTCGCCAGTCGGCAGGGCTTCGACAACGTGGCACCCTACTGCGCCTCGAAGTGGGCCGTGGTGTCGCTGACCCAATCGGGGGCGCGGGATCTGGCGAAACACGATATCACCGTGACCGGCTTCGCGCCCGGCGTGGTAGCCACAGAGATGTGGGAGCAGGTGGACCAGGATCTGATGGCAATCGGCGCTGCCAAGCGGCCCGGGCAGGCGATGGAGGAGTTTTCCGCCGAGATCCTGAAGGGCCGGGTCGCCACGCCCGCCGATATCACCGGAACGACGACGTTCCTCGCGTCAAGGGACAGCGACTACATGACCGGGCAGGTCGTCATGATCGACGGGGGCATGACATTGGTCTGACCGGCACGACCAGGGCAAGAACACAGGCCGGAAACATCACGCGACGCCAGCGACCTGAGGGAGGGGACCATGGCAACACGCAGCAATGAACAGATCGGGCGCGTTCTGGCAAGACAAGGCATCCTGATCGCATTCGCGCTGTTCATGATCGCCTTTACCATCGCCAACCCGAAATTCCTGTCGATCGACAATGTCTTCAGCGTCGTGCGATCCTCGGCAATCCTTGGTGTCATGGCGCTGGGGGTCACCTTTGTCGTGATCAGTGGCAACCTCGACCTCTCGGTAGGGTCGATGATGTCGTTCTCGACCATTGTGGTGCTCGATCTGCACGACAAGATCGGGCCTTCGCTTGCGATCCCGGCAATGTTCGCAATGACGCTGGCGCTCGGGGCGCTGATCGGGTTTCTCGTGGGTTACCTCAAGCTCAATTCCCTGATTGTGACGCTTGGAATGCTTTCGGCGATTCACGGGCTGACGCTGACATATTCTGGTGGCAAGAACATGGATATCGCCGACAAGGCGGGCACCTGGTTCGGCGTCTTCGGGCAGGGCACGGCCTTGGGAATCCCGGTGCCGATCCTGATCTTCATCGCATTGGCGGCACTTCTGGGCCTGGTGCTGGCCCGCACCCCGTTCGGGCGCAAAGTCTACGCGGTGGGCGGCAACGGCACTGCCGCGACCTTCTCGGGCATCCGCCGCGCGCGGACGGTGTTCAGTTGCTACCTGATCTCGGCGGCCTGCGTGGCCACGGCGGGGCTGATCCAGGCGAGCCGCTCGATGGGTTCGCAGAATACTGTGGGCCAGGGGCTGGAGCTTGAGGTGCTGGCGGCGATCATCCTGGGCGGTGCTTCGCTTCTGGGCGGCTCGGGCACGATGTTCAAGACCGTGATCGGTGTGCTGATCCTCGGGTTCATCCAGAACGGACTGCTTCTTCTGGGCCTGCAATTCTATGTCCAGTTCGTTGTGACCTGGGTCATCATCGTCCTTGCCGTCTGGCTCGATATTGCAGCCAAGCGTGGCAAGCTCTGGTCGGCGATCGCCTGAGGGGGGGAACCATGCAACCTGGCACATTTTCCAAGGCGCTGAAAAGTGGCGCGATCTGGGGGTTCATCCTGCTGGAGCTGGTCTTCTTCAGCGTGGCGGGGAATTCCTGTCGCTCTCCGACAAGGCCTTCATGGATTTCGAGAATATGCTGCTGCTGCTCAAGCAATCGGCACCGATCGGGATCATCGCGATGGGCATGACCATCGTCATGGTCAACGGCAACATCGACCTTTCCGTCGGCGCGACCTACGCCATCGCGGCAATGGTGCTGCTCGACAGCATGACATGGCCGATCTTCGCGGGCCTTGGCGATTGGGTGATCCCGGTGGCATGGCTTCTGGCTCTGGCAGTGGGCACGCTTGCTGGGCGCGCTCAACGGGCTCATCGTGTGGAAGACAGGCGTGGACGCCTTCATCGTCACGCTCGGTTCGATGCTTGGATATCGCGGGATCGTGTTCATGTTCAACGGCGAGAACCCGACAAGCCATCTCAACTGGACCCTGGTGGATATTGCCGAGGCGCAGTTTCTCAGCCTGCACACCGCCACCTGGTTCCTGCTGGGGTCGACATTGGTGATCTGGTACCTGATGGCCAGGACGGTTCATGGCCGCAACGCCTATGCCATCGGCGACAACCGCGAGGCGGCGGTGAATGCGGGCATCCGGGTCGGTCCGCACATGATGATCAACTTCGCGATCATCGGATTTCTCGCGGCGCTTTCGGCAGTGGTCTTCTATTCCGAAAGCGGTTCGGTGAACCCCAATGACGGCCAACTCTACGAGCTTTGGGTGATCACGGCTGTCGTGCTTGGCGGCACCAAGATCACCGGCGGTGCGGGTTCGGCGATCGGCACGTTCGGTGGCGTCATCGCGATCCAGCTCTTGCGCAAGGGGCTGGGCCATATCGGGGCCGACACGTCGACCGTAAACCTCGTGATCGGGTTGATCCTGATCGTGGTGCTGTTCCTTGACCGCCAGCTGAACATCAAGGGCAAAGAGGAGTTGAAGGTATGACCGATCCGGTTCTCCGCCTCGAAGACATCGTCAAGACATTTCCCGGCGTGCGGGCCCTGGATGGCGTCTCTTTCTCGGTCATGCCTGGCGAAGTGCATGCCCTGATGGGGGAAAACGGCGCCGGGAAATCGACGCTGATGAAGGTCCTTGGCGGCATCTACCGCCCCGACGGCGGCGCGATCTACATGGGCAACGCCAAGGTCGTCATGACCGGCCCGCTCGACGCCAAGGCCAAGGGGATCGTCTTCATCCACCAGGAACTCAGCCTTGCCGGGGAACTCTCGGTGGCGGAAAACATCTATCTGGGCGAATTGCCGCGCAAGAGCTTCGGTCGGGTCGATTGGGCCAGCCTGGCCGAGAAGACCAATGCGATCCTGAAGAAGCTCAACGTCGGGTTCAATGCCAAGACACGGGTCGGGGATCTGTCGATCGCCAACCAGCAGATGGTCGAGATCGCGCGCGCCCTTACCGTGGACGCCAAGGCGGTGATCTTCGACGAACCGACCGCTTCGCTGACCGACGCGGAAAAGGTGGTGCTGTTCGACGTGATCGCGGATCTGAAGGCCGACGGCGTGGGCATCATCTATATCTCGCACCGGATGGAAGAGATCTTCAAGATCACGGACCGCATCACCGTGCTGCGCGACGGACAGTATCAGGGAACGGTGGAAACCGCCGGAACCAACGAGGAAGCCGTCACGCAGATGATGATCGGCCGCAAGCTCGACCTCAGCCGGAACCCGACCCATCACGAATTGGGCGCGGTCGCGCTGGAGGTGCGCGGGCTGAGTTGCGGCAAGCTTTATCGCGACGTGAACTTCGAGGTCCGCCGGGGCGAGGTTCTCGGGTTCTACGGGCTGGTCGGCGCGGGCCGCACAGAGATTGCCGAAACCCTGTTCGGTCTGCGCGATCCCTCCGCAGGGCAGATCCTTCTCGATGGCGAGGAGGTTCGTATCCATTCGCCGGCTGACGCGATTGCACGCGGCATCTCTCTGGTGCCGGAGGACCGCAAGGGCCAGGGGCTCGTGCTCGGCATGAATTGCAGGGATAACATGACCCTGCCTCAGGTGGACGACCTCACGGCCGGACCGTTCGTGGCCGAAGGCGCCGAAATTGCGATCTTCGATCAGTATCGCGACCGTCTGGATATCCGCACGCCAAGCTGGAAACAGCTGGTCGGCAACCTGTCGGGCGGTAATCAACAGAAAATCGTGATCGGCAAGTGGCTGTCGATGCATCCCAATGTGCTGATCGTGGACGAGCCGACACGCGGCATCGACGTGGGAAGCAAATCCGAGATCCACAAGCTGCTCCGCGACCTCGCCGCGCAAGGCTATGCGGTGATCGTGATCAGCTCTGAAATGCCCGAGGTGCTGCACGTCGCCGACCGGATCGTGGCGATGTATTCGGGCCGGATCATTCGGACGTTCACCGCCGAAGAGGTGACCGAAGACAACCTGATTCAGGCGATTTCGGGGCTCGGCGGCGAGCAAGCCGCCTAGGGTCAGGCCCTACCGACACCGGCGCGTGCAGGGTGCCCGGCCCCAGGTCCGGTTGGCGCGCGGGGTCTCGCTTCGCCTCTGGCGGCAGGGCGCCGGTTCCGACCCTCGCCCGATCGTTGTTACATGGCGGGCGGGGATGGCTTGCTCATGCGACCTGTCTGCCCGCGTCGTGTCACAATGGGCCCCGCCACGAAGCGGGTTCGTGCATTGACGCAGGGCATCGAGAGGCACTGCACGACCGGGCCGCACACGCCGTGCAAGCGGATATCGGCGCGTCAGGCCGGCGTCAGCCGGATCGAAAGGCGATAGTCCGCGCGTTCGCCGCGTTCGCCCGCCGCGGGCATCAGCTTGACATCGATCCGGTAGGTGCCGGTTTCCACAAGCAACAGCTCGAAACCGCTCTCGCCGCTGTTGCCGCTATAGAGCATCCTTTCCCCGTCCGGCGCGATCAGGTCGATACAGGCGTTCGGATTGGTCGCCGCGAAGGATACGACAACGCGCTGGCCCGCTTTCGCGTCGAACGCGTGGCCCGTCGTCCCTGCGCCATGCAGCCGTCCGGTGATCGCTCCGCCGTGGGTGCCCAGCGGCACTGGCCAGACACCCGATGTGCCGTCGTCGGCGTGTGAGGAGAAAACCGGCGCCATCACACAGATGATCGCCAGACTCCGCAATCCTGATCTGAACCGAAGCATCGCTGCCTTCCCATGACAGCCTGTCCCACGCGACCCTAGCACGGTGTTTTCACAGCGTCATGGGCTTTGCGAGGCTGGCCTTATCACGTCGCGCCACATGCACACCCGGCTTCGGTGTCGCCAAACCATCTTGCGCAAGACCGACCGAGCGCGCATTCAGACCGGATCATCCCAATACGCCGAGGAACCCCACCCTTGCCCCGCGTGATCCTTGCCATCGGCGTGTTTGCCATCTGGACAGCGATCACCGTCGCGGGCGGCCCGGCACCCGAGGTCGGGCTGTCGTCTCTGCTCGATGCCGTCGCAGGGCAGGTCGGATGGAGTTTCCTGGCAGCGGCCGCGTTCGCGCTCGGGGCGATCGGCCTGTTTCGGTGGCGCGACGCAGGCCTCGGCCGCCCACGCCCGCTCCGCTCTCTTGCGACCCTGTGGTTGCCCCTTCTCTACATCCTGGCGTTCCTCGCGCTTGCCATCTATCTCGGGCCGCCACCGGGTCCGGTCGTGGCGATGATCTTTCTCAACTGCGCCCTCGTCGGGCTGTCGGAAGAACTGATGTTTCGGGGCATCCTGCTTCCGGCCTTCCTGGCACGGTTCCGGCTCTGGCCGGCGGTCATCGCTGCAACCCTTGTCTTCGGGGCCGTCCACAGCCTGAACGCCCTGATTATCGGGGCGGTCCTGCCCGCTCTGGTTCAGTCCGTGACCGCATTCATCACCGGCCTGATGCTGGCCGCGATCCGCATCCGCACGCATTCGCTCTGGCCCGGCATCGCGCTCCACACCCTCTGGAACTTCGGAAGCTTCCTGATGCTGGCTGCGGACGGTGGCGCATCCGCGGGCGATCTTCCCGCGGGTGGGATGGCGCTTCAGGGCTATCTCGTTCCGCTGCTCTTCGTGCTGCCCAACGGGATTTACGCGGTCTGGCTGTTGCGCCCATCGCGGCGGGCGACTTGACCGGTCATCCCCCGGACGCGCCCGACAGGACAAGACCGACATCGCCCTGCGCCACCGACACCGACTTGACGACCGCGAAAACCGCAACGCCCGGCGCCAGCCCCAACGCCTCGGCCGACCGCCGGGTAATCCGTGCAAGAAGCAGGGCCTCGCCCGCGCGAAGTTGCACCATTGCCCCAGGGCCATCCCCGAACCGCACCATGGTAACCGTCGCGCCCAGGATGTTGAGCGCAGAGAGCCCCTCCGGGCGGTTGCGGGCAAGGATCACATCCTGCGCGGCGATCCGGACCCGCAGCTCCGTCCCGATCGCCGCCTCGATGCGGGGCAGCAAGATCGGCCCCGCCGATGTCTCAAGCCGCGTGAGCCCGTCCGCCTCCTGTGCCTCGATCCGTGCGCCCAGAACGGCGCCGGCCTCGCGGATGCCCAGGGCCGGAACCGCGCCCGGATCGGCAAGCACCTCGGCGGCGGGCCCCGCCCGCGCCACCCGGCCGCCGTCCAGAACGACGATCGTGGTGGCGAGCCGCGCGACCTCGCCCATGGCATGGCTGACATAGAGGATCGGCACCCGCGTCTCGTCGCGCAGCCGTTCCAGATAGGGCAGGATCTCGGCCTTCCTCGCCTCGTCGAGCGAGGCGAGCGGCTCATCCATCAGCAACAGGCGCGGGCCGGCCAGCAAGGCCCGCCCGATCGCGACGCGCGACTTCTCTCCCCCGGAAAGTGCGCCGGGCCGGCGCTCCAGCAGGCCCGCGATGCCCAGCATGTCAAGCACCCGGTCGAACTCGGGCCCGGATCCCGCCCCCCGGAACCAGCGGCCGTAAAGCAGGTTCTGGCGCACCGAGAGGTGCGGAAAAAGGCGCGGTTCCTGAAAGACGTAACCGATCCGGCGGCGATAGTTTGGCACAGCCTCGCCACGCTGGGTATCGAGCAGGACAACGCCCTCCACCACGATCCGTCCGGCCTCGGGCCGCAAGAGGCCCGCCACCGCGTTCACGACGCTGGTCTTGCCCGCGCCCGACCTGCCAAACAGTGCCGTGACGCCGGCGGGTGCATCAAACGCGACATCCAGCATGAAGCCCTTGAAACGATGGCGAAGCTTCACCTCAAGGCTCATGCTCATGCGCCCGCGATCCGCCGGGCGACCGCGCGGCCCGCCGCCTCGGCCAGGATCAAGGCACCCATTGCAATCGCGATCGCGATCAGCACAAGCCGCCCCGCCTGTGTCTCGCCGCCGGGCACCTGAAGGAAGGCATAGATCGCCGAGGGCAGCGTCTGCGTCTGGCCCGGGATATTCGAAACGAAGGTGATCGTCGCGCCGAACTCACCCATCGCCTTGGCAAAGGCCAGAATGGCCCCCACGAGAATGCCGGGCAGGATCAACGGCAGCGTGACCGTCAGAAACACCCAGACCGGCGAGGCGCCAAGCGTGCCCGCCGCCTGTTCAAGCTTGGGGTCGACCGCCTCGATCGCCAGCCGGATCGCGCGCACCATCAGCGGAAACGCCATGACGGCGGCCGCCAGCGCGGCGCCGGTCCAGCGAAAGGCGAACACAAGCCCGAAGCTCTGGTCGAGAAAGGCGCCGATGGCCCCCTTCCGCCCAAAGGTCAGAAGCAGAAGGTATCCGGTGACAACCGGCGGCAGGATCAACGGCAGGTGCACCAACCCGTTCAGCACCTGCTTGCCCCAGAACTCGTAGCGCGCAAGCACGAATGCCACAGCGATCCCAACCGGCAGGCTGATCGTCGTGGCCCAGAACGAGACGCGCAACGACAGGGCAACCGCGGCCCATTCCTCGGGGCCCAACCATGTGGTCATATCCATCCGGCCATATCATTCATGCCGCAACGCTAGCCAATCGCACCGCTTCTGTCAGGCGCAAACACGCATCCGGTCAGGTGGCGAAACATCTTGCGCGAGAATCATCGCGCGCGGCCGGGAATTTGCCGTGCGCGGCCAGTTGCGGGGCGATACGCTGTGTCCGGGAACAGGCAAAGGAACATCCCATGCGCATCCTCGTGACCGGCGGTGGTGGCTTCATCGGCCAGAAACTCGCGCGACGCCTCGCGCTCGACACGAGGCTGCGCGGTCGGCCGGTCAGCCATCTGACGCTGGTTGATCTTGCCGAACCCGGCCCGATCGAGGCGCGCTTTCCCGTCGACCGGCTGTGCTGCGACATTGCGGACGCCGCAGAGGTCGGTCGCGTCATGGCCACGCCTTTCGACGTCATCTTCCATCTCGCAGCCGTCGTCTCGGGTGCGGCAGAGGCCGACTTCGACCTGGGCCTGCGCGTGAACCTCTTCGGCACGCTGAACCTGTTGCAGGCGGCCCGAGCGGGCGGCAACGCGCCCGTGGTCGTCTATGCCTCGTCGGCGGCGGTGCATGGTGGGGACGAGCCGGAAACCATCACCGATGCGTGCCTGCCCAACCCCCAGACCTCCTACGGAACCCAGAAACTGATCGGGGAACATCTGTTGAACGACATGTCCCGACGCGGCTTTCTGGATGGCCGGGGCTTGCGGTTGCCCACCGTCTCGATCCGGCCCGGCAAAGCCAACGCAGCCGCGTCATCCTTCATGTCGTCGATCTTTCGCGATACCCTGGAAGGTGGCACCGCGAACTGCCCGGTCGATCCTGCGTTCGAGGTTTGGCACACCGCGCCCCGGACGGTCGTGGCCAACCTGATCCATGCGGCCAACCTCGAGGCCGCGCCGTTGGGCACGAACCGCTGCTTCGATCTGACCGGCCGCACCGATACGATCGGTGACATGATCGCCGCGATGACACGGATCGCAGGCCCCGAAGCCGCCGCCCGGATCACTTGGAACCCAGATCCGGTGATCGAGAGGATCGTGCGCGGCTGGCGCAACCGGGTCGCCGCGGAAAAGGCGCATCGGCTTGGCTTTGTGTCGGACGCGGGTTTCGAGGATACAGTCCGGTGGTTTCTGGAAGACGACATCGCGCCGACGGCATGACTGGACACCATCCGCGCCGGGCAGCGATCCCTCTTGATTTTGCGTCAAGCTTCACGCAGCCTTGAAGTGCGACGTTATCCTATCGACCACTGTCTGCTCCAAAAGGCACAGTCCCTCGATCTTGCGCTGACTGAGCCGGGCCGCCGCATCCCCGCGGGCGGCAAATTGTAGAGGAGACTTCACGTTGGCCAAGGGTACCGTGAAATGGTTCAATGAAACCAAGGGTTACGGCTTCATCGCTCCGGAGGGCGGCCGCAAGGACGTTTTCGTTCACATCACCGCACTGGAGCGGGCGGGCCTGCGTTCGCTGAAGGATGGTCAGGCTGTGACCTTCGACATCGAAGCGGGCCGTGACGGTCGCGAATCGGCGACCAACCTCGCTCTGGCCTGACCGGCAAGCGACGGAACCACCCTCGAAAGGCGGGCTTCGGCCCGCCTTTTTGCTGTCAGCCGAACCGCCAGGCCAACCGTCCGCGCACCGCATGTTCCAGGCCAAGTCGCAGCGCAACCGCTGTCAGACGTGCCCGCAACAGGATCGGCGCCATGCGGTCTTCGGGGAAAGTCTGTGTTTCACAGGCGTCTGAAATCAGGATCGTCGACACACGTTCGCTCACGGCGCCCAGCATCCTGTGTGCCCGATGGCCGTTCTCGATGCCGCCAAGTCCGTCGCAGGCGATGACGAAGACATCCCATCCGGCAGGGTCGTCGATCAACGCCGAAAGCGCCGAGTAGACCTCTGTCTCGCAGTCTACCCGCCCGCCGAGCCCGGCGATCAGACGGGTCAACCGCGCGGCCTCCGTGTCGGATCCCGAAAGCAGCAGCACACGCACGCCGAGACCGACGAGGCCGGAACTTTCGGTTTCGACGATTCGAAGCGCACGCATCCGGTTCTCCCGCGCCAACACGATGACGACGAGTAAGACCTACCGGCACGCTATGGCGACATCATGGACAAATCCTGCCCCAATCCATCCGGACGCAACGTCATTGTGTCCAGATCGTGACGCCCCTGGCGGGGCCGGCCGTCCGCGCGCCCCGCCGGAACTCAGATGCGGTCGGCCAAGATGATCTGGCCACCCCGCCATCCGACCATCATCGCGGGGGCGTTGGTGTTGCCCCCGATCAGTGTCGGAAAGACCGAGGCGTCGCACACCCGCAACCCGTCCAGGCCGTGCACCCTGAGCCGCGCATCGACTACCGAAGTCCCGGGGTCTGGCCCCATCCGACAGGTGCAGGCGGGATGATAGACTGTCCCGCTGCGCGCCCGGAAATCCGTGATCAGATCCTCGTCGGTCCTGCATTCCGGGCCCGGCCGAAGCTCTTCCTCGATCACCCGCGAAAGGGCGTCCTGTGCCGCGATCCGGCGGATGAACTTCACCGCATCCAGCATTTCCTCGACATCGCGGTCGGTGGAATAGGCATTGGCGACGATCGCGGGGGGCTGCATCGGATCGGGCGTGCGGATGCGGATATGGCCCCGGCTCGTGGGGCGGCAGTTCGACAAGCCGATCGACATCCCCGAGAACGGATCGGGCGACAGGATCGGCCGCTCGCCCTCGCGCGGGATCAGCGTTGAAAATGCCTGAAAATACAATTGCATGTTCGGCCGCGACAACTCCGGTCGGGTGCGAAAGAAACCGCCTGCATGATTGATCGACAAGCTCAGCGGCCCGCGCCGGAAGGCAAGGTATTCCAGCCCGACCTTCAGTTTGCCCCACCACGGGCGCAACACGTCGTTCAGTGTCGGAACCGACATCCGATAGGTGTAGTTCAGGCCCTGATGATCGTTCAGGTGTTCGCCGACGTTCGGGTTTTCATGCACGACGGCAATGCCGTGGCGCTGTAGCAGCCCCCCCGGCCCGACGCCCGACACTTGCAGAAGTTGTGGTGAATTCACGGCCCCCCCCGCCAGGATCACCTCGCCCTTCGTCCGGATCACCTCGCGCTGACCGCCACGATCGACTTCGACACCGACCGCCCGATTGCCCTCGAACACCACGCGGGTCACCTGTGCCCTCATCATGACCCGCAGGTTCGCCCGCTTCATCGCCGGGCGCAGAAAGGCCCGCGCCGCCGAATTGCGCCGCCCGCCGCGCACCGTCAACTGATAGACGCCCGCCCCTTCCTGCTCCCTCCCGTTGAAGTCGGGGGTTTCCGGCAGGCCCGCGGCACCGCAGGCCTCGGTGAAACTGGTCACAAGCGGATGAAGATCGCTCCGGTTGGCCGAGATGAACAGCGGCCCGCCGGTGCCGCGCCACGGATCGCCACCCGCCTCGTTGTCTTCCATGGCCTTGTAGGACGCCAATACCTCGTCCCAGCCCCAGCCCGGATTGCCGGCGGCCTCCCAATCCTCGTAGTCGCCGCGATGACCCCGGATATAGACCATCGCGTTGATCGAGGACGATCCGCCCAGCACCTTGCCGCGTGGCCAGTGATCGCGCGCGCCCGCCAGACCCGGATCCGGCTCAGCGCGGTAAAGCCAGTTGACGCCCGGATCGTAGAACAGCTTTCCATAGCCCAGAGGCAGTTGCACATAGAACCGCCGATCCGTGCCGCCCGCCTCGATCACAAGCACATTGAACCTTCCGCAGGCGCTCAGCCGCTCGGCCAGAACCGATCCGGAAGAACCCGAACCCACGATGATGTAATCTGGCTGGTCGTGCACCGCTGCCCCCGTTTTTCGCGGAGATTACCGGTCCGTTCGCACAACGCACCACGATTTGCGACAGTTTGGTGTCGCAGCCGCCCTCAGCGCCCCTTCCACACCGGATCGCGCTTTTCGGCAAAGGCGCGCGCGCCCTCCAGTTGGTCCTCGCTGGAATACAGCTTGTCGACCGTCGGCATCTGCCGCTTGGTGATCCGGTTCAGGGCATCCTGAAAGCGCATGTCCTCGGCCTCGCGCACCACTTCCTTGATCGCGGCATAGACCAGCGGCGGGCCGCTTTCCAGCAGCCGGGCCAGCTCCCAGGCCGTTTGCCAGCAAGGTCATCGGGCGTCGTAGATCTCCTTGAGCGATCCCCCAGCGCAACGCCTCTTCCGCGTCGAACCAGCGCCCGGTCAGCAGCAGGTCCATCGCCACATGATAGGGAATGCGCTTGGGCAGCTTGATGCTGGCGGCATCGGCCACCGTGCCCGACCGGATTTCCGGCAGGGCAAAGGTCGCGTTGTCCGAGGCACAGGATCAGGTCGCACGACAGCGCCAGTTCCAGCCCGCCGCCGCAGCAGATGCCGTTGACCGCCGCGATCACCGGCTTGTTCAGGTTCGGCAGTTCCTGCAAGCCCGCCAAAGCCGCCCACGCCATAGTCGCCATCGACCGCGTCGCCCTCCGGCCGCCGCCTTCAGATCCCAGCCGGGGCAGAAGAACTTTTCGCCCTCGGCGCGCAGGATGCAGACCCGCAGGCTGTCGTCGTCGCGGAAGTCGCGAAACGTCAGCCCCATGATCCGGCTGGTCGCAAGATCGATCGCATTGGCCTTCGGGCGGTCCAGCGTCACCTCCAGGATCGCCCCCTCGCGCCGGGTCCGGATCGGTCCTTCGGTCCGCATCTGCATGTCATGCTCATCCTCTCCTGATCAACGGCATCCACCGCCACGGCGCCCTTCTCGCGCACCATGAGCGGGTTGATTTCGATTTCCTCAAGCGTTCCGTCGGCCAGCATCAGCGCCTGCGCCAACTGCACCGCAACTGCGGCCACCGCGCCAATGTCGGCCTTGGGCCGCCCACGATAGCCGTCGAGCAGCGGCCAAAGCCGCAGCCGCCGCGAGCGGCCTCCAGCATCTCGTCCTGCGTCACCGGCAGGACCAGCGTCACGGTATCGGCCAGAACCTCGGCCGTGACCCCGCCCATCCCCAGCGTCAGCGTGACGCCGTAGACCGGATCGCGCCGCAGGCCCGAGCAGGACCTCGGCCACGGCGCCCGTGCACCATTTCTTCGACCAGATAGCCCTGCGCGCCCGGCATGTCGGCCTGCCCGTCGAGCGCTGGTCAGCCCCAGCCGCACCGCCCCCGCCTCGGTCTTGTGGGCAAAGCCGAGGCCCTTCAGGGCATAGGGCGGGCGCAACTCCCGACCCTCGTGCCAGCGCCGGCCAGCGTCGGCGCCGGACACCGACCTGGCACCGGCGACCCCGGCCCGGCCAGCAGCGCCTTGCCCTCGGCCTCGCCCAGCAGCCGCGTCTGCGACGCGGCGGCCAGCCGGCGCCAGGCCGCCAGCCCGGTGCGCCCGGCCGGCGTCTGCGCCGCCGGATCGCCGCCAAGCGCCGTTTCCAGCCCCATCAGCGCGCACGACGCCCTGCGTCCATCATCGCCTCGGCCCGCGTCCTCGCTCGAAGTTCTCCGGCAGCGAGGCCACCGGCAAAGGCGGGCTTGCCCGTGGCCGCTTGCGCCGCCACGATGGCCTCCAAGGCCGGGTCATAGCGACGAACGGATCACACCGGTCGGGCCGCGGCGGGTCGATGATGAAGATGCCCGCGTCATAGGCCGCCAAGCATCGTGGTGAAGACTTCGGTCGTGCGCGGCCCGTCGCCCCAGATGAAGGTGTGATAGTCCAAGCGGGTTGGCGATGTGACGATCGGCCCGAATATCTCCCAGTACGGCGAACAGCCGGTCGTGCGTCGCCTGCGGGACCGGCGGGAAGTCGATGCCCGATAAGGCGCCGCCAGATCGGCCACCAGCCCCGCCTCGCCGCCCGAACAGGACAGCGAGCACAGCCGCGGTCCCGATCTGCGGCCCGTGGACGTGAAAGATCTTCAACGTCTCGATCAGCTCGGACGGCGTGTTGCACCTCCGCCACCCCGACCTGCCGCAGGAAGGCGCTGGACGCCGCCCCGCCCCCGGCCAGCGACGCGGTATGCGAGGCAGCTGCCGTCCGCGACAGCTCGGTCTTGCCCGACTTGATGCAGACGATGCCCTTGCCGGCCGCCCGCGCCGCCTCGGCCAGTGCGGCAAAGGCCGGCGGCATCGTCGATCCCCTCGACATAAAGCCCGATCGCCGTCACCGCGGATCGTCGCAGAAGCGCACCCGGCCAGTTCGGCCAGCCCGACCTGCGCCGCATTGCCCAGACAAGCGACATAGGCCACCGGCAGGCCGCGCTGCTGCATGGTCAGGTTGATGACGATGTTCGACGACTGACTGACACAGCGCCACGCCCCGTTCCACCCGGCGCCCGCCATGCTGGTCGGGCCAGAGCAGCGCCCCGTCGAGGTAGTTGATCACCCCATAGCAGTTCGGGCCAAGGATCGGCATGTCGCCCGCCGCTGCAACCAGCCGGTCCTGCAGCCCGGCTTCGCCCGCCTCGGTCCAGCCAGAGGCAAAACAGATCGCCCCGCCTGCCCCCATCGCGGCAAGTTCTGCCACGACGTCGATGTGTCGCATGCGGTTTACCCCGATAAAGGTCGCATCCGGGGCTGCGGGCAGGTCTGCCAGCGCCGGATAGGCCTTCAACCCGCCGATCTCGGCCTTGGTCGGATGCACCGGCCAGACCGGGCCCTCAAACCCCATCTTGCGGCATTGCTCGATGACATTCAGCGCCCAGCCGGCGCCCAGGACGGCAATGCGACGCGGGCGCAGCAGACGGTCGAGGCGAGTCATCCCGGCCTCCGGCCCGGCTGCAAGCCGCCGGGGCGCTGCCCCGGACCCCCGAGGATATTTGGGAACAGAAGAAAGCGCGCAGGAGGAACGCCCCGTCCCGACGCAGCCGGACGAGGCGCCTTCTCCCGTTACGGTCATCGGCGTCCCCGCCTGTACCGTGTTCCCAGATTGACGGATTCGAGGTTAACATTTCGTTGCTTCTTCTGTTCTCAAATATCCCCGGGGGTGCCGGGGGTGTGAAACCCCCGCTTCCGACGGTTCAGCCCCCGACCGGCTCGCAGCAATTCGCGGCTGATGATGTGACGCTGGATTTCCGAGGTGCCCTCCCAGATCCGCTCCACCCGGGCGTCACGCCAGATGCGTTCCAGCGGCAACTCGTCCATCAGGCCCATGCCACCGTGGATCTGGATCGCCTCGTCGGCGATCATGGCCAGCACTTCGGTCGCCTTCAGCTTGGCCATCGACATGTCGGCCTCGGTCACCGTGCCCTGATCGTATTTCCAGGCCGCCTCGCGGGTCAGCAGTTCCGCCGCCTTCAGCTCCATCGCCATGTCGGCAAGCTTGAAGCGACACGCCCTGGAACTTGCCGATCTGCCTGGCCGAACTGCTTGCGCTCGGCTGCATAGGCGACCGCGTGCCCCAGCGCCCGTTCGGCCCGGCCAAGGCAGGTCGCTGGCCACCTGCAGCCGGGTCGCACCCAGCCAGGAGTTGGCGACTTCGAAGCCCTTGTGCACCTCGCCCAGCACGTTCTCGGCCGGCACGCGGCAATCGTCGAACTCCAGCACGGCGTTGGTGTAGCCGCGGTGGCTGACGTTGCGGTAGCCGTCGCGCACGGTGAAACCCCGGCGTGCCCTTGTCGACAAAGAAGGCCGTGATCAGCTTCTTGGGCCCGCGCGGAGTCTCTTCCTCGCCGGTCGCCATGAAGACGATGGCGAAGCCGGCAATGTCGGCGTGGCTGATGAAATGCTTGGTCCCGTTCAGCACCCAGTCGCCGCCATCCTGCCGGCGCCGAGGCCTTCATCCCGCGCAGGTCCGACCCGGCGCCGGGCTCGGTCATCGCCAGGCAATCCCAGGTCTCGCCCCGGATGCAGGGCATCAGATAGCGTTCGCGCTGCTCGGCCGTCCCGGCCAGCAGGATGTTCGACGGCCGCGCCACGCAGGTCCAGTGCAGCGCATAGTTGGCCCGGCCCAGTTCCTTTTCGTAGAGCAGCCAGGACAGCGTATCGAGGCCCGGCCCCGCCCACCTCTTCGGGCATGTTGGCCGCATAAAGCCCCGCCGCCATGGCCTTTGCCTGCATCTCGCGGATCAGCTCCATGGCAAGCACGCCGGTGCGCTCGACCTCGGCCTCATGCGGGATAAAGCTCGGCCTCGACAAAGGCGCGGGTCGTGTCGACGATCATCTGTCTGTTCTTCGGTCAGTCCGAAATCCATGGGTTCCCTCAGGGGTCGGGGTTGATGGTAAAGCCGTCGACGGCGAGCGCCTGGCCGGAGATCATGCGCGCGCCGGGCGAGGCGAGGAAGACCGCCATCGCCGCCACGTCCTCGGGGTCCGACAACCGGCCGAGTGCGGTGCCCCCGGCATAGCCCTGCCGGACGGCCTCGGGCGTCATGCCCTTGGCCGCCGCCTCCGCCTCGATCACGCGGTCGATACGCGGACCGTTGACCGATCCCGGACAGATCGCATTGGCCCTGATGCCCTTCGGGCCCAGTTCCATCGCGACCGTCTTCATCAGCCCGATCACCGCCCATTTGGCGGCGGAATACGGCGCGCGGTAGGGTGTGCCGTAAAGGCCCGAAGTCGACGAGGTGAAGATCATCACCCCCGATCCCTGCGGCCCCATCATCCGGGCAGCCCCGCGCGCGGCCAGCATCGCGCCGTCGAGGTTCACCGCCAAGACAGGCGCGCCAGCCCTCGATCGGCATCTCGGCAACCGATGCCGTCGGCCCCTTGATCCCGGCATTGGCGCACAACACGTCGATCCCGCCCCACACCTCGGCAATGCGCGCGAACAACGCCTCCATCTGCGGCCTCGCAGGCCACATCCACCAGATCGCCCCGGATGTCCTGGGGCAGCGCGGAAAGCGACCCGGCGTCGACATCCGTCACCCAGACCGATGCACCGGTCGCGGCAAAGGCCCGCGCCATGGCAAGACCGATGCCCGCCGCCCCGGCGGTGATCAGAACACGCGCCGCCATCTCAGGTCTTGCGCCACCACCCGGCCCGCATCCGCCGGACGCGGCAAGGCGCCCTGCGCCTTCGCGATCGGCATCAGGCTTGCCAGCACCTCGGGCGCGGCCGCGCAGGTCTTGCCGGCCTTCATGTCGACGTGCAGGCACATCTGCTCGATCGTCCGCCACCACGTCGTCACCGCGTGCGATCGTCACATGAATGTGCAGTCGCTTTCTCGTCGGCATGGATCACCTGAAGCGTCCCGGTCAGCAGGTCGCCGAGCTTGGCCTCGCCCAGATGCAGGATGTGCGTCTCGGCCGTGTAGTAGCTGTGGCCGCCTGCGACATAGTCCATGTCGGCCCCGATCAGCCGCAGGAAGGCGTCCGTGGTTTCCGAGGCGGCAAACAGATAGCGGCTTTCGGTCATGTGACCGTTGTAGTCGATCCAGCCCGGCAAGACCTGCATGTGTGCCATGACCATAGGTGCAGCCGTCTCGTGCGAGCCCGGCGTCCGGCAAGGCCGCCGCCAACGCGGCGCGTCATGCTCGTGCAGGACACTGCCCGCGCCCCAGTTCCGCTCCTTCAGCACGCGCAGGAACCCCACGAGGTTGCCGATCGCGGATGCGCTCCAGTTCGCGGATGCTGTAGTGCGCCCGACTGCGCGTCGGATTGGCCGGCAATCAGGTCGACCAGTTCGTCGGTGAACTCGGGCACGTCGGTCAGCTTGGTCCAGGGCCATTTCAGGCAGGGCCCGAACTGGGCCATGAAATGCTTCATGCCCGCCTCGCCACCTGCCACGCGATAGGTCTCGAACAGGCCCATCTGCCCCCAGCGCAGGCCAAAGCCCATGCGGATCGCCTCGTCGATCTCTTCGGTCGTGGCGACGCCGTCCTTCACCAGCCAGAGCGCCTCGCGCCAGACGGCCTCGAGGAAGCGATCGCGCGATATGGGCGTCGATTTCCTTGCGCACATGCAGCGGGAACATCCCGATCTCGCGCAGGATCTCCTTCGCGGCTTCGATCACCGCGGGGTCCGAGGCGGACGAAGGCACAACCTCGGCCAACGGCAGCAGGTAGACCGGGTTGAACGGGTGGGCCACGAAGATCGTTGACGGGTTGGCCGCGCCCTTGCTGCAACTCCGACGGCTTGAAGCCCGATGGTCGACGATCCGATCGGCACACCGTGGCGTCGACTGCTGGATCTGGGCAAAGACCCGATGCTTCAGCTCAAGCCGCTCGCTGACACGATTCCTGCACATATTCGGCACCCTCCACCGCCTCGGTGATGGTGCCGGCAAAGGTCAGCCGGCCCTCGGGCGGCATCGGCACATCGGCCAGGGCGGGCAGCGCGGCGCGGGCGTTGCCAGCACCTCGGCGATCTTGCGCTCCGCCTCCGGATCGGGGTCGAAGACCGCCACGTCCCAACCGTTCAGCAGGAACCGCGCGGCCCATCCGCCGCCGATCACGCCGCCGCCGATGATGGCGGCCTTTCGGGCTTTCGTCATTGTCTGGATCTTTCCTGGGCAATCTGGGGGTCGGCCAGCGCCACACGCACGCCCGGCCGGATCACCGCCGGATCATAGGCCCGGCGCGCGAAGACGTCTGTCACCATCGGGCGAAAGAAATCCACCGGCTCGTATCCGTAATCGGGATCGAAACTCGCCTGGTCCCAGTTCTCGCAGAAGGCGGCACAATCGTCGAAATACGGATGACCCCGATGCTTCTCGCGGCTGTCGCGGTCGCCGCCCAGATGATGCGCATAGTAAAGCCGCTGAAAATCACCGTGCTTTTCCACCACCCAGGTGCATTGTTCGCGCACGAAGGGTTTCAGGATCGCGGCCGCATATTCATCGTGGTTGTAGGGCGCGTGGATGTCGCCCACATCGTGCAGCAGGGCCGCGACGACCCAGTCGGTGTCCGCCCCGGCACGCCAGGCCCGTGTCGCCGCCTGAAGCGAATGGCCCAGCCGCGTGATGCGGTAACCCGACAGCCCCTCGTCGAGCCGCACCAACGCCTCCAGCAGACGCGCACCCGTCCCGGCCGCATGGTCGATCTCATGCTGCGTGAGAAAGGCGTAGTCCTCGGCGTCGCCGTCCTTCATCGCCGTGAATTTGACCCGGTCCATCCGACTGCCGCCCTTTCCCGCTACCGCAACACGCTGCGCTGTAGCGCGGCAACGTCATAGCCATTGCGCCGGAACACCTCGCGGGCGTGGTCGAGGATCTCGGGCGACACGCTCGGGCTGCGGCGCAGAACCCAGCCACCCAGACGGTTCGGATTGCCCACGATCAGCGTCCGTCCGTCGCGGGAGATATCGAGAACCCAGTATCTCGCCCGGACCGGCACGCCGTCGAGGCGCACCTCGAACCGCCCCGGCCCGACAAGCCGCGCGCTACCCTCGATCTGGCGCACGGTCCCCGGCTGGCCTTCCACCTCGCAGCGGTTGCGCACGCCCACCGTACCATCCTCGCGCAGCGCATAGGTCGCCGTGGTCAGCCCGCACCCCTCCTGGAATCGCTGTGGAAAGCTCGCCACCTCATACCAGGTTCCGGCCAGTTGGCCCGGCTGCAGGTTCGACACGACGAACATCGGCGTGCCGAGATACCGCGACGACGGCACGAAGGGCGCGCAGGCCGAAAGGACAAGCGCGACGGCAAGGGCGAAAAACTTCATCTTGGGGCTACTCCTCGTTTGGTCAGGTTCAGACGCGCCCTGACCTCATACGGCCCCACCACGCGGGCCCCGAGGTTCTCGATGATCGTCACGGCGCGCTCGACCAGTTGAGCATTGGTCGCCAGCACCCCTTTGTCGAGCCACAAGTTGTCCTCCAGCCCGACCCGCACGTTGCCCCCCGCGATCACCGCCGCCGCGACATAGGCCATCTGGCTGCGCCCGATCGAAAACGCACTCCAGTGCCAGTGCGAGGGGACGTTGTTCACCATCGCCATGAACGTGTTCAGATCGTCCGGCGCGCCCCATGGCACGCCCATGCACAATTGCACCAGCACCGGATCGGGGATGATCCCCTCGCTCGCAAGCTGCTTGGCAAGCCACAGATGCCCGGTGTCGAACGCCTCGATCTCGATACGCGCGCCCGAGGCGACCATCCGTGCCGCCATGTCGCGCAACATGCCGGGCGTGTTGACCATGACATAATCCGCTTCCGCAAAGTTCATCGTGCCGCAGTCGAGCGTGCAGATCTCGGGCCTGCACGCCACCACATGGGCCACCCGCTCCGCCGCTCCCGCCATGTCGGATGCCTGCGACATCCGGTTCATTGCCTCGGTGCCATCGAACAGCATGTCGCCGCCCATCCCCGCCGTCAGGTTCAGCACGACATCAGTCGCGCTGTCGCGGATGCGTTCTGTCACCTCGCGATAGAGCGCCGGATCACGCGACGGCTTGCCCGTCTCGGGATCGCGCACATGGCAATGCACGATCGCCGCACCCGCCTGCGCTGCGGCGATCGCACTCTCGGCGATCTGCTCGGGGCTGCGCGGCACATGCGGGCTGCGATCCTGGGTGCCTCCCGATCCGGTTACGGCACAGGTGATGAAGACCTCGCGGTTCATGGTCAGCGGCATCGGGAACTCCTCGTGCTTTGCGCGGTAGCCTACGCGGCCTTGCAAGCCCATGATGCGCAATTTACGAAGGATTCATGACTGAAAGCGCAACAATTTTCGCCCGGACTCGCCTGCCGCTCACCCTGGCGGCGCTCGTGCTGCCGCAAGCCTCGATCCTCGAGGTCGCCTCGGTCCTCGATCCGATGCGCGCCGCCAACCGCCACCTAGGCACCGACAGCTACCGCTGGCGCGTCGTCTCGCCCGATGGCGCGCCGGTCCCGCTCACCTGCGGGATCGAACTGCCCTCCTCCGGTCCGCTCGAGGCGGCGGCGGGCGCCGACGCGCTGGTGGTCATCGCAGGCTTCCGCCAGGCCGAGGTCGCGACCCGCCCGTTGATCCGCACCCTGCGCCGCATGGCGCGCGACTTCCGGGCGATCGGCGGGATCGACGCGGGCGCCTGGGTGCTGGCCCGCGCCGGTCTGCTCGACGGCCACCGCGCCACCGTTCACTGGGAAGACCTCGAGGATCTCGCCGCGGCCCACCCCGCGGTCGAGGTGCTGCCCCAGCGCTACGTCCTGTCAGGCCCGCGGTTCACCGCCGGCGGCGCGGCGCCGGCAACCGATCTGATGTTGCACCTGATCCGCGCGCGTCATGGCCCGGCCCTGGCGCTGCAAGTCGCGGCCTCCTTCATCACGACAGCCCGCGACGGCGGCGAACCACAGGTCGGCCCCCTCCCGCCCGCCACCCGCCTCGATCCCCGCGTTGCCGCCGCCATCGCCCGCATGGAGGCCCGCCTCGACGCCCCCGAACCCTGCGCGACCCTGGCCCGCGCGCTCGGCCTTTCCGCCCGCCGCCTCGAGGGCCTGTTCCGCAAGGCGCTCGGCACCACTCCTGGCCAGCACGCGCTCGGCCTGCGCCTGCAGGCAGCCCGCCGGATGCTCACCGATACCCGCCATCCGGTGCAGGAGGTCGCGCTGCGAACGGGCTTCGCCTCGCCCGCGACCTTCGCGCGTGCGTTCCGCCGGCGCTTCGGCCAAAGCCCCACCGGCCTGCGCCGCACCCTCTGAAGGCATGCCCGGCCCGCCATGACGCCCTCGGACTTCTTTCGTTCAAAAATATCCTCGGGGGGTCCGGGGGGCGGAAAGCCCCCCGGCCTCTGCGCCCGCACGACCCCTCACGCCTTTGGACGCAACCCGTAGCGGTCGGGTTCCTCGAACACGTCGATGACGCGCGTTCCGGCACGCAGCAGGCCACCATGCTCCACGCCCGAGGGAATGTCATAGCTCTCCCCCGGCCCGTAGCTCCGCGTCACACCGCCGATCGTCAGCCTCGCCTCGCCCGCCAGCACGGTGCCCCACTGCGCCTTGTGGACATGCATCGGCAAGGTGAAGTCCTCGCGGAAATGAAAGAACACCACCAGCGCCCGGTCCGATCGTATGGCGTGCATTTCGACCGCCTCGGCGGAAAACGGCACGTCGAGACCCGGCAGTGCGGTGATGAAGTCCGGCAAGTCCATGGATGTTCCTCCTGCGTGTTGCCCGATCCGTCCGGACATCCCGCCGCCCCGCCTGTTCGGTCCGGCACCCGGATCAGGCGACCTTCTGCGGTACCCGCCGTTCCAGCCACCGGAACGCCAGCACGATCACGCCGGTGATGCCCATGTAGACCACCGCGAGCAGCAGCAGCGGTTCGTAGACGATGAACGTATCCTGCCGGACACGGTTGGACACCGCGTAGATGTCCATCACGGTGATCGTCGCCACCAGCGGCGTCGCCTTCAGCTGCAACACCGTCTCGCCGCCCAGGGTCGGCAAGGCGCGCTGCATCGCCTGCGGCAGCCAGATCCGGCGCAGGATGGTCAAGCGCGGCATTCCCATCGCCTTCGCGGCCTCAAGCTGGCCGCGCGGCACGCCCTTGAAGGCGCCACGCATGATCTCGCCCTCGTAGCCCGCGAAGCTCAGTGTCAGCGCCAGCACCGCATAGGGCCATGCCTGCCGCAGGATGGGCCAGAGGTCGCTCTCCCGGATCCAGGGAAATTGCGGGAACAGCGAGCCCAGCCCGTAGTACAGGAGCCACAGTTGCAGCAGCAGCGGCGTTCCCCGGATGATCGTGCAGAACCAGAGCGCCGGCAGCGCCAGGTACCAGGGCCCGGCCGCCTGCGCGAGACCGAGCGGAATGGCCAGCGCCATCCCGAGAACGGTGGTCACGGCCAGAATCCAGATCGTGCGCCAGATGCCCTGCACCATCAGCGGCCAGTATTTGGCCAAGCCAGTCCCAGCGCAGCGTGACAACGCACCAGACCACAAGGGCCGCGGCCAACCCCAGCATCACCAGACGATGCGGCTGCAAGATCGCCCGTCACCGCCCGCCCCCGGTGACTTGCGGCTCACCGCGCCGTGCCCAGCGTTCGATCCGCCCGAACAGCCGCCCCGAGATCAGCGTGATCACCAGATAGAGGACGCCGGCGGCAAAGAAGAAGGTGAAATAGGCCTTGGTCGATGCCGCCGCCTGCTTTGTCTCCAGCGTCAGCTCGGCAAACCCGACCACGGCCAGCAGGGCGGTGTCCTTGGTGGCGATCAGCCACAGATTGGCAAGGCCCGGGATCGCGAACGCCAGCATCGCGGGCAGCGTGATCCGCCGCGCCAGCATCATCGGCGGCATGCCCATGGCGCGCGCCGCCTCGATCTGGCCAGACGGCACCGCCAGGATCGCGCCGCGCAGGACTTCGGTCGCATAGGCGCCCTGAACGACGCCCAGCACCGCAATGCCCGCCACCACGCCCGACACCTGCACCCGCCGTATCCGGCGGCGACCAGTGCCTGGTTCACCGCGTCGGTCACAGCGAAGTAGAGGATCAGGATCAGCACCAGTTCCGGCACCGCGCGCACGACGGTGGTGTAGATCGCCAGCAGGTCGCGCGAGACCGGTCCACCGTAAAGCTTGCCATAGGCGCCCAGCGTGCCGATCATCAGGCCAAGCGCGAAGGCCCCGAGGGCGATCTGGATCGAATTGCCCAGACCGCGCAAAAGGTTGCCCCCCCAGCCGGGAGGGTTCAGCGCAAGCAGATCGAGCGTGGGCCCGAGGCCCAGCGCGCGATCAGGCTGTCCAAGGCTCAGCCGCCGTAGATCGAGGAGGCGAAGTAGGGCGCGGAGATCTTTTCGTAGGTGCCGTCCGCGATGACCTTTGGCAATGCCGGCGTTGAACTTCGCCTTCAGCGCGTCGTCACCCTTGCGCACCCCGACGCCCACGCCCAGGCCCAGGATCGCGGGGTCATCGGCCACAGCGCCCTTGATCTCGCAGCAGGCCCCGGCATCGGAGCTGAGGAAGGCATCCATCGCGATGCTGTCGGCCTGGGTGGCGTCGATGCGGCCCGCGACAAGATCCTGGTTGGCCTCGTCCTGGGTCTGGTACAGCTTGATTTCGGCGGCGCTGTCGCCGAAATAGGTCTGCGCATAGTCCTGGTGGACGGTCGACACCTGAACGCCGATGATCTTGCCCGCCAGGCCCTCCGGCGTCGGGCGTGATGTCCATCGCCTTGGCGGCCAACGATCACCGTCGGCGTGTTGTAGTACTTGTCGGAAAAGTCGATCGTCTTCATCCGTTCTTCGGTGATCGACATCGAGGCCATGATCGCGTCGATCTGGCCCGAGGTCAGCGACGGGATGATGCCGTCCCAGGCCACCGGCGTGATCACGCATTCGAGTTCGGCCGCGGCGCAGACGGCATTGATCATCTCGACTTCCCAGCCGACCCAATTGCCCGCCGCATCGGGCGAGGCAAAGGGCGGATAGGGTTCGGCGGCGATGCCGACCTTGACCGGTTCGGCCAGCGGCGGCGGCCGCCAAGCGCCAGGGCTGGCGGCGATTGCAAGAAGTGTCGTCTTCATATGGTCTTCCCCTTTTTCTGTTCGGTTGGTTCCGTCGTGTTCATCCGACGGATTTCAGAAACTGTTTCAGGCGGTCGGATTTCGGCGCGCCAAAGAGTGTCTCAGGCGGTCCCTCTTCCTCGATCCGCCCGTTGTGGAGGTAGATGACGTGGCTCGCCACTTCGCGGGCGAACTTCATCTCGTGCGTGACGAGGATCATGGTGCGCCCCTCGGCGGCCAGATCGCGGATCACGCCCAGCACCTCGCCCACCAGTTCGGGGTCGAGCGCGCTCGTCGGCTCGTCGAACAGCATCGCGCGGGGCTCGATCGCCAGCGCCCGCGCGATGGCCGCGCGCTGCTGCTGGCCGCCCGACAGGAAGGCCGGATAGGTCGCGGCCTTTTCGGCCAGCCCGACGCGGGTCAGAAGCGCGTCGCGCGCGCGCGATCGCCTCGTCCTTCGGTACGCCCAGGACATGCACCGGCACCTCGATCAGATTTTCCAGCATCGTCTTGTGGGTCCACAGGTTGAACTGCTGGAACACCATGCCCAGCCGCTGGCGCGGACGTGTTCGATCTGCTTGCGGTTGGCGGGCGTCCCGTCGGGGCGCAGCGCGATTTCCTCGCCGCCGATCACGATCCGGCCCGAAGTCGGCGTTTCCAGAAAATTGATGCAGCGCAGCATGGTCGACTTGCCCGACCCCGAACCGCCGATGATCGCCACCACGTCGCCTTCGTGGGCGGTCAGCGAAACGCCCTTCAGCACCTCAGGTCGCCGAAGGATTTGTGCAGCCCTCGATCGCGGATCGCCTCCGTGACGGCTGGTCGTTGGCTGGACAAGCTCGCTAGTCTGCTGCATCCGGTATCTCGGCATGATCTCGGTTGCAGTAACGCGCACACACTGCAATTATGCAAGCGTATAATTATCCTACTGAGAGGCCAGCCAGTGACGAGCGCCGGAAATTTCGCACGGGAAGCGCGAGAGCGCCCGCCGCGAGGCGCTGATCGAGGCCGCGCTTGACGCTGATCGGCGAAGGCGGGCCAGCGGCCGCGACGGTGCGCGCCATCGCCGAACGCGCGGGTGTTACGCCGGGCCTGATCCGGCACTATTTCACGACCAAGGAAGAGCTGACGCGCGCCGCCTATGCCACGCTCATGGCCACGGATGACCGAGGCCAATGCCGCGGTTGCTGGCGAATGCTCCGGACCGCGCCCGAGGCGCGTCTTGCCGCTTTCGTCACAGCCTCGCTCCGCCCGCCGGTCGTCGATCCAGACGCCTGAGCCTCTGGGCCGGTTTTCTGCACTCGGTGCGCGGCGATGCCGCGCATGCGCGCCGCGCACGAGGCAGGCTACATGGACTATCGCGACCGGTTGCAGGACTTGATCGCGGCGCTTCCCGATCCGCCCCCCAAGGCCGCGCTGCGCACGCCAGGCGATCGCGTGCAATGCCGTCATCGACGGGCTCTGGCTGGAAGGCAGCGCGCTGCCCGATGCCTTTGGGTCGGACGAACTGGTGCAGATCGGCCTTGCCTCGGTCGGCGCCATCCTCGGCATGGACTTCTCCACATTCAGGCGAACCGCACCGCCATGAGATATGCCTCTGTCACCGATCGGCTCGCCAGGCTTGGCGGCGCGAAATGGGATGTCCATGTCCGCGCGCGGCGACTGAAGGCCGCA
This sequence comes from uncultured Alphaproteobacteria bacterium, assembly GCA_963700485.1. Taxonomy (GTDB): domain Bacteria; phylum Pseudomonadota; class Alphaproteobacteria; order Rhodobacterales; family Rhodobacteraceae; genus Aliitabrizicola. The sequence goes on from CAVOXQ010000007.1 coordinate 70,475, forward strand.
GGGCCGCGACGTCATCGAACTGACGATCGGCGAGCCCGATGTGCCGACTCCGCCCGACCTGATCGAGACGGCGTCCGGGGCGATGACGGCGGGCCGCACCGGCTATTCCAACGGCCGGGGCGAACCGGCGCTGCTGCGCGCCCTTGCCGCGCGCTATACCGCCCGCCTGGGGCGCACGATCGGCCCCGATCAGGTCATGTGCTTTCCCGGCACGCAGACCACGCTTTTTGCCGTGCTGACGGCCCTGGTCCAGGCCGGCGACGAGGTGCTGGTCGGCGATCCGATGTATGCGACCTATGAAGGGCTGATCGCCGCGACCGGCGCCAAGATGGTGCCGGTGCCGCTTCGCCTCCGGCAAATGGCTTCCGGATGCAGGCCGAAGACATGGCCGGCGCGGATCACGCCGCAAACCCGCGTGCATCTTTCTGAATACGCCGCACAATCCCACTGGCGCGGTCCTGACGCGCGGCGGATATCGCGGCCCTGGGCGCGCTGGCGCGTCGCCATGATCTGTGGATCGTCAGCGACGAGGTTTACGAGGATCTGGTCTTCGGCGACGTGCCCTTCACCTCGCCGCTGGCCGATCCCGAGCTGGCCGAACGCATCATCGTCGCCGCGTCGATCTCCAAGTCGCATGCGGCACCGGGCTTTCGCTCCGGCTGGTGCGTCGGCCCCGCCGAATTCTGCGCGCGGCTGCTGCCCCTGTCGGAAACCATGCTTTTCGGCAACCAGCCCTTCATAGCCGACATGACGGCCGCGGCCATCACCGGCGATTCGCCCGTGGCGGCCGGACATGTCCGCGCCGCTACGGCCGTCGCGCCGACCTGATCCACGGGCGCGCTGCACGGCGTCGGCGGCCTTTCCGTCCACCGTCCCGAGGCGGGCATGTTCGCCCTGGTCGACGTGCGGGCCACGGGGCTGTCGGGGCGACGATTTCGCGCTCGACCTGCTCGATCGCACCGGGGTCGCCATCATGCCCGGCGAAAGCTTCGGCGCCGGCACTCGCGCGGCTGGCTGCGCCTCGCGCTGACCCAGGACGACGGGTGATCGAAACGGCCTGCGCGCGGATCGCGGCCCATGTCACGAAAGGCGCCCGGCCATGATGACAGTCGGACAGGCACTGGTCGCAGGACTTGCGGCACGCGGGGTCGAGGTTGTGTTCGGCATCCCCGGCGTCCACACGATCGAGCTTTACCGCGGCCTTGCGGGTCAGCCCGATCCGCCACGTCACCCCGCGCCACGAACAGGGCGCGGCCTTCATGGCCGATGGCTATGCCCGGGTCTCGGGCAAACCGGGGGTGGCCTTCGTGATCACCGGGCCCGGGCCTGACCAACACGCTGACCGCGATGGCGCAGGCGCGCGAGGATTCCGTTCCGATCCTCGTCATCTCGGGCGTGAACCGGCGCGACAGCCTCGGGCAGGGGCATGGGCCTGCTGCACGAACTGCCCGATCAGGCCGGCATGGTGCGCACGCTCTGCCCCAGTTTCCAGATCGCCACGCCCGAGGCGCTGGACACGACGTCTGGACCTTGCCTTCGCCGCGCTCGCCTCGGGCCGGCCCGGCCCCGTCCATATCGAGGTGCCGACCGATGTGATGCCGCTTGCCTGCCCGGCGCCGGCCGCTCCCGCCGCCGGTCCCCGCTCCGGCCCTGCCTGATCTTGCGGATGCCGCGGCGCGTCTTGCCCGCGCGGCGCGTCCGGTCATCCTGGCCGGGGGCGGCGCACGCCGTGCCGCGGCGGCGCTCGCGGCACTGGCCGAACGCCTCGACGCGCCGGTGATCCAGACCAGCAACGCCCGTGGCCTGATGCATGCCCATCCCCTCGCCGTGCCTGCCTCGCCCAGTCTTGACGGGCCGCGCGCGCTGATCGCGACCGCCGATCAGATCCTGGCCGTCGGGACGGAACTGGGGCAGACCGACTACGACATGTATGTCCGGGGCGGGCTGCCCGATCTTTCGGGCATGATCCGGATCGACATCTGCCCCGATCAGCTTGCCCGCCATCCCGCCGCTATTCCGCTCTGCGCCGATGCAGGCGCAGCACTGTCGGCGCTCTTGCCGATGATCGACCGGAAAACCGCGGGCGGCGCGGCGCGCGCCGCCACCGCCCGCGCCGCGGCATGGGACGAACTCGACGCGGCCATGCACCGACCAGATCGCCCTGCTCGAGGCGCTTCGCGACGCCGTTCCCGGGCGCGATCATCGTGGGCGACAGCACCCAGCCGGTCTATGCAGGCAACCTGTGGTACGATCACGACCGGACGGGCGGCTGGTTCAACGCGGCCACCGGCTTCGGCGCGCTCGGCTTCGCGCCCGGCGCGGCCGTCGGCGCGGCGCTCGCGGCACCGGGCACCCCGGTCATCTGCCTTGATCGGCGACGGCGGGTTGCAGTTCAGCCCGGCGAATTGCGCACCGCGCGTGGATGAGGGGCTGCCCGTGACCTTCATCGTGTGGAACAACGCGGGCTTTCGCGAGATCGCCGAAGCGATGCGCGCGGCCGGAACCGAGGTGATCGGCTGCACCCCCTCGCCGCTCGAGATGGAACCGTTCGCCGCCGCATGCGGCCTGCCCTTCCAGTCGATCCTGCCGGATCCCGGCGCCCTGCGCGCGGCCCTGCTGCGGCCCGCAACAGGCGCACGCATGATCGAGGTGCGCGTTTCCTGACGGCAACCGGCCTGCCCGGGGCCGCTGCGATACCCGCCGCCGGATCCGTGGCGGCGGGCCTTTCATTTGATCAAATCATCGGTCATAAGCGGGGCGTCCCGTTCCGAGGCCGCACCATGCCAAAACCCATCGAAACCATCGCCGGTATCCGCCGTGACCGGCTGGAAGACTTTGCCGCCCAGCAATCGGCCCGCTTCGTCCAGAGCCGCCCGAAGACCCGCGCGGCACTCGCCGGCGGTGCCGCCGCCTACCTCGACGGCGTGCCGATGCACTGGATGAAGGACTGGCCGATGCCGCTTCCGCTGCTGGTCGCCGAGGCGCCAAGGCGCAAGGCTGACCGATATCGACGGCTACGGCTCGACGACTTCTGCCTCGGCGATACCGGCTCGATGTTCGGCCATTCGCCCGCCGCCCGTCGCCAAGGCGATCCGGCGCGCAGGCCCGCCGCGGCCTCACCTACATGCTGCCGACCGAGACCGCGCTCGAGGCGGGCCGCCTGCTGACCGACACGCTTCGGCGATTTCCGCTGGCAGATCGCCACCACCGCCACCGACGCCAACCGCTTTGCGCTCCGCGTCGCCCGCGCGATCACCGGGCGGCCCAAGGTGCTGGTCTTCAACGGCTGCTATCACGGCACGGTCGACGATACCTTCGTCACGCTCGACGAGGACGGCCAGCACCGTCAACCGCCCCGGCCTGCTGGGCCAGGTGACCGACCTGATCGCAGGTCGCCGTCGGCTGTGGAGTTCAACGACCTCGACGGGCGTCGAGGCCGCGCTCTGGCCACGGCGAGTCGCGGCGATCCTGACCGAACCCGTGATGACCAATTCCTGCATGGTCCTGCCGCGACGCCGGCTTCCACGACGGCCTGCGCGCAGCTCGCCACCGCGATATGGCGCGCTCCTCATCATCGACGAGACACACACGATCTCGTCCGGGCCTGGGCGGCTATACCGCGCGTCCACGGGCTCGATCCCGACATCTTCGTCGTCGGCAAATGCGTGGCCGGCGGCATGCCGACCGCCGTCTGGGGCCTGACCGAGGCACCTGGCCGAGCGCTACATCGCGGTCAACGCCGGCCGCACGTCCGGCCATTCCGGCATGGGCACCACGCTTGTCGGCCAACCCGATGCAGTTCGCCTGCCTCGTGCGCCACGCTGGCCGAGGTCATGACCCCGGACAAGGCCTATGCCCACATGGAAAACGGGCGCGCCCGGCTTGCCGCAGGGCTTGGCCGAGGTGATCGACCGCCACAACGCCGCCCTGGCATGTCGTCCGCGTCGGCGCGCGGGTCGAATTCATCTGCGCCCCCGGCCCGCTGCGCAACGGGACCGAGGCCGCCGCGGCCCACCAGCCACAGGTCGAGGCCGCGGTGCACACCGGCCTTCTCAACCGGGGCTGCCTGATCGCGCCCTTTCCACAACATGATGCTGGTCAGCCCCGCGACGAAGAAGCGCCAGATCGACCGCCTGATCGCCGCCTTCGACGACGTCCTGACCGACCTTTTCGAACCGAGACTGACCATGACCCGACCCAGCCCCTCCGGTTCCACCCCCGCCGAGGCCGAAGCCTTCCTTGCCGCCCACCCCGAGATCGAGGCCTTCGACATCGTCCTGCACGATGCCAACGGCATCGGGCGCGGCAAGATCATCCGCCGGCACGAACTTGTGTCGCTTTATCAACAACGGGCCGCCACCTGCCGATCTCGATCCTCGGCCTCGACATCTGCGGCGAGGATGTGCACGAGACCGGCCTGATCTGGGACCAGGGCGACGGCGACCTGCGCGCCTGGCCGATCCCCGGCACGCTGAAGCCGCTGCACGGCACCACCCCGCCGCGCGGCGAGGTGTTCATGTCGATGTACGACCTCGACGGCGCGCCGCATGACCTCGGACCCGCGCCATGCCCTGCAACGCCAGGTCGACGCTGCTGGCCGCCGAGGGCCTGCACCCCGCCGGGGCCTTCGAACTGGAATTCTTCCTGCTCGACAACGAACGCGGCCCAGACGGCAAGATGCAGCCCGCCCGCGACGTGCTGGACGGGCGGCGCAATCCGCAAGACCGAGGTCTATTCGGTCGACCACCTGCACGGGATGCTGCCGCTTTTCACCGACATCTACGCCGGGGCCGAACAGGCCGGGCATCAAGGCCGAGACGCTGATCTCGGAATACGCGCCCGGCCAGTACGAACTGACGCTGCACTACCGCACCGACGTGATGCAGGCCGCCGACGATCTGATGCGCCTCAAGCGCATCGTGCGGACGCAGGCCCGCGCGCATGGCGTCACCGCCTGTTTCATGGCCAAGCCGAACGAGGATTACGCCGGCTCGGGCATGCACTTCCACGTCTCGCTGCTGGACGAGGCGGGCAGCAACGTCTTCGTCGAGGCCGAGCGAAGGCGAGTGGAACCCCACCATCCTGCACGCGCTCGGCGGGCTTGCGCGCGACGATGGGCGAATCGATGCTGGTCTTTGCGCCCCATGCCAATTCGTGGCGCCGCTTCGCGCAACCAAGTCCTACGCGCCGGTCTCGCCCGACCTGGGGCGTCAACAACCGCTCGGTCGCGCTGCGCATCCCGGCGGGCGACATCAGGCGCGCCGGATCGAACACCGCCCGGCCGGGGTCGACGCGAACCCCTACCTCGTCGCGGCGACCGTTCTGGCCGGCATCCGGCACGGGCCTGGCGCTGCAGGATCGATCCCGGGCCCGGAAACCACCGGCAACGGCTATGACGGGACGCAGGACGCGCCACCGATCCCGCCTGACTGGCGCTCGGCGATCGAGACGGCGCAAGGCGCTCGGCGTTCCTGAAGGACGCCCTGGGCGAGGACATGCACCGCACCTTCACGGCGATCAAGGCGGCGGAATACGCGCGCGTCGCTGCGCACCGTCACCGAGGTGGATTTCGACCTTTACCTGCACACCGTGTAAGTGCGCGCGGCCGGCCAACGAGCCGGTCGCAGGTTCCGCCGGCCGCGCGATTTCCCGGCTTTCCCGGGCGCGGCGCGGCGGAGACAACCGCCCCGAGGACAGGCCAGGCGCAGCGCCGTCGCACCTGTCGTGGGTCAGACCAGGTGATTGTCCCGCGCGATCATCGCGGCATGGGTGCGGTTCTTGGCGCCTAGCTTGCGGCTCAGCGTCTTGACGTGCAGTTTCACCGTGACCTCCTGCAAGTCGTGGTCGCGGGCGATTTCCTTGTTGGACTTTCCCTCGCAGACCCCGCGCAGCACCTCTGTCTCGCGGCGGGTCAGGTTGAACGGCCCCTCGCCCCACCCCGGCTCTGCCGGAAATGCGCCGAACGGCAGGAACGTCTCGCCCCCGATCATCAGGCGCATCGCCGAAACCATCGCCCGCGAACCCAGCGTCTTGGGCAGAAACCCGATCGCCCCCGACCGCACCGCCGCCTCCGCCACTTCGCGCGACACCGTGCCCGACAGCACCGCGACCGGCTTCGGCGCATTTGCCCGGAGGGCCGTTTCAAGCCCGCCCAGCCCTTTCATTCCCGGCATCATGTAGTCGAGCAACACAAGATCGAATGGACCCGTGCGCACGATCTCGATCAGCGCCTCGGGCAGGCTCGGCACTACGCGGACCGTCTCGAATCCTTCCGCCGTCAGAAAGGCCGCGATGGTCTCGCGCACCAGGTCGTGGTCATCCGCCAGAAGGATCTTCATCTGGACAGCGGCCGTGGCGGCCGCGCGAGGATGGGGTGGGCGAGGTTGCGATGGGCAAGGGGCATCGAGCGTCCGTTTTTTTGCCCCGGCACCCTATCAGGGATACGGGAGTTTGCCATACATGTCGCGCCAGCAAGAGGAAGGCTGACGTCAGGCTGGCGCGAAACCGGTCGGTCGCATACCCTCGCCATCGGCCACAACGGCCCAGGACACCTGACGCGGACCCGGAATGACGCAAGCAGCATGGCCCGAAAAAACGGCGATCCGGCGCCGCAACGGCATTGCGGTGATCCTGCTGATCGCCTTCTGCCTTGCCGTGATCGGGTCGCTGTCGGGCGACGTGAACCGTCGCCTGGATGCGCTCGCGCGGGCCAACTCCGACAGCGTGCAATGGTCGCTCGCCCAGCTCGAGGTCGAGGCCCAGTTGATGCGTGAGACGCTGGCCACTGCCGGCGTGGCATTGGCCGAAGTGCGCAAGCGGTTCGACATCTTCTATTCCCGGATCGCCATCTTCGACGGCAGCGCGCTTTATGCCGGGATCAGGGAAAGGCCCGATTTCAACGCGGACCTGCAAGAGGTCAGGACTTTCATCGACGGCGCCCTGCCGCTGATCGACGGGCCCGACGATGCCCTGCGCGCGGCCCTGCCAGACCTGGCCGCAAGGGCGGCGATCCTGCGCGATCACGTCCGGGCCATGTCACTGGCCGGCATCGACCATTTCTCGATCGAGTCCGACCGTCAGCGCAGCGAGATGGCCCTGACCCTGCGGCGCGTCGCGGCCATGACCGCCATCCTCATCGTCGCGCTGATCGTGCTGGCGGTCGTGCTGTTGCGCCTCAACCAGCGCAGCCGCGCCCAGTCGATCGAAAACCGGCTGACCACGGCACGGCTTGAAACCATCGTCGCCAGTTCGGTCGACGCGATCGTGGTGGTCGACCGGCGGGGCACGGTGCTGGAGTTCAATCCGGCCGCCGAGACGATCTTCGGCTTCACCCGCGCCGAGGCTTTCGGGCGGCGCGTGACCGACCTCATCTTTCCGCCCGACGCCATCGACACGACCATCACCCAGATCGAGACGCAACTGATCAGCGACGAGGCGCAACTGGCCGGTCGGCAGCGCATCGAGGTCGAGGCGATGCGCAAGGACCGTTCCAGCTTTCCGGTGGAACTGTCGGTCGCCCGGGCCGAGAACGCATCGGGCGAGATCTTCGTGGCCTTCCTGCGCGACATCTCCGCCCGCCGGCAGGCCGAACGCGACCTGACCGAGGCCCGCGACCGCGCGCTGACGGGCGAACGCGCCAAGGCCGATTTCCTGACCGTGATGAGCCACGAGATGCGCACGCCCCTCAACGGCCTTCTGGGCTCGGTCGACATCATGGGGGCCACGCCGCTGACGGCGGCCCAACGCGAAATCCTCGAGGTCATCGAAACCTCCGGCCAGGTTCTGCTGCATCATGTCAACGCCGTGCTCGACATCTCAAGCGCGGAGTCGGGTATCCTGCGCCCTGCCTCCACCCCCTTCGTCGTCGAAGCCCTGGTGCGCGAGGTCATCGCGAACCAGACCGGTCTGGCCACCGCTGCCGGCAACCGCATCGAGCTTGTGGTGGTGGCAGGCCCCGCCGGGCGGCTGACCGGCGATCCCGCCCGGCTGCGCCAGATCCTGTTGAACCTCCTCGGCAACGCCGTGAAATTCACCCGCAACGGCGTCATCACGGTCGAGATCGAGGCCGACCCCGAAGGCCCCGCCGAGCGCCTCGTCGAGTTTCGCGTGATCGACACTGGCATCGGCATCGCCGAGGCCGACCAGGGCCGCGTTTTCGAGGATTTCGTCACCCTCGACAGCTCCTACGGGCGCGAGACGGGCGGCACCGGCCTCGGGCTCGGCATCACCCGGCGCCTCGTGCATGCGCTCGGCGGCGAGATCGGGATGGAAAGCGAACCCGGCGAGGGCAGCGTCTTCTGGGTCCGCCTGCCCTTCGGACCAGGCACCGAGGCCGATCCTGCCGCCGACACCGCCGCGCCGGACAGGCCCGATGCCGTCACGGGCCAGTCGGTTCTGGTGATCGAGGACAACGCCATCAACCGCTTCGTGCTGCGCGCGCTGCTCGAGGAATTGAACCACAGCGTGACCGAAGCTGTCGACGGGCTCGATGGCGTGGCCGCGGCCGCTGCCGGCGCACATGGCATCATCCTGATGGACATCTCGATGCCCCGCCTCGACGGGATCGAGGCCACGCGCCGTATCCGCGCCGGCAGCGGCCCCTCGCGCGGCGCACGCATCATCGCCGTCACCGCCCACGCCACCCCCGAGGAAGTCGGACGCTTCGCCGCCTCGGGCTTCGACGATTGCCTCGTCAAGCCGGTCACCCGCAGCACCCTGTCCCGTGCCCTTTCGGGCCGCCCGCAAACCTCCAGCCCCGCCCGCTCCGAACCGGGCGGGGCCGAGCCGCTGATCGATGCGGCAAAATTCGCCGATCTCGTCGACCGGCTCGGCCCGTGGACCGCGGACAACCTGCTGCGCCGCTTCGTGGCCGAGGGCGACGACGTTCTGCCACGGCTCACCGGCTGTCCGCCCGCGCCGGATTTCGACCTGCTGGCCCATCGCCTCGCCGGTTCTGCCGCCACCTTCGGTGCTGTCGGCCTCGCCGCACTGCTGGCCGCCCTGACCGAACGGAACGACGCCGAAGCCGCGCTGGCAGACCTGCAATCGGACCTCACCTCGGTCTGGCTGGCCACCCGTGCAACGCTTTACCGGATGCGGCCCGCTTTGAGCGGCACCGCCGGCTAGGGCGCCCAGGTCGCGCGCAACGCCGCGGCGATCAGCCCCGGCACCCGTGAGTCCAGCCCCACCGGGTCAAGAAGCCTGCCGTCAAACCCGGATTCGTTCAACGCCCGGGGCAGATCATCCGTAACATGCCCGCCCCGGGCCGCGAAGAACGGCAGGCAAAGCGCGCCGGGGCCAAGCGTTGCCGCCACCGTCGCGATCTGCGGTGTCTGGTCGATGAAGGCGGTCTCGACCCGGCGGAACCCGGCCTTGTCTGCGATCAGCCCCGCCACGTCGCGCGCCACGGCGGCCGGTGCCGGGCTGCGCAGCGACCCATGGGCGGCCAGCAGCAGATCGGTCTGTGCCGGGTGCCGGCCCGCCGCCACGGCTGCCTCGCGCGCCAGTGCCACGCACAACGCCTGGACCGACGGATCGAGGCCGAACGGCGCCAGACCGATCACCTCGCCCGCGCCGGCCGCGGCCAGACGCTCGGGCAGATGCGTCCGGGTGAACCAGCCTTCGGCCATGAACAACGGATAGACCCGGATCACCGGCGCATCCGCCAGCGCCCGCTCCAGCGCACCGTCCTGCGCCAGCGTTGCCGAACGCACCGACCAGCCCGGCAGATACCCGGCCACCGTCCCGGCCAGTGCGGCGATCTCGGCCTCGGCTGGCCCGGGCTCCGACGGCTGGCCATGTGCGACGATCAGCGCCACCGGCGCGCGCGCCGCCTCGGGCCGATCCGCAGCCAATTGTCCCGTCTCCATCGCACCGCTCCGCATCAAGGCTCTTAAAGCTAGGCCCTCCGGGCCCGGTTGCAAGCCCGCCCGCCGGTAGGGCATCCTTGCATCCTGAACGCGGCTGTTTCACGGATCACGAACGAAGCCGGACCGGACGTGCGCAGCCTGCCCCCCGCTGGCCTTGCCCGTCCGGGCGATCATCGAGGCCATACCGCCGCCGCGCGCCGACCGGCCCGCACCCCGTCTTGCCCGCCGCCCCGGCTGGACCAACACCCGACAAAGGCCCCTGACCGGCCGCCCAAACCAAGGACCGAACATGCCCCCTGAACTCAAGGCCTACCTCGACCGCCACCCGGACACGCGCTTTCTCGACGCGGTGATGTTCGATCTCTGCGGCACCGCCATCGGCAAGCGCTATCCGATGCGCGACGCGGCGAAGATCTGGACATCGGGCGTCGCCTTTTGCGCCGGGATCACGACGCTCGACGCCCTTGGCACCTGCTGGGATGTGAACGGCATCGGCTTTTCCGACGGCGATCCCGATGCGACGTCCTGGCCCGTCCCGGGCACGCTCGCCCGGGTGCCCTGGATGGAGGGGGTGGCGCAGGTGCTCATCTCGCCCGCCCCTCCCGCCGGCGAGGACGGCTGGTGGTTCGATCCGCGCCACATCCTGTCGGGCGTGGTGGCCCGCTTTGGGGAACTCGGCCTCGCCCCGGTCACCGCGTGCGAGCTGGAATTCTACCTCGTCGATCCGGCGCGCGACACGGATGGCCGGATCGCCCCTGCCCGGCCCGCGCGCGTGGGGCGTGCGCCCGGCGCCCCCCGCGTTCTGGCCTTCGACAAGCTCGACGAATTCGCGCCCATCCTCGCCGAGATCGACGCCGCCTGCGCCGCGCAGAATGTCCCCGCCGGGGCCGCCACCGCCGAATACGGCGGCGGGCAGTTCGAGGTGAACCTTGGCCATGTCGCCGATCCGGTGCTGGCCTGCGACCACGCGCTTTTGCTGCGCCGCATCGTCAAGGGCACGGCCCAGCGTCACGGCCTCGACGCCACCTTCCTGTCCAAGCCCTTTACCGATCAGTCGGGGTCGGGGCTGCACATCCACCTCAGCCTCGTCGATGCCGACGGGCGCAACGTCTTCGACGAGGGGTCGGCAGAGGGCGACCGGATCCTCGGCCATGCGATCGCGGGGCTCCAGGCGACCAGCGCCGAGGCCATGGCGATCTTCGCCCCCAACATCAACGCCTACCGCCGGTTCAGCCCGAACCAGTTCGTGCCGGTGAACACAAGCTGGGGCGTCAACAACCGGTCGGTCGCGTTTCGCGTGCCCATGGGGGGCGGCGCGGCCCGGCGGATCGAACATCGATTCGCCGCCGCCGACGCCAACCCCTATCTCGTCATGGCGGCCATGCTCGCCGGGGTGCATCACGGGCTGACGCGGGGCCTGCCGCCGACCCCGCCCTCCGATGGCAACGCCGGTGAAGAAATCGCGCCAGACCTGCCGACGCACCTGTGGACCGCCCTCGATCGGATCGAGACGTCGGGATGTCTCGCGACCTACCTCGGCCCGCGCTACCCGGCCGCATACGCCGCCATCAAGCGCGCCGAACTCGACGCCTTCCTTGCCGAAGTGCTGCCGCGCGAATACGACTGGTATCTGTAGCGCGGAGGGCAGGAAGATCACCGGCGACCCCATCATCGACAACACCGGCACGCACCGCCGCGCGCAGACGCCCACCCACGCCGTCCGGACGCGACCGCCGGGCCCGGCTCGGGCCGGTGCCGGGGCCGGGGTCGGTGTCAGCGCCCTGAACGGCCACAGGCGCTACGGTCCGCTGCCTGTCCCGCGCCACGGGCTGATCCCGGCCTCAGGCCGCAGGCGGGCCGCCACGCCCGGCAGCACCCCACGACACCCGGCGACAGTGCCAGCCGGCGGCATGCCCGCACCCGTGCCCGCCGCAACCTGTGCCATCCCCCGGCGCGGCGTCCGGTCGCGCGCCATCCGCAAGCGGTTTCAGGCCGCGCCATGACTGGTCCTGCGAAAATCGGCGACGTGTCGTTCTGGTATGCCGATATCGGCGGTCTTCCCGCCCGCCGCCCGCCGCTGCCGGGCGACACCGAGGCCGACGTCTGCATCATCGGCGCGGGCTACACCGGGCTGTGGACCGCATGGTATCTTCGCCAGGCCGCACCGGACCTGCGCATCGTGATCATCGAGAAGGAATTCGCAGGCTTCGGCGCCTCGGGGCGCAACGGCGGCTGGCTGACCGGCGGGTTCGCGTGGAACCATCGCAAATACCTCTCCACCGGCACCCCCGAGGCTGTCCGCGCGATGGTCCAAGCAATGAACGGGACGGTCGACGAGGTGATCCGTGTCGCCGAGGCCGAAGGGATCGACGCCGACATCCGCCGCACCGACGAACTGATGGTCGCAACCAACCCCGCGCAGCTGGTCCGCGCCCGGGCCGAAGTCGCCCACCGCCAGCACTGGGGCGAGGGCGAGCATCGCGTCCACCTGATCGGCGCCGAAGAGGCCCGGGCCCGCGTCGCCATCCCCGGCACCCTCGGCGGCATGATCGTCACCGGGGTCGCCCGCATCCAGCCTGCGCGCCTCGTGCGCGGCCTCGCGGCGGCGGTGGAGCGCGCGGGCGTCAGCCTGTTCGAGGGTACCCCTGCCACGGCCTGGCACCCGGTCGCGTCACCACCCCGCATGGCATGATCCGCGCCCCGATCATCCTGCGGGCCACCGAAGGCTTCACCGCCACCCTTCCCGGGCTTGCCCGCGAATGGCTCCCGCTCAACTCGGCCCAGATCGCGACCGAGCCCCTCCCGCCCGAGGTCTGGGCACAGATCGGCTGGGACGGTCACGAGATCCTGGGCGACATGGCCAACGCCTATTGCTATTGCCAGCGCACCCGCGAGGGGCGCATCACCGTGGGCGCGCGCGGCGTGCCCTACCGCATGGGCTCGGGCATCGACCGCAACGGCGCCCCCGACGCCGAAACGATTGCCCGCCTGACCGCGATCCTGCACCGCCATTTCCCGCCCGCGCGGCCGTTCCGCATCGACCACGCCTGGTGCGGCGTGCTGGGCGTTCCGCGCGACTGGTGCGCAACGGTCGGCCTCGACCGGGCCACCGGCCTCGGCTGGGCCGGCGGCTATGTCGGCGTCGGCGTGTCCACCTCGAACCTTGCCGGGCGGACGCTTGCCGACCTCGCGCTGAACCGCGACACCGATCTTACCCGGTTGCCCTGGGTCGGCCGCAGTCCCCGCCCGTGGGAGCCCGAGCCTTTGCGCTGGCTTGGCGTCACCGGCATGTATGCGCTGCTGAACGCCGCCGACCGGCGCGAACGCGCGCGGGGCGGCCCCCCCTCGCGGCTTGCAGCCCTGGGCAACCGGCTCGCCGGTCGTTGACGGCGCCCCCTTGCGCGCCCCGCCCCAGCCGCTAATTTGGCGCGGCCCTGGCCCGGATGCGGGTCGCCCTGAATTGAGGAGTGCGAGTTTTGCTCTATGTCGATCTCCCGAACCGAGCCGAAATCCTGAACCTCGCGGCCACCCGCGCCGCCCCCTGCGTCACGATCTACCTCGCCACCACGCCCCTTACGGCCGAGGCGCAGGCAGACCGGATCGCACTCAAGAACCTCGGCAAGGAGGCGTTGAGCCAGCTTCAGGCGGCAGGAACCGACAAGCGTAGCATCTGGCCGCTCGAGGCCGCGCTGGAGGAACTGGGCGAGGATGACACCTTCTGGGCCCACCAGGCCAACAGCCTCGCGGTGTTCCTGACGCCCGGCAGCCTGCGCACCTTCCGCCTGCCATCGCGGCTGGAAAGCTCGGTCCATGTCTCGGACCGGTTCCACATAAAGCCGCTTCTGCGGGCCCATACCTTTGCGCAGGATGCCTATGTGCTGGCGATCGGCATGGGCGGCGTCCGTTTGATCGAGGTGTCGGCAGACCTGCCGCCGCACCCGGTCGCGGTGCCCGGCCTGCCAAAGGACATGGCCGATGCCATCGGCCGGCGCAGCCACGTCAAGCGCTCGGGCGCCATGACGACCGGCGAAGGCACAAGCGAACACGCCCTGATGACGCGCTATGCCCGCGCCGTGGACGAGGCGCTGCGCCCGGTGCTCGCCGGGCACGAACGCCCGCTGATCGTCGCCGCAGCCGAACCGATGAGCTCGATCTACCGCGCGGTCAGCAGCTATCCCCATACCGCGCACGACACCTTGGGCGGATCGGCCGACCACACCGCCGATCATACCCTCGCCGCCGAGGCGCGCGGCGTACTCGACCGGCTGAACGCCGCCGAGATCGCAAGCCTCGCCGATCTCTTCGCCGCCCGCAGCAGTCAGGGCCGCACCACGGGTGACATATCGCAATCCGCGCGTGCCGCCACTTTCGGCGCGATCGACACGCTGATCGTCGATATCGACAGCGTTATCCCCGGCACGGTGGACGACGAGACCGGCGCTGTCACCTTCGCCGAGGACGACGGCGCCACGACCTACGGCGTGGTCGACGAAATCGTCAGCCGCGCCCTGCGCTCGGGCGCGCGGATCGTCGCGGCCCGCAAGGACGACATCCCTGGTGGCGGGGCGCTGGCGGCCCTGCTGCGCTACCCGATGTAGCAGGCTGCCAGTACCTGCTGGGCCCCGGTGCGCCGTGGCCCAGCATCGACGCGGGCCGTGGACAGGCGCGCTCAGCGGCAATAGGACGGCGAGGTCGCCACAAGACAGGGGCAAGCGCGGATGACGACCAACGGCCGACAGGGCTTTCTCAGTTCGTTCACGGCCCTCGGGCTCATTCTCGCAACGCTCTTTTTCGCTGCCTCGCTGACGCCAAGCCTCGTGCCGCGCCACCCGGTCGTGCAGGGCGTCCTGTCAGGTCTTTGCCTCGGTGCGGGCTACGGTGTGGGCGTCGCGGTGCGGACGCTGTGGCTCGCGCTGCAACTGCCCGTCCCTGACGGACGCTGGCTTCGGACAGGCCAGATCGCCTCGGTCGCCGTCTGCCTGCCCGCCGCGGCATGGGCACTGTGGAAATCCTCGGGCTGGCAGAACACACTGCGCGCACTGATGGACCTGCCGCCGGTAGATGGCATGCGCCCGATGACGATCGCGGCGGTGGCGCTCTTGATCTTCGTGATCCTCGTTCTTGTGGGGCGGTTGTTCCTGACGCTCGTGCGCCGCTTTTACCGCCGCCTGTCCCGGCGGGTTCCCGGTCCGGTCGCGGCCATCGTGGCGCTGGTTGCGACGGCACTCCTGTTCTGGATGGTGGGCGACGGCGTGATCGTGCGTAAGGCGCTGCGGGTGTTCGACGCCTCCTATGCCCGGTTGGACGCCCTGATCGAGGATTCAAGCCCGGTCCCGACCGATCCGCTGAAGACGGGCGGCCCCGGCTCGCTTCTGACATGGGACGGTCTGGGCCGCGCCGGGCGCGAGGCGATTTCCGCCGGTCCCGACGCGGCCGCGATCGCGGCCATGACCGACGCCCCGGCGATCGAGCCGCTGCGCGTCTATGTGGGCCTGAATTCGGCCGAAACCGTGGACGAACGGGCACAGCTTGCGCTGGACGAGTTGATCCGCATCGGCGCCTTCGACCGCGCCAACCTCGTCATCGTCACACCGACGGGCACCGGCTGGATCGACCCGGAAAGCCAGCCCGCGCTCGAGTACCTGCTGCACGGCGACGTGGCCAGCGTCTCGGTGCAGTATTCCTACCTTGCGAGCTGGCTGGCACTGCTGGTCGATCCGGGATACGGCATCGATACGGCGCGCGCCGTGTTCGCCAAGGTCTACGGCCACTGGCAAAACTTGCCGCGAGAGACACGGCCCAAGCTCTATCTTCACGGTCTGAGCCTGGGTTCGTTCAACTCCGACCTCAGCCATGACCTCTTTCAGGTCATCGGCGATCCCTACCAGGGTGCGTTCTGGACGGGCCCGCCCTTCCCCAGCCGCACATGGACGAGCGTCACGCGCCAGCGCAATCCCGGTTCGCCCGCATGGCTGCCCGAATTCCGCGACGGATCGGTGATCCGCTTCACCTCGCAGACCAACCGGCTGAGCGACGCGGCCGCGCCCTGGGGGCCCTACCGCATCATCTACCTGCAATACGCCAGCGACGCCGTGACCTTCTTCGACCCGAACGCGCTCTGGCGCAAACCCGACTGGATGCAGGCGCCGCTCGGTCCCGACGTCAGCCCCGATTTCGTCTGGCTGCCGGTGGTGACCTTCCTGCAACTCGGCATCGACATCATGCTGGCGACACAGACGCCGCTCGGCCACGGCCACGTCTACAAGTTCGACCATTATCTCGATGGCTGGGCCGCGCTGACCGACGCCCCGGGCTGGACACCCGAGGCGCTGGCAAACCTGAAGGCCCGCTTCAACGGCGCCCGCCCCGTCGCCGCCCCGTGACCGGACGTCCACGGATCGCGCCGCCCGATCCGGCGCCGCAGCGGCCCCGGATCGGGTGGCGTCCCGTGGTGCATGATCGGCGATAGACCGGATCGGTTTGGTTCGCCAGCACCCAGGCCGACGGGCCGCACGCGCGATGGCCCAGGGCTGCGCAGGTCGCCAGCCCCAGGCGCGCGCCCTGGGGCTGGCTCCGGCTGCCCCGCTCGCCATCCCTGCTCGCCCGATCGGCGCGCCCACCCGCATCCCGTTCGCCGCGCCCCCTTTGCCGCAGCCTCACCGGTTGTGGCGCGCCGCCACCCGGAGTAGCCTTTCGCGGCGCTCCTGCCCTGCGCCGCAGCCGACCGATTCCGGAGGTTCCCATGCCCGCAACCCCGTCCACCGCCCCCAAGCCCATCACGCTCGCCCTTCAGGGCGGCGGCTCCCACGGGGCGCTCACCTGGGGTGTCCTCGACCGCCTGCTCGAGGATGACCGTCTGTCCATCCGCGCGATCAGCGGCACCAGCGCCGGCGCGATGAACGCCGTGGCCCTGGCCGACGGCATGGCCGCGGGCGGCCGCCCCGGCGCGCGGGCCGCTCTGGAACGGTTCTGGCGGGCGGTCAGCGACGCGGCCCGCTTTTCCCCCATCCAGCGCAGCCCTCTCGACCGCCTGACCGGAAACTACAGCCTCGACACGTCACCGAGCTACCTGTTCTTCGAGAGCATGAGCCGGTTGTTCTCCCCCTACGACCTGAACCCGCTCGGCTCCAACCCGTTGCGCGGGCTTCTGAACGAGATGGTTGATTTCGACCGCGTGAACGCCGTGGCCGACCTCGCCGTCCACGTCACCGCGACCAACGTGCGCACCGGCCGCGCCCGGGTCTTCGGCCCGGGCGAGGTGTCGGCAGAGGCGGTGCTCGCCTCGGCCTGCCTGCCGCAGATGTTTCCCGCAGTCGAGATCGACGGCGAGGCCTATTGGGACGGTGGGTTCAGCGGCAATCCCGCGCTCTATCCGCTGCTGACCAGCAGCGTCGCGCCCGACATCCTCGTCGTCCAGATCAACCCGCTGGTCCGGGCAACGCTTCCCCGTTCCGCCCGCGAGATCATGAACCGGGTAAACGAGATCAGCTTCAACTCCAGCCTCGTGAAGGAACTGCGCGCGATCGACCTGATGCAGCGCGTCGCCGAGGCGAAGGGGATCGACCTTGGCGTTTACACCCATACCTATCTGCACCTGATCCACACGGATCTCGAGGTGAAGGATCTCGTCGCATCCAGCAAGCTGAACGCGGAATGGTCCTACCTGCGGCTGCTCTTCGACCTCGGGCGCGGCTGGGCCGACGATTGGCTGAACCAGAACTTCGACAGCATCGGCCGGCGCTCCACGCTGAACCTCGCCGAGATCGAAGGCAACGAACGGCTGCCCCTGCCCGATCTCGCGGCCGCGGATGCGGCAGAATAACCCACAACGAACGGGCGGGTAGTGATGCGGATAGTCTCGATGGTCCTTGTGGCGGCGCTGGTGCTTGGCGGCTGCGCGCAGCGCGGCGTGATCGTGCTTGATCCGGAGGCGGCCAGGGTGGGATCGGTCCAGAGGCTGCTGGTCGCCTCCAGCCGGGAAGCGACGCCGGGCGGCATCGACTATGGCCGCAACCCGGCGGGCGGGCTCAGTTTCTCGCGGATAGATGTCTCGGTTCCACCCGACCGAAAGCTCGGGACAGTCACGTTCCCAGGCGGCGGCGGCCCCGATCCGAAGCGTGACTTCCTGACAATCGACGCCGCGGGCCTGGCTGACAGCGCGGCCTTTGTCCGGGCCGTGAATGCGGCCGTGGAGCCGTTGCCCCGCAGCCAGCGCGAGGCCTTCGTCTTTGTCCACGGCTTCAACACCAACTTTGCCGAAGGATTGTACCGGCAGGCCCAGATGAACCACGACTTCACGACGCCGGGCGTTTCGGTCCACTATTCCTGGCCGTCGGCCGCCCGGGCCCGGTCCTATGCCACCGACCGCGAAGCGGTGCTCGAGGCGCGCGACGATCTGGAGCAGCTTCTCGATCTGCTGGCACAGACCAAGGTTTCGCGCATCGTGCTGGCGGGCCATTCGATGGGTGCCTTTCTGGTGATGGAGGCGCTCAGGCAGAAGGCCATACGCGACGTGCCGGGCGGGTTTTCCAAGATCAAGACGGTCGCCCTGATGGCCCCTGACATCGACGTGGGCGTGTTCCGTCGGCAGGTTGCCGCACTCGCGCCCGAGGACGTGTCGATCTATGTCTTCACCTCGAGCCGCGATCGCGCCCTGCGGATCTCGGCGGCGCTTCGGGGCACGGGGGCGCGGCTGGGATCGCTGACCGACGAGACGGAGGTTCCGGATCTTCCGGTCACCATCGTCGATATCAGTTCGCTGGCGGGGAACGAGGATTCGCTCAACCACTTCAAGGTGGCCACATCGCCGGTCATGATTTCGGTAATGCGGGGCCTCTCGGCCTACGGGCCCCGGTTGTTCGCCGACGCCGAGAACGATACCCGACTTCTGGATGCCGGACGCGGGCTTGTGCAGGACGCCACCTCGATCGCGTTGTCGCCGCTCAACTAGCCCCGGGCCTCCGCCGCCCCGCGCCAAAGCCGCAGCGCGACGACGGTCGCTGCACCTGCAAGCCCGCCCAGGCACAGGAAGGTGGCCGGCAAACCGACCGTTGCGCCGAGCCAGCCCGCCATCGAATAGGCCACCAGAAGACATCCGTTTGCGATCGAAGCCTGCGCCACAAACAGCTTTTGAAGATCGTCCGGCGCGGCGAGCCGCCGGATCAGGTAGGTAACGGGCGTCAGCACCCAGACCACGCCGAACCCAAGCACCACCCAAAGCACCAGAAGACCCGCAAGCGTCGACTGGAACACGCCCATCAGCAGCCCGGCCACCAGCAGGCCTGCCCCGATCGTCATCAACCGCTTTTCGGTTGTCAGCGACAGGGCAAAGGGCAGCACGACCGCGCCGAGGATCGAACCCGCGCCGAAGGCGAAGAAGGCGATGGCCGAGGCGTCCCGTTCCAGGTCGAACATGCCCTGCATGATGACGACGGTGTTGACCATCACCATGGCCGTGGCCAGGGCAACCACGATGTCAAGCGCGATGACCGCGCGGAACTCCGGCACGCGCGATGAAGAGCCGCGGGCCCCGTGTCAGCTTGGACGCAGAGCCGTTCCGCTGCGCGGGGCGGTGTGGCGCGGCAGGTCGGCGCTGCGCGACCAGGACGGCGGAGAGCGCGAAAACGCCCGCCGCGATCGACGAAGATGCCGGTGCACCGACGATCACGATCAGCCGGCCGCCGCCATCAGCGGGCTGAGCGGCCCCGTCGACCTCGGAGGCGATGCGCGAGCGCGCGAGCGACCGGGTGTAGTCCTCGGCGCTGCCCAGCAGGTAGGGCACCACGGCCAGATAGACGAGCGTGAAGGTCGCCGATGCGAGCAGCGAAGATGAATACCAGCGCGATAGATCTGCCAGATCGCGGTCACGAAGGGCAGCAGGATCAGGCTGCCGCCCGCGAACCAGGTCGAGCGCGATCAAGAAACGCCCGCCGGGGAAACCGCTCCGTCAGCACCGTCAGGATCGGGGCGGCAAAGATGTAGGCCAGCATCTTGATCGACAGCGCGGTGCCGATCACCGCGCCGGAATCGTCGCCCGCCAGATCGAAGGCGAGAAGCGCAAGCCCGACCGTCGCGATGCCGGTCGCAAAAAGCGCCAGCACATAACCCGAGAACAGCCGGTAGTAGCTGCGCTTGTCGCTGGCCCCTGACCAGCGCAGAGAGGCCTGCGCCTCTCATCCATCGGCCGGAACGGCGGCCGCCTTCCGTCCGCCGTGGACCGTGACGTAGATCGTCGGCAACAGCACGAGGGTCAGCAGCGTCGCAACCATGAGCCCGCCCATGATGGCAAAGGCCATCGGGCCCCAGAACAATGTCGGCGCGATGGGCAGCATGCCCAGCACGGTCGACAGCGCGGTCAGCAGCAGCGGTCGCAACCGGCTGGTCGCCGCCGAAACCGCCGCCTCGTCCACCGATTTGCCCGCGGCGCGTTCGTCATTGATCTGGGTGATGAGGATGACCGCGTTCTTGGCGATCATCCCGATCAGCGCAAGAATGCCGAGGATTGCCACGAAGCCGAGCGGTCGCCCGAAGGCCAAGAGCGCGCCCACCACCCCGATCAGGCCCAAGGGCAGGAGCAGAACGACCATCCCCATGTCCTTGAAGTTCTTGAGCTGCACCATCAACAGCGTGACCATCAGGAACACCATCAGCGGCACGACCGCAAAGACCGACGCGCTGCTTTCGGCGCTGGTCTCGACCGTGCCGCCCACCTGGATCTCGTAGCCGACGGGCAGCGTAGCGTTCATCGCGTCGATCTCGGCTTGCAGCGCCGCCACGGCCGCCTCGGGCGTGTCGCCGTTCACCACATCGGCGAGCACCGTCAGCGTCGGCAGCCGGTCGCGCCGCCAGATGAAGGGCTGTTCCTGATCGAAGCTGAAATTGGCGAACTGGCTCAGCGCCACGGTGCGCCCGCCCGGCACCGGCACCTGCAGGCTGCCCAGCGTGTCGAGCGACACGCGAGAGCCGTCGGCGGCGCGGGCAACCACGTTGACCAGATAGATGTCGTCGCGCAGCTGTGTGACGGTCGCGCCGGACACGGCGGTTTGCAGCACGGCGGCGAGTTGCGCCGAGGTCAGCCCCAGCCGCCGCGCCCGCGCCTGATCGACCTCGATCCGCAACTGGCGTCCGGGCTCGATCCAGTCGAAATGCACCTGCCGCGCGTTCGGATACGTCGCCACCAGATTGGCGAGGTCCAGCGCGCGGGCGCGTAGCACCTCCGGGTCAGGGCCGGTCAGGCGGTATTGCAGCGGCCAGCCGACCGGCGGCCCCAGTTCCAGCGGGCTGACCCGGCTGATGGCTTCGGGGAATTCTTCGTTCAGAAAGGCGGTCAGGCCGGCCTGCAACCGGTCCCGGGCCGCGAAATCCTTCGCCATGACGACGATCTGGGACCGGTTGTCGCTTGGCGGGTTGATGTCGAGAGGCAGGTAGAACCGGATGACGTTGCGTCCGACATAGGACGAAAACTGCTCGGCGTCGCCGCTTGCCTCGATCCAGTCCTCGATCCGCTCGACGGCATCCGCACTGGCAAAGATGGAACTTGACCGGGACAGCTGGAAATCGACGATCAGTTCGTTCCGGTCCGAGGCAGGAAAGAACTGCCGGTCGACCTGTGCAAGACCTACATAGGCGAGGGCGAAGAGACCTGCCGTGATCGCGAAGGTGATCAGGCGGAAGCGGATCGCAAGGCCGCAGCAGCTTCTGATAGGCAAGAAGCGCGCGTCCGGGCGGCGCGTCCACCGCACCCGTCGCCGGCGGCTTCAGGATCACCGATCCGAGGATCGGCGTGAAAAGTACTGCCACCAGCCAAGACGAGATCAGCGCGATGCCCACGACGTAGAACAGCGAGATCGTGTATTCGCCGGCCGAGCTTTCGGCAAAGCCGATCGGCACGAAGCCCGCGATGGTGATCAGCGTGCCGGTCAGCATCGGCGCGGCCAGGGTCCGGTAGGCAAAGCCCGCAGCCTTGTCGATCGTGTCGCCTTGCGCGAGGCGGCGCAGCATCGCATCGACGGTCGTCATCGCGTCGTCCACCAGCAGCGCAAGCGCGATGATGAGCGCGCCAAGCGAGATGCGGTGCAGGTCGATCCCGGCGATCTGCATCACCAGGAACACGATCGACAGGGTCAAGCGGAATGGCGATGGCCACCACCGCGCCCGGCCGCACACCCAGCATGACGAAGCTGACGACCAGGATGATCACCACGGCCTGCCAAAGGCTGTCGGTGAAGTCGCCGATGGCAAGATCCACGACCACCGGCTGGTTCGAGATCAGGACGGGTTCGATCCCGATGGGCAGGTTGGCGGTCGCCTGCGCCATCACCGCGCTGACATCCTTCGCCCAGTTCCAGAATATCGCCGCCTTCGACCATCGAGATGGCCAGCGCGATGGCCGGTTTGCCGTTCACCCGCAGCATCGGTTGCGGCGGGTCCACCAGCGCGCGGCGAACGGTGGCGATATCGCCCAGCCGGATCGTGCGCCCGTCCGCCACCAGCGTCACCTCGAGCACGTCGGCCTCGGACGTGAAGGCGCCCGAGACGCGAAGCGCCAGATTCTCGGTACCCGAGTTGATCACGCCGGACGGGCGCACCGCGTTCTGCGCGGCGATGGCGTTGAAGATCTGGCCGTAGTCGAGGCCCATGGCCGCAACGCGGTCGGGCTGGAATTCGATCAGGACCTGTTCGTCCTGAACGCCGATCCATTCGATCCGGCTGATCAGTGGGAACCCGCCGCAACAGGTCCGACCGCACGACATCGACCTGGTCGCGCAACTCGCGGTCAGTGAATCCGTCAGCGGTAAAGGCATAGATGATGCCGAATACGTCGCCGAAATTGTCGTTGAAGAAAGGCCCCAGCACGCCCTGCGGCAGGGTATGGCGGATGTCGCCGATCCTGTTGCGCACTTCCTGCCAGACGCCCGGCACCTGACCCGAGGGGAACGCCTCCTGCAGGTCGACGATAGATCGTCACGATCCCGGGCCGGGTGATCGAGCGCAGGGCATCGAGGCCCGTGGTTTCCTCCAGCCGCCGCTCCAGACGGTCGGTCAGTTGGGTCTGCGTCTCTTCCATCGTGGCGCCGGGCCAGACGGCGGTGACGAGCATCGTCTTGATGGTGAAGCTCGGATCCTCGTCGCGCCCGAGGTTGATGAAGGCAAAGGCGCCGGCAATGACACCGACGATCATCATGTAGATCGTCAGCTGTCTTGTTCTGAGGGCCCATTCCGAAAGATTGGGGCCGATCATGACGCCGCTCCGGCCAGACGCACCTTCTGGCCGGGACGGAGGGCCTGCACACCGGCGGTCACCACGACGTCACCCGGCTGCAAGCCGTCCTGCACCACGACCGCGGCGGGCGTGAAGCGATCTACGGCGATCGGGCGCAGGCTTACGGTCAGCGCGGCGGGATCGACCACCCAGACGGCCGGCCGGCCATCGGCACTGGTCAGCGCGTCGCCGGGATCTCGATGCTTCCCACCGGATCGAAGGTGGTCTGGCCGGTGATCGTCGAGCCAAGCCGCAGTTCTGGCGGCGGGTCGATCAGACCGACGCGGATGCGGAAGGTGCCGGTCACCGCATCGGCGCGCGGCGAAATCTCTCGCGGATCCGGCCTTCGGCGATGATCGGCGGGGTTCTGCGACAGCGCGATGTCGATCACGTTGTCGATGTCGCCGCGCCCCAGCATGGCCTCCGGCACGTCGAACACCGCGTCCTTGCCTTCGTCGCGGGCCATCTGCACGATCATGCGACCCGGTGTCACCACCTCGCCCGGTTCGGCCCCGCGGACGGTCACGGTCCCCGGAGCATCGGCGTAAAGCACCGTGTCGTTCAGCCGCCGCCGGGCAACGCCATATTGCGCGCGCGCCGCGTCGGCGGCAGCCAGGGCCGTGGTCTGCGCCTGCCTCGGCCCGTTCAAGCCCGGCCAGGGCCAGAAAGCCCCGGTCATAAAGCTGGCGCTGACGGGCAAGATTGGCCTCGCCTCGACCAGTTGCGCCTCGGCGGCGGCAAGGTTCGCCTCGGCGGCCCGCAGGCCGTTTTCCTCGTCAGCAGGGTCGAGCCTTGCCAGCACCTGCCCGGCGGTCACGACATCGCCAACGTTCACCAGCCGTTCGATCACCCGGCCGCCGATCCGGAAACCCAGATCCACCTGCACCTGGCTTTCGACGGTGCCGGCCAGCGAAACCGTCTCGCCCCCCAGCACGCTCTTCGACCACGATCGTGCGGACGGGGCGGGCCTCGACCTCGTCGGGGGCGTCTTCTTCGACGCAGCCCGACAAGCCGAAGATCGCGACCACCCAGGACCAAGGGCGAGGGCTTCGGAATCGAGGTCAGCGGGCATGAAAGCACATCCTTCTGGAAGGTCGCAGTCCGGAGCGGACCTGCCGGGACGATTGTTCAGCCGGATTGCACGTCCGGCGACAGGCCGCGGTCAGGGCCGGTCGCAGACCGGGCTCATCACGCCGGGCCCAGCGGCAGGCCGAAGCGATACCAGACGACCAGCAAGCGCCGTCCAGAGCACCAGCAGAACGTACGGTGTAGGGCAGCATCAGCGCCACGATCGTGCCGATGCCCGCGTCCTTCTGGTACTTCTGCGCAAAGCCGACCATCACCGCCAGATAGACGTTCAGCGGCGTGATGACGTTCATCGGGCTGTCGCCGACCCGGTAGGCCGCCAGCACCAGGTTCGGGTCGCCGCCAAGCCGCATGAACAGCGGCACGAACACCGGCGCAAGGATCGCCCATTTCGCCAGCGCACCCGTCAGGATGATGTCGATGATCGCCACGACGATCACGAAGAGGATGATGTAGCCCGTCACCCCGATCGGCACTCGTCTGCAGGAAAGTCGGCCAGATTGACCGCCAGCACGGTCGCCAGGTTGGTGTAGTTGAAGAAGGCGATGAAGTTCGCGATCACGAACAGCAGGAAGATCATCCCCGCCAGATTGCTCCAGGTCTTGACGATCAGGCCGATCGCCGCGGTCACGTTCGCGATGGTGCCCGCCCCCTTGCCATAGGCGTAGCCCACGACACAGGAACAGGATAGCTGATCAGGATGATCAGGCCGCTCATGAACGGCGACCCGGCCATGATGCCGCCGGTTTCCTGGTTGCGCAGGATACCCCAGCGGAAGCGGCGGGGCGGTCAGCGCGCCGATCACCATGACGAATCCGAGCAGCGCGCGCCCGGCGAATTTCAGGCCCGCGCTGCTTCGTTCCGGCGAAGCCCTTCGCGTTTCTCGACCGCGGATCACCGCCGGTATAAGGCGCCAAGGCGCGGCTCGACGAACCGCTCGGTCAGAACGGTGCAGATGATGCCCATCAGGATCGACGACACGATCATGAAGAACAGGTTGCCGACGACGGAGATCTGGGCGTCGGGTTGACGCTGCGGATCGCGTCGTTCGTCACCTCGACCAGCAGCGCGTCGGTCGGCGTGACGAAGACGTTGACAAGGAACACGGCCGCAACGCCGCGAGAAGCCCGCGGCAAGACCGGCCAGCGGGATGCCGCCCCATGCTGTGGAAGGCGGCGGCGGCCAGGGGCACGAGCACCAGATAACCCGCATCCGCCGCGATCGACGACAGCACGCCGATCATCACGATCATGAAGGTGAAGATCGAGCGCGGCGCGATGGCCACCAGCTTGCGCACCAGCGTCGCGATCAGCCCGGATTCTTCGGCCAGACCGACGCCGATCATCGCGACAAGGATCACGCCGACCCCGGTGAAGCCAAGGAAGTTCGCAACCGGCGAGGTCAGCATGAAACGGATGCCGTCGGGCGACAGCAGGCTGCGCACCGATGTGGTCTGCGTCACGATGTCGCTCAACTGCGGGTCGTAGCCGTCATAGGTGACGGTCGTGCCGAGCGCGGCGAAGATCACCGACAGCACGATCACGATGCCGATCAGCATGAAGAAGATGATCGCCGGGTGTGGCACCATGTTGCCCACCCTTTCGATCGTGCCGAGAAACCCCGACATGCCAGCCTCGTTCGTCGGCTTTGCCGATTTGCTTGTCAGTTGCCCTCGCATCCTTTTGAACCCAAACCTACGTCCGTCTTGCCACAGGAAAAACGGCCAGCGGCATCACGCCTTGGCTGCAACCAGGATCGGACACTCGATCGACCGGCGCCACAACAGCCATCTGCCACCTGTGTATAGAGAGATGGCAGCAGGATCGTCGCGCGCCGTTCCGACAGATTCCGACCCAAGCCACGCTCATGCAAATGGATAGCGAGAAGCCGTGGCGTCTGTCACCAAGAATCAATAGGAAAGAAACTGTTGGGGCAGGCGACATGACATGAAAATTTTACACGGCGTCGCGACGCTCGGCACGCGCACGCGGATCGGGCTGCAAGGCGATCAGGGGATCGGGAATATCGCCCCGGCCTCCGGTGGCGAATCCTGTTGCCGTTCCCGGATCGATCCGGCAAAGATCGACCGTCCGCGAAGATATGAGGCCGTGTTTTGACTGATATCTGGATCGTCTTTGCCGTCATCGCCGCAATTGTCGTGCTGTTCATCTGGGACAGATTGCCGGTTATCGCGGTCTGCGTCGGCGCGGCACTCGCGCTTTGGGCGACGGGCATTCTGACTCTGCAACCAGGCGCTCGCGGGCTTTGGCGACCCCGCGGTGATCTTCATCGCGGCGCTGTTCGTCGTCAGCGCAGGCCTCGAGGTGTCCGGGGTAACGGCGTGGGCGGGTCAGGTTCTGATCAACTCAGGCCGGGGAAAGCCGGACCCGGCTCATCGTTTTGATGATGGGCTTCGTCGGCGTTCTGGCGGCCCTGATCAGTGTGAACGGCGCTGTCGCGGCTCTGCTTCCGGTTGTCGTCGTGATGGCGATCCGGCTTGGGCGGTCGCCATCGCAGCTTCTGATGCCGCTGGTCTTCGGCGCCCATGCCGGTTCGCAACTGATGCTGACGGGCAGTCCGGTGAACGTGTTGGTGGTCGAGGCCTCGGCAGATGCCGGCGGTGGCGGTTTGGATACTTCGAGTTTGCGCTGGTCGGCATTCCGATCGTCATCGGCTGCGTCGCAATCGTCGTGCTCTTCGGGAGCGGCTGTTGCCGGAGCGGCACCAGCAAATCGCTTCCACCCGACCTGAGCCGGCACGCGACCACCTTGTTCGAGCAATACCGCCTGACGAGCGACGTCCATCAGTTGCGCGTGCGCGAAGGCTCGTCGGCAATCGGACAGCCCCGCATCTGCGGTGGCGCTCTATGGTCAGGGCGGCTTGTCGCTCGTCACGGTCAAGGATGCGCAGGCCCGCCCGATCCGGGAAGACACCGTGCGCGAGGGCGACATCCTCGTCATCCGGGGGCCGGCGGATCAGGCGGCAGAGGCGGCCGTCGCGATGGGCCTCGCGTTCCGCGAAGACGCCCCCGAGGGCGGCATCGGCGAGACGCTCTTCAACCGGGACTCAGGTTTGGCCGAAGTGCTCATCCCGCCGCGATCGCCGCTGATCGGAACGCGCTTCTTTCCGGGCATGGTCACGGAAAGCGGCGATCTGATCGTGCTGGCGATCCAGCGGCAGGGCGAGGATGTCGCGCCGGGCGAACCCTGGCGGCTGGCGACACGCTTCTGCTCCAGGGCACCTGGAAGGCGCTCGACCTGCGGCTGGAACCGAGCGAGGTTCTGGTCGTGAACGCCCCCGATCTCGTGCGGCGCCAGGCCGTCCCCATGGGATCGGGATCGAAGACCGTTCTCGTCGCACTGGCGATCATGGTGTTTCTGCTCGCGACCGGCCTCGTGCCGCCGGCTGTCGCGGGACTTCTTGCGGCAGGGATCATCCTTGTCTCGGGCGTGTTGAGCGTCGATCAGGTCTACCGCTCGATCAGCTGGACCACGGTCATTCTCGTTGCCGCCCTCACCCCGTTGTCGACAGCGATGCAGGTGACGGGCGCGGCCGAGCTGCTGGCCGATGGTCTGGTCGGGGCGGTCGGGGATCGGGGCCCCTATGCCCTGCTGGCCGGGCTTTTCGTCCTGTCGGCGGTTCTGGGTCAGGTGATCTCGAACACCGCGACATCGCTCATCATCATTCCGATTTCGGTTGTCGCGGCAAACCAGATGGGCATTTCGGTGCAGCCGGTCCTGATGTGCGTCTGCATCGCCTGCGCCGGGGCGTTCCTGACCCCGGTCGCCACGCCGACCAACCTGATGGTGATGGAGCCCGGCGCCTACAAGTTCGGGGATTACTGGAAGCTGGGCCTGCCCATGATGATCTGGTTCTTCGTGATCGCCGTCTTTCTCGTGCCGATGATCTGGTCGTTCTGACCGGGCGGCACACCCGCCGGCACGCATGGGCCGGCGGGATACAATCATGTTGCCACAGGGAGGTTTCCATCATGTCCGATCTCGAAAAGGTTCTCGCGCATGTCGATGCGCGACCTAGACAATGCGCTCGATCGCCTGTTCGCCACCGTCAGGATGAAGTCGATTTCCACCGATCCCGCCTACGCCGGCGAAACCCGCGCCTGCGCCGAATGGCATTCGGCGGATCTCGCCTCGATCGGTTTCGCCTCGGAGGTTCGCGACACCCCCGGACACCCGGTCGTGCTGGCCAAGAACCATGATGCCACGGGCACGAAAGTCCTGTTCTACGGCCATTATGACGTGCAACCCGCCGACCCGCTGGAATTGTGGGAGGGCGACGCCTTTGAGCCGGTGATCGTGACCCTGCCCGACGGCAGCAAGGAAATCCGCGGGCGCGGCGCATCCGACGACAAGGGTCAGCTGATGACCTTCGTCGAGGCTTGCCGGGCGTGGAAGATCGTGACCGGCAAGCTGCCGATCCCGATCACGATCCTGCTGGAAGGCGAAGAGGAATCTGGCGGCGCGAACCTGCCCGGCTTTCTCGATGCCGCGAAGAAGGAACTCGCCGCGGATGTGGCGATGATCTGCGACACCAACATGTGGGACAAGCAGACACCCGCGATCACCACGAGCCTGCGCGGCCTGTGCGCCGAAGAAATTCACATCCATGCGGCCGACCGCGACCTTCATTCGGGTTTCTATGGCTCTGCCGCAGCCAACCCGAACCACATCCTCGCCCGCGTCATCGCGGACCTGCGCGATGAAGATGGCCGGATCACCATTCCCGGCTTCTATGACGGTGTGCCAGACCTTCCCCAGTCGCTCAAGGAAAGCTGGGCCAAGCTCGATTTCTCCGAATCCGAATTCCTGGGCGAGGTCGGCCTTTCGGTTCCGGCCGGCGAAAAGGGACGATCCGTTCTGGAACAGACATGGTCGCGGCCGACCTGCGAAGTGAACGGGATGACCGGCGGCTATACCGGAGATGGCTTCAAGACGGTCATTCCCGCGGTTGCATCTGCCAAGATCAGCTTCCGCCTGGTTTTCGATCAGGATCCCCACAAGATCCGCGCGGCCTTCCGCGCGTTCGTCAAGGCCCGGATTCCCAAGGATTGCCGCGTCGAGTTCACCGAGTTCGGGTCAGGCCGCGCGGTCGCCTTCGAAGTGTCGAGCCCCGGTCTTCCAGAAGACCCAGCAGGCATTGTCCGACGAATGGGGCAAGGAGGCCGCCTTCGTGGGCGGCGGCGGATCGATCCCGGTGACCACAATGATCAAGGAAAAGCTGGGAATGGACGTTGTCATGGCGGGCTTCGGTCTGTCGGATGACCGCATCCACAGCCCGAACGAGAAGTACAGCCTGACCAGCTTCCACAAGGGCATCCGATCGTGGGCGCGGGTTCTGGCCGCGCTCTGACGGTGGCGCAAGGCGGACTGGCAAGGTTCGGGACGCTCGGCGCCGCGGAGACGGTCCTTGTCGAGGGCATCGGGACCGGTGCCTTCGACAGGCTGGGTGCCGGCGGTTTGCCCGACACAGGCGACGAGGCGCGTCGGGTCCGGGCCGAGTTGATCCGCTTCCTGCTCGTGGGTGGCCCCGAGGCCCCGAGACTGCACGAAAAGGGCCTGCGGCTGGGCGGCGCCTGGGTCACGGGCGTCCTCGATCTCGAGGGTTGCCGGGTGCCGCGCGACATCGGGCTGATCGACTGCCGGTTTGATTCGACGCCGATCTTCCGCTCGGCGGTGATCGACACGCTGGCCCTCGACGGCTCGGACCTTCCCGGGTTTTCCGGAGAGCGCCTTGATGCGCGCGGCGATCTGCTGTTTCGGTCGGCCACGATCCATGGGCCCGTGCGCTTGCGGGGCGGGCGTGTGGGGGGCGATCTGATCCTTGACGGTGCGGCAATCGACGCCCCCGGCGACCGCGCCCTCGAAGCCGAGCGGATTTCGGTTCGGGGCGGCGCATTGTTTCGTGGCGCTTCGGTTCGCGGCAGCCTCGCCTTGCCGGGCGGGCGCATCGGCGGTGATCTCGACCTTATCGGCGCCGTGCTCGAGAGGATCGACGGACCGGCGATCGAGGCGGACTCGGTTCAGGTCGAGGGCGATCTGACCCTGCGGCTCGCGCAGATAACCGGAACCATGTCGCTGGCCACCGCACGGATCGGGGGCGATGTCGATCTTACGGGCGTTCACGTCGCACGACAGGGCGAGATCGCCGTGAATCTTGAGCGGGCGGTTGCGGAGGGTGCATTCTTTCTTCGTCAGGGTGCGGCGATCGAGGGGGCCCTGAACCTGAACGGCGCGCGCCTTGGCGCCATCGTCGACGAACCGGCATGCTGGCCCGCGAAAGGCGACCTTCTGCTGAACCGATGCCTCTATGGCGCGTTTCTGGGTGGGGTCGTCAGCGCGAAAGACCGTCTCGACTGGTTGTCCCGCCAGACGCCGGATCGGTGGGGCGAGGATTTCTGGCCGCAGCCCTATGAACAATTGGCAAGCGTGCTCGGCCAGATGGGGCATGACGAGGACAAGCGTCGTGTGCTGATCGAAAAGGAACGCCTGTCGCGGCGGGCGCGGCGCAATCGGTCCGGAAGCCTTGTCATGCGGGCTGTGTTGCAGCTCAAGGATGCCGTGATCGGCCTTACCACGGGCTACGGCCGGCTGCCCCTTCTGGCGCTCGTCTGGCTTGTGCTGCTCTGGTCGATGGGCGCACTCCTCTACGCGCATCTGGACAGGGCCAGCATGATGCGGCCGAATGCGCCCTTCATCCTGCGTTCTCCGGAATGGGTATTGTGCGCAACGCCCTCGACCGAACGCCTTCTGCTGCCCTCGCTCGACATCGAACGCGCCGGGCTCGCGCGCTCTGGCGAGCCGCAGCTTGCCTGCTACCTCCGCCAGCCGGAAGCATCGGCCTATCCCAAGTTCAACCCCTTCATGCTGTCGGCCGACGCGGTGGTGCCCGGCTCGGGCAGCGGTCAGGCCTCCTACTGGTCGCCCGATACGCGAACGCGGCAAGGGTATCTCGGCAAATGGTTCATGTATTTCCAGACCATCGCCGGGCTTGCGCTGGGGTTACTTGCGGTTGCGGGATTCTCCGGGATCGTGAAATCGAACTGATCTTCGCTGGCCTTTCCCGACCGGCCTCGATCGCGCCCCGCCTCGGATGAACGCCGCGGGCCGCCGGCCCGGCGCCTCGGGCCTGCCCTTGGGGATCTTGTCGTGGATCTTCCACAGGCCGCCGCCGTTTCGGGTCAACGACCAGGCCCGCCCCCGCGTGGCCTATCGCATCGCACGCGCCACCGGGCAAGGCCCGTCGCGACAGGGATCCCACCATCTGCTGCCGCGGACAACCCCGGCCCGGTGGCGCAGGACCGAGCGGGGATCGAGCCATGGGCGCTGGCCCCGTCCCGCTTTCATCCCGCGCGGCAGGGACATGTCGGCGGCCCCCCACCAGATCTTCAACGACCGCTCGGCAGACCGAGCGTTGACACCAAAAAAGCTTGCCGCGCCCGTGGCTTGGCCGTAGTCTTTCGATCAGCATTCAGCGAGGCATGCAATGAAACACTGGTTTCTTCTCCTCATCGCGGGTTTGGTCGCCGTCGCGGGCGGCTTTCTCGCGCTGTTCAACCCGCTTGCCGCCACGATCACGGCAACTACGATCGTGGCTTGGCTGTTCCTTCTGATGGGGGCCCTGCAAATCATCGCTGCGGTTCGCGACACCTCCGAGAGATCGCGGGTCTGGACGGGGCTGCTCGGTGTTCTGGCGCTCGTGATCGGTGGCTGGATCCTGAGCAATCCCGTCGCGGGCACCCTGGCGCTTACCTGGACCATCGGTCTGCTCTTCCTGATCGAGGGGGTGGTTAAGCTTGCGCTGGCCTTTGCCGGGCGCGGCACCTCCTATTTCTGGATCGTGCTGCTGTCGGGCGGGGTGTCGGTGCTTCTGGGCGGCATGATCCTTGCCAGCTTCCCCCAGTCGGCACTGACGATCCCGGGCATTCTGCTGGCGATCGACCTGATTTCCACCGGTGTGTCGATCGTGGCGCTTGCCCTGCACTTCAGAAAAGCACCGCGGACCGCCTGAGGGGACCGCGCCCATGCGGGGCGCGCCCTTCATGAACCTGGTGCTTGCGACCGGTCTTGTGCTGATGATCGGATGGCTTCTGATCATCGGCCAGGCCATCGTCCTGCCGATCGTCCTGGCGATCATAGCGGTCTATGTTCTGACCACGGCGGCCGAGGCGCTGGAACGGGTGCCCCTGATCGGGCGGCTTCCGCTGATGCTGCGGCACGCGCTTGTGCTCTTGGGCTTCACGATGGCGGTCGTGGCGCTGGCGCTCGTGATTTCGGTCACGCTCAACCAACTGGTCGCGGTAATGCCGCGCTATCAGCAGAACCTCGAGGTGCTGGCAGCGAAGGCCGCGGCCATCGGCGGGATCGAACGCCCCACCTGGGAGGACATCGTCGATGCGACGCTGGGCAAGCTGAACCTTCAGGCGATCCTGCTGCGGCTTCTGGGCGGGCTCACCAGCCTGGGGTTCACGGTGTTTCTCGTGGTGGTCTATGCGGGCTTCCTGATGGCCGAACGGGGCCGGTTTGCGGCCAAGCTGGCCGCAGCCTTTCCGCAGGGCGACCAGGCGGAACTGACCGAACGGCTGATCCGGGACATCAACCGCAAGATCGGCGATTATCTGGCCATCAAGACCGGCATCAATGTGGTCCTCGGAGTGATCTCGTTCGTGATCCTGTGGGGCATGGGGGTGGATTTCGCGCTGTTCTGGGCGGTGGTGATCGGGCTTTTCAACTACATCCCCTATGTGGGGTCGATCATCGGGGTGGCGCTGCCGGTCCTGCTGTCGCTGGCGCAGTTCGGCTCGATCGGAACGACGGCGGTGCTGGGGGCGATGCTGATCGCGGCGCAGACCTATGTCGGAAACATCCTGGAGCCACGGGTGATCGGACGGCAATTGAACCTGAGCCCGTTCGTCGTGCTGGTGGCCTTGTCGGTGTGGTCGACGCTATGGGGGCTTCCGGGGGCGATCCTGGCAATTCCGCTGACGGCGATGCTGGCGATCATCTGCGGGGCCTTCGCCTCGACCCGGTTCATCGCGGTTCTGCTGGCCGAAACGGTGGAGAGCGCAGACAAGGCGTGATCGACTCGCGCCCGGCGCTTGGCAAGAACCTGTGCGCAAGACGACTTCACGGTTCTTTCGGCCGGCGGGCAAAACCCGCACGCCGATGTTGCATCCCAAAGGTGGCGTCCGGCAAGGGTCTGATGGATGGCATATTCGGGGCGCGGTCGACCGATCAGGCATGGTGCCACAGACCAGGTTCCGTGCTTCCCGGAAGTTGGGGGAAAACAGTGCCCCGACCGCTCGATTGCAGGTCGAAGCCAAGACGGACGGCCCTATCGCGCATTTCGTGGAAATGCCCGAAAAAAATACGATCGGAACCCGAGGCGGTGGTCGTCTTTGGATGGTGGAGCCGAGGAGGATCGAACTCCTGACCTCGTCATTGCGAACGACGCGCTCTCCCAACTGAGCTACGACCCCACTTGCGGGGTATTTGGCGGATCGGGCAGTCCGTGTCAAGTTCACTCATGCCGGATCGGACGGACCGGCGGCGCAGGGTGGTGGGGGGCTCGGGATGTTGTCGAAGACGGTCTGGAAGATGGCGCAGCTGTCGCGGCTGATCTGGGTGCGGGTCGTGCTGATCTCGCTTCTGGCGATCCTTGCCGCGCTGGCCTCGGCCCTGTTCCAGCGGTTCATTCCCGATGCGCTGGAGGATCAGGTAAGCGTCGAGGCGGTGACGCGGATCCTCAACATCCTCGCGTCGAGCATGCTGGCGGTGGTGACCTTTTCGCTCAGCATCATGGTCACGGCCTATCGCGGGGCCGCGTCAGAGATGACACCCCGGGTGCACCGGCTGCTGCTCGCCGATACGACGACACAGACCGTCCTTGCGACCTTTCTCGGGGCCTTCCTGTTCGCTCTGGTGTCGATCATCCTGCTCAGCACGCGGGTCTATGCCGGCAAGTCGATCATCGTGATCCTGGGTTTCACGCTGATCGTCGTGGGCTTTGTCGTGATCGCGATCCTGCGCTGGATCGACCATCTGTCCGACCTCGGCAGCATGGACGAAACGGTGC
Source organism: uncultured Alphaproteobacteria bacterium (assembly GCA_963700485.1). Lineage (GTDB taxonomy): Bacteria > Pseudomonadota > Alphaproteobacteria > Rhodobacterales > Rhodobacteraceae > Aliitabrizicola. The sequence goes on from CAVOXQ010000007.1 coordinate 104,783, forward strand.
GCAAGGTGACCGCGGCCGCGACGCGGGCGATGGAAATGCGCTTTGCCCTGCCCTGCCTTGGCGGGCGGCCGCTGATCGGCGCCCTGCCCCCGGGGCTGGTGCCGCTTTCGGGGATGGCGGAGGGCTTTGTCCGCCACATCGACCTGTCGGCGCTTTCGGACTGCGCCGAGGAGGCCGAAGTCGAGGTCTATCTCGAGGCGCAGCCGGGACGCTATCTGTTCGAGGGGGCGGCACTGGCACACCTGTCGGGGGCGGTGCCCGACCGGGTGGCCGAGCGGATGCGCGGCGCCTTCGATCTTGGCGCGCTCAGGTCCTTCGATCAGGATCCGAGGTTCGGGCTCATCGTGCTGAGTGAGATCGGTTCGCGCGCGCTGTCACCCGGGATCAACGATCCGGGCACGGCGATCGACATCATCGCCCGGCTGCATCGGGTGCTCCGGGGGGTGACGGACGAGGCTGGCGAGGCCGAGGATCGCCGCCACCCGCGGCTGCATGTGCGCGCGCTGTCGATCGACGACCTGATGATGGACGCCTATGCCGCCATCGCCCGCGACGGGGCGGGGATGATCGAGGTGCAGATCCGGCTGATGAAGGCGCTGGCCGATCTGGCCACGCGGCCGCTGCCCGCGATGGCACAGGCCGCGCGGGTGCAGGCGGCGCGCGCACTGGCCCATGCCGAGGCGGCGCTGGTGCTCGAGGCAGACCGTCAGGTGCTGCGCGAACTCGCGCCCGGGTAGGGCCGTGGCTCAGGCGGTCTGCGGCAGGTTCTGGCGGACGAAGGCCGCGATGTCGGCGGCTGGCCGGGCGCCGGAAAGACGCGCAACCTCGCGGCCGTGCCGCCACAGGATCAGCAGGGGGATACCGCGAATGCCCAGCCGGGCCGAGACGGCGGGATGATCCTCGGTGTTGATCTTGGCAAAGCGGGCCTGCGAGGCAAGGCTGGCCGCGGCCTTGGCGAATTCGGGCGCCATGGCGCGGCAGGGCCCACACCACGGCGCCCAGTAATCGACAAGCAGCGGCAAGTCATCGGTCCGCGTGGCCTTGTCGTGCAGCCGGAGATCAAGCTCCACGACCTTGGGCGCGACGAGCGGATCGCCGCAACTGCCGCATTTGGGGTGCTGGCCCAGACGGGCTTCGGGGACACGATTGGTCTGGCCGCAGGTGGTGCAGACGAGCTTGCAAGGTTCGGGCATGAAGCACCCTTTGTCATGTTTCCAGTCCGGAAATGGGGAGGCGTGGGCGAGGTTCCAAGACCTGGACCTTCCGTCCACGAAACAAATGCCCATGAAACGGGCAACTGTTGACACACGAAGGTGAGTTGGCGGACGATTTCAGCGTTTGCCGGCTTAATCATTGATGGAGAGATCAAATGCGCCTTGGACTCTTTACTGCCGTTCTTGCCCTGCTCGCGCTCCCTTCCCACGCCGACCCTCTGCCGAAAGGTGCGAAACCCCTCTCGGCAAAGCAGATAACGCAGCTCTTCGCAGGCAACTCTCAGCTATGGAAAACCTCGAAAGCCTACTTTTCTCCTGATGGAACTGTGATTGGCGTCTTTGGAAAGCCACCGACATCCACTTTTTCCGGAAAATGGACCGTCAAGAAGAACAAGATCTGCATGACCAACGCGCCGACCAACATAAAGACCAGAAAGATCGCAGACCGCACATATACGGATTGCTGGATATTCTACACTGACGGCACGACCGTCTGGAGCTCCTACTCCAATGACTACGAGGACGGAAAGGGCCCCAATGAAGACTTCTGGGATGGAGAATTGAAAACGCTGAAGAAGGGCGATCAGGTCTCGGGTTTGTACAAGAAATACACAGGTTGACCGCCCGTTGATTGGCAGGGCCTGATCGCGGCGATCCGACATCGGACCGGGAGGCGGCGGATCACTCCGCCGCCTCGCTGTAGCTTTCGACCGGCGGGCAGATGCAGACCAGATTGCGGTCGCCAAAGACGTTGTCCACCCGGCCGACGGGAGGCCAGTATTTGTCGACCCGGAAGGCACGCGGGCGGAAAGCAGCCCTGTTCGCGGCTGTAGGGCCGGTCCCATTCGGCCACGAGGTCGTTCACCGTGTGGGGGGCATGTTTCAGCGGATTGTTCTCGCGGTCGATCTCGCCCTGTTCGATGGCGCGGATTTCCTCGCGGATCGCGAGGAGCGCCGTGATGAAACGGTCGATCTCGGCCTTGGTTTCGCTTTCGGTCGGCTCCACCATCAGGGTGCCGGCCACGGGCCAGCTCATCGTCGGGGCGTGGAAACCGTTGTCGATCAGGCGCTTGGCGATGTCGTCGACGGTCACGCCGGCTTCGGCAAAGGGACGGGTGTCGAGGATGCATTCATGCGCGACCCGGCCCTTGTTGCCCATGAAGAGGATCGGATAGGCGCCCCTGCCAGCCGCGCCGCGATGTAATTGGCGTTCAGGATCGCGACCCGGTCGCCTGCGTCAGTCCCGGCCCGCCCATCATCAGGCAATAGGCCCACGAGATCAGCAGGATCGAGGCCGAGCCATAGGGTGCGGCCGATACCGGCCCTTCGGCGCCGCCGGTTTCGGGATGCCCCGGCAGATGCGGCGCCAGATGCGCCTTGACGCCGATCGGCCCCATGCCGGGGCCGCCGCCGCCGTGCGGGATGGCGAAGGTCTTGTGCAGGTTCAGGTGGCTGACATCGCCGCCGATCTCGACCCGGCTTCACGAGCCCGACCATGCGCGTTCATGTTGGCGCCGTCGATGTAGACCTGCCCGCCGTGATCATGGGTGATCTGGCAGACCTCGCCCACGGTTTCCTCGAACACGCCATGGGTGGAGGGATAGGTGATCATGCAGGCCGCCAGCCGGTCGCCGCGCCTCGGCGGCTTTCTGCGCGGAAATCGTCCAGATCGACATCGCCATTGGGGGCGGATTTCACGACCACCACCTTCATCCCGGCCATCTGGGCGCTGGCCGGGTTGGTGCCATGGGCCGAAACGGGATCAGGCAGATGTCGCGGTGATGATCGCCATTGCGCGCGGTGATAGGCCTGGATGGTCAGAAGCCCCGCATATTCGCCCTGCGCGCCCGAGTTGGGCTGCATCGACATCGCGTCATAGCCGGTGATGGTGCACAAGCTTGTCCGAAAGATCGGCGATCGCCTCGGCATAGCCCGAGCGCCTGGTCGCGCGGGGCAAAGGGATGGAGCGAGCCGAACTCGGGCCAGGTGATCGGCATCATCTCGGCCGCCGCGTTCAGCTTCATCGTGCAGGACCCGAGCGGGATCATCGCCCGGTCAAGCGCCAGGTCGCGGTCCGACAGGCGGCGCATGTAGCGCATCATCTCGGATTCCGCGCGGTTCATGTGGAAGACCGGATGGGTCAGGTAGTCCGACTGGCGCAGCATCGCCTCTGGGAAACCGAGCGTGGCGCGGTGCGGCGGCACACCGTCGATGCCGAAGGCACGCAGCACGCGGATCAGCACCTTCTCGTCGGTCGTCTCGTCCAGCGCTGATGCCGACACGGTCGTTGCCGATCTTGCGGAAGTTCAGCCCCTCGTGCCGGGCGGCGGCAAGGATGCCGGCCTGGCCTACGCCGACCTCGACGGTGATCGTGTCGAAGAACGCCTTTGGGCGAAACCTTCGCCCCCGCCGCGCTCAGCGCCCGCGCCAGCCGGTTGGTCAGGAAATGCACCCGCTCGGCAATGGCACGCAGGCCCTTCGGGCCATGGAACACGGCGTAGAAGCTGGCCATCACGGCCAGCAGCGCCTGCGCCGTGCAGACGTTGGATGTGGCCTTTTCGCGCCGGATATGCTGCTCGCGGGTTTGCAGCGAAAGCCGGTAGGCCCTGCCCGCCCCGCGCGTCGATCGAGACGCCGACGATCCGGCCCGGCATCGCGCGCTTCATACTCGTCGCGGCAGGACATGAAGGCCGCATGCGGACCGCCATAGCCCATCGGCACGCCAAAGCGCTGGCTGGAGCCGACGGCGATATCGGCGCCCATCGCGCCAGGTTCCTTGAGCAGGCAGAGCGCCGAGCAGGTCGGTCGCCACGATGGCCATGGCCTTCGCCGCGTGGAGCGCGGCAATCGGGGCGGTGAAATCCTGCACATGGCCATAGGTGCCCGGATACTGGAAGATCGCCCCGAAATAGAGGCCGGCCTCCATCGTTTTCCGGGTCGCCGATCACGCATCTCGATGCCCAGCGGGAGCGCCCGGGTGCTGGATCACGGCGATGGTCTGCGGGTGGCAGATTGCGGTCGACGAAGAAGGCCCGGGCCTTCGAGCTTGGCGCTGCGCTCGGCCATCGTCATGGCCTCGGCGGCGGCAGTGGCCTCGTCCAGAAGGAGGCGTTGGCCACGGGCAGACCGGTCAGATCGGCGACCATGGTCTGGTAGTTCAGCAGCGCCTCGAGGCGGCCCTGCGCGATCTCGGGCTGGTAGGGGGTGTAGGCGGTGTACCAGGCCGGATTTTCGAGGATGTTGCGCTGGATCGCCGGGGGCGTGACGGTGCCGTAATAGCCCTGCCCGATCAGGCTGGTCATCACCCGGTTCTTCGCCGCGACCTCGCGCATCTTCGCCAGCAGCTCGTGTTCGGCCAGCGGCGCCCAGTCAGCGGATCGGCCTGGCGGATCGAGGCGGGAACGGTCTGGTCGATCAGCTCGTCGAGCGATGGGCACGCCCACGACCGTCAGCATCTCGGCCATTTCCTCGGGCGAGGGCCCGATATGGCGGCGGTTGGCGAAATCATAGGGATTGTAGTCGGTGGGGGTGAAGGTCATCGGTGCTTCCTTGTGGACAAGGGCGGGCCGGGACCAGGATCGCTCGGCGAATCCCGGCAGGGGCCGTGGCGAAACCTTGCTGTCCGGCCCGGGCGTCAGGCGATCAGATCGTTGTACTCGTCCTCGTCCATGAAGTCGTCGAGCACGCCGAGATCATCGAGCTTCATCTTGAAGAACCACGCCGCCCCGGTCGGGATCCTCGTTCACCAGGCCAGGCTTGTCGACCAGCTTTTCGTTGACCTCGACGATCTCGCCGTCGACCGGGGCAAGGATGTCGGAGGCGGCCTTGACGCTTTCGATCACCACGACCTCGTCGCCCTTGGCGACCATCGTCTCGACCTCGGGCAGTTCGACAAAGACCACATCGCCCAGTTGCGTCGCCGCATGTTCGGTGATGCCGACGACGACAAGATCGCCCTCGACGCGCAGCCATTCATGATCTTCGGTGTATTTCATGGTCTTGCCTCAGCGTTTGTAGGTGGTGGGGTGGAAGGGAAGATCGCAGACGGTGACGGGCAGGCGCTTGCCGCGCACTTCGCCGTCCAGTTCGGTGCCGGGGACGGCAAGCGCGGCCGGCAACATAGCCCATCGCGATCGGGGGCATCGACCGAGGGGCCGAAGCCGCCCGAGGTGACGGCGCCGACCGCGCGCCATCCGCGGCATGATAGAGCGCCGTGCCCTCGCGCATCGGCGCGCGGCCCTCGGGGCGCAGGCCGACGCGCCGGCGCGCCGGGCCATGCGTCCAGTTCCGCAAGGATCCGCGTCGGCGCCGGGAAAGCCCCCTGCCCGGTCGCCGCCGGTGCGGCGCGATCTTCTGGATCGCCCAGGTCAGCCCGGCTTCGACCGGGGTCGTCGTGGTGTCGATGTCATGGCCGTAAAGGCAAAGCCCCGCCTCGAGCCGCAGCGAGTCGCGCGCGCCAAGGCCGATCGGGGCGACCTCGGGTTGCGCCAGCAGCGCCTCGGCAAAGGCACGCGGCATGCGGTCGCGGGCACCGAGATCTCGAACCCGTCCTCGCCGGTATACCCCGAGCGCGACACCCACAGATCGCCGCCCTGCCAGGACAACGTCGCGACGTCCATGAACCGCATCGCGGCGGCGCCGGGCACGCAGCCTCGCCAGCGCGGCCTCGGCCTCCGGTCCCTGCAGCGCCAGCAGCGCGCGGTCGGTCAAGCTCGATCACTTCGGCGACGGTCCCGAGTTGGGCGCGCATGTGGGCGATATCCGCCGCCTTGCAGGCAGCGTTGACCACGACGAAGAGATGATCTCCGCGGTTGGCGAACATCAGGTCGTCGAGAATGCCGGCGTTTGCGTTGGTGAACAGCCCATAGCGCTGGCGGCCGACCTCGGCCAGGCCCAGCACATCGACCGGCATCAGCGCCTCGAACGCCCGCATCAGCGGCTCCATCCCGCCGTGTCGGCCGCAGGATCACCTGCCCCATGTGGCTGACATCGAACAGACCCGGCGGCGGCGCGGGTGTGCAGATGTTCCTTCATCACGCCCGGCGGGATATTGCACCGGCATCTCGTATCCGGCGAAGGGCACCATCCGCGCCCCGAGGGACACATGCAGATCATTGAGGCGCCAGCCGTTCCAGCCCGTCGCGTCCAGGTCGGCCAAGTCGATGTCCCCCTGTCTGTGGCCGGTTGTCGATCGGCCGGCATCCTGCGGCGGGCGTCTCCCGCCGCCTCGATGCCCCCTCTGTCCCTTGCGCCTGAGATCGTTATCCCTTCGGCGGGCCGTGACCGGCCTCTCTCCAGAGTTCCGATCGCCAGGACGGTCCCTTGCGCCTGAGAGTTTACCGGGGCGGTTTCTCCTTCGGCACCGGCGCGGGGGCTTGCGGCCCGCACCGGATTCTCCCGAACCTGACCCCTTTTGGGTAGCCCGAGCCGATCGCGGCTGGCAAGAGGGAAAGCGGGAATGGCGCCGGGCGGGACAAGGATCGCAGAGATGGCCGAGCGGGTGTTCGGATACGGATCGCTGGTGAACCGGGCGACGCATGACATGGCGGCGGTCGAACCGGCGCGGCTGGCCGGCTGGCGGCGCATCTGGATGCACCTGCCGGGGCGGGCCGTCGCGATCCTCTCGGTGCTGCCGGCGGCCGATACGATCGACGGATTGCTGTGCTCCGTGCCGGGCGGGGACTGGACCAGCCTCGACCGGCGCGAGGCGCTCTACCGGCGCCATCCGGTGATGGCGCGCGGCGGCGGCACGGGGCCCATCGCGGCACAGATCTATGCGGTGCCGGACCCGGGGCGGCAGGCGGGGCCGCATCCGATCCTGCTCAGCTATCTGGATGTGGTCGTCCAGGGCCTGCTGCGCGAATTCGGGCAAGACGGGGTGGCGCGATTCTTTGCCACCACCGAGGGTTGGGCGGCTGGCGTTCTGGATGACCGCGCCGCGCCGCGTTATCCCCGCGCCCGCGCGCTGACCCACGCCGAACGGGCGCTCGTCGATACAGGACTGGCCGCGGTCGGGGCCGCACCGGCGGGCGGTCCGCGAGCGGGGGGCAGCTAGCCCGCGGGCCGCGGCGCGGGCGCGCGGCGGACCACGACGGCAGGTCGCGCGATCACCCTCAGCGCCAGCCAGATCGAGAGAAGGCCGAAGAGGACGCCGCCCGCGGCCTGCCCGATCAGAACCCCCGGCGCGCCCCAGATCGCACCGAACCCCAGCGCGAAGGGGATCGTGCCAAGCGTGTGGCGGCCCCAGTTCACCACCGTCGACCAGAACGGGCGGCCGAGGTTGTTGCAGACCGCGTTCGACACGAAGATCACCCCGTTGAAGAAGAACGCGAGCGCCAGCGGCCCGCAGAACAGCAGCACCAGATCCCGCGTCAGCCCGGTCGGCCGAGAACAGGTCGGCGATCGGGGCGCGCAGCGCGAACAGCAGTCGCCGCGACCAGCACCGTCACAAGTCCGGTAAAGATCAGACCGTCAAGAAAGGCGCGGCGCACCCGGTCGATCCGGCCCGCCCCGAAGTTCTGCCCGACGATCGGCCCGAGCGCGCCCGACAGCGCGAAGAGCACGCCGAAGGCGACCGGCGTCATCCGTCCGGTGATCGCCATGCCCGGCCACTGCCGCCTCGCCATAGGCCGGCCATCGCACGGGTGACAAAGGCCGTGCCGACGGGGGTGGCCAGTTGCGTCAGGATGGCCGGCAGGGCGATCGCCGAGACGGGCCGCACATGCGCGGCAAGGCCGCGCAGGTCCGGCCGGTCGAACCCGCCATAATGGCGCAGGATCGGCAGCAGGGCGACCGCCGCGATCACCACGCGCGCAGACCACGCTCGCAACCGCAGCCCCGGTCAGTTCCCACCCGAGGCCGAAGATCAGGATCGGATCGAGAGCCGCATTGGCCAGCGCGCCCAGCACGGTCGCCAGCATCGCCCGGCGTGCATCGCCATGGCTGCGCAGGATCGCCCCGCCGATCATCCCGACCATCAGGAACGGCTGCGACGGAATGACGATCTGCAGGTAATGCACGGTCAGCTCATGGCGTATGTCCCACGGCGCCCAGCAAGGAGACGAGAGGGCCGAGAAACCACCAGACCAGCGCCGAGAACAGCACCCCCGCGGCCAGCCCCAGGATCAGCCCGTTGGTGGCGCGGGCGCGCGCCTCGTCCGGGTCGCCCGCACCCAGCGCCCGCGCGGTCAGCGCCCCCACGCCGATCGCCAGACCGATGCCGAAGGAGGTCGTGAAGAACAGCAGCGCCCCGGCATAGCCGATCGCCGCCGCCAGTTCTGCCCGGCCGAGCATCGAGATGAAGATCATGTTCACGAAATCGACGGCGAACACCGCCATCAGCCCGACCGAGGAGGTCAGCGCCATTACCGTCACATGGCGAAACAGGTTGCCCTCGACGAACCGTGCCTGCGTTCCCGTTCCCGCCACCCCTTTGGTGCCCCTCGATCGACCGGCCGGCCCGGCCTTCTTCTGTTCACAAATATCCTCGGGGGGTCCGGGGGGCCGACAGCCCCCCGGCCGCGGCACCGGGGCGGGCTCAACCGGGTGGGCGAAGCTTCTGGAGAAGCGGCATCACGTCGGCCATCTCGGGTCCGGCATCGCGGCCGGTCAGCGCGCGGCGCAGCGGGCGGAACAGCGCCTTGCCCTTGCGGCCCGTCGCCTGCTTCACGGCGGCGGTCCATTCGGCCCAGGTCTCGGTCGTCCAGGGACGCTGCGGCAGCAACGCAAGCGCCTCGCGCACGAAATCGGCATCCTCGGGGTCGATCAGCGGCTCGGCGCCCTCCGAGAACAGCGTCCACCAGCCGGCGAGGTCGGCCTTGACGGTGATGTTCTCCTTGGCCACGGCCCAGAACCGTTCCGCCAGCGCATCGGGCACCCCGAGCGCACGGATCGGTTCGGCCATCTCGGCATAGCCCAGCGACTGGTTGTGGGCGCGGGTCAGCGGGAACAGGTCTTCCGGATCGAACTTGGTCGGCGCGGCGCCGAACGACGACAGATCGAACCCCTCGATCAGCGCGTCGAGCGAGGCGGCCAGCTCGACCGGCCGCGACGAACCCAGCCGCGCCATCAGCGACAGAAGCGCCATCGGCTCCACGCCCCGCGCGCGCAGATCGCGCAGCGACAATGTGCCCAGACGCTTGGACAGGGCCTCGCCCTGCGGGCCGGTCAGCAGCGAATGGTGGGCGAAGGCGGGCGGCGTGCCGCCCAGCGCCTCGATGATCTGGATCTGGGTGGCGGTGTTGGTCACATGGTCGGCGCCGCGCACGATCGCGCTCACGCCCATGTCGATGTCGTCGACCGAGGACGCGAAGGTGTAAAGCACCTGGCCATCGGCGCGGATCAGCACCGGGTCGGACACGCTGGCGGCGTCGATCGAGATCGGCCCGAGGATGCCGTCGGTCCACTCGATCCGGTTCTGGTTCAGCAGAAAGCGCCAGTAGCCCCCGCGTTCGTTCCGCAGCGCCGCCTTTTCCTCGGCGCTCAGCCGCAGCGCCGCACGGTCATAGACCGGAGGCTTGCCCATGTTCAGTTGCTTCTTGCGCTTGAGATCGAGTTCCACGGGCGACTCGAAGCATTCGTAGAACCGCCCGTCGGCGCGCAGCCGTTCGGCCGCCTCCGCATAGCGATCCATCCGCAGCGATTGCTTCTCCACCCGGTCCCAGGTCAGACCCAGCCACTCGAGATCCTCCATGATCGCGTCGGCGTATTCCTGCTTGGAGCGTTCCCTGTCGGTATCGTCGAGCCGCAGGATGAAGGTGCCGCCCGCCTTGCGCGCGATCAGCCAGTTCATCAGCGCCGTGCGCAGGTTGCCGACGTGGATATAGCCGGTGGGCGAAGGGGCAAAGCGGGTGACGATTGTCATGGGGCGGGCTCTCCTGATGCGCCTGCTCTTTCACAAGGGCCGCATTTTGTCCATATCGGGCCCCGGACACCCTTCATGGCGAGGCGAGCAGGTGACGACCCAGACCGATGATGAGGCTCCCGACTGGTCGCCGGTGACGGCACCGGAGCTTGCCGATATCGAGCGGCTGGCACAGGCCGCCCTGAAGGCCCTGCCGGAGGTCTATCGCGCGGCGGCGGCGCAGGTGGCGCTGCGCGTGGAGGATTTCGCTCCGGACTCGATCCTCGAGGCGATGGACTTGCATGATCCGTTCGAACTCTCGGGGCTCTACGAGGGGCTGCCGCTGACCGAACGCTCGGTGATGGACCAGCCGACGGCCCCCGATGCGATCTGGTTGTTCCGCCGCCCGATCCTCGACGAATGGGCCGAGCGGGGCAACGTGGCGCTCGGTGATCTGGTCGGGCATGTGCTGGTGCACGAGTTGGCGCATCATTTCGGCTGGAGCGACGACGAGATCGCGGCGATCGACCGCTGGTGGGAATAGACGCACATTGGCTGTGCAGGGCTGCACAGGGCTGACGTGGCCGTGATTGGTCTGCGCGGCCACGCGCGCTACTTTGAGGCCGTAAGTCCGTTTCGCGCCACCGATCCAACGCAGAAGAAGGAGTGACCGATGCCAAATCCAACCCTTTCCCGCCGCCAGGCGCTTTTCGCCGGGGCAGCACTGCCTCTCGCCGCGGCGCTGCCCGCCATGACCGCAGCACCTGCCCATGCCGCGGCCGAGATGAAGGGTGCGGGATTTGCGCCCTACAACCGGTTCGCACTGGGCGGTTTCGAGGTGACGACGCTGCTGGCCGGGACTCGCACAGTCGAGGAACCGACGGGCATCTTTGGCCTGAACGCGGGGGCGGACGAGTTTGCCGCCCTGTCGCAGGCCAACTTCATTCCGACTGACCGCGCACAGTTCTTCTTCACGCCCACCCTCGTGAACACCGGAACGGAGCTTGTGCTGTTCGACACCGGCCTTTCGCCCGACGGCATGGTGGGCGCGCTTGCTGCTGCCGGCTATGCGCCCGATCAGGTGGACGTGGTGGTGATCACCCACATGCATGGCGATCATATCGGCGGGCTGATGGCCGATGGCACGCCGACGTTCGCCAATGCGCGCTATGTGACGGGCGCGGTCGAGCACAATCACTGGATGGACGCCGGCAACGAGACGTTCGATGCCAACGTGCGCCCGCTGAACGAAAAGATCGCCTTCGTCGACGACATGGGAACCGTCGCGGGCGGGATCACCGGAATGGCGGCGTTCGGCCATTCCCCGGGCCACATGGTCTACATGATCGAAAGCAACGGGCAGCGCCTCGCGATCACCGCCGATACCGCAAACCACTACGTCTGGTCGTTGCAGAAACCCGACTGGGAAGTGAAGTTCGACATGGACAAGGCAGCGGCGGCAGCCGCGCGCCGGCAGGTATTCGGCATGCTTGCGGCGGACCGCGTGCCCTTCATCGGCTATCACATGCCGTTCCCGGCGCTTGGCTTTGTCGAGCCGCAGGGCGATGGGTTCCGCTACGTTCCGGCGAGCTATCAGATGATGATGGCCGGCTGACAGCCGGGTCGTGCAGACATCAGAAAGGGGCGGCCCGCGCGGGCCGCCCCTTTTGCCTTTGGCCTGGCCGCGTGATCAGGCGGTCAGCTTCGCCGCGATCTCGACAAGCCGGCGGGCCTGATGGCCGATGGCTGCCTTGGCGCTCTCGTCGAAATCCTTGCCCTGGGTATGGCTGTAGCCATAGGGATTGCCGCCCGCGGCGAACACCGCCTTGTCGGTGTATCCGGGTGCCGCGATGATCGAGCCCCAGTGGAGGAACGTGGTATAGAGGCTCAGGATCGTCGCCTCCTGTCCGCCGTGGGGGTTCTGGGCGCTGGTCATCGCCGACACGGCCTTGTTCGCCAGCGCGCCGCTGAACCATTGTCCGCCCAGCGTGTCGATGAAGGCGCGCACCTGGCTTGCCGCGCCGCCAAAGCGGGTCGGCGAAGAGAAGAGGTAGGCGTCGGCCCATTCCATGTCCGCCGGCGTTGCCGCGGGAATGTCCGCTGCGCGCGCGACCTGCGCCTTCCAGCCATCCTGGCTGTTGACGACCTGCTCGGGGGCGGTTTCCGCGATCCTGAGCAGTCGCACTTCGGCGCCGGCGGCGCGGGCGGCGTCGGCCGCGATCTCGGCCATGGTATGGTTGGTGCCGTAGGTGGAATAGAAGAGGATGGCGAGTTTGACGGTCATGTTGGATGCTCCGGTTCCGATTGTGGGTTGAACATAACCGGGCACGACCGGACGGGGGATTGGCGAAGATCGCAGAGACTTCTGTGCGCTTGTGCGGAACGCAGGCCCAAGGCTATCGTTCGCGCGCGCCTCTGCGCCGACCCGTTGCCGCCGGAGACCCTGATGGACCCTTCCGCATCCCCTGCCCCCGGCCCAGGCCTGTCGGCTGCGCCCGCGCAGATCCCGGTTCTGACGCTGACGCTGAACCCGGCGCTCGACATGGCCACCGATGTGCCGCGCCTGATCGCCGACGAGAAGCTGCGCTGTTCGGAGCCGCGGCTGGACCCCGGAGGTGGCGGGATCAACGTGGCCAGGGCGATCCATGCGCTTGGCGGAGAGGCGCTTGCGCTCGTGGCCCTCGGCGGACTGACGGGCGACCGCCTGTCGGAACTGCTGCGCGGCGCGGGGATCGCGTTTCTCGGGATCACCGGACCGGGCGAGACGCGCCAGAGCCTGACCGTGACCGAGGACGAGACGGGGCGGCAGTACCGTTTCATGCTGCCGGGGCCGGCCTGGGGCGAGGCAGATCAGGCGAGGGTCTTTCAACTGCTGCGGGCAGCGGGCAAATCGGGGGCCTTCGCGGTGATCTCGGGCAGCCAGCCGCCCGGGGTGCCGGTGGATTTTCCGGCGCGCCTGGCCGCGGCCATGGCGGGGATGGAGGTGGTTCTCGACACCTCGGGCAAGGCGCTGCACGAAGCGGTGGATCATCCGATCCCCGGGCTGCGGCTGCTGCGGATGGATGGCGAGGAAGCCGAGGCACTGGCGGGGCGAAAACTTCTGACACGCGAGCAGACGGCGGATTTCGCGCAAGGCCTGGTCCGGGCGGGCGTCGCGCGGCAGGTGATCGTTGCACGAGGCGCCGATGGCTCGGTGCTGGCAGAGGCGGACTTGCGGTGGCACGCGGCGGCGCCGCGGGTGGACGTCGTCTCGAAGGTGGGTGCGGGCGACAGCTTCGTTGGCGCGTTCATTCTGGCGCTGGCGCGTGGCGGCGGGTCGGAGGCGGCGCTGAAAGCCGGGGTTTGCGCCGCCGCGGCGGCCGTGATGACCGAGGCGACCGATCTGTGCCGGCGCGAGGATGTGGAGCGGTTGATGCGGGGCAGCGAGGCGGTGCGCGTATGACCCGCGCGCGCGCCGCGCTAGAACCTGACTTCCGCCACCACGGCACGGTGATCTGAGGGCCAGGGCACCACGACGATATCGCTGCGCGGACCATCCTCGCCGACGATCGCGGCGTCGGTGACGGTCAGCCCGGGGCCGCGCGCGAAGACGAAATCAATACGGTCGGGATGATCGTCGGTCGCGGCCTCGTCATAGCTTGGCGTCCAGGTATAGGCGGGCTTGGACACCGGGTCGGGGTGAATCGGCCCGGTAGGCGTCGGTGAAGCCCTGATCGAGCAGGCGGCGGGTGGTCGGCCAGTCGACCGCGACCGGATGGTGCCCCGCCGCCACGGCGTCGGCAGTCCAGTCCAGCGCCGAGGGTTCGTTGAAATCGCCGGTGACGAAGATCGCCGCTGCGCCGTCGGCGGCCTTCATGTCGGCCTCGAGGAGGTCCATCGCGGGGCCGCGTGTCCGGGTGGCGAAGTCGATCGCTTCGGCCTCGGTCGCAATGAACGGCGCAGGGCCATACTCGATGCCCAGCAACTGGTAGGGCTGATACGGTTCGTCGTCGTGGTGAATGTTGAACAGCCAGATCGTGGTGCCGTTCACGTCGATGGGCACGCCCAGATCGTTCGGCGAGGCAGGACCGATCGGATAGCGCGACAGCACCGCATTGGCCCAGAGCGCGACATTCTGCTGCGACTGGTCGTAGTAGTGCCAGCCGAGGGCGGCCGCGATTGCGGGGGCGACGCTTGGCCCGGTCGCCGCGCAATCGGTGGCGGTGCAGGGATCGGGTTCGACCCGGGTTTCCTGCATGCCGACGATGTCGGCCCCGGCCGCAAGGATGGCGGCCACCGTTTCCTCGATCCCCTTGCCCTCGTTGGCGCCACCGCCCCAGGCGTTGAAACTCATCACGCGCAGGGTGGTTTCGGCCGTAGCGGCAAGCGGCACCAGCAGCACGAGGGCTGTCGTAAGAACGGCGGGGACAAGAGCGCGCATCTGGGATCTCCGGGTTTGGCCTGGGGATGATGGCCGAGCTTGGTCACGGGTCGATGACATCGCGGGGACGGCGCGCCGCGGGCCTTGGCCGCGCGGGGGCGATGGCGCCCGCGTTGAGCGCCTCCGCAACCTCGTCGAGAAAACGGGTCACGCTTGCCCGTTCCGCCGCGCCGAGTCGGGCTGCGATCGCGTCGATCCTTGCGGCCATCGGCAGAAGATCCGCCGCCGCGCGTTCGAGCGATTGCGGGCTGAGCGCCACGAAGTAGCCGCGCCGGTCGTTCGGATTGCGCCTGCGCTCGACAAAGCGCTTGGCCTCAAGCCGGTCGATCAGTGCCGTGACCGACGCCGACGGCATCGCGAGTCTCTGGCCGAGTTGGCCCGGTGTCAGCGGGCCGGCCGTCTGGAGATGCTCGAGAACCGCCACCTCGGCCAGCCCGATCTTCATCCGGCGCCCGGCCCGCGAGGCGAAGCCATAGATCGCGGCGGTCTGGCGATGCCATGCCATGATGGTGGTGGCCAAGGCTGGCGTATCCGGCTTGTTCATCTTTTTGTCTCGATATCGGAGATTGTAGAGACGTAGGGCAATCCGGCTTTCGAGACAAGCCGTGACACTACCTGAACGGGCGCGCATCACCGCTGCACCCGGCAACGAGCAGAGGTCGCCTTCATGATCGGTCACATGGCGCGTCGCACCATCGGTGCGGCGACAGCAGTTCTATGTCTTGCCCCGGGGGCCCACGCCCAGGATCTGGGGTTCCTCAACTGGACGCCGGGCAATTTCGCCGTGACGCAGGGACGGGTCGGCCTTGGCCTCGGGGCGGCGCCCGACTATCTCGGGTCCGACGATCTGGTGGCGACACCGCTTCCCTCTTTCGCCTTTTCGCTGGGCCGGCTCAATGTGCAGAACAACCTTCTTGGGGTTGAGATCGACATTCGACCCGGTTTCCAAGCCCCCCCGTCGACCGCGGCGATCATCGCCTATGGACCGATCATCCGGCAGGATCTCGGGCGTAATGACGGATCGAAGGTCGAAGATCCGGTGGTGGCCCTGACCACGCCGGTGAAGTCGACGCTGGAATTGGGCGGGTTCTTCGAGGCGACATTTCCGCTGGCAGCAGGCGGCGATGCGCCGACATTGCTGACAGCCCGGGTGTCGGTCGTCCAGGCAGTAGAAAACCACGAGGGCGCGACGCTTGATCTTTCGGTGGGCGTGGTTCGCCCGATCGGGCGGTGGACGCTGGGCGGGGGTATCGCCGCGACGATCGCGGACGGGGACTACACCCGGGCGTATTTCAACGTCTCGGCCGCCGATGCCGCGAAAACCGGGCTGGCACCTTATGAATCTGCGGGCGGATTGCTGGATGTCGGCCTGTCGCTGTTCGCGTCCTATGCGGTGAACGATCACTGGTCGGTCGACGCGCTGGCAGGCTATACCGTCGTCGTGGGCGATGCCGCCGACAGCCCGATCGTGGCGGAGCGTGGCCGGGCCGAACAGCCCTTCGCCGGCCTTGGCGTAAGCTACCGGTTCTAGAATGCGGGCCACTTCCTCACGCGCACCCGCGCCCCGCATCGGTCGGCTGATCCTCTTCGCCACAGGCGGCATGGCCCTGGCGTCGGCGGTGAGCCTCGTTCTGGTGTTCGTCCTGCGGGGCAACGCAGACGGCATTGACGCCACCCTGCCCCGGACCGGCCCGATCGGCGCGCTGATCCCGGCGGTCGTGCCGTTCGTCTGGGTCGGCCTGTTCGGCGGGCTGGGGGCTGCCTATGCCCTGACGACGCGCCCGGGGCGGAAGCCGGGACAAGCCGGCGTCGCGATCCTGCTGCTGGCCGGCCTGTGCAGCCTTTGTCCGCTGCTGGCCAGCAGCTTTGATTTTGTGCCGTTTGCGATCCTCGGCAACGGCATCGTGATATGGTGCGCGATCGTGGCGGCGGACCTTTGCCGGACGGTATCGCGGACTGCGGCGGTGCTTGTCACCGCGGTCGCGATCTGGGTGGCGATGGCGACGTCGGCGCTGGTGGCGCTGCACCTCGGCCTGCCGTTCTGAGGAAGGTCAGCCGTCGTCGCGCCAGCGGTTCACGATCGGATAGCGGCGATCGAGCCAGAACGCGCGGGTCGACAGGCGCGGGCCGGGCGCGGACTGGAACCGCTTGTATTCGCTAAGGTAAAGAAGGTGCTCGACCTTCTTCACCATCGCCCGGTCGAACCCCTGCGCCACGAGATCGGCGACCGAACTCGTCCCGGTCGACCAGGCCCTCGAGGATGGCGTCAAGGATCGGATAGGGCGGCAGGCTGTCTTCGTCCTTCTGGTCGGGTCGCAGTTCGGCACGAAGGCGGCTTGTCGATGACGCGCGGCGGGATGACCTCGCCCGCCGGGGCGAGCATCCAGGGCAGGTGGTGCGCGTTGCGCCAGCGGCAGATCGAGAACAGGCGGGTCTTGTAAAGATCCTTGATCGGGTTGTAGCCGCCGTTCATGTCGCCGTAGATCGTGCAATAGCCGACCGCCACCTCGGACTTGTTGCCGGTGGTCAGCAGCATCTCGCCGAACTTGTTCGACAGCGCCATGAGCAGAAGGCCGCGCAGGCGGGACTGGATGTTCTCCTCGGTGATCGCCGGGCGTCGGTTCCCGCGAACAGCGGCGCCGAGCGCGTCGCGATACCGCGGCCTGCGGCCCGCCGATCGGCACGGTGTCGAGGCGACAGCCCAGCGCGCTGGGCCACCGCCGCCGCATCCTCGAGCGAGGCCTGCGAGGTGAACTCGGAGGGCAGCATCACGCAGCGCACGTTCTCCGGACCGATCGCATCGGCGGCGATGGTCGCCACGATGGCGCAGTCGATGCCGCCGGACAAGCCCGAGCACCACCTTCGAGAAGCCGGATCTTCCGGAGATAGTCGCGCAGACCCGTCACCATCGTGCGGTAATCGGCCTCGTGTCCGTCGGGAACCGGCGCAAGGGCAGAGGGAACCGCGCGCCAGCCATCGGGCGTGCGGGTGAAGATCGACATGCTCGATCCCCTCGTCGAACTGCGGCATCTGAAGGGCGAGATGGCCGCCGGGGTTCAGCACGAACGAGGCGCCGTCGAACACCTGGTCGTCCTGCCCGCCCATCATGTTGAGGTAGACCAGCGGCAGGCCGGTTTCGACCACCCGCGCCACCATGAGGTTCATCCGCAGGTTCGGCTTGCCGCGATGATAGGGCGAACCGTTCGGGAACAAGCAGGATCTCGGCCCCGGTTTCGGCCAGCGTCTCGCAGACGTCGGGGTGCCAGGCTGTCCTCGCAGATCGGCGTGCCGATGCGCACGGGGCCGACCCTGTGGGGACCATGGACGTCGGCCGACACGAAGACGCGCTTTTCGTCGAACACATCCGAATTCGGCAGGTGATGCTTCAGCACGACCGTCTGGACGCGGCCCTGGTGAAGCACATGATAGCCGTTGTAGATTTTCCCGTCCTTGCGACAGGGCGCGCCGATCGCGAGCGCGGGGCCGTCGGCGCATTCGACGGCAAGCTGCGCCAGGGCGTCCGTGACAGCGGTGACGAAGACCGGCTTCATCACCAGATCCTGGGTCTGATAGCCGGTCAGGAACATCTCGGTCAGCGCGACGAGGTCGCTTCCGGCGTCGCGGCCCGTCTGCCATGCGGCGCGGGCCAGTGCGGCGTTGCCCGCGAGATCCCCCAGAACGGGATTCAACTGGGCGATCGTCAGGCGAAAGCTGTCGGCCATGCGGCGTCTCCTCGCGGGCGCGCGGCCCGGGTGCGCCCAAGGTTCTAGCAGGTTGGCGCGCGAGGAAAAGCCGATAGCGGGTGCTGCCGCTTGCCACGCGCGGAGCGGGCGTTTAGTTTCGTCCGGTCGCATCGCAGTGGGTCCGGACCGGCCCCCCGGGCGCGGCGCAGCAGGAGGTTGGCTTCGTGGGGCAAGTCGGGTGGCGGACGACAGTCGATCGGATCTTCCGGGCGGGGATCGCGGCACTTGTGCTGATGGCACATCCGGCCCTGGCACAAAGCGACGGCGAGGTGATCGCCAAGCAGTATGACGACGGCAGCGTCTACGAAGGCACGTTCAAGGACGGGCGTCAGGACGGCATCGGCACCTACCGCCTGCCCAACGGCTATGAATACAGCGGCGAGTGGGTGGCGGGCGAGATCCGGGGCAAAGGCGTGGCGCGCTTTCCCAACGGATCGGTCTACGAGGGCGAGTTCGCGGCAGGAAAGCCGCAGGGCCGCGGCAAGATCACCTTCTCGGACGGCAGCACCTACGAGGGCGACTGGGTGGATGGTCAGATGACCGGCACAGGGACCGCAAGCTATGCCAACGGGTCGGTCTATACCGGCGCCTTCAGGGATGCACTGCACGACGGTCGGGGCACGATGAAAAGCCCGGATGGGACGCTCTACGAGGGCGACTGGGTGGCGGGCATCAAGGAAGGGCGCGGCAAGATCACCTATCCTGACGGCGCGGTCTACGACGGTGGCCTCGTCAAGGGTCAGCGGCAGGGCGAGGGCACGCTGACCATGCCGGATGGGCTGACCTATGTCGGGCAGTGGTCGGATGGGCAGATGAACGGCACCGGCAAGCTGACGCAGGCGAACGGCGATGTCTACGAAGGGCCGCTGGTGAACGGCCAGCGGCAGGGCACGGGGCGTATCGTCTATGGAAACGGCGATGTGTTCGAGGGCGAGTTCGTAGCAGACCGGCCGCAGGGCAAGGGGGTATTCCGCGGCGTCGACGGATATGTCTATTCCGGTGACTGGCTGGAGGGCCGCCGCGAAGGGCAGGCCACCGTCACCTATCCCGACGGATCGGTCTACGAAGGCAGTTTCGCCGGCGATCAGGCCGAGGGCACCGGCACCATCACCTATGCCGACGGATCGACCTACACGGGCGAATGGAAAGGCGGCGTACCCGACGGCAAGGGACGGGCGACCTATGCCAACGGGCTGGTCTACGAGGGCGAATTCCGCCAGGCGCGCATCAACGGCTACGGCGTGATGACCTATCCGGACGGCTATCGCTACGAGGGCGACTGGGTCGACGGGCAGCGCGAGGGCACGGGCACGGCGACCTATGCCGATGGAACGGTCTACAAGGGCGGTTTCGTGAACGGCCAGCGCGAGGGCAAGGGCGAGATCGTGATGGCCGACGGATTTCGCTATGTCGGCGACTGGACTGCCGGCGAGATCGACGGCGAGGGTGTTGCGACCTATGCCAACGGCGATGTCTACGAAGGCAGCTTTCGCGCGGGCAAGCGCCAGGGCGAGGGCGTGATGCGCTATGCCACCGGGCAGGAAACAGGGGGCCAGTGGAAGGATGGGGCGCTCGCCGCGCCGGCGCCCGACGCGACCGGCGAAGGCCAGGCGACCGAGGGCACCACCGGCGAGGCGGCAAGCGGCAACTGACGCGGCACGCGGGACCGGGGTTGCAGCCCGTTCAGGGCAAAACCGCCCCTGGGCGGACCGGCCGTCTCAGACTGTAGCACCGGCGTCGAGTTGGTCGAGGAAGGCCCCGGCCTCGGCAAGTACGGTCGCGCGGCGCGTGTCCGCCATCCGGTCCCAGGTGCGATACATCTGGGCCATCCTCGGGTTGGACTGGAACCGGGCGCGGTGGCGGTCGAGGAAATGCCAGTAGAGCAGATTGAACGGGCAGGCATCCGGCCCTGTCTTCTGCGCCACCTTGTAGGCGCATCCGCCGCAGTAATCCGACATCCGGTCGATATAGGCGCCCGAAGACACATAGGGCTTGGACCCCACGACCCCGCCATCGGCGAACTGGCTCATGCCAAGTGTGTTGGGCGCCTCGACCCATTCGAAGGCGTCTATGTAGACCGAAAGATACCATTCATGCACCGCTGCCGGATCGACGCCCGCCAGAAGCGCGAAATTGCCGGTCAGCATCAACCGCTGGATGTGGTGGGCATAAGCCATCTCGCGGGTCTGGGCCACGGCATGCGCGAGACAGGCCATCCGCGTGGGTGCGCCCCAGTAGAGCGGCGGCAGCGCGCGGTCGTGGCCAAGCACGTTGCGCCGGGTGTAGCCCGGGCCTTCGAGAAAATAGATGCCGCGGACGAATTCCCGCCAGCCGATGATCTGGCGAATGAACCCTTCGACCGCGTTCAACGGCGCATCGCCCGCGCGCCACGCCGCCTCGGCCCGCAGGCAGACCTCGAGGGGGCCAAGAAGCCCAAGGTTGAGATAGGGCGAGATCAGGGCGTGCGACAGGGTCGGATCGTCCAGAAGCATCGCGTCCTGTTCCGTGCCGAACGACGGAAGCGCCCGCGTGATGAAGTGATCGAGCGCGTGCAACGCCCCCGCGCGGTCGGTCGCCCATCCGAACGGCCGCAGCGCGCCGAAATTGCCGGCGAACCGCGCCTCGACCAGCGACAGGACGTCTTCGGTGATCGGGTCGGGCGTGGCTCTGTACGGGCGCGGGCGCAGCAGATCGGGCCGCGCGGCCTTCCGGTTGTCATGGTCGAAGTTCCACTGCCCGCCAGCAGGCTGGTCCCCGTCCATCAGCAACCCCGTTCGCCGACGCATCTCGCGGTAGAAGTATTCCATCCGAAGCTGCTTGCGGCCTGCGGCCCAGGTCTCGAACTCGGCCTGCGAGCACAGGAAGCGGTCATCGGCCAGCAGCGTGACCTTGAGCGGCGCGGCCTCGAGCGCGGCGATCAGCCGCCATTCGCCGGGGCGGGTCGCCACCACCTCGGTCGCGCCGGTCTCGGCCGCGCGGCGCAGCATCTCGCCCGGCATGGACTGGGTATTCTCCGGATCGTCGAGCCGGGTGTAGACGACGCGCCACCCGTCGGCCAAGAGCGCGGCCGCGAACCTGCGCATCGCGGCCAGCACAAGGGCGATCTTCTGCGGGTGATGGGCGACATAGGTCGCCTCGGCCATGACCTCGGCCATCATCACGGTATCGCGCGCCCGGTCGGCATCGCGGAGCGCAGAGATCGCAGGCGTCAGTTGATCGCCCAGGATCAGGATCAGGCGGCCTACCATGGGATCTGCCGGCCCGCCCAGTCGAAGAAGCCGCCGGTCTGGGCGGGCGAAAGCCCGTCGAGCACCTCAAGCAGGTGCGCTGCCGCGGTCTCGGGTGGCACGGTCGCGTGGGTGCCTGCATATTTCTCGGTGAACCGGGTGGCGACGGTTCCGGGATGCAGGCAGACGACGACCGCCTGCGGATGGGTGCGGGCGATCTCGATGGCGGCCGTATGGACAAGCTGGTTCAGCGCAGCCTTTGCAGCACGGTAGGCATACCAGCCGCCGAGCCGGTTGTCGCCGATCGAGCCGACGCGGGCCGAAAGCGCGGCGAACCGCGCCGGGCTGTCGCGGGGCATCAACCTGAGCGCGTGCTTGAGCACGAGTGCCGGACCGGTCGCATTCAGCGCGACCTGCGCCGCAAGCACGGCCGGATCGAGCGCGCGCAGCGTCTTTTCGGGGGTGGATCCGTCGATCTCCAGGGCGCCGGTGGCCACGATCACCCGCTCGTAGGGCGGCCTGAGCGCGCCCAGCAACCGGGTGATGCTGGCCTCGTCGGTAAGATCGAGCCCGTCGGCCCGCGACAGTCCTGTCACCGCCGCGCCCTGCGCGCGGAGCCGCGCGACCAGCGCAGAACCGATCCCGCCCGTCGCGCCGATCACCAGTGCCTGTGCCATCCGTCTCCCCGCCCCATCCGCCGGTGAACCTAGGCCGGAGGGTGCGAAGGGCAATCCACGGGCGCATCCGCGCTGCCGGGGAATTGTCGCGCAGACCGGTGATTTCGGCTTTTCTTTTGGCACGGTCGCCGTATGATCTGGCGCCATGACACGGGATGCCATCATTGCCGCCACCCTCGGGGCCACTTCCCCCGCGCAATCCCGCGCGCTTCTTCTCCTTAGCCTCCTCTGAGCGTGCCCACGGGCGCGAACGCTCGGAGGTGACCAGCGCCCGGATCCAAGGCTGAGGCACAAGGAAGAACTGCCATGACCGACAAGACCATCCAGGACCGCGTCCTGATCTTCGACACCACCCTGCGCGATGGCGAGCAATCCCCCGGCGCGACCATGACCCATGCCGAAAAACTGGAGATCGCCCAGCTTCTCGACGAGATGGGCGTCGATATCATCGAGGCCGGCTTTCCGATCGCCAGCGAAGGCGATTTCGCCGCCGTGAGCGAGATCGCGAAGCAGGCGAAGGCGGCCGTGATCTGCGGGCTGGCGCGGGCCAACTTCAAGGACATCGACCGCTGCTGGGAGGCGGTGCGCCATGCCCGCCGTCCGCGCATCCATACCTTCATCGGCACCTCGCCGCTGCACCGGGCGATCCCGAACCTCGACATGGACCAGATGGCGGAGCGGATCCACGAAACGGTGACGCATGCGCGCAATCTCTGCGACAACGTGCAGTGGTCGCCGATGGATGCGACGCGCACCGAGCATGACTACCTTTGCCGTGTGGTCGAAATCGCGATCAAGGCAGGCGCCACGACAATCAACATCCCCGACACGGTAGGCTATACCGCGCCGCGCGAAAGCGCCGCCCTGATCGCCATGCTGATGGAGCGGGTGCCGGGCGCCGACACGATCGTGTTCGCAACCCATTGTCACAACGACCTCGGGATGGCGACGGCCAACGCGCTTGCGGCGGTGGAGGCCGGGGCGCGCCAGATCGAATGCACGATCAACGGTCTGGGCGAACGCGCGGGCAACACCGCGCTGGAAGAGGTGGTCATGGCACTGAAGGTGCGCAATGACATCCTGCCCTTCCGCACCGGCATCGACACGACGAGGATCATGAACATCAGTCGCAAGGTCGCCGCCGTCAGCGGCTTTGCCGTGCAGTTCAACAAGGCGATCGTCGGCAAGAACGCCTTCGCCCACGAAAGCGGCATCCATCAGGACGGGATGCTGAAGAACGCCGAGACGTTCGAGATCATGCGTCCCACCGACATCGGCCTGTCCGAGACAAACCTTGTCATGGGCAAGCATTCCGGCCGCGCGGCGCTGCGCGCCAAGTTGCAGGATCTCGGGTATGAACTGGCCGACAACCAGCTGAACGATGTCTTCGTGCGTTTCAAGGCGCTGGCCGACCGCAAGAAGGAAGTCTATGACGACGATCTGATCGCGCTCATCGCCGATCAGGAAACCCATGCCAGCCACGATACGCTGCAATTGCGCCGCTTGCGCGTGGTCTGCGGCACCGAAGGGCCGGGCGAGGCGGAACTGACCCTTTCGATCGAGGGCGTCGATCACAGCGTCGCGGCCCGGGGCGACGGTCCGGTCGACGCGGCGTTCAATGCGGTCAAGCAGCTTTACCCGCAACAAGGCGACGCTTCACCTCTATCAGGTCAGCGCCGTCACCGAAGGCACCGACGCGCAGGCCACCGTTTCGGTGCGGCTGGAAGAGGATGGCCGGATCGCCACAGGCCAGTCGGCCGATACCGATACCGTGGTGGCCAGTGTGCGTGCCTATGTCAACGCGCTGAACCGCCTGATCGTCCGGCGCACGAAATCGGCCCCCGACAGCGACGTAAAGTCGGTCAACTACAAGGACGCGAGCTGATCCGGGCGGCGGGCGGTCAGATCCCGCCCGCCCCCTTCATCTCGACCAGCGTGTTGCCGCCATCGACCACCAGCATTGCCCCGTTCACATAGCTGGCCTCGTCGGAGGCCAGAAACAGCACGCAGGCGGCCACCTCGGCCGGCGTTCCTGGACGGCGCGCGGGGCTCGCCGCCCCGGCGCGCAATTCCTCGACCGAGGACGATCCGGTGGCGATCCATCCCGGCAGGACGGCGTTGCAGGTGATGCCGTGGCGGGCATATTCCAGCGCCATCGCGCGGGTAAGGCCGGTGACCGCCGCCTTGGCCATGGCATAGCCCGCGCTGCCCTCGATCGTCACGACCGGCCCCGTGACCGAAGCCATGTTGACGATCCGGCCATGGCCCGCGCCTCCATCGCGGGCAGGGCCGCGCGCTAGCAGTGAAAGGCCGTCCCGACGTTCAGCATCAGGTGGCGCTGGAAGGCGGCGTCGGACAACTCACCCGCCCGCGCCCGGGGCAGGTCATGTCCGGTCTGGACCATGCCCGCATTGTTCACCAGGATTTCCACCGGCCCCAGGGCCGCCCCGATCTTGCGAAACAACCCCTCCACCTCTTCGGGCCGGGTCAGGTCGGCAACGGCCGCCATGTGCCCCTCCCCAAGCTCGGCCAGCCGATCGAAGATCCGCGCGGTCGTCGAGGTGATGGCCACCCGCGCCCCGCCCGCCGCCAGCGCCCGGGCCGCGCCAAAGCCGATCCCGTCCTCCGCACCGCACCCCGTCACCAGCGCCACGCGCCCGTCGACACCCGCCATCGCCGCCCTCCCCTGTCGATCTTCCGTTTGCAAGTATCCCACGGGGGCGCGGGGGTGTGAAACCCCCGCTGCGACACGACCGCAGGCGGGCCCGCCGCCGGTCGCGCCGCAGGGCCGCGCGGAATTGCGCCGAAGTCCGCGGCCTTGGGACTTTCCCTTGCCGGGCCCGCTCCCTATAAGAAGGCGCCCGCCTCAGACCCCTGAGTCGCGGGCCCTCTCATTTTGTCTCAAGGATCACCCCTGGCATGTCGGTTCTTTCAGGCCTCTTCTCGTCGGACATGGCGATCGACCTCGGCACGGCGAATACGCTGGTCTACGTCCGCGGCAAGGGGATCGTGCTGAACGAACCCTCGGTGGTGGCCTATCACGTCAAGGACGGCAAGAAGCAGGTGCTGGCGGTCGGCGAGGATGCCAAGCTGATGCTCGGCCGCACCCCCGGCAGCATCGAGGCGATCCGCCCGATGCGCGACGGCGTGATCGCCGACTTCGACGTGGCCGAGGAGATGATCAAGCATTTCATCCGCAAGGTTCACAAGCGCACGACCTTCTCCAAGCCCAAGATCATCGTCTGCGTGCCCCATGGCGCGACGCCGGTGGAAAAGCGGGCGATCCGCCAGTCGGTCCTGTCGGCAGGCGCCCGGCGCGCCGGCCTGATCGCCGAGCCGATCGCGGCGGCCATCGGCGCGGGCATGCCGATCACCGAGCCCACCGGCAACATGGTCGTGGATATCGGCGGCGGCACCACCGAGGTCGCGGTGCTGTCGCTTGGGCGACATCGTCTATGCCCGGTCCGTCCGCGTCGGCGGCGACCGGATGGACGAGGCCATCATCAGCTACCTGCGCCGCCACCAGAACCTCCTGATCGGCGAATCCACGGCCGAGCGGATCAAGACCTCGCATCGGCACGGCGCGGATGCCCGACGACGGGCGCGGTGCGTCGATGACGATCCGCGGCCGCGACCTGCTGAACGGCGTGCCGAAGGAAACCGAGATCAACCAGGCCCAGGTCGCCGAGGCGCTGGCCGAACCGGTGCAGCAGATCTGCGACGCGGTGATGCAGGCGCTGGAGGCGACACCGCCCGACCTTGCGGCCGATATCGTCGACCGGGGCGTGATGCTGACCGGCGGCGGGGCGCTGCTGGGCGATCTGGACCTGTCGCTGCGCGAACAGACCGGGCTTTCGATCTCGGTTGCCAACGAGTCACTGAATTGTGTTGCGCTCGGCACCGGGAAGGCGCTGGAATACGAGAAGCAGCTTCGGCATGTGATCGACTACGATAGCTGAGGCCGGGCCACGACGACCCGCCCGCGCCTGCACCGGAGACTGACGCCGTGGCACGAGAACGCGACATCGGACCCGAAGAATTCACCGCGCCCGCTGCGCCGCCTTCTGGTGGGTGGTCGCTGGTGCTGTGCCTTCTGGGCCTGTTCCTGCTCTGGCGGATCGACAGCCCGCGGGTGGAACGGTTCCGCGCGGCGCTGGTCGACGCGGTGGTGCCGAACTTCGACTGGGCGATGCTGCCGGTCACCAGGGTCGGCGGGGATGGTCGACGATTTCCAGTCCTACACCCGGATCTACGAACAGAACCAGGAACTTGCGCCGCGAGTTGCAGCAGATGAAGGCCTGGAAAGAGGCGGCGTTGCAACTGGAGCAGAAGAACGCGCGGCTGCTTGATCTGAACAAGGTGCGGCTTGACCCGAAGCTGACCCATGTGACCGGCGTGGTGCTGGCCGACAGCGGCAGCCCGTTCCGCCAGTCGGTGCTGCTGAACGTCGGCGCCCGCGATGGCATCCGCGACGGCTGGGCGACGATGGACGGGATCGGCCTTGTCGGCCGCATCTCGGGCGTGGGCGAACGCACCAGCCGGGTCATCCTGCTGACCGACACCAACAGCCGGATTCCGGTGACGGTCCAGCCCTCGGGGCAGAAGGCGCTTCTGTCGGGCGACAATTCCCCGCTCCCGCCGCTCGAGTTCCTCGAGAACAGCCGATCAGGTGCGCCCCGGCGACCGGGTGGTGACCTCGGGCGATGGCGGCGTGTTTCCGGCGGGGCTGCTGGTCGGACAGGTCGCGCATGGGCACCGACCGGCGGCTGCGTGTCGTGCTGGCGGCCGATTACCAGCGGCTGGAGTTCCTGCGCGTGCTGCGCAGCCATGAGCTCGAGCCGATCACCGATCCGGGCACCCTGATCGCGCCGCCCGCATGCTGCCCCGGCCCGACACCGCGGCCACGCGGAGAAGCCGCCGGCGCGCAACCGGCTGCGACCGAAGGCGGCGATGTCGAGGCCGCAGGCTCTGGCACGCCGAAGGCGCGACCGGAGCGCCGGCGATGGCTGAGTTCTGGCGACAGGCGCATTGGGTGTTCCGCGGGGCTTCCGTTGCCTGGCGCTGTTCCTGCTGTTCGTCCGGCTTTTGCCGCTGGGCGATGCGCCGGCGCGCTGGCCGGGCCCGGACCTGCTGCTGTGCCTGATCCTGGCCTGGGTCGTCGCGACGCCCCGATTATCCTGCCGATGCTGCTTGATCGCGCTGGTCGTGATCCTGCTGGAGGACCTGCATCCTGATGCGCCCGCCCGGGCTTTGGACCGCGCTCGTCGGTTCTGGCGACCGAATTCCTGCGCAGCCGCGATCGCCCTGACGCGCGAGCTGAGCTTTCGTGGTCGAATGGATGCTGATGACCGGCGTGATGCTGGCGATGATGCTGGCCTACCGGCTGGCGCTTGGTCTGGCTTTCGCTGCCGCAGCCGCGCCTTCGGCTTTGCCGTCGTGCAGGTCCTGTGGTCGATCGTCCTGTGCTATCCCGTCTGGTCGTGGGCTGTCGCGCCTGGCCTTTGGACTTGCGCAAGCCCGCGACAGGCGAAGTCGACGCTTACGGGAGACGGCTGTGAGACGAACGGCCCGCGAGACCGAGGAAAGCGCCCGCACGCTCAACCGCCGCGCGCTGTCTGCTGGGCGGGGCGATGGCGGCGATGATCGCCGTGCTCGGCGCCCGGATGCGCTATCTGCAGGTCGAGCAGGCCGACCAGTTCAAGCTTCTGGCCGAGGAAAACCGGATCAACATCCGCCTGATCCCGCCGGAACGCGGGCTGATCCAGGACCGCAACGGCAAGCTGATCGCCGGGAACGAACAGAACTACCGTGTCGTCATCACCCGCGAGGACGGCGGGCGATGTCGAGGCTGTGCTGCGCACGGCTGGCCGAGATCATTCCGATGATCGCCGGAAGATCTGGACCGGACGCATCGAAGAGGTGAAGGCGCTGTCGCGCCTTCGTGCCGGTCACGGTCGCCGACCGGCTGCAGCTGGGATGACTTGTCCAAGGTCGCGCTGAACGCCCCCGCCCTGCCCGGCGTGATGCCCGAGGTCGGCCTGTCGCGGCCGCTACCCGCTGGACCAGGATTTCGCCCATGTCGTGGGCTATGTCGGCCCGGTCAGCGACAAGGATCTGGAGGAGCTGGAAGACCCCGACCCGCTGCTGCAGATCCCGAAGTTCCAGATCGGCAAGATCGGGGTCGAGCGGTGGATGGAAGACAACCTGCGCGGCAGCGCCGGCACCAAGCGGATCGAGGTGAACTCGGTCGGTCGGGTGATGCGCGAACTGGAGCGCAAGGAGGGCATCGCCGGCACCGATCATCCGGCTGACCATCGACGCCGACGTGCAGAACTTCGCGCAGGCCCGGCTGGGCGAGCGAAAGCGCCGCCGCGTGGTGATGGACGTGCAGCAATGGCGACCTGATCT
This sequence comes from uncultured Alphaproteobacteria bacterium, assembly GCA_963700485.1. Lineage (GTDB taxonomy): Bacteria > Pseudomonadota > Alphaproteobacteria > Rhodobacterales > Rhodobacteraceae > Aliitabrizicola. The sequence continues at coordinate 133,314 of CAVOXQ010000007.1, forward strand.
GCATCGCCTCGTCCCCGTCCTTCGACCCGAACCTGTTCGTGCGCGGGATCAGCCAGACCGACTACAACGCGCTGATGGAAAACGATCACCGTCCTCTGGCCAACAAGACGGTGTCAGGGCGCCTATCCGCCGGGATCGACCTTCAAGATGGTCACGGCCCTTGCCGCGCTGGAGGCCGGGGTGATGACACCCGAAACCACGCGTGAACTGCCCCGGCTATATCGAGTTCGGCGGGCGGCGGTTCCACTGCTGGAAGCGCGCGGGCCATGGCACGGTCGACCCTGAACGCAGCTCGCTGACGGAAAGCTGCGACGTCTATTACTACGACATCGCCCAGCGCGTCGGGATCGACAAGATCGCCGAGATGGGCCGCAAGCTGGGGCTGGGCCAGCGCCACGACCTGCCGATGTCGGCGATCACCGAAGGCGATGATGCCCGACAAGGCCTGGAAGCAGGACCGCCACAAGGCAGAATGGCGGATCGGCGACACGATCAACGCCGTCGATCGGCCAGGGCTATGTGCTGACCTCGCCGTTGCAGCTTGCCGTGATGACGGCGCGGATCGCCAGCGGCCGCCAGTCGTGCCGCGCCTGGTGCGGATGATCGGCACGACCGGATGTGCCCGGTGCGCCGCAGTCGCCGCTCGACATCCGGCCCGAACATCTGGTGCGGTGCGCCAGGGCATGGATGCGGTGGTGAACGCGCCCGCGGCACGGCCGAGACGCAGCCGGATCGTGGACCGAGGCGATGCGGATGGCGGGCAAGACCGGCACCAGCCAGGTCCGCAACATCAGCGCCGCCGAACGCGCAAGCGGCGTCGTGAAGAACGAACGATCTGCCCTGGAACCGGCGCGACCATGCGCTTGTTTGTCGGCTTCGCCCCGATCGATGCGCCGCGCTATGCCTGTTCGGTGGTGGTCGAGCATGGCGGCGGCGGGTCGCTGGCGGCGGCCCCGATCGCGCGCGACGTCCTGCTGCGCGCGATGAGCGACGGGCTGCCGCCGCTGTCGGCCTATCCCTCCAGACCAGCGCGACCGGATCGAGACACAGCATGAAACGATGCAGTTGCGCCCGGCCGAGGCCGATCGCCCGACCAGAGCCGCGCCTGAGGCGCCCGCCGATGAGCTTTCTCGAATATCAGCGTCAAGACCGTCCCGACCGGCGTTCGCAAGGTTCTGTACCTCAACTGGGGCCTTGTGCTGCTGCTTGTCGCGGTCGCCTCGATCGGGTTCCTGATGCTCTATTCCGTCGCCGGGGGCAGCATGGACCCCTGGGCAGAGCCGCAGATGAAGCGCTTTGCGGTCGGGCTGCTGCTGATGTTCGCCATCGCCTTCGTGCCGATCTGGTTCTGGCGCAACATGGCCGGGGTGGCCTATGCCATCTCCGTCCTGCTGCTGCTGGTGGTGGAGTTCTTCGGCGAGGTCGGCATGGGCGCGCAGCGCTGGATCGACCTCGGACTCGATCCGGCTTCAGCCGTCGGAGCTGATGAAGATCACGCTGGTGATGATGCTGGCGGCCTATTACGACTGGCTTGACCTGAAGAAGGTCTCGCGCCCGCTTCTGGGTTCTTGTCCCGGTGGTGCTGACACTGGTGCCGACGGTCCTTGTGGTGATCCAGCCGAACCTCGGCACATCGCTGATGTTGCTGATGGGGGGCGGTGCGGTGATGTTCGCGGCCGGGCGTCAGCCTGTGGTATTTCGCCGTGGTGATCGTGCTGGGGGTGGGGGCGGTCGCGTCGGTGTTCTACACGCGCGGCACGCCATGGCAGTTCCTGCACGATTATCAGTATCGGCGGATCGACACGTTCCTCGATCCGACCACTGATCCGCTGGGCGCGGGCTACAACATCATCCAGGCGCAGATCGCGCTGGGATCGGGGGGATGGTCGGGCAAGGGTTTCATGCAGGGAACCCAGAGCCGGCTGAACTTCCTGCCGGAAAAGCACACCGACTTCATCTTCACGACGCTGGCCGAGGAATTCGGCTTCGTCGGCGCGTTCTCGCTTCTGATCCTCTATGGCCTCATCATCTTCTTCTGCCTGGCCTCCGCCCTCAAATCGAAGGACCGTTTCTCGCAGCTTCTGCTGATCGGCATCGGCTGCACCTTCTTCTTCTATCTCGCCGTCAACCTGTCGATGGTGATGGGGATGGCGCCTGTCGTCGGGGTGCCGCTGCCCTTCCTCTCCTATGGCGGATCGGCGATGCTGGTGCTGATGGTGGCCTTCGGCGTCGTCCAGAGTGCCCATGTCCACAGACCGAGGTAAGCCCGTGATCAACATCTATTTCGCCGCCGATCCGGCGGACTGGCCCGCGTATGGCCCCGCGCTGCGCCGGGCACTTGACGTGGCGGGGATCGAGGCGGTGCTGTCGGATCGCTGCGACGATCCCGCAGGCGTCGACTACATCGTGTTTTCCCCTGGGGGGATGATCGAGGATTTCCGGCCCTACACCCGTGCCAAGGCGGTGCTGAACCTCTGGGCCGGCGTCGAGAAGATCGTCGGAAACCGGACGCTGAGCCAGCCGCTGGCGCGCATGGTCGACCCGGCGATGACGGAGACGATGGTGGAATATGTCGTCGGCCACACGCTGCGCCACCATCTTGGCATGGACACGCACATCCTTGGCCAGGACGGCATCTGGCGAAAGGCCGATATCCCGCCACTTGCCCGGGAACGCGTGGTCTCGATCCTCGGGATGGGCGAATTGGGCCAGGCGGTCGCACGGGCGCTCGTCGCGCTGAACTTCCCGGTCCGCGGCTGGAGCCGGACAGCGCGCGACGTGCCGGGCGTGACTTGCCACGCGGGTGCGGAAGGTCTGTCCGCGGTCCTTAAGGATGCGCAGATCGTGATCCTGCTGATGCCCGACACGCCCGGCACGGCGAACACGATGGATGCGCGGCGTTTTGCGCAGATGGCGCGGGGCGGGTTCGTCATCAATCCCGGGCGCGGCACGCTGATCGACGATGCGGCCCTGCTGGCGGCGCTCGACAGCGGGCAACTGGCCCATGCGACGCTGGATGTCTTTCGCACCGAACCCCTGCCGCCCGACCACCCGTTCTGGGCGCATCCCGGCGTGACGGTAACGCCGCACATCGCGGCCCAGACCCGGCCCGATACGGCAGCGAGCGTGATTGTCGAGAACATACGGCGCGGCGAGGCGGGGTTGCCGCTTCTTCACCTCGTCGACCGGTCGCGCGGCTACTGACGCCGGCGCGCAATTCGTCCTGCCCCGCGTCGGGAACGGAACAGACGCAACGGACCGGTCTGCCGACACTTCGCCGTATCGGGAGGGATGGCATGCGATACGGAACGGGTGTTGCGCTGGTGCTGACGGCGGGGATCTTGTGGTCCTTCATGGGTCTTGCGCTGCGCCAGATCGAGGTTGCCGGAACATGGCAGGTTCTGGTCTGGCGGTCAGTGGGGGCGGTGCCGGTGCTGCTGGCCTTCATCGCCTGGCGCTCGGGCGGGCATCCGATCGGGCGGATCAGGCGCGCGGGGCCGGTCGGAGTGATCGGCGGGTTGTGCCTGGTGCTGGCCTTTGCCGGCTCGATCTTCGCGATCCAGACCACCTCGGTCGCGAACGCGGTGTTCCTGTTCGCCGCCTCGCCGTTCTTTGCGGCCATCCTCGGCTGGCTGCTTCTGCGCGAAGAGGTGCGCCCGGCGACCTGGATCGCCATCGCGGTCGCCTGCCTCGGCGTCCTGGTGATGGTGCGCGAGGGGCTGGCGATGGGGGCGGCGGCGGGCAATCTTTCGGCGCTGGCATCTGCGCTCGGGTTTGCCGGGTTCACGATCACGCTGCGCTGGGGCCGCCTTGAGGATATGATGCCGGCCGTCGTTCTGGGGGGCGTGTTCTCGATCCTGCTCGGCATCGTCGTGCTTGCAGGCGCGGGGCGAGTTCCTGACGGCGCCGCCGCATGATATCGCCGTGGCGATCGGGATGGGCGCGGGCCTGCTGGCGATGGGCATGGTGCTCTACACGCTGGGCAGCCGGGTGCTGCCTGCGGCGGAACTGACGCTGCTGTCGATGCTCGAGGTCATGCTGGGTCCGGTCTGGGTCTGGCTGTTCCTGAACGAGACGGCGACGCCCGCCACGTTTCTCGGCGGGGCGATCCTGCTTGGCGCGATCGCGGGCAATGCGCTGAGCGGCGCGAGGCGTCGCGGCGCGGCCCGCGCCTGAGGGGCTTTGCAAGGCCACCACGACTGTCATAGTTTGTCGCAAATCAGCGCAAGATGCGGGGAATCGGGGATGTGCCCGGACAAGGAGCTGACGGGATCGGCGCGTGACGGCCTGACGGGCCTGCGCACGCCATTCGAGACGCGCAAGCCGGAATTCGGTGGGGCGCTGGGGCGGGGCTGAACCCCCGACCCTCGCACCTTGCCCGCCTGATGCGGGCCAAACGAAATTCCGAACGAAAGGCACGACAGACATGCCCGGCAACATGACATTCGACACACTCAAGGCCGCCGTCGAGAGCGGCGAGATCGACACCGTCCTCGTGGCCGCCATCGACATGCAGGGCCGCCTGATGGGCAAGCGCTTTCACGCGCACTTCTTCATCGACGGCGGCTGCGAGGAAACCCATTGCTGCAACTATCTGCTGGCCGTCGACATGGAGATGACGACCGTCCAGGGCTACAAGTCCTCGAACTGGGCAGACGGGCTACGGCGACTATGTGATGAAGCCCGACCTCGCCACGCTGCGCCCGCTGCCCTGGCTGCCGGGCACCGCAATGGTGCTGTGCGACCTTCTGGATCACCACACCCACGAAGAGGTCCCCCATTCGCCGCGCGCCGATCCTGAAGCGTCAGGTCGCGCGGGCCCGCGCGCATGGGCTTCGTGCCGATGATGGCGACCGAACTGGAGTTCTACCTCTTCGAGAACAGCTATGAGCGATCCGCTGCGCGACAGCACGCTCGCGCGCGATCTACAGGCACCGATCAGCGCCTACAACGAGGATTACCACATCTTCCAGACCACCAAGGAAGAAGACGTGATGCGCGCGGTCCGCAACGGGCTTTACGGCGCGGGCATCCCGGTCGAGAATGCTCCAAGGGCGAGGCCGAGGCCGGGCCAGGAGGAGGTCAACTCCGCTACTCCGACGCGCTCGACACCGCCGACAACCACACGATCATCAAGAACGGCGATCAAGGAGATCGCCTGGACCAAGGGCCGGTCGGTCACCTTCATGGCCAAGTACGACCACCGCCGGGCCGGATCGTCCTCGCCATGTCCACCAGTCGCTCTGGACGCAGGACGGCAAGCCCGCCTTCCGCGACGCCAAGGACCAGCACGGCATGTCCGGCGCTGATGAAGCATTACATCGCCGGCCAGCTGGCCCATGCGCGCGAAATCACCGCGTTCCTCGCGCCCTACGTCAACAGCTACAAGCGGTTCTGCGTGGGCATGTTCGCCCCCACCAAGGCGGTCTGGTCGACCGACAACCGCACCGCAGGCTTCCGCGTCTGCGGCGAGGGCACCAAGGCCATCCGGGTCGAATGCCGGATTCGGCGGCGCCGACCTGAACCCCTATCTCGCCTGGCGGCGCTGCTGGCGGCGGGTCTGGACGGGATCGAGCAGAAGATGGACCTGGAGCCCGAGATGAAGGGCGACATGTACCGGCCGGCGAGCGTCCGCGAGATCCCCAAGACCCTGCGCGAGGCGGCGGACCTGCTGAACGGCTCCTACATGTTGCGCGCGGCCTTCGGCGACGACGTGATCGACCATTATCACCATGCCGCCCAGTGGGAGATTTCCGGAGACGGACCGCGTCGTCACCGATTTCGAGATGCAGCCGGCTTCTGGAACGGGCCTGACCGGTACGGCGACCCGCGCGCCGACGCTCCGGAGGCGCGCGCGGGCGCGCTCTTTCCTATGCAGGACGAGGACATGATGACCAAGATGATCCAGCTGATCTCGCCCGTCGACGGGCAGGTCTATGCCGAACGGCCCGCCCTGACGCTCGACGCGGCCCGCGGCCGCCGCCGCGCGGGCGCAGCGCCGCGCAGCCCGCATGGGCCGCGCGCCCGCTGGACGAGCGTATCGCGCTGGTCAAGGCGGGTGTCGCCAAGCTGAACGAGATGAAGGACGTGCTGGTCGAGGAACTGGCCTGGCAGATGGGCCGCCCGACCCGCTATGGCGGCGAATTCGGCGGGGTGAACGATCGCACCGAACTACATGTCCGACATCGCCGCGGCCACGCTGGCGCCCGATGGTCGTCGAAGCATTCGGACCAGTTCGAGCGCCGCATCGCGCGCGAGCCGCTGGGCGTGGTGTTCATCATCGCCCCATGGAACTATCCCTACCTGACGACGATCAACACCCTTGTCCCCGCGCTGATCGCCGGCAACACCGTGATGCTGAAGCATGCGAGCCAGACCCTGCTGGTCGGCGAGCGGCTGGCCGAGGCGTTTCACGCCGGCGGGCGTTCCCGAGGACGTGTTCCAGAACGTCGTTCTTGATCACGACGTGACCGAGGCGCTGATCGCGTCGCGCGCCTTCGGCTTCGTGAACTTCACCGGCTCGGTCGGCGGCGGGGCCGGCGATCGAGCGCGCGGCGGCCGGCACCTTCACGCCGCTCGGGCTGGAACTCGGCGGCAAGGATCCGGGCTATGTGCTGCCCGACGCCGATCTGGACGCCGCCGTCGACGGGCTGATGGACGGTGCGATGTACAACGCCGGCCAGTGCTGCTGCGGGATCGAGCGGATCTATGTCCACGAAAGCCTCTTCGACAGCTTCGTCGAAAAGTCCGTGGCCTGGGTCGGTCAGCTGAAACTCGGCAACCCCTTCGACGCCGCGACGACGCTTGGCCCGATGGCGAACAAGCGGTTCGCGGCGACGGTGCGCGAGCCAGACCGCCGAGGCGATCGCCGACGGGCGCCAAACCGCTGATCGACCCTCCCGGCATCCCGCCGATGACGGCGGCGCCTATCTCGCGCCGCAGATCCTGGTGAACGTCGATCATTCGATGCGGGTGATGAAGGAGGAAAGCTTCGGCCCGGTCGTCGGCATCATGCCGGTACCGGACGACGCCGAGGCCGTTGCGCTGATGAACGACAGCCCCTATGGCCTGACCGCCTCGATCTGGACCAAGGACGCCGACCGCGCGCGCGGCCATGGGCGCGCAGATCGAGACCGGAACCGTCTTCATGAACCGCTGCGACTATCTTGACCCGGCGCTGACCTGGACGGGCGTGCAAGGACACCGGGCGCGGCACCAGCCTGTCGCTATCTCGGGTTTCATGTCGGTCACCCGACCGAAATCCTACCATCTCAAGAAGGTGACGAAATGACCCTGCGCGCCGAACTGGTCCTACCCGACCGCCGGTCAAGTTCGGCGCCGGCCGGATCTCCGAACTGGCCGATCACTGCAAGGCGGTCGGGCCTGAAAAAGCCGCTTCTCGTGACCGACAAGGCGCTTGCCAGCCTGCCGATCACCGCGCGGGCACTGGACATTCTCGACGCCGGCGGGCCTTGGGCCGCGCGGTGTTCTCCGAAGTCGACCCGAACCCGAACGAAGGCAACATGGACGGCCGGCATCGACGGTCTACCGGGCGGGCGGACATGACGGCGTGGTCTGCTTTGGCGGCGGCTCGGCGCTCGATCTCGGCAAGATGATCGCGCTGATGGCGGATCAGACCGTCAGCGTCTGGGATCTGGAGGATGTCGGACGACTGGTGGACCCGCGCCGATGCCAGCAAGATCGCGCCCATCATCGCCGTGCCGACCACCGCCGGCACCGGATCCGAAGTCGGGCGCGCCGGGGTTCTGACCAACTCCGTGACCCACAAGAAGAAGATCATCTTCCACCCCAAACTGCTGCCCGCTGTCACGATCTGCGACCCGGAACTGACCGTGGGCATGCCGCAGCTTCATCACCGCCGGCACCGGCATGGATGCCTTTGCCCATTGCCTCGAGGCCTACTGCAGCCCGTTCTACCACCCGATGAGCCAGGGCATCGCGCTGGAAGGCATGCGGCTGGTCTTCGAAAACCTGCCGAAGGTCTACGCTGATCCCGGCGATCTGGAGGCACGCGCCCACATGATGAGCGCGGCCGCGATGGGGGCGGTGGCCTTCCAGAAGGGGCTTGGCGCGATCCACTCGCTGAGCCATCCCGTCGGCGCGGTCTACGGCACCCATCATGGCACGACCAATGCGGTCGTGATGCCGATGGTGCTGGAGTTCAACCGCTCCGCGATCGAAGAGCGGATCGAGCGGGCCGCGGCCTATCTTGGCATCGAGGGCGGGTTTGAGGGCTTTCACGCAGCGGTCATGGACCTGCGCGCGGCCCTCGACATTCCCGCAGACGCTGACCGCAATGGGCGTGGAACACGCCCGGCTTGACGAGTTGACCGAAATGGCGCTGGAAGACCCGTCCTGCGGCGGCAACCCGATCCGCATGACGCGCGAGAACACCCGCGCGCTGTTCGAAGCCTGCATGTGATGCGCCGGGCCGCGCCCCCCGGCCGGGCGCGGCCCGCACGCGGAGACACCCGATGATCCGCCAGACGCGCTGCGAGATCGCCGTGATCGGGGCGGGCGTGATCGGGCTTGCGGTGGCGCTGCGTCTCGCCGCCGAAGGGCGCGAGGTCGTGATGCTCGATCCCAACATGCCGGGATCGGGGGCCTCCTATGGCAACGCGGGCACGCATGGCGGATTATGCGGTGATGCCGGTCGGCACGCCGGATGTGCTGCGAAACCTGCCGTCGCTGCTGTTCGACCGGTCATCTCGCCGCTGTCCATCCGCCCGGGCGCGCTGGCCGCGCTCGCGCCCTGGCTCTTGCGGTTCGCGCGCCAGTCTCTGCCGGGTGCCGCCCGGCGCAATGCCGCGGCCATCGCGGCGCTCGTCGCCTCGGCCGGCCCGCGCTGGGAAGACCTCGCGGTCGAAGTCGGGTGCGCAGGCCCTGCTGCAACGGCGCGGGTGCCTCTATCTCTATGAAAGTGCCGTCGCCCATCGGGCGGCGGCGGCCGACATGGCGGCCCGACGGGATCTGGGCATCGCGGTCGACCTGATCGGGCCCGAGGACGTTGCCGCGATGGAACCGGGCCTGCCGCCGCTGGAGGGCGGTGCCGCGTATCTTTCCGAATGCCGTGTTCCTGAGCGATCCCGGATTGATGATGCTGCATCTTGCCCATGCCGCCGAGCAGGCCGGGGTCGCGCACCTCGAAGTTGCCGTCCACCAACTCGACCGACTGGTCGACGGGGCGCTGCTGCACGGGCCGGGGCTTCGGCTTCATGCCCGTCATGTGGTGATCGCGGCCGGGGCGCGGTCGCGCGCGCTCGCGGCGCAGGCGGGCGACCGCGTGCCACTGGATACCGAGCGGGGGTATCACCTCGAATGGGACATGGCAGACGCCGCGCCTTTCGCGGCCCGCCTGCCCCACCACGCGCGGATTCTACCTCTGTCCGATGACGGGCCGGTTGCGGGTGGCGGGCACTGTGGAACTGGGGGGGCTGGATGCACCGCCCTCCGCCCACCGGATCGCGCGGCTGGCCGAAGGCGCGCGCGCGATCTTTCCCGATCTGGGCACGCCCGACCGCGAGTGGATGGGGTTCCGGCCCTCGATGCCCGACAGCCTGCCGGTGATCGGCCCGTCGCGCGCAGGGACCGAGGTGATCCATGCCTTCGGCCATGGCCACATCGGCCTGACGCTGGCCCCCCTGACGGCGGCGATCGTGGCCGACGTGATCGCGGGGCGGCCGCCTGCGGTCGACATCGCGCCCTACCGGCCGGGGCGGTTCTGACCGGCGGGGTTGACCTTGCCGTGCCAGCGGGTCACCAACGGATCACAGCAGGGGGACGGTCGGATGGCACGCAGGGCACTGGTCACGGGATCGGCGGGTTTCATCGGCTTTCACATGTGCCGCCGCCTGCTCGAGGCCGGATGGCAGGTCACCGGGCTGGACGGGATGACGCCCTACTACGATGTCGGGCTGAAGGAGCGCCGGCTGGGCATCCTGAAGCAGCACCCCGGCTTCACCCCCGTCGAGGCACTGGTCGAGGAACCGGGCCGGGTGATGGGGATCGTCGCCGCCGAGCGGCCCGACGCGATCATCCACCTCGCGGCGCAGGCGGGGGTGCGCTATTCGATCGACGCGCCGCGCGCCTATGTCGAGGCGAACCTGATCGGCACTTTCGAGGTGCTGGAGGCGGCCCGTGCGCATCCGCCCGCGCACCTGCTGATGGCCTCCACCTCGTCGGTCTACGGTGCCAACCGGAAAATGCCCTACGCCGAGACGGACCAGGCCGACCACCAGATGTCGTTCTATGCCGCGACCAAGAAGGCGACCGAGGCGATGGCGCATTCCTATGCCCATCTGTTCGCGATCCCAACCACGATGTTCCGCTTCTTCACGGTCTACGGGCCCTGGGGGCGGCCTGACATGGCGCCCTACAAGTTCACCCGGGCGATCATCGAGGGCGAGACGATCAGCATCTACAATCACGGCGACATGATGCGGGACTTCACCTACATCGACGATCTGGTCGAGGGGATCTTCCGGCTGATCGGGGCGCCCCCGGCCGAGCGTATCGGCGAAATCGACAGCCTGTCGCCGGTGGCGCCCTGGCGGGTGGTGAACATCGGCAATGGCGCGCCGGTCAAGCTGATGGATTTCGTGGGCGCGATCGAGGCGGCGACGGGGCGGCAGGCGATCAAGGATTTCCAGCCGATGCAGCCGGGCGACGTCCCTGCGACCTGGGCGGACGCGGCGTTGATCACCGCACTGGTCGGCCCGTTGCCGCAGACCGACATCGCGGACGGGATGCGGCGGTTCGTGGCCTGGTACCGGGAGTATTACGGGGACTGAAGGCGTGTCGGGCCTTGCCAGTCCCGCTGCCGGTCCCGCCAGTTTGCTCCGCGACGGACGGACGACCCGCCCCGGATCGCCGCCTGCCAGTTGCGCCGACCGGGAACTGTGGACAGATTGCCCGGAACGTGCCGCCTTTCTCTTGCGGCAACACTGGGAAGGACCGGGCATGGAAGAGGGACGGCAGGGACAGCGCGGGGCACGCCGGGCGGCGCGCAGCGAACGCGCCTCGGCAGGGGCGCGCAGCGCGGGCTATGCGCGGCTGGTCAATCCGTTCACCCCGCAACCGGCCTTTTCCGAGGATGCCATCGCCGCGATGCACCAGACCGCGCTCAGAGTTCTGGAGGAGCTTGGCATTCTGGTGCTGCTGCCGGAGGCGCGCGCAATCCTGCACGCGGGCGGCGCGATCGTGGACGGCGACAGCCTGATGGTGCGGATCGGGCGCGACATGGTGGCCGAAGCGCTGGCCACGGCGCCGCGGCGCATCCGGCTGCGCGCGGCCAACCCCGCGCGCGAACAGATGTTCGAGCCGGGCGCGATGCTGTTCACCGCAGGGGCCGGATGCCCGAACGTGTTCGACCGGACGCGCGGCCGGCGCCCCGGCAGCCGCGAGAGCTATGTCGAGACCCTGCGGCTGCAACAGAGTTTCGATGTCATTCACATGCACGGCCCGTCGGCAGAGCCGCAGGATGTGCCGATCCATCTGCGCCACTATGCGCTGATGGAGGATCAGATGACCAACTGCGACAAGCCGCTCTTCATCTATGCGCGCGGGCAGGGCCAGGTCGAGGAGGCCTTCGAGATGATCCGCCTCGGGCTCGGGCTCGACCCGGCGGCCTTCACCGACGGCGCCTGGGCCACCACGGTGATCAATACCAACTCGCCGCGGCAGATCGACAAGCCAATGGCGCGCGGGATCATCGACTTTGCCCGCGCCGGACAACTGGCGATCATCACGCCGTTCTGCCTTGCCGGGGCGATGGCGCCGGTGACGGTGGCGGGCGCTCTGGTGCTGCAACATGCCGAGGCGCTGGCGGGGATCACACTTGCGCAACTGAGCCGGGCCGGCGCGCCGGTGGCCTATGGCGGCTTCTCGTCGAACGTGGACATGAAATCGGGCTCCCCGGCGTTCGGCACGCCCGAGCATGTCCGCGCGAGCCTCGGGTCGGGGCAACTGGCGCGCCACATCGGGCTGCCCTGGCGGTCGGCCAGCGGATCGGCCTCGAACATGGCGGATGCCCAGGGCGCCTCGGAAACGGTGATGGCGCTTTGGGGGGCCGTGCTTGCACAGGCCACCATCACGATCCATTCCGCGGGCTGGCTCGAGGGCGGCCTGAGCTTTGGCTACGAGAAGTTCATCCTCGACATCGAGGCGTTGCAGACCATCGCGGAACTGTGCCGGGCCGCGCCCGAGGATACGGCGGCGCTAGCCTTCGACGCGATCGCGGATGTCCAGCCGGGTGGGCATTTCTTCGGCACGGCCCATACGATGGAGCGCTATCAGGACGCATTCTATCGCCCGTTGGTGGCCGATCTTTCGAACCATGGCACCTGGCTGGACGCGGGCGGGCAGAGCGCCGACCAGCGCGCGACGGCGATCTGGCGTGGCGTGCTGGACAACTTCACGCCGCCCCGGGCCTCGGCGGGTGCCAAGGCGCGGCTGGAAGGCTGGATCGCCGACCGGGTGCAAGCGGGTGGTGTGCCCCCCGAAGAGTGAAGGGGGCGCGCGTGCGATCAACCGGCGCCGGGCACCGGCGCCCAGATCACATCGTCGATCCGCGGGGCGGCGGTGGCCAGCATGACCAGCCGGTCGAAGCCAAGCGCCACGCCGCTGGCGGCAGGCATCAGGGCGAGGGCCGCCAGGAAATCCTCGTCCAGCGGATAGCGCTCGCCATAGACACGGGCCTTTTCGTCCATCTCCAACCCGAAGCGGCGGCGCTGTTCGTCGGGGTTCGTCAGTTCCCCGAACCCATTGGCAAGTTCCACCCCGCAGGCATAAAGCTCGAACCGTTCGGCAAGGCGCGGATCGTCCGGCGCGCGCCGGGCAAGGGCGGCCTCGGCCGCCGGATAGCGGTCGAGGATGGTAACGCGGCCCAGCCCCAGGTTCGGCTCGACCTTTTCCACCAGAATGCGCGAGAGCATGTCCGACCAGGTGTCGTCAGGCGCCGCACGCAGCCCCGCCGCCGCCATCTGCGCCGCGAGTGCCGCCGCATCGGGCACGCCTTCGGCATCCATCGTGGCCAGCAGGTCGATCCCGGCATGGCGGCGGAATGCCTCTGCGACCGCAAGACGCTCGGGCGGCGCGAAGGGATCGCAGGTGCGGTCGCCGAAAGCGCAGCACCGCCGACCGCGCGGTTTCGGCGGCGATGCGCAGCACGGCCATGCAATCGTCCATCAACACGCCGTAGTCCTGCCCGACGCGGTACCATTCGAGCATCGTGAACTCGGGGCTGTGCAGCACGCCGCGCTCGCGGTTGCGCCAGACATGGGCAAAGGCGAAAAGCCGCGTCTCGCCAGCCGCCAGCAGCTTCTTCATCGCGAATTCCGGCGAGGTGTGCAGGTAAAGCCGCAGCGCCGCGCCATCGGTGCCCACAGCCTCGGTCGCAAAGGCATGAAGATGCGCCTCGTTGCCCGGACTGATGGCAAGGGCGGCCGGATCGGCCTCGGTGAAGTCGTGGCCGGCCAGCCAGAGCCGGATCGCGGCCTGGATGCGGTTGCGTGCCAGAAGCAGCGGGCGGCGGTCAGCGTGGCGGTGGGGATGCCACCAGGGCGAAGGATGGGTCAAGGGGAGGCGGCTTTCGGCTGGCGATTTCGGTTGCAATGCGCTAGAGGGGGGCGCCCGCGGTGATTAGCGGGCGCGCGTTCCACAAGGAAGACCTGCCGTGAAAGTCATCGCCTCGTCCCTGCGCAAGGGCAATGTCGTCGAACTGGACGGCAAGCTCTATGCCGTCCTGACCGCCGCCAACTTCCACCCCGGCAAGGGCACGCCAGTGACCCAGGTGGACATGCGGCGCATCTCCGACGGTGTGAAGGTTTCAGAGCGCTGGCGCACGACCGAGATGGTCGAGAAGGCGAGCGTCGACGACCGCGATTACGATTTCCTCTACGAGGACGGCGAGGGCTATCACTTCATGGAGCCCAATACCTACGAGCAGATCACCGTGACGCCCGAGATCGTGGGCGACCAGAAGGTGTTCCTGGGCGACGGCATCAAGGTTTCGCTGAAGACCTTCGACGGGGTGGCCATTGCGCTGGAACTGCCGCAGAAGGTTGTCGTCGAGATCACCGAGACAGAGCCGGTGGTCAAGGGTCAGACCGCCTCGTCGTCCTACAAGCCGGCGATCTGCTCGAACGGCATCCGGGTGATGGTGCCGCCGCATATCGGCGCCGGGACGCGGATCGTCATCAATACCGACGATTATTCCTACGTCGAGCGTGCCAAGGACTGAACCCCGCCTCCGGGCCGTCACGGCCCGGTTGTGGGCGCGCGTTCTGATCGCCGCGCTCGGGGTGCTGATGGCCGCAGGGGCGGCGGTGCAAGCCGAGCCGAGAGACGTGCGCGTCGGGGTCTTCATCACCTCGCTGTCCGGACTGGACCCGGCCGATGCCAGCTTTCGCGTGACCGCCTATCTCTGGACGACGGACCCGGACGGCACGTTCGATCCGGAAACCGATCTCGAGGTTCTCGGACGCCAGTTTTCGATCCGCAGGCTGACCTCGATGCTGCTGCCCGACGGGCGGTTCTACACCGCTGTCCTGATCGACGCAGTGGTGGACCAGCGCTTTGACGTGCGGGCCTATCCCTATGACAGCCAGACGCTGACGGTGCAGCTTGAGTCCACTTCGGACATCACGCAACTGCGGCTGATGCCGGACGCGTCGGAGTCGAGGCTGGCGGATTTCCTCCAGATGCCGGGCTGGGAGGCCACGGGACTGCGCTTCGAGGCGGGCGAACACACCTACGACACGGGCTTTGGCCACCGCACGGTGCGGCCCACCTTCTCGCGCCTGTCGGTGCTGGTCGACGTGGAGCGCAACCGCTCGCCCCTCGTCTTCGAGAAATTCGCAGGCTTCCTCGTCGCCATGATCATCACCGCGCTGGTCTTCGCGGTGCCCGTCGAGGAATTGGGCACCCGGCTTGGCATGATGACGAGTTCGGTCTTCGCCGCCGTTTTCAACCGCTATCGGCTGGAGGATGCGATCGGCTACAACTCGGTTTTCGGACTGGTCGATCAGGTTTCGTTGCTGACCTTCAGCGCGATCCTGACCGCGCTGGCACTGTCGCTCTGGGCCTACCGGATGCGCGGCGTGCGCACGACGGCGGAAATCGTTCGGCTGGACCATCGCGCGGGGCTTGGCGCCATCACGCTTCACGCGCTCCTGCTCGCGCTGGCCTTCGCCATGGCGATGCGCTGACCGCGCGGCGTCAGAGCATCGCGGGCACGACCAGATCGGGCGGCCGGTGGCCGTCGGCGAAGGTCTTGATGTTGATGATGACCTTCTCGCCCATCTCGATCCGCCCCTCGAGCGTGGCGCTGACCCATGTGCGGCAGCAAGCACGACGTTCGGCAGTTCGCGCAGCCGGGGGTTGATCTCGTGCCCCCTTCTCGAACACGTCGAGCCCGGCACCCGCGATCTCGCCCGCGCGCAGGCCGCGGGTCAGCGCGTTCTCGTCGATCACCTCGCCGCGCGAGGTGTTCACGATCACCGCCGACGGCTTCATCAGCTTCAGCCGCCGGGCGTTCATCAGGTGGAAGGTCGACGGCGTGTGCGGGCAGTTGATGCGAGATCATGTCCATCCGGCTCACCATCTGGTCGAGGCTTTCCCAATAGGTCGCCTCGCAGCTCCTCCTCGACCTCGGGGCGCAGGCGCTTGCGGTTGTGGTAGTGGACCTGCATCCCGAAGGCGCGCGCGCGCCGCGCCACCGCCTGGCCGATCCGGCCCATGCCGAGGATGCCGAGCCGCTTGCCGCCGACGCGCCCGCCCAGAAGGCCGTCGGCGCCCAGCCCTCCCAGGCGCCCGCCTGCATCACGGCCAGCCCCTCGGGGATGCGCCGGGTCACGGCCAGGATCAGCGCCATGGTCATGTCGGCGGTATCGTCGGTCACCACGCCCGGGCGTGTTCGACACGAGGATGCCGCGCTGCCGGGCGGTCGCGACGTCGATGTGGTCGACCCCGGCGCCGTAGTTGGCGATCAGCTTCAGCCTGTCGCCCGCCTGCGCCAGAAGGGCCGCGTCGATGTGGTCGGTGATGCGTCGGGCACCAGGACATCTGCCCGCCGCATCGCCGTCGGCCAGCTCGTCGCGGGTCATCGCGCGTGTCGGGATCGCGCAACTCGACGTCGAACAGCTCCTTCATCCGCGTCTCGACCGCCTCGGGCAACCGTCGCGTCACGACAACACTCAGACGCTGCAGCGGGCATCGGATCCTCCCTCGCGCTTCCATCTTGCGGCCCTCGGTGGCAAAGTGGCAAGCGGGGCGCTGCACAAGCCCCGGAGCGCGCGGGCGCACATGGGCAGGGCCGCCGCCGGCTGCGGCGCGACGGACAGGATGACGGACGCGATGAGCAAGCTTCGGGACGATCGCGTGGATTGCCGCGCTGGCCTTCGCCATGGCCTCATCGCGGGGCAGGCCGAGGTGCGCCCCAGCCCGCCGCCCTGCCCGCCGCGGCGGACCCGGGCCTTGAGGCGCCGCCCGATGCGGGCTCGGTCCAGACGGTCGCGGCCAAGCCCGGGCCAGCCCCTGAGCCCGGCGCGGCAGCGTCACGAACCTGCCCATCCCGCGCTACGTGTCGCTGAAGGCCGGCCGAAGGCAACGTCCGCCGCGGGCCCTCGCCTGACGCACCGGATCGACTGGGTCGTTCGTCGCCGCGCCATGCCGCTCGAGATCACCGACGAATACGGCCACTGGCGCCGCGTCGAGGACCGCGACGGCCAGGGCGGCTGGGTGCACTACTCGCTTCTTTCGGGTGTGCGCACGGTCATCGTCGACGGAGGACATGGCCGAGTTCGCATCAAGCCCGACCCGCAGGCGCCAGTGAATGCCCGCGCCGAGACGGGCGTGATCGCGCGAGCTCGACGAATGCGATGCCGCGACTGGTGCCGGATCTCGGCGGGCGGCGAGCGCGGCTGGGTCCAGAAGACCGCGATCTGGGGCGTCGACGCCGAGGAATGACTGCGCGACTGATCGCGCCGTTCGCACCTGCGGCCGGTCCCGTCTCGGCTAGGGTCCGGCGCAACCCGTTGCGGCACGGAGCCGGCTCATGACCCAATCGACCCGCCTGAACCTGTCGGCCGGCCTCGCCTCGGTCACGGTGGCCTCGGTGCTCGTGGCGCTCAAGCTCTGGGCGCTGGGCGAAACCGGCGCGCTCTCGGTCGCGGCGCTCGCTCGCCGACAGCGCGCATGGACCTGATGGTGTCGCTCGGCGCGCTCGCCGCCATCGTCTACGCCGCCCGCCCCGCCGGACGAGGATCACGCCTTCGGCCACACCTCGGCCGAGGATCTGGCGGCGCTCGGCCAGTCGATCTTCATCCTCGTCTCGGCCGGCGGTGATCGCTGGGCCGCCGATCCTGCGCCTGGTCTCGCCGACACGCCCGACGGGCTTGCCGCCGAGGGTCGCGGCATGACCGTGATGGCGATCTCGATCGTGCTGACCCTCGGCGCTGGTGGTCTGGCAGGGCCGGGTCGCGCGGCGCACCGGCAGCCGCGTGGTGCAGCGCCGACTCGGCTGCACTACCTCGGCGACCTGCTGCCCAACATCGGGGCGATCGTGTCGCTCTGGGCCTCGGCCCGCTTCGGGCTCGACTCAGATCGACAGCGTCGTGGCGCTGGCGGCCGCCGGCATCTGGCCGTCGGGTGCCGCTGCGCATCGGCAAGGGCGCCTTCGACGCGCTGATGGACCGCCGCGCCGATCCGCGACATGATCGCCGGGCATCGCGCGAGATCGCCGGGAGCTGGCCGGGCGTCCACGGGCTACCACGACCTCAAGACCCGCACCGCCGGCAGCCGGGTCTTCGTCAACCTGCACATCGAACTGGACGGCGACCAGTCGCTGCGACGAGGCCCACGCCATCGGCGCCGGCCTGCGCCGCGCGATCCTCGAGGCCTATCCCGCAGGCCGACGTGATCATCCACAAGGACATCGCGCGGGACTGAACCAGACGCGATCGGCGGCGCGCAATCCCCGAAGCCCGCCCAGACGGGCCCGAGCCGTCATCGCCGGGGTCGCGTTCGCGATCCGGGCCGGCGGGCCATGGGCCTTCTTCTGTTCTCAAATATCCTCGGGGGGTCCGGGGGGCAGACGGCCCCCCGGCCTCGCCGCCCTCACGCCGCATCGAGCAGCCCGCGCCCCTTCAGCAGCGCCTCGACCCCCGGCATCCGGCCGCGGAAGGCGGTATAGAGCGCATCCGCCTCCTCCGATCCGCCGGCCGACAGGATGAAGCGTTCCAGCCGTCGCGGCCGTCTCCGGATCGAAGGCATCGCCCGCCTCCTCGAAGGCCGCGAAGGCATCGGCGTCCATCACCTCGGACCACATGTAGCTGTAGTAGCCCGCCGAATAGCCGTCGCCCGCGAAGACATGCGCGAAATGCGGCGTGGCGTGGCGCATCGCGGATCGCCCGCGGCATGCCAAGGCCGGCCAGCACCTCGGCCTGCGCGCCATCGGGTCGGCGGGCGGCGCGCCCTCGTGGAACGCCAGATCGACCAGCGCCGAGGCCACGTATTCCACCGTCGCAAAGCCCTGATCATAGGTCGCCCGCCGCCAGCAGCCGGTCGAGCATGTCGGCGCGGCATCGGCTCGCCGGTCTCGGCGTGGCGTGGCGATGTCGCGCCAGCACCTCGGGCACCTCGAGCCAGTGCTCGTAAAGCTGGCTCGGCAGTTCGACGAAATCGCGCGCGACGGAGGTGCCCGAGATGAAGCCGTAGGTCACATCCGACAGCATCTGGTGCAGCGCATGGCCGAACTCGTGAAACAGCGTGCGCGCGTCGTCCCAGGACAGCAGCGCGGGCGCCCGCCGCTTGGCGAAGTTGCAGACGTTGACGCACGATGGGCCGCATCTCGCCGCCCAGCTTGCGCTGGCTGCGCATCGCCGAACACCAGGCGCCCGACCGCTTCGACCCGCGCGCGAAATAGTCGCCGATGAAGACCGCCACGTGGCGCCCGCCCGCGCGTCACCTCCCAGGCCCGGGCATCGGGGTGGTAGAGGGCCACGTCGAGCGCGCGGAACTCCAGCCCGAACAGGCGGTTGGCACAGTCGAAGGCGCGCCTCGATCATCGCGTCGAGCTGCGAGGTAGGGCTTCAGCGCCGCCTCGTCGAGGTCATGCTCGGCCCGCCGGCGCTTCTCGGAATAGTAGCGCCAGTCCCACGGCTCCAGATCGCCATTGACGCCATCGGCCTGCATCATCGCCGTCCAGGACCGCGCGCATCGGCCTCGGCCCGGGCGCGGGCCGGGCTGCCAGACGCGCATCAGCAGATCGCGCACCGCGGCCGGGGTCTTCGGCCATCTCGGTTTCCAGCTTGTAGGCGGCGAAATCGGGATAGCCCAGAAGCTGCGCCCGTTCCTGCGCGCAGCGCCAGGATCTCGGCCGCCAGCGCGCGGTTGTCCGTGCGCACCGCCGTTCGCGCCCCGCGCGACCCAGGCCTCGATAGGCCGTCTCGGCGCAGGTCGCGGCGGGGCGAGAACTGCAGGAACGGCACGATCAGCGAGCGCGAGAGCGTCACGCACCGGCCCCGCAGCGCCCCGCTCCTCGCCCGCGGCCCGGGCGGCGGCGACGCACGAAACTCGGGCAGCCCGTCGAGATCGGCGCTCGGACAGCGCCATGAACCAGTCGCGTTCATCCGCCAGCAGGTTCTGGGTGAACTGCGGTGCCAAGCACGGCAAGCCGCGACTTGACCGCCGTCAGCCGCGCCGCGCGCCGCGCCCGTCCAGCTGCGCGCCGGCGCGCACGAACATCCGCCGGTAAAGCATCAGGACCCGGTCCTGTTCCGCGGTCAGGCCAAGCTCGTCGCGGCCCTGCCACAGCGTCTCGATCCGCTGCGAAGAGCGCGCGGTTGGTCGTGACCTCTGACGAGAAGGCCGCCAGCTTCGGCGCGAGATCGCGCTGCAGCGCCTCGCGCGCCGGGTTGCTGTCGGCGCCCGCGAGCGTTGTAGAACACCCCCGCCACCCGGTCGAGCGTCGCCTCGGCCAGTTCCAGCGCCTCGATCGTATTGGCGAAAGTCGGCGGCTCGGGATTGTCCGCAATGGCGCGCGATCGCGGCGCGCGCCTCGGCCAGCGCCGGCCTCGAAGGCCGGGGCGAAATCCTCGTCGCGGATCGCCTCGAAGGGCGGCAGGCCGAACGGGCGTGGTCCAGTCGGCGAGCAGCGGGTTGGTCATGGGGTCTCCTCAGGCGGGTCCGCACATAGGCTAGGGGCTGCACGCGCGGTCAAGGACCAGATGCCGCGCGAACCTGCGGCCTCGGTGCGGCGCGCGCGCCGCTATCGCCGCCGCATCCGGGCCTCGATCCGCCGCAGCACCAGGCTGAGGGTGATCGTCATCGTCAGGTAGATCAGCGCCACCACGTTGTAGGTCTCGAAATAGCGGAAGTTGCCGGCCGCCGTCACCTTGCCCAGCTGGGTGATGTCGGCGACGCCCAGCACGGAGACGAGCGAGCTGTCCTTCACCATCGCCACGAAGTCGTTGCCGAGGGGCGGCAGGATCGTGCGGAACGCCTGCGGAAAGACGATGTGGCGGAACCGCTGCCAGCGGTTCAGGCCCAGCGCCTTCGCGGCCTCGATCTGGCCCCGGTCGACCGACTGCAGGCCGGCCCGGAAGATCTCGGCCAGAAAGGCGGAATAGGCGAGTGTCAGGGCGATGATCGCACGCCAGAGCAGGGGAAAATCGCGGGTCCGCCAGCTCTGGCAGCCCAAGCGGGGCGGTCAGCCAGTTCCACAGCCGCGACCAGCGCGGGGCGCCAGCACGAAGGCCACATAGAGCAGCAGCACGATGATCGGGATGCCCCGCACGATCTCGATGTAGAGCCGCGCCACCTGGCGCAGCACGATCGAGCGCGACAGCGCCATCAGCGCAAGGCCAAGCCCCAGCGCGCAGGCCATGCCGTAGCCGACGAGCGTCACGAAGATGGTGATCCCGATGCCCTGCGACAGCGTGCCGAGCACCTGCGCATAAAGATCGTTGGCGATCGACCAGCCAGAACAGCCACGCCCCGACCCCCGCGAGAAGGACGAGCCAGCAGGGAAAATCCTTGTCCGGGGCGGGGCCGGGCTGCATCGGGGCGGCGGCCGGTCAGGCGGGGCGCGGCGGTGTGCAGCCGCCCGCCCGAGGCGGCGCCACGGCGCGCCGAAGGGTCACTCGCCCATCTTGAAGTCGAGGAACCACTTCTTGTTCAGCGCGTCGATCGTGCCGTCCGCCTTCATTGCGGCAATCGCCGCGTTCATCGGCGCCGACAAGTTCGCGACCCCTTGGGGAAGATGAAGCCGAAATCCTCGGTCCCGAGCTTGTCGCCCACGATCTTCAGCCCGCCATCGGAGGCCGCGACATAGCCCGCACCCGCCGTGCCGTCGGTCAGCACCAGATCGACGTCGCCCGCGCTGCAGCGCCTGCACGCGTGGCCCCGAAGGTCTCGAACAGCTTGATGCGCGGGTTCGCCTCGTCGCCGTCCAGCACCTCGTAGACGCCGACATAGAACGGCGTGGTGCCCGGCTGTGCCGCCATCAGCAGGTCAGGGTTGGCGGCAAAGCTCGCGGCATCGGTGAACCGCTCCTCGTCGCCGCGCACCATCATGACCATTTCGGACCGCATGTAGGGGTCCGAGAAATCGACCTTCTCCTTGCGGTCGTCGCGGATGGTGATGCCGGTCATGCCGATGTCGAACTGGCCTTCGGACACCGCCGGGATCATCGCGTCCCAGCTGATGTTCTCATACCGGACCGTGATGTTCAGGCGCTTGGCGATCTCGGCCATCGCGTCGTATTCCCAGCCGATCGCGGCGCCCGAGGCCGGATCGACGAATTGCAGCGGCGGATAGGCGTTCTCGGTGACGACGACGACCTCGCGCCCGCCGAGATCGGGCAGATCGGCGGCGGCGGCGAAGGTTGCGGCAAGGCCAAGGCCAAGGCCCGCGAGGGCGGCGGTGAAGTTTCATCGGGCGCTCCCTGTGGATCGGTTTCTGGCGGGCAGACTATGGCGCGGGCGCGGGCGGTGTCCAGTCGGCGCGGATGCGGCGCGCCGCAGACCGGGCAATCGGCGCCGCCTGTGATCAGCACGGTCACGCGGTTTTCGCCGTAGAGCGCGTCGAAGAGCAGCATCCGCCCACGCAAGCGTCTCGCCCGCGCCCGTGATCTCCTTGACCGCCTCCAGCGCCATCATCGCGCCCACCACGCCCGGCAGCGGCGCCGCGACCCCGGCCTCGGCGCAGGTCGGCACGATGCCCGGCGCGGGGCGGCTCGGGAAAGACGCAGGCATAGCACGGCGCCGCCGCGCGCGGGGTCGTAGAGCGCTGATCTGCCCTTCCCACTGGGTGATCGCGGCGGCGATCAGCGGCTTGCCGAGCCCGATCGCGCATGCCGGTTGACCAGATAGCGGGTGTCGAAATTGTCGGACCCGTCGAGGATCAGGTCATAGTCGGCGAAGAGATCGGTCGCGATCTGCGTCGGTCAGCCGGCGGTCATAGGGGCGCACCTCGACGAACGGGTTCATGCGCGCGTCATCGCCTGCTCGGCCGAGAACGACCTTGGGCTGCCGATGCGGGCGTCGGTATGGATCACCTGACGCTGGAGGTTCGAGGGATCGACGGTATCGTCGTCGATCACCCCGATGCGTCCCCACCCCGGCGGCCGCGAGATACAGCAGCACGGGCGCGCCCAGCCCGCCGGCCCCGATCACCAGCACGCGCGCCTGCTTCAGCGCACTTCTGCCCCGGCCCGCCGATCTCGCGCAGCAGGATGTGGCGCGCATAGCGTTCCAGCTCGGCGGGCGTGAACGGGCCTTCGGCGCGCCCTGCGGCGGCGGGGCAGCCGAGGTGCCGGCGCGCGCGCGCAGCCGCCCCACGCCCGACCGATAGCCGAGGATCAGCGCGGCAACGAGGCCGAGCGACAGCCAGACCTGCCGCCGATGCCGCCGGTCGCCTGCCGCAGCGGATGGCCCTCGGGCAGGATCAGGTGTCGGCGATGACGGCGATCCAGAGCAGCGCCGATCAGGATCAGCCGCTGGCGCACGCGGCGTGCTTCATCAGGATGCCGAGGCCCCAGATGACGGCCATCGATCAGAAAGACAGGCAGCATCAGGACCGGCCCGTCGAGCCGAAGCCGCCCGCGCCGCGCGCGGTCTCGCCCAGCGCATCGGTCGCCTCGAACCGGCGCCTGCACCACGGGCGCCACGACCAGCTGCGCGATCCGGTCGCCGTGATGGACGGTGTAGGGTTCGGACCCGAAATTGATCAGCATCACGCCCAGCGGGCCGCGATAATCGCTGTCGATGGTGCCGGGCGTGTTCGGGAAGCGTGATGCCGTGCTTCAGCGCGAGGCCCGAGCGCGGGCGGATCTGCATCTCGAACCCCGGCGGGATCTCGACCCGCAGGCCGCGTCGGCACGAGCGCGCGGTGCATCCGGTCGAGCACGACGCCCGTCTCGCGATCCTCGGGGCGCAGGTTGGCGCGGATGTCGGCGCCGGCCGCGCCTGCGGTCTCATAGGCCGGCACGGCCCCAGCCCGCTGCGGATGTCGGCGCCACGCGCTCCCCTATCACGCGAAAATCCGGATGCGTGGCGCGCTCATGCCAGCGCCTCGGCCGATGCGGGCGGCCGAGCCGCCGGGCGACCTCGTCCTTGCCCATCCGCGGCCAGTTCCTCGGCGCCGGCGGCGGTGATCAGGGTGACGGCGTTCTCGGCCCCGCCCATGATCCCGGTTTCCGGGCGACACGTCGTTCGCCACGATCCAGTCGCAGCCCTTGCGGGCCCGCTTGGCGGTGGCATTGGCCACCACGTCGTCGGTCTCGGCGGCGAAGCCGACGACAAGGCGCGGGCGCGGCCGTCCCTGCCCGCCACAGTGGCCAGGATGTCGGGGTTCTCGCGCGAACTCCAGCACCGGCGGCGCGCCGGTGCCGTCCTTCTTGATCTTCCGGTCCGCGGCATTGGCCACCCGCCAGTCGGCGACGGCGGCGGCGAAGACCGCGGCATCGGCGGGCAGGGCCGCCTCGACCGCGTCCAGCATCTGCGCCGCGGTCTCGACCGGAACGACCCGCACGCCCGGCGGCGGCGGCACGCGGCCGGGCCGGTCACGAAGGTGACCTGCGCCCCGAGCGCCGCGAGCGCCGCCGCGATGCGCCGTACCCTGCGCGCCCGACGAGCGGTTGGCGATGTAGCGCACCGGGTCGATCGGCTCGTGCGTCGGGCCCGAGGTGACGAGGACGTGGCGGCCCCGTCAACGGGCCGTCGGCCAGCGCCGCCTCGATCGCGGCCACGATCTCGAGCGGTTCGGCCATCCGCCCCGGTCCGAACTCGCCGCAGGCCATGTCGCCCTCGTTCGGGCCGACAACCAGACATCCCGTCGCCGCGCAGGGTGGCGAGGTTGCGCCGGGTCGCCGGATGGTTCCACATCCGCACGTTCATCGCAGGCGCGATCAGCACCGCGCTTGTCGGTGGCCAGCAGCAGCGTCGAGGCCAGATCATCGGCCCGGCCCTGCCGCCATCTTCGCCATCAGATCGGCCGTCGCCGGCGCCACGACGATCAGATCGGCCGCGCGCGACAGCTCGATGTGGCCCATCTCGGCCTCGTCGGTCAGGTCGAACAGGTCGCGTGTAGCACCTTCGCGCCCGCCAGCGCCGCCAGCCGAAAGCGGCGTCACGAACTCTGCGCCCGCCGCGCGTCAGCACCGGCGTCACGGCCGCGCCGCGCTCCTTCAGGCGGCGGATCAGGTCGAGCGACTTGTAGGCTGCGATGCCGCCGCCGATGATCAGTAGGATCCGCTTGCCCGCCAGCATCCGTCCGCCCCATGCAGGGTCATGCCACTGGTTTACGGGCGGGCGCGGGCGGAACTCAACCGGGCAAGGTGCCCGGCGCCGTGTCGAGCCGGGTCTCGGTGCCGAAGGCCGCGCAGGGATCGCCGCGCGCGACGGTGCCGGTCACGATCCAGAGGTCAAGGGCTGCACCCGCCCGGCTGCGCCCTCGATCTGGCCGATCGAGAGCACGCGCAGCGTCGGGTGCGGCCGCCCGAGCACGGCCGGCATCCCCTGGTCGCGGCGCGCGTGGCCATTGCCGGTGATCACCGCGACCGGCCCGCCCGTCGCCGCCATCGCCTCGACCACGGCGCGCGCCAGCGCCGCGTCGCGCAGACGCTGCGCCTGCGACCATGCCGGGCAGCAGGTCAGGCGGCAGCGCGTCGCAATGGGCATCGGCAGATCGGTTTCGCGCGCGGCCTGCTCCGCGGGCCGAGTGGGGCGGTCAGCCCGAAACGCGCGGCGTCATCCGCGTACACCTCGCGGAACACGTCTGCCGCCCCGGCGGTAACGGATCGGCGCACCTCCCCCGGGGGCAGATCGCCGCCAAAGACCATCGCATCCGGCGCCGCGGTGAAAATCGGGTGATAAATCGCGAAGTCTGGCCAGCCGGACGCCGCCCAGCCCAGTGCGCGCGGCCACCGCGCCGGCATCGCCGCGGTCCGGCGGTAGCCGCGCGGCCTGGTCGGGCGTCAGCATCTCGAACACCAGTGCCGCCGGGCCGATCGCGTCCACGGCGCGCGCCTGGTTGGCATGATGGGCAGGGTTGTCGTGAACCTCGCCCAGGATCACGACGTCGGCCTGCGGCAAGGCTGTCGAGCGCCCCGGCGCGAGACCTCGTTGCCAAGCGCGGGCTTGCCAACCGCGGGCAACCCCAGCAGGAGGGCGCCCGCGAGGCCAAGCATCCACCGGCGGTCAGACGAGGAAGTGGTGGACTTCGCGCGACTGCGGTTTCGAGGTTGCGGCGCATCTTGGCGAAAGCCGCGGCTTCGAGCTGGCGGACGCGCTCCTTCGACAGATCCAAGTTCGTCCCCCAGGCTTTCCAGCGTGCGCGGGTCGTCGCGCAGCTTGCGCTCGGTCACGATGAAGCGCTCACGCGGGTTGAGTGCCTGCATCGCCTTCACGAGCCAGGTCCGAAGGTGGGCAGCATCATGCGCCTCTTCAACCCGCTCGGCGGCCTGATCGCCCTCGTCCTCCAGCGCGTCGATCCATTCGCGGCCCTCGTCCTCG
The DNA here is from genome assembly GCA_963700485.1 of uncultured Alphaproteobacteria bacterium. GTDB lineage: Bacteria > Pseudomonadota > Alphaproteobacteria > Rhodobacterales > Rhodobacteraceae > Aliitabrizicola. The sequence continues at coordinate 159,347 of CAVOXQ010000007.1, forward strand.
GACGACTGCGTGGCGTTGAGCGAAAAGTCCGAACCCGACAGGCGCCCCTCCATCATCTCGACATCGGCGAGCGGCACGCCCACCTCATGCGCGATCATCTCGCGCAACTGGTGGCCGTCGAGCGTTTCGCCACGCTGTGCGGCCTCGCGCTCCAGCTTGGCCTGCACCCGGCGCAGGTTGAAGAACAGCGCCTTCTGGCTGCTCGTGGACCCGGTGCGCACCATCGACCAGTTGCGCATCACGTAATCCTGGATCGACGCCTTGATCCACCAGACGGCATAGGTGGAAAAGCGGACGCCGCGATCGGGGTCGAACTTGTCGGCGGCCTTCATCAGGCCCAGGCTCGCCTCCTGGATCAGGTCGTTCATCGGGGCGCCATAGCGGCGGAACTTGGCGGCCATCGAGATCGCCAGCCGCATGTAGGCGGTGATCAGCCGGTGCAGCGCCTGCTCGTCGCGCTGGTCGCGCCAGGCATAGGCAAGCGCGCAGTTCGGTCTCTGCATCCAGCAGCTCTGCCTTCATCGCTTGGCGCGACATGGATTGGTCGGTATATGCGTCGAATGCCATGTCATACCCCCACGTCTGTTGCAATCTCTTTCCCAGGGATACGCGGCAATCCGGCGACCGGATCAATCGCGGTGACCGGCAGGCTGGAAATCGGCGCTGGTTCTGGGTGGCGCGCGGTCCGGGCAAATCGGCCTTTGCCGAAAAACTGGTCGCTTCCACGGGATTGCCCCGCCATCTACATCGCCACCGCCGAGGCCTGGGACGACGAGATGCGCGCGCGCATCGCACAGCACCGGACGGATCGCGGCCCCGGCTGGCCCACGCTGCGAGGCGCCGCTCGACCTGGCCGCGGCGCTGGCCGAAGTGCCGCCCGGCTGTGCCGTTCTGGTCGATTGCGCGACGCTGTGGCTGACCAACCAGATGCTTGCCGAGCCACGATCTCGAGGCCGAAGCCGCGGCACTGCTGGCGGCGCTGGCTGCCTGCCGGCGGCCTGTCGCGGTCGTATCGAACGAGGTCGGCTGGGGCATCGTGCCGGACAACGCGCTGGCGCGGCGATTCCGCGATGCGCAGGGCCGGCTGAACCAGCGACTGGCGGCGCAGGCCGATCTCGTGGTGGGGGTGATGGCCGGCCTGCCGCTTCGCGCTGAAGGGCGCGCTGCCGTGACGCGGCTGTGGTGGGTGCGCCACGGCCCGACCCATGCCCGGGAGATGATCGGCTGGACCGACCGGCCCGCCGACCTGTCGCGACCTTGCGGCCATCGCCCGGCTCGGCGCTTGCCTGCCGACCGACGCGCCGGTGATCTCGTCGGATCTGACGCGCGCCCGCGCCACGGCCGAGGTGCTTGCGCCCGGGCGATGCCTGCCGCCCCTCGCGGATCTGCGCGAGATCCACTTCGGCGCATGGGAGGGACTGCGCTTCACCGAGACCGAGGCCCGGGACGCCGACCTGATCCGCGCTTTCTGGCGGAGCCGGGGCCCGTCGCGGCGCCGGGCGGCGAAAGCTGGGACGACTTGCAGGCGCGCGTGAACCGGGCGGTGGACCGTCTGCTGGCCGCGCACCGGGGGCGATCTGATCGTGGTCGCGCATTTCGGCGCCATCCTGACCCAGGTGCAGCGCGCGCTGCGCGATCCCGACCGGTCGAGGCCTTCGCCCAAAAGATCGAGCCGCTGTCGGTCACCGGGTGGACTGCGACGCGACAGGCCGCTGGTCGCTGCCGATGGTCAACCACCAGGCATGATCGCGCATCGTGATGGGGCGCGCCAGAAATCACGATTTTGCGCGTTGCGGCCCCGGCGATAGCCTGCCCGGATCGACAGGAGAGACCCATGACCTATGACCTCGCCATCGGCGATCGCGGTTATTCGAGCTGGTCGCTGCGCGGCTGGCTGTTGTTCGACGCCTTTGGCATTCCGGTGAAGACCCACCGGGCGCGGCTCTACACCGACGAGTTTCCGGCGCTGCTGGGCCGATTCGCCCCCGCCCGCACGGTGCCTGCACTGCGCACGCCCGAAGGGAATGTGGTGCTCGAAAGCCTCGCCATCGCCGAGGAACTGGCCAGCCGTCACCCGGAGGCGGGGCTCTGGCCCGCCGACCCCGGCGCGCGCGCGGTCGCCCGCACGCTGGCGGCCGAGATGCATGCGGGCTTCGTCGCCCTGCGCAGCCATTGCCCGATGAACCTGCGCGTCAGCTATGAAGGCTGCGCCCCGCCGGAACCCGTGCTGGCCGATCTTGCCCGGCTCGAGACGATCTGGGACTGGGCGCGGACGGCGACGGGGGCGCGGGGCCGTGGCTTTGCGGCGACTATTCGGTGGCGGACGCGTTCTTTGCGCCGGTGGCGGCGCGGATTGCCGGCTACAACCTGCCGGTGGGCGGCGCGGCGCGCAGCCTATGTCGAGGCCCATCTGGCGCATCCCTCGTTCCGGCGCTGGCGGGCGATGGGGCTGGTGCGATGGGCCTGACCAGCCGTTCTACACGCGCGATTATCCGCCACGGCCATGGCCCGGCCCGGCGCCGATCGCCGCGCGCGCGGTGGATCGCGGGCCCATCGGTGAACGCGGCTTGCCCCTATTCCGGCGAGCCGGTCACCCATTATCTCGAAACCGGAGGGGCGGGTCTGGGGTTTTTGCAATGCGTTCTGCCGCGACAAGACCCTGGCCGATCCCGAAGCCTGGCCCGAAGTTCATGGCGCTGGTCGAGGCCGGGCGCCTGGCACCCGAACGTTAACCCTTCGTAAACTTCTGGCCGTTAGTCGTTAACCGAGGTTAGGCAGGGAGGCGGCATGGTCGCGCGCGCCTATACGGTGGCCTTCGAGGGGGTCGAGGCGCGGCTGGTCGAGGTGCAATGCGCCGTCGCCGCCGGGCCTGCCGGCCTTCGCCATCGTCGGCCTGCCCGACAAGGCGGTGTCCGAGGCGCGCGACCGGGTCCGCGCGGCGCTGACGGCCATGTCGATCGCGCTGCCGTCCAAGCGGATCACGGTCAACCTGTCGCCCGCCGACCTGCCCAAGGAAGGCTCGCATTTCGATCTGCCCATCGCGCTGGCGCTGCTGGCCGCGCTCGAGATCGTGCCGCGCGACGAGGTCGAGCAGACGGTGGCGCTGGGCGAACTGTCGCTCGACGGCTCGCTTGGTCGCCGGTGATCGGCGCGCTGCCCGCCGCGATGGCCGCGGCCGAGGAGGACCGGCTGCTGCTCTGCCCGCAGGCCTGCGGGCGCCGAGGCGGCCTGGGTCGGCGCCACGCAGGTGCTCGGCGCGCGCGATCCTGGCCGAGGTGGTGCGCCATTTCACCGGCCAGGCGCCGCTGACGCCCGGCCGAGCCGGGCGAGGTGACCGCGCCCGGCGCCGGCCGCGACCTGCGCGACGTCAAGGGCCAGGAACGCGCCAAGCGCGCGCTGGAGATCGCCGCCGCCGGGCGGCACCACCTGCTGATGGTCGGCACGCCCGGATCGGGCAAATCCATGCTGGCCGCGCGCATGCCCGGCATCCTGCCGCCACTGTCGGCGGCCGAGGCGCTGGAAACCTCGATGATCCATTCGCTCGCGGGGCTGCTGGACGAAGGCGGCATCAGCCGCACCCGGCCGTTTCGCGAACCGCATCACACCGCCTCGATGGCGGCCATCGTCGGCGGCGGACGCGGCGCGAAACCGGGCGAGATCAGCCTTGCGCATAACGGCGTGCTGTTCCTGGACGAGTTTCCGGAATTTCCCCGCACCGTTCTGGAAACGCTGCGCCAGCCGATCGAGACCGGCGAGGTGGTGGTGGCGCGCGCCAATGCCCATGTCCGCTATCCCTGCCGGTTCCTGCTGGTCGCGGCGGCCAACCCCTGCAGATGCGGCTATCTGGCCGATCCGGCGCGCGCCTGCGCCCGGGCGCCGCTCTGCGGCGAGGACTATCTCGGGCGGATCTCGGGGCCGCTGATGGACCGGTTCGATCTGCGGGTCGAGGTGCCGCCCGTGGCCTATCCGCGACCTCGACCTGCCCGGCCTCGGGCGACACGTCGGCAGCGTGGCGGCGCCGGGTCGCCGCGGCGCGCGACGCGGCAGGCGGCGCGCTATGCGGACCGTGCCGGGGGTGCGGGTGAATGCCGATGCCGAGGGCGCGTTGCTGGAAGCAGGTGGCGACGCCCGACGCCGAGGGGCGCGCGTTGCTGGCACGGGTGGCCGAACGCTTCGGCCTGTCGGCGCGCGGCTATCACCGGGTCCTGCGGGTGGCGCGCACCATCGCCGATCTCGCGGGGCCGAAGCGAGGTGCGCAAGCCCCATGTCGCCGAGGCGGTCGGCTATCGCGCTTGTCGCGGCCGCGCGCGGCTAGCGCCGTCGCGCCTCGATCACCTCCCAGATCCGCGCGGCGACGTTGGTGCCGTCGAACCGCTCCAGCTCCTGGAGTGCCGGTGGGCGAGGTCACGTTGATCTCGGTCAGCCAGTCGCCGATCACGTCGATGCCGACGAAGATCTGCCCCTTCTCGCGCAGGGTCGGGCCGATGGCGGCGCAGATCTCCCGGTCGCGCGCGGTCAGGCCGACCTTCTCCGGCCGCCCGCCGACATGCATGTTCGACCGCGTCTCGCCCGCCTGCGGCACCCGGTTGATCGCGCCCACCGGCTCGCCGTCGACCAGGATCACCCGCTTGTCGCCCTTGCGCGACGGCGGGCAGGAACTTCTGCACGATCAGCGGCTCGCGGTTGATGCCGGTGAACAGTTCGTGCAGCGAGGCCAGGTTGCGGTCGTTCGGGTCGAGCCGGAACACGCCCGCGCCGCCGTTGCCGTAGAGCGGCTTCAGGATGATGTCGCCATGCCGCGCCTTGAAGGCGCGGATCGTGGCCAGATCGCGGGCGATAGCGGTCGGCGGGGTCAGGTCGGGAAAGCGCAGCACCAGCAGCTTTTCGGGCGAGTTGCGCACCCAGAACGGATCGTTCACCACCAGCGTCCGCGGGTGGATCATCTCGAGCAGATGCGTGGTGGTGATGTAGCCCATGTCGAAGGGCGGATCCTGCCGCAGCCAGACCACGTCCTACTCGCCCAGATCGACCTCGGTCTCCGGCGCCGTAGGTCGACATGGTTGCCCAGCTCGCGCCGCACCTCGATCGGCCAGCCCCGCGCCATGACGCGGCCCTCGTCGAAGGCCAGCCGGTCGGGCGTGTAGTAGAACAGCTCATGCCCCCGCGCCTGCGCCTCCACCGCGATGCGGAAGGTGCTGTCGGCGTCGATGTTGACCGACCCGATCGGGTCCATCTGCAAGGCAACCTTCAGGCCCATCGCTCTCTCCGCTGTCTGACGCGCCCTTCATGGCGCAGGCTGGCGGCCGGTTGCAATGCACGGGCGACGCTCAGGTCAGCGCGAAGGCGTTCTCGATGATCTCGATCCGGCCCTGTCCATCCACCAGCGCCACGTCGAAGCGCGACATCGTGTCAGCTGGCCCGCCGGTTCACCGGCCAAGAAATTCGGCGAGCCGCGGCGCAGATGCGGCGCCATCTGGCGCCGGCGACAGATGGTCGGCGGCATCGGCGTGGCTCCGGCTCTTCTTGACCTCGACGAAGATCACCTCGTCGCCGTCGCGCGCGATCAGGTCGATCTCGCCGGCCGCAGCCGCGCCAGCGGCGTCGCGGCGATGCGGCTGCCCATGGCGTTCGATAGATGCCGCGCCACGCGCGGTCCTCGGCGCGCGCAGACCCGCGTGACAGTGATGCGCGCGCCGCGTCATTCCCGTTCCGCCAGTTTCAAGCGCCATCCTGGTAGACCTCCCGCCGCGGCAGACCCAGCGCCTGCGCCACCACGGCCGCCGCATCCTTGACCGATCACCGATGCAAGCGCCGTCGCGCAGCGCCGCCTCGACGCCGGCTGCGCGGTCGGCCGCGCAGGGTGCCGCGCGGTCCACCAGCACCACGATCTCGCCCTTCACGCTCGCGGTCCGCGAAAGCCGCCGCCAAGATCGGCCAGCGTGCCCGCGCGACACCTCCTCGAAGCGTTTGGTCAGTTCCCGGCACACCGCCGCGTCCCGCTCGCCTCCCAGAGCATCGCGCCAGTTCGATTAACAGCTCGGCTCAACGCGCTTGGGCGATTCGTAGAGCACCAGCGTCGCCGGCACGTCCGCGAGTTCGGCCAGCAACCGCGCCCGCGTCGCCCGCGCCGGCGGGCGGAAAGCCCGCGAACAGGAACCGGTCGCTCGGCAGCCCCGACACCGTCAGCGCCGCCAGCACGGCCGACGGGCCGGGGGCCGCACAGCACCGGGTGCCCGGCCGCAATCGCCGCCCGCGCCAGTTGATAGCCGGGGTCGGCCACCAGCGGCGTGCCGGCCTCGGACGCATAGGCCACCGACTTGCCCTCGGCCAGCGCGCGCGAGCAGGCGCGGGCGCATCGCCTCGCCGTTGTGGTCGTGATAGGCCAGCAGCGGCCGGCCGCCGAGCGGCACGCCGTGGATCTCCATCAGGTGGCGCAGGGTGCGGGTATCTTCGGCCGCCAGCACATCGGCCGCCGCCAGAATGTCCAGCGCGCGCAGCGTGATGTCGCGCGCCGCGCCGATCGGCGTCGCGACGAAATGCAGTCCCGGCGGAACCTCGCGTGCGCGCGCCCGGTCCCGCTGGCCGAGCCTCGCCGATTGCCACGCCTGAGCCCCCTTCGAAAGTTTACTTCCCCGATCGAACCGCTTAGGCTTTGCCCCGATGCACGGACGCCCAGGCCGAGTGAGGAATGTCGCATGTTGTCCATTTGTCCTTCGCCCGCAAGTCGCTGGGCCGTGCGGCCGTGGCTGGTGCTGGCGTGCGCTTGCGCTGGCCGCCTGCGAGCCCGTCGGGCGGCGGCGGGCCCGCGGTCAACGCCTGGCGGCGCCGGTGCCGGTGGCGCTGCTGGTGCCCTCGGGTTCGGGCCAGGCGAGCGATGAGTTACCTGGCCCGCAGCCTGCGAGAACGCCGCCCGGCTCGCGATCGGCGATCTGAACGGCATCGCCGATCGACCTGCGGGTCTACGACCGCCGGCCAGCCCGCGCAGGCCGGCCATCGGCCGCGCAGGCGCGGTGGACGACGGCGCCAAGATCATCCTCGGCCCGGTCTTCGCGCAAGAGGCCAATGCCGCCGGCGTCGCGGTGGCCGGGCGCGGCGTCAACGTGCTGATCTTTCTCCAACAACACCGCCATCGCGGGCGGCAACGTCTTCGTGCTCGGGCCCGACCTTCCAGAATACCGCCGAACCGGCTGGCGAGCTATGCGGTGCGCCAGGGCAAGCGCCGGATCATGGTCGTTCATGACCGCACCACCGCTGGCGAGATCGGACGCGGCGCCATCGAGCAGGCCATTGCCGGCGCCGGCGGATCGGTGGTGGACGCGGTCGGCTACGAGTTCTCGCAGAACGGCATGATGCGCGGCCGCGCCCGCGATCGCCGCCACGGCGCGCAGTTCCGGCGCGCACGCGCTGTTCCTGACCGCCGATACCGCCGGCGCGCTGCCGCTGCTGACGCAGCTTCTGCGCGACAACGGCGTGGACCCGGCGGCGACGCAATTCATCGGCCTGACCCGCTGGGACATTCCGGCGGCGACGCTGGCGCTGCCCGGGCGTGCAGGGCGGCTGGTTCGCGCTGCCCGATCCCGGCCTCTATCCGCAGTTCCAGAGCCGCTATGCCGCGGCCTACGGCGATGCGCCGCCGCCGATCGCGGGCCTCGCCTATGACGGCATCGCCGCCATCGGTGCGCTGGTCCAAGCAGGGACAAGGCGCGCTGATCAGCGCGGCAGGCCTGACCCAGGGCTCGGGCTTTGCCGGCGTGAACGGCATCTTCCGCCTGCTGTCGAACGGCACCAACGAGCGCGGACTGGCCGTGGCCCAGATCCGCAACAACCAGGTCGTCGTGATTGACCCCGCCCCCCGCAGCTTCGGCGGCGCCGGCTTCTGAGCCGGCGCTGATCCCGCTGCCCCAGACCCTGACCGCGGCCGATCCTGCCGCGAGCTGCCTCAGACCGAGGCGCTCTGGTGCGCGCAGATTGCGGCCGATCATTGCCGCCCGGCACCGACGCGCGCGAGGCGCGCGCGCCATCGCCGTGCGCCACCTGGCGGCGGCGCGAGGCGGCAGCGAACGCGCGGCTTGGAGGCGGCGCTTCGCCGCCGAGCCGCGCAGCCGCGCGCGCGCTGATCACGGCGCAGTCCAGCCTGACCGATGCGCTGGTGACCACCGCGCTGGCACATGGCACAGCGCCATCTGCACCCGCTGCCCAATCCGACCGAAGGCGAGCGCATCGCGGTGCTGGCCGTCGGCGGCTACGGCCGGGCCGAAATGGCGCCACATTCCGACGTCGACCTGCTGTTCCTGACGCCCTGGAAGATCACGCCCTGGGCCGAAAGCGTGATCGAAAGCATGCTCTACATGCTGTGGGATCTGAACCTGAAGGTCGGCCATTCCAGCCGCACCGTGCAAGGATTGCATCCGCCTGGGGCGCGAGGACATCACGATCCGCACCGCCTTGCTGGAACATCGCTTCATCGCGGGCGATGCAGCCGCTGGCCGCGGAGCTTGACGCACAGGCTCTGGTCCGACCTGTTCCGCAACACCGGGCCCGAATTCATCGAGGCCAAGCTGGCCGAACGGGCCGAGCGCCACCGCGAGCAGGGCGGCCAGCGCTATGTGCTGGAGCCCAACGTCAAGGAAGGCAAGGGCGGCCTGCGCGACCTGCAGACGCTGTACTGGATCGGCAAGTACCTGCACCGGGTGCCCTCGGCCGAGGGGCTGGTCGACGCGGGGCTTCTGACCCGCGAGGAATACGACAGCTTCGCGCGGGCCGAAGATTTCCTCTGGGCGGTGCGCTGCCACTGCACTACATCACCGGCCGCGCGATGGATCAGCTGACCTTCGACCTGCAGGTCGAGGTGGCCGACGCGGATGGGCTATCGCCGACAGCGGCGGGCGCCGCGCGGTCGAGCATCTTCATGCAGGACTATTTCCGCCACGCCACCCGCGTGGGCGAACTGACCCGCATCTTCCTGACCCAGCTCGAGGCGCGCCACGCCAAGGCCGAGCCTGCGCTGATGCGGCTGTTCCGCCGCCGCAAGCGGGTAAAGGCCGGGCTGCAAGCTGGTGCAGGGCCGGATCGACGTCGACGACGCGGCGGCGTTCCTGCAAGGACAAGCTGAACCTCCTGCGCATCTTCGAGGAGGCGCTTGCGCACCGGCTATCTGCTGCACCCCGACGCGATGCGGCTGATCGCCGCCAACCTGGACCTGATCGACGACGACATGCGCACCGATCCGCGAAGCGCGTGCGGATCTTCCTCGATCTGCTGCTGCAAGCACGGCAACCCCGAACGCGCGCTTGCGCCGGATGAACGAGCTGGGCGTGCTGTCGCGCCTTCATCCCCGAGTTCGAGCCCATCGTCGCGATGATGCAGTTCAACGTCTACCACCACTACACGGTGGACGAGCACACGATCCAGTGCATCAGCACGCTGGCCCAGATCGAGCGGGGCGAGCTGGTCGAAGAGCTGCCCGTCGCCATCCGGCATCCTGAACGAGGGCGTGAACCGCCGGGTGCTCTATGTCGCGCTGCTGCTGCACGACATCGGCAAGGGCCGGCCCGAGGATCATTCGATCCTCGGCGCCCAGATCGCGCGCAAGGTGGCGCCGCGGCTCGGGCTTCGAGCGCCGAGGAATGCGAAACCGTCGAATGGCTGGTGCGCTATCACCTGCTGATGTCCGACATGGCGCAGAAGCGCGATCTCGGCGACCCGCGCACGGTGCGCGATTTCGCCAAGGCGGTGAAGACTCGCAAGAGCGGCTCGACCTGCTGACGGTGCTGACGGTCTGCGACATCCGCGGCGTCGGCCCCGGCACCTGGAACAACTGGAAGGCCATGCTGCTGCGCCAGCTTTACCGCGACACCGCCGACGGCGCTGGAAGGCGGGCTGGAGACGCTCAACCGCGACAAGCCGCGAGGACGAGGCCAAAGCGCGCCCTGCGCGAGGCGCTGGCCGACTGGGAGCCGCAGCGACGTGCGCGCCGAGATCGACGCGCCACTACCCCCCCTACTGGCAGGGCCTGACGACCGATACGCAGGTCGTCTTCGCCCGGCTGCTGCAGGGCCTGCGCGACGACGAGATCCGCATCGACCTCCACCCCGACCCCGACCGCGACGCCACCCGCGCCTGCTTCGCGCTGGCCGATCATCCCGGCATCTTCTCGCGGCTGGCGGGTGCGCTGGCGCTGGTCGGGGCCAACGTCGTGGACGCGCGCACCTACACCTCGAAGGACGGCTATGCGACGGCGGTGTTCTGGGTCCAGGACACCGAGGGCAAGCCCTACGAGGCCGGCACGCCTGCCCCGCTTGCGCAGCATGATCGAGCAAGACGCTGCAAGGGCGAGGTGGTGGCGCGCGACGCGCTGAAGGACCGCGACAAGCTCAAGAAACGCGAACGCGAGTTCCGCTTTCCGACCCATATCACCTTCGACAACGAAGGCTCCGAGATCTACACGATCATCGAGGTCGACACCCGCGACCGGCCCGGCCTGCTCTACGATCTGACGCGCACGCTGGCTGCCAACAACATCTACATCGCCAGCGCCGTGATCGCGACCTATGGCGCGCAGGTGGTGGATACCTTCTACGTCAAGGACATGTTCGGCCTGAAGACTGCACCCCAAGACCCGGCAAGACGCGCTGGAACGCAAGCTGCGCCAGGCGATCGCCGAAGGCGCGGAACGGGCCAACCGCTGATGCCGCCGATCCGGCTCGATCTCGGGCTTCCTCACCGTCGGCGGCTGGACGCTGGTCAGCCGCCTCGTGGGCTTCGCTCCGCGACGTGATGATGGCGGCCTATCTGGGCGCCGGGCCGGTGGCCGAAGCTTTCCTGATCGCCTTTTCGCTGCCCAACATGTTCCGCCGCTTCTTCGCCGAGGGCGCGTTCAACATGGCCTTCGTGCCGATGTTCGCCAAGAAGCTGGAGGCGGGCGAGGACGCGCAGGGCTTTGCGCGCGATGCCTTCACCGGGCTGGCGGCGGTGCTGATCGTCTTCACGGTCATCGGCACGCTCGCGATGCCCTGGCTGGTCTGGGCAATGGCCAGCGGCTTTGCCGGGGACGAACGGTTCGACTCTGGCGGTGACTGTTCGGGCGGATCTCGTTCTCCTACATCCTGTTCATCTCGCTCGTGGCGCTGCTGTCGGGCGTGCTGAACGCCTTCGGACGCTTCACCGAGGCCAGTTTCGTGCCGGTCCTGATGAACCTGATGTTCATCGCGGCGATGCTGCTGGCCGACCGGCTTGGCTGGGATATGGGCCTGACGCTGGCCTGGACGGTGCCCGTGACCGGCATCGCGCAGCTGGCCTTCACCTGGTTCGCGGCCAGCCGGGCCGGGCTTCCGCTTTCGCTGTCGGCTGGCCGCACATGACGCCCGATCTGAAGCGGCTCGCGATCATCGCGGCCCCGGCGGTGCTGGCCGGCGGGGTGGTGCAGATCAACCTGCTGGTCGGCCGCCAGGTCGCGAGCTTCACCGAAGGGGCGGTGGCCTGGCTGAGCTATGCCGACCGGCTCTACCAGTTGCCGCTGGGCGTGGTGGGCATCGCCATCGGCACGGTGCTGCTGCCCGACCTGTCGCGCCGCCTGCGGGCGGACGACCTGAGGGCGGGCGCGACAGCTTCAACCGGGGTGCGGAATTCGCGCTGGCCCTGACGGTGCCCGCCGCCGTGGCGCTGGTGGTGATCGCATTGCCGCTGATCGACGGTGCTGTTCCAGCGCGGCGCGTTTGGCGCCGGACGATGCCGCCAACACGGCGCTGGCGCTGGCGGCCTATGGTCTGGGGCTGCCCGCCTTCGTGCTGCACAAGGTGCTGCAACCGCTGTTCTACGCGCGCGAGGACACCCGCAGCCCGTTTCGCTATGCCGTCTATTCGATGATCGTGAACGCGGCCTTCGCGGTCGGGCTGATGCCGGTGATGGGCTTCATGGCGGCGGCGCTGGCCACGACGGTCGCGGGCTGGATCGATGGTCTGGCAGCTCTGGCGCGGGATCGCGCGCGATGGGCGAGGCCGCGCAGACTCGACGCGCGTTCCTGCGCCGCAGGCTGCCGCGCATCATCGCGGCCTCGGCGATCATGGGGGCGTGCCTCTGGCTGTCCGAGATCGTGCTTGGTCCCGCGCTGGGTGCGCCTGGCCTGCGCTACCTCGCGCTCGGCGCCCTGGTCACGATCGGGGCTGGTCAGCTATTTCGGCGTCGGGCGCGCTTCTCGGCGCGTTCCGCCTCGTCGGAGTTCCGCAGCGCTGCTGCGCCGTCAGCGCTGACGGATCTTGTCGCGCACCCGCTCCCAGCCGCCCGGGCTGACCACGAAGGACAAGCACGAACCCGGTGGCAAAGCCCGCCAGGTCGGCCACCCATTCCCAGCCGCCGCCGAAGACCAGCCCGAACAGCAGCTGGATGCCCAGCAGAAAGCCGATCAGCGTGAACGCCCGGTACTTGTTCGCGCCCACCGCGGCCAGATTGACCCACAGCAGAAAGGTGAACGCCCCGATCAGCCCATAGACCGCCGGATAGGCCCCGATCAGCGGCGTTTGCAGGCCGGGCACCAGCGCATAGGCCAGCGCCCCGGCGATCGCCGCGGACCAAAGAACACGAGCAGCATCGCCCACCAGCGGAACACTTCGCCCACCATCTTGCCCATGCGCCAGCAGGATGACGACGGCGAACAGCGCGTGGGTGAAGTTGTCATGCACCAACGGATAGCTCGACCAACCGCATCAGCCCGTCCGCGGGATAGACATTGCTGCGCGATCATCTGGCGCAGGTATTCGGGCGAAAAGGCGAAGCGCTGGATCGCATCGAGCCGCCAGCCCACCGCCATCGGCCCCGCCCACCAGACCACGGGCGCCAAGGTTCGACCACGACCTCCATCGCGATGATCGGCAGGGCCAGCGCCCATACCACGGGCGGCAGCGGGTTGAGCGGAGCGGCGTTCAGATCCTGGGTCATCGGCGGCCTTTCGCGTGACGGGCGCGTTGACGCCCCCTTGGCCCAGCGATAAGCCCATGGCGCAACTTATTCCAGACGGAGCGAACATGACTGAGCCGGTCCAAACGCCTCAGACCTTCCCGACGCGCATCTTTTCGGGCATCCAGCCCTCGGGCGGGCTGACGCTCGGCAATTATCTCGGCGCGCTCAAGCGCTTCGTCGAAAAGCAGGACGAGGGGATCGAGACGGTCTATTGCCTCGTCGACATGCACGCGATCACCGTCTGGCAGGATCCGGCCAAGCTGCGCCACGCCACGCGCGAGGCCGCTGCGGGCTTCATCGCCGCCGGCATCGACCCGGCCCGGTCCATCCTGTTCAACCAGAGCCAGGTCACGCGCGCATGTGCGAGCTGGCATGGATCTTCAACTGCATCGCGCGGATCGGCTGGATGAACCGCATGACGCAGTTCAAGGACAAGGCCGGCAAGAACGCCGAGAACGCGAGCCTCGGGCTTTTTGCCTATCCCAGCGCTGATGGCGGCCGACATCCTTGCCTATCACGCGACCCATGTGCCGGTGGGCGAGGACCAGAAGCAGCATCTCGAACTGACCCGCGACATCGCGGTCAAGTTCAACAACGACTATGGCGTCGACTTTCTTTCCCTTGACCGAACCGGTGATCGAGGGCGCGGCGACGCGGGTGATGAGCCTGCGCGACGGGACGCAGAAGATGTCGAAGTCCGACCCCTCCGACCAGAGCCGGATCAACCTGACCGACGACGCCGACGACGATCGCCAAGAAGATCCGCAAGGCCAAGACCGACCCCGAGCCGCTGCCCGACACCCTCGACGGGCTGAAGGACCGGCCCGAGGCGCGCAACCTCGTGAACATCTATGCCGCGCTGGCCGGGCACACGCCCGAACAGGTGATCGGCGATTTCGCGGGCGCGCAGTTCGGCACGTTCAAGCCGGCGCTGGCCGATCTTGCGGTGGCCAAGCTGGAGCCGATCACGACCGAGATGAACCGCCTGATGCAGGATCCGGCCGAGATCGACCGGATCCTGGCCGAAGGCGCCGGTCGCGCGGATGCGATCGCCCGCCCGATCGTCGAGGAGGTCTACGACATCGTCGGGATGATCCGCTCGCGTCGCTGAGGGCCGGCGCGCCCGATCCGCCAGCCGGTCCGGGCGTCACGGAATTGAATCAAACGGCTGGCATGGTCGGCCGAGGGCGTTCCCCGCGCCCGGCCGGTCGGGCCTGTCCCCGTCTCCGATGCTGCCCGCGGTCTCCCCGGCCCGGCTGCTCCCGAACGGCCATGCCCCCGGACCCCTCTGGTCCGGGGGCCTTTTTTTGCCTCTCTGGACCAATCGCGCGCGGCATGGTTCAGTGCGCGCGCCGCATCGGAACGGGGGAAACCATGGCGTTTGGAACGCAGATACGCACCTTTTTCGAGGGCCGCTGGCATGATGGCGACGTCGCGGTGATGCGGGCGGCCGATCACGGGACGTGGCAGGGCTCCAGCGTGTTCGACGGGGCGCGCTGGTTCGACGGGGTCTGTCCCGATCTCGGGCTGCACTGCGCGCGGGTCAACCGCTCGGCCGAGGCGCTGATGATCACGCCCACCCTTGCTGCGGAAGAGATCGAGGCGATCGCCCGCGACGGGTTGCGCGCCTATGACGCGGGCACCGCCGTCTATGTCCGGCCGATGTACTGGGCGCTCGAGGGGTCCGATCTGGGGATCGCGCCGAAGCCCGGCAAGACCGGGTTCGCGCTCTGCCTCGAGGCGGTGGCGATGCCCTCGCCCGAGGCGACGACGACGCTGACCCGCACGAGGTTCCGCCGCCCGGTGCTTGAGGATGCCGTCTGCAACGCCAAGGCGGGATGCCTCTATCCGAACAACGCCCGGATGCTGGTCGAGGCGCAGGCCAAGGGATTCGGCAATGCGCTGGCCGCCGACGCGATGGGAAACGTGGCCGAAAGCGCGACGGCGAACGTGTTCATCGTCAAGGACGGCGTGGTGATGACGCCGATCGCCAACGGCACTTTCCTGGCCGGCATCACCCGGTCGCGGCATATGGCCAACCTGCGGGCCGACGGGGTGGAGGTGCGCGAGGTGGTGATGAGCTTCGAGGACGTGGCGGGCGCCGACGAGGTGTTCCTGTCGGGCAATTTCAGCAAGGTGATGCCCGTGACAGCCTTCGAGGATCGCACCTACCAGGTCGGGCCACTGACGCGCCGCACCCGCGCGCTCTACTGGGATTGGGCAAAGTCCGCCGCCTGAGACTTGCCAGCCCTGCGACTTGCCGCGATGATGCCGGCGCTTGGAGAGAGTGACATGCGGAAGTTCCTGGTCGTGCTGGACGATACGCGCGAGTGCCTGAACGCGATGCGCTTTGCCGCGCTGCGCGCCGCACATACCGGCGGGCGGCGTGCAGATCCTCTCGGTCATCCCGCCCGAGGAATTCGGCACCTGGATGGGCGTGGCCGACCTGATGCGGGAAGAGGCGCGCGAACGGATCGTGGCGCATTTCGAGGTCTTCGCGAAATGGATGCGCGACAAGCAGGGCGTCGACCCCGAGCTTGTGATCCGCGAGGGCGATCCGGTGGCCGAGATCCTGGCGCAGGTCCGCGAGGATTCGCAGATCGGCGTTCTGGTGCTGGGCGCGAACCACGACAAATCGGGGCCGGGGCCGCTGGTCACCGCGATGTCCAAGGCGTCGGGCAGCCTGCCGATCCCGATCACCATCGTGCCGGGCGACATGAGCAAGGAACGGCTCGAGGAAATCACCTGAGCGAACCTTTCCCCAACCCCGGCCTGCGGTCTGGCCGGGGCGCCACGGCCCTTGTGCGCAGGCGGTCGGATCGCGCGGGCTGCGCCGAAGGCAGGGTTCTGATATGAATTAATCACTGCGCGCGCCGGTTGCGCTAATGTGCCGGTAGCGGCCCGCCCTGCCCCGCCTGTCCGCCCGCGCGCGCGGCGCGGACACCCAGCGGCGGATGGCGGGTTGCCCGATGTTCTGGAGGCCAGATGACCACCGATCCCTACGCAGCGCTTGGCCTGACCAAATCCGCGACGGCCGACGAGATCAAGAAGGCCTACCGCAAGATCGTCCGCACCAGCCATCCCGACATCAATCCCGACGATCCCGCCGCCGAGGCCCGGTTCAAGGCGGCGGCCCAGGCCTATGACCTGCTGAAGGATCCCGAGACGCGGGCGCGGTTCGATCGCGGCGAGATCGACGCCTCCGGTGCCGAACGGCCGGAGCGGACCTTCTACCGGGATTTTGCCGAGCAGCCGTCGAACCCCTACCGGGCCGGCCCGCACTTCGAGGAATTCACCGACCCGTCCGATCTCTTTGCCGAGATGCTGCGTCGGCGCGGCGCGGGTGGCGGCGCGGGGCACGGCTTTGCCGCCCGCGGGGCCGATCGCCACTATGCCCTGGCCGTGCCGTTTCTGGATGCGGCGAACGGCGCAACCACCCGCATAACGCTGATGGACGGCGATACGGTCGACGTGAAGATCCCGTCCGGCGCCGATGACGGAACCACCCTGCGGCTACGGGGCAAGGGCGATCCGGGGTTCGGCGGCGGGCCGCCGGGCGATGCGCTCGTCACCCTGACGGTGCGCCCGCATCCGCATTTCCGCCGCGAGGGCGACGACATCCTGCTGACACTTCCTATCACGCTGGACGAGGCGATCCTCGGGGCGCGGGTCGAGGCGCCGACCATCGCGGGCCCGGTCAGCCTCACCATCCCCAAGGGCGCAAGCAGCGGCCAGGTGCTGCGACTGCGGGGGCGGGGGGTCAAGCCCGCGGGCGGCGCGGGGCGGGGTGACCAGAAGGTGGAATTGCGCATCGTCCTGCCGCCCCGGATCGACGCGGAGCTGGCCGAGTTCATCGCCGCCTGGAAATCGAGAAACCCCTATGACCCACGCGCGGGATTGAAGCCATGACCGAGTTCTATTCCGAAGAGCAGGTGATCGCCACGGTGCATCGTGTCACCCGCGCGCATCTGGTGGCCTTTGCCCGGGCCGAGGTGATCCGCCCCGTGCAGAGCGAGCGCGGCCCCGTCTATCGCCCGATCGACATCGCCCGGATCGAGTTGCTGTGCGATCTGGCCGAGGAGTTCGACCTGCGCGACGATGCGCTGGCGCTGGTGATGTCGCTGATCGACCAGCTTCACGAGGCAAGGTCGCTGCGCCGCATGTTGACCGCCGCGATCCTGCGGGAAACGCCCGAGGTGCGCGACCGGCTGGCGCTGGCGCTGCGCGGCGGGGCGGACGAGCCGTAGCGGGCCGGTGACACCGAAGGTGGATTAGAACCATTCCAAATCTTGACACTCCCGCCCCCAGGGCGCATATCCGAGTGGAACAGTCGGAGATACGCCCATGTTCATCCAGACCGAATCCACGCCGAACCCCGCCACGCTGAAATTCCTGCCCGGCCAGACCGTGCTGGAGCTGGGCACCGCCGATTTTCCCACGTGCCGAGGCCGCCGAAGATCGCCGCTTGCCCGGCGCATCTTTGCGGCGTAGGGCAGGTGACCGGCGTGTTCTTCGGCACCGATTTCGTGACCGTGACCAAGGCCGACGGCCGCCGATTGGGAACATGTCAAGCCGGCGATCCTCGGCGCGATCATGGAGCATTACCAGTCGGGCGCGCCGGTGATCGAAGGCGAGCAGGCCGCCTCGGGCCATGCCGCCCATGATGGCCCGGACGACGATATCGTGCAGTCAGATCAAGGAGTTGCTTGATACCCGCGTGCGCCCTGCCGTGGCGCAGGATGGCGGCGACATCACCTTCCACGGCTTTGACCGGGGCATCGTCTATCTGCACATGCAGGGCGCCTGCGCCGGGTGCCCCTCGTCGACGCTGACGCTGAAGATGGGGATCGAGAACCTGCTGCGCCATTACATCCCCGAAGTGGTCGAGGTGCGGCCCGTTGCCGCCTGAGGCCACTGTCCTCGGGTTCGACACATCGGCCGCGCATTGCGCGGCCGCTCTGGTTTCGGGCGACCGGCTCGATCGCCAGCCGGCACGAAGCCGATGGACCAAGGGACAGGCCGAGCGGCTGATGCCGCTGCTCGAGGAGATGCTGGCCGAGGCGGGCCTCGGCTGGCGCGATCTGTCGGCGATCGGCGTCGGCATCGGGCCGGGCAATTTCACCGGCGTGCGCATCTCCGTGTCGGCAGCCGCGCGGGCTGGCGCTGGCGCTGGGCATCCCCGCCATCGGCGTGACGGGCTTCGAGGCGATGGCCTCGGGTGCCGGCGCGACACGGTGCGGCCTTGCTCGACGCACGCGGCGCAGTCTATGTGCAGGTCTTCGGCTATGGCGCCGCGGCGGAACCGGGATCGCGACCGGGCGGATCACGCTCGGCAGCTGCCGTTCGGGCATGCCGGGCCGACCCGTCATCGGGCCACCGAGGCCGATGACGTGGCCTGGCGCCTCGGGCGCACGGTCGGCACCGCCGCGCTGATCCCGCATCGGCCATCGCCGAGCATTGCCGCCGGACGCGCCGCTGCGGCGCCATCGACCGCGCCCCGCGCCGCTTTACCTGCGCACCGCCGATGCGGCCCCGCCGCGCGACGCGCCGCCCGTGATCCTGCCGTGACGCCGGACAGCGTCTGGCCGCCATCCACGCCGCGTGCTTCACCACGCCCGCGCCCCTGGAGCGAGGCCGAATTCGCCGGCCTGCTTTCGGGCCCGGCACGATCCTTCCATCGCCGAATGCGCCGAGGGCTTTTTCCTGGGCCGCGCCGTCGCGGACGAGGCGGAAATGCTGACCATCGGCCGTCATGCCCGAGCGCGCGCCGCGCAGGGGATCGGCACGCGGTTGCTGGCCGGCGTTTCACGACGGCGGCGCTGGAACGCGGCGCCGATACCGCGTTTCTCGAAGTCGCCGCAGACAATGCCGCGGCGCTGCGCCCTCTACCGCGCGGCCGGCTTTACCGAGGCCGGACGGCGGCGCGGCCTATTACCGCGACGCCCGGGGGCAAGGCCGTCGATGCGCGTGATCCTGCATTGGCACTGGCCTGACCAAGGACCTGCCTGAAATTTTGATCGAACGGTAAAACTTCGGCGGCGCGCCGGCGGCAGTCACGCAGATTCCTGACTTGACCGCCCCCGGGCGTTCCGCCCTAATCACAGTCGATCCGCAAGAGACCGACCCGCTGACCCCCGCGGGCAGCGCTTTACGGCAAAACGACAACCGGGAGAGACCAATGACCCTTATGAAAACATTCCTCGGCGCGGCGGCGACGCTGGCGCTCACCGCTGGCGCGACGCTCTGGCCGACCCGGCGATCATCTACGACCTTGGCGGCAAGTTCGACAAGTCCTTCAACGAGGCCGCCTTCAACGGCGCCGACACGTGGGACGAGCCGAAACCGGCGGCACCTACAAGGAACTCGAGATGCAGTCCGAAGCCCAGCGCGAACAGGCGCTGCGCCGTCTGGCCGAAGTCGGGTGCCAACCCGGTCGTGATGACCGGCTTTGCCTTTGGCGATGTGCTCAGCCAGGTCGCGCCCGGACTTTCCCGACACCAAGTTCGCGATCATCGACATGGATGGTGGAACAGCCGAACGTGCTCGGTGGTCTTCACCGAGCATGAGGGCAGCTATCTGGTCGGCATGATGGCGGCGATGGCGTCGAAGATCCGGCACGGTCGGCTTCATCGGCGGCATGGATATTCCGCTGATCCGCAAATTCGCCTGCGGCTATGCGCAGGGCGTGAAGGCGGTCAATCCGGACGCGACGGTCATCCTGAACATGACCGGCACGACGCCCGCCGCGTGGAACGACCCGGTCAAGGGCGCCGAACTGGCCAAGGCGCAGAAATCGCAGGGCGCGGACGTGATCTATGCCGCGGCGGGCGGCACCGGCATCGGCGTGCTTGCAGGCGGCGGCCGACGAGGGCATCCTGTCGATCGGCGTCGACAGCAACCAGAACTACCTGCACCCGGGCCAGGTCCTGACCTCGATGCTGAAGCGCGTCGACAATGCCGTCTACGAACGCCTTCAAGGCAGGGCCAGAACCTGGAAACCGGCAGGTGAAGGTGCTGGACCTGCAAGGCCGAAGGCGTCGGCTATGCGCTGGACGACAACAACCGCGCCCTGGTCACCGCCGAGATGGAAGACCGCCGTCGATGCCGCCGCCGGCAAGATCAAATCGGGCGAAATCAAGGTCCACGACTACATCGACCGACGACACCTGCCCGGTCGCTGAGGCCGTTCTGACATGGTCGCAGGCACAGGAAGCGGGGCGGCACGGAAACGGCCGCCCCGGACAGGCTGCGCTTGCCATCGAGCTGCGCGGGCATCTCCAAGGCCTTCGGCCCGGTGCAGGCCAACAAGGACATCTCGATCCAGGTTGCCCAAGGGCACGATCCACGGCATCATCGGCGAGAACGGCGCGGGCAAATCGACGCTGATGTCGATCCTCTACGGCTTCTACAAGGCCGACGCGGGCGAGATCTTCATCAACGGCACAGCCGACCCCGATCCCCGACAGCCAGGCCGCGATCCGCGCCGGCATCGGCATGGTCTTCCAGCATTTCAAGCTGGTGCAGAATTTCACGGTTCTGGAAAACGTCATCCTCGGCGCCGAGGACGGCGCGCTGCTGCGCCCCTCGCTCGCCAAGGCGCGCAAGGTGCTGAGCGATCTGGCGCAGGAATACGAACTGGACGTCGATCCCGACGCGCTGATCGAGGATCTGTCGGTCGGCCACCAGCAGCGGGTCGAGATCCTGAAGGCGCTCTACCGCCAGGCCGACATCCTGATCCTCGACGAGCCGACCGGCGTTCTGACCCCGGCCGAGGCCGACCATCTGTTCCGCATCCTCAAGGGGCTGACGCGACCAGGGCAAGACGATCATCCTGATCACCCACAAACTGCGCGAGATCATGGAGGTCACCGACACCGTCAGCGTCATGCGGCGCGGCGAGATGGTCGCCACGGTCAAGACCGCCGAAACCAGCCCCGAGGAACTGGCCGAACTGATGGTGGGCCGCAAGGTTCTGCTGCGAGGTCGACAAGACCCCCGCCAACCCCGGCAAGGTCGTGCTCGAGCGTGCGAGGACCTGCGCGTGCGCGACGAGGACGGGGTCGAACGGCTCAAGGGCATCAGCCTCGACGATCCGCGCGGGCGAGATCCTGGGCATCGCCGGGGTCGCCGGCAACGGCCAGTCCGAATTGCTGGAGGTGCTGGGCGGCATCCAGCCACGCCACGGGACGGATCGTGCTGAACGGCGCAGGACCTGCCGCTGACCGGCCAGTCACGCCGACGGCCAGTCGCGGCGCGCGCGCCGGCATCGCCCATGTGCCCGAAGACCGGCAGCACCTGGGCCTGATCATGGATTTCACCGCCTGGGAAAACATGCGCCTTCGGCTATCACAACGACCCGAACTATCAGAAGAACGCGCTTCTGATGGACAATGACGCGATCCGCGCGGACACCGAAGCGCAAGATGGCCACCTTCGACGTGCGCCCGCCGATCCCGACGCTGGCCGCCAAGAACTTCTCGGGCGGCAACCAGCAGAAGATCGTCGTCGCGCGCGAGATCGAGCGGCAATCCCGACCTGCTGCTGGTCGGCCAGCCGACGCGCGGCGTCGACATCGGCGCGATCGAATTCATCCACAAGCAGGATCGTGGCGCTGCGCGACGCGGGCAAGGCCATCCTGCTGGTCACCGTGGAACTGGACGAGATCATGAGCCTGTCCGACCGGATCGCGGTGATGTTCGACGGCCGGATCATGGGCGAACGCCGACCCCGAGACGACCGACGAACGCGCACTCGGCCTGCTGATGGCCGGCATGACCGGCGGCGGGGGCCGCGGCATGACCAACGCTTGCCCGACTGGGCCGATGTCGTCCTGGTCGCCGCTGATCAGCCTGCTCCTCGCCGCCTTCATCTCGGCGCTGGTGCTGCTGTCGATCGGCGCAAAGCCCGGTCGAGGCGTTGAACGTGATGGTCGACGGCGCGCTCGGCTCGCGCCTATGGCTGGGGCTACACGCTCTACTACGCGACCATCTTCATGTTCACCGGCCTTGCGGTGACCGTGGCCTTTCATGGCGGCCTGTTCAACATCGGCGGCGAGGGGCAGGCACAGCTTGGCGGCCTTGGCGTGGCGCTCGTCTGTCTCGCCCTGCCCTGGCCGCACTGGACGCTGGCGCTGCCCGCCGCGATGATCGGGGCGGCGCTGTTCGGCGCGGCCTGGGCGGCGATCCCGGCCTATCTCCAGGCCAGGCGCGGCAGCCATATCGTGATCACCACGATCATGTTCAACTACATCGCCGCGGCGCTGCTGATCTACATGCTGGTCAACGTCCTGCGCCCGCAGGGCCAGATGGACCCGGCCTCGGCCCGCTTCCCCGAGGGCGCCAAGCTTGCCCACCTTGCACGAGATTCCGGGCCTGTCGCTGATCTTCACCAAGCAGGTGCCCGCGAACGTGACGCTGTTCATCGCGCTCATCGCCTGCTGGCTGGTCTGGGTGCTGATGTGGCGCACGCGGCTCGGCTATGAGATCCGCGCCTTTGGCAAGTCGGAAAAGGCCGCGACCTATGCCGGTATCTCGCCGTTCAAGATCACCATGGTGGCGATGCTGATCTCGGGCGGGCTGTCGGGCCTGATGGCGATCAACAACGTCATGGGCGAAAGCGAACGGCTGTTGCAGAACTCGGCCGAAGGTGCCGGCTTCATCGGCATCGCGGTGGCGCTGATGGGGCGCAACCATCCGGTCGGGCGTGTTCCTCGCCGCGATCCTGTTCGGGTTCCTGTATCAGGGCGGGGCGGAACTTGGCCTGTGGACCTCCATCCCGATCGAACTGCGCACCGTCGTTCAGGGGCTGGTGATCCTGTTCACCGGGGCGCTCGACCAGATGGTGCGGATGATGCTGGGGCTGTTCTTCCGCCGCCGAGAACGGCGGTGGCGTGATGGATTACGCAACCCTCCTCCAGATCCTCGACTCCACGCTGCGGCTTGCCACGCCGCTGCTGCTGGCCTGTCTTGCGGGGCTGTTTTCGGAACGTGCGGGCATCTTCGACATCGGCCTCGAAGGCAAGATGCTGATGGCCGCGATGTGCTCGGGCGCGGTCGCCTACCTCACCGGATCGGTCTGGATCGGGATGTTGCGCGGGCATCCTCGGCTCGCTTGTCTTCGCCGCCGTGCATGGCATGGCCTCGATCACCTTCCGCGGCAATCAGCTGATTTCGGGGGTGGCGCTCAACTTTGTGGCCTCGGGCATCACGGTGCTGATCGCGCAATACGCTGTTCGGGCAGGGCGGGCGCACGCCGCCGCTCGAAGGGGCCGCCCGGTTCAACCCGATCGACACTGCCCTTTGCGCAGGCGCTGTGCGGCGTTCCGGTGCTGGGCCCGCTCTATGCCGAACTCATCTCGGGCCACACCATCCTCGTCTATGTCGCTCTGCTTCTGGTGCCGCTGTCGTGGTGGGTGCTTTACCGCACGCGCTTCGGCCTGCGGCTGCGCGCGGTGGGCGAAAACCCCGCCTCGGTCGATACCGCCGGGCGTCTCGGTCGTGCGGCTGCGCTATGCCGCGGTGATGATCACCGGCGTGCTCTGCGGCCTCGCAGGGGCCTATATGGCCACCGGCCTTCAGGCGGGCTTCGGCAAGGAGATGACGGCGGGGCGGGGCTATATCGCGCTGGCGGCACTGATCTTCGCCAAATGGCGGCCCTGGTACTGCCTCTGGGCCACGCTGCTGTTCGGCTTCTTCCAGGCGCTGGCACTGCGCCCCGACGTGATCCAGAAGACGCTCGGCCTGTCGATCCCGGTGCCCGCGCTCGACGCGCTGCCCTATATCCTGACGGTGGTGGTGCTGGCCGGGCTTGGTCGGCAAGGCCATCCCGCCCCGCGCCGGGCGGCGAGCCCTATGTCAAGGAACGCTGACGGCCACACCCGCGCCTGACCATCGGGACGCAGGATGGCGGCCATGATGCCCGGCGCTGCGGCCCGGCTGCACGGATCGAGGGCGAAAGCGCGGGCGCGACCTTGTTGCGGTTTGACAACCGCGGACGCAGCAGCCATGGGTGGGCCAATCTCCGCCTGCGCCCCGGGGCCGCAATGCAGATCTACCTGCCCATCGCCGAAGTATCGGTCAACATCTTCGTCCTTCTCGGGCTGGGCGGAATCGTGGGCTTCCTGTCGGGCATGTTCGGGGTCGGCGGCGGCTTCCTGATCACGCCGCTCCTGTTCTTCATCGGCATCCCGCCGACCATCGCGGTGGCCACCGGCGCGAACCAGGTCGTCGCCTCGTCGGTCTCGGGCGTGCTCGCGCATCTGCGCCGCAAGACCGTCGATTTCAAGATGGGGTTCGTGCTGCTCGCGGGCGGCCTGCTGGGCTCCGGCGCGGGGATCTACGTCTTCACTTGGCTTTCGGCGCGGGGCCAGATCGACCTGCTGATCCAGCTGTCCTATGTGCTGTTTCTGGGGCTGATCGGCGCGCTGATGCTTCAGGAAAGCCTGCGCGCGCTGCGCCGCACCTCGCGGCCCGGCGCCGCAAGGCGGCGCTCGCATGAACACCTGCTGGTCCACCGGCTGCCGCTCAAGCTCAAGTTCCGGACCTCCGGCCTCTACATCAGCATCATCCCGCCGCTCTTCGTGGGGGCGCTCGTCGGCTTTCTCGCGGCCGTGATGGGCGTCGGCGGCGGGTTCATCATGGTGCCGGCGATGATCTACCTCCTCGGGATGCCGACCAAGGTCGTGGTCGGAACATCGCTCTTCCAGATCATCTTCGTGACCGGCTTCACGACGGTGATGCACGCGACGACCAACTATTCCGTCGACATGGTGCTGGCGTTGCTGCTGATCATCGGCGGCGTCATCGGGGCGCAGATCGGCGCGCAGGTCGGCCTCGCGACTGAAGGCCGAACAATTGCGCATCCTTCTGGCGCTCCTGGTGCTCGCGGTCGCGGGCAAGATCGCGCTCGACCTGCTGTTGCGCCCGCATGAGCTTTACAGCCTCAATCCGGTGCGTCTGCCATGATCCGCGCGGCCTGCCTCGCCGCCGCCCTGGCCCTCGCTCTCGGCTGTCCCGCGCCCGCCCAGGACAGCCCCGCCGGCACGGCGCCACCCGAAACCGTCGTGGCCGGCCTCAGCCAGAACGAGGTGTCGATCACCGCGAAGTTCGACGGCTCCGAGATCCTCGTCTACGGCGCCGTCAAGCGCGATGCCCCAAGCCCCGCCGCGCCGCCGCTCGAGGTCATCATCACGGTCGAGGGCCCGTCCGGAACGGTCGTCGTGCGCCGCAAGGATCGCCGCGCGGGCCTCTGGATCAACACCGACGCCGTGGAAATCGACCGCGCGCCCAGCTTCTACGCCATCGCAACCACCGCGCCGCTCGGCACGATCCTGTCGGAGACCGAAGACCTTCGCAACCGGATCTCCATCCCGCGCGCGATCCGCGCCGTGGGCACCGCCTCCGAGGCCGCCGACGCCCCTGCCTTCACCGAGGCACTGATCCGCATCCGCCGCGCCTCCGGGGCCTACCTGCTGGCCGAAGGCAGCATCGCGCTGATCGAGGATACGCTATTTCGCACCGACGTCGCCCTGCCGGCGAACCTCACCGAAGGCGAATACCAGGTGCGGATCTTCCTCACCCGCGGCGGTGCGGTCGTGGACATGCTCGAAAGCGGCATCGACGTGCGCAAGGAAGGGCTGGAGCGCTGGTTGACCAATCTCGCGCGCAACCAGCCGCTGATCTACGGCCTGCTGTCGCTCACCATCGCCGTCGTCGCGGGCTGGGGCGCCTCCGCCGCGTTCCGCTACCTGCGATCCTGACACCGCCTGCGGTTTCTTTCTTGCAAAAATACCCCGGGGGGGAAGGCCGGAGGCCGCGGGGGGCCCGCGGCCCCCCGTTCGCGCTCAGAACGCGCGAAACGTCATCGTGGTCAGCGTGCGCACGATGTCGGGCACATCGAACAACCGCTCGCTCAGGAACCGGCCGACATCCTCTTCCTCGGGAATGTAGACCTTGGCGATCAGGTCATACTCGCCCGAGGTCGAATAAAGCTCCGATACCACCTCGCGGTCATAGATCGCGCTGGCCACCTGATAGGTGGTGCCGGGGGTGCAGCGGAACTGGACAAAGACGCAGCGCATGGGCAGATCCTTCCTTGGTTCGTGCAGACATTATGACCCCCTGCCGCCCAAGCCAAGCACCACGCCCCCGGCATCCCCCTTGCGGCCGGGGTGTCAGCCCTCTTCGCGCCCGAGGCCCAGCGGCGCCGCCCGTCGTGGCAGGTCGTCGATCCCCAGCGGTTGGCTCGGCAGCGCCAGCCGGTTGCGCACCACCCAGTGAAGCCGTTTTTCCGCCCGCGTGATCGCGACATAGGCCAGCCGCTTCCACAAGCGGCACCCCCGCCTCGCTGCGCCCGGTCTGGGCCGCGACGAAGAGGTCGGGCGCGAAGACCTGCACATCGTCCCATTGGCTGCCCTGCGCCTTGTGGATCGTCACCGCCGCCCCGTGCAGAAAGGCAGCCCCCATGCGCGCGGCCGAGGGGATGAAGGGCTCCTCCTCGTCCGGCTTCTCGATCTTGATGATGGCGGCGACCGAAACCTGCGGCTCTTCCGCGCCGAACACATGCAGCCGGGCAAATCCGTCCTTTGCGCCGGGGCCGAGGTAGATCGCCTGCGCGCCCTTGATCAGGCCCCGCGCCTCGAGGTCGATGCGCTTCTTGCGATGCTTCAGCGGCAACTCGATCCCGTCGCAGATCAGGGGCTCGCCCGGGATCAGCGCGTCGTCGGGCGCGCCCTGCGCGGTGCGGAAGGCGTGATCAGCCGGATCCGCGTCACGTTGCGCCAGACCAGGACCGGCGATCGCGCCATCAGATCTGCGTCTCACCCGCTGCGGCCAGATCGCACCCGGTCATCGCGCGCGCGCGGCCTCTTCCACCATCCGCTCGAACCGCTCGAAGCCCAGATCGGGATCGCCCAGCGCATGGGCGAGATCGAGGATCGGGTTGTCCTCGGCCTGCCGGTGGATCCGGCTCCAGCACCAGCTTGCGGCAATCGCCCAGCCGGTCGAACACCATCTCGCCCGACTGGTTCACCGGGGCAAGCTGCGCCGGGTCGCCGAACAGGACCAGCGTCGGAAAGATCTCGCGCAGATCCTCGAACTGGCGCTCGTCGAGCATCGAGGATTCGTCGACGAAGCCCGATGTCGAGCGGGTCGTCCCGCCGCTTCCAGCCCTTGATGAAGTCCGACTCCGCGCAGCCCCGCCGCCGCCAGCGCGCCCGGGATCGACGGGCACCTGGTCGTAGAACGCCTCGGCGCGGTCCAGCGCCACGTCGGTCAGCCCCTCGATCTCGGGCCGGTCCGCCTGGCCGGCCAGCCATTCGGCGATACTTCTCGTATTGCGGGTCGTAGACCGGCGTGTAGAGGATGCGGTGAATCGTCGTCGCGGGCACCCCGCGGTCGCGCAGCACGCTCGCCGCCTTGTTGGTCGGCGCGAGGATCGCCAGCGTCCGTCGGTCCCGCCGCTGCCGGCCCTCGTAGTCGCCCGAGATCATGTCGACGCCCGCTGCTGGCAGCGCCTCGGTCAGGCTTGGCCAGCAGCATCGTCTTGCCCGACCCCGCCTTGCCGATCACCGCCAGGACCGAGGCCTTGCCCTCGCCCGCCGGCGTGATTGTGCCCGCGTGCAGATCGACGCCCATCGCGGCGAATTGCTCGGCCAGACGGTCCCAGGCTTCGGCCTGATCTTCGGATAGGGTAGGCAGCGCGGCTGGCATGGCGCGACCTTAGGGTTTTGGCCCTGCGGGGGAAACCTGTTTCGACGCGCCGCCCCGCAGTCAGTTGCGCCAGCCACCCGGCGGCGGGGCACCGCCCTCGCCGCCCCCGGTGCCGCCGCTCGTGTCGCCCCTCTCGGCGGCGCGGATTTCGGCGCGCGCGACGCGCGCCGCCGCGTCGACCTGCGAGGCGAGTTCGGGCAGACCATTACGCAGCGCATAATTGCGCAGGTCGGCCAGCACGTCGAAAATCCATTCGTGACCCATCCAACCACCAGAGGCCGCGGAATGGCGGCGCGCCACCGTAACATGTTTCGGCACAATAGGATTTCACCCTGCGTCGCAACAAAGCGTCGCCGCTTTGGAAACACGGCCACACCTGCGCCGGGCCATGCGCGCGCGCGGACCGCACCGTTTTCATTTGTGGAAGCCGGGCGGGACGGCGGGTCCGCCGGGCC
This sequence comes from uncultured Alphaproteobacteria bacterium, assembly GCA_963700485.1. Taxonomy (GTDB): domain Bacteria; phylum Pseudomonadota; class Alphaproteobacteria; order Rhodobacterales; family Rhodobacteraceae; genus Aliitabrizicola. Next base: position 187,464 of record CAVOXQ010000007.1, read on the forward strand.
ATGCGCGCGCGCGGAACGCGCCTGTGCAAGGCTTCCACCGGCCGACGGCCGGATCGCCTCGCAAGCAGCACCTGGCAATCCGCCGTCATCCGTATCCGGCCAGGCGGCCCATTGCCGTCGCGCATCACCCCCGGGGGCCGCGCGCAATGAAAAGGGGCCCGGGACTTGCGGCCCGGGCCCCGTATCCTGCCGCCCAGTCCCGTGCGGGTCAGCGCCGGCTGGCTTCCAGCGTATCCTCGAAGGTCCGCAGCCCGGTGCGCGGCGCCTGGATCAGAACCGCCATATTGCCCGGCTTGTGGGTGTTCTTCAGCATCTTCACATGCGGCACCGGCAGGTCGGCCCAGGGGAACACTTCCGACATGCAGGGGTCCAGCCGGCGTTCCACCATCAGCTTGTTGGCCGCCGCCGCCTGCTTCAGATGGGCGAAATGGCTGCCCTGCAAGCGCTTCTGGTGCATCCACATGTAGCGCACGTCGAAGGTGCAGTTGAAGCCGGTCGTCCCGGCACAGATCACCACCATGCCACCCTTCTTGCACACCAGCGATGAGACGGGGAAGGTCGACTCGCCCGGATGCTCGAACACCATGTCGACGTTCACGCCCTTGCCGGTGATGTCCCAGATCGCCTTGCCGAAGCTTGCCGCGCCTCTTTCGAACCAGTCGCCGTATTCCGGCGTGTTCGACCGTGGGCATCTGCCCCCAGCAGTTGAAATCCTTGCGGTTGATGACACCCTTGGCGCCAAGCCCCATCACGAATTCGCGCTTGTCTTCTTCGCAGATGACGCCGATCGCATTGGCGCCGGCGGTGTTGATCAACTGGATCGCGTAGGATCCAAGACCGCCCGACGCGCCCCAGACCAGCACGTTCTGCCCGGGCTTCAGGTCATGCGGGTGGTGGCCGAACAGCATCCGGTAGGCGGTGGCAAGCGTCAGCGTGTAGCAGGCGCTTTCCTCCCAGGTCAGGTGCTTCGGGCGCGGCATCAACTGCTGCGCCTGCACGCGGGTGAACTGCGCGAAGGACGCCGTCGGGCGTCTCGTAGCCCCAGATCCGCTGGCTGGGGCTGAACATCGGGTCGCCGCCGTTGCATTCCTCGTCGTCGCCGTCGTCCTGGTTGCAGTGGATGACGACCTCATCGCCCGACCTTCCAGCGCTTCACCTTGTCGCCCACCGCCCAGACGATGCCCGGCGGCATCGGACCCCGCGATGTGATAGGGCCGCCTTGTGGCCGTCGAACGGGCTGATCGGCTGGCCAAGGGCGGCCCAGACGCCGTTGTAGTTCACGCCCGCCGCCATCACGAGCACCAGAACCTCGTGGCTGTCGATCTTCCAGGTATCCACCACCTCGACCTGCATCGCGGTGTCGGGCGCGCCATGCCGCTCGCGCCGGATCGCCCAGGCGTACATCTGTCTCGGCACATGGCCGAGCGGCGGCATCTCGCCCAAGTTCGTAGAGGTCCTTCTTCGGCGCGTCGTAGACAGCGATCACCGACTGGTTGTCCAAGGCCATCACGGCACCCTCCATCCGTCACCATGCCGCGCCGCAGAATCGGCGCGCTTTCGACCGGAGGATTACAATCGGCTGCGCAATAATGCAATATGAAACGTGTCGTTTTTGTAATTTTATGTCTGCGGCGTTGCAGCATCGGTCTCGACACGCGCGACAGCCACCCCCTCGGGCAGCGCGGCACGCTCCAGCCGTTGCTGAACCGCGCCGGCATAGAACGCCAGAAGCCCCGCATTCTGCGCGACCGGCCGCAACATGCCATCGACCTCTTCGCACCAGGTGCCGCGCCGACCAAGCACCGCCAGCGCCTGCTCGGCGACCACGCCCGGCCCGCCCTCGGGCAGTTCAAGCGCCGCGCCGTCCTCAGCCAGCCGGTCTATGATCGCGGCCACCCGCCCGGCCAAGGCGGATCGCGCGCCAGCGGCCCATCGGCCACCAGCCGCCGCCACCAGCGGCACCGGCAGCACCGGCACGCAATCGGCCACCGCCGCCATCAGCCGCGCCCCCAGCCGCTCGGTCAGCGCCTCGGGTGCGCGACCCGGCCGCTCGGCCATCATCCCGCGCAGCGACAGCGGCGCGCCAAAGGCGACCGCCGCCGACCCGAACCCGGCGAACCTGCCCCGGACCAGCCGCCAGCCCATGCGCCAGATGAAGGCCAGGATCGCCAGCGGCCGCGCGCGAAAGCGCCGCACGCCCGTCGTCGCAGCCTCGACCAGCACCCGGTCCTCCAGCACCCGGTCATAGGCCAGACGCCACCGGCACGAAGACCACATCGCGGCCCCGCCTCCGTCGATCCCCTGCACGATGATAGCCCAGCAACCCGAGCTTCGCAGGCCCCACCCGCCCGTCGAGGCTCAGCCCGCCTTCGGGAAAGATCGCCTGCGTCGTCCCGTCGCCCGCCGCCATCTGCACATAGCGCGCCAGCACCCGGCGATAGAGCGCGGTGCGCGCGCTTGCGCCGGATGAAATACGCCCCCATCGCCCGGATCAGCCCCGACAGCGGCCAGACCCGCGCCCATTCCCCCACCGCATAGGACAGCGCCGAGCGGTCGCGCGGCGAGCCACGTCACCAGCACATAATCCATGTTCGACTGCGATGGTTCATCACGAAGACCACGGTCGCCGTGCGCGTCGATCCCGGCGATCTTCGCGTCCACCGGCCCCAGCCGCACCGCGTAGAACGTCCGGCTCAGCCAGCGCGCCGCCCGTGTCGCGAACCCGAAATAGACCGTGGCCGAAAAGCTCGGCACGATCTCGCGCGCATAGCGGCGGGCCTGCTCGAACGCCACGTTTTCGGGAATGCCCTCGGCACGGCGCATGGTCCACCACGGCGTCCATGACCTTGGGGTCATAGATCAGCCGCACGATCATGTCGTGCCGCGCGCATCAGCTTGAACGGCTCGATCGGCCGCTCCAGCCGCGTGTTCAGCTGCGCCACCACCCGCTCCATCCGCCGCCGGAAGAACCAGCGGACCGAGGGAAACAGGAAATGCGACGCGAAGGCGATCAGCCGCGAAGGCAGGATCAACACCAGCAGCCAGAAGGGCACGCGCAACGGTCTGCATCATGGCGCAACACGTCGACACGCCTCGGGCGGCTGCGCCAAGCGCCGCGAGGCACGCCGCAATGCAGCGAATTGACACTTGCCGGAAATGGCGCTTACTGCAGCGCAACGCGAAACGAAAGTTACTGCGAAGCGATTCACGGAGGACCGCATGCATGACCGAGACCCAGCGCGACAAGCCCTGGCTGTTCCGCACCTATGCGGGCCATTCCACGGCCGCAGGCATCGAACGCGCTCTATCGCGGCAACCTCGCCAAGGGGCAGACCGGGCCTGTCGGTCGCCTTCGACCTGCCGACGCAGACCGGCTACGACAGCGACCACGAACTGGCGCGGGGCGAGGTCGGCAAGGTCGGCGTGCCCGATCGCCCATCTGGGCGACATGCGCGACGCTCTTCGACGACATCCCGCTCGACCAGATGAACACCTCGATGACGATCAACGCCACCGCGCCCGTGGCTGCTCGCGCTCTACATCGCCGTGGCCGAGGAGCAGGGCGCGGACGTCGCCGCGCCTGCAGGGCACCGTGCAGAACGACATCATCAAGGAATACCTCAGCCGCGGGCACCTATATCTGCCCGCCGCAAGCCCTCGCTTGCGCATGATCACCGACGTCGCGGCCTAGACGCAGGAGCACCTGCCGAAGTGGAACCCGATGAACGTCTGTTCCTATCACCTGCAAGAGGCCGGCGCGACGCCGGAGCAGGAACTGGCCTTCGCGCTCGCCACCGCCATGCGCCGTGCTCGACGACCTGAAGGGCAAGGTCGCGCCCGAGCGATTTCCCCGACATGGTCGGGCGCATCTCCTTCTTCGTGAACGCCGGCATCCGCTTCGTCACCGAGATGTGCAAGATGCGCGCCTTCGTCGATCTGTGGGACGAGATCTGCCTGCGAACCGCTACGGCGTCACCGACGCGAAGTACCGCCGCTTCCGCTATGGCGTGCAGGTGAACTCGCTCGGCCTGACCGAACAGCAGCCCGAGAACAACGTCTACCGCATCCTGATCGAGATGCTGGCCGTCACGCTGTCGAAAAAGGCCCGCGCCCGCGCGGTGCAACTGCCCGCCTGGAACGAGGCGCTGGGCCTGCCCCGCCCCTGGGATCAGCAATGGTCGCTCGCGGATGCAGCAGATCCTCGCCTACGAGACCGACCTGCTGGAATACGACGACCTCTTCGACGGCAATCCGGCGGTGGACCGCAAGGTCGAGGAGCTGAAGGACGGCGCGCGCGCCGAACTGGCCCAGATCGACGCGATGGGCGGGGCGGTGGCGGCGATCGACTACATGAAGGGCCGCCTGGTCGAAGTCCAACGCCGAGCGCATCGGCCGGATCGAGACGCGGCGAGACCGTCGTGGTCGGCGTCAACCGCTGGACCGAGGCCGCGCCCTCGCCGCTGACCGCCGGCGACGGCTCGATCATGGTCGGCCGACCCCGAGGCCGAGGCCGACCAGATCGCCCGGCTCGCCGCATGGCGGGCAGGCGCGCGACGAGGCGGCGGTGCGAGGCCGCGCTCGACGGCGCTGCGCGAGGCAGCGCGCAGCGGCGCCAACATCATGCCCGCCTCGATCGCCGCCGCGAAGGCTGGCGTCACGACCGGCGAATGGGGCGCCGTCGTGCGCGCGGCCTTCGGCGAGTACCGCGCGCCCGACCGGCGTCAGCCGCGCGCCCTCGAACCGCACCGAGGGGCTCGACGACGATCCGCGAGGCGGTCGATGCCGTTTCATCGCCGGCTTGGCCGCAAGCTGAAGTTCCTCGTCGGCAAGCCGGGCCTCGACGGTCATTCCAACGGCGCCGAACAGATCGCCGCCCGCGCGCGCGACTGCGGCATGGACATCCACTACGAGGGCATCCGCCTGACACCCGCCGAGATCGTCGCCGCCGCGGCCGACCAGCAGGCCCATGTGGTCGGCCTGTCGATCCTGTCGGGCAGCCACGTGCCGCTCATCACCGAGGTGCTGTGAGCGGATGCGCGCGGCGGGGCTAGGCGCACGTGCCCGCTGATCGTGGGCGGCATCATCCCCGACGACGATGCGGCGCGGCTGCGCGCGATGGGCGTGGCCGCCGTCTACACGCCCAAGGACTTCGAACTGAACCGCATCATGATGGATATCGTCGGTCTGGTCGATCCCGCGAAAGCCGCGGCGGAATAGACTGCCCGACCGGGGCGGGCCGATCCGCAGGCCCCCCTGTCGCGGCCCGACGCTTTCCTTGGCCGGCCCGGCCAAGCTATCCCGTGGGCCTGACCATGATTTCCGCCGCCCCGTCGGAACAGCCCCCGAAGCGAAAGCCCGCCCATGACCGTCCATATCGGTGCCAAGCCCGGCGACATCGCCGAAACCGTCCTTCTGCCCGGCGACCCGCTACCGGGCGCGGTGGGCCGCCGAGACCTTCCTGCAATCGCCCCGCCTCGTGAACGAGGTGCGCGGCATGCTGGGCTACACCGGCACCTGGAACGGCCATCCGGTCACGATCCACGGCACCGGCATGGGCATGCCCTCGTTGTCGATCTATGTGAACGAACTGATCCGCGACTATGGCGCGAAAACGCTGATCCGCATCGGGTCCGCGGGGGCGATGCAGCCCAGCGTGAAGCTGCGCGATGTTGTCCTCGCCATGTCGGCGACCACGCTCTCGACCCCATCGAGCGCGATCTTCCGCGAAGTGAACTTCGCGCCCACCGCCGACTTCGGCCTGCTGCGCGCGGCATGGCAGGCGGCGTCGGACAAGGGCATAGCAACCCATGCAGGCGGGATCTACTCGTCGGACGTGTTCTACGACGAACGCCCCGACCTTAACGAACAGATGCAGCGCCACGGCATCCTCTGCGTCGAGATGGAGGCGGCCGAACTCTACACGCTCGCCGCCCGCCATGGCTGCCGGGCGCTGGCCGTCCTGACCATCTCGGACCATCTGCTGTCGCACGAGGCCCTGCCCGCTGCGGACCGCGAGCGCAGCTTCGGCGACATGGTCGAGATCGCGCTTCGGGCGGCCTTCGCATGAAGCGCCGGCGCCTCGGCGCGCGCGGCCCCGAGGTGTCGGCCATCGGCCTTGGCTGCCTCAGCTTCGGCGGCATCTTCGGCCCGACGGACGAGGCCGCAAGCCTGCGCTGCCTTGCCGCCGCCGTCGACCACGGCATCGACTTTCTCGACACCGCCAACATCTACGGCATGGGCGTGTCGGAACAGGTCATCGGCACCTTTCTCAGGCAAACCGGCGCATCGGTCCGCATCGCGACGAAGGCCAGCTTCGTCACCGGTCCGCAGCGCCGGGTCGACAATTCCCAAGCGCATTTGCGCACCGAACTCGAAGGCTCGCTCCGGCGCCTCGGGGTCGATCATGTCGATCTCTTCTATCTCCACCGCCGCGAAGAGGCCCGCCCCGTCGAAGAGGTTGTCGACACCCTCAAGGCGCTGATCCAGGAGGGAAAGATCGGCGGCTACGGATTGTCGGAAATAGCGCCCGGCACGTTGCGCCGGGCCCATGCCGTGCATCCCTGCACCGCCGTGCAGAACGAATACTCGCTCTGGACGCGCCAGCCGGAGCTTGGCCTGATCCAGGCCTGCGCCGAACTGGGCGTCGCCTTCGTGCCGTTCTCGCCGTTGGCGCGCGGCGTCTTCGGCGACCCGCCGGTGGCGTCGCAGGACATTGCCGAGGGCGATTTCCGCCGCACGATTCCGCGTTTCAACGAGCCGGACTGGTCGCTGAACCTTGCCCGCATCGCGCCGTTCCGCGCGTTCTGCCGCGACCGGGGCTGGACCGTTCCGGCGACGGCGCTCGCCTGGGTTCTGGATCGGGGCCCGCACCTGATCCCGATCCCCGGCACCCGCAGCGCCGACCACCTGATGGCCTGGATCGGCGCCAGCGAGATCTCCCTGACCGATGATGACCGCGCCGAAATCGCGCGCCTCTTGCCGCCGGGCTTTGCCTACGGCGACCGTTACAGCCACGAACAGGCCGCGACGGTGGAGCGGTATTGCTAGGGGGTCTGTCGCCGCCCCCGCAAAGCGCCGGCCCGCGCTCGCGGCAAGTAGCGCGCAGGCCACCTGCCGCGATGTCGGCGGCTGTCAGGATCGCCCTTTCCGTCGCAGGCCCGCGCGCCGGAAGGCGGAACGGGCCGATGAACCCCGCGCGACCGGCGCCTCGGTCGACGCGAGCGTCGGCGGGCGTCGGGTGTCCGCCATCCTCGGGGCCCCAGGGGATCGCCTGACGCCAGGGCTTGGTCAGGTGCGGCGCGACGTCAGCGCCCCGCGGGCCGACCCGCGCGCGGCCCGCGCGGGGCCCGGCAGGTGCGTCAGCCCCCACACCGCGGCCACGAACATCGCGGTCAGGGCGGCCAGAGCCATCAATTGCGCCTCCGCCGAGACAAGGCCGAACCGCGCCATGTCATCCCCCAGCCGGTCAAGCCCGCCCCGGGCCCCGGCGGCGATCCAGCCCGCGCTGAAGGAAAGATGATCCGCTGTCTCCATGGCACGAGTTTGTCCCGCGCCCGCGTCATCACTTTGTCAAAGTCAGGGAAACACGATGGCCGGTTAGACCATCCGCTCCACCATCATCTGCTTGATCTCGGAAATCGCCTTGGCGGGGTTCAGCCCCTTGGGACAGGTCTTGGCGCAGTTCATGATCGTGTGGCAGCGATAGAGCTTGAAGGGGTCTTCCAGGTTGTCCAGCCGCTCGCCGGTGGCCTCATCGCGCGAATCGATGATCCAGCGATAGGCATGCAGCAGCGCCGCCGGTCCCAGATAACGATCGCCGTTCCACCAATAGCTCGGACAGGAGGTCGAGCAGCAGGCGCACATGATGCACTCGTAAAGCCCGTCGAGCTTCGATCGGTCGTCGATCGACTGCTTCCATTCCTTCGCGGGGCTGTTCGACTTGGTTTCCAGCCAGGGCATGATGCTTGCATGCTGGGCGTAGAAATGGGTCAGGTCCGGCACCAGATCCTTGATCACCGGCATATGCGGCAGCGGATAGATCCGGATGTCGCCCTTGATCTCGTCCAGCCCGTAGGTGCAGGCCAGCGTGTTGATCCCGTCGATGTTCATGGCACAGGAACCGCAGATCCCCTCACGGCAGGATCGACGGAAGGTCAGCGTCGGATCGATCTCGCTCTTGATCTTGATCAGCGCGTCCAGGACCATCGGCCCGCACGCCGCGGTGTCGATGAAATAGGTGTCGACGCGCGGGTTCTCGCCGTCGTCCGGGTTCCAGCGATAGATCTGCAACTGCCGCACCGCCTTGCCCTGCGGCTTCGGCCAGGTCTTGCCCGTGCGGATGCGCGAGTTCTTCGGAAGCGTCAACTGAACCATGGCCTATCCCTTCACTTCGGGTCGTTGGGCGAGCGGCGTATCGGGCATCTGGCCCGCCTTGCGCAGCACGCAGGAATTGTAGTCCGCCTCGGGGTCGCGGCCAGCGGCGGGCAGCGTCGTCGACACGGCCACGCCCGTGCCGCCCCAGCCGTTTCCCCAGCCATAACCGCCCCAGCCGAAACCGCCATACCCCGTGCCGACGCCGATAGTCACGGCGGTGTTGGCCTCGCCCGTCAGCACCCGACGCACGCATTGCGCCTCGGCCACGTCCACAGGCACGCGTGCCTGTGGCGCACAGGCGGCCAGCGTGCCGATCAACGCCGGCAGGGCACGCCGCAACACCTTGCCCGGCGCCCGCGGCGGCCCCCGCCACGGGATACCGGGGCGGGGCCTGATGGCCACGGACGGCGGAGGATGGCGGTGCGCGCCCATCGCCACCTCAGACCGTGACCGGCGCAAGACCCTTGCCCGCAATGCAGGATTGCGTCGCGGGGCGTGCAAGGATCGTGCGGATGTTCTGTTCGGTCAGCGTCCCGGCCCGGACGCCGACATCACGGGCAAGGTCGTTCAACTCGGCATTTGACGCATTGGCGATCACGCAATCGGTCGCCAGTTCATTGGCCGGTGCCGGGGTCGTCGAGGTGATGACCGGCAAGACCACCGTGCGCGCAGCCCGCCGCGTCACGTCGGTCGCGATCTCGGCGGGGGAACACCCCCCAGCACCAGCGCCGCGACCAGCGCCGCGCGCATCATCATGACGCCCTGGGCAACGCCGCGACGCAGGCCGCAACGTCGGGACGCGCCAGAACCTCGGCAACGAATGCCTGCACCTTCGGCCCCTCGTCCAGCGTCCCCGAATTCGGCAACGACACCAGTTCGACCTGCGACAATCCGCCGAACACGCAATCGGCGGCCTCGGTCGTTGAGACGCCGGGCAACAATGTCGCCAGCGGCTCGGTGATCCCCGCGCGCGTCACCTTGCGCGATTCCGCATAGATCGCCGCCGCGCATCCCGATTGCGTCATCATCGCCGCCAGCAGTAGCCACTTTCCCATCAATACACCCTCGCCTTTGGCGCGATCCGTTTCAGGTCGATCCCGCCTTCATCTTGCTTCGTAAGGGGTTCCAGATGCACCGGGCGATAGCCCAGCGTCACTTTGGACCCGTCGATCCAGGCCAGCGAATGCTTGCGCCAGGTCTTGTCGTCGCGGTTCGGATAATCCTCGTGGGCATGCGCCCCGCGGCTTTCCTTGCGGGCCTCGGCGGCCACGATCGTGGCCAGCGCGTTGGGCATCAGGTTGGTCAGTTCCAGCGTCTCCATCAGGTCGCTGTTCCAGATCAGGCTGCGGTCGGACACCTTCACATCGGCCATCCTGGCAGCGACGGCCTCCATCTTGGCCACACCCTCTGCCAGCGTCTTGTCGGTGCGGAACACCGCGGCGTCGGCCTGCATGGTCTTTTGCATCTCCAGCCGCAACTCGGCCGTCCCCGTGCCCCCGCTGGCATTGCGCAAGGTGTCGAACCGGTCGAGCGCCTTGTCCACGCTGGCCTTGTTCACCCCGGCATTGGCGGTTGCCGGATCGACGACCTCTCCCGCCTTGATCGCGGCCGCGCGCCCGAACACCACAAGGTCGATCAGGCTGTTGGAGCCCAGGCGGTTCGCCCCGTGGACACTCGCACAGCCCGCCTCGCCCACCGCCATCAGCCCGGGGAAGATCGCATCGGGATTGGTCTTGGTCGGATTGAGAACCTCGCCCCAATAGTTCGTGGGGATGCCGCCCATGTTGTAATGCACGGTCGGCAGCACCGGGATCGGCTCTTTCGTGACATCGACACCGGCAAAGATGCGCGCGGATTCCGAGATGCCCGGCAGGCGCAATTCCAGCGCCTCCTTCGGCAGGTGGTTCAGGTGCAGATGGATGTGATCCTTCTGCGGCCCGACGCCCCGGCCCTCGCGGATCTCGATCGTCATGCAGCGCGATACCACGTCGCGGCTGGCCAGATCCTTGTAGGTGGGGGCATAGCGCTCCATGAACCGCTCGCCGTTCGCGTTGGTCAGATAGCCGCCCTCGCCGCGCGCGCCCTCGGTGATCAGGCAGCCCGCCCCGTAGATGCCCGTCGGGTGGAACTGCACGAATTCCATGTCCTGCAACGGCAGGCCGGCCCGCGCGACCATCCCGCCGCCGTCTCCGGTGCAGGTATGCGCGCTCGTCGCACTGAAATAGGCGCGCCCGTAGCCGCCCGTCGCCAGCACCGTCATCTTCGCATTGAAGACATGGATCGTGCCGTCGTCCAGTTTCCACGCGACAACGCCCTGGCATTGCCCGTCTTCCGACAGGATCAGGTCGATCGCGAAATACTCGATAAAGAACTCGGCGTTGTTCTTCAGGCTCTGGCCGTAAAGCGTGTGCAGGATCGCGTGGCCGGTGCGGTCGGCGGCGGCACAGGTGCGCTGCACCGGCGGGCCCTCGCCATATTCCGTCGTATGGCCGCCGAACGGGCGCTGGTAGATCCGCCCGTCGTCGGTGCGGCTGAACGGCACGCCGTAATGCTCCAGCTCGTAGACCGCCTTGGGCGCCTCGCGCGCGAGGTATTCCATCGCGTCGGTGTCGCCAAGCCAGTCCGACCCCTTCACCGTGTCATACATGTGCCATTGCCAGCTGTCGGGGCCCATGTTGCCAAGGCTGGCCGCAATGCCGCCCTGCGCGGCCACGGTATGCGAGCGTGTGGGAAACACCTTTGTCACGCAGGCCGTGCGCAGGCCCTGCTCGGCCATCCCCAGCGTCGCGCGCAGCCCTGCGCCGCCCGCGCCCACCACCACCACGTCGTAATTGTGCGTCTCGTATGCGTAAGCCATTCTGTTCCCTCAGAGCGCCAGCCGGATCAGGGCGAACAGCCCCGTGGCGATGCAGGCATAGCTCACGCAGGTGACGGCGATGATCGCCACCCTGCGCGCCATGCCCTGCGCATAATCCTCGATCATCACCTGTGCGCCGTTCTTGAAGTGGACAAAGCCCACCACGATGGTCAGCGCCGCGACCACCGCCGGGAACGGCCGCGCGAAATAGGCCACCACCTCGGCGTGACTGCCCCCCAGGATGCGCCCGAAGGTGAACACGAACAGCGGGATCAGAAGGACGAGCGCGACGCTCGACACCTGCATCTGCCAGAAATGCTCGGTCCCCGACTTGGCGGAGCCAAGCCCCTCTGCCCTCTTGCGATCGGTCAGGTACGCCATCTTTCCCTCCGTCACAGGATCACCACGGTCAGCAGGGTCAGCACGACCGACCCGATGATGACACCCCAGCCAAGTTTTTCCGCCGTGGGAATGTCGAGCCCGCGACCACTGTCGAACCACAGGTGCCGCAAGCCGGCAAGCGTGTGATACCACAAGGCCCAGAGCGACAGCAGGAACACCAGCTTGCCGAACCATGACCGCACGAGGCCGTCGGCCACGGCGAAATACTCGGGCCCCGTCGCCGCCGCGAGCAGCCACCAGACCACCAGAAGCCCGGCCACGATCAGACCGTTGCCGGTGACCCGCGTCAGGATCGAGGTGATCGAGGTCAGTTGCGGGCGGTAGATCTGCAAATGCGGCGAAAGCGGCCGGTTTCCGCGATTCACGTCAGCCATCGCGAGGGGTCCTCCTGCTGGCCCGCCCCGGCGGTCCATCGGATCGGCCGGGGGCGGGCGGTTGTCGCTTCCGATGAATAGCGGTTTTTCGCCCGGTGTCACCTGTGACGATCCGCCCAAATGCCGCAAGGCAGCAAAAGAATGCGACAACCCGCCGCTTGTGATCACAGGACAAAGCCCTGTGATCACGATCTCCCGGTCATTTTGTCGCAGCGTGGCGGCGGGCGGCGGTCAGCACGACAGGAAATCGAATTCATGCGGGACCGTCACCGAAAAGGCGCCATCGGTATCGGGCGTGTCGCCACAGGCCGGCGACGGCGCCGTCGAGCCGTTCGGGGCGCAACGCGCGCCGACGTCCTGGCATTCGTCGGAATTGCCCCCCGCGATCCCATGATCGGACAGAACCGATCACCGCCCTGCCACGGCATATTCGCCACCGATGGGCAGGCCGGTTGTGTTGCCGTCACCCCGGCGGCCCCAGGCCCGCCGACCTTGCCGCAGCCTTGCGGTTGCGCAACCCGGCCGGGCGGGCGCGCGGCGTCGGGGCCGACGCCGGGGTTGGATCGCGCCCTCGCTCAGTGCTCCGACAGCTTGATCTCCGGGCCGTAGATGCCCGGGACTTCCTTCACCACGGCCTGCCCGCAGCGCATCACGCCATTCGCGGCGTCGAAGGCATAGCTCGGTGCGCCATGCAATTCCCAGCCGTTGTTCAGCGCGGCCGTAACCTTGTGGCAGAAGGCCGATGTGTCGTCCTCGGTCAGAAAGCGATAAAGTTTCATCCATAGGTTCCAACGAAAGGATCATGCCCGAGCCAGATGTGAACGGCCACGATCAGGGCATAGATCACGGCGGTCCCCGCAAGGTTCATCAGGTCGCCCCGCACCCCGCGCCCGCCGCTCGGCCGCACCCATTCCGAAGTGCGGTTGATGACGCGCATCGTGCCAAGTGCCCACACGCCGATCCCGCCGAACAGCACGACAGAGGCCAGATCGCCGTTCACCAGCAGGTGCGATCCGGCCCAGATCACCGTGCCCCACAACATCGGATGCCGCATGACCGGATAAAGCGTGCCCTTTGTCCCGCCCACCCCGAACAGAAAGACCGATACCAGCATCAAGAGGTTGTTCAGGTGCCCGATCCCGGGCAGCGGCGTGTAAAGCGGCACGAAGGCCGCGCTGCGATAGCCGATCACCATCAGCACCACCGACAAGAGCAGCGCGACCGCGACCACCCCCTTGCCCCGCTCGCCCATGGCGGCGCGGCGTTCCGGCGCGAACCGCTTGAACCCGTGCGCGCCGATCCACAGCGCAAGACCCAGTATCAGAAGCGCCATTTCATCCCTCGGCTTGGCCCATGCTGCCCCACTTATCGCCCGTCCGGCGATATCTTTCCATCCCGAATGGCGTCGCAGGCCCGATCTCCCCGCGGCCGGGGCCTTTCGCGCGATCGGCGGAACGCAGCGTTAATCCTTTCTGGACAGGTATTCGGCCAGGATTTTCCGATCCGGGCCCGCCTGTTTTGCGGCGGGCCTGCGGATCCCGGCAGGCTGCTGCCCCGAAACCGGAAAGGCCACCCCTCGATGAAGATGCTGTTCGCCCTGTCGCTCGGCTTTGCCGGACTGATCCTTGCGACCCATGCCGGGTTCGCCGCACCGCCCTGCGGGCCGCGCGCCGATGTGGTGGCCCAGTTGGCCGAACGCTATCAGGAAACCCGGCGCGGCCTCGGCATGACCGCCAACGCCGCCGTGCTGGAGGTTTTTGCCTCCGAAGGCGGCACCTGGACCGTCACAGTCACCCTGCCCGGCGGCATGACCTGCCTTCTGGCAAGCGGCCAGGCCTGGGAAGCCGTCTCCGAACCGCTGCCGGTGCCCGGCGATCCCGCCTAGCGCGGCCAGGCCTCCCAAAGAAGGCGGGCCGAAACCAGCAGCAACGCCCAGGCCACCAGCCGGAAGAACAGCCGCTGCGGCAACACGCGCACAAGCCGCACCCCGGCAAAGACAGCCAGCACCGCCGGCACCGTCAGCAAGGCGGCGACCTTCAGGTTGCTCGCCGAAAGCTGGCCCATGGCCCAGTAGGGCACCAGCTTTATCGCGTTCACATAGGCAAAGAGGATGGTCGTGGTCCCGGCGTAGATCGTCTTTTCCAGACCCAGCGGCAGAACGAAGACCTGATAGGGCGGCGCGCCGGCGTGGCTGACGAAACTCGTGAACCCCGACACTGTGCCCCAGAAGGTGCCCGGCAGTCGCCTTGCGCGGCGCGGCGCGCCCTGGCTCTCGGGGCGGGTCAGCACATGGGCCGCAAAACTGGCCCCGATCAGCCCGACCAGACCGCCCACCAGCCGCTCGGGAACAAGGCTCGCCGTCGCCCACCCAAGCCCCACCCCCAGCGTCGACGCCGGGATGAGGATCGCCAGCACCCGCCGGTCGTAGGCATGGCGATAGGCATAAAGGCCGAACATGTCCGACAAGACGAAGACCGGCAAGAGCACCCCGGCCGCCGCGACCGGCGATATCGCCAGCGACAACACCGGCACGCCCAGCATGCCCACGACCGGCAATCCGCCCTTGCTGCCCCCCACAAGGGCGGCGGCGACCACGGCGGCGATCCAGAAAACCGGCCCCTCCATCCCCCGTGTGCCCCCTTCCGAATCAGCCCATGGCCGGCGCCCGTCACCCGGTGGCCGTCCGGCGCCCGGATTTAGCGCAAACATCCCCGGCACAACAGGCCCGCAGTGCCGCTGCGTCGCAGCATACTTGCGCCGCGCCGCCCGAGCGACTACCCATCCACCCGTCAATGCAACCCGATCCGGAGAACGGAACCATGGCCAGACCCAAGATTGCGCTGATCGGCGCGGGACAGATCGGCGGCACCCTCGCCCATCTCGCCGCCATCAAGGAACTCGGCGACGTCGTGCTCTTCGACATCGCCGAAGGCGTGCCGCAGGGCAAGGCGCTCGACATCGCGCAATCCGGCCCCTCGGCGGGTTTCGACGCCGACATGGCGGGAACGAACGACTATGCCGCCCTCGCCGGGGCCGATGTGTGCATCGTCACCGCCGGTGTGGCGCGCAAGCCGGGAATGAGCCGGGACGATCTGCTGGGCATCAACCTCAAGGTCATGAAATCAGTGGGCGAGGGCATCCGCAAGCATGCGCCCTCCGCCTTCGTCATCTGCATCACCAACCCGCTCGACGCGATGGTCTGGGCGCTGCAAAAATTCTCGGGCCTGCCCGCGAACCGCGTCGTCGGCATGGCGGGCGTGCTCGACAGTGCCCGTTTCCGCCATTTCCTCAGCCTCGAATTCGGCGTCTCGATGCGCGACGTGACGGCTTTCGTGCTCGGCGGCCACGGCGACACCATGGTTCCGCTTGCCCGCTATTCCACCGTCGCCGGCATCCCGCTGCCCGATCTCGTCGAAATGGGCTGGACCACGCAGGAGAAACTCGACGCGATCATCCAGCGCACCCGCGACGGCGGGGCCGAGATCGTCGGCCTGCTGAAAACCGGCTCCGCCTTTTACGCCCCGGCCCAAAGCGCCATCGAGATGGCCGAGGCCTATCTCAAGGACCAAAAGCGCCTGCTGCCCTGCGCGGCCTTCTGCTCGGGCGAATACGGCCTGAACGGCATGTATGTCGGCGTGCCCACCATCATCGGGGCCGAAGGCATCGAAAAGATCGTCGACATCAAGCTGAACAAGGACGAAGCCGCGATGTTCGCCAAATCGGTCGAGGCCGTGAAGGGCCTGATCGAGGCCTGCAAGACGATCGACCCCGCGCTCGCCTGAGCGTTGCCCGCCGGTTGCGGGAAACAAATGCGCGCCAACCGGCGCGCATTCTGCTTTCATGGTGATCTCTGGCCCAGCCGCCATCGGAGGTTCCCATGCGTATCCTTGCCGCGTCACTTGTGCTGTCGCTGTTCGCCCAGACGCCATGCGCCCTGCCCGCCGCCGCAGCGTCGATCTCGGAAGAGATCGGCACAACCGGACTGGCCGCCACCGAGGCCCGTCTGGCCGCACGTCCGACCCTGACCGACGCGGATCGTTTCGCATTGGCCGGCGTGCGCTTTCTCGGCGCGCTCGAGGCGGCGCTGCGGCTGCGCTGGAACACGGGCATCCTGCCCGGTCTGGCCGACATGCCCGTCTTCCGCCTGCCCATTCCCGACAATCCCGATCCGCCCGCCGTCCGGCCGGCTGCCTTCGCCGAACTGTTCCGCGACATGACCGACCGGATGGCCGGTGTGGCGGCCCCGCTCAGCGACATCCCCGACACCTCTGCCTTCGGGCTCGAGATAGACCTTGGCGATCTGTGGTTCGACATCGACGGCAACGGCACGCGCACCCCCGGCGAGGATGCGTTCGACGTGGTCGGCCCGATGCTGCTCGGCTGGCAGTGGAGCGGGCGCGACCCCGCCCTACCCTCCCCCGTCATCCGCTTCGACGCGGCCGACGCCGCCTGGCTGTCGGCCTACAGCCATTTCATCGCCGGTCTGGGCAACACGCTGCTCGCCTATGATCCCACGACCGCGATCACCGAGATCACGGCGGCGCGCGCCCGACTCTCCGCGTTGCGCGGCGAACCCCGCGAGGAAATCCTGATAGCGGGCGAGGCCGACTGGATCGACGGCGCGGCCATCGTGCTGCGCGCGCTCGACCAGACGCCCGACACCGCGCGCGCCGCCCTGGCCCAGACGGAGTTCCTGGCGATGATCGACGACAACCGCGTCTTCTGGCGCCGCGCCGACGCCGAAACCGACAACGACCGCGAGTGGATCCCGAACGACGCACAGACGGCAGCACTCGGATTCACCCTGCCGCCGGGAGCCTCCGCCGTCTGGCAGGCGCTTCTGGGCGATGCCGAGGCGATCCTGCGTGGCGAGCGGCTGGTGCCCTATCTCTGGCTTGGCGACGACGCCGGGGTGAACGTCGGGCGCATGTTCACCGACCCCCGCCCGATCGACGTTGCGATGTGGATCCAGGGCCTCGGCGCGCTGCCCTATGTTGAAAAGGGCAGCCTCGTCTCGCCACGGAATTTCCGCATCTTTACCGGGATTATGCAGGGCGACGCCATGCTCTACATGGTCATGCTGAACTGAGTCGGCCCTGGGCGGGGCCGGCCAAAGCCCCGGAATTCCCGTTTGTGATCACACATTTCCAGACTGTGATCACAATTGGCGATTTTCGCTGGACGTTTAGCGCAAACGGGCAGAAGCCGTTTTGAAAGCGGCTTTTTCTGTGGCATCAGGCCGCGAAACCACAAGAGACGGGACGGTAGCGATGAACATCCACGAGTATCAGGCCAAGGCGCTCTTGCGCAGCTTCGGCGCCCCGGTATCCGACGGCCGCGTCGTGCTCAAGGCCGAAGAGGCCAAGACCGCCGCCGGCGGCCTCGACGGCCCGCTCTGGGTGGTCAAGGCGCAGATCCACGCGGGCGGGCGCGGCAAGGGCAAGTTCAAGGAGGCCGAGGCCGGCGAGAAAGGTGGCGTGCGGATCGCGAAATCGGTCGAAGAGGCCGAGACGATGGCCAAGCAGATGCTGGGACGCACACTCGTCACCCACCAGACCGGCCCCGCCGGCAAGCAGGTCAACCGCATCTATGTCGAGGACGGCTCCGACATCGCGCGCGAGCTTTACCTTGCCCTGCTGATCGACCGCCAGACCAGCCGCGTATCGTTCGTCGCCTCCACCGAAGGCGGCATGGACATCGAGGAGGTCGCCCACAGCACCCCCGAAAAGATCGTCAGCTTCTCGGTCGATCCGGCCTCGGGGCTCAGCGATTTCCACGGCCGCCGCGTGGCCTTCGCTCTCGGGCTCGAGGGCGCGCTCGTCAAGCAATGCGTGGCGCTCGTGAAGATCCTCTACAAGGCCTTCCTCGAGAAGGACATGGAGATGCTGGAGATCAACCCGCTGATCGTCACCCCTGACGGCAAGCTGAAATGCCTCGACGCCAAGATGGGCTTCGACGGCAACGCCATGTACCGCCAGCCCGACATCGCGGCGCTGCGCGACGAGACCGAGGAAGACCCCAAGGAACTCGCCGCCTCGAAATTCGATCTCAACTACATCGCGCTCGACGGCGAGATCGGCTGCATGGTCAACGGCGCGGGTCTTGCGATGGCCACGATGGACATCATCAAGCTTTACGGCGCGGAACCGGCCAACTTCCTCGACGTGGGCGGCGGCGCGACGAAGGAAAAGGTGACCGAGGCCTTCAAGATCATCACCTCGGACCCCAACGTGAAGGGCATCCTGATCAACATCTTCGGCGGCATCATGCGCTGCGACATCATCGCCGAGGGCGTGATCGCCGCGGTCAAGGAGGTCGGCCTGAAGGTGCCCCTCGTGGTGCGCCTCGAAGGCACCAACGTGGAACTTGGCAGCGACATCATCCGCAACTCCGGCCTCAACGTCATCGCCGCCGACGACCTGTCGGACGCCGCAAAGAAAATCGTCAAAGCGGTGAAGGGGTAATCCTATGTCCGTACTCGTCAACGAAAACACCCGCGTCATCTGCCAGGGCTTCACCGGCAGCCAGGGCACCTTCCACACCGAACAGGCCATCGCCTACGGCACGAAGATGGTCGGCGGCGTGACCCCCGGCAAGGGCGGGACCGAGCATCTGAACCTGCCCGTCTTCAACTCGGTGCACGAGGCGCGCGCGACAACCGGGGCCAACGCCACCGTCATCTACGTGCCCCCGCCCTTCGCCGCCGACAGCATCCTCGAGGCGATCGACGCCGAAATGGAGCTGATCGTCTGCATCACCGAAGGCATCCCGGTGCTCGACATGATGCGGGTCAAGCGCACGCTCGAAGGCTCCAAGTCCCGCCTGATCGGCCCGAACTGCCCCGGCGTCATCACGCCCGGCGCCTGCAAGATCGGCATCATGCCCGGCCACATCCACAAACGCGGCTCGGTCGGCGTCGTCTCACGCTCGGGCACGCTCACCTACGAGGCCGTGAAACAGACCTCGGACCTCGGCCTTGGCCAGTCCTCGGCGGTCGGCATCGGCGGCGACCCGATCAAGGGCACCGAACACATCGACGTGCTCGAGATGTTCCTCGCCGATCCCGAGACCCATTCGATCATCATGATCGGCGAGATCGGCGGCTCCGCCGAGGAAGACGCGGCGCAGTTCCTTGCCGACGAGAAGAAGCGCGGCCGCTGGAAACCGACCGCGGGCTTCATCGCCGGCCGCACGGCCCCCAAGGGCCGCCGCATGGGCCATGCCGGGGCCATCGTTGCGGGTGGCAAGGGCGACGCGGAATCCAAGATCGAGGCGATGAAGCGCGCCGGCATCGTCGTGGCCGACAGCCCGGCGGGCCTCGGCGAGGCGGTGATGAAGGCGATCGGCAAATGACACCGCGGGGCGGGGCCTGCCCCGCCCGTCGCATCCACACGTCACCATCGGCCGGGGGACGCCCCGCCAAACGGAGGCAGAGATGACCGAACACTCCACCAACCAGCAATTCCACGCGAACGCCTTCATGGATGGCGCGAACGCCGATTACATCGACCATCTTGCCGCGCGCCACGCCGCCGACCCGGCATCGGTCGATGCCGGCTGGGCCGAGTTCTTCAAGTCGATGGGCGACAACGAGATCGACGCCAAGAAACAGGCGCAGGGGCCAAGCTGGGCGCGCACCGACTGGCCGCCGATGCCCACCGATGACCTGACTCGGCCCTGACCGGCGAATGGCCGCTGACCGCCCCCGCCCGCGACGCCCGCGCCGCCGGGGCCAAGATCGCAGCCAAAGCCGCCGAGACCGGCGTCGCCGTCTCCGAGGCACAGATCCAGCGCGCGGTCCTCGACAGCATCCGCGCGCATCATGATCATCCGCGCCTACCGCATCCGCGGCCACCTTGCCGCCGATCTCGACCCGCTGGGCATGCGCGACAGCTCCAACCACCCCGAGCTTGATCCAAAATCCTACGGCTTCGCCGAAGCCGACATGGATCGGCCGATCTTCATCGACAACGTGCTGGGCCTGCAACATGCCTCGATGCGCCAGATCCTCGAGATCGTGAAGCGCACCTACTGCGGCACCTTCGCGCTGCAGTACATGCACATCTCCGACCCCGAACAGGCCGCCTGGCTGAAGGAGCGGATCGAAGGCTACGGCAAGGAGATCGCCTTCACCCGCGAGGGCCGAAAGGCGATCCTCAACAAGCTGGTCGAGGCCGAGGGCTACGAGAAGTTCCTCCACGTCAAATACATGGGCACCAAGCGCTTCGGCCTCGATGGCGGCGAAAGCCTGATCCCCGCGATGGAGCAGATCATCAAGCGCGGCGGCGCGCTTGGGGTCAAGGAGGTCGATCATCGGCATGCCGCATCGCGGCCGCCTGTCGGTGCTGGCCAACGTGATGCCAGAAACCCTACCGCGCGATCTTCAACGAATTTCAGGGCGGCAGCTTCAAGCCCGAGGATGTCGATGGCTCGGGCGACGTGAAATACCATCTCGGCGCCTCGTCGGACCGCTCGTTCGACAACAATGTCGTCCACCTGTCGCTCACCGCCAATCCCAGCCACCTCGAGGCGGTCAACCCCGTCGTGCTGGGCAAGGTCCGCGCCAAGCAGGAACAACTGGGCGACAAGACCCGCTACCAGGTTCTGCCCGATGCTGCTGCATGGCGACGCGGCCTTTGCCGGGCAAGGCGTCGTGGCCGAATGCTTCGGCCTGTCGGGCCTTGTCGGTCACCGCACCGGCGGCACCATCCACATCGTCGTGAACAACCAGATCGGGTTCACCACCGCGCCGTCGTTCTCGCGCTCGTCGCCCTATCCCACCGACATCGCCCTGATGGTCGAGGCGCCGATCTTCCACGTCAACGGCGACGACCCCGAGGCGGTGGTCCACGCCGCCCGCGTGGCCACCGAGTTCCGCCAGAAGTTCCACAAGGACGTGGTCATCGACATCTTCTGCTACCGCCGCTTCGGTCACAACGAAGGCGACGAGCCGATGTTCACCAACCCGGCGATGTACACCCGCATCCGCAAGCAGAAGACCACGCTGCAGCTCTACACCGAACGCCTCGTGCGCGACGGTCTGATCCCCGAGGGCGAGATCGAGGACATGAAGGCCGCCTTCCAGGCCCGCCTGAACGAAGAGTTCGAGGCCGGCAAGGACTACAAGCCCAACAAGGCCGACTGGCTCGACGGCCGCTGGAAGAACCTCGGACGCCGCGACGTGGAGGATTACCAGCGCGGCGAGACCGGCCATCACCCCCGAGACGCTGGCCGAGGTCGGCACCGCCCTCACCCGCGTGCCCGAGGGGTTCGACCTGCACAAGACCGTCGGGCGCCTGCTCGACACAAAGCGCGAGATGTTCGCCACCGGCCAGGGCTTCGACTGGGCGACGGCCGAGGCGCTGGCCTTCGGCAGCCTGGTGTCCGAGGGCTTCCCCGTCCGCCTGTCGGGGCAGGACTGCACGCGCGGCACCTTCAGCCAGCGCCATTCGGCCTTCATCGACCAGAAGACCGAGGAACGCTACTATCCGCTGAACCACATCCGCGCGGGCCAGGCCCGCTACGAGGTCATCGACTCGATGCTCTCGGAATACGCGGTGCTCGGCTTCGAATACGGCTACTCGCTGGCGGAACCGAATGCCCTGGTCATGTGGGAAGCGCAGTTCGGCGATTTCGCCAACGGCGCGCAGATCATGTTCGACCAGTTCATCAACTCGGGCGAGTCGAAATGGCTCCGGATGTCGGGCCTTGTCTGTCTGCTGCCGCACGGCTTCGAGGGCCAGGGCCCCGAGCATTCCTCGGCCCGCCTCGAGCGGTTTCTGCAATTGTCGGCCAATGACAACTGGATCGTCGCGAACTGCACCACACCGGCGAACTACTTCCACATCCTGCGCCGCCAGATCCACCGGACCTTCCGCAAGCCGCTGATCCTGATGACGCCGAAATCGCTGCTGCGCCACCCGCTCTGCATCTCGGATGCCGATGATTTCACGACCGGATCCAGCTTCCACCGCGTGCTCTGGGATGACGCCCAGAAGGGCCATTCCGAAACGCGGCTGAAGCCCGACGCCAAGATCAAGCGCGTCGTGCTCTGCTCGGGCAAGGTCTACTTCGACCTGCTGGCGGAACGCGATGCGCGCGGCATCGACGATGTCTACATCCTGCGGATCGAGCAATTCTACCCCTTCCCGGCGCTCAGCCTGGTCAAGGAACTGGAACGGTTCAAGACCGCCGAAGTGGTCTGGTGCCAGGAAGAACCCAAGAACCAGGGCGCGTGGACCTTCATCGAGCCGAACATCGAATGGGTTCTGGGCCGGATCGGCGCAAAGCACGGCCGCCCGGTCTATGCCGGCCGTTCGGCCTCCGCCTCGCCTGCCACGGGTCTGGCCAGCCGCCACAAGGCCGAACAGGCGGCGCTCGTGAACGATGCCCTGACCCTGGGCGGCAAATCCGGCGGGGGCGTCGATGGCGGTTGAGGTTCGCGTCCCGACGCTCGGCGAAAGCGTGGTCGAGGCGACCGTCGCCACCTGGTTCAAGAAGGTGGGCGACGCGGTTCAGGTCGACGAGATGCTCTGCGAACTGGAGACCGACAAGGTGACGGTCGAGGTGCCAAGCCCGGTGGCCGGCACCCTGGTCGAGATCGTTGCGCCCGAAGGCACGACCGTTGGCGTCGCGGCCCTTCTGGCACAGGTGGGCGAAGGGGCGGCAAAGGCCCCGGCGCCGGATGAGACAGGACAGAACGCTGCGGCCGGGCCCAGCGCGGGAGAAAGCAAGATGATCGACGTGATGGTGCCGACGCTGGGCGAAAGCGTCTCCGAGGCCACGGTCTCGACCTGGTTCAAGCAGCCGGGCGACAGCGTGGCGCAGGACGAGATGCTGTGCGAACTCGAAACCGACAAGGTCTCGGTCGAGGTGCCAAGCCCCGCCGCGGGCGTGCTTTCGGCCATCCTCGCGCCCGAAGGCGGCACCGTCGCCGCCAATGCCAAGCTCGCCACGATCACCCCCGTGGCCGCCGGCGATCCTGCCCCCGAAGTGGCGGCCACCCCCGGAACCGAGGTGCCGGCCGCAGGCCCGGTCGAGGTCGCACCCGTCGAAAAGCCCCCGCCAAGGACATCGAGGATGCCCCCTCCGCGAAAAAGGCCATGGCCGAGGCCGGGCTGTCCCGCGATGCCGTCACCGGCACCGGCCGCGATGGCCGGGTGATGAAGGATGACGTGGCCCGCGCCGCGGCCGGCCCCGCCGCCGCGCCCGCCCCGGCTGCCGCCGCCCCCCGCGCCCCGGTTCCCGCAGATGATGCCGCGCGCGAGGAACGGGTCAAGATGACCCGGCTGCGCCAGACCATCGCGCGCCGCCTGAAGGATGCGCAGAACACCGCCGCGATGCTGACCACCTACAACGAGGTCGACATGTCGGCGGTGATGGCGCTGCGCAACGAATACAAGGATCTGTTCGAAAAGAAGCACGGCGTGAAACTCGGCTTCATGTCCTTCTTCGTGAAGGCCTGCTGCCACGCGCTGAACGAGGTGCCCGAGGTCAACGCCGAGATCGACGGCACCGATGTCGTCTACAAGAACTACGTCCACATGGGCGTGGCCGTCGGCACGCCCTCGGGCCTCGTCGTGCCCGTGGTGCGCGACGCCGACCGGATGAGCTTTGCCGAGATCGAAAAGAAGATCGCCGAACTGGGCGTCCGCGCCCGCGACGGCAAGTTGTCGATGGCCGAGATGCAGGGCGGCAGCTTCACCATCTCGAACGGCGGCGTCTACGGCTCGCTCATGTCCTCGCCCATCCTCAACCCGCCGCAATCGGGCATCCTTGGCATGCACAAGATCCAGGACCGCCCGGTCGTGGTGGCGGGCCAGATCGTCATCCGCCCGATGATGTATCTCGCCCTCAGCTACGACCACCGCGTGGTCGACGGCAAGGGCGCGGTGACGTTCCTCGTGCGGGTGAAGGAGGCGCTGGAGGATCCGCGGCGGTTGCTGATGGATTTGTGACGGGGTTGAAGAGAGTGGTTTTCTTGGCGAGTTTGGGCGGCTCAAGACCTTGCGCAGTGCTCTGGCCGAAATAGCCCGATGGGGGTGAGGTGTGCATTGCGAAGCTTCGGGCGCGCCTGGCTTGCTTTTCGCTTCATTGCGCATGCGCCAACGCGGGACGTCTGAAGCCCCCCCATGCATGCGTCGATTTCATTGGACGAGAGTGGAAATGGATAGTCGGGACGATGCTTGCTGTTTGCGGATTGCTTGCCACTTTCTTGCATATGTGACGGGCAAACCATGACCCCCGAACTCACCGCCCTCGCCCTCGCCGGTCTCCTCCAGGGCGTCCAGATGGTCCTCATGTCCGTCCCCGCGAACTTCGAGCTTGGCACCCGCGTCACCCTCTCGCCGCGCGATCCCGCGCGCATGGGCAAGCCGCTGCCGGACCAGCTCTCGCCCCGCACGGGCCGGCTCTACCGCGCGATGAACAACCATTTCGAGGGGCTGATCCTCTTCACCCTCGCGGTCACCGTCGTGACCCTGTCGGGCCAGTCCACCGCCGTCACCGCCGCCTGCGGCTGGGCCTACCTCGCCGCCCGCATCCTCTACGTCCCCGCCTATGCCTTCGGCTGGACGCCGTGGCGCTCGGTCATCTGGATGGTCGGGTTCGCGGCCACCATGGCGATGATCGTGGCCGCGCTGCTGTGACCCGTTCTTCTGTTCCCAAGTATCCTCGGGGGGCGTCGCGGCCCTGCCGCGACGGGGGCAGACAGCCCCCCGCGCCGCCCGCCCCACGCGCCGCGCCGCAAATCCCGAGCCTTTCTGTCTGCATACGGAAATCATATGCTTTTCATATGCGGTTCATATGCCCCAACTGACCCAAGGAGCCCCCCATGGCCAGCTTTGACGTGATCATCCTCGGCGCCGGCCCCGGCGGCTATGTCTGCGCCATCCGCTGCGCCCAGCTTGGCCTCAAGGTCGCCGTGGTCGAAGGCCGCGACACCCTCGGCGGCACCTGCCTCAACATCGGCTGCATCCCCTCCAAGGCGCTGCTGCATGCCAGCCACATGCTGCATGAAACGCACGAGAACTTCGAGAAGATGGGCCTGATGGGCGCCAAGCCCAAGGTCGACTGGACAAGGATGCTCGGCTACAAGGATGACGTCGTCGGCCAGAACACCAAGGGCATCGAGTTCCTCTTCAAGAAGAACAAGATCACCTGGCTCAAGGGCTGGGGCACGATCCCCGCGCCCGGTCAGGTCAAGGTCGGCGACGAGATTCACGAGGCGAAAAACATCGTGATCGCAACGGGTTCCGAACCCTCCTCCCTCCCCGGCGTCGAGGTCGACGAGACCACGATCGTCACCTCCACCGGTGCGCTGACCCTTGCGAAGATCCCGAAGTCCATGGTCGTGATCGGCGGCGGCGTGATCGGGCTCGAACTCGGCTCCGTCTATGCCCGCCTCGGAACCGCGGTGACCGTCGTCGAATATCTCGACGCGATCACCCCCGGCATGGACGGCGAGGTCGCCAAGACCTTCCAGCGCATCCTGACGAGACAGGGACTGAAGTTCATCCTCGGCGCAGCGGTCCAGTCGGCGACGAAATCGAAGGGCGGCGTCACGCTGCGCTACAAACTGCACAAGGACGACACCGAGGCAGACCTCACGGCCGACGTCGTCCTTGTCGCGACCGGCCGCAAACCCTACACCGCCGGCCTCGGCCTCGAGACGCTCGGGGTCGAGATGCTGCCGCGCGGCCAGATCAGGACCGACGCGCATTTCGCCACCAATATCAAGGGCATATACGCGATCGGCGATGCCATCGCCGGCCCGATGCTCGCCCACAAGGCCGAGGATGAGGGCATGGCCTGCGCCGAGATCCTCGCCGGCAAGGCCGGCCATGTGAACTATGGCGTGATCCCCGGCGTGATCTACACCACGCCCGAAGTCGCGAATGTCGGCCTGACCGAGGAGCAGTTGAAGGAGGAAGGCCGCGCCTACAAGGTCGGCAAGTTCCCCTTCATGGGCAATGCCCGCGCCAAGGCGGTCTTCCAGGCCGAAGGCTTCGTCAAGATCCTCGCCGACAAGGAAACCGACCGCATCCTCGGCTGTCACCTGATCGGCCCCGGAGCGGGCGACCTGATCCACGAGGTTTGCGTCGCGATGGAATTCGGCGCGTCGGCGCAGGATCTGGCGCTGACCTGCCACGCCCATCCGACCTTCTCCGAGGCCGTGCGCGAGGCGGCCCTCGCCTGCGGCGACGGGGCGATCCACGCCTGACCGGCACCCGGGGCTTCTTCTGTTCCCAAGTATCCCACGGGGGTCCGGGGGTGTGAAACCCCCGGTGATCCCGCCGCCAGGGGCGGGATGCCGGTTCTCTAGGCCAGCGCGCCCGCCAGGCGCCGGCGCGCCCGCCAGGCCTCGAACATCGCCGGCAGGATGCACCCCGCCGCCATCAGCGCGCAAACCGCGAAACCCGCCCGGCCATAGACGGCGCCGAACAGCGTCGTGCCGACGAAGACCGCGACATAGGTCATCCCGGAATTCAGGCCGAGGATCGCACCGCGCCGCGTCGGGTCGAGCCCGGAAAGACGGCCCACGATCAGGTTCAGCGCCAGATGGTTGACCGCGCCCCAGACAAGACAAAGTCCCACCACCAGAACCGCCGTGCCCGAAACCGCCGCCATCGCCCCATAGACGCCGACCAGCCCCGTGAACACCACCGGAGCCACGCGATGTGCCCCGAACCGGTCGATCACCGGATCGAACACCGCAGCCCCCCCGAATCCCACCCCGTAGAGCAGCGGCGCAAGCCCTGCCGCCCATGTCGCCAGTCCCAGATCGTTGCGCAGATGGGTGCCGAGGTAGCCATAGAGGCCGTAGAACGCCATCATGTAGACGCCGCAGACCATCAGCGCCGGCAGGATGCCCGGAACGCGCAACGCGGCCAGTGGTGCCAGCCGGATCGCGGGCGCCCGCGGGGCGCGCCAGAAGCCCTGCACGGCACAGGCGGCCAGTGTCAGAAGGGCGGCCGCCGCAAGCACCGCGTAGACGGCGCGCCACCCGGCGATGTCGGCCACCACAGCCGCAAGCGAGGCGCCAAAGATCATGCTCAGCGTCCATCCGGTCAGCACCCGCCCCAGATAGGCGCTCGCCCGGCCGGCAGGCGCGCGCTCCGCAGCCAGTCCGTAGATCGCCGGCAGGGCGACGCCTGTCGCCGCACCGGCCACGGTCTGTGCCAGTTGAAACGCCAGAAGCGTCGGGGCCACCGCCGTCGCGGCCATGGCGGCGGCCAGCACCAGCAGCGCCAGCATCAGCGCGCGCGACAGCCCGATCCGGTCAACCGCGGCGGCCAGCGTCAAGGCGCTGGCCGCCGTCCCCGCACCGAACAGGGCGGCCGCAAACATCACGTCGGCCGGACCTGCCGGCGCGAAATCGGCGGCGACCGAGACGGCGATGGGGCTGAGCGCCAGGGAATTGGACCCGACGATCGCAACCGACGCGGTCAACAGCACGATATCGGGCAGGCGCATCCGTCACTCCGGGCCAACGCCCGCTTGTCGCGCGCTTTGCCAGGAAGGTAAAGCACCCGCCTTCAGGGTTTCGGCCGGTCGTCCCAGTCCTTTGTCAGGATCCGGTTCGCGTCACCCTGCGGATCGTCGTACTGGCGGTTCCGAAGCGACCAGAAGAATGCCACAAGCCCCACGCCACCCAGCAGCAGCGACACCGGAATGAGCACCCCGAGCACCGTCATTTCAGCCTCAGCGCGTTGAGCGAAACGGTAATCGAGGAAAGCGACATCGCTAGGGCCGCGGCAAGCGGGGTGGCAAGCCCGACCAAAGCGATCGGCACCGCGACGACGTTGTACAGGATCGAGATCGCGAAGTTCTGGCGGATGCGCCGCACCGCCTGCCGCGCGATCCGCACCGCATCGGCGATCGGGGCCATGTCCTGCCCGAGCAGAACGATGTCGGAGGCCACGCGC
Source organism: uncultured Alphaproteobacteria bacterium (assembly GCA_963700485.1). Classification (GTDB taxonomy): domain Bacteria; phylum Pseudomonadota; class Alphaproteobacteria; order Rhodobacterales; family Rhodobacteraceae; genus Aliitabrizicola. The sequence continues at coordinate 215,396 of CAVOXQ010000007.1, forward strand.
GCGGCATCGAGCGCAGAAGCCGGCGAGATCGAAACATGCGCCCCCGCGAGGGCCGCCGTGTCGTTCAGCCCGTCGCCGACCATCAGCACCCGCTTGCCCTCGGCCGTCAGCGCGGCCACCCGCGCCGCCTTGCCTTCTGGCAGAACACCGGCCTCCCATTCGGCGATGCCAAGCCGCGCGGCGAGCGATGACACGGCACCCGCTGTATCGCCAGAGACAAGCAGAACCCGCAGTCCCTGCGCCCTGAGCGCCGCCACCGCGACGTCCGCGCCCGGCCGCAGGCGATCGACAAAGCCGAAGGCGTGGGTCGTGCCGTCGGGCAGGGACAGGTAGGTGCCCGTCGTGTCGAGGTCGGTCGCGCCGATCCAGCCGGCCCGGCCCAGCCGCACGCGCCCGCCCCGCCACGATCCCTCGACGCCATATCCGGGCACCTCGCGCAGGTTCTCGATCGTCGCGGCACCGATCCCGAGCGTCTCGACCCCCGCGGCCAGCGCCTGCGCCAGCGGATGGCCCGAGCCCTGCGCCAGCCCGGCGGCAACCGCAAGCGCCTCGCGGGGCGCGGCCCCGAGGCCGGTCGCGACCGGCATTCCCAAGGTCAGCGTTCCCGTCTTGTCGAACACCACGACATCGGCCTCGGCCAGGCGTTCGAGCGCCGTGCCGTGCTTGATCAGCAGGCCCTTGCGGAACAGCCGGCCCGAGGCGGCCGTGACCACCGCGGGCACGGCAAGACCCAGTGCGCAGGGACAGGTGATGATCAGCACCGCCGCCGCGATGTTGATCGCATGGCGCACGTCGCCGCCGGTCGCCCACATCCAGTAGCCGAAGGCCGCGAATGACAGCAGATGGACACCCGGCGAGTAAAGCCGTGCGGCCCGCTCCGCAAGCGAGGTATAGCGGGTCTTCGCCCCTTCGGCGATCGCCACCAGATCGGCCATGCGGTGGAGCGAGCTGTCCTGTCCGGCGGCGGTGACCCGCAGGGTCAGCGGCCCGGTAAGGTTCACCTCGCCCGCGCTCACCCCGATGCCCGGGCCGGCAAAGACCGGCAGGCTTTCGCCGGTCAGAAGCGACCGGTCGACTTCGCTTTCGCCCTCGATCACCACGCCGTCGACAGGCATCCGGCCGCCGGGGCGCACCCTGACGAACTCGCCCATCGCAACCTGCGACGTCGGCACCACGGCCTCCACGCCGTTGCGCAACACATGGGCGCGCGGCACCTCGAGGGCTGCGAGTTCCTCTGCGGCGGATCGCGCCACCGCACGCGTCCGGTGGTCCAGATAGCGCCCGGCGAGCAGGAAGAAGGTCAGCATCACGGCGGCATCGAAATACGCATGATGGCCGCCCTGCGCCGTCTCGTAGAGCGAGATCGACGAGGCAAGGATGATCGCCAGCGAGATCGGCACGTCCATCCCCAGCCGGCGGGCCTTCAGCGCTGTCCAGGCCGACCGAAAGAACGGCTGTCCGGCGAAGATCACGGTCGGGATGGCGATGGCCGCGGAAATCCAGTGGAACATGTCGCGCGTCACGCCTTCGGCGCCCGACCACACAGCCACTGACAGAAGCATGACGTTCATCATCGAGAAGCCGGCCACCCCGAGCCGCATCAGCAGGTCGCGGCCCTGCCGGTCGGTTTCAGTGGCCGACAAAAGACCCGGATCGAGTTCGTGCGCCTCATACCCGAGCCCCGCCAGAACGCCGATCAACCCCTCGGCCGAGACATCCCCCTCGGCATCGACGCTCACCCGCTTCTGCGTCAGGTTGACCCGCGCCGACCGCACCCCCGGCACCGCGGCGAGCCTCGCCTCCACGGCCGATATGCAGGCCGCGCAATGGATGGTCGGAAGCGACAGCACAAGCCGTGCCCGGGCATCCTGCACCGCGCCACGGGCCGCGGAGGGGGCGGCCGCGCAGGCCGGACAGGCCGAAATCGGGCTGTCGATGCGCGGCAGGGCAGTCATCAGGTCAGCCTTTCACGAACAGGTCGCGGCGCTGCTTGAACATCGTGCCATCGGCTGCGCGCGCCTCGACCTTCATCATCCACTTGCCAGGCGCCAGCGCAAGCGGCGCACGCCAGACACCCTCGCTCAGGTTCATCTTAGGCCACTGGTCGTCCTTCGCCTCGGTCGGCCGTCCGACCAGCACGCTGAGCGCATCGAGCCGCGCGGGGTGGCCCGCAGCGTCGGTGAAGGACAGCGCGAGCACCTGTGTCGTGTGATCGTATTCGGCCGCCAGATCCCAGCCGAGCGCCTTCTGCGCGGCCCGTTCGGCATCCCACGTCTGGCTTGCGACGTAGGAGTTGGGCACTTCGAGCCCCGGAAATGTTGTCACGGCCTTGTAGGCCAGCAGAAGGTTCACCGCGATGATCACGCCGAAGGCCGACGCGACGATCGCGAACACCTTGCGCCCGGTCAGTTCGCCCATGTCATTTTCCCGTCCCGTTGAAGATGGTGTCGTGCCAGACCCGGTCGTTCGACTGCGTATCCATGATCCAGAGCCGCAGATCGGTGCGGGCTGCGGTCGCGGCCTCGGTTCCGGGCGGTGCCGTGACATAGATGCGCTGCGTCATCGTCTCGTTCGCGGGCACCGTGACCAGCGTATCGGTGACACCTTCGGCCGAGATGTTGAGCCGCGCACCCGATGTCAGGGTGATGCGGAACTGCCGATCCTCGCCGAGCTTGTTGCGCAGCCGCAGATCATAGGTGTTCCGGATCGTGCCGTCCGACAGCGTGACATAGGTGGGGTTGCGCACCGGGGTCACGCTGATGTCGATGTCCGAACGCAGGAAGAGCGCCACGACAAGGCCGACCCCGACCGCAGCCCAAAGCAGCGTGTAGACGATCGTCCGTGGCCGGAACACATGCGCCCAGACCGATTTCGGCGGTTTGCCCGAGCGTTCCGCCGCCTCGTCGGTCAGCGCGAGATATCCGATCAGGTCGCGCGGCCGACCGATCTTGTCCATGACGTCGTTGCACGCGTCGATGCAAAGCGCGCAGGTGATGCAGGCGAGTTGCTGTCCGTTGCGGATGTCGATCCCCATGGGACAGACATTCACGCAGGCCATGCAGTCGATGCAGTCGCCCTGGCCTTCGGGCACCTCTCCCCTGTGCAGCTTTCCCCGGGGTTCGCCCCGCCAGTCGCGATACGCGACCGTGATCGAATCCTCGTCCAGCATGGCCGCCTGGATTCTGGGCCAGGGGCAGGCATAGATGCAGATCTGCTCGCGCGCGAAGCCGCCGAAGGCGAAGGTCGTCATCGTCAGCACCAGCATGGTGATATAGGCAATCGCCGGCGCCTCGAACGTCAGCAACTGGCGCAGCAATGTCGGCGCGTCGGTGAAGTAGAACACCCAGGCCCCGCCGGTGGCCAAGCCGATCAGGAACCAGACGGTCCACTTGACCGCCCGTTTGCGGACCTTCTCGGCATCCCATTTCTGGCGATGCAGCCGGATGCGCGCGTTGCGATCCCCTTCGATCCAGCGTTCGACCAGAATGAACAGGTCGGTCCACACGGTCTGCGGGCAGGCATAGCCGCACCAGACCCGGCCAAGCGCCGAGGTGAACAGGAACAATCCGAGGCCCGCCATGATCAGCAGGCCGGCCACGAAATAGAACTCGTGCGGCCAGATCTCGATCATGAAGAAGAAGAAACGCCGGTTCGCCATGTCGACCAGCACGGCCTGATCGGGCAGATTGGGCCCGCGATCCCAGCGCAGCCACGGCGTGATGTAGTAGATGCCCAGCGTCACCGCCATGATCCACCACTTCAACGTGCGGAAGTTGCCCTTGACCCTGCGGGGGAAAATCGGCTCACGCGCGGCATAGAGGCTTTCGGGCTGGCTGTCTTGCGAACTCACTTGCGGTCTCCGCTGGCGGTGCGTGCCGCCATGTCTGTCTGACCCTGCCGCGCCGGGCGGCGGAAGAAAAGAAGCCGCCCCTGCGGCATCGCGTCAGGGGCGGCGCGTGACGGGCGCTACTCGCCCCCACCCAACCCGTGGACATAGACCGCCACCGAGCGGATGTCGGCTTCGCTGAGCCGGGTGTTCCAGTTCGGCATCACACCGAACCTTGCATTGTTGACGGTATAGGTCAGAGAGTCGACATCGCCGCCATAAAGCCAGATCGCATCCGTCAGGTTCGGCGCGCCCTGCGTCCGGTCGCCCTTGCCCTCGTCGCCGTGGCAGGCGGCACAATTCTCGGCAAAGACCGTCGCGCCTTCCGCGGCAAGTGTCGCGTCATGCTCCTGCCCCGAGATCGCACGGACATGCTGCACCACCGCGTCGATCTGGGCCGGTTCCAGCAATTCGTCCTGGCCAAAGGCCGGCATCTGGCTGTAGCGCGCCTCGTCATCGGTGGTGTTTCGGATGCCATGCACGATGGTCGTGTGGATGTCCTCCATCTGCCCGCCCCACAGCCAGTCGTCGTCCAGCAGGTTCGGATAGCCCGATGCCTGCACGCCCGCCGCCCCCGAACCGTGGCACTGCGAGCAATTGGTGCGGAAGACCGCCGCTCCGGCCGAGGTGGCGAACTGCAACAGTTCCGGATCGTCGGCGATCGTGGTCAGGTCTGCCGCAACGAGCCGTTCCCGGATCGGGGCGTTGGCCGCCGCAAATCGGTCGATCTCGACCTGCACATTCGCGCGGGTCGAAAACCCCAGAAGCCCGGGGGTCGCGGCGCTGACCAGCGGCCAGGCGGGAAACAGGATGGAGTAGATCAGCGCCCAGAGGATCGTGGCGTAGAATGTCCACAGCCACCACCTCGGCAGCGGGTTGTTCAACTCCTCGATTCCGTCCCATTCGTGGCCGGTGGTGCCGACCTCGTCCTGCGCGGCGTTTTTCTTGTGTGCGCTCATTCTTGCGGCTCCTTGCCGGCGGCCCGGGGTTGCTCTGCCCCGGCAGGTTTCTTGTCATGGGCGAAAATCGACCGGGCGGCATCGTCATGCACCCGCCGGGCCCCGGGCCGGAACACCCAGAACACCACCGCCAGGAAGAACAGGACCAGTGCGAGCAGCATCCAGCTGTCGGCGAACTGGCGCAGAAGGCTGTAGGTTTCCATCGCGCCCCCTTACCGGCTCACGACCGGGGTATAGGTCGAGAAATCGACCATCGTTCCCAGCACCTGAAGATAGGCGATCAGGGCGTCCATCTCGGACACGCCCGGCGCCCCGTCGAAGTTCCGCAGGTTGAGCTTGTCGCCGTACCGCTCCTCCAGCCCCGACGTGTCGTCGTCCGGGTTCGCCTGTGCCTTGAAATCGGCCTGGGCGTTCTCGATCTGCTCGTCGGTATAGGGCACGCCGACCATGCGGTGCGTCTTCATGACATCGGCGATATAGCGCCCGTCGATCAGCCGGTCGGCCATGAAGCCGTACTTGGGCATCACAGACTCCGGCACCACCGATTGCGGATCGGTCAGGTGGTCGACATGCCAGTCGTCCGAATAGCGGTTCCCGACGCGGGCGAGGTCCGGCCCCGTGCGCTTCGATCCCCACTGGAACGGGTGGTCATACTGCGACTCGGCCGCCAGCGAATAATGGCCATACCGCTCCACCTCGTCCCGCATCGGGCGGATCATCTGGCTGTGGCAGACATAGCAGCCCTCGCGGACATAGATGTCCCGCCCGGCCAGCTCCAGCGGCGTGTAGGGGCGGACGCCCTCCACGTTCTCGATGGTGTTCTCCAGGTAGAACAGCGGCACGATCTGCACCAGCCCGCCGATCGTGACCACCAGGAAACTCAGCACCAGCAGCAGCGTGGCGTGGGTTTCGATGGCCTTGTGCTTGTCGAGAAATGCCATGTCCGTCCCCTTACTCAGCCGCCACGGCAGCTTGGGCCGGGGCCCGCTCGCCAACGGAAGTCACTGTTTTCCAAAGATTGTAGCACATGATCAGCGCACCCGCCAGGAACAGCGTCCCACCCAGCGCGCGCACCACATACATCGGGAACTTTGCAGCCACGGTGTCGGCGAAGGCGTTCACGAGGAACCCGTTCGCATCCACTTCGCGCCACATCAGCCCTTCCATGATGCCCGTGACCCACATCGACGAGGCATAGAGCACGATCCCGATCGTCGCGAGCCAGAAGTGCCAGCTGACCAGTTGCAGCGAATAGAGCCGTTCACGGTTCCAAAGTCGCGGCACCAGGAAATAAAGCGCCCCGAACGTGATCATCCCGTTCCAGCCAAGCGCACCGGAATGCACATGCCCGATGGTCCAGTCGGTGTAGTGCGACAGCGCGTTGACCGAGCGGATCGACATCATCGGCCCCTCGAAGGTGCTCATTCCGTAAAAGCCGATCGAGACGACCATCATCCGGATGATCGGATCGGTGCGCAACTTGTCCCATGCGCCCGACAGCGTCATCAGGCCGTTGATCATGCCGCCCCAGGACGGCATCCACAGCATGATCGAGAAGACCATCCCCAGCGTCGAGGCCCAGTCGGGCAGCGCGGTGTAGTGCAGGTGGTGCGGCCCCGCCCAGATATAGAGAAAGATCAGCGCCCAGAAGTGGATGATCGACAGCTTGTAGCTGTAGACCGGACGCTCGGCCTGCTTGGGCACGAAGTAGTACATCATCCCGAGAAAGCCCGCGGTCAGGAAGAAGCCCACCGCGTTGTGGCCATACCACCACTGCACCATCGCGTCCTGCACGCCGGCATAGACCGGCACCGACTGCGAAGAGAAGATCGACACCGGGATCGCCGCGTTGTTGACGATGTGCAGCATGGCGACCGTCACGATCATCGACAGCAGGAACCAGTTCGCCACATAGATGTGGGGCTCCTTGCGTGTCATCAGCGTCCCGAGGAAGGTCAGCAGGAACGCGACCCAGACGATGGCGATCCAGATGTCGATGTACCAGACCGTCTCGGCGTATTCCTTCGACTGCGTGCCGCCCAGAATGTAGGAGGTCGCGGCCAGCACGATCATCAGTTGCCAGCCCCAGAACACGAACCACCCGAGGTTGCCACCCCAGAGGCGCACGGCGCTGGTGCGCTGCACGATGTAGAACGAGCTCATGATCAGGGCATTGCCGCCGAAAGCGAAGATGACGGCGCTGGTGTGCAGCGGACGCAGCCGGCCAAAGTTCAGGATACCCTCTGCCCAGGCCGGATTGAGTTGCGGAAACGCAAGCTGAAAGGCGATCAGCACCCCGACGAGGAAACCGACGATCCCCCAGAAGGCGGTCGCGATCACGCCCGCCCGGACCACGCCGTCATTGTATTCGGCGCTGACATCGGCCAGCGACGGCGCCTCGCCGACATGGCGCAGGGTCCACAGAAAAACCCCGCCCGCCGCCAGCATGACCACGATGGCGTTCACCATGTAGGGCAGGTCGCGCGCATAATTGGCCGCGATCGCGGCCAAGATGGTGGCCAGTCCCAGCGCCACAAGTTTCAGGTAGTCCCACATCTCGCGTCCCTTCGTATTCGCTGCCGCTCTGTCGCGTCCGGGCTTGGGGCCCGGGTGGCGGTTTCGGATGTCCCGCTTGTCGCGGGGTTCCCGCTCCGGCGCCTTGATCCATGTCAACCGAGACTGCGCAAGCGCTTGACCTACGTCAATGTGTCAGGACACCGCGCGGCGCATTGTGCGGGGGAAGACAGATCGAAAAGGGGTCCGGCGATGGGCTACAAGACCATTTTGACAATTCTATCGGATGCGCGCGAAATTACCCATACGCTCGGGGCCGCCACGCAGCTCGCCGCCGCGCAGGACGCGCATCTGGACGTGCTGGCGATGGGGCTCGACCGGATGCAGATCGGATACTCCTATATCGGCAGCGCGGTCGCGCTGGCGCAGGCCTCGATGGAGCGCGCCAACGAGGATGCCACGTCGATCAACGAGGCCGTCAAGACCGCACTCGGCAAGGAGGATATCCGCTGGGGATCCGAAGGGGTGGTGGCACAGCTTGGCGCACTGGCGCCGCTTGTGGCGCAGCGCGCGAGGGTCAGCGATCTCGTGGTCCTGCCCCATCCCTACGGCAAGGAAAAGGCACCCGAGGCGGAGGCGATTCTGGAAACGGCCCTGTTCGACGGCGGCGCGCCAGTGCTGCTGCTGCCGGAAAACGGCCTTCCGCCGCAGGTCGGCCGCCGCATCATCGTGGCCTGGAACGAAGGGCAGGCGGCGATGCGTGCCGTCCGTGCGGCGTTGCCCTATCTCAAGGCTGCCGAGATGGTCGACATCGTGGTGATCGACCCGCCGGCGACCGGGCCGGACCGGTCCGATCCGGGCGGAATGCTGTGCCAGATGCTGGTGCGCCATGGCGTGAAAGCCGAGGTATCGGTGCTTGCCCGCACCATGTCGCGCGTCTCGGACATCCTGAAGCGCCACGCACATGACCGGGATGCCGATCTGATCGTGATGGGGGCCTACGGCCATTCGCGCCTGCGCGAGGCGATCGTGGGCGGCGCCACGCGCGACATGCTTGAAGAGGCCGACCTGCCGGTTCTTCTGGCACATTGAGGCGGTCCTTGCCGCAGGCCTGCCCGCCGCAGCACCACCCATCTCGCCGCAGGCTCGACTGCGGCAAAACGACCCCGAGGTGCCGCTAGACCAGCAGCCCGCCATCCCCGTCGTCGGCCGCCTCTTCCAGCAGGCGGTCCATGTCGGGCACGGTGACATGGCGGTTGCCCTCCAGCACGATGATCCCGTCCTTTCGCAGCGCCGACATCTGCCGGCTGACCGTCTCGAGCGTCAGCCCAAGATAATCGGCCATCTGTTCGCGCGTCAGCGGCAGCATGAAAACCAGCGCCCCACGCGCCGATGCAGCCCGCAGCGATGCGTCCCGCCTTGCGACGATCGCAAGCAGGCTCGCGATCTTCTCGCGTGCCGTCTTGCGCCCCAGCAGCAGCATCCACTCGCGCGCGGCGTCCAGTTCGTCCAGCGTCATCTCCAGCAGCCGCTGGCTGACGTGGGGGGTCGATACGATCAGCTCTTCGAATGGCCTGCGCCGGAAACAGCACATCACGAGATCGGTCGTCGCCGTCACGTCATAGCTGGCGACCCCCCGCCCCGGCCGCCCCACGAAATCGGACGGAAGCAACAGGCCGACCATCTGGCGGCGCCCGTCCTCCATCGTCTGCGTCAGGGTCGCGACACCCGAAACCACCGACGCCACGAAATCCATGCGGTCGCCGGACCAGATCACCGTCTGGCCCGCCTGATAGCTGCGATAATACTTGATCTGCTCGAGCCGAGCGAGTTCGTCCGTCTCGCAGCGGGCGCAGACGGCACGATGCCGGATCGGGCATTCGCCGCAATCCTGCGATGGAACAATTGATTGCTGGATAACCATCTACACGATCCCGTTTGATGTACATCAAGGACAATGCCCAAACACGACGGCCAAGCTACAGCAATGGAAACCGCCTCGCAACTCACCCGCCTCGGCCTGTTCGACGCTCGCGTGCCGCGTTATACAAGCTATCCGACCGCACCCCATTTCGATACCTCGGTCGGCCCGGGGCAGGTCGAGAACTGGATCGCGGCCATCCCCCCGGACGACGAGATATCGCTCTATGTCCACGTCCCGTTCTGTCGCAGGCTCTGCTGGTTTTGTGCCTGCCGCACACAGGGCACGACAAGCATCGACCCGGTCCTGGCCTATGTCGAGACGCTGTTGCAGGAAATAGCCCTGTTGCGTGCCCACCTGCCGCCCGGGGTTCGCCTGAAGCGGCTTCACTGGGGCGGAGGCACGCCGACGTTGCTGCCCGCCGAGCAGATTACCCGGCTTGCGCAGGAGATCCTCGCCGTGGCGCCACTGGCCCGCGATGCCGAATTCTCGGTCGAGATCGACCCGAACGAAATCGACGCCCCCCGCCTCGACGCGCTGGCCGCGGCCGGCATGACCCGTGCCTCGATCGGCGTGCAGGACTTCGACCCCGACATCCAGCAGACCATCGGCCGCATCCAGAGCTACGACCTGACCCGCGATGTGGCCGCAATGCTGCGCGCGCGGGGCATCACGAGCCTGAACGCCGATATCCTCTATGGTCTGCCGCACCAGAACGGGCAGCGGATCACCGAATCCGTCCAGAAGCTTCTCAGCTTGTCCCCTGACCGCGTTGCACTCTATGGCTATGCCCATGTCCCGTGGATGAGCCGGCGCCAGCAGATGATCCCGTCGGACACCATTCCGACGCCGGAAGAGCGTCTGCGGCTGTTCGAGACGGCGCGGCGGCTGTTCGCCTGGGATGGATATGCCGAGATCGGCATCGACCATTTCGCGCGGCCCGACGACGCTCTCGCCAAAGCGCAGAAGACCGGCCGGCTGCGGCGCAACTTCCAGGGCTACACCGACGATCAGGCGCCCGTCCTGATCGGGCTTGGCGCATCCTCGATCTCGCGCTTCCCCCAGGGCTATGCGCAGAACGCAAGCGGCACCTCCGATCATACCAAGGCCATTCGTGCCGGGCGGTTCTCGACCCATCGCGGCCATGCTTTCCGGGGCGACGACCTGATGCGCGCTCGGATCATCGAGTCGCTGATGTGCGATTTCCGGGTCAGCCGGGCGGAACTGCTCGCAGGATTCGCGGCATCGGCCAGCGAAATTGACAGCCTCTTCTCGGCGGCGGCAAAGGCCTTCGCGCCCTTCGTGAAGGTGACGCCGGACGGCATCTCGATCCCGCCCGACGGCCGCCCCCTGACACGGATGATCGCGCAGGCCTTCGACGGATATGATGCAAGCCGGGCCCGCCACAGCGCGGCGGTCTGATCACCCCGGGGCGCGCAGCGGCGCGTGGCGCTCCACGAATTCGATCATCCGGGGCAGGCAGACCTCCAGCGCATAGCGTGTGCGGATGTCCGCGCGCGCCGCCGCGCGCAGCGGCGCGAAACCCGCAGGCGCCGCCAGCGCCTCGATCAGCGCCGCCGACCATCCAGCGACATCGAAGAAATCGACGAGCCGGCCGTTCGCCCCGTCGCGGATCACCTCCTCGACCGGCGGCGTGCGGGAGCCGACGACAAGCGCGCCTGCCGCCATCGCCTCGAGCATCGACCAACTCAGCACGAAGGGATAGCTCAGATAGGCGTGAACGGCCGTCACCTGCATGAGGCGCACGAACGCGCCGTGCGAAATGCGCCCCAGAAAATGCACGCGCGCCCGTGTCCAGCGCGGGCCCAAGCTCGTCCAGCAGCACCTGTTTCCAGCTTCCGCCCTGCGCCGGGGGCGGTCCATAGCTCACCTCCTCGCCCCCCACGATCACCACCTGTGCGTCGGGCCGAGCCATCAGCACGGCGGGCAAGCGCACGGGCAAGGATGTGCCAGCCACGATAGGGCTCGAGGTTGCGGCTGACGAAGCTGACCACCTCGTCACCCGGTCGCAGGACGCGGCCCGAGGGCAAGGTCAGTGTGGCTGTCGGATCGGGTCCGATCCGGGCGGTGTCGATCCCGTCGTGGATTACCTCGATCATCGGGCGCAGCGCGCGGGGAAAGGTGCTGGCCTGCCAGCCCGTCGGCGCAATCCCGCCATCCGCGTGCAGCAGTGCCTGGCCCAGATGGGCGGCCCGGCCCTGCGCGATCATGCTGGCGTCCAGCGAGGGCTTCTGGAACTCGGGATCGAACCCCACGTCGGCACCGGCCCCGCGATAGTAGAACTCGGCATAGATCAGCAGCCGGGCTTCGGGCCAGACCTCCTTCAGAAACAGCGTCTCGCCCCAGCCGGAATGGCCGAAGATGACGTCGGGCACATATCCCTTCGCCCGCATCCTGGCCGCCGCCCGCGCGACGCAAACCGCCCGGTCGCCCATCTGGGTGTAGGTCCGGCCCAGCCGCGTTTCCGCCGGATCGACAGCCGGCGGATCGAAGCGATAGCGGATGGACGCGATCCCGGCGGCGCGGTCGTTGCTGCCATCGGTCAGCGCCACGCAATCATGCCCGCGCGCCGCGAGCGCAGGCGCAAGGTGCAGGAACTGGCCCGGAAAGTTCTGGTGGACGAACAGGATCTTCACGCCATCCTCCGGCCCGGCCTCACGTCCCTGTGGGCGCCGTCTCGGTCAGGCCCACCGCCGCCGCCAGCAGCCGGCGCGTGTAGGCGTGCTGCGGCGCGTCGAAAACCTGCGACACCGGACTCCACGATATCACCGTCCTTCATCACGATTACCTTGTGCGACAAGCGCCCGCACGACCCGCAGATCGTGGCTGATGAAGATATAGGCCAGCCCCCACTTGCGTTGCAGATCGCGCAGCAGCTCCACGATCTGCACCTGGACCGTCATGTCCAGCGCGCTGGTCGGTTCGTCCAGCACGACCAGCTTGGGCCGCAGGATCATCGCCCGCGCGATCGCCACGCGCTGCCGCTGCCCGCCCGAGAACTCGTGCGGATAGCGCCCCATCGTCGCCGGGTCGAGACCGACCTCCGTCATGATGTCGGCCACCATCCGATGCTCGTCCTGACCGCGCTCGATACCATGGACGCCCAGTCCTTCGGCGATGATCTGCGCCACCGTCATGCGCGGGGACAGGCTGCCATAGGGATCCTGAAACACGATCTGAAGATCGCGCCGCAGATCGCGCAGCGCCCGACCCGACTTGTGCTGCAAGTCGTCGCCAAGAAACACCACCGGTCCGGTCGAATGGATCAGGCGCAGGATCGCCAGCGCCAGCGTGGTCTTGCCCGATCCGCTTTCACCCACCACGCCAAGCGTCTCTCCGGCGCGAACGGAAACCGACGCGTCGTTCACCGCCTTCACATGCCCGACCGTCCTGCGCAAAAGCCCGGCGGTGATCGGGAACCAGACGCGCAGGTTCTCGGTCCGCACCACTTCGCCCGCTCCCTCGGGCACGGGCTCCGGCCGGCCCTTCGGTTCGGCCGCCAGCAGGGTGCGGGTGTAGGGATGCGCGGGCGCCGCGAAAATCTCGTCTGCCGTTCCCTGTTCCACGATCTCGCCCCCCTGCATCACGCAGACCCGGTCGGCGATGCGCCGGACGATGCCGAGGTCATGGGTGATGAACAGAAGGCTCAGGCCCTCGCGCGCCTTCAACTCTGCCAGCAGATCGAGGATCTGTGCCTGGATCGTCACATCGAGCGCGGTCGTCGGTTCGTCGGCGATCAGCAGCGCCGGCCCGTTGGCCAGCGCCATGGCGATCATCACCCGCTGCCGCTGCCCGCCGGACAATTGGTGCGGATAGGCCCCGAGGCGGCTTTCCGCCTCGCGGATGCCGACCTTCTGCAACAGATCGAGGATACGGCTTCGTGCGGCATCCCCCGTCAGACCCTGGTGCAGCGCAAGGCTTTCGCCAAGCTGCCGCTCGATCGTGTGCAACGGATTGAGGCTCGTCATCGGCTCCTGGAAGATGAAGCTGATGTCATTGCCCCGGACGCGGCGCAGGCTCGGCTCGTCCGCACCCACCATCTCGTGCCCGTCATAGAGCACCGATCCCGTCACCTCGGCGCTGTCGGGCAAAAGCCCCACGGTCGACAGCGCCGTCACCGACTTGCCCGACCCGCTTTCGCCGACCAGCGCCACCGTCTCGCCCCGACCCACCGAAAAACCGACGTGCCGCACCGCGTCGATGATCCGCCCGTCCTGCCGGAACCGCACGCAAAGATCCTTCACCTCGAGCACGCTCATGCGAAGGTCTTTCGCGGGTCGAAGGCATCGCGGATGCCTTCGAAGATGAAGACCATCAGGCTGAGCATGATGGCAAAGGCGAAGAAGGCGGTGAAACCCAGCCACGGCGCCTGAAGGTTCTGCTTGGCCTGCAACGTCAATTCGCCCAGCGACGGCGACGACGACGGCAGGCCGAACCCGAGGAAGTCGAGCGCGGCGAGCGATCCGATGGTGCCGGTGACGATGAAGGGCAGCATCGTCAGCGTGGCCACCATCGCGTTCGGCAGGACATGGCGAAACATGATGACGGGGTTGGAAACCCCCAGCGCCCGCGCCGCGCGGACGTATTCGAAATTTCGCGCCCGAAGGAATTCGGCCCGCACGACGCCGACCAGCGATGTCCAGCCGAACAGCACCATGAGCCCGACCAGCAGCCAGAAGTTCATCTGCCAGATCGCGGCCACGATGATGATGACATAAAGGCTGGGGGTGGACCCCCAGAGTTCGATCACGCGCTGGAAGACGAGGTCGGTCAGCCCGCCGAAATATCCCTGCACCGCCCCCGCCGCGATCCCGATGACCGACGTCAGCGCCGTGACGATCAGCGCGAAGGCTACCGACAGCCGGAACCCGTAGATCACCCGCGCCAGCACGTCACGCGCGGTGTCGTCGGTGCCAAGCCAATGCGTGGCGTCGGGCGGCGAGGGCGCGGTGCCATCAATGTCGTTCACGGTGTCGAAGCTGAACGGGATGATCGGCCAGAGCATCCAGCCCGCCTCGACCGGCTCGCCCGCCGCCGTTCCGCTGGCGCGCGACCTCGGCCAGGATACCTTCGGGATCGTCCCAGCAGGCCTGCGATCCGCCCGCCGCGATCAGGCATTGCACCTCGGGGTCGCGATAGACGGCTTCGGTCTGGAAATCGCCACCGAACGCCGTTTCGGGGTAGAACTGCCAGATCGGCGCAAAGAAATCGCCCTTGTAGCGCACCAGCAGCGGCTTGTCGTTGGCCAGCACTTCGGCAAACAGCGACAGCCCGAAGAGCACGATGAACAGCATGAGCGACCAATAGGCGCGCCGGTTCGCCTTGAAGTTCCGCCAGCGCCGCTGGTTCAGGGGCGACAGATGCCATCAGCCCCGCCTCTCGAAGTCGATGCGCGGATCGATCCAGACATACATCAGGTCCGACAGAAGCCCCATCAGAAGCCCGAGAAGGCCAAAGAAGAACAGCGTCCCGAAGATCACCGGATAGTCGCGCGACACCGCCGCCTCGAAGCCGAGCCGCCCCAGACCGTCAAGCGAAAAAATCGTCTCGATGATCAGGCTGCCGCCAAAGAAAACGCTGACGAACACGCTCGGGAAGCCGGCGATGACGATCAGCATGGCGTTTCGGAACACATGGCCGTAAAGCACTCGCCCTTCTGTCAGTCCCTTGGCGCGCGCGGTCATGACGTATTGCTTCTTCACCTCCTCCAGAAAGCTGTTCTTGGTCAGAAGGGTCAGCGTCGCGAAGGCCGAGATCGTCGAGGCGACGACCGGCAGCGTGATGTGCCAGAAGTAATCCCCGATCTTGCCAGCAAGCGACATCTGCTCCCAGTTGTCCGAGGTCAGCCCACGCAGCGGGAACCATTGCCAGTAGGAACCGCCCGCGAAAAGCACCAGCAACAGGATCGCGAACAGGAAGCCCGGGATCGCATAGCCGATGATGATCGCCCCGCTGGTCCAGGTGTCAAAGTGCGAACCGTCCCGCACGGCCTTTCGGATGCCCAGAGGGATCGAGACGAGATAGGCGATGAGCGTCGACCACAGCCCGAGCGAGATCGACACGGGCATCTTCTCCAGCACCAGATCGACCACCGAGATCGAGCGGAAGTAGCTCTCGCCGAAGTCGAAACGCATGTAGTTCCACATCATGTCGAAGAACCGCTGCAGCGGGGGCTTGTCGAAACCGAACTGCCGTTCCAGATCGGCGATGAATTCGGGCGGCAGGCCGCGCGAACCGATATAGCGCGCATCGCCGCCGCCCGCCGCCTCGATCGAAATCCCCGCGTCGGAACCGCCCGAGATGTTCTGGAAGGCATCACCGCCGCCTTCCAGTCGCGCCAGAACCTGCTCGATCGGGCCGCCGGGAACGAACTGCGTCAGCGTGAAATTGATGACCATGATCCCGACCAGCGTCGGGATGATCAACAGCAGACGGCGAAGGATATAGGCGCCCATGTCAGCGCAATGCGCCTTGCTCTTTCATGAGGCCAAGCTTTGCGTCATCCGACCACCAGAAGTCCATCACCCCGCGAATAGGGCGGCTGTTCGGCCGGCTGTCCGAAAACATCCCAGTAGGCGACCAGATACTTGCCGCTGTACCAGTTCGGCACCCAGATGCCCTTGGATCGCAGCACCCTGTCCAAAGCCTTCACCCGCCCGTCCAGCTCCTCGCGCGTGGTCGACTGGACCACCCGCTCGATCAATTCGTCCACAACCGGGTCCGCAATGCCCGACAGATTCGCCGAACCCTGCGCCGAGGCGGATTCCGACGCGAAGAACTGGCGCAGCTCGATCGAGGGGCTGAAACTCATGGTGAAGCGACCCGGCACGATATCATAGTCGAAGTCTTCCTGCCGCTGCTGCATCTGGGCCGCGTCGACAAGTGTGAAGCGGGCATCCACCCCGATCCGGCGCAGGTTGGCCACATAGGGCGCGATCACCCGCTCGAAGGTCTTCGTGTCATCGACGAAATCAATGCTCAGCGTCTCGCCCTTCGCATTGCGGCGCAGACCGTCCGCGCCCACGGCCCATCCCGCCTCGTCAAGCAGCGCCGAGGCCTTGCGCATGTTGCCCCGGTCAAGCTGCGACTTGCCGCTGACCGGGGGCACATAGGCCGGCTCGGTGAAGATCTCGGGCGGCAGACGGTCGCGGAACTCCTCCAGCACGGCAAGCTCCTCGCCCTCGGGCAGACCTTCGGCCTGCATAGGCGAGTTCTCGAAGAAGGAATCGGTGCGCTGATAGAGGCCATAGAACAGCGTCTCGTTTGTCCATTCGAAGTTGAACATCAGCCCGATCGCCTCGCGGACACGGGGATCCTGGAACTTCTCGCGCCTGAGGTTGAACCAGAAACCCTGTGTCCCCGATGGCGTATTGTCCACAAGCTCTGCCTTCTTCACCCAGCCTTTCTGCAAGGCTGGAAAGTCATAGCCCGTGGCCCAGATCAGCGACGAATACTCCTGGTGAAACAGGTATCCGCCTGCCTTGAATGCCTCGAACGCGGCGGTCCGATCTGCATAGTACTCGTAGAGATAGCAGTCGAAATTCGCCTGGCCGACGTTCACCGGCAAATCGCGGGCCCAGTAATCCGGCGTCCGGCAGTATTCGATCGACCGGCCCGGATCGGCCGCCTTCACGACGAAGCCACCCGACCCCACCGGAGGCACCAGCGTGGACTCCTCGAACTTCACGCTGTCATAGTAGTGCTTCGGCAGGATCGACAACCCGCCCGCCAGCGACGGCAGATCGCGCGTGGCGACCCCTGGCTTGAAGGTGAACTTCACGCGATGGGTGTCCAGCGCCTCGACCGTCTCGATGTCCTTGAGGATGATCTTGTAGCTGGGCGCACCCTTGTCGAGCAGCGCCTCGAAGGTGAACACCACATCCTCGGCGGTGATCGGCACGCCGTCCGAGAATCTGGCCTCGGGCCGCATGTTGAAGATCACCCAGGACCGGTCCTCGGGATATTCGAGGCTTTCCGCGATCAGCCCGTATTGTGCATCGGGCTCGTCGGGCGCACCGACGAGCAGGCTGTCATAGATCAGGCCCAGGCCCTGCGCCGGTTCCCCCTTGAGGATGAAAGGGTTCAGGCTGTCGAAGGTCTGGCTGGCCCCGGTGCCCAGAAACGTCATCCGCCCACCCTTGGGCGCATCAGGGTTCACATAGTCGAAATGCGCGAAATCCGGCGGGTACTTGAAGGTCGCCGAACGTCGAGATTCCGTGCGACTTGATCACCGTCTCGGCCAGCGCCGCCTGCGTTGCCCCCGCCACGAGCGCGGCCCCCCCAATCAGGGTGGCGATGCGCAGGGCCGCCACAAGGTTCATGCGTGTCTGGGGGATTTCGGCCTGGCGGCGATCTGTCATGCTGGTCCTCCGGCGTTTTGCGCGCGGCTCTGCGCGCATCAGACGTATTTTTACCCGAACGCGGGCTTTGTCGATGCTCCAGTCCAACATTCACCCGCCCGGTCGCGCGCTTGTGTGCCCGGCGTGAGCCATCGGCGCATGAAAAAGGCCGCCCCCTGGGGGCGGCCGCGTGCCGTCAGGCGGTCACCGGCATCACTGCTGGGTTTCGAGCCAGGCAATCAGGTTCGCCCGGTCCAGCGCTTTCGGCAGGCCGGCGAAGCTCATCTTCGTGCCCGGCATGTAGCCCTTGGGATTCTCGAGGAAGCCGTTCAGGTTCTCCGGCGTCCAGGACTGGTCGGACACGGCCTTGATCGCCTCGGAATAGCCGAACCCCGGCACCGCAGCCTTCGCGCGGCCAACCACGCCGTTCAGATGCGGGCCGGTCCCGTCGGTGCCATCGACCTTGTGGCAGGCCTTGCACTTGGCAAACACCTTTTCGCCCGCGCCAGCATCGGCAGAGGCAAGCAATTCCTCGAACGCTGGCCCTTCCGAAGCGTCTGCCGCTGGCGCCTCGCTCTCGCCAGTGTCGATCATGTAGGCCTGC
The DNA here is from genome assembly GCA_963700485.1 of uncultured Alphaproteobacteria bacterium. Classification (GTDB taxonomy): domain Bacteria; phylum Pseudomonadota; class Alphaproteobacteria; order Rhodobacterales; family Rhodobacteraceae; genus Aliitabrizicola. Next base: position 233,640 of record CAVOXQ010000007.1, read on the forward strand.
GCCTCGTGTTCGCCGCCGTGGCCGCCGCCTGTGTAGAACAGGGCCGCCCCTGCCCAGGCCGTCAGCATAAAGACAAGAAGCGATCCGCACAGGGCGCCGCCCACCTTGGTGAATGTCATCGTGTCTGGCATTTCTCGCCGTCCTTAAGCCTCTGCGTCGCGGGGTATCTACCCGCTTCCCCTGCCCGGTTTCAAGGTGTAGTAGCGCGACCAAACGCCCCTGCGGGGGCTGTGATGCCAGAATACGTCGCCCCCGCGGCGAAAGACGGAGCCTGCCATGACCGCGCATCCCACCGGCCGCATCGCCTTTCAGGGCGAACCCGGCGCCTATTCGCACGAAGCCTGCCGCCAGGCCCGCCCCGGGATGGAGGCGCTTGCCTGCCGCACCTTCGAGGACGCGATCGAGGCCGTTCGCGCGCGCGAGGCCGACCTCGCGATGCTGCCTGTGGAAAATTCCACCTATGGCCGCGTGGCCGACATCCATTCGCTCCTGCCGGGTTCGGGCCTGCAACATCGTCGACGAGGCGTTCGTGCGGGTCCACATCAATCTGCTCGGCCTGCCCGGCACACGCATCGCCGACATCCGCGAGACGATGAGCCACACTGTCCTGCTCGGGCAATGCCGCGAATTCCTGAAGGCCCACGGCCTGAAGGCCCTGACGGGCGCCGATACCGCCGGGTCGGCCCGCATGGTGGCTGAACGCGGCGAGCGAAGCGTCGGCGCGCTCGCCTCCGAACTGGCGGGCGAGATCTACGGTCTCGACGTGCTGGCCCGCCAGATCGAGGATCAGTCGAACAACACGACCCGCTTTCTCGTCATGGCGCCCGCACCCGATCACAGCCGCCGGGCCGACCGGATGATGACGACCTTCACCTTCCGCGTGCGCAACATTCCGGCCGCGCTCTACAAGGCGCTGGGTGGCTTCGCGACAAACGGCATCAACATGACCAAGCTGGAAAGCTACATGGTCGGCGGTTCGTTCACCGCGACCGAGTTCTACGCCGATATCGAAGGTCACCCCGAGGACGCGAATGTCGCCCGCGCGCTGGAGGAGTTGCGCTATTTCACGAGTTCGGTGAATATTATCGGGGTCTACCCCGCCGACCCGCGCCGCGGCTGAAAACCACGCCCTTCTCCGGCGGGATGGCTGGCCGCCCGCGCCGCACGGGGCGATACCCCTGGCGGGGACATCGCAAGACTGGCCGGACGGCGCCGCATCAGGCCGGCCCGGAAGAAAGGAGCCGCGCCATGACACTTTCCGCCCTCGCCGCAGGCAACGCCGCCGTCGTCACGGGTGCCGCCTCGGGGATCGGTCTGGCCGCCTGCCAGGCGCTGGCGGGCCGCGGCATGGCGGTTGCGCTGATCGACCTGCCGGGCGCACCGCTCGAGCGGGCGGCGGCCACGCTGGCCTCCGTCGGGGCGCAGGTTCTGGCGATCGGCGCCGACGTGTCGGACCGTGCCGCGATGGAAGACGCGGCCGCCACCGTCGCCCGTGACCTGCCCCCGGTGAGCTTCCTGATGAACAATGCAGGGATCGGCGCCCCCTCTTCGACGCTCGGCGATCCGGCGGCCTGGACGCGCACGCTGGGCGTCAACCTTTGGGGCGTGATCCATGGCACGCAGTGCTTTGCGCCAGCGATGATCGCGCATCGCCGCGAGGCGATGATCGTCAACACCGGCTCCAAGCAGGGCATCACGACGCCCCCGGGGAACCCTGCCTACAACGTCTCGAAGGCCGGGGTGAAGGCCTTTACCGAGGCGCTGGCACACGAGTTGCGCACCCGCGAGGGGTGCAGGGTTTCAGCCCACCTGATGATCCCCGGCTGGGTCCACACCTCGATGACCGCCGCCCCGGACGCGCCCAGACCCGCGGGGGCATGGACGCCGGAGCAGGCCGTGGCCTTCATGCTGGACAGTCTCGGACGGGGCGATTTCTACATCCTGTGCCCCGACAACGACGTCTCCCGCGCACTCGACGAAAAACGTATCGCCTGGGCCGCCGGTGACATCATCGAGAATCGCCCCGCCCTGTCGCGCTGGCACCCCGACCACGCCGATCGTTTCAAGGACTGGCTGGCGCGCGAAATGGCTGCGGGGCCGGACAAGAATGGCGACCGGCACGGGCGGGCCTGAACAGCACCACGCGCACCTTTGGCGGGTGGCGCGGGCAGCCTCGCTAGACGGCACCCCGCGCCCGACCGTCGATCTCGGCCGCGATCTGCGACACCCGCGCCCGGAACCTTGCCTCGACCCGGCCGCGCGCCAGCCGCAGCGATTGCACGAACAACCGCGCCACAAGCGTGCGCGGCTTGATCTCCAGCTTTGTAGTGACCCGGGTCCGCCGTGGCGCCATCTCGATCAATTCCACCGTCAGGCCCCCGTCCAGGTTCGGGCCGCCGCCCGAAAACGCCAGCCGTGTCGGCGTGATCATCTCGTCGAGCCGGATCGCGATGCGCCGCGGCTTGCCGCGATAGGTGAACTGCACGGTCCAGCCCGTGCCACGGCCGGGCCTGTCCATCGCGTCGGCGCGACGGACCTCCGCCCCGCGCCGCAACGCCGCCCGCTCCCACCCGGCGAAATCCGCAAGCCGATCGAACACGGCCCCGATCGGGGCATCTATATCCTCTCGCGCGCTCAGCTTCATGCCCGCCCCCTTGTTCAATCCAGCCGGTCGGCCAGCCAGGCCCGGATCAGAAACGACGCGATCGCCCCCCGGCGCGGGGCCTTCAGGCGCGGATGTCCCCCGGCCAGGACGCGCACCATCTCTTCCCTTGTGACCCACAGGGCATCCTCGATCTCGGCCGGGTCAATGCTTATCTGATCGTCCAGCGCCTCCGCCCGGCATCCCATCATCAGCGAGGCCGGAAAGGGCCAGGGCTGGCTGGCCAGATAGCTGACCGCGCCAAGCTGCACACCCGTCTCCTCGAACACCTCGCGCCGCACCGCCGCCTCCAGCGTCTCTCCGGGCTCGACGAAACCCGCGAGCAGCGAATACATGCCCTCGGGCCATCCCGGCGACCGGCCCAGCAGAACCGCGTTGCCGCGTGTGACCAGCATGATGACGACCGGATCGGTCCTGGGAAAATGATGCGCCCCGCAGGCCGGGCAGTTGCGCTGCCAGCCCCCCATCGCCGGCTCGGACCGTGCACCGCAGGCGGCGCAGAAACCGTGGCTCGCATGCCATTGCACCAGCGCCTTCCCGGTCACCAGCAATTCGGCGTCGCGCGGCGAAAGCCGCGTCATCACGCCACGCAGTTCGGCAAAGGCGTGGTCCTCGGGCAAGGCGGGGTGGCGTTGCTCGGACGGATCGAAGAACCCGCCCTCCACCGCCGCCGCCCCGGCTTCGGGCGCCCAGGCAGAAACATCCTGGGCAAAACAGGCGGTTCCGGCATCCAGCCCCAGAAACACCCGGACCCCGCTAGGCGCGAGCACCGGGTGATCGGCCGCAACCCAGCCCGCTGCGGCAAGATCGGGCCCCGCCATGAGCGGTTTGCCCCGCCAGATCGGCACGACCCGTCCCGTCGCCAGTTGCGTGGCAAGCGCGTCCGGATCGGCGCGCTGCAACGCCGCCCGATCGAGCCCCGATCCACCAAAGGTCACCGTCTCCGCGATCCGCATTGCCCCAGCGCCCCCCGAACCCTGCGCGCTTCTTGCCACGGCGGCGCAGCCCCGCAAAGGCCTGCGGACGATGGTTCCCGGTCGCGGTTGCAATTACAACCCAAGCGAGAAATTTCTCTTATAAGTCGCGCCTTCGCCATGGAACCGCCCCATCACGACCGATAGCGTCGCCGCAGCGCGACAGGAACCCCGAGCGGACCTGACCTTCCGAATTCTGAATGCCCGAGGATCTGTTCTTGCAAGTGCGACCGCCGCCCATCGTTCGTCCCGACCCTGATCAGATCCACCTGCGCATCCTGGCGACAACGGATATCCACGTTCATCTTCACGCCTACGACTACTACACCGATCATCCGGTGCCCGCATTGGGTCTGGCGCGTGTCGCGACCCTCATCGACCAGTCGCGCGCCCAGACCCCGAACACGCTGCTGTTCGACAACGGCGACATGCTGCAGGGCAGCCCGCTTGGCGATTACATGGTCGAGGCCAACCGGTCGGGCGGCGGCTTCGCGCACCCCGCGATCACGGCGATGAACGTGCTGGGCTACGACGCGGCGACGCTGGGCAATCACGAGTTCAACTACGGGCTCGACTTTCTCCGGCGGGCCCTCGCGGGGGCACGCTTTCCGGTGGTCTGCGCCAATGTCGTCACCGGCGCGGCCCGCGATCCCGGCAACGACCCCACGCTTGTGCCGCCCTTCGTCATCCTCGACCGGCATCTGGCGGACGGCGCGGGACGGGCGCGACGGGTAAGGATCGGCGTCATCGGCGTCCTGCCGCCGCAGATCATGGTGTGGGATCGCACCCATCTTGCGGCCAGTGTTGCAGCCCATGACATGGTTGCGGCGGTCGCGGCGCGGTTGCCGCACCTGCGCGGCGGCGGCGCCGATCTGGTGATCGCCCTTTGCCATTCGGGGATCGGCCCGGCCGCACCCGAACCCGGCATGGAGAACGCGGCAACCGCCATCGCCGCGCTGCCGGGCGTTGACGCAGTGATCGCGGGGCACAGCCACCTGGTCTTTCCCGGTCCCGGCTTTGCGGCCATGCCCGACGTCGACCCCGTTCAGGGCCTGCTCGCGGGCAAGCCGGCCGTGATGGCCGGCTGCTTCGGCTCACATCTGGGCCTGCTCGATCTGGTGCTGTCGCCCGTGCCGACCGGGTGGCGGGTAGCGCGGGGCCGGGCCGAGGCGCGTGCCGTGGCCGCTCCAGGAACCCCCGCCACCAGCCCGCGCGCCGAGGCCCTGATCGCCGCGACGCGCGCCGACCACGAGGCAACGCTGCGCCACACGAGGCGCCCCGTCGGCCGCTCGACCGTGCCTCTGACCACCTTCTTCGCCATGTTGCCCGGCAACGCGGCGCTCGCGTTGATCGCGCGCGCGCAGGCGGCCCACGTCGCCCGTGCACTGCGCGACACGCCGCTTGCGGAACTGCCGCTCCTGTCGGCGGCCTCGCCCTTCAAGATGGGCGGGCGCGGCGGACCGGGCTATTTCACCGATGTGCCGGCTGGCCCGATCGCGCTGCGCCATATCGCCGATCTCTACGCCTACCCCAACACGATACGCGCGGTCGTGGTAACCGGCGCGCAATTGCATGACTGGCTCGACCGGGCGGCGGGGGTCTTTCGCCAGGTGACGCCCGGCCTGCCGGACCAACCGCTGATCGACACCGACGTGCCCTCGTCCCATTTCGATGTGATCGACGGGGTGACCTGGGACATCGACCTGTCGCAACCCACCCGGTTCGATCCGCGCGGCAACAGCCTGGCCCCGGCGAGGCAGCGCATCCGCAACCTGCGGCACATGGGCCGCCCGGTGCGGGACGACGCATGTTTCGTGGTGGCCACCAACAGCTACCGGGCAGGTGGGGGGGCGGCTTTCCCCGGGGCCTCGGGCGATACGGTCGTCCTCGAGGGGCCGGAGCCCAACCGCGACCTTCTGGCGCTCCACGTCGCCGAGATCGGCACGATCGGCCCGCAGGCGCCGCCGCCATGGCGCTTTGTCCCGTTGCCGGGCACTTCGGTTCTGTTCGACACCGCGCCGCGCGCCACGGGCCATCTCGATACCCTCGCACCGATGCGGGTCGAACTGGCAGGCCCTGCCCCGCGCGGCTTCGCGCGCTTCCGTCTGCATCTTTAGCCGCCGAGCCTTTCCTTGCCGGCACCGATCCGCTAGGCCGTGCGCAAGTCCCGATCCAGTTGCGGAGCGCACCCATGTTCGACGCCGTGATCTTCGACCTCGACGGAACATTGATCGACAGCGAATCTGTAAGCCAGGCTGCGGGCATCGCGGCCTTCTCCAGCCTCGGCATCGCCGTGGACCCCGCCTTTCTGCACGGTCTGATCGGGATAGACGACCGGACCGGCGCCGGCATCATCCGGGCACGCTATCCCGATCTTGACCCTGATGCCTTCGCCGCCGCGTGGACGGACGCCGTCCGGGCGCGCTACGCTCGGGGCGTTCCGCTCAAGCCCGGAACCGACGAATTGCTCGGATCCCTGGCCCTGCCCAAGGCGCTCGCCACCTCTTCGACGCGGGCGCAGGCCGACCACAAGCTGCGGGCAAGCGGACTTGACGGCCACTTCGCCCATGTCGTGACCTTCGACGATGTCCGTGCGCCAAAACCCGCGCCGGACCCCTATCTGATGGCCGCGCGACTGCTGGGCGTCGATCCCGCGCGCTGCCTGGCCTTCGAAGACAGCGAGACCGGGGCGCGATCGGCCCACGCCGCCGGAATGACCGTCGTGCAGGTGCCCGACATCGTGCCCGCGACCGGCGCCTATGCCCACCACGTCGCACCCGACCTGATGACCGCGGCCCGCTTGCTGGGCCTCGTCTGACGCGGCGGTCAGCGCCTTACCCGGCCCGCCCCCGCGCCATCAGCGGATGGCGGTGCCGGGCAAACGCGGATTGTTCCAGCCAACGCGCTTGCGAAACCCCCGGCTCCGGCATATATGCCAGCGCGAGAGGTTGGCGCGGGCAGGCGCCTCGCCAACCCGGTCAGGTCCGGAAGGAAGCAGCCGTAACGAGCCCCGCTTGGGTCGTTGTCCAGCCTCTCACCCACCGTCCCGCGACAGGAGGTCCGCATGTCCCGATGTGCCATCCTCCGGGCAGGGGCGCGTCTGACCATCCGGCCGCCGCCCGACCGAACTGCCACCGGCCCGCCGCAAGGCGCGGCCCAGCGTTCCGGTATCCGCGAGGATATCCCAGTGACCGATCCGACGCTCGCCGACCTCGGATGGTCGGGCCATTTCGCGGGCCAACTCACCCCTGACGACGCGGTCTTTCTGCCTGCCCGCATCTCCGCTGTCCACCGCGACCGGGTCGAGGCGATTGGGGCCGAAGCTGTGCTGTCACTCACCCTGCCCACCGGCCTGCTGACAAACCAGACAGCCGTCGGGGACTGGGTGCTCTGCGATGGCGCCGTCCTTCATCGCCTGCTCGATCGCCAGTCGGTCCTGACCCGCCGCGCCGCGGGCAAGGGCATCGAGCGGCAGCTGATCGCGGCGAACCTCGACCGGCTGGCAATCGTGACCTCGTGCAACGCCGAATTCAATCCGGCCCGCCTGGAGCGTTATGTGGCCCTCGCCCACGCAGGCGGCGTGCCCCCCGCGCTGGTGCTGACCAAGGCCGACACCACCGATCCCGCGCCCTATGTCGCCGAAGCGACCCGCATCGGGCGCGGCGCCCCGGTGATCGCGATGAACGCCAGGGACAGCGCGGATGTCTCAGGTCTGGCGCGCTGGTGCGGCCCCGGCCAGACGCTCGGGCTCGTCGGCTCGTCGGGCGTCGGCAAGTCCACGCTCGCCACCACCCTGACCGGCACACGGCAGGAAACCGGCGCGATCCGCGAAGCCAATTCGCGCGGGCGGCATACCACCTCGTCCCGGTCGCTGATCCGGACACTTGCCGGCGGCTGGCTGATCGACACGCCGGGGATGCGGGAATTGCGTCTGGCCGAGGCCGCCGAAGGCATCGCCGCGACCTTCGACGACCTCGAGGAACTGGCCCATCGGTGCCGCTTTCCGACTGCGCCCATGACGCGGAGCCGGATTGCGCCATCCGCGCCGCCGTCACCGAAGGCACGCTCGACCCGGCCCGCCTGCGAAGCTGGAAGAAACTTCTGGCCGAAGACCGCCACTCCGGCGAAACCGTGGCCGAAGCGCGGGCGCGCAACCGCGCCTTCGGCAAGACAGTCAAGGGCGCGCTTTCAGCCAAACACCGCAAGCGCGACATCTGACACACCGCCACCCCGATCCGGTTGTCGCCGCCCGCCCCCCGTCTACACTCGCCCCATTCCGACCGGAGCCTTCATGTCCGACACGCCCGCCTATCAGGTTCTCGCCCGGAAATACCGGCCGCAGACCTTTGCCGACCTGATCGGCCAGGAGGCGATGGTCCGCACCCTGCGCAACGCTTTCGCGGCCAATCGCATCGCCCACGCCTTCGTGATGACCGGCGTGCGCGGCGTGGGCAAGACGACAACCGCGCGCATCATCGCCAAGGGTCTGAACTGCACCGGCCCTGCCGGTGCAAATGGCCCGACGATCGAGCCCTGCGGCGAATGCGGGCCCTGCCGCGCCATCGCCGAGGGTCGCCACGTCGACGTTCTGGAATACGATGCCGCCTCGAACACGCAGGTGGAAAAGATGCGCGAGATCCTTGCATCCATCCCCTACCGGCCCACCGAGGCGCGCTACAAGATCATCATCTTCGACGAGGTGCACATGCTCTCGTCAGGCTCGTTCAACGCGCTTCTGAAAACGCTCGAGGAACCGCCCGCCCATGTGAAATTCATCTTCGCCACCACCGAGATCCGCAAGGTTCCCGTCACCATCCTGTCGCGGTGCCAGCGCTACGATCTGCGCCGGATCGAGCCCGAGGTGATGATGGCCCACCTCCGCACGATCCTTGCGCAGGAAAACGCGGCGGTCGCCGAAGACGCCCTCGCCCTCATCACCCGCGCGGCCGAAGGCTCGGTCCGTGACGCGCTCTCGCTGCTCGATCAGGCGATCGCCCATGGCGCGGGCGAAACCACCGCCGATCAGGTCCGCGCGATGCTGGGGCTGGCCGACCGGGGCCGTGTGCTCGACCTCTTCGATCTGGTCATGCAGGGGCAGCCGGCAGCCGCCCTGGCGGAACTGTCCGCGCAATATGCGGACGGCGCGGATCCGATGGCGGTGCTGCGCGATCTGGCCGAGATCACCCACTGGATCAGCGTGCTCAAGATCACGCCCGACGCCGCGGACGATCCCACGATCCCCCCGGACGAGCGCGCGCGCGGCCTCGACATGGCAACCCGCCTGCCGATGCGCGCGCTGTCCCGGATGTGGCAGATGCTGCTCAAGGCGCTGGAAGAGGTGGCTCTGGCCCCGAACGCGATGATGTCAGCCGAAATGGCGATCATCCGGCTGACCCATGTGGCCGACCTGCCCGATCCGGAAAGCCTGATCCGCAAGCTGCAATCGCTACCCTCGCCGGCCGCACCCCGCCCTGCCCCGCAGGGCAGCCCCGCGGCGGGCGCGCCGCAGCAGACCGCCGGCACGGCGCACCGCCCGTCGACGGGTGGCCCGGCACAGGGGGGTGGTGGCGGCCAGGGAGCGGCCACCGCGCTGGCCCGGGCGCCCGAGACACTTGCCCACTACGCCACTTTCGAGCAGGTCGTGGCGCTGATCCGCGAGCGGCGCGACATGAAACTTCTGTTCGAAGTCGAGACGTGCCTGCGGCTCGTGCATTATGCGCCGGGCCGGATCGAGTTCCAGCCGACACCTGACGCTCCGACCGATCTCGCCGCCCGCCTGTCGCAGCGCCTTCTGGGCTGGACGGGTGGCCGATGGGGCGTATCGGTCACCGGTTTCGGCGGCGGCCCCACGCTTGCCGAGCAATCCGACGCCGCCCGCACCGAGGCCGAAACCGAAGTGATGGCCCTGCCGCTGGTGCAGGCGGTCCTCGCAGCCTTTCCCGGCGCAAAGATCGCCGAGATCCGCACCCCTCCGTCGCCTGCCGAAGCCGCCGCCGCCGAGGCGCTGGCCGAGGTGGAAGAAGCCGACGACTGGGATCCGTTCGAAGACACCTGAAAGGATAGGACGATGCTGAAAGGTTTGGGCGGCCTGGCCGACATGGCCGGCATGATGAAAAAGGCGCAGGAAATGCAGTCCAAGCTCGCCGAGCTTCAGGAAAGCCTTGCCGCGCGCACCGTAACCGGCGAAAGCGGCGCGGGGCTCGTGCGCGCGACCGCCACCGCCAAGGGCGAGTTGACCGGGCTCACCATCGACCCGTCGATCTTCGTGCCGTCCGAAAAGGAAGTGGCCGAAGACCTGATCCTGGCCGCGATCAAGGATGCGCAGGCCAAGGCCCAGCAAACGGCCGCCGACGAGATGGCCCGGCTGACCGAGGGCATGGGCCTGCCCCCAGGCATGAAGCTGCCGTTCTGACACGATGACCGAGGCCCCGCGTGACATCGAGAGGCTGATCGACCTGATGGCCCGCCTGCCCGGCCTTGGGCCGCGATCGGCGCGCCGCGCGGTGCTGCACCTGCTGCGCAAGCGCGAAGCCGTCATGGCGCCGCTCGCGCAGGCGCTGGCGCAGGTCGCGCTGTCGGCGCGCGATTGCTCCGTGTGCGGCAACATCGCAACGGCCGATCCCTGCGCGATTTGCGCCGACCCGCGACGCGCCACCGGCGAGATCTGCGTGGTGGAAAGCCTGGCCGATCTCTGGGCGATGGAACGGGGCGGGGTGTTCAAGGGCCGCTATCATGTCTTGGGCGGCACGCTTTCCGCGCTCGATGCCGTGGGCCCGGACGATCTGCGCATCCCCCACCTCGTCGCCCGCGTGGCCGATGAAGGCGCGACCGAGGTGATCCTCGCGCTGAACGCCACCGTCGATGGCGCGACGACGGGCCACTACATCGCGGATGCGCTGACGCCCACCGGCGTGGCCATCTCGTCGCTGGCGCAAGGCGTGCCTGTCGGCGGCGAACTCGACTATCTCGACGACGGCACCATCGGTGCCGCCCTGCGCGCGCGCAAGCGGTTCTGATCGCGCGGCGCCATCAACCCGTGGGGCCGCTGCCGGTCCTCAGCCGCGACGATCCTCGTCTTCGTCCTCGTCATCCGACTGCGGCAGGTTGAAGAAGCTCTCGGCATCGCTGAAATCGGCCGGGCTTTCTTCCTTTTCCGTCAACGTGAACGTCTCCAGCCCTGCGATCGCGGTGGGCATCTTCGGATCGGGCGCCATGCCAAGCGATTGCTCGGTCGAGACCAGCTTGCGCCGCTCGTCGTCGGACATGACCACGCCCTCGGCGGCCTTCTTCTTCGCCGCCGCCTGCACCGCGGCATCCAGTTCGGTCTGCTCGGCACAGCCCGAGCGCCACCGGGTCGACCGGCGTGATGGACGAGATGTTCCAATGCGTCCGGTCGCGGATCGACTGGATCGTCGGCTTGGTCGTGCCGACCAGCTTGCCGATCTGCCCGTCGCTCAGTTCCGGATGGAACTTCACCAGCCACAGGATCGCCGCCGGCCGGTCCTGCCGCTTGGACAGCGGCGTATAGCGCGGCCCACGGCGCTTTTCCTCGCCCACGGCGGCCGCGTTGAACTTCAAGCTGCAACCGATAGGCCGGATCCTTCTGGCCCTTTTCGATTTCGATCGGGTCAAGCTGGTTGTTCGCGATCGGATCGAACCCCTTCACGCCCGCGGCAACATCGCCATCGGCGATGCCCTGCACTTCCAGCTCGTGCATTCCGCAGAACTCTGCGATCTGCTTGAAGGTCAGCGTGGTGTTGTCCACAAGCCAGACGGCAGTGGCTTTGGCCATGAGGGGCTTGTTCATCGGATCGCTCCTTTACAAATCTCTCCCGGGCCGGGAAAACGGCTGCGACCATGGCCGCCATTTTCTCGTTTTCGGGAAGTTACGGCGTCATATAGTCGTCTTGCCCACGGGAGAAAAGAGAAAATGCACCGGGCCCTGGCACTGCTTCTGACGCTTTTTCTCGGTCTGGGTGCAGGCCCCGTCCGGGCCGAGGGCGAAACCGCGGGCCAGTTCGACTACTTCGTTCTCTCGCTCAGCTGGTCGCCGAACTGGTGCGCGCTTGAAGGCGATGCGCGCAACTCCGGCCAGTGCGATCCCCGGCACGACTTCAGCTTCACGCTGCACGGGCTCTGGCCGCAATTCGAGGAGGGCTGGCCGAGCTTCTGCCGCACCGAGCGCGCGTGATCCCTCGCGCGCCGAAACGGCGGCGATGGCCGACATCATGGGTGCGGGCGGCCTCGCCTGGTACCAGTGGAAAAAGCATGGCCGTTGCTCCGGGCTTTCGGCGCAGGACTATTTCGCGCTCGCCCGCCGGGCCTACGCCTCGGTCACCATTCCGGACGTGTTCGCAAGGTTGAACCGGGACGTGACCCTGCCCGCAAGCGTCGTCGAGGAGGCCTTTGTCGAGGCCAACCCCGACCTTGCGCCGGACCAGATCACCATCACCTGCGACCGGGGCATGATCCAGGAGGCACGCATCTGCCTGACCGCGGACCTCACGCCCCGCCGCTGCGGCGCCGACACGATCCGCGATTGCCGGCTGTCCGACGCGGTGATGGAGGCTGTCCGGTAGGTTAGCACCGCCCATTGCGTGAGTTTGCTGGTGAGCAAGCGGTACATGTTTGTCGGTTCGTTCACTTGGGGCACTTGAGTTCTGCCTGCAAGACGATCCGCAATAATCAGCAGAAGCTTTTGATCTTATTCGTCAATTTGGCAGAAGACCTCACCAGGTTCGTCATATTTCCGATCGCTGTCAATTATGATGCCGGGCGCGCGGTATTGCTTTTGAGCTGTTTCAACCCCTCTCGTGCGAGATACTCCCCTAAGGTCTTTGTCCAGGCGATGATTATGATACGCCCGAGATCCGAGATAGCTCTGTCTAGGCAACACCCGCGGCGGCCATAGCGGCCAATCCTCTTTCCGAAATGATGCTTCTTCCAGTCAGACAGAATGGTTTAGCGCAGTGGCTTTGCCATAAGTGACACTGACAGTCTCCGTTACATCAACGATGACTTTCTCCGAGTTCAGCGCCTCACCCCACCTTCAGCACGATCTTGCCGATGTGTCCGGAGCTTTCCATCCGCGCATGGGCCTCCGACGCCTCGCTCCAGCGGAAACTCCGAATCGATCACCGACGCGCAGCTTGCCGGCTGCGATCATCGGCCAGACATGGCGTTCGCAGGTCTCGCCGCGATAGCCGGCCTTGGCCAGGTCCGATTGCGGGCGCAGCGTCGATCCGGTGATCGTCAGCCGCCGCATCATCACCTCGGCAAAGTTCAGCTCGACCTTCGGCCCCTTGCAGGAAGGCGATCTGCACAAGCCGGCCGTCGTCGGCCAGCGCCTTGACGTTGCGCGGCAGATAGGCGCCGCCCACCATGTCGAGGATCAGGTCCGCGCCGCCCTCCGCCCGCACGATCTGCGACGAAATCCTCGTCGCGGTAGTTGATCGCGCGCTCGGCCCCGAGCGCCACGACAGGCGGCGCATTTCTCGTCCGACCCGGCAGTGGCGAAGACCCGCGCCCCAAGCGCCGCGGCGATCTGGATCGCCGTCGTGCCGATCCCCGACGACGCCGCCGTGGACCAGGAACCGTTCGCCCGCCTGCAGGCCGCCGCGCATGCACCACGTTCGACCAGACGGTAAAGCAGGTCTCCGGCAGGCAGGCGGCTGCGCGCAGGTCCATGCCCTGCGGCACCGGCAGGGCATGGGCCGCGCTGCGTCACGACGTATTCCGCATAGCCCCCGCCCGGCAGCAAGCGCGCAGACCCTGTCGCCGATCGACCAGCCGGCCACGCCGGGCCCGATCTCCACCACCGTTCCCGAAGCCTCGAGCCCCGGCAGGGGCGAGGCCGACGGCGGCGGCGCATAGGCCCCGGCGCGTTGCAGCGCGTCGGGCCGGTTCACCCCGGCATAGGCGACGCGGATCACGATCTGCCCATGGCCCGGCACGGGCACGGGCAGCGTCCACCGGCGTCAGCACCTCGGGACCGCCGGGCTGCGGGATTTCGATGGCGCGCATCGTGTGCGACAGGGTCATCGGGCTCTCGTCTCAGAATCGGAAACCTGCCCGGCAGGTCGTCGCGGCAGTCTGCGGCGCGCGCACGCTTTCGATCAGCTTCAGCCGGGCCGGCCAGCAGCGCCTTGCCGAACGGGATTCTCGCGGAACGCTGGCCTTGAGCTTCTCGATCCGCATCACATCCTCGATCCGGCGGTCCAGAAACTCCCACGTCGCCTGATGCCCGACGCTGTCGTCGCCCAGCCAGTAGAGCACGGTCGAGCCATAGACCCCCGACAGCGTGGCGCGCTTGGTGTACCAGTTCAGATCGTCGCGACGTGTCGCCCAGCGCCGTCCAGATCGCGTCCGCCGTGCCCCAGATCGCGCGGGCGCCGTCGGCGGCATGCTGCGGCAGGGCGAAGAGCGTCGATGCCGCGCCGCACCAGCTCGCGGTCGGCCACCTCCAGCCGCCAGCGCACCGCCGGCGCGATCCGGTCGCGAAAGCGCAGCCCGCCGAGGTCCGCTGCCGTGCAGGCGCTGCCGTCATCTCGGCGTCGCCCGCGCCGGTGATAGGCCAGCGCCAGATCGACGCCGCCGCGCGGAAACAGCGCCCGCGCCAGCGCCGGCGTCCACGCCCGATCGCGCGACCGCCGCCCGCAACGTCGCCTCGGACCAGCCGTCGAACGGCACATGCGGCAGCGCCGCGTCGAGCAGCCGGTCCTGTGCGATCTGTCGTCATCGGTGTCCATCGGCCACTCTCCTTGCCATTTCGTCCTGTCGTGCTCACGCCGCCGGTGGACAAGCGTCCGCCGGCCTTTGCTATAGGGCCGCGTCCTGCACAATTCGTGCAACTCTAACTTAGGAAGGTGGTGACAACCACATGCAGGTCAGCGTTCGCGACAACAACGTCGAACAGGCTCTTCGTGCTCTGAAGAAAAAGCTTCAGCGCGAAGGCGTGTTTCGGGAAATGAAGCTCAAGCAGCATTTCGAGAAACCCTCCGTCAAGAAAGCGCGCGAGAAGGCCGAGGCCGTCCGCCGTGCGCGCAAACTCGCCCGCAAGAAGGTGCAGCGCGAAGGCGGTCTCTGAAGCCGCTTTTCTGAACTCTGCGGCGGATCCGTCCGCCACCCGATCAACCCCCGTGCCCCGGCCCGGGGGTTTTTCATTGCGCCCCGACGCCGCGCCATCCCGTCATCCGCTGCGCGTGGCAGGCTTCATCTATCCTGTTGCCAGCGGTTCAAGCGCCGTCGCCATGGGCCCTTGCCCGCGCCCGCAACCGAAGCGGTCGCGGTTTTCCCGAACCGACGGGAGATGTCCGTTCGCAGGACGACGCCGCCCATGATCTGCACGCCCGGTCATGTCCAAGGTGGCCAAGCCTTGCGGCCGGCCCATCGTCCCCCAACGGGCCGGAAGCCCCGTGATGGAGGATCAGACCGGCAGTGCTGTCGACTTGAACACCGTGCGCAGCGCGAACGACGAGTGCATCTGCGCCACGCCCGGCAGACGCGCCAGATGCTGGCGGTGGATGCGCGCGAAATCGTCGGTATCCTGCGCCACGACCTTCAACAGGTAGTCCGCCGTGCCCGCCATCAGGTGGCATTCCAGCACGTCCGGCACCCGCTTTACCGCCGCCTCGAAAGCCTCGAGCACCTCGTCGGCCTGTCCCGACAGCGTGATCTCCACGAATACCGTGGTCGGCCGCCCGAGCTTTCGCGCATCGAGCAGCGCAACGTATTCCCCGATGACGCCCTCCTTCTCCAGCCTCTGCACCCTCCGGTGGCAGGCCGACGGCGACAGGTTCGCCCGCTCGGCCAACTCGGCGTTGGTCATGCGGCCGTCCTTCTGCAAGGCCATCAGGATACGGCGGTCTGTCCCGTCAAGGTCCATCCTTGTGCAAGATCCTTCGAGAAATCGTCATTTCTGTCGAAGAACCTGCCACACACCGCCGTCGCTGTCATCCGCTTTTCAAAGCATCACCAGCGCGATCTGTCATACTCGGGTCATCACTTTCCCCCCGCGAGGACTCGCCATGAAGATCGGTTGCCCCAAAGAGATCAAGCCGCAGGAATTCCGCGTCGGCATCACCCCCAACGCCGCACGCGAAGCGGTGGCGCACGGCCACGATGTGCTGATCGAGGCCAGCGCCGGTATCGGCGCGGGCTTTGCCGACGCCGATTACGTCGCCGCCGGTGCCACCATCCTGCCCACCGCCGAAGAGGTCTTCGCCAAGGCCGAGATGGTGGTGAAGGTCAAGGAACCCCAGGCGGTGGAACGCAAGCGCCTGCGCGAAGGTCAGGTTCTGTTCACCTACCTCCACCTCGCGCCCGATCCGGACCAGACCCGCGATCTGCTGGACAGCGGCGTGACCGCGATCGCCTACGAAACGGTCACCGACGATCGCGGCGGCCTGCCGCTGCTGGCGCCGATGTCCGAAGTCGCGGGCCGGCTGGCCCCGCAGGTCGGCGCCTGGACGCTGCAAAAGGCCAACGGCGGGCGCGGCGTGCTGCTCGGCGGCGTCCCCGGCGTGGCCCCCGGCAAGGTCGTCGTGATCGGCGGCGGCGTCGTCGGCACCCACGCGGCCAAGATCGCGGCCGGAATGGGCGCGGACGTGACCGTGCTCGATCGCTCGCTGCCCCGCCTGCGCTACCTCGACGACGTGTTCGGCCGCGACTTCAAGGCGATCTACTCCGACGCCGGAAACACCGCCGAGCTTATCCGCGATGCCGACATGGTGATCGGCGCGGTCCTGATCCCCGGGGCCGCCGCGCCGAAACTGATCACCCGCGCCCAGCTTGCGACGATGAAGCCCGGCGCGGTGCTCGTCGATGTGGCCATCGACCAGGGCGGCTGCTTTGAGACGTCGCACGCCACCACCCATCAGGATCCGATCTATGAGGTGGACGGGATCATGCATTACTGCGTGGCCAACATGCCGGGTGCCGTTGCGCGGACCTCGACACTGGCGCTCGGCAACGCGACGCTGCCGTTCATGCTGGCGCTGGCCGACAAGGGCTGGCGCAAGGCCTGTGGCGACGACAGGCACCTGCTGGCCGGGCTCAACGTTCACGCGGGCAAGGTCACCTACGGCGCGGTCGGCGCCGCGCTGAACCTGCCGGTGATCGAGCCGCAAAAGGCGCTGGCCGCCTGAGGCCACACCAAGCCAAAGGTCGGCCCACGCTCCCCCCGGGTCGACCGCCCGCCCGCCTCCGTGTCCCTGACGCCGGCGGAAATCGCCCTGCCAACGGCTGCGCCCACCCCGAGGCGCAGCCGTCTTTCCTTCGCCTCAGGCGCGGGCCTTCAGCACGTCGCGGATTTCGGCCAGCAGTTCCTCCTGCGTGGGCCCCTTGGGCTTTGCCGGTGCCTCGGCCTCTTGCTTGACGACCGCATCCCGGGCCCGGTTCACCGCCTTGACCAGCAGAAACACGACCCAGGCCACGATCAGGAAGTTCAGCACCGCCATCATGAACGAGCCATAGGCAAAGACCGCTGCCCCGCTGTCGCGCGCGGCCTGCAAACTCGCCCCCTCCGGCGGATTGCCGCTCAACACCAGATACATGTTCGAGAAATCGATACCACCGATGATCAGGCCGATGATCGGATTGATCAGATCCGCCACCATCGAGTTGACGATCGCCGTGAAGGCCGCCCCGATGATGATGCCGACGGCAAGGTCAAGAACGTTGCCCCGTGCGATGAAGGTCTTGAATTCGTTGAACATCTGAAGTGATTCCCGGTTTATGCCGGCCGGTCTGGCCGGGTTGTCATCTGCAATGGCGCACAAGCGCGGGGCGACTATCACACACTGGCGCGGGTTTTGTCAGACGAAATCCGTAACTATACTCATCAGTTCACTTTCTCCGGAGGCACCATGACTCTCCTTGCCGATTTTCCGATCACGCGGCGCTGGCCGCCGCGCAACCCCAGCGCGATCCAGCTCTATTCGTTGCCCACGCCCAATGGCGTCAAGGCGTCCATCGCGCTCGAGGAAACGGGCCTGCCCTATGATGCGCACCTTGTCAGCTTTGCCACCAACGACCAGCTCTCCGAGGCGTTCCTGTCGTTGAACCCAAACAACAAGATCCCCGCCATCATCGACCCGGACGGCCCGGGCGGACAGCCGCTGCCATTGTTCGAAAGCGGGGCGATCCTGATCTATCTGGCCGAGAAATCCGGTCAGTTGCTGCCGCAGGCGCACCGCTACGAGGTGCTACAGTGGCTGATGTTCCAGATGGGCGGCATCGGCCCGATGTTCGGACAACTCGGGTTCTTCCATGCCTTCGCAGGCAAGGAGATCGACGATCCCCGCCCGAAGGAACGGTATCGGGCCGAGGTGGAGCGTCTGCTGAAGGTGCTCGACGGCGCGCTCGCGGGGCGCGACTGGATCGCGGGCGAATATACGATCGCAGACATCGCCATCGCGCCCTGGCTCAACACGCTGGTGACGTTCTACAAGGCCGGCGATCTTGTCGGCTGGGACCGTCTTGCGCAGGTTCCGGGCTATCTCGATCGGTTCCTCGCCCGCCCCGCCGTGCAGCGCGGCATGGTCCAGCCCCCGCGCGAGTGACCCTGCGCACGGCCGCGGCGCGGTCGGACGGCTGCCTCTCGCCCCGGCGCGGGCGTGGGGTGGGCAGCCGCGCAAGGTCAGGGCCGGGGCGCCGCCGCGCGCCGCAACCGGTCGTTGATCGCGCGTCCAAGCCCCGTCTCGGGCATCGGCGCGACAGCGATCCGCCCCGCCCGGACCGGCCAGCGTATCCGCCGCGCGCAAGACATCGAAAAGGCAAGCCGCCGCGACTCGACAGATCGCCATCGGCCGAAAGCGTCAGGCGCGCCCCCTGCGACGGGCCGAACCCTATCCAGACTTCACCCGGTTCGGGCTGCGTGGCCCCCAACCGTACGGAGCGCCCCCGGTGCGTAGTGCGAGGCAAGCTGCCCCGGCGCGCTGATCGCCCGCGCCTCGGCACGCCAAGCGCCTCGGCCAAGAGCAGCCTCGACCGCCTCGGCCGGCAGTCCGCCGGGGCGCAACAGCACTGCGGGCGCGCCGGGTCCGCCACCAAGCCCGATGATCGTCGATTCCACCCCGACCGTGCAGGCCCCGCCGTCCAGAACCGCCGCGATGCGCCCGTCCAGTCCCTCCAGCACATGCGCGGCCCGCGTCGGGCTGACCCGACCCGAGGGGTTGGCCGATGGTGCGGCAACCGGGCCGCCAAAGGCCGCCAGCACCGCCTGTGCCACCGGATGCGCCGGAACCCGCACAGGCGACCGTCGGCAGCCCCGCCGTCACCAGGACCGACAACCCCGCCCCCGCGCGAACCGGCAGCACCAGCGTCAGCGGCCCCGGCCAGAACGCCGCGGCCAGCCGTTCGGCGCGCGGGTCGAACACGCGCGAGCCGCCGCGCGGCGGCAAGGTCGGGCACATGCACGATCAGCGGGTTGAAGCGCGGCCGGCCCTTGGCCGCGAAAGATGCGCGGCCACCGCCAGGTCAGACCGTGCATCCCCGCCCAGCCCGTAGACCGTCTCGGTCGGAAACGCGACGAGCCGCCCCGCGCGCCAGCAGCGCGGCGGCGCGGGCCGTTCCCTGCGGTCGTGGGCAAAATGCGTTCGGTCGGTTCCATGGTATGACGCAGCGTTGACCTTGAAGGGGGCCGGACATCAGCTAGGCTCGCCCCGCAGAGCCGTCATACGCCGGTGCCGCCGCCTTGCCAAGCACCCGCTCGTCCCGAGGATCCGCCATGCCCTATCGCGCCCCGCTCGCCGATTTCCGCTTTCTGTTCCGACCATGTCGTCGGGCTCGACCGGGTCGCGGCCACCCCCCGCTTCGCCGATGCGACGCCCGATACCGTCGAGGCGATCCTGACCGAGCGCGGCACGGCTTTGCGAGGATGTGCTCGCGCCGCTGCAACGCGCAGGCGACATCCACCCCGCGCGGCTGGAGAACGGCGTCGTGCGCACGCTCGCCCGGGTTTCGCCGAAGGCTATCGCGCGATTGTCGAGGGCGGCTGGGTCGGCGATCGCGGCCGACCCGGAATATGGCGGCATGGGCCTGCCGATGACCGCTGACCACCGCGGTGAACGAGATGATGGCCTCGGCCTGCCTGTCGCTGCAAGTCAACCCGCTGATGAGCCAGGGCCAGATCGAGGCGCTGGAGCATCACGCCTCCGACGAGATCAAGGCGCTTTACCTGCCAAGCTGATCTCGGGCGAATGGTGCGGCACGATGAACCTGACCGAGCCGCAGGCCGGCAGCGACGTGGGCGCGCTGCGCACCAAGGCCGAGCCAAATGGCGACGGCACCTATGCGATCACCGGGCAGAAGATCTATATCACCTGGGGCGACAACGATTTCACCGCGAACGTCTGCCATCTGGTGCTGGCGCGCCTGCCCGACGGCGCCCGAGGGACCAAGGGCATCAGCCTTTTCATGGTGCCAAAGCTCATCCCCGACGCCGACGGCAACCCCGGCGCGCGCAACAGCCCTGCAAGGTCGTCAGCCTCGAGCACAAGCTGGGCCTGCACGGCATCGCCCACCTGCCGTGATGCAGTACGACGGCGCGACGGGCTGGCTGGTGGGCGCGCCGCACACGGGGCATGGCTGCGATGTTCACGATGATGAACAACGCCCGCCTCGGCGTCGGCGTGCAGGGCATCGGCGTGGCCGAGGCCGCGATGCAGCATGCGCTGGCCTATGCCGATGGACCGCCGGCAAGGGCAACGCCGCTCGCCGGGAAAGCGGCACCATCGCAGATCATGCCGATGTGCGCCGGATGCTGGCCACGATGAAGGCCGAGATCTTTGCGGCCCGCGCCATCGCGCTGTCCTGTGCCGTGGCCATCGACATGGCCGACGGCGACCGGCGAGCGCCGACTGGCAGGCGCGCGCCGCGCTTCTGACCCCGATCGCCAAGGCCTTCGGCACCGATACCGGGCGTCGTGGCCGCCTCTGCGGCATCCAGGTGCATGGCGGCATGGGCTTTATCGAGGAAACCGGCGCTGCCCAGTATCTGCGCGACGTCCGCGTCACGACGATCTACGAAGGCACCAACGGCATCCAGGCGATGGACCTCGTGGGCCGCAAGCTTGCCGACGGCGGCGAGGCCGCCTTCCGCCTGCTCGACGAGGTCGAGGCGGGCGCCGAGGCGGCGCGCGCCCAATTGCCCGATCTCGCGGGCGATGTCTGGGCGGCAGCCGAAGTCCCTGCGCGAGACGACCGAATGGCTGGTGGCCCAGCCGCGTGAACGACCGCTTTGCCGGTGCCGTGCCCTATCTGCGCGCCTTTGCCCGGGTGCTGGGCGGCCATGCCCATCTGACCGCGGCGCCATGGCCGATCCCGCGCGCACCGCCGCTCGCCCGGCTCGCGATCCGCCGGCTGCTGCCGGAACACGCGGGCACTGCTTGCCGCAGGCGCGCGAAGGGGCCGCCGGGCTCTACGCGCTGTCGCCCGAGGATCTGGCCGCGTGACCGCGCGCCGACACCGGGCTGCGCCATCCGGTCCCGGTGCCGCCCGCCCGAGGGCGCAGGCCACGAGGTCGCCCCCGGAGTGCTGTGGATGCGCCTGCCGCTGCCGATGGCGCTCGACCATGTGAACGTCTATGCGCTGGACGATGGCGACGGCTGGACCATGGTCGACACCGGGCTCGACAGTCGCCGGAGGCGCGCGATCTGGGAAACCCTGCTGGCCGGGCCCTTGCCGGACAAGCCCGTGACCCGGGTGATCGTCACCCATCACCACCCCGACCATATCGGCCTTGCGGGCTGGTTCCAGGCCCGACGGGCGCCGAGCTTCTGACCACCCGCACCGCCTGGCTTTTCGCCCGGATGCTGGTGCTCGACGTGCAGACCCGCCCGACGGCGCAACGACGGCCTTTCTGCGCGCGGCCGGCATGGACGACGACGCCCTCGCGCGGCGAGCCGCCGAACGCCCGTTCAACTTCGCCGACATGGTCGCCCCCATGCCGCTCGGGCTTTACGCGGCTGGTCGAGGGCGATCCTGCGTCGGGCGGGCGCGACGGTGGACTGTCCGCATCGGCCATGGTCATGCGCCCGAACATGCGACGCTCTGGTCGCTCGACGATCCTCTGGTCCTGGGCGGCGACCAGCTTCTGCCCGGCATCTCGCCCAATATCGGCGTCTACGCGACCGAACCGGAGGCCGACCCGTTGGCCGAATGGCTGCACAGCTGCCAGCGCCTTCCAGCCCCTCGCGCGCGACGATCAGCTCGTGCTGCCCGGCCACAAGCTGCCCTTCACCGGCCTGCCCTTCCGGCTGGACCAGATGATCGAGAACCACGAGGGCGCGCTCGGCAGACTGCGCGATCATCTGGCGGAACCGCGCATAGCGACCGACTGCTTCGCGCCCCTCTTCAAGCGCCAGATCGGCGCCGGCGAACTGGGCCTTGCCCTGGCCGAGGCCGTGGCCCACCTCAACCATCTCCACCGCCGGGGCGAGATCATGCGCGAGACGCGCGAGGGCGTCTGGGTCTGGCAACGCGCCTGATCGCCGCGCGCACACGCGACGGTGAACCCGATGGCCCTGCCGGGGCATCGACAGCCCCGCGCGCCTGTGCCAGATTCCGCGCCATGTCCGTCCTTCGTGCCATTCTGCTCGGCCTTCTCGTCTGTGCGCTGCTTCCGCTGGGCACGTTCCACCGGGTCTACGCCGCCCCGGTCGCGGCTGCGGACCGCGCGCAACAGGCTGATGACAGGCAGACCGTCGCCGAGGGGCAACGCGTCGCGCAAGCCATGGCAGAGGCGCCCCGGCGCTGCCACGGCCCGCTACTGCCCGGATCGCCCTGCACCTTCACCCTAGGCCTTCCGCCCGATCCCCAGACCCTGCCCGAACCCGGACGGACCGCGGATGCCGAAGCCTCCGATCCGCCGGCCGCCCGCGGGCATCGGCCGCCGCCCGCGCTCGGCCCGCCGCGCCTCGGCTGATTGCCCGCGCCGCGCCCCTGCGCGGCAAGTCGCATTCAGCCAGACGGAGCTTTCTCACATGACCACCCGACGCGCTTTCGTCGCGGGGCTGGCGACCGCAGCGGTGTCCGCCTGCGCAAGTCCCGCCCCCGTCGCACCGCCACCGCCGCCGCCACCGATGCCGGCGCGCTACGGCGCCCTTCTCGACGAACCCTATCCGGTGCCGGCGGTGCCGCCCGGCGTCGTCGCGCCCCGTCTCTGGCGGCAGCAGGTGACGAACCCCTATCCCGATCTTGCCGCCGGCACGATCGTCGTCGATCCCGACGCGGCCTATCTGCACCTGATCGAGGATGGCGACCGCGCGCTGCGCTATGGCGTCGGCGTCGGGGCCGCAGGTTTCGCCTGGGACGGAAACGCGGTGATGCAGTATCGCCAGCGCTGGCCAAGGTGGAAGGCCCCCGACACGATGATCGCGCGGCGGCCCGAGTTCGCGCCCTATTCCGTCGCGAACGGCGGGATGGCGCCCGGCCCGGGAAACCCGCTCGGCGCGCGCGCGCTCTACCTGTTCCAGAACGGCCGCGACACACTCTACCGCATCCACGGCGCTTGTGAGCCCGAATACCTCGGCAAGGCCGTGTCTTCCGGCTGCATCCGGCTTCTGGACCAGGACATCATCGATCTGCACGACAGGGTCCGCGACGGGGTCGAGGTGGTGGTTCTGGCCTCGCTCAAACCGCCGGGGCTCCAGACGCTCTACTGATCGAAGGGCGGGCGGCCGCGCCTGTGGGCGGCCACGCCATTCCTGCGACCGGGATCCCCCAGCCCCGGCCGGCCCTTTCCCCCTGTCATGGTCCTTTCCCCTGTCACTGCACCGACCCGCGTGAAGGGGGAATTTCCGCCGAACGGGCGTTGCCTCGCACCCGCCAGCCCTGCGTTTGCGCAGGGCAAGCCCCGGTGCCTGCCATGCCAGGCGTGCTCTGTGCCCCGCGGCCCGCAACCCCCACCGCCATCCCCCAAGGCAGGCGCGGTAGCGGGGTTCCGGACCCGCCGCGCGCGCCGGGCCGCGTCACATGGTCCCAACGGCGGCCCGCGACAGGGCGCCATCCCTGCGGCACCGCGGACGGAAAGCCGACATTTCCCGCCTTTCCAGGCGATTGGCGAGTGCCCTTTATGGCGCCTGCGGGCCGTGCCCGCGCAATTTCCACGCTCCGGGCCAAGGCGCCCCTCAAGCCCCCGTGACACGTCCCGGAGAATCCGCTAAGGGGGCTGTCGAACCGAGACGAGCAGAGGCGCCCCCATGGCCGGACATGACAAGACCACCGACCACAAGCACGGAACGATGCCCACGGCCGACAAGGAAAAGACCTTCGCGGGGTTCATCCGGATGGTCATCTGGGGTGCCGGGATCAGCATCGCAATCCTGATCTTCCTCGCCCTCGCCAATTCCTGATCCCGCCGATACCGGATACCCCCGCATGACCCGCTTGTTCCTTTGTCTGGCGATGCTCCTTTCGCTCGCCGCCTGCGGGGCCGAGCCCAAGTGGGCCAGCGATGCAGATGTCTCCCGCGCGGCCTACGTCTCCGAGGCGCCCGCCAGCATCACCCTCTTCACAGTGCTCAGCAACAGCAACGACAGCGGCGCCCATTCCGGCCTGATGATCAACGGCACCCAGCGGATCATGTTCGATCCGGCCGGCACCTGGCACCACCCGAGCCTGCCGGAACGCAATGACGTTCACTACGGCATGAACGACAAGATGATCGCGTTCTACATCGACTATCATGCCCGCGTGACCTATCGCGTCGTCCAGCAGACGATCTATGTCACCCCGGCCCAGGCCCAGATGGCAATGCTGCGCGCCCAGTCCTACGGCGCCGCCCCCAAGGGCCATTGTGCCCGCAGCGTGTCCTCTATCCTGCGCGGCGTCCCGGGTTTCGAAAGCATCCCCTCCACCTGGTCGCCGAAGAAACTGATGAATGCCTTTGGTGATCTGCCCGGCGTCCAGTCCCGCACGATCACCGATGACGATGCCGACAGCAACCACGGCGTCTTGCTGGTCCAGGCGGCAGAAAGACCGTTCCTGCTGCGCTGAAGACCGGCCGCCGCACCGGGGCTTGCGCTGGAGATTTTCCGGCGCGAGGCTCGGAAAGGCAGGACAGCAAGGGGGGCGCGCATGCGGATATTCGGGGTGATCCTCGCCGGCGGAACGGGCCGGCGCATGGGTGGCGCCGACAAGGCCGCCCTGCGCCTCGCCGGCCAAAGCCTGATCCATCGCGCCGCCGACCGGCTCGACCCGCAGGTCGAACGCCTGGCGATCAGCGCCAACGGCGATCCCGCGCGCTTTGCCCAACTCCACTTGCCCGTGCTGCCCGACGCGGACGCACTGGGCCCGCTCGCAGGCATCCTCGCCGCGATCGAATGGGCCGGTCCGCAAGGCGCGACCGCCATCGTCAGCGCGGCGGTCGACACGCCGTTCTTTCCCGCCGATCTGGTGCCGCGCCTGCTCTTGGCGGCCGAAACCGGGGCGACCCCGATCGCCCTCGCCCAGAGCGCCGATCAGGTTCATCCCACCTTCGGCCTCTGGCCCGTCGCGCTTGGGGCGGATCTGCGCGCGACCCTCGCGCGCGGCGAGGCGCGGGTGATGGATTTCGCCCGCCGCCATGGCTTCACGCCCGCCCCCTTTCTCGACGACGGGGCCTTTCTCAACCTCAACACCCCGGCCGATCTGGACCGGGCTGAACGCATGATCGCGGGGGCGCCATGAAGGTCTATGGGGTCATCGGCTGGAAGAACGCCGGCAAGACAAGCCTGATGGAACGTCTGGTGGCCGAGATCACCGCGCGCCGGATCACGGTTTCGACCGTCAAGCATGTGCACCACGATGTCGATCTCGATCAGCCCGGCAAGGACACCTTCCGCCACCGTGCCGCAGGCGCGCGCGAGGTCGTGCTCGCCTCAGCGCACCGCCACGCGATCCTCACCGAACACCGCGACGCCCCCGAACCGGCCCTGACCGAGATCCTCGCCCGCCTCGCGCCCGTCGACCTGGTGCTGGTGGAGGGCTACAAACGCGACGCCCACCCCAAGATCGAGGTCTTTCGCCCCGCCGCCGGCCATAGCCTGATCCAGCCGGGCGACCCGCTGGTTCGCGCCGTGGCCACCGACGCGGCGCTGCCCGGCCTGCCCGTGCCGCTGCTTGACCTGAACGATACCGCCGCCATCGCCGATTTCATCCTGCGGGAGACGCGCCTTGGCGGCATTTGACACGATCGTGGTGGTCGACTGGTCGGCCTCTGCCACGCCGTCTCCGCCCGCACCCTCGGCCGATGCGATCTGGATCGCCGTTACGCGCGATGGCGCCGAGGCCAGCAGCTATCACCGGACCCGCGCCGATGCCGAGGCCGCCCTGACGACCCTGCTGGACGCGGAGGCCGCCGCGGGACGGCGCGTGCTGGCGGGCTTCGACTTTCCGTTCGGCTACCCCGAGGGTTTTGCCGCGCGGCTGACCGGAACACCCGGCGCGCCCGCCGTCTGGCGCTGGCTGGAGGATCACATCACCGACGGTCCTGCCAACCGCAACGACCGCTTCCACCTGGCCGCCGCGATCAACGCCGGGTTCGGCGGGTGCGGCCCGTTCTGGGGCCGTCCGCGCAGCCTGCCGCTGGCCGGCCTGACCGAACGCAAGGCGGTTGACTATCCGGCACTCGGCCTGTCGGAACGTCGCCGGGTGGAAATGCTGGTCCCGCGTGCCCAGCCGGTGTGGAAGCTGTTCACGACAGGGTCGGTGGGCGGGCAGGCGTTGACCGGACTTCCCATGATTTCACGCCTCGCGCGCCGTCAGGGTGCGCGGGTCTGGCCCTTTGCGGACCCGACCGGCCCGCTGGTGCTGGCCGAAGTCTATCCCTCGCTGATCGACGCCGCCGTTGCCGCCGACGGCGGGCACCGTGTCAAGGATGAACGGCAGGTCCGGCTGCTGGCCCGCGCGTTGCGCCTCCTGTCGCGGTCGGGCGGCCTTGCGCGGCTTCTCGCCTGCGTTCCCGACTGGCCCGGCCGCACCGACGAGGGATGGATCCTCGGCGCGGGGCACGCCCCGGCCCTGCTGGGCGCGCTGCGATGAGTGTGGACATCCGGCGTGGCCTGCCGCAGCACCACCGCGCCGCTGCGGCCGCGCTCTACTGGCAGGCGTTCGGCGGCAAGCTGGGCCGTGTGCTCGGGCCCGACGACCGTGCCCTGGCGTTTCTGGATCGGGTGATCCGCGCCGATCACGCCATTGTCGCACTTGGGTCCGATGGTCGTCTGCTCGGCCTCGCGGGCTTCAAGACGCCCGAGGGCGCCTTCGCCGGCGGGGCCTTCGCGGACCTGCGCGCGGTCTACGGCCTGCCGGGCGCGATCTGGCGCGGACTGCTTCTGCGGCTACTCGGGCGCGATGTCGAGAACGCGCGCTTCCTCATGGATGGCATCTGCGTCCTGCGCGAGGCGAGGGGACGCGGCGTCGGCTCGCGCCTCGTCGAGGCGATCTGCGACGAGGCCCGCGCGCGCGGCTACGCCGAAGTCCGCCTTGACGTGATCGACACCAACTGGCGGGCCCGCGCGCTCTATGAACGGCTTGGGTTCAGCGACGCCGGCCGCGAGGATCTGGGGCCGCTACGCCACGTCTTCGGCTTTTCCTCGGCCACCAAGATGATCCGCCCGCTGACCTGATCAGAGGCTTGCCTCGACGCGGAACGCCTCCGGAATGCCATCGCGGTGCTCCAGCACCAGGTCGGCCATCACCTCGGCCACCTTCGGCGCCATCCCGAAGCCGATCTTGAAACCGCCGTTCGCGATGAAATGGCCCGGCCGGCCGGGCCAGGGCCCCAGCATCGGCGCCCGCGACCGCGCCCGCGGCCGCAGCCCCGCCCACCGCTCCAGCACCGGCGCCCCGGCCAGCACCGGGCAAGCCCCGATGGCGGCCTCCAGCAGCACGTCGAGCTGCCCGTCGGTGGCCGTCCCGTCCCGCCATTCCCGCTCGCTCGTCGATCCCACCGCCACGGTCCCGTCGGCATGGGGCACGATGTGCAGCCCGTCGACGAACAGCTGCGCCCTGTTGCGCGCCTCGAACGCCAGCAACAGCGCCTGCCCCTTGACGGCACCACCGGCGGCGTGTCCGAGCGCCACCGACAATTGGCCCAGCCCCGCGACCCCCGTCGCCCAGACCACCGGCCCGGCTTCCTCTGCCGCCCCCAGGATCACCTCGCCACCGTGCGCCTCGATCGCCCCGACAAGCGCCGCAAGGCCCCGCCGGGGGTCGATCCGCGCGCTCAGCGTGTCGCGCACCACCCATCCCGAGGCGGTGGGCGGCGCCCAGCCATCGCCGGGTGCGGGCGCCACCTCCCAGATCGCGCGTCCCTGCCACAGCTGTCGCGCACCCTCGGCCCGCAGTGCCGCCTGCGCCACGGCACGGGCATCGGCCAGCGGCTGCAACCGCCCCGTGCGGCCATAGCCCGAGGTCAGCCCCGAGACGGCCTCGACGGCCGCCCACCATTGATCGGCCATCAGCAGGCTCTCCAGCTGGAACTGCTTCTTGTCGTTCCAGTGCTCCGGCACATGCGGCGCGAGCGCCCCCACGACGCCGCCGCTCGCACCCGCCCCGACCGCCGCCCGCTCGATCACCCGCACCCGCGCCCCGCGCCGCGCGGCCGCCCAGGCGATCGACAGCCCGAAGATGCCCGCCCCGCGCACCGTCAGATCCGGCCTTGCCATGCCTCAGCCCCTTGCCCATGCTTCGCAGCAACGGGGTGTAGGGCAAATGACCGATCGCGGCCAGACGGCGGAAGTGGAGTGGTCGGGGGGCGTCACCCCGGTCTCGACCCGGTTCGGCGACCCCTATTTCTCGCTGTCGGGCGGGCTCGACGAAAGCCGCCATGTGTTTCTGGCCGGCAACCGCCTTCCGGGCCGGTTCCGCCCCGGCTTCCACATCGCCGAACTGGGCTTCGGGACCGGGCTCAACATGCTGGCTGCCCTCGAGGCCTGGACGGAAACCGGCCAGGCGGGCCGCCTGCACTATACCTCGTTCGAAGCCTATCCGATGGCCGCCGACGACATTGCCCGCGCCCTCGCCGCGTTCCCGCGCACGCGCGCCATGGCCGGCCCCTTTCTCACGCAGTGGGGCGCGGGCAAGACCAGCTTCGAGCTCGGCGCGATGCTGGTCGGGATCGTGCCCGGCGATGCCCGCACCACGCTGCCGGACTGGCAGGGCAGGGCCGACGCCTGGTTTCTCGACGGGTTCTCGCCCGCCCGCAACCCCGAGCTCTGGTCCGAGGGCCTGTTGGCCGAGGTCGCCACCCACACCGCGCCCGGCGGAACCTTCGCCACCTACACGGCGGCGGGCCATGTGCGGCGCGCCCTCGCGGCCGCCGGCTTCACTGTAACGCGCCAGCCGGGCTTCGGGCGCAAGCGCCACATGACATCCGGCGTGCTGGCCGATCCCGCCGCCACCTGACAGCGCCCCGCCCTTGCGGCGAACGCAGTTTTCGGCGAAACGCAGCCCAGGATAGCCGCAAGACATGCGGTGCGCCCAGGCAACGCCCGCCCGTGGCGCGATCGGGGCAGGACAGGGCCATCGGCATGACGGAACAGAACACGCGCCTCGGCATCTGGCTGATGGTCGTGACCACCTTCATCTTCGCGATGCAGGACGGCATGTCGCGCCACCTTGCCGGCGAATACAACGTGTTCATGATCGTGATGATCCGCTACTGGTTCTTTGCGGCCTTCGTGATCGCGCTGGCTGCGCGCAGACCCGGCGGCATCGCGCGCCGCATTGCGCAGCACGACACCGTGGCTTCAGGCCGCGCGCGGCCTGCTGCTCGCGCTCGAGATCTGCGTGATGGTGCTGGCCTTCGTGCTCCTCGGGCTGGTCGAAAGCCATGCCGTCTTCACTTGCGCGCCGCTTCTGGTCGCCGCGCTCTCGGGCCCCGTTCTGGGCGAAAAGGTCGGCTGGCGGCGCTGGACGGCGATCGCGATCGGCTTTGTCGGCGTGCTCGTCATCCTGCAACCCGGCCAGCGGGTGCTGTCCGTGGCAGCCCTGGTGCCGCTGCTCGCGGCGCTGCTCTTCGCGCTCTACGTCCTGCTGACGCGCTATGTCTCGCGCAGCGATCCCGCCTCGGTCAGCTTCTTCTGGACCGGAACGATCGGGGCCGTGGCGATGACGCCCGTCGGCCTGTGGGCATGGCAACCGATGACCGCGCCCGACTGGGTGTGGATGGCGCTGCTGTGCTGCTCGGCCGTCCTGGGCCATTGGCTGCTGATCCGCGCCTACGAAGTGGCCGAGGCCAGCGCGGTCCAGCCCTTCGTCTACCTCCAGCTGGTCTTCGCATCCGCGCTCGGCATCTTCCTGTTCGGCGAAAGGCTGGAGCGGAACGTGGCGCTGGGGGCGGCCATCGTGGTGTCGGCAGGCCTCTTCACGCTCTGGCGGCAAAGGATCAGGGCGCTGGCGGCCGACTGATCTTTTCTTCTGTTCTCAAATATCCCGGGGTCCGGGGCAGCGCCCCGGTCCCGCGCTATCCCTTCAACTCGCCCGTCAGGTTCACGGGCCCTGCCGTGCCCCTCAGCTTGGCGCGATAGATCACGACCGACTCCGATACCCGCATGACATAGGTCCGCGTTTCCGAGAACGGGATCATCTCCACCCAGTCCACCACGTCGACATCGGCGCGCCGGGGGTCGCCGAACTGCGCCACCCAGGACCGGGGCCGTCCCGGTCCGGCATTGTAGCCCGAGGCGATCAGCGCGATCGACGGTCCGAACTCCTCGACCAGTTGTTTCAGATAGGCCGCCCCCAGCGCCGCGTTGTAGGCAGGATCGGTGGTCAGTCGTCCCTTTTCGAAGGCACGGCCGGTCTTGGCGGCCATCATCTTCGCCGTCTCTGGCATCACCTGCATCAACCCGCGCGCGCCGGCGGGGCTCACCACGCCCGGATCGAACTCGCTCTCGCGGCGGGCGATCGACAGCGCCAGCGCCCGGCTCACGGGCAGCCCGTCAGGGATCATGTCGGTCAGCGGGAAGTAGATCCGCGGCAGGATCACGCCGCGTTCCGCCGCCTCCTTGCCGATCAGCACCGCCAGATGCGGCTCGCCCCGCGCCAGTGCCATCTCGCCAAGCTGCGCCAATTCGCGCGCATCGAGCCCTTCCGCGAGGTGCAGCAGGAAGCGTTTCGCATTCGTCCGGTCGCCCGCGCGCAGCAACAGCACGGCCGCCTCGAACACCGAAGACCGGGCAAAGGCCGATCCGGTCCAGTCGGGTGCCTTGTCGCGGCCCAGCAGCGCCGGGTCGAGCGGGATGCCCGCCCGTTCCGAGGCCAGCAGCCCGTAGTAGGCGGTCTGGTATCCGGCCGCCCGCGCGAAGGCCGTCCGCGCCTCGTCCGGCCGCCCCAGATGCTCGAGCGCGCGTCCCTCCCAATAGGCGGCGCGCGAGGCGCTGATCGGGGTTGAAACCGCCGCCCCAAGCGCCCGGAAATGCCCCAGTGCCGCTGTTGCGTCGCCAAGGCTGCGCAAGGCGACGAAGCCTGCGACGAACTCCAGTTCGGCGAAATCGCCCCCCCCCGCCAGATGGTTCGAGGAAGCAACCCGGTAGGCCATGCGCGGATCGCCGTCCCGCAGCAGCCGTCGTGCCAGCAGTGCCCGACGCGGCGCCCAGGCTTCCGGCCGGCCGAGCGTCTCGGCGCTGTCGCTCACCCCCACGATCAGTGCGGCGGCATCCTCGTAGCGATCCTTCCGCATCCGCCAGATGAAACGCTCATAGGCAAGCCCGGGGTTGGCGGCCAGCGTCGCAGGCACCGCGTTCAGCTTTGCATCCACCCCCGGCGCATCGGCGCGCAGCGCAAGGCGTGCCTCGGCCAGGCGACGCCACCCCTCGCCGACCCGCGGCAGCATGCGCTGCGCCTCGACCGCCTCGCCGTCCCACAACAACCGGTCGAGCCGCAGTTCATGCACGGGGGCCAGCACGGCGGAATAGGTGGCAAGCAAGGCTGCCTCCTGTTCGCTGGTGAATGACAGGGCGATCCACGCGCGCATCGCCTCGGCCTCGGCCGCCGCCCTGCGGTTCAGCGCCGCATAGGCCCGGATCAGCGCCAGCGATCCCTCCACCGTCTGCGGCTGGCCACCGTCGAACCAGGCCACGACGCGGTCCGGCGTGGTCGATCGTGCCACCGCCTCTTCGCCCTTGCGCCGCAGCAGCCCAAGCCCCGGCCAGTCAGGCCGCCGCACCAGGAACGCCTCATAATCGCTCAGCGTGCCATCGCCCGCACGCAGTCGGCTCCACTCGACGATATCCTGCGCGATCGCTCCGCGCGCCGCGGCACGCGCGCCCTGCCAATCGTCGCGGGCGACTTCGGCCAGCGCGAGGCGCAGCGCCTCGGCCTCGTCCGCGCGCGCGGGTAGGGCGGGCAGGCCCGTGATGGCCAGAAGTGCGGCCAGTGCCGCCGGGCGCCACAGCGTGCGGGTTCGGTTCGTGTGCGATCTCGTCATGGCGCTTCTTTTGCCCTGAGCCCGGCAGGCCCGCAACACACAATCGCGCCAGCCAGGTGGCGCCGCGGCACCCGGTGTTGGCAAGCGCCGCGGCGCCCGATAGGAAGGCGCAATCCGCACCCGGGCGACTCGCGGGCCGCCCCGAACCGAGGAGACGCGTGCCATGATCAAGGGGTCCATTCCAGCCCTGGTGACGCCGTTCAAGGACGGCGCGCTGGATCTCGACACGCTCGAACGGCTCGTCGACTGGCAGATCGCGCAAGGCTCGACCGGCCTCGTGCCCGTCGGCACCACCGGCGAAAGCCCCACGCTCAGCCATGAGGAACACGAAACGGTGGTGGCCGCGGTCGTTTCGGCCGCGCGCGGGCGCGTGCCGGTGATCGCCGGGGCGGGGTCGAACAACACCGCCGAGGGCATCCGGCTGATCCGTCACGCGGAAACGGTCGGGGCCGATGCGGCGCTGGTCGTCACGCCCTATTACAACAAGCCGACGCAGGCCGGGCTGATCGCGCATTTCACGGCCTTGCACGATTGCTGCACGCTGCCGATCATCATCTACAACATTCCCGGCCGGTCGGTCGTCGACATGACGCCCGAAACGATGGGTGTGCTGGCGCGGTTGCCGCGGATCATCGGCGTCAAGGACGCCACCGGCAAGATCGAGCGGGTAAGCCAGCAGCGTGCGGCCTGCGGGCCCGGACTTCATCCAGCTTTCCGGCGAGGATGCGACGGCACTCGGCTTCAACGCCCATGGCGGGACCGGCTGCATCAGCGTGACGGCAAACGTCGCCCCGAAACTCTGCGCCGAGTTCCAGGCGGCGACGCTGGCGGGCGATTATGCGACCGCGCTCGAGTATCAGGACCGGCTGATGCCGCTGCACGAGGCGATCTTTCTCGAGCCGGGTCTGGCGGGCGCGAAATACGGCCTCTCGCGGCTCGGGTTGTGCTCGCAAGAGGTGCGCCTGCCGCTCGTCGGGCTGACCGAAGGCACCAAGGCGCGGATCGACGCTGCGATGCGCCACGCGGGCCTGCTGAACTGATGGCTCCGCGGCCCGGCGGGGCCGCGGCCCCGGCCGCCCCGAAGATGAACGCGAACCTCCTCGGAAGCCTCTGGATGGTCGCCGCGATGGCGGGCTTCGCGCTTGAGGACATGTTCCTGAAATCGGCGGCGCGCGAACTGCCGGTCGGACAGATCCTCATCCTTTTCGGCGCGGGCGGCACCTTGGGCTTTTCCATCCTCGCCGCGCGCCGGGGCGAACGTATCCTGCACCCTGCGATCCTGACACCCGTCCTGATGACCCGCTGCGCGTTCGAGGTTGCGGGCCGGTTGTTCTACACCCTCGCCATCGCGCTCACGCCGCTCTCCAGTGCCTCGGCCATCCTGCAGGCGACGCCCCTCGTCGTGGTCATGGGGGCGGCGCTGATTTTCGGCGAAACCGTCGGCTGGCGCCGCTGGACGGCGATCCTCGTGGGGTTCGCGGGTGTGATGGTCATCCTGCGCCCCGGGGTCGAGGGGTTCACCCCCCTGTCGCTGCTGGCCGTGCTCGGCACGCTCGGGTTTGCGGGGCGCGACCTTGCAACCCGCGCCGCCCCGCCGGTGCTCTCGAACCTGCAACTGGGCATCTATGGTTTTGCGATGATGGTGCCAACGGGTGCGGCGCTGCTGGCCTTCCAGCGCGGGGCGGCATGGCCTTCGGCCGGGGCGGCCGCCGGGCTGGCGGCCGCCACCCTGATCGGGGTCGCGGCCTATTATTCCCTCACCGTGGCCATGCGCACGGGCGAGGTTTCGGTCGTGACACCCTTTCGCTATACCCGCCTCGTTTTCGCGCTGATCCTCGGAATGACGATCTTTGGCGAACAGCCCGACGCGGCGACGCTGGCCGGCAGTGCCATCGTCGTGGCAAGCGGGCTCTACACCCTGCTCCGGACCCGCCGCGTGGCGCAGGCGAATCGCGCGGCAAAGGTCGCGGCACTGCCGGGCGAACATCCTTAACCATCTGATAACGGTCGAAGTTTCGGGAAACGCTTCGGCCATCGGCGTTGAATTGTCGTTAAGGGTTGCCCGATGCCTTCCACTGGCCGCAAACGTGACCAAAAAATGGCGAAATTCCGGTGCTTGTTGGGCACATGGCCATCCCGGCCGCCCTCACTCAACCCAGAACGGAGCCCGATCCCATGTTCATGCAAGACGCCACCCGGTTCGTTCCCGTCACCGCCGCCCATCCCGCAACCCCGGTTCTGACAGGCCTTGTGGCCGAAACGCTGGTCGAGACGGCCGCAGGCTGGCGTCCGGCCGGTAGCCTGCGGCGCGGCGACCGGCTGCATAGTTTCGACGGCGGCCTGCGCGAGGTGATCGCGATCGGCCGCGACTGGCTCCTGCCGGGGGCGCATCCGCTCGTCGTTCTGCCCGGCGGGCTGTTGGGCGGCATCGCGGATCTGGCGCTGCTGCCGCGCCAGCACCTGCTGGTGGACAGCTGGGGCGATGCCTCGCTGCCCGACGCCGTGATCGCCCTCGTTCCCGCCGAGGCGGCGCTCGGCCTCGGGGGCGCGGTCTTGCGCCCGGTTCTGGCCCCGACCGAGATCGTGACACCCGTCTTCGCCGAGGAAGAAGCGGTCTATGCCAACAGCGGGATGCTGCTGCACTGCCCCGGCACCGACGCGGCCGGCTTCTACCCGCGCCTCGCCCTGCCCGAGGCGCGCGCGCTGCTGCGCCGCCGTCTCGCCCGCGTCGCGTGACCTGCATGGCGGGGCATCACTCGCCCCGCCTCTTGCGCCTCAATTCCACCTGATCCAGCCGGATCTGCCGCAACGCCTCGACAAACAGCGCGCAGAGCAGGCCGAAATTGATGAAGCCGTTCGCTGCCTCCATCCCCGCGAGGATGCGCCATTCGATCGGCAGGATGACGTCGCCAAGGCCCAGCGTCGTGAACATCACGATCGAGAAGTACACCGCCTCTTCCAGCGTCGCGAACACGCCGGCCCAGAGGTAGGCCAGCGCCCAGATCCAGACGCTGAGCGTGATCACCCCCAGCACCCAGAGCGACACACCAGCCACGACGACCACCAGCTTCGGGCGATGGGGTTCGCGCAGCAGCCACCTCCGTCCGTGGGTAAAGACGACCTCCAGCAGCATGGCCGCCACCGCCGCCAGCGTGATGTTGACAACCAGCAGGACTGATCCTGCGAGGATCTGGATCAGCATCGCGCGCTCTCCGATTGCAACCCGCCGCGAGGTCGTTGCGGTGTCCGCACCGCCGCGATGCGACCGACCGTGCCGCAGGGCCCTTGGCGCAGGATGCTAGCAATACCCCCGGCGCGCCGCAATGCGACCGGTCAGGCAGAACGCGCCGAGCATCTTATGTCCCGTGGGGAACCGAGAACATCATGGCCGGGCCCCTCGACACAAGTGCTGTGACTGCGGCCAACCGCGCCGCCTGGGATGCGTCAGCGGCACTCCACGCCCGGGGCGAAAGCTGGGACGAGGCGATCGTCTACGACGGCCAGACAGCCCCCGCCGTGCCGCCATCCTACTGGTTCGTTCACACGATGGGTGCGATTGTGAACGCGATCGTGGATGCGGGTCTCGTGCTGACCCGGCTGGACGAATTCGCCCATTCCAACAGCGAAGTCGAATACGACAAATACGAGAAAACCGCGAGGCGCAGCTGCCGATGTGGTACATGCTGACGGCCCGCAAGCCCTGAGCGGCACTGGACACACCGCGCGCCCTCGCCTATCTCGGGCCGATCATGGCCCCCAAATCAGATCCGAACTCAAAACTCATCGCCGAAAACCGCCGCGCCCGCTTCGACTATTTCATCGAAAGCGATCTTGAGGCGGGCATCATCCTGCAAGGGTCCGAGGTGAAGTCGCTGCGCCAGGGCGGGGCGAACATCGCCGAGAGCTACGCGAGCGTCGAGGGGGGCGAGTTGTGGCTGATCAATGGCTACATCGCCCCCTATCTGCCGGCCAAGACCTGGGGCCATGAAGAACGCCGCCGCCGCAAGCTGTTGGTCAGCAAGAAAGAACTCAGCCGGCTATGGAACGCGACCGCCCGCGAAGGCATGACGATCGTGCCCATCGCGATGTATTTCAACGACCGCGGGATCGTGAAACTGAAGCTCGGCATCGCCAAGGGCAAGAAACTCGCCGACAAGCGCGACACCGAAGCGAAGCGGGATTGGAGCCGCGAGAAGGCCCGATTGTTGAAGCACGGCGGGTAATCCTGCATTTTTCTCTGACTTTTTCGACAATTCGCGCATAATCGTGCCAAGCCGGCGGCGAAGGCCCGCCGACCGGCTCCGCTCACGAAACCAGGCCATTGGAAAAAGGGACACTATGGAACTGATCATCCAACTCATCGCCGGTGCCGTCGGCGGAAACGTCGCGGGGGGCCTGCTCAAGAACCAGAGCCTCGGCACGCTGGGCAATTCCATCGCCGGCATTCTGGGTGGCGGCATCGGCGGGCAGATCCTCGGCGCGCTGCTCGGCGGCGGCGGTGCAGCCGCGGCAGGCGGTCTCGATATCAGCACCTTCCTGTCGTCTGTCGCCTCGGGCGGCATCGGCGGGGCCATCGTCATGGTGCTGGTCGGCATCATCAAGGGTGCGATGTCCAAGACCTGACGAAGCCGGCCGGCCCCCCGGGCGCGGAAAAACGGGCAATGTCCCGGCCCCGCGCCCGGCCCCCTTGCCAAAGCCGTCTTGCCCACCCCGCCCCCGGCCCGCTATGCAGGAACGGTCACGAGGGAGGGGCAAGATGGCCGCCGACGATCCCAAAACGCTGGTCTCGACCGCCTGGCTCGAGGCGCACCTGAAAGACCCGGACCTGCGGGTTCTCGATGCCTCGTGGTATCTGCCCGACACCGGGCGCGACGCCCGCGGCGAATACGACGCGGCCCACATTCCCGGCGCGCGGTTCTTCGATATCGACGAGATCTCCGACCAGCGCTCGTCGCTG
Organism: uncultured Alphaproteobacteria bacterium; assembly: GCA_963700485.1. Lineage (GTDB taxonomy): Bacteria > Pseudomonadota > Alphaproteobacteria > Rhodobacterales > Rhodobacteraceae > Aliitabrizicola. The sequence continues at coordinate 270,643 of CAVOXQ010000007.1, forward strand.
CCGCACATGGCCCCCCCGCTCGAGAAGTTCATCAGCGGATGCGCGCGATGGGCGTGGGCGACGGCCATCAGGTGGTGGTCTACGACGGCGCCGGCCTGTTCTCGGCGCCGCGCGTCTGGTGGACGTTCCGCCTGATGGGCAAGATGGATGTCGCCGTGCTCGACGGCGGCTTTCCGAAATGGCAGGCCGAAGATCGCCCGGTCGAGGATATGCCCCCCGTCGTCCGCGACCGCCACATGACCACCCAGCGCAACGCCTCGCTCGTCCGGGACGTGACCCAGGTCGGCCCATTCCTCGAAACTGGGCGACGCCGAGATCGTCGACGCCCGCCCCGCCCCCCGGTTCAAGGGCGAAGCGCCCGAACCGCGCCCGGGTCTTCGGCCAGGCCATATCCCCGGATCGAAGAACCTGCCCTTCGCCACGCTGCTGAACGCCGACGGCACGATGAAGGATCTGCCCGCGCTGAAATCGGCCTTTGCCGCCGCCGGCGTCGATCTTGGCCGAACCGGTGATCACGACCTGCGGGTCGGGCGTGACGGCCGCGATCCTGTCGCCTGGCGCTGGAACGCATCGGCCACCGCGATCACGCGCTCTACGACGGTTCATGGGCCGAATGGGGCATGTATGACGATCTTCGCATCGCGAAAGGATAGGCCATGCTCGAGGCCCTGAAGCCGCAGCCGCAGGACAAGATCCTTGCCCTGATCCAGATGTTCCGCGATGACCCGCGCGATACCAAGATCGACCTCGGCGTCGGCGTCTACAAGGATGCGACCGGCCTGACGCCCGTCATGCGCGCAGTCAAGGCCGCCGAGCGGCGGCTTTGGGAAACCGAGACGACCAAGACCTATACCGGCCTCGCGGGAGAGCCCGCCTTCCACGCGGCGATGTCCGGGCTGATCCTTGACGATGCCGTGGCGACCGACCGGATCGCGGCCGCGGCCACGCCCGGCGGCACCGGCGCCATCCGGCAGGCGTTCGAGCTGATCCGCATGGCCACGCCCGAGCGCGACTGTCTGGCTCTCCGACCCGACCTGGCCCAACCACCCGTCGATCATCCGCTACCTCGGCATGAAGATGGCCGAGTATCGCTATTTCGACGCCGTGACGCGCGGCGTCGATTTCGCCGGGATGCTGGCCGATCTTGGTCGTGCAGCGCCCGGCGACGTGGTTCTGCTGCACGGCTGCTGCCACAATCCGACCGGCGCCAACCTCGCGATCGAGGACTGGCAGGCGGTGACCGACCTTCTGAACGCCCGCGGCGCCGATCCCGTTCATCGACCTCGCCTACCAGGGCTTCGGCGACGGGCTGGAGGCGGACGCGGCAGGCCACCCGCCTGATCGCGGCCGCGTTGCCCGAAGCGCTGATCGCCGCCTCTTGCTCCAAGAACTTCGGCATCTACCGCGAACGGACCGGGCTGCTGCTCGCATTGGGCGAGCAGCGGGGCGTGCCACCGCGCAGGCCAACCTCGCCTTTCTGAACCGGCAGAACTACTCGTTCCCGCCCGATCACGGCGCGCGCCTCGTCACGATGATCCTCGACCGATGCCGGCCCTGCGCGCGGACTGGCAGGCGGAACTGGAAGAGGTCCGTCCGACATGCTCGCCTGCGCCAGCAGCCTGGCCGACGAGTTGCGCCGCCTGACCAATTCCGACCGCTTCGATTTCATCGCCCACCACCGCGGCATGTTCAGCCGCCTTGGCGCGACCGAGGTCGAGGTGGAAAAGATGCGCGTCGAGCATGGCATCTACATGGTCAGCGACAGCCGCATGAACATCGCCGGCCTGAACGCCCAGACCGTGCCGATCCTTGCCCGCGCGATTGCCGATATCGTGACCTGACGCGCCCTGCGGACATGCCGCCAAGACGAAATCGGCCCGGACGGGAAGACCGTCGGGCCGTCTTGCGGCGCGGGGGAGGACCGCGCATGGTCTCGGGCCGGGTACGATCCCCCGGCCCGACCGTTCCGTCAGGTGTAGGCGCGCTCGCCATGCACGGTCAGATCGAGGCCCTCGCGCTCGGTTTCTTCGCGTGACCCGCAGGCCAAGGATCATGTCCGACGATCTTGTAGAGCACGAACGAACCGATGCCGCACCACACGATGGTGACGAGAACCGCCGCGATCTGGATCCAGATCTGGCCGACCATCGAGGCCTCGTCGTCGCCGATGCCGCCAAAGCGCGGCGCGGTCGAAGATCGCCGGTGCCGATGCGCGCCGACGATGCCGCCGACGCCGTGGATGCCGAACACGTCGAGGCTGTCGTCATAGCCCAGCGCGATTCTTCACCACCGACACGAAGAAGTAGCAGACGGCCGAGGCGACGCGCGCCGAGGACGATCGCGCCCACCGGGCCGATCGAACCCGGCTGCCGGCGTGACCGCGACGAGACCCGCGACCATGCCCGAGGCCGCGCCGAGCAGCGAAGGCCTTGCCGCGGAAGATGCGTCTTCGATCAGCGCCCAGGCCAGGATCGCGCCGGCCGTCGCGGTGAAGGTGTTGATCATCGCGAGCGTCGCGCCGCCGTTGGCTTCGAGGTTGGAGCCCGGCGTTGAAGCCGAACCAGCCGACCCACAGCATGCGACGCACCGACCATGGTCAGCGTCATCGAGTGCGGGGCCATGATGTCCTTGCCGTAGCCGATGCGCTTGCCGATGATGATGCAGCCGACCAGGCCCGCGATCCCGGCGTTGATGTGCACGACCGTGCCGCCGGCAAAGTCGAGCGCGCCCCAGTCGAAGATCAGGCCGTCGCGCATCCCAGACCATGTGCGCGATCGGGAAGTAGACGAACGTGACCCACAGCGACGACGAACAGCGATCACCGCGCCAGAACTTCATGCGCTCGGCGAAGGCACCGACGATCAGCGCCGGCGTGATCGCGGCAAAGGTCATCTGGAAGGCGATGAAGACGTATTCGGGGATGACATACGCCGTCGCTGAAGGTCGCCGCCATCGAGTCTGCCGTGACACCCGCCAGGAACAGCTTGCCAGTGCCGCCCCAGATAGGCGCTGGTCGCAGCCGCCGAAGGCGAAGGAATAGCCGTAGACGACCCAGATGACCATCACCACGGCGGCGATCATCGTGCACTGCATCAGCACCGACAGCATGTTCTTCGACGCGCACGAGGCCGCCATAGAACAGCGCAAGGCCCGGCAGGATCATGAACAGGACCAGGACCGTCGAGATCCATCATCCAGGCGACATCGCCCTTGTCCATCACCGGCACCACTTCGGCGACGGCTTCGCACCGCCTCGGCGCCTCGGCGTGCCTCCTGCGCCCAGGCCGGCAGGGCCGCAAGCACGCGGGCGCGGCTGCCAGCGCCAAGAAGATTTGATGCGAGTTTCTTCATGATTCATTGTCTCGTTTCCCCTGTCGCGCCGCGTCACAGCGCGTCGTCGTTGGTTTCGCCGGTGCGGACGCGCAGCGCGCTGCTCGACGTCGAGAACGAAGATCTTGCCGTCGCCGATCTTGTCGGTCTTGGCAGTCTTGCGGATGGTTTCGACCACCGGGTCGGCCAGGCTGTCGCGACCACGATTTCGAGCTTGACCTTCGGCACGAAGTTCACGGCGTATTCCGCGCCGCGATAGATTTCGGTGTGCCCCGACTGCGATCCGAAGCCCTTGATCTCGGTCACCATCATCCCGCGCACGCCGATGGCGGTCAGCGCTTCGCGCACCTCCTCCAGCTTGAACGGCTTGATTGCTGCTATGATGAGTTTCACGTCGATCCCCTTCCGTGCGAGCAGGCGCCCTTGCGGCGGCCTACGGCACACACCCAAGACGCAGCGGCACGGGGGCACAAGAAAACCGGGCCGGGGCGGCCACCAGTTCGCCGCAATTGCTGCATAATTTTTGCACAATTAATGCAACTTGCCTAAATTTTGATCAGTTGCAGGAACTCGAAATCGGCGCACCGACACTCTCCACATTCCGCTTGCGGCGCGCTACACTTCTGCAAAACAAGCGCGCGCAACGAACGGGCAGGACAGGCATGAGCGTAACGGATAACGGGCGACCGCCACTGGTGGCGGACAGGCGCTACGCGTCTCGGCAATGGCGAAGCCGGCGGTGCCCGCGCCCGAAAGGGCAACGGAAACGGCGCGATGGCGGCGGACGCAAACCTCCGGCTCGCAAACGCGGAGCTCGCCGCGCGCGCCGCGTCCGAACCGACATCCGATGCGTCGGGTTCTTCGGCTGGCGTCCTGCGCTGGTCTGCGCGGTGGTCTGGGGCGTGGGCTGGCGCGTCGGCCTTCGTGCTGGCGCTCTGGTCGGTCGGTTACGCTCTACTTCTACCAGAAGCTGCCCGAGTCGACCGAGCTGCTCGACGGGCGCGCGCGCGGCTCGGTCACGCTGCTCGACCGCGACGGCGAGGTCTTTGCCTGGCGGGGCGAACCAGTTCGGCGGCCAGATCGACGCCGCAGCGCGTCTCGCCGCACCTGCGCAACGCCATCGTCGCCACCGAGGACCGGCGGTTCTACTGCCACTTCGGCGTCAGCCCGCGCGGCATCGTCAGCGCCGATCCGCATCAACCTGCGCCGAAGGGCGCGGGCCGCTCGACGGGCAACGGCGGGTCGACCATCACCCAGCAGACGGCCAAACTCCTGTGCCTCGGCGTGCCCTACGATCCCGCCCAGTGGAAGACCGAAGCCGACTACGAGGCCGACTGCCGCCGCACGACGCTCGTGCGCAAGGTCAAGGAAGCGCTCTACGCCATGGCGATGGAGGCGAAGTATTCCAAGGACGAAATCCTGACGATCTATCTCAACCGCGCCTATCTGGGCGCGGGCGCGCGCGGGCTTCGAGGCCGCGGCGCAGCGCTATTTCGGCAAGTCCGCCAACGAGCGTGACCCCGGCCGAGGCGGCGATGCTGGCCGGACTGCTCAAGGCGCCGTCGCACTACGCGCCCACCAACAACCTTGACCGCGGTCGCGCGAACGCGCCAGCGTCATCGTCGGCCTGATGGAGGAACAGGGCTATCTGACCGGCGGCCGAGGCCGACGAGGCCCGCGCCAATCCCGCCGCAGCTGTCCGAGGCCGCGCAGACCCGGGCGGGCGGCTACTTTGCCGACTGGGTGATGGAATCCGGGCCCGGCCTTCCTGACCAAGGACACGACCGAGGACGTGATCATCCGCACCACGCTCGACCAGCGCCTCCAGAAGGCGGCCGAAGAGGCGCTGGCCGACGTCTTCGCCACAAAGGTGCAAGACGGGTCCAAGGCGCAGGCGGCCATCGTGGTGATGTCGTCGGACGGCGCGGTGCGGGCCATGGTCGGCGGGCGCAAGATCGAGCAGGCCGGGGTCGTTCAACCGCGCCACGCAGGCGCTGCGCCAGACCGGGTTCGGCTTTCAAGCCCTTCGTCTATGCCGCCGCCCTCGACTCTGGGCTATTCCGCCGCCGATTTCGTCGACGACAGCCCGCTGACCATCAACATCCCCGGCTCCGGCCCCTGGACGCCCGTCGAACTACGACCACGAATTCCGCGGCGTCGTGACGCTGACCGAGGCGCTTGCGCGAATCGCTGAACATCCCCGCGGTGCGCGTCTCCGAGGCGGTCGGCCGCGACCGCGTGCGCGCAGGTCGCGAACGAGTTCGGCCTCGAAAAGCGATCTTGCCGCGGGCCCGGCGCTGGCGCTCGGCGCCTCCGAAAGCGACGCTGATCGACATGACCGGCGCCTATGCGGGCATCCTGAACGGCGGCATCGGCGGTCATGCCCTACGGGCTGGTCGAGCTGCGGCTCCAGGGCGACGACACGCCGCTCATGGGCCAGGACGGCGGCATCGGCGAGCGCGTGATCTCGGAACAGGCGGCGCAGGAACTGACCTACATGCTGAACCAGGTCGTCGAAACCGGCACCGGCCGCCGCGCGGCGCTGCCCGACCGGCAGGTGGCGGGCAAGACCGGCACGACCCAGGCCGCCCGCGATGCCTGGTTCGTCGGGCTTCACGCGCCGACTATGTGGCCGGCGTCTGGATGGGCTATGACGACAACACGCCCGCTGACCGGCGTGACCGGCGGCGGCCTGCCCGCGGAGATCTGGCACGAGGTGATGCTGCGCGTCCACGAGGGCCTGCCCGCGACACCGCTGCCGATGTTCATCCCCGAACCGCGCATCCGCCCCGGGCTGCCGCCGCCAGCGCCAGCGCCTCGTCCTGCGCGGCCGAACCTCAGGCCGAGGCACGCCCCGACATGGCCGAGAACATCCTGCGCGAGGTGCTGGGCGCGTTCGGCGGCAATCGCAGACTGACGGCCGGCGATCAGACCGAGTTCAGATCTGCTGCACCAGCGCGTCGATGTTGCCGCCATGCGCGTCCAGCATGCGATCCGATCTCGGTCCGCTCGCTCGACAGCAGGTTGACGCCCTCGATGATGATGTTGAAGAACAGCGTCCGCCCCGACTTGTCGGAGACATGCCAGCGCACGTCGAACGGCGCCTCGCCCTGCAGATAGGCGGTCGAGATCACCTCGTAGTAGCTTTTCACCGGCCGCGCGCCCTCGACCTCGATCCGTCCGCCGATGAATTCGCGGAACCGCCGCCCGTACTTGCGCGAGATGTAGCCCTGATAGGCCTTGGTGAACGCCTGCACCTGCGCCGCGCTGGCGCTGCGCCCCGCCGGCCCCAGGACCGACCGCGCAATCACCGGCACGTCGGAATAGCGCGCGAAGATCGCCTCGAACTGCTGAAGCATCCGCCGCTTCGGACGCGCCCGAGTTGATCACGCGCGTTCACCTCGCCCACCACCTGGTCGATCAGCGCACGCGCCTCGCCCGTGGTCAGCGCCTGCGCCGGTCCGCCCGAAAACACGCCCCCCGCCGCGACAACCAGCCCCGCCAGGCCAAGGCCCAGCATCTCGCGTCTTGTCAGTTCATTGTCCATAAGGGTCCTCGTAGGGATCGACGAAGCCGTCGCCTCCCGCCTCCTGTCCAAGCTCGAACCTCCGGCTCTCGAGATAGAGCAGACGTGATTGCGCATAGCTGTCCGCACTCTCGTAGAGGATCGAATCGATTGTCTTCGCGTAGCGATAACGCCGCCCCAGCCCCGCCGCGACCTGAACGATCGTGGCCGCATTGGCCTCGGCCGTCGGCAGGATGTAACGGACCGGATCATAGACAATGTCGACCACGATGCCTACCAGAGTCGCGCACAGTTGATGGCCCCGCGATCGGCAGCACGACGAAGGCGCCTTCGCCAAAGCCCCAGACCGCCAGCGTCTCGCCAAAGTTCGTGCGCGCGTCGGGGATGCCCATCGCCGTCGCCGGATCGAGGATCCCGCCCAGCCCCACCGTGCTGTTGACGGCGAAGCGAACGGTGTTCAGAACCGCATCCTCCAGCCGGAACTGCAGGAAGTTGTTCGCGACAAAGCCGGGTCCGCCGAGGTTCAAGGCAAAGTTCTGGATACCCTGGCGGACCGGCCCGGGCACAACCTTGCCATAGGTGTTCGCCGAGGGCCGCACTGCCGAACGGTCGAGCGACCGGTTGAACTCGAAGATCGCCCGGTTGGTCGTCTCCATCGGATCATGTATCCCCGACGCAGGCTTCGGGCCGCAGGCCGACAGGGCGCCCGCGATCAGCACCATGCCAAGGGCAAAATGCAAGCGGGCCGCCAGTCTCGGTCGGGCGATGTTGATGGGCATGGTCCTCTCTCTGCTTGACGAGAGTCTCTGATCATAGCGTCCAGTCACGATAGACAACCCCTAAGCGTCCGGCCCCGGCAAGACAACGCCGAACCGTGGCGCAAGAATGACGATTCGCGCACATCCGATCTGCGATCTGCCCCAATTCGGTCGCCCCCTGCGCCTTGCCGCGCCCTGCGCCGCCCGCTAGCCTTCGCCCGATATCGGCCCGACAGCGGCCCGAACATGGATGGAACCCTGCATGAACCCGATCGAATCCCGTCTTTCCGAACTCGGCGTCACCCTGCCCGATGCGCCCGCGCCTGCGGCCAATTATGTGCCCTTCGTCACCGTCGGGGCCCTCGTGCATGTTTCAGGCCAGATCAGCCAGGATCCGGCCGGCCTCATCAAGGGCCGCCTCGGCGCCGACATGGATGTCGCGGCCGGCGCCGCCGCCGCGCAGCGCTGCGCGATCAGCCTGCTGGCGCAGGTCCGCAAGGCCTGCGGTGGCGATTTCTCGCGACTCGTCCGGGTCGTCAAGCTGACCGGCTTTGTGAACTCCACACCCGAGTTCACCGATCAGCCCAAGGTCATCAACGGCGCGTCCGATTTTCTGGTCGCCGTTCTCGGCGACGCGGGACGCCACGCCCGGTCGGCGGTCTCCGCCGCAAGTCTGCCGCTGGGCGTCGCTGTCGAGATCGAGGGTATCTTCGAGATCAGGCCGTGACACGACGCGTCCCGCTTCCCGCGGGGTTCCGGACCACCCCGCTTGCCCATCGCGGCTACCACGATGCCACCGCACGGTGTCCGGAAAATTCGCGCGCGGCCTTCCGGGCCGCGCTCGACGCGGGCTACGGGATCGAGACTCGACGTGCAGCGCAGCGCCGACGGGCAGGCTATCGTGTTTCACGACGACGACCTTGATCGTCTGACCGAACGGACGGGGCCGGTCGCCGGTCTGGATGCGGTCGCGCTTGGGGCGATCCGGCTGCGCGACAGCGACGAGACGATCCCGACGCTGGCAGAGGTTCTGGCCCTCGTGAAAGGCCGCGTTCCGCTGCTGATCGAGATCAAGGAAAGTCTCGACACCATGGCCCCGACCGCCGGCCGGCTGGAAGCTGCGGTCGCCGCCGCCCTTGGCGGCTATGAAGGGCCGGTCGCGGTGATGTCGTTCAACCCGCATTGCGTGGCCCACATGGCCCGCCTCGCGCCGCAAGTCCCGCGAGGGCTGACGACCGAGGCCTATGATCCCGACATCAACGCCCCGATCCCCGCCACGGTCTGCGACCGGCTCCGCGCCATCCCCGATTACGATGCGACGGCCTCCAGCTTCATCAGCCATCAGGCGTCCGATCTCGCGCGGCCGCGTGTGGCCGAACTCAAGGCGCAGGGCGCGACCGTCCTGTGCTGGACCATCCGCTCGCCCGAAGCCGAGGCGGAGGCGCGCCGTATCGCCGACAACATCACCTTCGAAGGCTACGCCCCCGCGCCGGGCTGATGGCGCTTTCGCCGCCGGACCGGGTTTGCCTTCGGTCCGATCAGACTGTGACGAAGCCACCCACGACGGGATCGTATTGTTCCAATCCGCCCGCGCCCGTATCGGTCCAAAGCCCGTGCAAGGTCAGCCGCTCTTCGTCCAGCGCCTTGCGGACAAAGGGAAAGGTCACCAGATTTTCGAGGCTGATCAGGACGGCCTCCTTCTCCATCGCCCGCACGCGCGCCGCCCCGGCCTCCGCGTCGGCGGTCCGCTCGAAGCCGGGCCGCAGGATATCCATCCAGCGCCCGACAAAACTCGACGCCGCCTCGAGATCGGGTGCCTGGCCCAGACACATGTCATGGCACCCCTTCACCCCGCCGCAGTTGGAATGCCCAAGCACCACCAGATGCGCCACCCCCAGCGCCGTGACGGCATATTCCACGGCCGCCGACGTGCCGTGATACTGGCCGTCCGGATTGAACGGCGGCACCAGGTTGGCCACGTTGCGATGAATGAAGAACTCGCCCTCGTCGGCCCCGAAGATCGAGGTCACATGAACCCGGCTGTCACAGCACGAGATCACCATCGCCCGCGGTGCCTGCCCCGTCTCGGCCAACCGGCGATACCATACCTTGTTGTCCTGATAGGTGGTTGCCCGCCAGCCATGAAACCGCTGGATCAGATAGGTGGGTAGCGGTCTGGCCTGATCCATTGCGCGTCCTCCGGAACTCCGAGCCGTCTTCCTAGGCGTCGCTTCCCGAAAATTCGAGAGGTTTCTTTCGCCCCGCGCAACCTTTTCTTCAGCACGGGAACCAAAACATGCGTGTGGGGCGTGGTGAAAAGGTGACGGACGAAATGTCGGGGAAAGTAATGGCCTTGCGGCCGAAGGAACGGGTACGGCTGGACGCCGAACCGATCGCGGCGATCTATCGCGATCTCGGCACGACCGCCGCGGAACAGATCGTCGCCCGCGCGCTGGCCGAGATCGCGCTGACCATGGCTGCGCTCGCGGAACAGGTCCGGTTGCGCAACCTCACCGACCTGACGCGCCAGTTGCGCCGGTTGCAGCGCATGGCAGAGCATCTGGGGATGGTCAGCCTCGGCCAGATCTCGGTCGAGGTCCGAACCTGCCTCGAGCGGGGCGACGCGACGGCGTTCGCCGCCGTCTGGGCCCGGCTGATCCGGATCGCGGAACGGTCGCTGGCCACCGACAAGGATCTGATGGATCAGCGGGTGTGAACACCGTCGGGGCTTGCGGGGCGCGGGCGAAGGGCTAGGCTGCGCACCAGATCGAACAGCCGGACAGCCCGCCCATGACACCCAGATTTGCCGCCCCGGACGAACCGTCGCGCCCGCTTCATGTCGTGCCGAAGGATCGGCTCGACGCCTGGCGGGGCGCACTCCCCGAACCCGCCCGCGACTGGATCGCGGGCACGGGCTTTGCCGCGGGGCTGGGTGAAATCGTCCTGATCCCCGGCCCGGCGGGGGTCGCGGGTGCCGCCATCGGATACGGCACGCCGGAGACACGCGCGCGGGGGCGCTTTCATCTGGCGAGGGCCGCCTCCGGGCTGCCTGACGGCAACTGGCACCTCGAGGCGGACCTTGCCGCCGACGAACGCGACGAGGCGGCCCTTGGCTGGCTGCTCGCGCAATACCGCTTCGACAGATATCGCAAGGGCGCAGGTGCGGCGGCGTTTCTGAAGGCACCGTCCGGTTGCGATGCCGCGCGGCTCGAGATCATCGCATCAGGGGAGTTTCTGACCCGCGATCTGATCAACACGCCGGCATCCGATCTGGGGCCTGAAGAGCTGGAGGACGCCTTCGTGGCACTGGCGCAGCGCCACGGGGCGGCCCATGCCGTGATCCGGGGCGACGATCTGCTGACACAGAACTTCCCGATGATCCACGCTGTCGGCCGCGCGTCCGAGCGCGCGCCGCGCCTCCTCGACATGCGCCGGGGCGAGGCGGGGCCAACCCTCACGCTGGTCGGAAAGGGGGTCTGCTTCGATACCGGCGGGCTCGATCTGAAGCCATCGGCGGGGATGCTCCTGATGAAGAAGGACATGGGCGGCGCGGCGGCCGTCATGGGCCTTGCGCAGATGATCATGGCGCTCGATCTTCCGATGCGGTTGCGCGTCCTGATCCCGGCGGTGGAAAACGCCGTTTCGGGCCGCGCGATGCGACCGCGCGACATCCTGACGGCGCGCAACGGCACGACGGTCGAAATCAACAACACCGACGCCGAGGGCCGGCTTGTGCTGGGCGACGCGCTCGCCCTCGCGCGCGAGGAAACGCCCGACCTGACGATCTCGATGGCGACGTTGACGGGGGCCGCCCGCGTCGCGGTGGGACCGGACCTTGCCCCCTACTACACCGATGATGCCGCCATTGCGCGGGCGCTCGAGGCCGCGGCGGCGGCGGTGCGCGATCCGGTCTGGCGGATGCCCTTCTGGACACCCTACGAACCGATGATCGAACCGGGTATCGCCGATCTGGACAATGCCCCCTCCGGCGGAATGGCCGGTTCGATCACGGCGGCACTTTTCCTGCGCCGGTTCGCGGGCCCGGGGCGCTACCTGCATTTCGACATCTATGGCCACCAGCCGAGCGATGCCCCCGCGCGCCCCAAGGGCGGCGTCGGACAGGCGACACGGGCCTTGCTTCAGGCACTGCCGGAAATGCTCGGGCTGTGAACGACCGGCGGCTGACCCCCGCGAACGGCCGTGCCGCGCTGGCATCGCTTCGGGGCACCGTGACCGCCGAGAGCTTCGTTCCGGGCGAGCCGGCCCGGATTTCCGTTCCGCTCGCCGATCTGCTCGATCACCCCGCCGGCGGGCGCGACCGCCAACTGCTTCTGGGCGAGACGGTGACAGTGATCGAGCGCCATCAGGGTTGGGCGTTTCTCCGGGCCGCGAAGGACGGCTATTGCGGCTACGTCTCCGAGGCAGCGCTTGGCGCCGCGCGCGCGGCGACCCACCGCGTCATTGCCCCGGCGACGCATGTCTACCCCGAGCCGTCGATCCGGGCGCGCGAGATCGCGGCCTTGTCGTTTGGCGCCCGGCTGACGGTCCTGACCGGTGGCAACGAACGCTTTGCCGAAACAACCGAGGGATTCGTGCCGCGCGGCCATCTCGCGCCGGTCGGCGAAAACGCATCCGATCCGGTCGCGGTCGCCCGGCTTTTTCTTGGCACGCCTTACCTTTGGGGCGGCAACAGCCGGGCCGGGATGGATTGCTCCGGACTCGTCCAGACCGCGCTTCACGCCTGCGGGGTGGCCTGCCCGGGCGACAGCGACCTGCAGATGCAGTCGGTCGGAACGGAGTTGCCACCCGGGGCCGCGCCGCACCCGGGCGATCTGGTCTTCTGGAGGGGGCATGTGGCGATGGTGGCCGACGAGGTGCACCTGATCCATGCCACCGCACATGCGATGGCCACCGTGGTCGAAGGCATCGACGCAGCCATTTCGCGGATCGCCGCCGCCGGATATCCGGTGCTGGTCCGGCGCCGGCCGTGACGCGGCGTCCCGCGTGACGAAAACCGCCCAGGCCGCCATGCTTGGCAGATCCCGGCAGAAAGGCCCATGATGACACTTTATCCGAACCTTCTGTCGCCCCTCGATCTGGGTCCGGTCACGCTGCCGAACCGCGTCCTGATGGGCTCGATGCACACCGGGCTCGAAGAAACCGGCGACTGGAACCGCGTGGCGGAATTCTACGCGGCGCGCGCGCGGGGCGGGGTCGCACTGATGGTGACGGGCGGCATGGCGCCGAATGCGGAAGGCGCGGGTTTTCCCGGCGCGGCCGGTCTGTTCAGCGCCGGCGACATCACCAACCACCGGACGGTCACCGCGCGCGTCCATGATGCCGGGGGCCGCATCGCGATGCAGATCCTGCACACCGGCCGCTATGCCTATGGCAAGTCCTGCGTCGCGCCTTCGGCCATCAAGTCGCCGATCTCGCCTTTCGTGCCGCGCGAACTGGATGAGGCGGGCATCGAGAAGCAGATCGCCGATATCGTCACCGCCGCCGCGCGCGCGCAGCAGGCAGGCTATGACGGGGTCGAGGTCATGGGATCGGAGGGCTATTTCCTGAACCAGTTCCTCGTGACCCACACGAACCGGAGGACCGACCGGTGGGGCGGCACCTATGAGAACCGGATGCGCCTGCCGGTCGAGGTGGTGCGCCGGGTCCGGGCCGCTGTCGGGCCGGATTTCATCCTGATCTATCGCATCTCGCTGATCGACCTCGTCCCCGATGGGTCCACCTGGGACGAGGTGGTGACGCTTGCAAGGGCGATCGAGGCGGCGGGCGCGACGCTGCTGAACACCGGCATCGGCTGGCACGAGGCGCGCGTGCCCACCATCGCCACGTCCGTTCCGCGCGCCGCCTTCGCCTGGCTCACCGCCCGCCTGCGCCCCGAGGTGGGCATCCCCGTCATCACGTCGAACCGCATCAACACGCCCGAGGTGGCCGAAGACCTGCTCGCCCGGGGTATGGCCGACATGGTGTCGATGGCGCGACCGTTTCTGGCCGACCCCGATTTCGTGGCCAAGGCGGCGGCGGGCCGGGCCAACCAGATCGTCCCTTGCATTGCCTGCAACCAGGCCTGCCTCGACCATGTGTTTTCCGGCAGGCTTACCTCGTGCCTTGTCAATCCGCGGGCCTGCCACGAAACCGAACTGGTCTACGCGCCGGCCGGCCTGACCGGCACCGTCGCGGTGGTGGGTGCGGGTCCGGCGGGGCTCATGTGTGCGCTGGTGGCGGCCGAACGTGGCCATGCCGTGACCCTGTTCGAGGCTTCGGACGAGATCGGCGGCCAGCTCGAACCTGGCAAAGCAAGTGCCCGGCAAGGAGGAATTCCACGGTCTCGTGCGCTGGTTCGAGACGATGGTCGACGCGAACCGGATCACGCTCAGGCTTGGGACCGAGGCCGTGGTCGACGATCTTCGCGCTTTCGACCATGTGATCGTGGCAACCGGCGTCCTGCCGCGCGATCCGGACATTCCCGGAGAGGACGGGGCGAACGTGCTGGGATATGCCGATGTGCTGCGCGGGGCGCCGGTCGGTGCGCGCGTGGCCATCGTCGGGGCGGGTGGCATCGGCTTCGATGTGGCCGAGTTTCTGGTCCACGAGGGCGCGAGCCCAACCGAAACCCCCGCACTCTGGCGGCAGGAATGGGGTGTCGGCGACCCTGCCGAGACACGCGGCGGACTTGCCCCGGAGGGGCCGAAGCCCGAACCGGCCGCCCGCGAGGTCACGCTTTTGCAGCGCAAGTCCGAAAAGCCGGGCCGCCACCTGGGCAAGACGACGGGATGGATCCACCGCGCAAGCCTTCACGGCAAGGGCGTCCGGATGCTGGGCGGTGTCACCTACAACCGCGTCACGCCGGACGGGCTGGAGGTGACGATCGCCGGCGACGACGAAAACCCTGGGTTGATCGCCGCCGATACCATCGTGCTGTGCGCCGGTCAGATCCCGCGCAGGTCGTTGTCCGAGGCGCTGACTGCGGCCGGCGTGAAACATCAGGTCATTGGCGGGGCCGACGTGGCGAGCGAGCTTGACGCCAAGCGGGCCATCGAGCAGGGCGCGCGCGTCGCCGCGCAACTGTGAGGCGAGACGTTAACGCTTTGCCATGATCGATCCCTGACAATACCCCGAACGTGACCCCACAGCACCGCAATATTGCCCGAATTCGAAACCAATACGGTCTTTGCAACCCGCACAGTCTGCATGGGGACGACAATGGACCGACTGACCGAAATGGAAGCCTTTGCCACGGTTGTAGACCAGGGCGGCTTCACGGACGCGGCCAAGAAGATGGGGATCTCGAAATCCGCCGTCTCCAAGCACGTCTCCGCGCTCGAGGCGCGCCTTGGGGCGCGCCTGCTCAACAGGACCACCCGACGGGTCAGCCCGACCGAAATCGGCCTTGCATATTATGATCGTGCCCGCCGCGTCCTGAACGACGCGGGCGAGGCCGATGCACTTGTCACCTCGATGCAATCGGCGCCTTCGGGCCTGCTGCGCATCTCTGTCGCCACCGATTTCGGGGTAAACCTTCTGTCGCCGATTCTGGGCGACTTCCTGCTCGAGTATCCCGACATCACCGTGAACATGGTGCTGAACAACCGATATGTCGAACTGATCTCCGAAGGCTTCGACATGGCCATTCGGGTGGGCGAACTGGAAGACAGCAGCCTGCGCGCACGCAAGCTGACCGAAACGACGAAACGGATGATCGGATCGCCGGCCTATTTCCAGAAATTCGGCCGCCCCCAGAAGATCGACGACCTGAACGAGCACAAGCTGCTGCACTATTCGAACCAGGCCAACGGCAACGTCTGGAAAGTGATCGCGCCATCGGGTGAAAAGCGCCAGATCCGGACGGCGGGCTGGCTCACCGTGAATGACGGCCAATCGCTGCTCAATGCCGCGATATCGGGCCTGGGCATCGCCTATCTGCCGAGTTTCCTGTTCGCGGAATCAAGGCGCCAGGGGCTTGTCGAAGAGGCGATCCCGGGCTTGCCGGTCGAGGTTCTGGGCATCTACGCGGTCTATCCGCCGGGCCGCTTCACGCAGCCCAAGGTGCGGGCCTTCATCGATTTCCTTGCCCGGCGCTACATGGACAAGGGCCCGGACAACTGGTGAGCCGCAGGCCCGTGCGCCTTGCGTCCGACTTCTAGGGGGTCGAGGTGATCACCACCTCGACCCTTCGGTTGCTCGCGCGGCCCTCTTCGGTCAGGTTCGAGGCGCGCGGCGCCAGATATCCAACCCCCTCGGCGGTAACCTGGCTTTCCGGCACTCCGTAGTCGCGGATGAGGCGGTCACGGACCGAGGCGGCGCGGGCCTTGGAGAGCGCCGTATTCGTTGCAAGGTTGCCCGACGCATCCGTATGCCCCACGACCGCGACCTCGCGATCGGGATGGGCCTTGAGATAGCGCGCAAGCGCGGCGAGCGAGGCAAAGTCGCGCTGCCCCAGACGGGCCGAGCCACTGTCGAAAGTCAGATCGTCAAGCGAGACGACGCCGCTCTGGTCGAGCCGGTCGGCGAGCGACGCGGCGTCGGCGCCTTCGAACTGGCTTTCCGGCACCGCAGAGACCGGCCCTCCGGGCTCGACCCCGGTCTTCGGGACCGCCGTCCCGACCTGCACCAGTGGCGCATCGTCCGCCGCGCCACCGATGGTGATGATCTGCACGAAACCCGCCTCCCGCGAGCGGCTGACAAGAACGCTGACCGCCTCGGGCCCCTCCGGGCCCTGCCGTTCTGCGCCAAGGAACCGGAAATCGCCAAGGTCGACATGCATGTCGGGCTCGTCCAGCACATCTATCGCGAACCGAAAGTCGAAGCCGCCGCAGGCAGCCGTCTCGCATTCCCACAGGATCCGATAGCCCGCGACGTCGAGTTGCGCGCGCAACGGGGCCAACAGTTGCAGCGTCGTCAATCCCGGTACGGCAATCCGCCACGCCCTGTCCGTTCGCGGGCCTTCAAGAAGGCGCACCGGCAGATCACCCTGCGCCCACGGCCCCGTGGGCAGCGCGTAACTCGTCATCCCGGCGGTCACGGCCACAGTCAGCGCCGCCGGACCGGGCAACTCCGGAGTAAACCCGAGCGCGGGCGCCCCCAGAACGGCGAAGGCCAGGGAAACGGTTGCGAAGATGCCTGCGGATCGGCCGTATGCATGGGCGGTCATGGGCTTAACACTCATCAGGCGCCAACCGAGCGATAGTGATACTGTCCTACGACATCCATCCCGAGCGAAGCGTAAAGGGCACGGGCCGGCACATTGGCCGCCGTCACCGCAAGGCACAGCCGTGTCGCCCCCTGCTGCGCGGCCCAGACGGCGGCCCAGCCCACCAGATTGCGCGCCGTTCCCTGCCGCCGCTGCGCCGGGCGCACCTCAAGCGCGTGAAGCATCGCCGTCTCGCCATGGACCGCAACGAAGCCCACGCCCGCCGGCCGATCCGCCGAGCGCCCGAGCAGCGCGGCGCGCGGCACCGCGACACGCTCCATGACGGCCTGCCGCGCCACGCCGATCCCCGCTTCGGTCCAGATTTCGGACACGATGGCCAACGGCGGCCAGTGGGCGAAACCGGTCATCGACGTGGCACCGGGGGCAAGCCGCGAAACCGGGGCTGCATGAAACTCGGTCGGGTCGAGCACGCCATAGCCACGTCCGGCCAGCGCCGCATCGAGACGCCCCTCGCCCGCACGCAGCATGAACAGCGGCGTCTGGGCCAGACCGCGCATCGCCTGCTCCGCCGCAGGGATATCCGTTTCCGACCAGTCGCCGTCGGCGGTCGCAGCCGAGACTCGCTTGCCGCCGCCTGCCCCGTCACGAATCGTCCAGGGCCCGGCAGAACGGGCGCGCAGCGGTGGCCAGGTCGCCTCCAGTGCCGCGTGCAGATCGACGCTCACCCGCGCGTCTCCGGGAAAAGCTGGGCAAGCCGGGTCATCGCCTCGGCCACCTGGGCGGGATCGGTGCCGCGGATCACCAGGTTCGTGCCGTAGGCGCCGTTCTGGAGGAACGGATAGCTGCCCATGCTCAGCTCGGGATAGCGCGCGGCCAGTTCCCCGAAAGGCCCCGCGATCTCGCCCTCGCCCCGGTTCACCCGAAGCGACTGCGACAGCAACGGTCGTCCGCCCGTGATCGTCGGCAGGACAGAGGCGACCATCGCCTGAAAGATGTTGGGCACACCCGCCATGACATGGACATTGCCGATACTGAAACCGGGCGCGATCGAGATCGGGTTCTCGATCAGAACCGCCCCCTCCGGGATCCGCGCCATCCTCTGGCGCGCCGCGTTGAACTCCAGCCCGGTTCGGGCGTAGTGGGCCGCGAGCAGCGCGCGCGCATCCTCGCGCAGTGAAATGCCGACACCAAAGGCATCGGCGATCGCATCGGCGGTGATGTCGTCGTGCGTCGGCCCGATGCCGCCGCTCGTGAAGACATGATCGTGGTCGTCGCGCAGCGCCGTCACGGCCTTCACGATGGCCGCATGATCGTCCGCGACAAGACGCGCCTCGACAAGGGCCACGCCATGTCGCGTCAACTCGCCCGCCAGGTAATGCAGGTTGCTGTCGCGTGTGCGTCCCGAGAGGATCTCGTCACCGATCACAAGCATGGCAGCGGTGGGGTTCGGCATATCGACCTCCTTCAGGCAGATCACAGCCTGCGGTATAGGCCGGGCGCGCAGCGGTTTCAAACCCCGCGCATGGCCCGGGGCGGGCACTGGCCAATCCCGCCGGCCTTCACTATCTAGAGGTCCGGAACAAGGAACGATCGCTTTGGACGACACGCGCGGCCGCATCACCCGGGATGGCATCCGGATCTACGAAGACGCGGATTTCGCCGGCATGGCCGCCGCGGGCCGGGTGGCCGCGGAGATCCTCGATCTCGTTTCCCCCCTGGTGAAACCGGGCGTGACGACGGGCGAACTGGACGCCTTCATCGCCGCCGAGATCGACCGCCGGGGCGTGACGTCGGCCACCGTCGGCTACAAGGGTTACCAGCACGCAAGCTGCATCAGCGTGAACCATGTCGTCTGCCACGGGATCCCCGGCAGCAAGGTGCCCGGTCGCGGCAACGATGTGCTGCTTGACGGCGATATCCTGAATGTCGATGTCACCGTGATCGTGGACGGCTGGTTTGGCGACACCAGCCGGATGTTCGTTGCGGGCAAGCTCAAGAAATTCGCGGAACGGCTGATCCATGTCACCCATGACGCCCTGATGAAGGGCATCGAGGCGGTTCGACCGGGCAACACCTTCGGTGACGTCGGCCATGCGATCCAGTCCCATGTCGAAGCCAACCGGATGAGCGTGGTGCGCGATTTCTGCGGCCATGGCCTCGGGCGTGTCTTCCACGCGCCGCCAAACGTGCTGCACTATGGCAGGCCCGGCACCGGCGCGATCCTGGAAGAGGGGATGTTCTTCACCATCGAGCCGATGGTGAACCTTGGCCGCCCCGAAACCCGCGTGCTGGCCGACGACTGGACGGCGATCACCCGCGACAAGACGCTCTCGGCGCAGTTCGAGCATTCCGTCGGCGTCACCGCGACCGGCGCCGAGATCTTCACGCTGTCGCCCGCCGGCCTGTTCCACCCGACCTGGGACACCACCGCGTGAGCGGCGCCCGATGGGCGGTGCTGCTTTTCGCCCTCGCGGGCTGCCTCGTCTCGGTCTGGCGGCTCGAGTCCGCGCGATCGGGCATCGAGATGCGGGCGCTCGACATCGGCCCCACTCCGGCGACCGTCTTTCGTGTGCCGGGCGCCGGGCCTGCTCCCGCAGTGGTCATCGCCCATGGATTTGCCGGCTCGCGCCAGTTGATGAGAGGTGGTTCGGTTTGTCTGAACAGGTTCCGGGCGTTTTCTAAGTGGTTTTCCGCCTCGGTTATGCCGCCACCGCTTCGGGCGTCGGCTGGTTGAAGTAGGCCTGATCGGGCGTTTTCCCGTCAAGCGACGAATGCGGACGCCGGCTGTTGTAGAAGCCGATGTAGCGGCCGATCCAGGCGCGGGCCTCGGAGACGCTGGCGTAGGCCCGCAGGTAGACCTCCTCGTATTTGATGGTTCGCCACAGGCGCTCCACGAAGACGTTGTCGCGCCAGGCGCCCTTGCCATCCATGCTGATCCTGATCTCGCGGGCGGCCAGAACCTTGATGAAGTCGGTGGACGTGAACTGACTGCCCTGATCGCTGTTGAAGATCTCGGGCGCGCCGTGACGTGCGAGCGCTTCCTCGACAGCTTCGATGCAGAAGTCGACCTCCAGCGTGATTGATACCCGCCACGCCAGGACCCGCCGGGTGCACCAGTCTATGACCGCGGCGAGATAGATGAAGCCCCGCGCCATCGGGATGTAGGTGATGTCCATCGCCCAGACCTGGTTGGGCCGGGTGACGGGAAGTTTCCGCAGCAGATAGGGGTAGATCTTGTGCCCCGGTGCCGGTTTCGAGGTGTTCGGCCGACGATAAAGGGCTTCGATCCCCATGCGTTTCATCAACGTGGCAACGTGCAACCGCCCGACCTTGAACCCCTCCTGGACGAGCAGACCCTGCAGCATCCGGCTGCCCGCGAACGGGAACTCCATGTGCAGCTTGTCGATCCGGTGCATCAGCTTCAGATCGCCAGCCGGGACCGGACGCGGCTGGTAGTAGACGCTGCCCCGGCTGATCCCCAGCACGATGGCCTGGCGGCTGACGCTCAGCTTCGCGGTGGGATCGATCATTTTCTTGCGCTCGGCAACAGACCGCGCGGCTTGCCGACAGGCGCCGCGCATGCGCGCGCGCCGGACAAAAAATCGTTCTCCAGCGTCAGCTCCCCGATCTTCGCATGCAGGGTCTTCACGTCGATCACCGGTTCCGGCTCGGCCTTCAGGCTGTCGCCGAATACCCCGGTCGCGCCCTCGAGCAGCTGATCGCGCCACTGCTTGATCTGGTTCGGGTGGACGTCGAAATCCTGCGCCAGTTCGATCAGGGTCTTCTCACCCTTGATCGCGGCCACCGCCACTTTCGCCTTGAATGCCGGGCTGTGGTTCCGGCGTGGTCGTCTTGCCATGGTCTTCTCCTCGCTCGCAGCATCATGCTGCCGTGGCGCGGAAAATCCACTCATCCCGGCTGTTCAGATTTCCGGAACCACCTCTTCGAAAACCGGCTGACCAAACCGAACCATCCGTGGACGAACGGCCAGGTCGAGCGGATGAACCGCACCATCAAGGAGGCCACCGCCAGTGCTACCACTATGACGACCATCCCCAGCCGGGCACTCGCCTCGCGGACTTCCACGCGGCCTGCAACTTCGCCATGCGACCCAAGACCCTCGGTGGCCTCACCCCCTAAGAATACATCCGCAACGTCTGGGCCTCAGAGCCGGATCGATTTATCCTCGACCCGATCCACCAGATGCCGGGACTTAACACCTAGAGGTGAAGCAGATCCGGCAGGTCCGACATCGAGCGGAAGAGGGTCGCACCCTCGGCGGCCATCGCCAGGCCATCGTGGTGCGGCGCGTAGCCGAAACACCGGATCCCCGCCAGACGCGCGG
Organism: uncultured Alphaproteobacteria bacterium; assembly: GCA_963700485.1. Lineage (GTDB taxonomy): Bacteria > Pseudomonadota > Alphaproteobacteria > Rhodobacterales > Rhodobacteraceae > Aliitabrizicola. The sequence continues at coordinate 291,768 of CAVOXQ010000007.1, forward strand.
CCTGCGCGCCGGTCGGGCTGTCCTCGAGCACCACACAGGCCGCAGGCGAGACGCCAAGCGCACTGGCCGCATGCAGGTAGAGATCCGGCGCGGGTTTGGGGGCGCCAAGCGCCTGGCCCGAGAACAGCCGGCCGCCGAACCGCGCGATCAATCCCGGATGCTGCCCGAGGGTCACCTGCATCTTTCGTTCCGACCCGTTGGACCCCACCGCATAGGGCACCCCGTGCCGATCGAGCCGGTCGAGCAGCTCCGGTATCCCGGGGATCAGCGCCGTCCCCTCGGCCAGACGGGCATAGAGCCGTTCGTAGAAACCGGCCACCCAATCATCGGGAAGGGCGGCCCCCATCGCCCGTGCCTTCATGAACACGCCGGCGATCGTTCCACCAAGAAACACCTGCTCAAGTTCGCGGCGGGGCAGGTCGAGCCCGTGCTGCGCGAGATCCGCGGCCAGAAGATCGAACGATGCCGGTTCGCTGTCCACCAGCACGCCATCGCAGTCGAAGATCACCGCACCCGGCCTCATCGAGCCGCCCGCAGAAGGGTCACGAGCGTTTCACCGTAGCGTGCGCTGATCCAGCAGGTCGAAGCCTTCGGGCACAAGCGGTGCCGTGTTCTCTTCCCAGACGATAACCGCCCCCGGCGCGATCCACCCGCCTTCGGCGGCCGCGGCCAGCGCGGCCTCGCCCAGCCTTCTTGCATAGGGCGGGTCCAGAAAGACCAGCCCGTAACCCGGCCCCCGGTTGGGCCCAAGCCGCGTCGCATCGCGGCGGTAGACATCGGTCACGCCCATCGCCTGCATCTTCTCGATGTTGGCCCGCAAGAGCGCCCGCGCCGCCGCCCCATCATCCACGAAGGTCGCCCGCGCGGCGCCCCTGCTCAGCGCCTCGAGCCCCATCGCGCCGGTCCCGGCGAACAGGTCGAGCACCCGGCTTTCCGTGACCGGATCACCGTGCCCGCCGTTTGTCAGAAGGTTGAACACGGCCTCGCGGACCCGATCGGAGGTGGGGCGCAGGTGCGCCTCGGGGTCGCCCTGACCAACCTCGGCCAGCTTCAACCCGCGTCGCGATCCTGCGATGATCCGCATTACTTCAGCAGCGCCTTGAGGTTGGTGGCGGGGTCGCGCAGCGCCTCGGGATCGGCGGTCCGGCCCGTTTCAAGCAGCCGCTTGCCCACCATGTAGGCCCGTGGATCGTTCATGGCATCGACCGCCAGCAACTGGTCCCCCCTGAAATACCAGAACGAAACCGCGATACCTTCCGGCCCGCGCGTGACAATCCGGTCATAGCCTGTGTTCAGGCCCGCGATCTGCAACTTGCAGTCGTATTGATCCGACCAGAACCATGGCAACGGCACATAATCGCGCTCGGCGCCCAGGATGTTGTCGGCCACCACTTCGGCCTGGTCGATCGCGTTCTGCACGCTTTCAAGGCGCAGCCGGCCGCCCTGCCAGGGAAAACTCGCACAATCACCGGCGGCCCAGATGTGCGGGTCCGAGGTGCGGCCCCGCGCATCCGTGCGTATGCCATTCTCGATCGCCAGACCCGCCGCCTCGGCAAGGTCCGTTGCCGGCAGAATGCCGATCCCCACGATCACGAAATCCACCGGGATCTCGCGCCCGTCGCTCAGCTTCGCGGCCACCACATGACCGCCTGCGCCCACCAGCCGGTCGAGGCCGGTTCCCTCGAGGATCGTCACGCCGTGCGCCTGGTGCAGCGCGCGCACATAATCCGACGTCTCGGGGGCCGCGACGCGCTGAAGAATGCGTCCGGCCATCTCCAGCACGGTGACCTCCAGCCCGAGTTTGGCCGCCACCGCTGCCGCCTCGAGCCCGATATAGCCGCCACCCACGATCACCAGACGCCGGCCCGGCAGGAATTCGGGCGCTTCGGCGTCGACGTCGGCCAGTGTCCGCACGGTATAGACCCCTGCCAGATCGCCCCCGACCGCCGCAGGCAAGCCGCCGCGGAACCGAGCCCGTGGCAAGCACCAAGTCGTCATAGCCGATCTGGTCGTCCCCGAGCGTCACAGTCCGCGCGGCAGGGTCGATCGCGTGAACCCTCTCGCCCAGCCGCAGCGTGATGTCATGTTCGGCATAGAACTCCGCCGAGCGCAGCATCAGCCGTTCGGCCGCCATCTCGCCCAGAAGATACCCCTTCGACAGGGGCGGCCGCTGATAGGGCAGCACGGCTTCCTCGCCGATCAGGGTCACCTTTCCCGAATGGCCCTGCGCACGGAGCCGCGCCACCACAGCGGCACCCGCCTGACCACCGCCGATGACCACGATATGCGTCATGCTCGCTGTCCTTTTCCTCTGGTCGGCACCGGCGCGGACCCTATATCCCGCCTGGTCGGATTGCAACGGACGAGGATGCACCATGGCGATTTCTGTCGGAGACACCTTGCCGAATGCGGCTTTCGTGACGATGGGCGATAGCGGCCCGTCGTCGGTCGAGCTGCACGCAAGGCTCAAGGGCCGAAAGGTCGTGCTCTTCGCCCTTCCGGGTGCCTTCACCCGAACCTGTTCGACCGCGCACATGCCCAGTTTCGTGCGCACCGCAGATGCGCTGCGCGCCAAGGGGATCGACGAGATCATCTGCGTTTCGGTCAACGACCCGTTCGTGCTGCACGCCTGGGGCAATTCGATGGGCGCCGGCGAGGCAGGCATCACGCTGCTTGCCGATGCCGATGCAGCCTTCACCAAATCCGTGGGGATGGCGTTCGATGCGCCCCAGATCGGGCTTTTCGCCCGTTCGAACCGATATGCCGTGATCGTCGAGGATGGCGTGGTCACGGCCGCCAACATCGACGAGCCCGGCGAGTGCAACATATCGACCGGCGAGGCGCTGCTCGAGGCGATCTGAGCCGTGCCCCGGAAACCGCCTGTCACGGGGGCAGGCGGCGCCCGTACTTTCCGCCGTTCAGCCGCGGGCGCGGATCTGGCAGAGGCTTTCGACCGGCGCGCCGTGGTCGCGCTGCACGCTCGCACCTTCGCCAAGCGCATCCATCTTGCGCGCCAGGGCGAGGTCGAGCGCACTCAGCCCGTCGCAATCGTGGGTCGACAGCGTCACGTCGACAACATTGTAGACGTTGCGCCATTCCGGGTGGTGGTTCAGTTGTTCCGCCACCATTGCAGCGCGCGTCATGAACCCCCAGGCCTCCGAGAAATTCCTGAACTTCCATATCTTGCGGATCGCGTCGCGCTCGGGCACCGCGTTCCACCCGCTTTCGCCAAGGGCTGGCAGCGCCTCTGCCCGTTCGGCAGTCCCCAGCAGGTCGGCCATCGCTTACTCCTTCTCCATCAGGGCATCGTCGATCGCGCTGGCCCGCACGAGCGCCGGACGCCCGCTGATCCGGTCCCAGTAATCCACCAGCGCCGGGCGTGGCCTCGATCGTGCCGAAGCGCAAGCCATACCCGATCTGCGCGCCGACAAAGACATCGGCCGCCGAAAACCTGGCACCGCACAGATAGTCTGACCCCGAAACCGCCCGTTCCAGCACCCCGATCACGCTCTCAAGGCTGCCGTATCCGACCATCCCGCGCCGTTCGGCCGGCACCACGACACCAAGCGCGGCATTCGTCACCGCCGCCTCGACCGGACCGGCCCCGAAGAACATCCAGCGATAGAACCGGCCACGATCTTCCGGCATCAACCCGGCCTCGGGAAAGGCATCCGCCAGATAGGTGCAGATGGCCCCGTTTTCGGTGATCACGCGGTGTCCGTGTTCAAGGTGCCGGCACCTTGCCCATCGGGTTGATCGCAAGATAGGCCGGCCTCCTTCATCGTCGTGCCGTAGTCGAGCAAGACCGTGTCATAGGTCTCGCCCGTCTCTTCGAGCATCCATCGCGCGATCCGTCCGCGCGACATCGGATGGGTGTAGAGGGTGAGCTTGTCCATCCGTCTACTCCGCCTCGCTCTCGCCACCGACCGGCGGAATGGCCCGAAGGCCGTCATCACCTCGATCTCCTCGCCGACCGCCGTCCGCTCGGCGAGAAGATAGCGCGCGACCGCATCCGAGAAACCCGGATCGGAAATCCAGTGAAGCGAATGAACAGGCACCGGCAGATAGCCGCGTGCCAGTTTGTGTTCGCCCTGCGCGCCGGCCTCCACGCGCTGCAATCCCTCTGCGATCGCCCAGTCTATTGCCTGATGATAGCACAACTCGAAATGCAGGAACGGATGATCCTCGATACATCCCCAGTATCGGCCAAACAGCGTTTCACGCCCGATGAAATTCAGTGCGCCTGCGACCGGCCGGCCGTCACGCTCGGCCAGAACCAGCAGCATGTCGTCGCGCATCGTGGCGTGAAACTCGTCAAACGCCCGGCGCGTCAGATAGGGCGTGCCCCACTTGCGCGCGCCGGTATCCTGGTAGAAGGCCCAGAACGCGTCCCAATGTGCGGGTTCGATGTCGCTCCCGCTCAACCGGCGGATCGTGCCGCCGAACGCCTGTGCCTGCGCGCGTTCCTTGCGCAGCGCCTTTCGCTTGCGCGAGGAAAGCTGGGCGAGAAAGTCGTCATAGCTTCCGTAGCCCTGGTTTTCCCAGTGGAACTGCTGGGTGGTCCGGCGCAGCATTCCAAGCTGCGCCCCAAGCTCTGCCTCCTCGCCGGTGCAGAACGTGACGTGCAGCGAGGACAGGCGGTTGCCCTCGGCAAGCTGGACCGCCGCCTGCACAAGCGCCGCCGTTCCCTCGGCCTCGCAGCCCGGCAGCGTCAGGAACCGCCGGCCAGTGGCCGGGGTGAACGGCACAGCGATCTGCAACTTCGGATAGTAGCGCCCGCCCGCCCGCTGCCAGGCATCGGCCCAGTTGAAATCGAAGATGTATTCTCCCTGGCTGTGCGACTTGGCGTAAAGCGGCGCGGCTGCGATCACCCGCCCGTTGCGGCGCGCGACCATCGGGCGTGCCTGCCAACCGCTGCCGGTTCCGGTGGACCGCGACCGCTCGAGCGCACTCAGGAACCGATAGGTGGTGAACGGATCGATCGCCCGCCCGCCAGCGGACGCCTCGGGGCATGCCACGCTGTCCCAGTCCGCGGGCGAGATCTCGGCATAGTTCTGGTGAACAGTGACCTCGATGGCGGTGTTCGTCATTCCTGGCCTTCTTCCCGGGTCGCGAAGAGCGACCGCTCGCTTACAGATAAGGCGCCGCGGCGCAGCGGAAAGCCCTAGCGAAGTCGCTGCAGCAGCGAAGGGTTCGCATAGCCGTCTGGCCGCAGGCCGTTGGCCCTCTGGAACGCGCGCACAGCCGCGATGGTGTTCGGCCCGATCTTGCCGTCGATGCCTCCGGCATCGAAGCCGGCCGCCCCCAGCCTGTGCTGCAGTTCTCGCCGCTCCTCCAGCGTCAGGGCCCTGTCCTCGCGTGGCCATTCGGCCCGGATCGGTCCGCCGCCGGAAATCCGGTCGGCCAGATGCCCGATGGCGATGACATAGGCGTCCGCCGTGTTGTAGCGCTCGATCACATGGAAGTTCCCGAAGATCAGAAAGGCCGCGCCGGCCGCGCCGGCCGGAAGCAGCACCGAGGCGGCACCGTGATCTTCCAGATCACCGCCCGCCATCGTGCGCACACCGATTGCCTGCCAGTCAGCCGCGGATTTCTTCACCTGCTCGCCTGCAAGTACATAGTCGAAATCCGCGGGCAAGCTGACCTCCATTCCCCAGGGCTGCCCAGGGGTCCATCCCGCATCCGCCAGATAGGCGGCGGTCGAGGCGAGGGCGTCGGCCGGGTCGTCGCCCCAGATATCACGCCGCCCGTCACCGTCGAAATCGACGGCATGGGCCAGATAGGATGTCGGCATGAACTGCGTATGACCCATGGCACCCGCCCAGCTTCCGGTCATCGCGTCCACGGTGATGTCGCCGCTCTGCAAGATCCGCAGCGCCGCGATCAACTGGTTCTCGAAGAATGCCCCGCGCCGGGTATCATAGGCCAGCGTGGCCAGCGACCCTATGGTCGAAGATGTGCCACGGAACGTGCCGAAGGCGCTTTCCAACCCCCAGACCGCGACGACAATCTCCTTGTCGACACCCCACCGGGCTTCGATCCGCTCCAGCAGATCCTGGTGACGCGCCAGCGCCGCCCGCCCGTTCGCGATGCGATCCTCCGACACCGCCGTATCGAGATAAACCCAGATGGTCTTGGTGAACTCGCTCTGGTTGCGATCCTTTTCGACAACGCCGGGCGCGAAGACCACGTCGGCAAGCGCCGCGTCCAGCACGTCGGGCGTGATACCCTGTGCCATCGCGCGCGGGCGGAACCCCGCCAGCCACGCCTCCAGTCCCGCCTGCGATCCGATCTCCACCGCCCGCTCTCCACCCGGTGCCGTCGGCGCCTCGCCAGCGGCCATTCCACCGCAGAGCGCCAAAGCCACAGCCACAATGATCCGTTTCATGCCTGATCGCCCGATTTGGCCGTTTGTCGGCAAACTACGCCCGACAGGCGGCACGGCAAGCCTCTTGCCGGGAATTCCGGCCCCGGGGCGCAGACCTTGGGGCCGTCACTTGCGCCGCCGCACCACCTTGCGGGCCAGCTTGGCATCACGCGCGGCAGCCTGCCCGGGCTTGCGCGGCGCATGGCGCCCACCCTTGCCCGATTTACCCTGCGGAGGGGTCTTGCCCTCGATCTCCAGCAGATCGAGCACCAACCCGCCCGTCACGGGAACCGCCTCGGCCAGCCGCACCGTCACCCGCAGCGCCCATCTCCGATGGTCAGCCCGGTATCGGCCCCCATCAGGGTCTGGCTCGCCTGGTCAAAATGAAAGAACTCTCGCCCGAGCGACCGGATCGGGATCAACCCGTCCGCCCCGGTTTCGTCCAGCTTCACGAACAGGCCGAACCGCTGCACGCCCGATACGCGCCCCGCGAATTCCGCGCCGACACGGTCCGACAGGTAGGCCGCCAGATACCGGTCGGTCGTATCCCGCTCGGCCGCCATGCTGCGCCGTTCGGCCTCGGAGATCAGCTTGGCCGTCTCTTCCAGGTTCTCGATGTCCCAGCCGGACAGCCCGTCGTCGCCCCAGCCGTGCGCCGAGATCAGCGCCCGGTGCACGATCAGGTCGGAATAGCGCCGGATGGGCGAGGTGAAATGCGCGTAGTTGCGCAAGGCCAGCCCGAAATGCCCGAAATTCTCGGGGTGGTAATAGGCCTGTGTCATCGACCGCAGTGTTGCGATGTTCATCAACTCGTCGAAATCCGTGCCCTCGGCCTGAGCAAGCAGCCGGTTCAGATGACGTGGTCTGCAGCACCTGCCCCTTGGCCAGCGTGAAACCCGACGCCTCGGCGACCTCGCGCAGCGCGTCCAGCTTTTCCGGGCTCGGTTCCTCATGCACCCGGAACAGCAGCGGCTCGCTTCAGCCGGATCAGTTCCTCGGCGGCGGCCACGTTGGCAAGGATCATGAATTCCTCGATCAGCCGGTGCGCATCCAGCCGATCGCGGAACGCGACCGACGCCACGCGGCCCTCGTCGTCCAGCACGATCTTGCGTTCCGGCAGGTCGAGGTCCAGCGGCTGACGCAGGCTCGCGCGCCCGCGCCACGCGCCTGATACGCGGCGTAGAGCGGCGCCGATCACCCGCTCCATCAGCGGGCCGCAGCGTCGTTCGGACGGCCGTCGACGCGCCTCCTGCACTTCGGTCGTAGTCAAGCGAGGCGACCGATCGCATCAACCCGCGGACGAACCGGTGCGCCGATCTTGCCGCCTGCCGCGTCGAGCTTCAGTCGCACCGCCGATCACCGGCGCGGACCAGCGCCTTCGTGCAGCGAACAGAGATCGCCCGACAGGACGGTCGGGCAGCATCGGCACCACGCGGTCGGGAAAATAGCTGGAGTTGCCGCGCTTGCGCGCCTCGCGGTCGAGCGCCGATCCGGGCGTGCACGTAATGCGCCACGTCGGCGATCGCGACCCAGACGATGAACCCGCCCGGATTGGCGCGGTCGGTGTCGGCTTCGGCATAGACGGCATCGTCATGGTCGCGCGCGTCGGCGGGTCAATCGTGACAAGCGGCAGGTCGCGCAGATCCTCGCGCCCTGCATGCCCGCCGGGCTCGCCGCGTCCGCCTCTGCAATGACCGCATCGGGAAAATGGTCGGGGATGCCATGCTGGTGGATCGCGATCAGGCTGACCGCCCGCGGCGCCGACGGGTCGCCCAGACGCGCCAGCACCCGCGCCTGCGGCAGGCCCAGGCGGTTCGGGCCCGGCCTGCTCGGCCTCGACCAGTTCGCCGTCTCGCGCCGCATGCGTCGCGTCAGCGGCCGACGCGCCATTCCTTGTCCGACGCCCTTGTCGATCGGCACGATCCGGCCGCCCTCGGCGTCCTTGCGGAAGATGCCCAGCAGACTCAGCGGGTTGCTGCCGATCTTGCGGATCAGCCGCGCCTCATACCGATGGGCCTCGTCCTGGACCTCGGTCAATCGCGCAAGAATGCGCTCGCCCTCCGCCACCGGCGCATCCGCCTTGCGCGCGACGAAGAGGATGCGCGGCTCTGCGCCCTCACCGGCCCATTCCATCGGACGCGCCCATTGATCACCCTGCGCATCGGGTGGCAGCATCACGAGGATGCTGACCGGGGGCAGCGCCTCGGCATCACGATAGCTGCGCCCGCGCTTGGCAAGCGCGCCGTCCGCCTCCAGCTCGCGCAGCAGGCGCTTCAACTCGATCCGGCCGGCATCCTTCACCCCGAACGCCTTCGCGATGTCTCGCTTGGCGGTCAGGGTCGGATTGTCCGAGATCCATTGCAGGATCTGCTCTTTCGTCGGGATCGGCTTCATCCGTCCGAGGTAGCACGCGAACCTGCCCGCGAAAAGTGCAAGCGCAGTGTCCCTTGGCGTCAGAGCGCCATCACCATGTCCCGGTGCGCGATACCTGCATCCAGATAGACCGGGCCCACCGCCTCGAACCCCAGCCGTTCGTAGAACCCAAGGGCATGGACCTGCGCCCCAGCTTTGCCCTGGCCACCCCCGGCATCCCGCGCAACTCTGCCACCGCGGCACGGATCAGCGCGGCGCCAAGGCCTGTCCCGCGGGCCTCCGGCACCACGCAGACCCGGCCGATCTTGCCGGTCGCCCCGTCGAGCAGAAGACGCGCGGTGCCGACCGGCGTTGCATCGAGCATCGCCAGAAGATGCAGCGCGACCCCGTCGAGTTCGTCGACATCCTCGGCCTCCGAAACCCCCTGTTCCTCGATGAAGACCCTGCGACGCAGCGCAAGGCAGGTGTCCAGATCGCGCGTCACGGCGATCGACGGGATCACCGGAAATACTCGTCGAGGATGCGGCGATAGATCGCCTTCAGGGCGATGATCTGGGCCACCTCCACCCGTTCGTCCACCTGGTGCATGGTCTTTCCGACCAGACCGAATTCCACGACCGGGCAATGGTCCTTCACAAAGCGGGCGTCCGAGGTTCCGCCCGCCGTCGACAGGTCCGGCGTGATCCCCGTCTCCGCCGCAACCACCCGGGCGACAAGATCCGTCAGCGGGCCGGGTGGCGTCAGGAAGCTTTCGCCCGAGATCGATATCTGCCAGTCGAAGTCCACGCCGGACGCCGCAGAGACCTGCGCGCCCGCCTCGCGCAGCCAGTCGGCAAGGCCCGTCGCCGGTATGACTGTCGTTGAAACGGATGTTCACCGTCGCGCGCGCCCGGGCCGGAATGACGTTGGTTGCGGGATTGCCGGTATCGATCGTCACGATGGCCAGCGTCGAGGGGTCGAAGTGGTCGGTTCCGCTGTCCAGCGTCGTCCCCGCAAGCCGGTCCAGCAGCCGCACCAGTGCCGTCAGCGGGTTCTTCGCGCGGTGCGGATAGGCGGAATGGCCCTGCACCCCGCGCGCCGTGACCTGCGCTGTCAACGATCCGCGCCGGCCGATCTTCATTGCGTCGCCCAGCCGCGCCGGGCAGGTCGGCTCTCCCACAAGGCAGACGCTCATCGCCTCGCCCTCGTGCGCCATCCAGTCCAGAAGCGCCCGCGTGCCATCCAGCGCGTCCCCCTCCTCGTCGCCGGTGATCGCCAGTATCACGGCCCCGTCGGGTGGCGTCTCGCGCACGAAATCTATGGCGGCCGCGGCAAAGGCCGCGACGGCCGATTTCATGTCGGTCGCCCCGCGTCCCCACAGCCAGCCATCGGCAATCTCGGCCCCGAACGGATCGCGGCTCCACGCCGCGATATCGCCAGCGGGCACCACGTCGGTGTGGCCGTTGAACCCGAAGCTGCGGTTCGCACCCTTGCGGCCCCACCGCGCAAACAGGTTTGCAATGCCGCCGCGATCGACCCGGTGGCACTCGAACCCCGCCTCCGACAGCAACGTGTCAAGCACGCCCATCGCCCCGGCGTCGGCCGGCGTGACCGAGGGACAGCGGATCAGATCGGCCGTCAGCGCAACAGGGTCGACGGGGCTGGCTGCGGGCATGGTCTGGCATCCTCCGGGGCGTGATCCGGGCAGCGATAACGCCTGCGGCCCCGATCGGCAAGGAGGCCGCGCAGGTGTGGCAAGCGTGCCACCGACCAACCAGCGATTGAAAACATTACCGGATTACGTTTGTCCCCCATGCCGCTGGCTGGCTAAAGTGTTCGTAATGATAACGTCCTGAGGCAGGACAGACGCGGGGCCAGCGCGCCCCGTCCGGGCAGACCATCCGCAGGGCCGGACCAACCGGCCCGCGCGTGGCGTGTGCCTGCCTTACAAAAAGGGGGCAGGCCGTGGCGACAGGTGCCGAACTTACCTACACGACGAATGCCACCGCATTGCAGATGGCGAACGCCATTTTTGGTGAGGGCGTCACCGTAACCGGTGCCACCTATTCCGGCCCGACCAATTCGTCGGCCATCTATTCCAACGGGCAGTTGTCGCCCGGCGTCGTTCCTTCCACGACGGGCGTGATCCTGTCCACCGGCGATGCGCGCAGCTTCACCCAGTCGAATGGCGATCCCAATCGCAGCACCTCCACCTCGTCCGACACCTCGGGCACGAACAATGACGCGCTCTTCAACGCGCTGGCCGGATCGAACACCTATGATGCGGTCTGGCTGAACGCCGACTTCATCCCGACCGGCAACGTGATGACGATGCGCTTTGTCTTCTCGTCCGAGGAATACCCCGAATACGTCAGCTCGCAGTTCAACGATGTCGTGGGCGTCTGGATCAACGGCACCAACGTTCCGATCAGCGTCGGCAACGGCAAGACCGGCGTCAACAACATCAGCGGCGTCACCCAACCCAACCTCTTCGTCAACAACACCGGTGACGCCTATAACACCGAGATGGACGGCTTTACCGTCACCCTGACGCTGACCATTCCGGTCAATCCGGGTGTCGTGAACTCGATCCGCATCGGCATCGCCGACGTGTCCGACGCCCAATACGATTCCAACCTCCTGATCGCGGGCGACAGCCTGCAAACCCTGCTCGTCGCCAGGGATGACACGATCACCATCTATCAGGACCAGACCCGCACCTTCGACGTGCTGGCCAACGATCAACGGCCGGTCGGTGCCACGCTCACCATCACCCAGATCAACGGCGTCGACGTGGTCGCCGGCAGTACGGTCACGCTGCCTTCGGGCCAGCAGATCCGCCTGAATGCCGACGGAACCTTCACCGTCACCGGCGACAACACGGTCGAGAAGGTCGGCTTTACCTACACCGTCAAGGACAACCTTGGCCATATCGATACCGGCCTCGTCACGCTGAACTCCATTCCCTGCTTCGTCGCAGGCACGCGCATTCGCACCCCGGGCGGCGAGGTGCCGGTCGAGAACCTGCGCCCCGGCGATCTGGTTCTTACCCAGGACGAGGGGCCACAGCCGCTGCGCTGGGTGGGTTGCCGCCGGGTCGAGGCCGCGGGCGCCTTCGCGCCGGTCCGCATCCGCGCCAACACCTTCGGCAGCCACAAGGCCGTCGCCGTCTCACCCCAGCACCGTGTCCTGATCCGCGACAGTCTGGCCGAACTGCTTTTTGGCGAACCCGAGGTGCTCGTCGCCGCGAAGGATCTGGTCAACGGCGGCTCCGTCACAGTGGCCGAGGGCGGAACTGTCGATTATGTCCACCTGCTGTTCGACCGCCACCAGGTCATCTTTTCCGAAGGGCTTGCCACCGAAAGCTTCCTGCCCGGCCCCCAGACCGCGCACAGCTTCGACATCGAGGTGATTGCCGAGATCTGCGCACTCTTTCCCGAACTCGATCCCGCGACGGGCGCGGGTTACAGCCCCGCCGTGCGCCGCACCCTGCGGTCCTACGAGGCCCGGGTGCTGATGGCGCAGGCACTGGCCGCCTGATCGACCGGAATGACAGACTGGACCGCCCTCTCCGACAACTCCGCGCGCCCGCTGGCGTCGCGCGATGGCACTCTGGGGCGCGGGTTGCTGGTGTTCGACATCGCCCTGCCACTCCTCTCGCCGACATTGTTGCTGGATCATGGCGGCCCCGAGGGAACACTGTCGGTGCTGTTCGATCCGGCGATCGGGTTCGGCGTGATGCACCGGGATCGCGCGGGCCTCGTCCGCCACATGCTGCCGGGCGCCGAGGCGGCCGGCACGGGTTCGGCGCAACTTCAATTCCGCTGGGACGAAGGGCGCTGGTCGCTGAACCTCGTCATGGGCGGGGCGCAGGCCAAGGGTGCCTGCGGCACAGGCGCAAGGCCCCTGTCGCACGCCCTGCTTGGGGCGGCGTGCCGGGGCGGACCGGGACAGCGACGCGATGCGGCCCTCTTGTGGTTCGGCGCGACATCGGGGCGTGCGCCGCGTGCCGCACCCTACATCGGGCCGCGCACCCCGCTTGCAACGCCCGAGGGAATGGTGCCTGCGGGCAGCCTGCGCAAGGGCGATCTGGTGTTGACCGCCGACGCCGGGCCATGCCCGATCCGGGCGATCAACCATGACACGATGCCCGGCCAGGGCAGCTTTGCCCCGGTGCGCCTGAGGGCGCCGTTCTTTGGCGCCCGCGTCGATCTTCTGGTCAGCGGCAGCCAGCAGATCCTGCTGACCGGGGATGATGTCGAATACCTGTTCGGGACCGACCGAGTGCTGGCCGAGGCGCGCGCGCTTGTCGATGGTTCGCGTGCGGCGCGCGCGCCCCGCCCCGCCGCCTTGCCCTGGCTCGCCTTCGACATCGGCGCCGAGGCGCTGCTGCTGTCGGGCAACTGCGCCCTCGCCACGGCCCCTTTCGGCGCGCAGGGGCCCCGCGCCTCGTCCGAGTTGCGCAGGATCGACGGCTACGAGGCCCGGGCCCTGCTGGCGATGCGCCGGCGCGGCGCGATCCGCAGCGCCGCCTGACGGGCCAGCGCTCTAGGATGGGGAGGTCAGCCTTGCGTTCAAACGGCGGAACCGCGAGGCCAGAAAGAACATCAGCGCTGCAATGATCAGGGCAACGATGGCGATCATCCATCCCACGGCCACAAGCCCGGTCCCCGGCCAGAAGATCAACGCAAGTCCCAGCAGCAGCGCCACCGCGCCAACACCGCCGGCGCTCCCCCGTTCCGGATCGTCCTCCGGCATCCGCCACCACGTCAGCAGATATCCCGCCCCCGTGAACAGCGCCCAAAGCCCAAGCAGCACGAAGGCGAACCGCGCCGAGCCTGACGGAAAGGCCACGAGCACAAGGCCGATCACCGCCGAGACGACCCCCGAGGCACCTTCGGCCCCCTGTCCCGCCTGCCGCCGCATACCGAAGAATACCATCGCGCCATCCAGAACCAGCACCACACCCGCGATCCGCAGCAGGACCGAGACACTGCCCGTGGGCCAGAACAGCGCGGCCACACCCAGTGCGAGGGCCAGCACACCTCTGACCAGGAAGGTCCACCACAGGCTGCTGAGGGAATCGCTGACGTTGCCGCGGGCCGCAACCATCCGTTCCCGACGATGCGCGCCCGGATCTGAAGTCGGATCTGTCATCTCGAACCTCGATTTCTTCTTTGATGAAGTCGCATGCGCAAGTTCAAGGATATACCCCGCGCGCGCGCCGAACTACCGGAAATCGTGTTGTGCCGCCGTGGCGCGGGCCCGCGCCGGCCCGCCGGGCGCGGGCCTCAGCGCCATGGTGAGGCCCGAAGGCGGATCGCGGCGCGGCCGTGCGACCGGCGCCTGCCCCGGGGGCAAAGCGCGATCACCGATGCGCGGTCAAACAGGCCAGGCCATTTCCTGCGGGCTGCATCGCCGTGTGCCTGCGGGGGGGGATGCACCGCCCGGTGCTAGTCGAAAAATGGCGTCATCTGGGCCACGATCACCGAGTTCTCGTCGAGCGCCCGCGCCATCAGACCGCGTTCCTCTGCGTCGATCTCGTCGCCGTTGGCAAGCCGCTCGTCGAGTGTGCCATAGCCGGTCACGTCGAGGGGTGCCAGATCGGCCTGCTTCAGCACCGCGACCGTTTCGCGCACGGCCTCGGCCTCATCCACACCGCTGGCATAGATCATCAGTGCGGCCCCGGTCGCCTTCGGTGGCAATCCGTCGCCCGACTTGCGCCCGACCTCGACCAGCAAGGTGTAGACCTGCTGCCGGCGCTTGGCCTGCGGGGCTTCGTCGTCTGTCATGCGGGACGCTCCGTTGAAGGGACCGGTCCGGGCTCGTGCGCCGGACCGCGAGGGTGGCGATAGCACGCCAGGGCGCCATGGGAAATCTTTCGGCTTCCGGGGGTATCCGCAAAGAGCGACCGCGCCCGCCCTGTCGGCGCCCCGGATCGGCCAGCCCCAGAACAGGCAGGGATCAGGCGAACGCCATCGGAAAAGTCACCCTGCAATCCTGAGCTGGAAATCATCCCTCTGAAGGGCCCTGGGGCAAAGGCCCGCCGTTGTCAGACGTCCCGCAGCAGATCGTTGATCGAGGTCTTGGATCGCGTCTGCGCATCGACTTTCTTCACGATCACAGCACAGTAAAGGTTGATCCCACCCTTCGACGGCATCGACCCGGCAACCACGACCGACCCTGCGGGAACCTCGCCGTAGGTGACGTTGCCCGTCTCGCGGTCCACGATCTTGGTCGATTTCCCGATGAATACGCCCATCCCCAGAACCGCCCCCTCGCGCACGATGCACCCCTCGACCACTTCCGAGCGTGCGCCGATGAAGCAATTGTCCTCGATGATCGTCGGCCCTGCCTGCATCGGCTCGAGCACACCGCCGATACCAACTCCGCCGGACAGATGAACATTCTTGCCGATCTGGGCGCAGGAACCGACCGTCGCCCATGTGTCCACCATCGTCCCCTCGTCCACATAGGCCCCGAGGTTGACGAACGATGGCATCAGAACCACGCCGCGCGCGATGTAGGCCGACCTGCGCACCACGCAGGAGGGAACGGCGCGAAACCCTGCCGCCTTCCACTCTGCCTCGCCCCAGCCATGGAACTTGCTGTCCACCTTGTCCCACCAGCCGCCGCCCTGCGGCCCGCCCGATTGCCACTCCATGTCCTTCAGGCGGAACCCCAGAAGGACCGCCTTCTTTGCCCATTGATGGACATGCCACACCCCGTCCGCCCCACGCTCGGCCACGCGCAGCCTGCCCGCGTCAAGCGCCTCGAGCGTCGCCTCGACGGCCTCGCGCGCCTCCCCCCGGGTCGCCGGCGTGATGCGGTCGCGCATGTCCCAGGCGGTGTCGATAGCGGCTTCGAGGGCGGCGTGGGACATCTGGACGCTCCGGTTTCCTGTGGTCTTGATCGGGTCCAGCCTATAGACCGGGTGGTGATCCCACGCAATCCGGCCGAGACCCGACATGAACGACGATCCCCGCGCCCACCCGTTCCGCGACAGCATCGCGGATCTTGCCGCAGCCGAGCAGATCCCCGATACCCCGCAGACCCGCGCGCCCGCCTACCGCCTTGCCTTTGCGGATCCCGAATTCCTCACACGGGAAGAGCTGCGCCCGGTCCGCCTGCAACTTGAACTGCTCAAGCCCCAGATGGTGATGGACGAGCGCGGCATCCGGTCCACCGTCGTGCTGATGGGCAGCGCCCGCGCGCCTTCGCCGGAACACCCCGGATCAGCCGCGGGTCTTGCCGCATGGTACGACGAGGCCCGCACACTTGCCCGCCTGATCACCGCCAAGAGCATGGAAAGCTATGGCCGCGAGAACGTGGTGATCACCGGCGGCGGGCCGGGGATCATGGAGGCGGGCAACCGGGGGGCCCAGGAAGCAGGCGGGCACTCGATCGGCCTGAACATCGTGCTTCCGCATGAACAGGCGCCAAACGCCTATGTCACGCCCGACCTCTGCTTCAACTTCCACTACTTCGCCATCCGAAAGATGCATTTCCTGATGCGCGCCCGCGCGATCTGCATCTTTCCCGGGGGTTTCGGCACGCTTGACGAGATGTTCGAGAGCCTGACCCTGATCCAGACGGGCCGGATGCGTCGCGTGCCGTTCCTGCTGTTCTGCCGCGCCTTCTGGGAAAGCGTGATCAGGTTCGACGCTCTGGTCGAGGCCGGCGTGATCGCGCCCGAGGATCTGGAGCTTTTCCGGTTCGTCGAGACGGCGGATGAGGCGATGGCCATCATCGACGCCTGGGAAGACCCCTGCTGAACCGTCAGGAAACGGGCGTTTCCCTGAGCCACAGATCGTCGAAAGCCACGCGACCGACACCCGCGAACCGCGCCACGCGGTCGAGTTCCGCCTCGAGCCGGGCGGTGCGCCCCTTCCCGAAGGGAACCCCCGGTTCGGGCCAGAGCGCCCGAACCTGAAGGATGTCCGCGCCCCGCCGCGCCTTCATGTCGATACGCCCGACGATCCGCGCACCTTCCAGCAGCGGAAAGACGTAATAGCCAAAGCGCCTTTGTGCCTCGGGAACGAAAACCTCGATGCGATAGTGGAAACCGAACAGCCGCTGCGCGCGGTTGCGATCGCGCAGCGCCGGATCGAAGGGCGACAGGACGCGCAACCGCGCCGGCGGCTCCCCGAGGTCCGCGGCGCGGGCCAGAACACCGCGGGCCGCGAAACTGCGCCGATGGCTGCCGTCGGCCCCTTCGACCGCAACCTCGATCAGGCGGCCCGCAGTCAATTCCGCCTTGCACCAGTCGCGCGCCTCTTGCGGCGTGATCGCGTCCCAATAGGCGCAGATCTCGCCCGGTGTCGCGAAGCCCAGACGATCGAGCGCGGACCGGCACGCCCAGTCCACCACCTGATCATGTGGCGGACAGGGCGCGCGATGGATTTCGGGGATCACGCGTTCGGTCAGGTCATAGACCTTCTGGAACCCGTCCCGCCGGCAGATCTGCAACTGCCCGGTCCGCCATAGCCATTCCAGTGCCGTCTTGGAGGGATGCCAGTCCCACCATCCGCCCTTGCCCCGCGCTTCGCCCTCGCCCACGTCCGAGGATGTCACCGGCCCTTCGGCCGCGATCCGGTTCAGGATATCGTCGAACTTCGCCTCGTACCCCTCGCGGAACCACCGCCGCCAGTTGTTGCGCAGACGTTCCGCATCGCGGGCAAACCGATGCTGCCAGAACGGAAACAGACCCACCGGCAGGATCGAGGCATCATGGGTCCAGTGTTCGAACAAGCGCCGGTCGCGTTCCAGCAACGGCGGCAGGCTCGTCGGGCGATACGACGCGCGACGCGCGAACAGGATCATGTGGTGCGCCCGTTCGACCGTGTTGATGCTGTCGACCTGCACGAACCCGATCCGGTCGATCAGCCCGGCAAGATCGGCGCCGCTCGCCAGCCCCGTCGGCGGCTCTGCCAGGGCGTGAAGGTGCAGGAACAGACGTCGCGCATCGGAATTGCGAAGCAGCGGCACATTCATCCGGGCAGCGTCGCCAGATCGGGCCGTGGCGTCAAGGCGCGGCCCCGAGGCCGGCCTCGGCCGCAATCGCGGCGCGACTCTTGCGGGTGCGTTCGGTGGCGGATTTCAACTGGCCGCAGGCCGCCATGATGTCCTCGCCCCGCGGCGTGCGGATCGGGCTGGCATAGCCCGCCTTGTAGACGATATCCGCGAATGCCTCGATCCGCTGCCAGTCGGACCGCTGGTAGGGCGCGCCGGGCCATTCGTTGAACGGGATGAGGTTGATCTTGGCGGGGATGCCCCGCGATCAGCTTCACCAGCCGGCGCGCGTCGGCATCGCTGTCATTGATCCCCTTGAGCATCACGTACTCGAAGGTGATGCGCTCCGAGTTCGACAGGCGCGGATAGTCGCGCAGGGCGCCCAGCAATGTCTCGATGTTCCATCGCTTGTTGATCGGCACCAGCCTGTCGCGCACCTCATCGGTGGTCGCGTGGAAACTGACGGCCAGAAGACAGCCGATTTCCTCGGCCGTCCGGGCGATCTCGGGGACGACACCGCTTGTGGAAAGCGTGATGCGCCGACGGCTGATCGACAGCCCCTCGTCGTCCATCACCACCTTCATCGCATCGCGCACGTTTTCGAAGTTGTAAAGCGGCTCGCCCATGCCCATCAGCACGACGTTCGACACCAGGCGGGTTTCGTCCTTCGGCGCACCCGGTCGCGGCCATTCGCCCAGATCGTCGCGCGCCAGCATCAGCTGCCCGACGATCTCGCCCGCCGTCAGGTTGCGCACCAGTTTCTGGGTGCCGGTGTGACAGAACGAACAGGTCAGCGTGCAGCCGACCTGGGAAGAGATGCACAGCGTGCCGCGCCCGTCTTCGGGGATATAGACCGTCTCGACCTCATGGCCGCCGGCGATACGGACAAGATATTTGCGTGTTCCATCCGCACTGATCTGGCGATTGACGATTTCGGGGATTTCGACCGTGAAGTTCCGGGCCAGCCGCGCGCGGTATTCCTTGGCGAGGTTGGTCATCACCGAGAAATCGCGGACGCCCCAGTGATAGACCCATTGCCAGATCTGCCCGACCCGCATCTTCGCCTGCATTTCGGGCGTGCCCGCCGCGATCAGCGCCTCGCGCAGTTGCGCGCGCGTCAGCCCGACGATGTTGCGCCGCCCGGCCTCGGGCAAGGTTGCGCGGCAGGGTCAGGACATCCTGCGTGATGGGCGTGAGCGGCAGATCGGACATGGCAGCCTCGGAGCGGGTCAGGCGGTTCATATAGGCGAAATCGGGCCGCGAAGGAACCGGTCCAAACAGGAACGCCCCGGCAGGCCTGCCGGGGCGGATGCGAATGGACCTCGACGGGTCTACTTGCAGCGTGTCTCGGCCTCTTGCATCGCGGCGGTGAAGCCCAGAAGCGAGAAGGTGTCCTTTGTTTGCGTCCCGCGCGCGGAGCGCGCGGTCAGCACCGCAGAGGCCCCCGACTTCAGCGCGGCCGAGCATCGCGGCGTCGTCGGCTGAATTCGCAGGCCACGCCCATTCGCCGTCGACGAACATCTCGAAGCTCTTGTCGTCGATCTACCATCTTGACGGTCGAACTGCGGATCGAAGGGATAGCCACCGGTGAACGATATCTCGCCCGCCGCCCCGGTGCCGGGACGGAAGGTCACGAACAGACAGGATGTCGCCCCGACGCACCGAGACGGATTGCCGTCGCGGGTGTTCACGGTTTCCTTCGGGCTGGATACGCCCCAGCATTCCTTGGGGTTCTCTTCGGTGAACACGCTCCAGTCGGTCTTGGTGGCGACCCGGTTCGTCGACTCCTGCGCAAACGCGCTTCCGGTCGCCGTCACCGCCACCGCCGCCGCGATCAACGCGCCATACAGGCTGGCCTTCAGTCTTGCTGCCATTCGCTCACAGCCTCCACGCTGCCCATCTTGCCCGACCCGCAAATGCGGCACCTATCGGACGCTACCTTTTCCTGTAGCGCGGGCCTTTTCAACTCGATATCTCCCCATAGCGCAAAAGGGTCGAAGCGCGAAAGCCCCGTGGGCGTGAATTCGCGCATCTGTGAGAGGATGCAGGCACATGGCAGGCGATATGACAGCCATTCCGATGGTGGAGTTGTGGCGCGGCGGTCGTGTGGAAAGCGTTCACTCCGGGCATGCGGTGATCTGCGACGAGGCGGGGCAGATCGTCGAGGCCTGGGGCGAACCCGGAGGCGGCGATCTATCCAGCGATCGTCCTGCAAGATGCTTCAGGCGCTGCCGCTGGTGGAAAGCGGGGCGGCCGACGCCGCCGGCCTGACGCAGGCGCAGCTTGCGCTGGCCTGCGCCAGCCATCAGGGCGTCGGCGCTTCACACGCGGCTGGTCGGGCGCTGGCTGGCCGACATGGGCATGGCCGAGTCCGATCTGCGCTGCGGGGCGCACGAACCCTATGACCGGATCGAGCGCGACCGGCTGATCCGGGCCTATGAGAGCCCCTGCCAGTTGCACAACAATTGCTCGGGCAAGCATGCAGGCTTTCTCGTGATGACGCGGCATCTCAAGGCCGGGCCGGACTACGTCGCGGTCGACCACCCGCTGCAAAGGGCCGTCCGGACAGCGTTCGAGGAGGTGACCGGCGAGCCATCGCAGGGTCATGGCATCGACGGTTGCTCGGCGCCGAACTTCATGACCTCGGTCGCATGGCCTTGCGCGCGCCATGGCGCGCTTTGCCGCAGCCGGGTCCGGGGGCGATGGCAGGGATCGCGCCATGTATCGGCTGACGCAGGCGATGGCGGCCAATCCCGAACTCGTGGCGGGCGAGGGACGGTCCTGCACGGAATTGATGCGGGCGATGGGGGGCCGCGTCGTGATCAAGACCGGGGCAGAGGCGGTATTCGTCGGCCATTCTGCCCGAGCGGCGGCTTGGCGTTGCGCTGAAGATCGTCGATGGCGCCACGCGCGCCTCGGAGGCCGCGATCGCAGCCCTGCTGGTCCGCCTCGGAGCGCTCGACCCCGATCACCCGGCGACCCGCAAGCGGCTCGATGCCGTCCAGCGCAACTGTCGTGGCCTGGAAACAGGGTTTGTCCGCGTCGCATCCGGGTTCGTCTAGCGTCCCCTGCCCGCCCCGCCAGAGCAGGTCATCCAAGCAGGTCGTCGAGGACCAGCGCCATCACCTTGGCGCTATCGAGCATGTCCTGCACGCCGACCCACTCATCGGGTTGGTGCGCGAGGTGCAACAGGCCGGGGCCGTAGGCGATGCAATTGTGCAGCCGGCCGATCCGGTCGATATGCTTCTGGTCGTAGGTGCCCGGCGAGACCACATATTCCGCGTGGCGCGCCAGAACCCGTTCGATCGCCGCGGCGGTGGTGCGCACCACGGGCGCGTCGCGCCCGGTCATCACCGGATGGACCTCGAACAGATCGCGGATCTCGTAGGCGAAACCGGGGCGCGCGGCCTTCACACGCTCCAGAAGGGCCGTCATCTCGGCCTTGACCGCCTCGATGTCCTCCTCGAGCAGAAACCTGCGGTCGAGCACGATGCGGCATCGGTCGGCGACACAAGGCGCGGGAAGCGCCGTGGACCCCGGTTCGGGTTCCGCCTCGCCGCCATGAACCGAATTGATGTTCAGCGTCGAGGTGCGCGCGCCTTCGGGAACGACCGGCATCGCCGTGGTCCGCATCGCCAGCAACGGATAGAGCACCGTTTCGATTTCATGCAGAACCGCCCCCATGTGGCGGATCGCGCTGTCGCCCAGAAACGGCATCGAGCCATGCGCGATGCGGCCCCTCGTCTCGACCTCGGCCCACCAGACCCCGCGATGACCGAGGCAGATCCGGTCCTTGTGCAGCGGCTCCGGGATCAGGACATGCTGGACCCTGTCCGGATCGAACCGGCCCTGACCGGCGAGGTAGGCCACCCCGCCGTAGCCGCCCGTTTCCTCGTCGGCCGTAGCACTGATCTCGATCGCGCCCCGGAAACCCGGGCGCAGTGCCAGGAATGCCTCGGCGGCGATCACGCTGGCGGCAAGGCCGCCTTTCATGTCGCAGGTGCCGCGCCCGTAGATGCGATCGCCGTCCATCTCGGCCCCGAACGGATCGCGGGTCCATCCGTGGCCGACCGACACGACATCATGGTGGCTGTTGAAATGCACGCAATCCCCGGCCCGGGCACCCTCGATACGCGCGACAAGGTTCCAGCGCGGATACGCGTCGCTGTCACCAGGGGCGCCCTCGGCCCGGACGAATTCCACGGAAAAGCCGGATGCAAGCAGGCGGGCCGCAAGGTAGTCACATATTTCCCGATAGTTGCGCCCCGGAGGGTTGAGCGTTGGAATGCGCACAAGATCCTGCGTCAGCCGGATCAGCGCATCGCGGCGATCGTCGATCGCGGAAAGAAGCTCGGTCTCGCTCATGGTCGCAGACTGCCGTGATCGCAAGGGCCGCACAATGGGCAGCCGCCGATTTCCCCGTGACGCGGGGGTGCAAACATCCCATGGTTTCACTATCTCTTACGGACGACCGAGCGGGGCCAGACGAACATGAGGACACGCGGGCGCGGGCCATCGCGCAATCATGGGGAACCGGCAAGATGATCCTTGGCGGGCTGCGGCTTCTTGTGTTCGGTTTCATCGCGATGGCCTTGGCCTATCTGCTGATCTCCACCTACTCGCGATCCGTGCGGCGCGAGAGGCTGGAAAAGGAGTGGGACGAGTCCGGCATGGAAGGTGACCGCGCCGCCTTCATCGCCGATGGCATGAAGGCCTATGAGAACGGCCTGCGCCGACGCCTGATCGGCCTTGTGTTTGTCATCCCCACCGTGGTCATTGTGGTGCTCATCTACTTCCTGAACTTCAGCTGAGGCTTTCATGCGCTATGTGAAATGGACTATTCTGGATCGTGCTGGCGCTGAGCGTCGCGGGGTTCTTCCACTACACGCTGCCCCAGCACGACGTGGTCCGGATCGTCGGAACCAACACGCAGCGGATGGACCTTGGCGAGAATACCTGGTTCTTCGCCTCGCCCGACGCGGGCACGAACGCCCAGACCGGAGGCAGCCGGGACGTGAAGTTCATCCAGACGATCCTTGCCGGTTCGGGCCGCCCGATGGTCTATCGCAACGAGGATACCGGCTGGGGATGGCCGCCCTATTTCAAGGTCAACAGCTTCGATATCCAGGCGATGGCGAGCGACCTGACCTCGACGGAGGCCAGCCCCAAGTGGGTCGTGGTCACCCATTACGGGTGGCGGAACCAGTTCTTCACGATCTTTCCGAATGCCGTCGGGCTTCGCCAGGTCGAAAGTCCCGACGTGACCATCATACCCTGGGTCAACATCGTGATCTTCACGGTTCTGGGGCTTATCCTGTTCATGCTGCGGCGGATGTGGATGCAGTTCCGCGAACGCACGATCGACCCTGCGATCGAAAGCATGGGCGAGACCTTTGACGATCTGGACGCGCGCGCCGATGCTGCGCGCGCCGACGCGCGGACGCGCTGGGGGCGGTTTCGGGCGTGGTTGCGCAGCAAGGGCTAGATCAAAGCGCAAGGCCGGTCTTGCGGCCCTCGTGAAAGGCATAGGCCGCGAGCCGCGGCGCCGCGCAGTCGCCGATGCGCAGCAGCGTCTTTCCCGGGATCGTGTCGGGAAACGGGTCAAAGGCGATGTTGGTCGTGGCCATGACCAGGGCCGAGGCGGAAACCTGTCTCTCCTCTCCAGTCAGCAGGTTGCGAAGGGTCGCACCGTTTCCGTGCCAGCGCGCGACGCAATGTTCGGTCAGCATCAGCGCACCTTTTCGGGCAAGGGCGCGGCGCAGCGCGCCATCTGCGGCGGTGCGCGCGATCTCTTTGCCGACCATCGGATCGGGTGTGACGAGGATCACCGCCTTGCCCTGTTCGGCCAGCCACCAGGCGGTGCCGCCGCCGCGCCAGTTTCCGCCCTCGTCATAGACGATGACCGTGTCGCCCAACCGCGCCTCGCGGCGGATCACCTCTTCGGGCGACCATACGCCGCCGTTTTCCGCTCCCGGGCAGTCCATCTGCCTCGGGCATCCATCGTTGCCGTCCGGTCGGATCCGGCAACGAGCCGGTCGCGATCACCACGGCGTCGGCGGGATGCGGCCGCAAGATCGTCCTCCTCCAGCGGCGCATTCAGGCGCAGGCGCACGCCGAGTTTTGTGAACTGCCGTTCATACCACCCCAGAAGATCGAGGATCTGGGCGCGGCGGGGTTGCATCCCGGCAAGCCGGAACTGCCCGCCGATCTGCCCGGACGCCTCTGCGATCTCGACGTCATGCCCGCGCTCCGCCGCGACGCGGGCCGCCTCCAGCCCGGCCGGGCCCGCACCGACGACAAGCACCCGTCGGCTGCGGGCCGCGGGCGTGAAGCGGTCGCCCCCCCATTCGAACTCACGCCCCGCCGAAGGGTTGATCAGGCAGGAAATCCAGTAGTCGCGCGACCGGCGTCCCCAGCACATCTGGTTGCACGAGATGCAGGACCGGATGTCGTCCGCGCGGCCCTCTGCCGTCTTGCGCGCAAGGTGCGGGATCGGCGATCTGGCCGCGCACGATCGACACGAGGTCGGCCTCGCCCGAGGCGATGATCGTCTCGGCGTTCTCGGGCGTGCGGATATGGGCCTCGGAGGTGACGCGGGCATGGGTCAACGCCTGCTTCAAAAGCGCCGTCAGCGGGGTCGTCAGTTTTTCGCCCTGGGTAAAGGACGGGATGATCCCTTCGAAATCGAGATAGCTGCCATAGCCGCAGGTCACATAGTCCACATCGCCGGACGCATCGTGAAGCTGCACGATTTCAACAAGTTGCTCCGCCGACAATGTCACCTTGTAGGCGGTCGAATGGCTGATCGCGAGGCCGATGATGAAATCTTCGCCACAGGCGCTGCGGATGCGCTGGATCAGGTTGCGGGAAAACCGGGTGCGGTTTTCAAGGCTGCCGCCCCAGTCGATCGGTGCGCTGGTTGCTCCACGGTGTCCAGAATTGATCGAGCAGCGAATGGTAGGCGGCCCAGACCTCGACCCCCTGAAATCCGCTGGCCCGACACCGGACGGCGGCGGCGACATGGGCCTCGAGCAGCTCCTCGATCTCGGCCACGTTCATCGCGTGCGACCCGTCGCTGTCATGGTAGGACGGCCCCCCCGACGGTGACCAGTGTGGCGCGAAGCTGAGATCGGAATCTCCATGCGCCCCGATATGATAGAGCTGCTGCACGATCACCGAACCCGCCTCGCGGACGGGTTCCGTCACCTTGCGGAAATGCGGGATCACGGCGTCGGTCGCGTGCAGGAAATTGCCCCGGGTCAGGACGCCGGTGCGGTGCACCGGCATCGGTTCGGCCACGATCATGCCGGCACCGCCAAGCGCCCGTTCAAGCAGGTAGCCCGCAAACGGGGGCCGGGAAGCCCCTGATCGGACATGTTGGCGGTATGCGCGCCAAAGACGATCCGGTTGCGCAGGGTATGGCCGCGCAGGCTAAGCGGCGACATGAGGCGGGGGTGCTGGGTCATCGGCGGGCCTCCGGCTGGATAACTCATGGTAGGGCGCGGCCCGCTCGCAAGGATGCGCGGCGAGCGACCGCTGCGACAGGATCGATGTCGCAATCGGACCCTGTGCAAAGCATATGCAATCCATATGCTTTCCGTGTGCAGACTGAAAAAGTCGGGAATTCCCAGCGATCAGACGCCCGCGAGCCAGCCGGTCGACAGAACGGCGGCCCAGTCGGCGTGATTGCGTTCGGCGGCCCGGCGGGCGGCCCGGCCGGTGTCATAGGCAATCCGCCGGAAGGTGACCGACCAGTCGGAACCGCACCGGTCGACCAGCGCATAGCAGGCATGCGGCGTGCCCGCCTCGACCCGGTGGGGAACCGGGTAGTCGTCGGCATATCCCGGGCACCCGACCGAGCCGGGGTTCACGATGAGCCGCCCGTCAGGCAGACGCGCGGCGGCCGCGACATGGGTGTGCCCGCAGAAGATGAGAGGATGGTCGATCGCCTCGGCGAAGGCCGTGACGCGCGACAGCGGGCTGGGCGCGAAGGTGCCGTCGGGACGGACGTGGTGCAGCCAGCAGGTGAGGTCGGAGGACGGCGTGGCGTGGCAGAGGAATGCCTCGCCCAGCGCCAACCTTGCGGGAAGCCGTGCAAGCCAGGCGAAGTGCGCGGCCGTCAGCACGGGCAGAACCCCGGCCTCCCACGATCCGACGGGATCGGGCGGCGTCGAAAGCCAGCGGTCGTGATTGCCGCGCACCGTGGGCCAGCCGAGGCCGATCAGGAGATCGGCCGTCTCGACCGGCCAGAGGGGCCCCGACAGGCAATCGCCCAGATTGACCGTCAGGTCGGGGGATTGGCGGTCGATATCGTCGATCACCGCGCGCAGGGCGTCGATGTTGCCATGCACGTCGGCGAGGACGGCGATCCTCATTCGGCCGCGAGATCGGCGGCGCTGTCCCAGCCCGAGATCGCCTTGACCTCGAGGAACTCCTCGATCCCCCAGATGGCCGCCCTCGCGCGCGCGGCCCGAGGACTTGACGCCACCGAAGGGCGCGCCCGCGCCGCGCGACTTGCCGTTCATCTCGATCATGCCGGCGCGCAGCTGCCGGGCCAGCGGTTGCGCCGCGCGCCGTCCTGCGACTGGACATAGTTCGTCAGGCCATAGGGCGTGTCGTTGGCGATCCGCACCGCGTCTTCCTCGGTTTCGAACGGAATGATCGACAGGACCGGGCCGAAGATTTCTTCGCGCTCGATCGTCATGCCGGGAATCACATCGGCAAAGACCGTGGGCGTTGACGTAGAAGCCCCGGTTGAAGCCCTCGGGCAGGCCCGGCCCGCCCGCGACCAGCCGCGCGCCTTCGTCGATGCCCTTCTGGATGTAGCCCTGGATCTGGTCCCACTGGCGCTTGTTGACCACCGGGCCGATGTGAT
The DNA here is from genome assembly GCA_963700485.1 of uncultured Alphaproteobacteria bacterium. Lineage (GTDB taxonomy): Bacteria > Pseudomonadota > Alphaproteobacteria > Rhodobacterales > Rhodobacteraceae > Aliitabrizicola. The sequence continues at coordinate 318,374 of CAVOXQ010000007.1, forward strand.
TGCCGGGTTCGTGGCCGGAGCCGACCTTGATCGAGCGTGGCGACATCGGCCGCGATTTCCACCGCGCGGTCGTAGAGCCGGACGTTCGACCAGCATCCGGCGACGGCGCGTTGCAGCATTGGCCGGTGTTGTTCATCATGTGGCGCACGCCGCGTTCCACCGCCTTTCATCGGCATCGGCGAAGATCAGGTTGGCGCCCTTGCCGCCCAGTTCCAGCGTCACGCGCTTCAGCGTTTCGGCGGCGGCCTTGGAGATCGCGCGGCCGGCGCGGGTGGAACCGGTGAAGGAGATCATCTCGACATCCGGATGGGCGGACAGCTGCGAGCCGACGCCCGCGCCGTCGCCGTTCACGAGGTTGAAGACGCCCGGCCGGAACGCCCGCGTCATGGCAGAATTCGGCGAACAGCATCGACGACAGCGGCGCCTCCTCCGACGGCTTCAGCACGCAGGTGCAGCCGGCCAGCAGCGCCGGGATCACCTTGAGCGTGACCTGGTTCATCGGCCAGTTCCAGGGCGTGATCAGGCCGACGACGCCGATCGGTTCCAGCGCGATGCGGTCGTTGGGTGCATGCGGGCCAAGCGGGCGGATCAATTCGATCTGCTCGAAGGCGGTGATGAAGTTCTTGAGGTGCCAGGGCAGGCATTCGGCCTGATCGTCGCGGGACATGTCGATGGGCGCGCCCATCTCCATGCTGATCGCCTCGGCCATTTCTTCCTTGCGCCGGTGATACTGCGCAAGGATGCCCTCGACGACCGCGAGGCGCCTTGCGGGCGACGAGACGGCCCATGCCGCGAACGCGGCCTTGGCGGCAGCGACGGCGGCATCGGTGTCGGCCTCGGTCGCCCAGCGAGATGACCGCGCAGACCTCTTCGGTGGAGGGGTCGATCACCGGGCAGTCGCGCGGCGTGGCGGGGGCGACCCAACGGCCGTTGATGTAGAAGTCGCGTTTCTCGATCATGGCATCCTCCAGAATTTGATCATATTCTTGCACCTGCCGGTCGGGGCCGCAAGGGAGGATGGATCGCCTTCCCGCCCGGGCGGGGTCCGGGCGAGCGTTTCCGGCGGCCGATGCGCGCGGGGACGCGCGCGGGGGGGATGAATTGGCGGCCGGAAGAGAGTATCTGGGAGTCGAAACCCCCAAAGGAGGTGACCCATGGGACTTCGCATCAACGACACCGCGCCGGATTTCACCGCCGATTCGACGGCCGGAAAGATCTCGTTTCACGATTGGGTGGGCGACGGCTATGCGATCATCTTCTCGCATCCGCGCGATTTCACCCCGGTCTGCACGACCGAGTTCGGCGCGGTCGCGCAGCTTGCCGGCGAGTTCGAGCGGCGCAACACCAAGGTGATCGGCGTCTCGGTGGACTCGGTCGCCGACCACGAGAAATGGAAGCGTGACATCGAGGCGTTCGCCGGCACGCCCGCGAATTTCCCGATCATCGATGACAGTTCGCTGGCCGTCGCCAAGGCCTATGACATGCTGCCTGCGGACTTCTACGCGCCGACCGAAGGCCGCACGCCCGCCCATACGGCGACGGTGCGCACGGTCTACATCGTGGGGCCGGACAAGAAGGTGAAGCTGACGATGACCTATCCGATGTCGGTCGGGCGCAACTTCGCAGAGATCCTTCGTGCGCTGGATGCCGTCAGGGCAACCGACGGCGTGCCGATCGCCACGCCGGCCAACTGGCTGCCCGGCCAGGACGTGATCGTGGCGCTGGCGCTGAACAACGAGCAGGCGAAGGAACGCTTCGGCGATCTGGACATCAAGCTGCCCTATCTGCGCTATGCCAAGATGCCGGTCTGAACGGGCCCGGGTGAAGATGGCATGACGCCCGACCAGATCGCGCGGCTGCGCGCCGACACCCCCGCCTGCGAGCGGATCGTGCATTTCAACAATGCCGGGGCGGCGCTGATGCCCGCCCCGGTGTTCGATGCGGTGACGGGCTATCTCGAGGCGGAGCGGGATCGCGGGGGCTACGAGGCCGAGGCGGCACTCGCGCCCCGGCTGGAACGGTTCTATGCGTCCTTCGCGGCCCTGCTGGGTGTCGCGGCCGACGAGATCGCCTATGCCGAAAGCGCGACGCGGGCGTGGGATTCAGTTTTCTACGGGCTCGACTGGCGTGAGGGCGACGAGGTGGTCATCCACGCGTCCGACTATGGGTCCAACACCCTGTCGCTGTTGCAGATGAAGGCGCGGCGGGGACTTGTGATCCGCACCTGCCCTTCGGACGAGAGCGGGCAGATCGACGTGGCGGCCCTGGAGCGGATGATCGGGGCGCGCACCCGGATGATCTCGCTGTCGCACATCCCGACGCAGGGTGGGCTTGTGAACCCCGCCGAAGACGTGGGCCGGGTGGCGCGCGCGCATGGCGTTCTCTACCTGCTCGACGCCTGCCAGAGCCTCGGGCAGGTCGAGGTGAACGTGCCACGGATCGGTTGCGATTTCCTGAGCGGGACGGGCCGCAAGTTCCTGCGCGGCCCACGGGGAACGGGGGTGCTGTGGGTCGGCCGCCATGCCCTCGACCGGATCGACCCGCCCTTCATCGACGGGCATTCCGCCCGGATGACCGGCGAAGGCTTTGAATGGGAGCCGGGGGCGCGGCGGTTCGAGGCGTTCGAGCAGAACTATGCCGGAAAGGCCGGGCTCGCCCGCGCGGTGGATTACGCGCTGGAGATCGGCGTGGCGGCGATCGCCGCGCGGATCGCTGTGCTCGCCGAGGGACTGCGCAGCGATCTCGCCACGGTGCCGGGGGTCGTCCTGCGCGATCTGGGCGCGCGCAAGGGCGGCATCGTGACCTTCACCCGCGACGATCTGCCGGCGCGCGAGATCGTCGCGCGCCTGGGCGCGGGGGGGATCAACGTATCGCTGTCCCATGCCAGGTGGGCGCCGATCGACTTTGCGGCGCGCAACCTGCCCGAGATGGTGCGGGCCTCGGTCCACGCCTACAACAGCGAGGACGAGGTTGCGCGGTTCGTCGCGGCGGTGGCCGCGCTCTAGGCGGCGGGCGTCTTGGGGTAGAGCACGGCGCGGGTGCCGATCGCGACACGTTCATAGAGATCCATGACGTGCTCGTTCACCAGCCGCACACAGCCGTTCGACACCGCCGAACCGACCGTCCACGGCTCGGGCGTGCCGTGGATGCGCAGGAAGGTGTCGCCGACCTGCGGCGCGAAGAGATAGAGGGCGCGGGCGCCCAGCGGGTTGGACGGCCCGCCCGGCATCCCGTCGGCGAATTGGGCATAATGGCCGGGGCTGCGGGCGATCATCTCTTTCGTCGGCGTCCAGCTTGGCCATTCCTTCTTCGCCCCGATGGTGAAATCGCCCGGAATGTAGAGATCGCCCTTCGCGATGCCGATGGCGTAGCGGATCGCCTTGCCGTTCTCCTGCGTGAAGTAGAGCGCGAAATTGGCGGGATCGACGTGGATCTCGTTCGGCGCGAAGTTGTTTCCGAGCTTCACGATGCGCGGCAGGTATTGCTCGGGCAGCGTCCAGCCCTCGGGCATCTTGGAGGCGCTGGCGGGCAATGCAAGGGCTGCGGCGGACGCGGCCAGAAAGGCGCGACGCGAAAACGGTGGGATCATCGACAAATTCCTTTTTGCACAACCGTTGCATTCAGGTTTGGCGATTTCGTGATTCGCTACCAGCCGCACAGGCACGATTTTTGGCAAGTGTAGCAAGAAAAGAGGCCCCGGCGTTTCCGCCAGGGCCGGGGTCGGTGCGATCGGCCGGGCTTACGCCTCGGCGTCGGCCTTTTCGGTGATCTCGTCGCCGGTCTCCTGATCGACCATCTTCATGCCAAGGCGGACCTTGCCGCGATCGTCGAAGCCCAGAAGCTTGACCTTCACTTCCTGGCCTTCCTTCAGGAGCTCGTTCGGATGGTTCAGGCGCTTGTTGGCGATCTGGGACACATGCACCAGACCGTCGCGCTTGCCGAAGAAGTTCACGAAGGCGCCGAAATCGACCAGTTTCACGACCTTGCCGGTGTAGATCTTGCCTTCTTCCGGCTCGGCCACGATCGACCAGATCATGTCATAGGCCTTCTTGATGGCCGTCGGCATCGGTCGAGGCGATCTTGATCACGCCGTCGTCGTTGATGTCGACCTTGGCGCCCGAGAGCTTCCACGATCTCGCGGATGACCTTGCCGCCCGAGCCGATCACTTCACGGATCTTGTCGGTCGGGATCTGTCATCGTCTCGATCTTGCGGGGCGTATTCGCTGAACGCCTGCGCCGAGGTCAGCGCCTTGGCCATTTCGCCCAGGATGTGCAGACGGCCGTCCTTGGCCTGCGCCAGGGCCTGCTCCATGATCTCGGGCGTGATGCCCGCGACCTTGATGTCCATCTGCAGGCAGGTGATGCCGTTCTCGGTGCCTGCAACCTTGAAGTCCATGTCGCCAAGGTGATCCTCGTCGCCAAGGATGTCGGTCAGCACGGCCCATTTGCCGTCATCTTCCAGGATCAGACCCATCGCCACGCCAGCGACCGGAGCCTTCAGCGGCACGCCCGCGTCCATCATCGACAGCGAACCACCGCAGACCGACGCCATCGAGGACGAGCCGTTGCGATTCGGTGATCTCCGACACGACGCGGATGGTGTAGGGGAAGTCGGTCGGCGCCGGCAGAACCGCCTGCAGCGCGCGCCATGCCAGCTTGCCGTGACCGATCTCGCGGCGACCGGGCGAGCCAACGCGGCCAACTTCGCCCACCGAATAGGGCGGGAAGTTGTAGTGCAGCAGGAAGTTCGACCGGCTAGTTGCCGTGCAGCGCGTCGATGATCTGCTCATCTTCGCCGGTGCCGAGCGTGGTCACCACCAGCCCCTGGGTTTCGCCCACGGGTGAACAGCGCCGAGCCGTGGGTGCGCGGCAGGATGCCGGTTTCGCAGACGATCGGGCGCACGGTCTTGGTGTCGCGCCCGTCGATCCGGGTGCCGCTCGTCGACGACGTCGCCGCGCAGGATCGCTGCTTCCAGCTTCTTGATCGCCGAGCCGAGGTTGGCGTCGGCCAGATCTTCTTCGCTCAGCGCCGCCTTGATCGGCGTCGACGGCGGCGGAGATCGCAGTGGTGCGCTCTTGCTTGTCGCGGATCGCGAAGGCGGCGCGCATCTGCTTTTCGCCAGCCTTCTTCACCTTGGCATAAAGCGCCGAATAGTCGGGCGGCGTGGAAGTCGAAGGGCTCTTTCGCGCGAGTCTTCGGCAAAGTCGATGATCAGGTCGATCACCGGCTGCATCTGCGTCATGGCCGAACTTCACCGCGCCCAGCATTTCGGCTTCGGACAGCTCATAGGCTTCGGATTCCACCATCATCACGGCGTCTTTGGTGCCGGCGACGACCAGATCAAGCCGCTGGTCGGGCTTGCTGCGCAGCTGCGTCATGTCGTCGACCGCGCGGGTTCAGCACGTACTTGCGCCATTCGAGAAACCAACGCGCGCGGCACCGATCGGGCCCATGAAGGGCACGCCGGAAATGGTCAGCGCGGCCGAAGCCGCGATCATCGCCACGATGTCGGGATCGTTCACCAGGTCATGGACAGCACGGTGGCCATCACCAGCACTTCGTTCTTGAAGCCGTCGACGAACAGCGGGCGGATCGGCCGGTCGATCAGGCGCGAGGTCAGCGTTTCCTTTTCGGAAGGACGCGCTTCGCGCTTGAAGAAGCCGCCGGGGATCTTGCCGGCGGCATAGTATTTTTCCTGATAGTGCACGGTCAGCGGGAAGAAGTCCTGCCCCGGCTTCGCGGCTCGCGCGAAGGTCACGTTGGCCATGACCTGGGTTTCGCCCAGCGTGGCGATGACCGAGCCATCGGCCTGACGCGCGACCTTGCCCGGTTTCCAGTGTCAGCGTTTCATCGCCCCACTGGATGGATTTCTTCGTCACGTTGAACATTTTTCATCCTATCCTGATCGGGGGACCCTCCGCCCGACCGATGCCCGTTGCCGGGATTGCGTACGGGCCGCATTGCCCGTGGCCTCTTCTCTTCTCTCCTGCCCGCCCCATGAAGCCCGGTGGGGTGGACCATCCCCCGGACGCGTCCGGGGCCGAAAAGACGAACGCGCGCCACGATGCCGGGCGCGCGTTCCTGTTCCTAGCGGCGCAGGCCGAGGCGCGCGATCAGCGCGGTATAGCGGCCTTCGTCCTTTTTCTTCAGGTAGTCGAGAAGCTTGCGGCGCTGCGCCACCATCATCAGAAGCCCACGGCGCGAATGGTTGTCCTTGCGGTGGGTCTTGAAATGCTCGGTGAGCGTGGCGATCCGGCTGGACAGGATCGCAACCTGGACTTCGGGCGAACCCGTGTCGCCGTCCTTGGTTCCGTATTCCTTGATGAGCCGTGCCTTGTCTTCAACGGTGATCGACATCGGGATCTCCTGTGTCAGGGGTTATGGCCAGAGCCGGGATGTCGTCCAGCAGGGCCCTTGGAGGTGACCGCCGACTTCGGCGGATGCGCGCGTATAGGGGAAATGCCACGAAAAGGAAAGCGGGAATCCATCCCCGCCCTGCTGCGGGGCGCAAGCCGAGGGTGCGCGCGCAAACCACCGCGCGTGACGCCCTGATCATGCCACATTGATCTTGCAAAATACATTTGTAAACAATTGGTTAGCGTGTTTTCTGGTTAACATCCGATGAACGCGCGGGCAAGGCGGGAGGGTCTGATGCTGATGGCGCTTGCGGGTCTGGTGGGGCTGGTTTTTGCGGGGGCCGTGGCCGACGCCGCGCTGTCCATGGCAAGGGGCGACGACGAGGCCTGCGACGACGGCCTGCCCGACGAGGACCGGGAGGACCGGGAGCAGGTGGCGGGTTCCGGTGCCGAGGACGGCGCGCAGATGAGCCTGCTCGACTGGGCCGGGGCCGATGATGACGAGGCGCAAGACGCCGCCGAGGCGCCCGGCAACCGTGACGGCACCGATGGCGGCGCGGACAATCCCGTCGCCGGGCCGGGGGAAGATGACGCGCCGGACGGCCCGGAAGGCGACGGCACCATCGTCGGCGAAGCGGCGGACGCCGGGGTGGCGGATGCGGCGGACGCCAACGGTTTGCGAGGCGGGGACGGCAACGACAGCCTGTCGGGCGGCGCCGGCCGCGACAGCCTTGCCGGACATGGGGGTGACGATCGCCTTGACGGGGGGCCGGGCGACGACACCCTGATCGGCGGGCCGGGTCGCGACCTGCTGATCGGGGGCGAGGGGCACGACTGGCTGGCCGGGGGCTGGGGCGATGATGCGCTGATCGGCGGCGCGGGGGCGGATACGCTAGACGGCGGGGCGGGCGACGACCGGCTGGAGGGCGCGGGCGACGGCACGGGCGATTTCCTGAACGGCGGCGACGGCGACGATCACCTGATCCTTGGCGCGGGCGACCGTGCCAGCGGTGGCGACGGCAACGACAGCTACGAGATCGCAGAGCGGGGCGGCGCCGGGCCGGTCGCGCGGATCGACGATTTCGATGCGGCGACCGAGCAGATCATGGTCGTCTATGACCCTGCCGAGCATCCGGAGCCCGAGGTCAGCCTGCAACCCCTGGCGGACGGGACCGGGACGGTGGTGTTGCTGGACGGTCTGCCGGTGGCGGAACTGCCGGGGGTGCTGGCCCTGCCGGCGGAGGCGATCGTGCTGTCGGCGGAACCCCGGATGGTGGCGGCCTGAGGTCAGGCCCAGGGTTCGGGCTGCCGGTCGTAGCCGATGTAGAGCGGATGCCTCGGCTGGCCGCCGCGCGTCAGGCCAAGATGCAAAAGCGGGCGGGCGGTGGCGCGCAGCAGCGCCTCGACCTCGGCGCCGCGGCCCAGGTGGGCGCCGTGGCTGCCCCAGGCGCAGAGGATACGGTCGGCCCATCGGGCGCTGTCGGCGATGGCGGCATCGTTGGCGGGGCCGATCGGATCGGGGGCGGCGCGCATCACGCGCGGATCGGTGGCCCGGAAGGCGAAGATGTTGGTGACCCGGAACGCCCCGAAGCCGAGGGCGCGGGCCCGGCGCTCGCAGCGTTCGACGGTCGGATCGTTCTGGACCTCGGTCGCGGTGGAGGGGTTGAGCATGACGAAAAGCGCCTTCGGACCCGCCGCGTCCCAGGTGCGCGTCAGCAGATAGCGATATGCCTCGCATGGCGAATAGACGGCGGTGGAGGGCGCGTCGCCCTTGTGATGGTGGCGGGTGATCATGGGGCCTCGGTCGGGCCGCTGCGGGGCGGAGCCGAGGATAGGCGAGCGCCGCGCGCGCGGCAAGGCCGGACGGACCCGGCGATGCCGCGCGCAAGTGGTCCGCGCCTGGTCCCGCGGGGATATCCGGTTGCCAACCGCCGCCTGCGAGGATGTGCCGAAGGTCCGGCGCCGCTGATTGCGGGGCGCGGGGGCTGGTTGCCGGTTCTGGTACGGCCCGGGGGCGATCGAGGCGCGGTGCGGGCCGGCCCGCCTTGCGCGAGCCCGGGTTTCCGCATCGGCGGCGGGCCGGGCCGGTCAGCCCCGGCGCACGATCTGGCGTCGGCGCGTCGCGCCCTGCCGGTGGCCGGGTGCCGGTGAGAGCGGGACGCCCCGCGTGGTCGGACGGGCGCGGCCGGGCGGGATCAGGCCGCCCGGCCCGGAACGCGGCCGCCAGAACCTCGGCCTCGTGCCGGCGCAGGATGCGCCGGGCAGGAGGGCCGTAGCTTTCGGGCAGGGCGCGCAACTCGGGGAACAGCCCGTAGACCTCTTCGCGGGCCTCGATCTCGAAGTTGGACAGACCGACGCGCCCCGGAAAGAGCGATTCCGTCGCGCATCCATCGGCAAGCACCAGATGATGTTCGTCGAGCAGGATGTGGAAATACTCCACCCGGTCGATGGCGACCTGACGGATCGAGGTGCCGTTGACGAGCATCTTCGCCGCGCAGAGCACTTCCTGTTCGCCAAACAGAAGCTGGGCGTGCAGGCCGTGAACCGAAACCCGGTGCATCGGCGACACGAGCAGGGCGCGGGCCGGAACGCCGGGCCCGAACGTATCGGGAAGGATGCGGATCGGTCGCAGGCGCTCGGGGCGGTCGGCCCCCGCGAGGGACACCGCCCGCGAGCCGATCCACCGGATCGCGCGGGGGCCGCCGTCGGCTGTCAGGATCTCGTCCCCGATCCGGAGATCCTCGACCGCGCGCGGGCCGTTCGGGGTGGAGATCAGGCTGCCGCGCACGAAACAGGGCGGCTCGTCGAGGCCGTTGATCGTGATGGTGATGGTGGTGGTGCCGCGCGTCGAGGTGACGGTGAACACCTCTTGCAGGGTCTGCCCGGTGTTGAGCGCCTGTATGGCGGGATTGGCGTTGGTGGCGGCATAGGTCCACACCCCGTTCGCGTCGATCACGAGCTGGCTGCCGTAGAGCCCGGCCAGCACCTGCGGCGTCCACAGCCCGGTATCGTTGACAAGCGCGATGTTCACGTCGCCGTTGGCAGAGATCTTGCCGGCGACGACGTTGGTATCCTCGGTGACGCTGCCGGTGGCGGGAACGGGAAAGCCCATGTCAGCCCCGCCCTGCCGCAGGGTCCGAACCCGTGCCGGCCGTGCGCGCGGCCCCAAGATCGCGCCCCTGTTCTTCGTCGGCGCCGATGCTGACGACCTTGCGGACGCGACCATCCGGGCCGATCCGGGCAAAGCGGAACGCCTCGGCCGGGGGGTTGCGCGCGAGGTGGCGGGCCACGACGCGGCCGTGGCCGAAGGGCGCCAGAATATCCATGAACCACAATTCGTCACCCGAGATCCATTCGGCGGGCGCGGGCGGGATGTTGCCGTCGACCATGCGGGAGGAAACTTCGGACGACAGGCGGGCCCAGATCAGCGCGGCGCAGGGCATGCCTTCGGCGTTCTGGAACAGACGGACGCACTGGTGTTCGACCGCCGGCAGGAACAGGCGCTGCAACTGCACCATGGAATGATCGCGGTGGCGCGGGCACTGCGCCGCAAGAAAAACGAGCGCGCCGAACACGCCGATAACCTGCGGAATCGGAAACACCGCCGGAGTCTCGAGCGTGAATGCGCCGATACTGTCTGCCTTGCCCACGCGCCCCTGCCCTTCCGTTCCGGGGGTTTTCAGAAACAGTCAGCCCCCGATTGCTGGGGCCTCGTCGGGACTGTTCACGATTTTGGGGGAGATTTTGCGCCGGGACTGTGACGATTTCTGGTCCGCGCCCCCCCGGGGCAGTGGGCCATCGCGTGGCCTGGCCCGAAGCGACAGGACTTCCGATCCGCGGGAAAGTGGGCGGCGGGCGCTATTGGGGAAGCCCCGCGAGACGCAGGCCCGCAAGCAGGTGGGCACGATCCTCGTCGTGCTTGAAAGGGCGCGTTCCCACGAAGACGGCCGAGGAAAAGCCGGGCTCGATGGCCAGCGCGACAGCGGCGGCGGCGCGCGCGCCCGCGGCGTCGCCGGCGCGGGCGCGCGCCGCCGCCAGCCCACCGAGCACCCCGATCTGCGGGTCGGCCACGCCGGCATAGGTTGCCGCCGCCTCGGCGTAGCGCCCGGCGCAATACTGCGCCAGCCCGAGGTTGCTTGCATACCATGCGGGGTGGTCGGGAAAGAGCGCGATCGCGCGCGTCGCCCATGCGATGCCTTCCTCGGGCTTGCCCAGATAGGTGGCCAGCGGCGAGCGCAGCGCGAGGATGTGGCAATCATAGGGGTTGAGGGAAAACGCCTTCTTGTGGTGGACCTCGGCCGTCTCGAGCGCACCGCTATACATCGCGACCTGCCCGGCGACGAGGTGGCACCAGCTTTCCGAGGGGTCGAGCGCCAGGGCGCGGTCGGCGGCCTCGCGCACCGGGCCGAGGTCTGCACCGGACGAAGTCCAGGCCCAGCGCCTGAGCCGCATGAGCGCGAGCCAGGCCCAGGCGAGACCGAAGTTCGGATCGCGGGCAACGGCCGCCTCGAACCGGTCGAGCGCCTGTGTGTTGGAAGCCCGGTCGAGCCGGTTGGCATGGTGGATGCCTTGCAGCACCAGATCGAAGGCCTGCGTCGATTCGGGCCGGTTGCGGCGCATTGTCTCGATCGTGGCGCCCTCGATCCGGCCGACGAGCGCGGCCACGAGGCGATGCACCACTTCGTCCTGCGCGGCGAGAATGTCGTCCGCCGGTCGCTCGAAGCGTTCCGCCCAGAGCGTGCGGCGGGTTTCCGCGTCGATCAGTTCGACGGAAATGCGCAGCCGGCCGGGCAAGGCGCGCAGCGCGCCCCGCACGAGGTAGGTGACACCAAGTTCGGCCGCGAGGCGCATCGGATCGCGATCCGGCGCGGCGATACCGGAGGTGGACGCGCGCCCGAGAACGGCCAGGCTCTGGAACCGCGACAGGCCCATCACGAGATCGTCCGCCAGACCTTCGGCAAGGTAGGGTTCGATCTCGGCAGGCGGCGCATCGAAGGCCAGCACCGCCACGGTGCTGGCGCGGGCCGATGTGGCGTCGGTGCCGATCGGCTGGGCCTCGCCCATCCGGAAGCGCAGCACGCGCACCGGCTCGAGGATGTTCTTGAGAACCTGCGGACCCAGTTCGATGAGATCGGACCGAGGCAGGTCCGGAACAAGCTCGGCGACCTGGCCCGAAAGGCAGATGCCGCCCGGCCAGGCCAGGCTTTCAAGCCGGGCCGCCACGTTGACGGTATCGCCCAGCAGGTCGGTGCCGTGCGGGTGGACGAGGCCCGCGTGAACGCCGATCCGGTAGGTCAGCACCTCGTCGTCCTGTGCGCGGGCGGCCAGACTGTACTGGATGGCGGTAGCGGCCCGCACCGCCTGCCCCGCGTCGGCGAACTCGGCCAGCACGCTGTCGCCGGCCGTGGCGAAGACACGCCCGCCGCAGCGGTCTATCTCGGCCTGGATGACGGTCCGGCTGACCGCCAGCGCCCGCATCGCGCGCGCCTCGTTACGGCTCATGGCGCGGCTGTAGCCCACCGCATCGGCGGCGAGGACGGTCGCTGCATGGGGTGTGGCATGAACGTCCGGCACCTGTGGGCCCTTCTGGCGCAATCGCGGCCAGCCTAGCGGGTTCGACGCGGCCGATCCACGCCGATCAGCATCGTTCAACAAATCGGTTGACTGATAGTCGCGAGGCGTTACATTAAACGATATGGTTGAATCAGACAAAGACCTGAACCTGGTATTCCACGCCCTGGGCGATGCCACCCGGCGGCAGATGCTGCGCGACCTTGCGCGGGGCGAGCGGACGGTGAGCCAGCTTGCGGAACCCTTCGCGATTTCGCTCGCGGCGGCCTCCAAGCACATCAAGGCGCTGGAAAGCGCCGGGTTGATCCGCCGCGAGATCAGGTGGCGGACCCATGTCTGCCGCCTGAACCCGGAACCGTTGGCCGGCGCGCATGAATGGCTGGGCTTTTATGAACGGTTCTGGACCGACCGGCTTGGCCTGCTCGACCGGTTGCTCCGCACCGAGGAAAGGCCTGTGCCCCCACCCCCCGACCCAACGCCTGAAGGAGACACCCCATGACCGATGCAAGCCTGACCGAGGCCCATGGCCATTTGAGCGATGCCACGACGCTGACCATGCAGCGCCTGTTGCCCGGCCCCATCGAACGCGTCTGGGCCTGGCTGACGGAAAGCGACCTGCGCGCAAGATGGCTGGCCTCCGGCGAGATGCCGTTGCGCGCGGGTTCGGATTTCACGCTGACCTGGCGCAATGACGACCTGACCGATCCGCCCGGCGCGCGGCCCGAAGGGATGTCCGAGGTGCACAGTGCCGGATGCAGGGTGCTCGAGGCGGTGCCGCCGACGCGGTTGCGCTATGAGTGGAGCGGCGTGGGCGAGGTGACGTTCGATCTGAAACCGGCGGGCGACAAGGTGCTGCTCACGCTGACCCATGCCCGTCTTGCGGGTCGCGGCCGCATCCTGGCCGTCAGCGCCGGCTGGCATGCGCATCTGGACGTGCTGGAGGCGCGGCTGACGGGTGCGGTCCCGAGGCCGCACTGGGACAACTGGCGGGCGCTGCGCGATGTCTACGAGGCGCGGATACCGCAATAGGCGGGCACAGGGCCCGTGCCGTCGGCGCGCCGGGGACGGCGGATCGCGGCGGGCCGTGCGCGTGGCGCCCGCCGTGCGCAGGGCCTGCCTCCTGCGCGGTCACGCCTGGGCGAAGACCCGCGTCGGATGCAGCTCGCCCGCCTTGTAGATGCCCACGGCGACGGCGCGGCCCTGGTAGCTGGCCCATGCCTCGTCGCCGTAGTCGGCGTTCGAGGCGATGACCATGCCGGGATTGCCGTTGCGCAGGCGGGCGGCACCCTCGGGCGTCGCGGGCAGTTCCGGCAGGTCGTCGAGGCCGGTTTCCAGAGGCAGAAGGCGCGCATCGAGGTCGGGCGTGCGCGCAAGCCGGTCGATCTCGTCGAGTCGTGACGGCGTTCTCGACATCGAACGGTCCCGACCAGGTGCGGCGCAACCACGCGACATGGCCGAAGCAGCCCAGCGCCTGCCCCAGATCGCGCGCGATCGAGCGCACATAGCCGCCCTTGCCGCAGACCATCTCAAGCTCGACATGATCGGGGTCGGGACGGGCGATGAAATCAAGGCGTCTCGACCCAGAGCGGGCGGGCGGCGAGGTCGACCGTCCTCGCCGTCCCGGGCGCAGGTCATAGGCGCGTTCGCCATCGACCTTGACGGCCGAGAATTGCGGCGGTATCTGAAGGATCTCGCCCCGGAAGGCGGCCAGCGCGGCCTCGATCTCGGCGTCCGTCGGGGCGGGCGTCGGAGCGTCGGCGATCACCTCGCCCTCGGCATCGTCGGTGTTGGTGGCGGCGCCGAAGCGGACGATGAAGCGATAGCATTTCAGCGCATCGGTGATGTAGGGGACGGTCTTTGTCGCCTCGCCGAGGGCCACGGCCAGAACGCCGGTCGCCGCCGGGTCGAGCGTGCCGGCATGGCCGGCCTTCTGCGCCTGAAGCGCCCAGCGCACCTTGTTGACCACGGCGGTCGAGGTGACGCCCGCCGGCTTGTCGACGACGAGCCAGCCGGAAATAGTCCTGCCCTTGCGTGTGCGTGCCATGGTGTCGTGCCCTCTCGCCGTGAAGCGTCGGTTTCTAGTGCGGCCGGACGGCGAGGAGGCGGTTTTGGGCCCGCGCCCTTGCCGTTCAGCCCGCCGGAACGACCGCGCCCACGATCGGCCCCATGCGAGAAGCCCGATGTCGTTGCGCCCGATCTCGGGCGCGTAGAGGCGCGAGATGTTGCCGTCGAAGTAGAGCGCATCGGGCGTGCCCAGCCCGTCGCGGAAGAACGCGGGCGAATTCGTGCGAAGTTCACCCGTTCGCGCGAGATCGCGAGACCATGCGGTCCGCCCGTCCGTCGCTGACGCCGACGCCGTTGCGGATGTAGCGCGAGGTCGAGTTCGGGAGAAAGCGCGGGTGCAGCGCACCGTCGATCACCAGCATCGGGCCCGGACTGGGTGGCAAAGCGGCAGGCGGGGCGATGCTTCCGCGAAGGCCGCGCGATTCCACGACGGAACACGGTGTCGGCGATGCAGAACACGCCGTTCGGCAGAAGCCCGAAATTGCCGGGTCCGTCGAGGTGACAAGGCGCGTCCGCTCGGCTGGCCATCCTCGACATAGAGCCGACGGGCGCGCGGTCGGGGTGATACATGCCCGCGTTCATCGCGAAGGCCAGCGTCCGCCCCTCGGCCGCCAGCGCCTCGTTCACGCGCGGAGAAACTGCCGAACGGATGCGCCATCCGGGGCGCGGTCTGGAAAATCCGCAGGTCTTCGGCTGCCGTCACGTCGCAGACGGTGAAGCTGCGCCCCTCGAACGCGCGGTCGCCGCAGGTGGCGGTGGCGGCTGCCGGCAGGGCCATGAGGGCGAGCAAGAAGAGCGCAAGGCGCATCGGCCTAGTCCTTGCAGCCTTCGGGGTCATCGGACGCCGTCGATATCGCGCCGCACGGTCTCGTCGGCGAACAGGCGGCGGGTTTCGTCCATCCGGTCGAAGGTGTCGTCGATCTGGAAGCGCAGTTCGGGCACGTTCTTGAGCAGCACGTTCTTGGCCACCGCGCGGCGCAGCTCGTGGTTGTTGCGCTTGAGCGCCGCGATCGCCTCGTCCTTGCCCTGCCCGCCGAGCGGCAGCACGTAGACCGTGGCGATGCGCAGGTCGGGGGAAACGCGCACCTCGCCCACGGTGATCGACATGCGGTTGAGGTCGGGATCGTGGATCTCGTCGCGCATCAGCGTCTCGGACAGCGTCCGGCGGATGAGTTCGCCGACGCGCAACTGTCGCTGGCTGGGGCCGGCGCGGGTGGAAAAGCGGTTCTGTGCCATGACGCGCGATGTAGGCCCTTTCGGCCCGCCCCGCAACGGCGGGCTTTGCGCGCCGGCGCCGGATGGGTCTAAGCAATGCCGGACATGTGAAGGGATCGTGCGATGGGCGGGACTTGCCGGGGATCGTGATCACGGGCGCGTCGGGCCGGATGGGCCGGATGCTGATCGACACCGTGCTGGCGTCGGACAAGGCGCGGCTGGTCGGCGCGTCGAGCGGCCGGGACATGACTGGATCGGACAGGACGTCGGGCACCGCCATGGGAGGCGCGCCGC
The DNA here is from genome assembly GCA_963700485.1 of uncultured Alphaproteobacteria bacterium. Lineage (GTDB taxonomy): Bacteria > Pseudomonadota > Alphaproteobacteria > Rhodobacterales > Rhodobacteraceae > Aliitabrizicola. The sequence continues at coordinate 333,876 of CAVOXQ010000007.1, forward strand.
TGGGCGTGATGGTGACCGACGATCCGCTGGAGGCCTTTGCCGCGGCACAGGCGGTGATCGACTTCACCACGCCCGAGGCGACGGTGGACTTTGCGGCCTTGGCGGCGCAGGCGCGCGCGGTGCATGTGATCGGCACGACCGGGCTCGGCGCCGGAGCATCTGGCGCAGATCGCGCCGGCGGCACGCCATGCGGTGATCGTGCGGGCGGGCAACATGAGCCTTGGCGTCAACCTGCTGGTGCGGCTGACGAGGCATGGTGGCCGAGGCGCTGGATGCGGACTGGGACATCGAGGTCGTCGAGGCCCATCACCGCATGAAGGTCGATGCGCCCTCGGGCACGGCGCTGATGCTGGGCGAGGCGGCGGCGGCGGGGCGCGGGCGTGCGGCTGGCGCGATGTGCGCGACGCGGGACGCGACGGCATCACCGGCGCGCGGCCGCCGCGGGCACGATCGGGTTCTCTTCGATCCGCGGCGGCGACATCGTGGGCGAGCATGACGTGATCTTCGCCAGCCGCGGGCGAGCGGATCGTGCTGCGCCACGTGGCCACCGACCGCGCGCGTGTTCGCGCGCGGTGCGCTGCGCGCGGCGCTTTGGGGGCAGATGCGCAAGCCGGGTGAATATGACATGATGGATGTGCTGGGCGTGTGATCCGGGTGCCCTGGACGGGCCCCGGACGCTCGAAGTGATCCGACTGGACGCGCGGGGCGTAGGACGAGTAGCGCAATCGGGGTTTTGTCACATGTCACGAAAGCTGATCGGTCTTGCGGCGGGCCTGCTGTCCTTTATGGCGGCGGTTACGCCCGTTCTTGCGAACGAGTTCCTGCCGGTTCGCGACAAGTCCCAGTTCCTGTCGGTGGTGGAGGGGCGCGAACTGCGGCTGCCGCTTTTCCGCATCCGCATCGCGGTGCAGCCCGACGGCCAGATCGAGGGCAGCGCGCTCGGCTGGAGCCTGAACGGCCGGTGGGACTGGCGCGACGGGTACTTCTGTCGCGACATCGACTGGAGCGGGATGGAGATCCCGTTCAACTGCCAGTTGGTGGAGGTGCGCGGGGCCGAGGAGATCCGCTTTACGGTGGATCGCGGGGCCGGCGATTCGGCGTCGTTCCGCCTGCGCTAGGGACCGCGCGTGCAGCGCGCCCGGGCGTCGCAGTGCGAGGGGTGATCTGGCAGCCTTTCCGGGGCTTGTCGGGCCCGGGCTTGTCGGGATGGCGCGGTGCTGCTAGCACACTCCCTGGTGTTCAGGCGTTGCGGCCGGGAACGAGCATGTCTTTTGGGGGCAACGCCATGATCCTTGGCCAGCGCGGTCTGTCTTTGTTTCTGGTGTTGCTGGTTGCGCTTGGCACCGGATGCAGCCGCGCGCCCGACCTGGTGGGTATCGACAACGCCGAAAGCCCTGCCGAAAGCACCCCGGGCGTGACCCGGCACCGGGTGTTCATCACCACCACGCGAGAGGCGAGCGAGGTCGTCGGCGCGTTCTTTTCCGGCGAGCGCGCGCCCGAACTGGGGCTCGCCTCGGTCGATGTGACGGTGCCGCCGACCCATGTGGTGGGCGAACTGGAGCGCCCCAAGCGCCTGCCGCCCGATCCGCGCACACAATTCGCCGTCGTCGACCCGGTGATCTATCGAGACGACGCCTCGTTCGTTGCGGAGGTGAACCGCGAGCTGGCGAAGCGGCCGCGGGATCAGCAGAAGATCCTGCTGTTTGTCCACGGCTACAACAACACCACCAGCGATGCGATCCTTCGGCTGACGCAATTCGTGAACGATACGGGCTATGAAGGCGTGCCGGTGCTGTTCACCTGGGCCTCGGCGGCGAGCGCGCCGCGCTATGTCTACGATCTGAACAGCGCGCTGGTCGCGCGCGGCCAGATCAAGAACATGTCTGCCGTTCTGACCAAGACGCGCGCGCAGGACATCGACATCTTCGCCCATTCGATGGGGGCGTTCCTGACGATGGAGGGTCTTGTCGATGGCGCGCAATCCGGCACGCTGGGCACACGCGGCAACATCCAGCACATCATGCTGGCCTCACCCGACATCGATATCGACCTGTTCCGCACCCAGATCGCGCAATTGCCGAAGGCGTTCGTGCAAAAGATGTTCCTGCTGATCTCGGCCGACGACGCGGCGCTGCGGTTTTCGCGGCGGATCGCGGGGGGCGTGCCGCGCGTGGGCGCGGCCGATGCGCAGGAACTGGAACAATTGGGCGTGACGGTGATCGACCTGTCGGAGATCAACGATTTCGACATCCGGAAGCCATTCCAAGTTCGCAGGATCGCCCGAGGTCGTGAAACTCATCGGGGCGGGCATAAACTCTGCCGGCAGGTTCGGCGAGGATGGCACGCCACCGCTTGGCGACCTTCTGGCCGGTGCGCCGATCCGGGTGTTCGGACGCTGAGCGCGCCGGGGGCACGCGCGTGCCCCGCACCACGCCATCAGAAGTCGATCGCGAGGCCCTTCTTTTCCCAATCGCCGTAGCGCACGGGTTCGGGGCCATCGCGGCCGCCATGCTCCGTCGGCAATGGTGGGGCGGGCACCTTGCGCCGCTGCGCGGCCTCGGCCAGCGCGCGGACTGCCTCTGGCGGCAACGCGGCCGGGGCCACGGGCGCGGGCGCCGGATCGGTCGGCTCGGTCGGATCGGGGGCGTCGGCCATGGGCGGGCTTCCTTGTCTCGGGCTGAGGGTTGATATACGCCGGAGACCTTGCGGGACAAGCGGGGGAGCGGGGATGGCGGCAGAGGGCCTTGCGGCGCGGGGCGCGGCGGTGGCGATCCTGGACGCGATTCTGGGCGAACGCCGGACGCTCGCCGATGTGCTGGCCGAGCCTTATGGACCGATGATGGGACTGGGGCCGGGCGACCGCGGGCGCGCGCAGCGGCTGGCGCTGACCGTATTGCGCCATGTGGAACAGGCCGACCGTGTGCTGGCCCCCCACCTGCGGCGCGCCCCGCCGCGCAGCGTGCAGAACGCGCTCAGGCTGGCCGTGGTCGAGATGGCGGTGGACGGGGCCGCGGGCCATGGCGCGGTGAACGCCGCCGTTGATATCGTGCGCCGGGGACGCCGGACCGGGCATATGGCAGGGCTGACCAACGCCGTGCTGCGCAAGATCGCCGACCAGACCGAGCCGTTTGCGGGACTGCCGCCGCAGCGCCTGCCGATGTGGCTCAGGCAACCGCTGGTGCGGGCCTGGGGCCGCGAGGCGGTGAGTGCGATGGAAGCGGTGCAGGCCAAGGCGCCGCCGCTGGACCTGACCCTGCGGCCCGGGGCCGAGGCTGTGCCCGAGGGCGAGAGACTGCCGACCGGCAGCCTGCGGTTGGCCGAGGCCGGGCAGATCACCGCGCTTGCGGGATATGCCGACCGGCGGCTGGTGGGTGCAGGATGCGGCGGCGGCGCTGGCGGCCGCCGTGCTGGCGCCCGAACCGGGGGAACGGGTGCTTGACCTCTGTGCGGCGCCCGGCGGAAAGACGCTGCAACTGGCGGCGGCCGGGGCGGTTGTAACGGCGCTGGACATGTCGGGGCCGCGGCTGGCGCGGCTTGCCGAAAATCTGGCGCGCACCGGGCTTTCGGCCGAGGTGGTTGTGGCGGACGCCTTGCACTGGCAGGCCCCTGCCCCGTTCGATGCCGTGCTTCTGGACGCGCCGTGCAGCGCGACCGGGACGATCCGGCGGCACCCCGACCTGCCCTTCGTCAAGGACGGATCGGAGATCCCGGGACTGGTGGCCTTGCAGGCCGCGATGATCGATCGGGCGCTAGCGCTGGTGCGGCCCGGCGGGCGGGTGGTCTTCTGCACCTGCTCGCTGCTGCCCGACGAGGGCGAGGCACAGCTTGAGGCGGCGCTGGCGCGTCATCCGGGGCTGGCCGTCGAACCGCCGGAGACAGCCGGTGTGGATGCCGGCTGGATCACCCCGGCCGGGGCGCTGCGCCTGCGGCCGGATCATTGGGCCGCGCGGGGCGGGATGGACGGCTTTTTCATCGTGCGCCTGCGTCGCCCGCTTGGGCGGTGACAGGCTCGGGGGTGGGGGGTATGCTGGGTCCGGATGACCCCGAAGCGGGCACGGACAGACGTAGGCAGAGATGAGGCAGGCGTGACCGAGCGCGACGGCATAGCGGCGCGGCGCACCCAGGCGCTGCACCGGCTTCACGCCCGCTGGGCGGGTTTGACGCGACCCGCCAAGGGTTTCGTCTCGCAGCCCGAGCCGCGCAGCATCGGGCTTTTTGCCCGCGGACGACAGCTGGTGGCCGGCAACTTCCTGTTCTCGGGGCACCTGATCGAGGCGCCCGACCTTGCGATCTGGGATATCCAGATCCCCGACCCGGCCTTCGAGGACGAGGTGCAGGGGTTCGCCTGGCTCGACGATCTTGCGGCGGTGGGCGATGGGGCGGCACGCAAGCGGGCGCAGGACTGGACCTGGGGCTGGATCGCGCGATACGGGCGCGGACAGGGGCCGGGCTGGACGCCCGATCTGACGGGGCGGCGGGTGATCCGCTGGATCAGCCACGCGCTGTTTTTGATGAACGGACGGGATCGGGCGGCGACGGCGGCCTATTACCGGGCGCTGTCGCGCCAGGCGGTGTTCCTGTCGCGCCGCTGGACCACCGCCGCACCCGGCCTGCCGCGATTCGAGGCGCTGACGGGGCTGCTTTACGCGGGGCTTTCGCTGACCGGAATGGAACGGCTGGTGGCCCCGGCCCGTGCCGCGCTGGCCCGGGAATGCGCGACCGAGATCGACGCGCAGGGCGGGATCCCCACCCGTAACCCCGAGGAGTTGCTCGAGGTGTTCACGCTGCTGACCTGGGCGGCGCAGGCGCTGACAGAGACGGGGCGGCGCGCTGCGCCGGAGCATTTGGCCGCAATCGAGCGCATCGCGCCCACGCTGCGCGCGCTGCGCCATGCCGATGGCGGTCTTGCGCGATTCCATGGTGGCGGGCGGGGGATGGAGGGGCGGCTCGATCAGGCGCTGGCGGCCTCGGGCGTGAAACCCGCGGCGGTGACCGGACTGACCATGGGGTTCGCCCGGCTGTCGGGTGGCCGCACGAGCCTGATCGTCGACGCAGCCCCGCCGCCGGACGGACGCGCCTCGACCAGCGCGCATGCCTCGACGCTGGCGTTCGAGCTGACCTCGGGGCGTCGCGCCCTGATCGTCAGCTGCGGGTCGGGCGCCTCGTTCGGAAGCGAATGGCGTCGGGCCGGGCGGGCGACGGCCAGCCATTCGACGCTGGAGATCGACGGCTTTTCGTCGTCGCGGCTGGGCGCGGGCGGGCGCGACCGGCTGAGCGACCGGGCGGGCGTGCCCAGGGCCGAGCTGTCGACGAGCCCGGCGGGGATAAGCCTTGCCGCAAGCCACGAGGGATGGGCGGTGACGCATGGTCTGAGCCATACCCGGCTGATCGACCTGTCGCACGACGGGCGGCGGGTGCGGGCCGAGGAAACGCTGCATACGGCCAGTCCCGCGGCCCTGCGCCGGTTCGAGCAGGTGATGACGCGGACGCGCTGGCAGGGCGTGCGCTATCACGTCCGGTTCCATCTGCATCCCGATGTCGATGCCGCGCTTGACCTGGGCGGAAGCGCGGTGTCGCTGGCGCTCAAGAGCGGCGAGATCTGGGTGTTCCGGCATTCGGGCGGGGCGGCGATGACGCTGGAACCCTCTGTCTATCTGGAGAAGGGACGGCTGAAGCCGCGCGCGACGCGCCAGATCGTGCTTGCGGGCATATTGCAGCAATCCGAGGCGCGGATCGGCTGGACCTTGGCGAAAGCACAGGATACTCCGCTGGCGATCCGGGATCTTGACCGAGACGAGATGGGCCCGCCCTGAGGCCCGAACCGCAAGGGAAAACCGATGCCCAACCTCGTTCCCGTCGGCCGCGCGCTGATTTCCGTATCCGACAAGACCGGCCTGCTGGATCTGGCGCGGGCGCTGGCGGCGCGCGGGGTCGAACTGATCTCGACCGGGGGAACGGCGGTCGGCCTGCGGGCGGCGGGGCTTGCGGTGCGCGATGTGGCCGAGGTGACCGGCTTTCCCGAGATGATGGACGGGCGGGTGAAGACCCTGCACCCGAATGTGCATGGCGGGCTTCTGGCGCTGCGCGACGACGACGAGCATCTGGTGGCGATGGCTGCGCATGGCATCGAGCCGATCGACTTGCTGGTGGTCAATCTCTATCCGTTCGAGGCGACCGTGGCGCGCGGCGCGCAGCTATGCCGAGTGCATCGAGAACATCGACATCGGCGGGCCCGCGATGATCCGCGCGGCGGCGAAGAACCACAAGTTCGTGAACGTCGTGACGGACCCGCAGGATTATCCCGCGCTGCTGGCCGAACTGGCGGCGCAGGACGGCGCGACCGGCTATGCGTTTCGCCAGCGCCTCGCCCTGACGGCCTATGCCCGCACCGCGGCCTATGACGCCGCGGTTTCGGACTGGATGGCGCAGGCGCTGGACGAGTCCGCGCCGCGCCGCCGTGCCTTTGCCGGAACCCTGGCCCAGACGCTGCGCTACGGCGAGAACCCGCATCAGCAGGCGGCGTTCTATCGTGACACCTCGGCCCGACCGGGCGTCGCCACGGCGCGCCAGTGGCAGGGCAAGGAATTGTCCTACAACAACCTGAACGACACGGACGCGGCGTTCGAACTGGTCGCGGAGTTCGCGCAGGACGGGCCGGCCTGCGCCATCATAAAGCATGCCAATCCCTGCGGCGTGGCGCGCGGGGCGACATTGGCCGAAGCCTATGCGCGGGCCTATGACTGCGATCGCACGAGCGCGTTTGGCGGGATCGTGGCGCTGAACGGGCCGCTCGACGAGGCGACGGCGCGCGAAATCACCGGCATCTTCACCGAAGTGGTGATCGCGCCCGGCGCCGACGAGGCTGCGCGGGCGGTGTTCGCGGGCAAGATGAACCTGCGGCTGCTGACCACGGACGCGCTGCCCGATCCGATGGCACAGGGTCTGGCGTTCCGGCAGGTCGCGGGCGGGTTTCTGGTGCAGGACCGCGACACGGGTCGGATCGCCGCCACCGATCTGAAGGTGATGACGAAGCGCCGGCCGACCGAAACCGAAATCGCCGACCTGCTGTTCGCCTGGCGGGTGGCAAAGCATGTGAAGTCGAACGCCATCGTCTATGTGAAGGACGGGGCGACCGTCGGGATCGGCGCGGGGCAGATGAGCCGGATCGAATTCGACCCGCATCGCCGCGCGCAAGGCGCAGGACATGGCGGCGGCGCTGGGGCTTTCGCGGCCGCCGACGCAAGGATCGGTCGTTGCATCGGACGCGTTCTTTCCATTCGCCGACGGATTGGTCGCCGCGGCCGAAGCGGGCGCCACGGCAATCATCCAGCCCGGCGGCTCGATGCGCGATGACGAGGTGATCGCGGCGGCGGACGCGGCGGGGCTGGCGATGGTCTTTACCGGCCAGCGCCATTTCCGGCACTGATCCGATGCGGCTTGCGACCCAGACCGCGCTTGTGACCTTCGGCATCGACCAGCTGAGCAAGCTGGCGGTGGTCTGGGGCCTGAACCTTGCCCAGCGTGGCGAGATAGACGTGCTGCCGCCGGTCCTCAATTTCCGCATGGCCTGGAACCGGGGGGTGAATTTCGGCCTGCTGTCGGATGATGCCGACATCATGCGCTGGATCCTGATCGCGGTGGCGCTGGCGATTTCGGGCTGGGTCTGGATCTGGGTGCACCGCTCGGCGCCCTCACGCCGGGTGCAGGTTCTGGCGGGGCTGCTGGTTGGCGGGGCGCTCGGAAATGTGGTGGACCGCGTGATCTATGGCGCGGTGGCCGATTTCCTGAACATGTCGTGCTGCGGGATCGAGAATCCGTTTGCGTTCAATGTGGCGGATGTGGCGATCTTCGTGGGCGCGATCGGACTCGTGATCTTCACCGGCAAGGAGAAACCTGTCGGCAAGCGGCGGGGAAAGACCCCGTGACGTGCCGCTCCCTTTGCGGTAAAGACGGCACAACGATAGAAACGGAGGCTGGGATGCGGGCTGGACGGGGCGCTTGGGCGATTGCCATCGCGGCAATCCTGACGCTTGGCGCGTGCAGCGGCGACCAAAGCCTGATGAATGTCCGCTCGACCACCGAGGGGCCGGACGAATTTGGCGTCCTGCCGATCAAGCCACTGGAGATGCCCGACAATCTGGCTTCGTTGCCGGCGCCAACGCCGGGGGGAACCAACATCACCGATCCCACACCCACCGCTGACGCGATCGTGGCGCTGGGCGGCAGGCCCTCGGCCGTGACCGGGCGCGGGGTGCCGGCGGGCGATGGCGGGCTTGCGGGATACGCGGGGCGCTATGGCGTGACGCCCGATATCCGCCAGGTGCTTGCGGCGGAGGATCTTGAATACCGCCAGCGCAACCAGGGCCGCGTGCTGGAAAAGCTGTTCAACCTGAATGTCTATTACAAGGCCTACGCGCCCTACTCGCTTGACCAATACGACGAGTTGGAGAAATGGCGCGCACGGGGCCAGCGCACCGTATCGGCGCCGCCGCCCGGCCCGCGCGAATAGTCCGCACGGCCCGAAGCGCTGCGCCGGGGCGCTGCGCCGCCTCGCCTGTCATCACAAGCGCGTGGACCGGGATTGATCCTGCGATGCTGTCGCGTAGACAGGGCCGAGCCGAAGCAGGAGGATCTCCGGAATGACCCGAAGGATGCGGGCGGGTGCTGCGGCCCTGGCCATGGCCTGTGTCGTGCTGGCCGGGCCGGCGCTGGCCGACAAGGTGACGAACTTCACGCTGGACAACGGGATGGACGTGGTGGTGATCGAGGATCACCGCGCCCCGGTGGCCGTGCAGATGGTGTGGTACCGGGTCGGGGCCGCCGACGAGCAGGCCGGACATTCCGGGATCGCGCATTTCCTGGAACACCTGATGTTCAAGGGGACCGACGATATCGGGCCGGGCGAATTCTCGCGGATCGTGGCCGCGCAGGGCGGGCGGGACAACGCCTTCACCTCGAGCGACTACACCGCCTATTTCCAGCGCGTTGCCGCCGACCGGCTGGACCTGATGATGAAGCTGGAGGCCGACCGGATGCGCGATCTGGTGCTGAGCGAGGCCGACGTCGCCACCGAGCGCCAGGTGATCCTCGAGGAACGCAACCAGCGCACCGACAGCGACCCCTCGGCGCTGTTCAACGAACAGGCCCAGGCGGCGCAATACCTGAACCATCCCTATGGCCGCCCGATCATCGGCTGGCGGCACGAGGTGGAGGGGCTGACGCGCGAGGAGGCGCTGGCGTTCTACCGAACCTATTACGCGCCCAACAACGCCATCCTGATCGTTGCGGGCGACGTGACCCCCGACGCGGTGCGCGAGATGGCCGAACGGCACTATGGCCCCTTGCAGCCGACACCGGACCTGCCGGCCCGGGTCCGGCCGTCCGAGCCGCCGCAACTGGCCGGGCGGCGGCTGACCATGACCGACCCGCGGGTGGCCCAGCCCTATGTCGCGCGCAGCTATCTTGCCCCCGAACGCGACAGCGGCGCGCAGCAGAAGGCGGCGGCCCTGACCGTGCTGGCCGAACTTCTGGGTGGCAGCGGCACCACCTCGGTCCTTGCGCGGGCGCTGACGTTCGAGGATGCGAAGGCGATCTTCGCTTCGGCCTGGTATGACGGCACGAGCCTCGATACGGCCACCTTCGGGCTGGCCGTCGGCCCGGTGCCCGGCGTCAGCCTCGACGAGGCGGAGGCGGCGATGGACCAGGTGATCGCCCAATTCCTGAAGGACGGCGTGGACCCGGCGGCGCTGGAGCGGATCAAGATGCAGGTGCGGGCCGGCCAGATCTATGCGGCCGACAACGTGGAGGGGCTTGCGAACCGCTATGGCGAGGCCCTGACGAGCGGATTGACGGTCGCGGACGTGCAGGCCTGGCCTGACCTGTTGCAGGCGGTGACGGCGCAGGATGTGATGGCTGCGGCGCGCGAGGTTCTGGACCCCAGACGCGCGGTGACCGGCCATCTGTCGGCCGGCGGGACGGAGGATGCGTTATGAGAGTGTGGCGCCTTTTGCCCGCGCTGGTCCTCGGGCTGGCGCTTGGCCCGGCACGGGCCGAGATCGCGATCCAGGAAGTGACCTCGCCGGGCGGGATCACGGCCTGGCTCGTCGAGGAACACGAGATCCCCTTTGTCGTCGATCGAGATCCGGTTCCAGGGGGGAACCAGCCTCGACCTGCCGGGATCGCGCGGGGCCGTGAACCTGATGACCGCGACGCTGGAAGAGGGTGCCGGCGATCTGGATGCCCAGGGCTTTGCCGAGGCCCGCGATGCGCTGGCGGCGGGGTTCGGGTTTTCCGCCGGCAAGGATGCGGTGGGCATTTCGGCCCGGTTCCTGACCGAGAACGGGGACGCGGCGCTTGAGCTGCTGCGCCAGGCGATTCTAGAGCCGCGGTTCGACACCGATGCGGTGGAGCGGGTGAAGGGCCAGATCCTTGCCGGGCTTGCCTCGGACGAAAAGGATCCGCAATCAATCGCGGGGCGGACCTTCAACGCATTGGCCTGGGGCGGGCATCCCTATGGCACCAGCGGCGACGGCACGGCGGAAAGCGTGGCCGCCCTGACCCGGGACGATGTGGTGGACGCACATCGCGCGGCGCTGGCGCGGGACCGGATGCACGTGGCGGTGGTGGGCGACATTACGCCCGAGCAACTGGGGGTGACGCTCGATGCGTTGCTTGGCGGGTTGCCCGACATCGGACGGCAGATGCCCGGACGGGCGGCCTTCGGATTGCAAGGCGGCGTGACCGTGGTGGATTTTCCATCGCCGCAGTCGGTCGTGATCTTCGGGCAGGAGGGGCCGAGCCGGGACGATCCGGATTTCTTTGCGGCCTTCGTGATGAACGAGGTTCTGGGCGGCGGCGGGTTCAACGCCCGGCTGATGGACGAGTTGCGCGAGAAACGCGGCCTGACCTATGGCGTGTCCACCTATCTGTCGCCGATGCAGCTGGGCGCCACGATGCTTGGGCAGGTGTCCACGGCGAATGCGACGGTGGCGCAGGTGATCGACCTGATCCGCGCCGAATGGGCGCGCATGGCCGCCGACGGCATCACGCCTGAAGAGCTTGAGGCCACGAAGACTTATCTGACCGGCGCCTATCCGCTGCGCTTTGACGGCAATGGCCAGATCGCGGATATTCTCGTGGGGATGCAGATGGAAGGCTTGCCGCCCAGCTATGTCACGAGCCGCAACGCGCAGATCGACGCGGTGACACTGGACGACGTGAAACGGGCGGCGAAGCGGCTGATGCGCCCGGACGCGCTGCATTTCGTGGTGGTGGGCCAGCCCGAAGGGATAGCCTCGACCAACTAGCCGGCCGGGTCGTCGGCGCGGCGCATCTGGGCATCCTTTCTCATGGCCGAATCTGAATGCGGCTGCTAGACTTGGTGGGGCCATGCTCGACAACCCCAAGATACGCCCGGTCATCCGGCAACTCGACGAAGCGGCGATCAACCGGATCGCGGCCGGCGAGGTGGTGGAGCGCCCCTCCTCGGCGGTAAAGGAGCTGGTCGAGAACGCGATCGACGCCGGCGCGCGACGGGTAACCATTGACTATGCCGATGGCGGCAAGACCCTGATCCGGGTGACGGATGACGGCTGCGGCATGACGCCGGGCGACCTGCCGCTTGCGCTGTCACGGCATGCCACATCAAAGATCGACGGATCGGATCTGCTCGCGATCTCGTCGTTCGGGTTCCGGGGCGAGGCCCTTCCGTCGCTCGGGGCGGTCGGACGGCTGGCGATCACCTCGCGGGCCGATGGGTCGGAAGGGGCGACGATCAGCGTTTCGGGCGGGCGGACGGGGCCGGTGCGACCGGCGGCCCTCGGGCGCGGCACGGTGGTGGAGTTGCGCGACCTGTTCTTCGCCACCCCGGCGCGGCTGAAGTTCCTGCGAACGGACCGGGCCGAAGCTCAGGCGATCGGCGAGGTCGTGCGGCGGCTGGCGCTGGCCGAACCGACGGTGGGGTTCGTCCTGCGCGATGTCTCGGGCGGTGGCGAGGGACGCGTGGTGTTCCGGGCGGACCCGGAGCAGGGCGCGGGACTTGAGGCCTTGAAGGGCCGTGTGGCCCAGGTGCTGGGGCCCGAGTTCGCCGAGAATGCGCTGGCCGTCGATGTCCAGCAGGACGGGCTGCGCCTGACGGGTTTTGCCGCCCTGCCGACCTATTCGCGGGGGTCGTCGGTGGCGCAGTTCCTTTGCGTGAACGGCCGACCGGTGCTGGACCGGATGCTGCTGGGGGCGCTGCGCGCTGCCTATTTCGATTTCCTCAGCCGGGATCGGCACCCGGCGGCGGTGCTGCGGCTGGATTGCGACCCGCAGCGGGTCGACGTGAACGTGCATCCGGCCAAGGCGGAGGTGCGGTTTCGCGAACCGGCGCTGGCGCGCGGGCTGATCGTTTCGGGATTGCGGCAGGCCCTTGCGGATGGCGGGCGGCGCGCATCCTCGACGGTCGGGGCGGCGGTGCTGGAGGCGATGCGCCCCGAGGCGCGGATCTACCAGATGGACCGGGCATCGCAGCCGGCGCTGAACCGGGCCTTCGGGGCGCAGGCCCCGATGGGGTTCGCCGAAGCGCCGGCCGCACGGGTGGAGCCGGTTGTGCCGGCGGACGGGCCATTGGGCGCGGCGCGCGCGCAACTGCACGAAACCTATATCCTGGCGCAGACCGCGACGGGGCTGGTGATCGTCGACGCCCATGCGGCCCACGAACGGCTGGTCTACGAACGGCTGAAACGGCAGATGGCGGAAACCGGCGTGGCGGCGCAGGCCCTGCTGATCCCCGAGATCGTGGAGTTGGGCGAGGCCGACGCGGCCCGGCTGATGGAGCATTGCGGAGGAGCTGCGGCGGCTGGGGCTGACGGTGGAGCCGTTTGGCGGCGGTGCGGTGGCGGTCCGCGAGGTGCCGGCCATTCTGGGCCAGGTGGATGCCGGCGCGCTGATCCGCGACGTGCTGGACGAACTGGCGGACTTGGGGTCGAGCGAGCTCGTCCAGGCCCGGATCGAGGCGGTGCTGAGCCGGATGGCCTGCCATGGCTCGGTCCGGTCGGGGCGGCAGATGCGGGCCGAGGAAATGAACGCGCTGCTGCGCGAGATGGAGGCCACAGCTCATTCCGGGCAGTGCAACCACGGGCGACCGACCTATGTGGAGTTGAAGCTGTCGGATATCGAGAGGCTGTTCGGGCGCACATGACGATCGAGTTTCCCCCGGGGACGGACCCTTTTTGGATTGCCGCGGGCGCGGCGCTGCTGGTGCTCGTGATCCTGCTTCTGACATTGCGCGCGGCGGCGCGGGCGGGGCGGATGGCCGAGCCAATGATGCGCGAGATGGGTTGGCTGGGGCAGCGCGTGCAATTGCTGTCGGACGGGCAGGAACGCCTGACAGGGGGCCTGAGCCATGTCTCGGAGGCGCAGGCGGTCAGCCAGACGGCAATGTTGCAGATGATGGAACGCCGTCTGGCCGAGGTGCAGGCCGCGATGGGCGAAAGCCTGCATGGCACCGCCACGCGCACCGCGCGCTCTCTCGGCGAGTTGCAGCAGCGGCTGGAAACCATCGACAAAGCGCAGGCCAACATCGAGAAGCTTTCGGGCAACGTGCTGTCGTTGCAGGATATCCTGTCCAACAAGCAGACCCGTGGGGCGTTCGGCGAGATCCAGCTGCACGACATCGTGCAAAAGGCACTGCCCGCGGGAAGCTATGCGATGCAAGCGACGCTTTCGAACGGCAAGCGCGCCGATTGCCTCATTCACCTGCCCAATCCGCCCGGCCCCATCGTGGTGGACAGCAAGTTTCCGCTGGAAGCCTATGAGGCGTTGCGCCGCGCCGAGACGCAGGCGCAACTGGCCGAGGCCGGCCGGGCGCTGCGCACGGCGGTCAAGACGCATATCAAGGCGATTGCCGAGAGATATATTCTGGAAGGCGAGACGGCTGACGGGGCGATGATGTTCCTGCCCTCGGAGGCGGTCTACGCCGAGTTGCACGCGAACTTCCCCGACGTGGTGCGCGAAGGCTTTGCCGCACGGGTGTGGATCGTGTCGCCCACCACCTGCATGGCCACGCTGCACACGATGCGCGCAATCCTGAAGGACGCGCGGATGCGCGAGCAGGCGGGCGCGATCCGGCGCGAACTTGCGCTGCTGCATGGCGACGTGGACCGGCTGGGCGTGCGGGTTGAAAGCCTCGACCGGCATTTCAACCTCGCCGCCAAGGACATCTCTGATATCCGTATCTCTTCGGACAAGGCGGGCCGGCGGGCCAAGCGGCTGGACAACTTCGACTTCGAGGAATTGTCGCCAGACCCCGCCGAGGCTGGCCCGCCCGCGTCCCTGATCCTGAAGGGCGCCGCCGAGTGAGGCACCTGCGACCCGCAGACTACCGCAGGATGGCCTGGGCGAACGGACGCGGGACGACGGTGGAGATGCTGCGCGATGAAGGGCCGGACGGGCTTCGCCTGCGTCTTTCGATGGCGAGCGTGGTCGAGGATGGACCGTTCTCGCTGTTTCCGGGGATCGAGCGGAACCTGACGGTGATCTCGGGGCCGGGTTTCCGGCTGGAGGGCGCAGTGACGCGCGACTGCCGCCCGCTGGGGCCGGTCGCCTTTCCGGGCGATGTCGACGTGCGCGCCGCGGGCACCGGGGGCATCGCATCGGATGATTTCAACGTGATGACGGCGCGTGGCGCGGCTGTGCCCGAAGTCCGGGTGACAGGCAGCGGCGTTCTGCCGGCAGGTGGCACGATCTGCCTTCTGGCGCTGGCGCCTGTCGGCGTGAACGGTGTGGCTTTGGGGCGCCATGATCTGATCGTGCTGCGCGGGGCGGCGGCGATCACGGGGACGGGCCCGGTCGTTTCCGTCCGCCTCGATGCGATGGGGCACCTGGCCGGGATCTGACCGACCGGGGCCCCGTGCCTGCGCGTCAGATGCGGAAGAACGGCTGGGCGATGCGCGGGATCAGCTTGTTGAAGCGCAGCGGCGCATCCGTCGCGGCCAGGCATATGCAATCGGACCCCATCTCGGCCACGGGCGTATGTTCAAGATCCTCGGTCGCGATCTCGAGGTCGCCCGGGCCGAAGCGGTCCTCGCTGTCGCGGAACGCGCCTTGCAGCACCAGCGTCAATTCCATGCCACGGTGGCCATGATCGGGAACCGCCTGGCCGGCCGGGATGTAGAGCAGCCGCGCAGAGGCATCCCGCGCGGTCGGCAGGATCGCCTGCCGCACGCCCATGCCGATCGGGCGCCATTTGACGTCCGACAGATCGCCGCCGACATAGTCGCGCAGCGGCGCCGGAAACAGGCCGCGCGGGGCCTTCGGGGCGTGCGACGGCAACGCGTCCTGCGGCAGGCCGGTGATACGGGCCATCATGGCCTCGACCGCCGGATCCGACAGATCGACCGCCTCGTCCTCGATCAGCGCGCCGCCCAGCGTGTCGAACGACATCAGGCGGGCCCGGCAATCGTCGCAGAGCGAGATGTGCGTGGCCACGACAAGGCCGAACGCCTCGGGCAGGGAACCTGCCGAATAGGCCATCAGCAGCGGGTCGGAAATGTGGTGCCGGATCGTCATCTTGATTGCCTTCAACTCATCTGGTGGCGCAGCCGTTCCAACGCCAATCTGATACGGGACTTGATCGTGCCAAGGGGCAGACCGGTTTCGGCGGCGATTTCCGAGTGCGACAAATCGCCGAAATATGCGCGTTCGATCAACGCGCGCTGTTTTTCCGGCAGCAGGGCAAGCGCCTCGCCAAGGCGACGGCTTTCCTGCTGCATCTCAAGCGCGTCCGCCTGATCCGGCTCTGCCTCGGGGCCCCAGGGCAGATCCTCGGGCTCGGGGCGGCGCGACTTGCGCAGCGCGTCGATGCGACGGTTGCGCGCAATCGTGTAGACCCATGTCGACACGCTGGCCCGCGCGGGATCAAAAAGATGCGCCTTCTGCCACAGCGTCGCCATCACATCCTGCGCACATTCCTCGGCAAGCGCGTCGCCCGCGCCGGATTTCCGCAGGAACGCCTTCACCCGGGGCGCGAAATGACGGAACAGCGCCGCGAAGGCGACGGTATCGGCATTGTCGCGAACCGCGAGGACCAGGGCGGACCAATCGGGTTCTGGTTCGGTCGTCATCTTCCTTCTTTCCTCGACACGCCGCAGTCCGGCGGTTGCGGCCGCAGCATAATCAGCCGCGCACCGACGTGCATCCGGAATATCCAATGTCAGCCCATCGAGTGTCATGCCAAGTTTACGCCGGTGGTGCCGATCTGGATCACTTCGCGCCGCCAGATCGCATCACGCCCCGTTGCGCTTGCCTTCTGATCCGTTTTCCCGGCGGCTGCGTAGACATACAAACAGACAAGACCAGGGAAGACCTCTTCATGCCATTCGAACGACTTTCGACGGCGCCGCGACGCATCGCGGTGATTGGTGGCGGCATATCCGGAATGGCGGCGGCCCATCTTCTGGCGCAGGACAATGCGGTGGTGCTGTTCGAGGCCGAGGGCCGGCTTGGCGGGCATGCAAGAACGGTGATGGCGGGCAAGCGCGGCGACCAGCCGGTCGATACCGGGTTCATCGTCTACAACCGGGCAAACTACCCGAACCTCGTCGCCCTGTTCGAGACGCTGGATGTGCCTGTGGTCGAAAGCAACATGAGCTTCGGCTGTTCGATCGCGGGCGGACGGATGGAATATGGGCTGGCAGGCTTCGACGCATTGTTCGCGCAGCGCCGCAACCTGGTCGATCCGCGTTTTCTGGGCATGTTGCGCGATATCCTGAGGTTCAATGCGCGGGCAAACGCGCTGGCGACGGATGATGCCATCAGCATCGGCGAGTTCCTGCGCGAGCTTGGCACCGGGTCGTGGTTCCGCGACCGTTATCTGCTGCCGCTCTCGGGGGCGATCTGGTCGACGCCGGTCGAAGGGATGCTCGACTTTCCGGCACAGGCGCTGATCCGGTTCTTTCGCAACCACAACCTGCTGGGCTACTACGGCCAGCACCAGTGGTTCACGGTGCAGGGCGGGTCGATCGAATATGTCCGCCGCCTGCAGGCGGCAATGATCGGGCATGGAGTGGACCTGCGGCTTGGCACGCCGGTGGCGGGCGTGCGGCGCGGGCCGGTCGGGACGGCGGTGCGGGTGACGGGCGGCGAATGGGAGCCATTTGACGAGATCGTGTTCGCGACCCATTCGGATGTGACGCTGCGGCTGTTGTCGGATGCCACCCCGGAAGAACGCGCCGCGCTGTCGGCCGTGCGCTATCAGGTCAACCACGCGGTGCTGCATTCCGATGCGTCGGTCATGCCGAAGCGGAAATCCTGCTGGGCCTCGTGGGTCTATGTGGAACCGGCAGGCAAGCGCCCGGAAAAGATCGACCTGACCTATTGGATGAACTCGCTGCAACCGATCCCCAAGGACGATCCGCTGTTCGTCACGCTGAACTCCAACGCACCGATCCGCGAAGACCTGGTCCATGATGTCACGACTTTCGATCATCCGGTCTATGACATGGCGGCGCTGCGCGCGCAGGAGCAGATCCGGGCGATGAACGGCCAGCGCCAAACATGGTTCTGCGGCGCCTGGATGCGCAACGGATTTCACGAAGACGGTTTCCAGAGCGCAGTGGACGTGGTCGGGGCGATGCGCGCCCGGCAGGCGCTGTTGGCCGCATGAGCCAGGTCGAGCACATCCGCGGCGAGACGTTCCATGGCCGCAAGGGCGCCGTGACCAACAGCTTTCGATACGGTGTGGACTACCTGTTGCTCGATCCCGAGAACGCGCGGGGGCCGTCGCTTTTTTCGCGCAACCGCCGCAACCTTGTGTCGCTGCACGACAGCGACCATGGCGGCACCCCGAGGGAGGGGCGCGGGACGGCCTGGGTGCGCGAGGTGTTGGCAGCCCATCGGGTGCCGGGTGCCGATCGCATCCTGCTCATGGCGCAACCGCGCGTGCTGGGGCATGTGTTCAATCCGGTGTCGTTCTGGCTTTGCCACGATGCGGCGGGCGGTCTTCGCGTGGTGATCGCCGAGGTGTCGAATACGTTCGGCGACCGCCACTGCTATCTGTGCCACCGCGAGGATCTGGAACCGCTGACGCGGGAAGACACGGTGGAGGCAAGCAAGATCTTCCATGTCTCGCCGTTCCAGCCGGTAGAGGGGGGGTATGCCTTCCGCTTTGACATCCGGCCCGACCGGATCGGCATCTGGATCGACTATACCGTGGGCAATGGCGGGTTGATCGCGACGCTCACCGGTCCGCGCGAGGTGCTGAGCAACGCGGGCATCCTGCGCGCCTGCCTGCGCCGCCCCTTCGGCTCGCGCCGGGTGCTGGCGCTGATCCATTGGCAGGCGATCAGGCTGTGGTGGAAAGGCGCGCCGTTTCGCAGCCGCCCCCTGCCCCCGGCAGAGGATGTCACGAGATGACCGCGCTGGCCGCATCAGCGGCGGCGGCGCGTCCGCGTCTGGGCGCCTGGGCATTGTTTTCCGGGATGATCGCTGCGGCAGGATTGCCGATCTATATCCATGCCCCGAAATTCTATGTCGACAGCTATGGCGTCAGCCTCGGTGCGTTGGGGGTCGCGCTGTTTGTGCTGCGGCTGATCGACGTCGTGCAGGATCCCGCGCTCGGCTGGCTGTCGGAACGCGCGGAGCGCTGGCGGGGCGAGATGGTGGCGGCCGCGATCGTGCTGCTGGCGGGGGCGATGTTCGCGCTGTTCGCGGTCGCGCCGCCGATCGCGCCGCTCTGGTGGTTCGCGATGACGCTGACGGTGCTGTTTTCCGCCTTCAGCTTTCTGTCGATCAGCTTTTACGCCGAGGGCGTGCGCAAGGCCGCGATGCTTGGCGATCAGGGGCACTTGCGGCTTGCCGGATGGCGCGAGGGCGGGGCGCTGGTGGGCGTATCGCTCGCCGCCGTCGCGCCCGTCGCGCTGGGCGCTTTCACCGACCGGCCATTTGGCGGGTTCGCGCTGGGGTTCGCGCTGGTTGCGCTGGCGGCGCTCTGGGCGATGCGGGCGGAATGGGGCGCGGGCGGCAGGCGGATCCGCCCGCCGGATGAGGTGGCGCTGCGCGATGTGCTGCGCGACGGACTGGCGCGGCGGCTGCTGTTGCTGGCGCTGGTGAATGCGACGCCCGTCGCGGTGACATCGACGCTGTTCCTGTTCTTCGTGGAGAGCCGGCTTGCCGCGCCGGGCGCCGAGGGCCCGCTTCTGTTGCTGTTCTTCCTTGCCGCAGCCGCCTCGACCCCGGTCTGGGACACGCCTTGCGCTGCGCTATGGCGAGAAACCCGTGCTGATGGCGGGGATGGCGCTTGCCATCGTGACCTTCGCCTTTGCCGCAACGCTCGGGCAGGGCGAGATTGCCGCGTTTGCGGTGATCTGCGCCGCGTCGGGGGCGGCACTCGGAGCCGATATGACGCTGCTTCCCGCGATCTTCGCGCGCCGGCTTGCCGTCATCTCGCCGGGCGCGGCGGCGGGCTTTGGTCTTTGGTCCTTTGTCAGCAAGTTCACCCTCGCATTTGCCGCCGTGGCGCTGTTGCCGCTGCTGCAGGCGCGGGGTTTCGTTCCCGGCGGCGACAGCCCCGAAGCCGCGCTCTGGCTGCTGAGCGTGCTTTACGCGCTGCTGCCCTGTGCGCTGAAACTCGTGGCGATCACGTTGCTCGCCACCACCAGAATTCCGGAGGGCTGATCCATGGCGTCCTTGAGCTTGCTGCTGATCGGCGTGGTCATGACGCTGGGACTGTTGATCGTTCACGCCCGCACGATGGGGTTTCGGGCGCAGACGCCGCGGGACTACGCCGGCAAGACGCCGCGCTTCGACATCCGGCAACATCTGAACGGGCCACTGCTGTGCGAGGGCGTGATCTACGGTCCGACGGGCCGTGTCTCGTCGCGGTTCGTGGCAGATTTCGAGGCGCGCTGGACTGGCAATGTCGGCGTGATGACGGAAAGGTTCCGCTATGACAGCGGTGCCGTGCAGGATCGGGAATGGACCCTGACGCTTGGCAATGACGGATCGGTCAAGGCGACGGCGCCCGATGTGGTGGGCGAAGGCGTGGGCCGGGCCGAGGGGGCGGCGGTGCAGCTGAACTACCGCATCCGGCTGACACCGGAGGCGGGCGGGCATGTTCTGGCCGTCAACGACTGGATGTATCTGATGGAGAACGGCACCATCATGAACCGCAGCCAGTTCACCAAATTCGGGATCAAGGTGGCCGAGCTGGTCGCCACGATGCGGAAGAAAGACACATGAGGCTCGCCGCGTGACCGACCTTCGTGGAAAACGCTACTGGCTTGTCGGGGCAAGCGAGGGGTTGGGCGAGGCCCTGGCCCGCAAGATGAGTGCGGCGGGCGCGGAGGTGATCGTTTCGGCGCGCGGGGCCGAGCGGCTTGCCGAGGTCGTGGCGGGGCTGTCCGGGCCTGCGCGCGCGGTCGCGGTGGATGTGGCCGATAGCGCATCGGTGCGGCGGGCCGCAGCAGAGGCGGGTCCGATCGACGGCGTGGTGTTCCTTGCCGGCGTCTATTGGCCGATGACCGCGCAGGACTGGGACGCCGACCGGGTCGAGGCGATGTGCGACGTGAACTTTACCGGCTGCGCGCGGGTGATCGGGGCGGTGCTGCCCGCCATGGTGCAACGCGGATCAGGCCATGTCGTGATCACCGGCAGCCTGTCGGGGTTTCGCGGCCTTGCCGGGGGCGATCGGCTATGGCGCAAGCAAGGCGGGCGTGATGGCGCTTGCGGAATCGATGCACGCCGACCTGCGCGGGATCGGGCATCCGGGTGCAGGTCGCCAATCCGGGGTTCATCCGCACCCGTCTGACCGAAAAGAACGATTTCCGGATGCCGTTCCTGATGGAACCGGACGAGGCCGCGGACCACATGCTTCGCCAGATGCGGTCCGGACCGGTTTCAAGGCCAGCTTTCCGACCGTTTTTTCGTGGATCTTCCGCTTGTCGCAATTCCTGCCGGACTGGGCCTATTATCGCCTCTTCGCAGCAAAGTGACGACGCTGCCACCCCCGGCCCCCGAAAGCCCGCCACCTAGGCCAGATGATCCACCCGGGCAAGGTATTGGGCCAGATGCTCCACCTCGCCCAGCCATCGCGCGAGCAGTCTGGGATCATGCGGGGCGGCGTGGACGCCTGCCGGGATCTCGCGCGCCAGCACGGCCTCGACCGCCAGCGAGACGGGAACCGACACCAGCCGCGCCATCGCCGTGCCGCGGTGATCGCCCCAGGCATCCATGGCCCAGGTCTGGTGGAATACCGGGTGACCATCCCGTTCGGCCTTGAGCGACACGAACAGAACCACCCGGTCCGCCTCGCCTTCGGCATAGGCGTTGTCGCGCCAGAAGAGTGCGGCCATCTCGGCCAGTCGTGCCTCGCCCGCCGGCCCCTCGAGGGTTTCGATTTCCCGGAACACCGGGGCCCAGGCATCGGCCCAGCCGTTGAGGCGGATCGTGCCGCGGACGAAATCCTTGACCTTCCAGGCCGGATCGAAGCGGTAATCCTGAAGAAACGGAAGACTGTCGCGGTTGGGATAGACCTCGAAGCTTTCCGGAACCGGCAGCGGCGCGTCGTAGGAGGTGATCGCATCCCAAGGCCGGTTCACCCGCAGTTCCGTGAACATCCGCAGCGACCGCGAGGGCGATCGCAGCGCCTTCAGAACCCCAAGCGGCGACCACGAGAACTTGTAGCGGAAGGCGTTCGCGACCTTGGGCACGCCGCCGCAATACGATGTGAAGGACAAGACGTTGTCCGCGCGATAGGCAGGCGAGGCACGATAGCGCGCGACCAGATCATGGGCCATCAGGTGGTCGATCCCCGGATCCAGGCCGACTTCATTGATGCTGACCAGGCCCTGCGCGCCGAAATGTCTCGTCCAGCGCCGCCATCTCGGGGGCGATGTAGCTTGAAGAGACGAAATGGGCATGCTTCGCAAGGCACGCCTTCGCGATGGCCACATGCTGGTCGGCGGGCAGCATGGAAACGGCCACGTCTCCCGATTGCAATGCGTCGAGCAGCGCATCGAGGGTGTAGGGCCGGATGTCTTCGGTCAGGTCGCCCACGGCCTCGTGCGCCTTGTCGACCGTGCGGTTCCACACCACGACAGGATGACCACGCTCGAGCAGGCGGCGCAGGCCGGGTATCGAGGACAGCCCCGTTCCGCACCAATGGATCGTCATGTCGCTTTCTCCCCGTTACAGGCTGGCGGTGTGGCGGTCGAATTCGGCGCGCGCGCGCGCCCAGACACCGGCGTCGAGACTGCCGAGGCCAAGCAGGGATGGCAAGAGTTGCGCCGCATAATCCTCGCTGCTTTCGACCGGCAGAAGCGAAGGCAGGTTGTCGATCGCCGTGACGTCGAGCGGTGGCGCGGCATGGACGCGCAGCGCGGGCGCGTCCCAGTCGGTCGCGCGGTCGTAGACCTTGATCGGCGAGAAATCGGACCCCGGATCGCAGGCGATGTCGCCGATCACCCTCAGAGCGCGCGGGGCCGCCGCGGCGCTGGCCGGCACGAACACCGGACACCCCGGGCGCGCAAGGATGCAGTTCAGGAAGATCTCATGGTCCAGCACCTGGGGAAACGGCCCGCCGCCGGCGGTTTCCGCCATGTCCCATTTCGTGACCGGAACCGCCATTGCGGCACAGAGATCTGACGCGCCGGTGCCGACGCGGCCCAGCGCACCGATGACGATCGCGCGCGGGCGATCCGGCCCGATCGCGGCGAGTTCGGCATGAAGATCATCGAGCAGCGCGGCCTTGCCGGCGTATTTGCGAACCGGCCCGCAGATGCCGCCTCGGGCCTGTGCGGCCCAGCATTTGAGGGCGATCGCCGCCCCGGCATAGCCCGCCCAATAGCCGAACGCGGCTACCCGGCGGCCGTCTTCATCGACGAGATATTCCAGATCGTAAAGCGTGCCGCCCCCCGCCTTGAACCGGCGCAACAGCACGCGTCCGGCCGATTGTCCCTTGTAGGCATGACCGAACATGATGTGGCGGTGCCGCAGCGGCGTGCCGTCTTCGGGCAGTTCCTTGAGGCCGAAGACGATTGCCCCGGCCGGGGCATCGGGCCAGGAGTTCTCGGCGGCGATCACGCAGCCGGCCGCCCGGTAGCCGTCGATCGGTATGGCGCGCACATGGCTTTGCTCGACGGTGACGCGAAGCCCCGCCTTCACCAGCGCCGCAGCACCCTCGGGCGTCAGGCCCACGCGTTCCTCGTTCGGGCGCTGTTCGGCCCTGACCCAGAGATGTGTCATCACCCTCTCCACCTGGTTTCGGGGCGAGCGATAGCAGATTTCGGCGCAGGCGACAGCGCCATCACGACCAACCGGCCGCCTGCGGCAACCCATCGTCGATGAGGTAGTAGTCGGGCCTCCCGGCCACGAAGATATGGCCGGACAGAACAAGCCCGGTCGCACCGTCGACGGCGCCCGCCTCGACCGAGAAACTGCCGTCGGCGGCCCGAAACCACAGGCTGGATCCACAACGCGCGCAAAACCCCCGGGTGCTGCCGCCGGGGGGTCGATAGGTCGCGAGTGTTTCGCGGGCAAGGTAGACGACGCCCGCCTCTGCGGTGTCGAAAGAGGCCGCGAAATGGCCGGATATCTTGCGGCACTGAGCGCAATGGCACGCGGTGACGCCGCCTTCGGGGCGCGGGAGGGCCATGGCGACGCCGCCACAAAGACATGCGGCGTGCAGCGGATCGCCGGCAAGGGCGCCCGCGGCCGGCGGGGGCCCCTCTGGCGCATAATAATCGCCCGCATCGGCCGTGAAGATATGACGCGCAATGGTCACGCCCGCCGGTTCGTCGAGCGCGCCCAACGCGAAACTGATGCGGTCTTCATGCTCTGGCTTCCACAACAGGCTCGCGCCGCAGAAACGGCAAAACCCCCGCGTCGCATCCGGCGACGAGCGATACCAGGCGAGCCCATCGTCACGCAGCAGACGAAAGCGGTCGAGCGGCACGGTCGAGGCCGCCCAGAAATGGCCGGATGTCTTGCGGCATTGCGTGCAGTGACAGGCGACGCCGTCGCGCAGCGGTCCCTCTGCCGCGAACCGCACCGCCCCGCAATGGCATGACCCCTGCATCGGTCGACCCTATCTTTTCAGGCGGAAACCTGTGGGTTCCCGCCGGTCACGCCGCGGCATGAAACGATTCGGCGAGGATGGCCGACAGGCCCGCGGCATCGGTTTCGTCAAAGGCGGCGGGCGTGTTGCTGTCGAGATCGAGAACGCCCAGAAGGCGCCCGTCGCCGTTCCAGACCGGCAGCACGATCTCGGACCGGGTGG
Source organism: uncultured Alphaproteobacteria bacterium (assembly GCA_963700485.1). GTDB lineage: Bacteria > Pseudomonadota > Alphaproteobacteria > Rhodobacterales > Rhodobacteraceae > Aliitabrizicola. The sequence goes on from CAVOXQ010000007.1 coordinate 358,129, forward strand.
ACGAGGAACAGGCGATGTGCCCGGCGAAGGCCTCGACGTCCGGCACGATCTGGACGCGGCCGGTCCGCGCGGCGGCCCCGCAGACCCCGCGGGAAAACGGGATCACGAGGCACCCGTGGCCACCCTGGTAGGGACCGATCTTCAGCAGGTCGGGCCCGGTCACGCGGTAGAAGCCCGTCCAGTCCGCATGCGGATGGGCCTGATGGATTTCGCAGGCGAGCGTCGCCATCAGGGCGATTGCGTCCGTCTCGCCTTCGCAGAGCGCGCGGAGTGTCGTGGCAAGCGCGGGATAATCCATGGCGACCGGTCCTTGAAGCACGACCGTCAGGATATCCGGGCAGACGGCAAAGCGGAAGTCCCTGGCACGGTCACGATTTGCTAAGTCCTTGGCCCTAGCCTCATGGGCGAAGAAATGGAGGTGCGCTGGATGCAGCTTTCGGCGGATGAGTGCGGCGGCCTTCTTGTGGTGCGCGCCGAAGAAGACAGGATCGACGCAGCCGTGGCGATCCAGTTCAAGGAACGCATGCGAGAGGTGTTGCAGACCCCGGCGACGCGGGTCGTGCTTGACCTGTCGCGCGTCGGCTTTCTCGATTCGAGCGGGCTCGGTGCCGTGGTCGCGGTGCACAAGCTTCTGGCGCCCGACCGCAAGCTGGAGCTTTCCGGACTCACCCCGGCGGTCGAGAAGGTGTTCCGGCTGACGCGCATGGATTCGATCTTCACCATCCATCCCGCTGTTCCCTCGGGATTTCGCGATGCGGGATGAACCGGGCCGGGGCGTGATCCGGCTGGTGCTGCACAGCGACGCACCGGCCGTGCGGGCCGCGCTGTCCGATCTCTTCGCGGCCCTGCCGATGCAGCGCTTGCCCGAGGACGATCGCGGAACGGCCGAGATCGTTCTGGCGGAGGTGCTCAACAACATTGTCGAGCATGCCTATGCCGTGGTCCGGGGCGACATCGAGGTGACACTGAAGCTCGACGAAGCCGGGCTGGCCTGCACGGTCGTGGATCGGGGCACGGCGATGCCGGAGGGGACGATTCCAGGCGCCGGCCTGACGATGCCGCCGGCGGTGGCCGGCGATCTGCCGGAGGGCGGGTTCGGCTGGCACCTGATTCGCGTTCTGGCGCGGGATCTACGCTATCGACGCATCGATGATCGCAACGAGCTGACCTTTCGGCTCGGGTCGGATGCGAGACAATGACGCCATTCGCGGTAAATTGTGTCTGATTTGAAAACAGCGCCATTATTTCGCCGTATCTTTACCGCATCGCCGCCGCCACCCCGCAGGATTGTCTGATGCGTAGCTGCCAAAGCTTCACCTCGGCGCCGTGGTAACAGCCCCCACCCAGTTCGCGGCGCCGAGGTTCTTCGACTTGGAAAGCGCACGACAGGCCCGTAGGTTGCATCGCGCAACAGGGAGGATGCCGTGCGAGATTTTCAGGTTCCGGGCCGGTCGGCCGTCTTCGCGACCAACGGGATGTGCGCGACGTCGCATCCGCTTGCATCCAAGGTGGCGATCGACATGCTCGAGGGCGGCGGCAACGCCGTCGATGCGGCAATCGCCGCCGCCGTGCTGCTTGGGCTTTGCGAGCCGCAGATGACCGGCATCGGCGGTGATTGCTTCGTGCTGCTGAAACCCGCCGGCGAAGACCGTATCCTGGCGCTGAACGGGTCGGGCCGGGCGCCGAAGGGCCTGTCCGCCGCCGAAATGCGCGCGCGCGGTCTGGACGCGGTGCCGGTCTATGGCCCCGAGGCGGTGACGATTCCGGGTGCCGTGGACGCCTTCTGCCGGTTGTCGCAAGACTGGGGAAAGCTGGGGCTGGCGCAAAGCCTCGCACCCGCGATCCGCTATGCCGACGAGGGCGTGCCGGTTGCCCCCCGAACCGCGCGCGACTGGTCGAGGGCCGTGCCCCAGTTGCGGGGCGCCGCGCGCGACTTCTACCTGATGTCGGGCAAGGCGCCTGTCGCGGGCCAGGTTTTCCGTGCGCCGGGCCAGGCCGAAGTCCTGCGCCGCGTGGCGGCCGAGGGCAGGACGGGATTTTACGAAGGCGAGGTCGCCGAAGACATGGTGGCCGCGCTGCGCGCGGCGGGCGGCACGCATGACATGGCCGATTTCGCGGCAACCGCCTGCACCTACGATGACGCCATTTCCGGGGTCTACAAGGGCGTGGAACTGGTCGAGCATCCGCCGAACGGACAGGGCGCGACCGCCATCCTGATGCTGAACATCCTGTCGCACTTCGATCTTTCGCCCCTCGATCCATTCGGCGCGGAGCGCGCCCACCTTGAAGCCGAGGCGGCAAAACTGGCCTACGATGCGCGCAACCGCTTCATCGCGGACCCTGCGAACACCACCCGGCTGGATCATATGCTGGCGCCCGAAACGGCATCCCGGCTGGCGGCCCTGATCGACCCCACCCGTGCGATGCCGGCGGCTGCCCCGCTGACAGAGGCGGTCCATCGGGAGACGATCTATCTGACAGTGGTCGATCGTGATCGAATGGCGGTTTCGCTGATTTACTCGGTCTATCATGATTTCGGGGTCGGGATGGCCTCGAGCCGGTTCGGGGTCAACTTCCAGAACCGGGGCGCTGGCTTCACCCTTGCCGAAGGCCACCCGAACGAGGCGGGGGGCGGCAAGCGCCCGATGCACACGATCATTCCCGCGATGCTGCGGCGGGAGGGTCGCCTGATGATGCCCTTTGGCGTCATGGGCGGGGCCTATCAGCCGAACGGTCATGCGCGCATCGTCACGAACATGCTGGACTACGGCATGCATCCGCAGCAAGCGATCGACAGCCCAAGGTGTTTCGCGGGGCCTGAAGGCTTTGCCCTGGAAACCGGCTATAGCGCAGATGTGAAAAGGAAATTGTCGGAGATGGGGCATGAGGTCATTGATGCCGACGGCCCGATCGGCGGGGCACAGGCCATCCTGATCGGCGAGGATGGCGTCTTGCAGGGGGCGTCGGACCCGCGCAAGGACGGTTGTGCCTTGGGATACTGAGCAGCGGCGGGGCCGCCGCGCGGCCCCGGTTCAGTTCAACTGGAACTGGAGCGGATAGCGTCCATCCTCGAAGTCGCCGAACAGGTCGGGCAGGTCGGGATGATCGACAGGCTCGCCCGTCTCGTCGGGGACGAGGTTCTGTTCGGACACATAGGCGACGTAGTAGCTTTGATCGTTTTCCGCCAGCAGGTGATAGAAAGGCTGGTCACGCCTCGGCCGGCTTTCTTCCGGGATGGCGTCATACCATTCCTCGGTGTTCGAAAACATGGCGTCCACATCGAAGACGACACCGCGAAACGGATGTTTGCGATGTCGGAGCACCTGCCCCAGATGATACTTGGCTTGAGTCTTCAGCATGGCAAGCGCCCCCAACTTGGTTAGTAATCCCTTAGGGCGCAATTTGTCCATCTAACTCGCGGATTTTCCGGGAAACAGTCTGTGGCGCCCCGGCCCACAGTGACGCAGCGGCAATCACGGCTTCTCGCGCAAATCTGATCCCTGTTCTGCGCAAGCACCATTCCACAAGGCGCGGAATTGGCGTAGAATTTCGCCAAAATAAAAGTGCGAGGGGCAAATGAGCAGACTTTTTCGCGCGTCGATCCTGTTGTTGTTGCTTGCCGCCTGCGGCGGGGGCGGCAATTTTTCGGCGCCACGCCAACTGGACGACGCGTGCAGCATCATCCGCGAGCGTCCGCGCTATTTCAGCGCGATGAAGGATACCGAGCGCAAGTGGGGCGTTCCGGTCTATGTGCAGATGGCCACGATTCTATCAGGAATCGAAGTTCATCGGCAATGCCCGCACGCCCCATCAATACGCCTTGGGGATCATCCCCATGGGTCGCCAAAGCTCGGCCTATGGCTACAGCCAGGCGCTGGATGGCACCTGGGAGGAATACCAGAAGGATCAGCGCCGCCGGAGCGCCAAGCGCGACCGGATCTCGGATGCGACCGATTTCATGGGGTGGTACATGACCGGAACCTATGAGCGGCTGGGCGTGCCGGTGTACGATGCCCGCAACCAGTATCTCGCCTATCATGAAGGGCGCAGCGGCTTTGCGCGGCAAAGCTATCAGGCGAAACCCTGGCTCATCGATGTGGCCGACCGGGTGGCGAGCCGTGCCGACCTCTACCGTGCGCAACTGCTGTCCTGCGGGGGCTGAGGATCAGTAGGTCCGATGCTCGGTTTCGGCGCGGATGTCGAACAGGCGGTTGGAAAAAGTGCCGCCTGTCTTCATCTCGCCCAGTTCGACGACTGTCTGGTTGCCGGCATCATCGGTGATGATCCAGCTGCGCAGGGTCGTTGGGTTCGGCGTGAAGACCAGCTCGATCGTGCCATATTCCGGGTTCTTGGGATCCTGCGCCAGCACCCGCGTCGTTCCCCCGGCTTCACCGTGCCCGATCACCATTTTCGCCTGACCGAGGTTCACACGTTCGGCGAGGATCAGGTTCAGCGGCGTGCGGCGCAACGGATATTGCTCTGGCGGTTCGTTGGATTTCTCGTCGAAGATCGCCACCTGCCCGCTGCCCGCCATGACGAGGCTTTTCATGGGTGGCGCGTATTCGAACCGCGCCCGGCCGGGGCGCTTGATGTAAAGCTTGCCGGCGGACTTGGAGCCGTCGGCGTTGGTCTGCACGAAACTCGCCTCCGCCGTAGTCAGGCCGTTGAGATAGCGTGAAAGTTCTGCAAGCGACAGCTTCTCGGCGGCAGCCGGAAGGGCGAGTGCAAGGACGATGGCGGGGGCCGCGAAGAGGCGCAGGATGTTCATCAGCCGATGATAGTGCTTCGCGGCGCGGCCCGCACCCCCTGCCCGCATCACAAGGCGGCGAGCCGCCGATCAATGCTCGGGCAACAGGATCTCGCGCTTGCCGACATGGTTGGCGGGTGTGACGACGCCCTGATCCTCCATCTGCTCCACCAGACGGGCCGCCTTGTTGTAGCCGATGCCAAGCTTTCGCTGGATGTAGGAGGTGGAGCACTTGCGATCCTTCGCAACGATCGCCACCGCCTGATCGTAAAGCGCGTCGTCCGATGCCTCGCCGCTCCCCAGGCCAAGCACCAGGTCGATATCGTCGGCCTTGTCGTCTTCCACGCCTTCGACAACGCCCGACATGTAGACCGGCGGCCCGAAGCTCTTGAGGTGATTGACGATCTCTTCGACCTCCTCGTCGCTGACGAAGGGGCCGTGAATACGCGTGATCCGCGCGCCACCCGCCATGTAGAGCATGTCGCCCATGCCCAAAAGCTGCTCGGCCCCCTGTTCACCGAGGATCGTGCGGCTGTCGATCTTCGAGGTCACCTGGAAACTGATCCGGGTCGGGAAGTTGGCCTTGATGGTGCCGGTGATCACATCGACCGAGGGTCGCTGCGTGGCCATGATGAGGTGGATGCCGGACGCCCGCGCCATCTGGGCAAGGCGCTGGATGCAGGCTTCGATCTCTTTGCCGGCAACCATCATGAGATCGGCCATCTCATCGACGATGACGACGATGTAGGGCAATGCGACGGGTGCGAATTCCTCGGTCTCGAAGACCGGATCGCCGGTTTCATCATCGAAACCGGTCTGGATCGTGCGCTTGAACAACTCGTTCCTGGCAAGCGCCTCGCGCACCCGCCCGTTGTAGCCCTCGATGTTGCGCACGCCCATGCGCGACATCTTGCGATACCGCTCCTCCATCTCGCCCACGACCCATTTCAGCGCGACGACCGCCTTCTTCGGGTCGGTGACCACGGGCGAAAGCAGATGCGGAATGCCGTCATAGACCGACAGTTCCAGCATCTTGGGGTCGATCATGATCAGCCGGCATTCCTCGGGCGTCAACTTGTAGAGAAGCGACAGGATCATGGTGTTGATCGCGACGGACTTTCCCGAACCGGTCGTCCCGGCGATCAGCAGGTGGGGCATCTTGGCAAGGTTCGCCACCACCGGATCGCCGCCGATGTCCTTGCCGAGCGCCAGCGGCAACCGCTGGTTGCCATCACCGAAATCGCGGCTCGACAGGATCTCGCGCAGCACGACCTTCTCGCGGTGGGCATTGGGCAGTTCGATGCCGATCACCGTCCGGCCCGGCACCGTCGAGACGCGCGCGGACAGGGCCGACATCGACCGTGCGATGTCGTCGGCAAGCCCGATGACCCTGCTCGCCTTCAGGCCGGGTGCAGGTTCCAGTTCATACATCGTCACCACCGGGCCGGGCCGGACGCTGGTGATCTCGCCCTTCACGCCATAATCGTCGAGAACGGATTCGAGCATCCGGGCGTTTTCTTCAAGCGCCTCGTCGCTCAGGTGCTGGGTCCGCACCGCAGGCGGCGGCGAGAGAAGCGACAGCGGCGGCACTTCGTAGGCTGGTACGGGTTCATCGAACCGCAGCCGCGGCTGCGCCTCCTGCACGGCCTGGCGCGACGGCAGGGCGGGCTTCTTCGGCAGGTGCTGCACCACGCGGCGCTGTTCGGCCGACAGTTGCGACAGGCCGGCGCGCGGCGCCTCGATGTCCTCGGCGACGGAAAGCTCCACCAGATCGTCATCGTCGTCCGATGCAAAGGCGGCGGTTTCGGCAAGGTCTGGTGCCCCGGCATCGGTGGCCCCCCATGCAGGCGGGCTAACGGGCTGCCGCGCGATGACGGGCGGCTCCGCACGGCGCAGGGGCGCGGGATCCGCCCCGGCACGGCTCCGGATCGCATCGCTGATGCGGGCACGGATGCGGTCCTCGGGCGGGGCGTCGGCAAGGCTGGCCTGCGGGGCGAGCGCGGGCTCCACCAGTTCGGGCGAAAGCGATCGCTTCATCAGCCCCGGCACCCGCGCCAGCAATCCGCCACGCGGACGCAGCGCCGGGATCGCGAGCCGGGAGGTCGCCGCCAACAGGGCAGGCTCTTGCGGAACGCCGGCCGGCGCGGCGCGCGGCGGTTCGGCGGCATAGCGCATGTCGGCACGCAGGACGCGGCCCGCAGCCTGAAGCGGCGGCGGAACAAGGCCCTGCGACCCGGCCATGGCACCAAGGGCCTGTGCGGGGCTGCGACCGGCCCCGACACCGCTCTCGACGGGGGGCTGCGCGAGACGGGCATCGCGCAGCTCCGCATGGCGCGCGCGGGCTGCCTGCGCGGCCTGCGCTGCGCCCGCCGCGCCCCGACCGAGCATCGTCGCGATCCAGTTGTAGCTCATCACCAGACCGACAAGCAGGAACCGGCCCAGAACGCGGATCTCGCGACGGTCGAACCCGGTGACGTAAAGCCCCATCGCGATGACAGCCACCCCGGAGAGGACCGACAGCAGCCGAAGCCCCGTTCCCGCGCCAAACGGCAGGATACCCAGCAGCGCCCCGACGATCGTATCGCCAAACAAACCCCCAAGCCCGAAGGAATGGGTCCAGTCGGCGCCGGGCACATGGGTCGCCGCGAACACCGAGGCCACGGCCACGCCGATCACCGCGAAGATCATCCGTCCGATCGCGCGATCCTCGCCGCGATGGGTCAGGAAACGGACGCCCCATGCGAACAGGATCACCGGAATGGCCCATGCCCCGAGCCCGCAGATGATGACGAGCGTCGATGCCGCGGCCGCACCGATGCGGCCCATCGCGTTGCGCGCCTCGCCATCGGTGGCCACCATCCAGCCCGGATCGTCGGCGGCATAGGTCCACAGCATCAACACCGCCGCGACGCCGAGCGCGATGAGCGCCAGGCCCATCAACTCCTTGCCGCGCCGTTCAAGCATCGCCTGCATTCCCTGGTCCAGAAGCGGGTCGCGCTGTCTCGTCTGATAGGAAGCCATGCTTTTTCCGTCCTTACGCATAAAGGCAGTCGCGCAGCCGGGTCAGGCCACGCCGCGTCTCTTGCCGGGGGGCAACCAGCGCCACCCGGATGTATCCCTTGCCGGGGTTGTCGCCGCCGGCATCACGCGAGAGATAGGCACCGGGCAAGACCCGAACCCCCGTCTCGCGCCACAATCTCAGCGCGGCCGCCTCGCCATCCTCGACCGGCAGCCACAGAAAGAACCCGCCCTCGGGCAAGGCAAAACCCTGTAGCCCCGCAAACACTTCGTCGGCATCCGCGAATTTCTGCTGGTAAAGCGCGCGGCTCGCCTCGACATGCGCTTCGTCGGCCCAGCACATTTGTGCCACGCGTTGCAGCGGCAACGGCAACGGCGCCCCGGCAAAACTGCGCAGTTTGCGCACCTGGGCAATGCCCTTCGGGCCGCCCGCGACAAAGCCCGACCGCAGTCCGGGCAGGTTTGACCGCTTTGACAGCGAATGGAACGCGAAGACCCGTTCCGGATCCGCGCCGACCTCGGCCGCGACCTCGAGAATGCCGGGGGGTGGCACGCTGCGCCATATTTCAGAATAGCATTCGTCCGCCAGCACGATGAAATCATGTGCCTCGGCCTGGGCCAGCAAGCCGGCCCAATAGGCCTTCGAGGCAACCGCGCCCTGCGGATTGGCGGGGAACAGACATAGACGATGGCCGTGCGGTCCAGCAGCGCCGGGTCGAGCCGCTCGAAATCCGGCAGGAAACCGTTTGCGGCGATGGCGGGCACATAGACCGGTTCGGCGCCGACGCTCAGTGCCGCGACGGCATAGACCTGGTAGAATGGATTGGGCATCAGGACCGCAGGTTGCCTGCCCCGCTTCGTCTCGGGGCACAGCGCAACGGCCGCGTTGAACAGCCCCTCGCGCGTGCCGTTCAGCGCCATGATCCGATCCGGCCCGACATCGACGCCATAGCGCCGTTTCAGCCAGGCGGAATTGGCGGCGAGGAGTTCGGGCGTTCCCTCGTTGGGCGGATAGACCCCGAATTCGTCCAGGTGCGCCGCGATCACCTCTCCGACAAAGGACGGCATCGGATGCTTCGGTTCGCCGATGGTCATGGCAATGGGTTCGCCGCCGGGGGCGTGCGCATCGAGTAGGGCCCGCAGCCGCGGGAATGCGTAATCTGGCAGGTTCGAGAACCGCTCGGGAAACGCCATCACTGCCTCATGACCGGGGTCGTATCGCCCCGTGATGATCCACGATAGCCAGAGTTTCCCCGTCGGTCCAGAAAAACGCCGCCTCTGGCCGGTCGCACTTCGGAAAGTTGTGACTTTTTCGCCCTTTGGAACTATTGCAGCGCGCGTTCGGCCACCGCGCCAAGCCGCAGCAACCGCCCCTCGGCAAAGGCGGGCGCCATGAAGCTGATGCCGCACGACGGCTCGCCCGCGGGCAAGGTCAGGGCACATCCCCCCATCATGTTGCCGATCCGGGTGTTGCGCAGGGCCAACAGGTTCTCGGTCACGAAATACGCATCATCGGTCATCAGGCGCTTCGCGTCGGGCGGCAGGATCGGCGCGGTCGGCAAGATCACGGCATCTGCTGCGGCCACCCGATCGGCCCAGATCGCGCGCAAGCTTGTGCAGCCGCCGCCAGCCGGCGACATAATCGGCCGCGCTGAACGTCGCGCCGGTGCGGAACCGCTCGAGGATGCGGGAAAACATCTTTTCCGGCGCGGCCTCGATCGTCTCGCGCCAGATCGCATAGGCCTCGGCGGCAAAGAGGAGCCCGGCAAGCGTCATGGCCTCCGCCACCTCCGGGGCAACCAGCCGCTCCACCTTCGCGCCGCCCGCGATCAGTTTTGCAACCGACCGCTCGAATGCCGCCGCCGGCACGGGCCGCACATCATCGAGTGCAACCGTTTCGAGCACGAGAAGGCGCGCGCCCGCGAGGTTGGCACCGGAAAGATCGGGCGCCGGCCTGTTCCCAACAGCCCCCAGCAGCAGGGCGCAATCCTCGACGTTCCGCGCCAGAGGGCCGATCGTGTCGAACTTTTCGCACAGCGGCACCGCGCCGGTCAGCGGCAACAGGCCATGGGTCGTCTTCAATCCGACCAGATCGTTCCACGCGGCGGGCACCCGCACCGATCCGCCCGTGTCCGACCCGATCGCGGCAGGCGCAAGACCGAAGGCGATCGACGCCGCAGCACCCGACGACGATCCCCCCGGCACCGCCGCCGGATCGTTCACGCAAGGTGGCGTCGCGGTAACGGGGTTCAGCCCGAGCCCGGAAAAAGCCAGCTCCGTCATGTGGGTCTTGCCAAGGCAGCAAAGACCGGCCTGCGTTGCCCGCGCGAGGACCACGGCATCGCGTTCGGGCACCCTTCCCTTCAGCAGCGCGGAACCGGCCTCGGTCGCGACCCCCGCCGTATCGAAGAGATCCTTCCAGCTGATCGGAACCCCGTCGAGCGGGCCGACCCGCAGGCCCGCCTTGGCCCGTCCGGCCGCAGCCATCGCCTCGGCCCTCGCCCGTGCCGGGGTCAGCCGCGCAAAGATCCGGCTGGCAAGGGGGTGCGCCTCGATCGTGGCAAGCTGTTGTTCGACAAGTTCGACAGGATGGATCTTGCCCGCCCCGATCGCCCGCCCGAGTTCGCCCGCCGTGCGCGCCATGCCTGCCCCCCTGATGTCAGGCGCAGACGGTAGCGGCACCACGGCGCATGGACAATCCCGCCTCACCGACCATATTGCGGGAATGACCCATGAGAGCGACATCCTTATCGTCGGCGGCGGCCTCAACGGTCCCGCGCTCGCGCTGGCGCTGGCGCAGGGCGGCCTCGGTGTCACCGTGATCGATGCCCGGCCAGCGCCGTCGCGCACCCGGCGTGGCTTCGACGGGCGCGCCTATGCCCTTGCCATCGCGTCGCGGCGCCTTCTGTCCGTGCTGGGCGTCTGGGATCGGGTCGCCGACAAGGTGCAACCCATCCTTCGGATCAAGGCAAGCGACGGCAGGCCGGGCGGCGGGGCGTCCCCGTTTTTCCTGACGTTCGACGCCGCCGAAATCGAGGAGGGCCCGATGGGCTTTCTGCTTGAGGACAGGTTTCTCTACGCCGCGTTTCTCGAGGCCATGGATGCAGAGCCCCGCATCACCCTGCTGTCGGGCGAAAACGTGGTCGCGCAAGAGATCACGGCAACCTCGGCCAGCGTCACGCTTGCCTCGGGGCGGCGGTTGTCGGGCAGGGCGCTTGTCGGGTGTGACGGTCGGGCCAGCGGAACCGCGACACGCGCGGGCATCCCCCGCACCGGCTGGGGTTACGGGCAGACCGCGCTCGTCACCGCGATCGAGCATGAAAAGCCGCACGAGGGCATCGCGCACCAGTTCTTCATGCCCGAAGGCCCGCTTGCGATCCTGCCCCTGCCGGGCAACCGATCTTCGATCGTCTGGAGCGAAACCGACGCCAACGCCACTGCCATCCAGGCCTTGCCTGATGCCCGGTATCTCGACGCGCTCCGGCCCCGCTTCGGTGACTTTCTGGGCGAGATCGCGCTTGCGGGCGAGCGGTTCACCTATCCCCTGTCTCTCAGCCTTGCCACGCGGTTTGCCGACCATCGGCTCGCGCTTGTCGGTGATGCGGCGCATGGCGTTCACCCGATTGCCGGGCAGGGCCTGAACCTTGGTCTTCGCGATGTCGGTGCCCTTGCGCAAGTGATGGTCGAAGCGCAGCGGCGCGGCGAAGATATCGGCGCGCGCGACGTGCTGGAACGCTATCAGCGCTGGCGGCGCTTCGACACCACAACGCTTGCCTTGGGTATGGATATGGTCAACAGGCTGTTTTCAAACGACAACCCGATTCTGCGGGCAGGTCGGGATCTGGGGCTTGGACTTGTCGGTGCGATCCCGGCCCTGCGGCGTGGCTTCATCCGGCAGGCGGCCGGATTGACCGGCGATCTGCCGAAGTTGCTGGCAGGGCAACCGATCTGACGGCCTGCTGCGCGGGCCCGCCGGGGTCAGTCGATCTCTCGGGCTTCGCTGACCAGCATGATCGGGATGCCATCCCGGATCGGAAACGCAAGCCCCGCCGGACGCGACACCAGCTCTTGCCGTTCGGCGTCATAGCTCAGCACGCTCTGGGTGACGGGACAGACCAGCGCCTCGAGCATCCTGCGGTCATGCGGCGCGGTGGCGGTTTCTTCGGTCATTGCATCACCTCTTCGCCGTTGCCGCCACGCAGCGCAAATTCGATCAGCGTGACCAGCGTCTCGCGTCGCGTCGGCAGCGACGGTGCCTCGAGCAGGGCCTGCTTGTCTTCGGGCGCAAACGGACAGAGCATCGACAACGAGTTGATCAGCAGTTCCTCGTCGGCACCCTTCAGGCTGCCCCAGTCGGTCGACAACTCCATCGCCTCGAAATATCGCTTCAGCGCGCCCATGAACTCTTCGCGCTGAAAACCGGGGTCGGATTCCGTATTGCCAAGATCGCGCGAGAAGGCCGACCAATCCACCTGGCACCGCCGGTAGGGGGCAAACCCCTGAACCTCCTGAACCACGCGAAACCGCGAGATCCCGGACAGCGTGATCATGTATCGGCCATCCTCGGTTTCGGAAAACCCCGTCAAGCGGCCGGCGCAGCCGATGGCATGCAGACGTTTCTCCGCCGATCCGGGCACCTCGCGCGGCTGTATCATGCCGATCAGCCGATGCTTCGTCTTCATCGTATCGTCGAGCATCTGGAGGTAGCGCGGCTCGAAGATGTGAAGCGGCAGCCTCGCGCGCGGCAACAGAAGCGCACCCGGAAGCGGAAAGATGGCGATCGTGTCGGGCAGGTCGGTGGCTCGCATCATGTCCTTCAACCTAGGCCGTGACCCCGATCAGGCAAATATCATCGACGACAACCGCCTGCGGCCCTTCAGGGCCACCGGATCGGTCGGTTTCAGCGCCTCGAAGATGATCATCAGTTGTGTCTTTGCCGCGCCGTCGTTCCATTCCCGATCGCGCCGGAACAGATCGAGCAATTGATCCACCGCCTCGTCCAGCTTGCCGTTGGCGTGCAGCGCAAGCGCCAGATCAAAGCGCGCCTGGTGGTCGTTTTCATCGGCGGCCACGGCTGCGCGCAATTCGGCCTCGGGCCCGGCATGGGCCGCCTGCCGCGCAAGCTCGATCTGTGCGCGGGCCGCCTCCACTTCCTTGGCCGTCGTGATTTCGGCGGGCGCGGCATCGGCCAGCGCCTTGGCCTGATCGGTTTCGCCCAGCGCCAGATGCGCGCGAATGAGCCCGCCATAAGCCGCGGCATTCGCCGGATCCTCGCCCAGGATCGCCGCGAAGGTATCGGCGGCATCCACCGCCGCACCTTCCGCCAGCATCGCCTCGGCCGCCTCTATCGCGTCGGCAAGCCCGCCGTCACCGGCCAGAGCCGCCACGCGGTCGACGAACTTCTTTATCTCCGATCCCGGAACGGCGCCCTGAAACCCGTCGACAGGCTGCCCCTGCCAGAAGGCATAGACGGTCGGGATGGACTGGATGCGCAGTTGGGCGGCAATGCGCTGGTTCTGGTCAACGTCGATCTTGACCAGTCGCACCTTGCCACCAGCCGCTCTCACCGCGTCCTCGATCGCCGGGGTCAGCGTCTTGCATGGACCGCACCACGGCGCCCAGAAGTCGACGATGACCGGCACCGTCTGGCTGGCCTCGATCACATCCGCCATGAAGCTGGCCTCGGTCGCGTCCTTGATCACGTCGGACGCGCCCGGGGTGGGCGCCGGGGCGGTCTGCGGTTTGTCTCCGAATCCGAACATCGCTCGTCTCCTCAGGATCGGCTTTCGCGCCCTATATGAGTGCCGTTCGGGAAAAGGCCAAGAGGCATTAGAGATCGAAGGACGCAAAGACCGGCGCGTGATCCGAGGGCTGTTCCCATCCGCGGACCGGACGCAGGATACGGCTTCCCTCGCTCGCGCCGGCGATGTCGGGCGTGGCCCAGACATGATCGAGTCGGCGCCCCTTGTCGGCTGTGTCCCAGTCGGGCGCGCGGTAGGACCACCAGCTGTAGAGCGGGCCAGAGGGGATATCCTTGCGCGTCACGTCCACCCAACTGCCCGCCTCCTGCGCCGCGCCCAGATGCTCTACCTCGATCGGCGTATGGCTGACGACCTTCAGCAGCGCCTTGTGGTTCCAAACATCATCCTCGCGCGGGGCGATGTTCAGGTCACCGACGAGGATCGCCCGGTCGGGCCTTTCCCAACGGAAGTAATCCCGCATCTCGGTCAGGAAGTCGAGTTTCTGGCCGAATTTCGGATTTTCCTCCCGGTCGGCGATGTCGCCGCCGGCCGGGACATAGACATTGTGGATCGTCACCCCGTTCTCAAGGCGCCCCGCGACATGGCGTGCATGGCCAAGCTGCGCGAAATCCTTGTCGCCGGCGTCGATCATCGGCAGCTTGGACAGGATGGCCACGCCATTATAGCCCTTTTGCCCGCGCGCCACGACATGACGATAGCCAAGCGCCTCGAACGTCGCCAACGGCATCTTGTCGACCGGGCTCTTGCATTCCTGAAGGCAAAGAACGTCCGGCGCCTCTTCGGACAGAAGCCGCGCGACCAATGCCTCGCGCAGGCGAACCGAATTGATATTCCAGGTGGCAAGCGTGAAGGGCATCGTTGGATCTCCTGTGGCGGGCAAGCCTAGTGCGTCGGGCAAGAAGCCTCAACCCGCACGCGATCCTTGCCTTTGCAGGGCGGGGGCTTACCCCTGCGCCAGCAACGGCGCGGAGCGGACGACACAGAGACCTGGCCGGTCGCAAGACGGGCCACAAAAAACGGCCGGGCGATTGCCCGGCCAGGTCCAACAGGGAGGTTGCCGCGTCATTGCCCCGACACGGCGAGGGGATCTCATTGCAGGACAATCCACCTGCCCGGACTCTATGATCGTGATTCTGGCGTCAGTAAGGCCGTTATGCAACCAGTCTGTATCCACCGCTTTCGGTTACCAGAAGACGGGCATTCGAAGGATCGGGCTCGATCTTCTGGCGCAGGCGATAAATGTGGGTCTCGAGCGTGTGGGTAGTGACGCCCGCGTTATAGCCCCAGACCTCGTGCAGCAGCACATCGCGCGCAACAACACCTTGACTTGCGCGATACAGGTATTTCAGGATGTTCGTTTCTTTTTCGGTCAGGCGAATCTTGCGCTCTTTCTCGTCGATCAGCATCTTCTGTGCCGGCTTGAACGTGTATGGACCCAACTGGAAGACGGCGTCTTCCGATTGCTCGTGCTGGCGCAATTGGGCACGGATGCGCGCAAGCAACACCGGAAATTTGAATGGCTTGGTCACATAGTCATTGGCACCGGCATCGAGGCCCAAAATCGTGTCGGCATCCGATATCATGTCCGGTCAGCATCAGGATCGGGCATTTCACGCCCTGCTTGCGCATCCGGCGGCACAGTTCGCGACCATCGGTGTCGGGCAGGCCGACGTCGAGGATGACCAGATCGAACAGACCCGCCTTGGCCTTTTCGATGCCTTCGGCGCCCGTGCCGGCCTCGAACACGTCGAAATCCTCGGTCATCACCAGTTGCTCGCTCAGCGCTTCGCGCAGATCGTCGTCATCGTCAACGAGAAGGATTTTCTTCAGGTGCGCCATGTTCTGTCTCCTCTGCTTTGGCCAGCAGATGCGCTCCGTTCACGAGACGCGCAAGATTTGCGACAGATCGCTCACGCGGACGTGTCGGCATCGGCGGATATGTTTCAATTTCGTCACACGGAGCCTAAGTAGGGGCGACACAGCGCAGGCAGCCCATGCTTCTCGGACCCTCCATCGTCGAACGCCTGACCCGCGCCCGGGCCGATCTGCGCATGGGGGTGCCCGTGGTTCTGACCTCCGGCGGGCGGGGCGCGCTTGTCGCTGCGGTCGAGACGCTGTCGCCGGAGCGCCTTGCGGCGCTTCGGCGCTGGGCGCCCCGGAACTTGCGATCACCGCGCGGCGGGCCGACACGCTCAAGGCCCGCGCCTATGACGACGATCTGGCCCGGACTCGTCGTTCCAGCCGGCGCCGATACGGCCTGGCTGCGCGCAATTGCCGACCCTGCCGACGATCTGCGGGCGCCGATGAAAGGGCCGCTGCGTTCGCTGCGCGACGGCGAGGCAGATCTGCACCGTGCCGCGATCCAACTCGCCAAGTCGGCCCACCTGCTTGCCCGCAGCAGTCGTGCTGCCCACGGCCGAGGCGCCTGTCCTTGGCCGGCAGCGGCAACCTGACGCTTCTGCCGCTGGCCGAGGCCGGTCCGGAACTGGCCCGCGCCTCGCCCCTGCACCCCGGTCGTTTCGGCCCGCCTGCCCATGGCGGCCAGCCGAGGCGGGCCGGGTGCACGTCTTTCGCCCCGAGGATGGCGGCGAAGAGCATTACGCGATCGAGATCGGGCGACCGGACCGTGCGCTGCCGGTGCTGACGCGGCTGCATTCGGCCTGTTTCACCGGTGATGTGCTGGGCAGCCTGAAATGCGATTGCGGCCCGCAGTTGCGGGCGGCGCTGGCCCAGATGGGGGCGAAGGCGCCGGCGTTCTGCTTTACCTCAACCAGGAGGGGCGCGGCATCGGGCTGGCCAACAAGATGCGGGCCTATTCGCTTCAGGATCAGGGGTTTGACACGGTCGAGGCGAACCACCGCCTGGGCTTCGAGGATGACGAGCGCGACTTCCGCCTTGGCGCCTCGATCCTGCGCAAGCTTGGCTTTTCCGGGGTTCGGCTCTTGACGAACAATCCGCGCAAGTTGTCCATGATGGCGGCGAACGGCATCACTGTGGCCGAACGTGTGCCCCTGCAAGGTCGGCCAGACCGACCAGAACGCGGCCTATCTTGCCACCAAGGCCGCCAAGTCGGGCCACCTGTTGTGAGCGCGATCGACATCGTTGTCACGCGCTGGGGCGCGAGGTTCATGAACCGGCGGTTTCCCTGTGCCATCGGGCGGAGCGGCACCACCGCCACGAAGCGCGAGGGCGACGGCGCCACACCATCTGGGGTGCACCACTTCGTGGGCCTGCTCTATCGCCCCGACCGACTTGCCGCCGCCCGGCTACCCGACTGGGCGTTGCCGATCGGCCCGTCCGACCTGTGGTCCGACGATCCGCGCGATCCTGACTACAACCTCATGGTCCGCGCGCCCCATGGCTGGAGCCACGAGCGCCTGCGGCGGCCCGACCCGCTTTACGACCTGATCCTCATCACCGACTGGAACTGGCCCCGTGCCGTTCCCGGTGAAGGTTCGGCCATCTTCGTGCATCAGTGGCGCAGGCCCCGGCACCCCACCGAGGGTTGTGTCGCATTCGCCCGGCAAGACCTCTTGTGGATCGCCCGGCGAATTCGTCACCAGACCCGCCTGATCATCCGCAGCTGAGCTCTTTCCAAACCGCTTTGGACACTCTAGTTTTGCCGAACCGACGGCAAAGGGGGAACCGCGATGCCCGAAACATCGCCCGCGTTGGACGAGATGCTTTTCGAGTTGCGGCTCGAACGCAGCGCGGCCGACCTCTGGGGCATGACCGATCGCATCTATGGCGCCCACCCTGCCTATCCTGCGTTCAAGACGCGCCTCCTTGACGCATTGCGTAGGGCCGCCGTCGCGCGCCCGACCGAGTTGCGGCGGCTCGACCTGCAACGCGATCTGGAGCCCGATTGGTTCCAGCGTCCCGTCATGGCCGGCTATGTGTTCTACATCGACCGTTTTGCGGACAAGCTGAAAGGCGTGATCGAC
The DNA here is from genome assembly GCA_963700485.1 of uncultured Alphaproteobacteria bacterium. Taxonomy (GTDB): domain Bacteria; phylum Pseudomonadota; class Alphaproteobacteria; order Rhodobacterales; family Rhodobacteraceae; genus Aliitabrizicola. Next base: position 375,600 of record CAVOXQ010000007.1, read on the forward strand.
AGGCTCGACTATCTGGAAGACCTGGGCATCACCTACGTTCATCTGATGCCGTGCCTGAAGCCTCGTCCGGGCGACAGCGACGGCGGTTATTCGGTGATGGACTACCGGGCGATCAATCCGGACTACGGGACGATGGCGGATTTCGAGGCATTGGCGCAAGCGCTGCGGGCGCGCGGGATGAGCCTTTGCATTGATCTCGTCCTCAACCACACCGCCAAGGAACACGCCTGGGCCGTGGCCGCGCGCGCGGGCAACGCGGCGTATCGTGACCATTATCTGATGTTCGACGACCCTACCCTGCCGGCGGCCTACGAGCAGACGCTGGTCGAGGTGTTCCCCGACACGGCGCCGGGCAACTTCACCTACTACCGTGATATCGGAAAGTGGGTCTGGACGACGTTCAACGAGCACCAGTGGGATCTGAACTGGGCCAATCCGCAGGTCTTTCTCGAAATCGTCGAGGTCATGCTGTTTCTCGCCAACAAGGGCGTGGATGTGCTGCAGGCTGGACGCGGTTGCCTTCATGTGGAAGCGCATGGGAACGCGCTGCCAGTCCGAACCCGAGGTTCACATGCTGCTGCGGGCCTTGCGGGCGGCCTGCCGGATTGCCTGCCCGGCCGTGATCCATCTTGAAGAGGCGATCGTCGCCCCGGCCGAGATGCTGCCCTATCTGGGCCGCGGCGAGCATGACGGCAAGGAAGGCAACCTCGCCTATCACAACTCGCTCATGGTGCAGTTCTGGTCGGCGCTGGCGATGCGGGATACGCGGCTGATGACGCATGTCCTGAAAAGCCATTTCCCGCGCGTGCTGACCAACGCGACCTATGCCACCTACATCCGGTGCCATGACGATATCGGATGGGCGGTGACGGATGAGGATGCGGCCGCTCTGGGGCTGAGCGGCGCGGCGCATCGGGCGTTCCTTTCAGAGTTCTACGAGGGCGGCTTCCCCGGCAGTTTCGCGGAGGGCGCGCTTTTCCAGGAGAGCCCCGCGACAGGGGACAAGCGTATCTCGGGAAGTTTCGCGTCGCTGGCGGGCCTTGAAAAGGCAGAGCGCGCAGGCGATGCGGCGGGAATCGAAACGGCCGTGCAGCGCATTCTCATGGGGCACGCCCTGATCGCGAGCTATGGCGGCATACCGCTGGTCTACATGGGGGATGAACTGGGGCTGTTGAACGACCGGACGTATGAGACCGATCCGGACCATGCCCATGACAGCCGGTGGATCCACCGGCCGAAGATGGATTGGAACCGGGCCGCAGTTGCGGCGCAGGCCGATACGGCGGCGGGGCGGATCTTTCGCGGGACGCGGCATATCCTCGCGCGGCGTCGGGCGACAGGGGGTCTGCACGGGGCCTGTCCGGTCGAGGTTGTGGAGGCGCCGGCACAGGGCGTGTTCGCGTTCCGGAGAGAGGCGCCGACGGGAACGGTGCTTTGCCTGTTCAATTTCTCGGACGAGTGGCGCGGCCTGCCCGAGAGCTGGGCGCGGGCGCAGGGGGCATCGCGGATGGAGGATGCGCTTTCACAACGGGCGGTGACCCCGCATGGAAATCAGATCGCCCTGCCGCCGCAGGCGCGGGTCTGGCTGCTCTAGCGGGCGCGGCAAGCGCCGGTCGGGCTAGACGCGGGCGGGCCCGAAGCAATGAGCGGTCTTCGCGGAATTCGTTATTTGGACACGGGGAAGGTCCGGCCTTCCAGGGGCGGGCCGGATCATCCGGCACCTTTTGCACGGATGGGAACAGCCCGGCGAAACGGGCTGCCTTCGTTCTGATCATCGGCGCGGCGGGCCCGGAATGCGGCTTGCCGGCGCCGGAGAGGATGATCAGTTGGTCGGTGCGTTGGCGCCGACGACCCCGCCGATGGCGGCACCGGTGAGCATTGCGGCGGTCTTGCCGCTGCCGTTACCGATGGCGCTTCCGAGCGCGGCACCACCGAGGGCGCCGGTTGCTGCGTTGATACCCTGATTGTCGGTGCAACCCGTTGCAGCAGCAAGGGCCACAAACGCAGCGGCGAGGGCAAGTTTCTTGGGGGCCATCAAGACCATCTCCTTTTTGCATGTCGGGCGACGTGCCCATTTGAGGAAAAGCCGCCATGCCTATGCCCAAAGGCCCCGGCATGGCAGCCCACTCTCCAACTCTTTACACACGACGGAACACGCCCCGTCGAGTCCTAAGTGAAGCACATCTGGCCGAACTTGCGCGTTGATCTGCATCATGTGCCCGCTGGCGCGGGACTGGCCGGGGCGCGCGGGCAACATCGCTGTCAGGACGGGTCCGTCTTGTGCGCGCGAATGTCGCGCGCCCCGAAAATCGCGCTTCCGACGCGGATATGCGTGGCGCCTTCGGTGATCGCCGCCTCGAAGTCGCCGCTCATGCCCATCGAGAGCCCGGCCACACCATTGCGGGCCGCGATGGCGGCCAGCGTGCGGAAATGGGGAACGGCATCCTCGGCATCGGGGGGAATGCACATCAACCCCGCGACAGGCAGATCTAGGGCGCGCGTCTGGGCGATGAAGGCATCCGCCTCCTCAGGAAGGATACCGGCCTTCTGGGGTTCGGACCCGGTATTCACCTGCACGAACACCTCGGGAGCGGCACCACGCGCCTGCGCGAGCGTGGCAAGCCTGGTCGCGAGCGACGGGCGGTCGAGGCTGTGGATGGCGTCGAACAGGTCGACCGCCAGTTTCGCCTTGTTGGTCTGGAGCGGCCCGACCATGTGAACGGCGACGGGGCCGAAGCGCGCGCGCAGATCGGGCCATTTGGTCGCCGCTTCCTGGACGTAGTTCTCGCCAAAAGTCCGGTGACCGGCCTCGAGCGCCGCCACCACCCGGTGGAGCGGTTGCAACTTGGACACCGCAATCAGGGTGACACTGCCGGGCGAGCGGCCCGCGCGAGCCTCGGCTGCGGCGATGCGGGTGAGAATGTCGGGATAGGACATGGCGATCAGGGGCCCGGCCAGCGCAGATAGAGCTTGCCCGCATTGGCGCCGGTGCCAGGTTCGCCGCTTTGCGACTGCACCCGCATCCTGCCGCCAACAACGAGTCCGCCATCCGTCACGCGGTTCGCGTCAAGGTCGAACCGCAGCCGGGAACTGACCGATGTGTCGCCGTCTTCGAGGAGCAGCCCGAACCGCCCATTGCCGCCGATCGTGATGTCACCCGCAGGCGCGGCGGGCCGCCCAGCCGGGTCGGGTATGGCCGAGGCCATGTCGCCCAGCCCGAAATCCGGTTGCGGCATCGGGATTTCGGCCCGGGCGGCCTGGCCTGCAAGGCAGACTGCGCCTAGGGCAAGCAACCGGCGAACCATCTTCATCCCCCTTTTCCCGACACGCGGTCAGAAGAACCAGCGCGCACCGACCAGAATCCCGTCGGCGTCCTGATAGGTGCGGCCGGAATTGTCCCGATAGGTGAACCGGCGCCAACCTGCATAGAGATCGACCGAAGCGGAGTTGATGCTCTGCACGGCATAGAGTCCATAGTTTTCGGTCCGGGCACCGTCGGACAGGAAGTCCCGCCCATTGTAGTAATCCACCGAGAGCGAGGTTGTGCCGACCGCAAGCGCCTCCGTCTGCCAGCCCGCGCGCGTCCAGACATAGCTGGCGCCATCCACCTGCCGCCCCGTCGAAAGGGCGAAGTTCAGGCCGGTCGGCGCGTGAACGACCGTCACCGAACCGGCGAGCCTTCGGACGGTATCACCATCGGGGTCTTCGATCCACTGGTAGCCCGCCGCGCTGCGGATCGCGAAATCGCCGATGTCGCCGGTCCAGCGGATCGCGACATCGTAATAGGTGTTGTCATCCGCGTCGGTCAGCACGTTCTCGCCGTAAGAGGCGGACAGCATCACGCCCTGGACAACCGGCGTGTCGTAGCGCACGCGAAACCGCCGCGCGCCGTTGAAGGCATTGTTCACCTGGGCGATGGACACACTTGTCAGATCGCCGTTCTCGTCCCGAAAGCGGAACGAGCCGAAACCGTCGGTAGAGTTTGCAGCGCCTGCGTGGAAGGTAAAGCTGTCGTCCAACCCCGCCGTTCCGTCCGAGGCCGAGGCCCCCTGCCCGAGCGACACCGTGCCGTAATCGGTATCGAGCGCCACCTCGAACCAACGCAGCAACGTCTTCTCCCAGTCGGTCCAGTCAGGCGTCCGGGTCTGCGACACGAGACCGCTGTTGCGCAGGGTCAGGCCGGTTTCAAACCGGTAGCGCAGGGTGTTGTCGCCGATGGGCTGGGTGTAGGTGAAGCCGAGGCGGCTGTTCCAGTTGCCGTTGTCGACGATATCGCCGGTGGTCTTATCGCCATCGTCGAAACTCTGGTAGGTCAGGTTGAGCTGTCCGTAGATGTTGGTGACGGCGCCGCTGCGGTTGGTGAACGTCAGTCGCGGGCCAAAGACCTCGGACTCGATCGGAAGCTCCTCTGTCAGGGCGTCATAATCGAAGTCGGTTTCCGGCAAGGTCTGCGCCTGGGCCGTCGAGACGCCACAGGCCAGCAGGATGGGCAGGCAACGGCGGGCAAGAGACCTGGGCATCGTTTCCTCTGTTTTCACACAACGGCTTGCGCCCTGCAATCACACGCCCGGGGATCGCCGTCGCGTTGATCTTCGACGAGGGTCGCACAAAAGAAAGAGCGGGCACAAGGCCCGCTCTTTCCGTAACTTCGTCCGATCCGTGGATCAGAAGGAGAAGCGCACACCGATGTCGCCGGTGGTGTTGCCCGAGTAGCCCTGCTGGATCGAGCCCGAGAGGGTCGCGCCACCGAGGTCGTAGTCAGCACCGATACCGTAGACGGTGTCCTGGCCGTCGCCGCCGAGGTATTCGACAACATCACCCAGGTTGTTGTTCGTCGCGATGTATCCTTTGATGATCCATGCGTCGAACTTGTAGTTGCCATACAGCGTCCACTGCTGGCCGACATCACCCACGTCAATGCCGTCGACGTTGTCGCCAGCCAGCGTCACGTCGCCGTTGTCGAAGTACTGCAGGCCAACCGCGCCGACGTCGTTGAAGGCATACTCGACGCCGAGGAAGTAGTTCTCGTTGTCGTCGATGCCTGCACCGTTCGTAACGTAGGCCGCCGAGACGGTGAACGCGCCGAAGGTGTAGTCACCCGAGATGCCGAATTCGTCCTTGCGGTCGTCGTCGACGAACGTGCCGAACGTCGGATCGTCACAGACGTTGCCCTCGAGGCCGGTAATGATACCGTCCGCATCGATATCGACCGGGCCGATGGTGCCGTCGCAGCTCGTGTTAAGCGAGTCGCCGAACTGGTTCGGGGTAACCCACGAGATCCGGCCGTTGAAGTCGCCGACCGAGTAGGTGAAGGCGATACCCATACGGTCTTCTTCGTCGACGCCATAGGGGCTGGACGAGTAGGAATAGTAGGCGCCCTGCGGATCACCGAACGACCGGTCAAGGTAGCCGATTTCCGAGTTGTACATCAGCGCCGCCGAGTTGTAGGCGGTGTCGACGTTACCCACTTCGACGGTCATGCCTTCGTAGCTGGCATAGATCTTGGCGGTGTTCAGACGCGCACCGGCGGTGCCGCCCTGCGAGAACACCAGGTTGCCGCCCGAGTCAGCCACGATCGCGCCGTCATCGCCGGTCACGACGGTGTCGATCGCGTCGGTGTCGCCGCTGTTGTACTGCATCCGGATCCGGCCACCGAAGACGACGCCCGTGTCAGTTTCCTTCGACGCGTCAATGTTGAAGCGCAGACGGTAGCTCACGGTCGTTTCGGTATCGGTTTCGCGGTCAGTTTCCTGGTAAAGCAGACCGAAACGGCCGTTGCCGCCGATCGTCACTTCCGCCATGGCCATACCGCCGGTCAGCAGCATCGCCGTTGTGGCAAAGAGAACCTTCTTCATTCGATTTCCCTCGTTGTGTCAAAGGTGCCCAGCTCAGGGGAATCCGTGCTGGGAATGGTTTTGTTTCGCTCTTGCACCCGGCAATTGCAATGCGAACCGGGGGTGGGCTGGCAAAGACGCGAACGATGGTGCAGCTTTGCCACAGTCGAATTTCACCGCCGGAAAGCCTTGCGGGACAAGGCGTTCGGACCCGGCAGATGCCGCCGGGAGCAAAGGCACTTGTCCGCTTCCGACCGCTCGGATAGACAACCCCAAACCCTTCGGAGGACCGGATGACCCTGCACCGACTGGCGCGCGCCGCGATTCTGACTGGCTTGGTGACCGCCGTGGCGGGTTGCGGCGGTGGCGGATGGTTCGGCGGCAACCCGGAACCGAGCGCGCGCGAACTGGAGAACGAGGCCTATGGGATCAGCCCGGCCGCGAACACTGAAGACCGCGAGGATGCCCAGAACACGATCTGGGAGCTGTTCCGCACAAACGACAATCCCAACACCACGGTCGAGGTGAACAAGTACCTCTGGGCGCCGCGCATGATGTGCTGAACTTCCTGCCGATCGAATTGGTCGATCCGTTCACCGGGGTGATCGTGACCGGCTATGGCACGCCCGCCCGGCGGCGGCCGGGCGTATCGCGCGACGATCTATGTGCAGGATCCTGCACTCGATGCGCGCCGCTGAAGGTCGCGCTGCAATCGCGCGGCGGCGGCACCGTGTCGGCCGACACCGCAGCGCGCGGTCGAGGATGCGATCCTGACCCGCGCCCGGCAACTTCGGATCCAGCGACAGCAAGCTTTGAACCCCGGCGCAGCGACGGTCTGGATGTTTGGGTGCGGGCGGGGTGGACCTCCGCCCGTGAATCCGCACAGTTCCGCATGAGGCCGCCCCATGTCAGCGCTACGATCCCGCCACCGACCGAAGGCCCAATGGCAGCGGGCCTGGGAGAGGCCGGCGCCTTTGTCGCCCGGCGGGATCCGCGCGAAGCCGAAGTATTATGTGCTGGAGATGTTTCCCTATCCGTCGGGCCGCATCCACATGGGGCATGTGCGCAACTATACGATGGGCGACGTGGTCGCGCGCTACAAGTCGGCGCGCGGGTTTCGCGTGCTGCACCCGATGGGCTGGGACGCCTTCGGGATGCCCGCCGAAAACGCCGCGATGGAACGGGGCGGCCATCCGAAGGACTGGACCTACGGCAACATCGCCGACATGCAGGCGCAGATGAAGCCCCTGGGCCTGTCGATCGACTGGTCGCGCGAGTTCGCGACCTGCGATCCGGAGTATTACGGCCAGCAGCAGGCGATGTTCATCGACATGCTGGAGGCGGGGCTGGTCTACCGCAAGGCGGCCGTGGTCAACTGGGACCCGGTCGACATGACGGTTCTGGCCAACGAGCAGGTGATCGACGGCAAGGGCTGGCGGTCGGGTGCGGCGGTGGAACGGCGCGAGCTGACGCAGTGGTTCTTCAAGATCAGCGGACTATTCCGAGCGAATTGCTGGAGGCGCTGGACGGGCTGGACGAACTGGCCCGAGAAGGTGCGGCTGATGCAGGCCAACTGGATCGGGAAGTCGCGCGGGCTGCAGTTCGCGTTCTCGACGGTGGAGGCGCCCGAAGGCTTCGACCGGCTGGAGGTTTATACGACGCGGCCGGACACGCTGCTGGGCGCGCTCGTTCGCGGCGATCTCGCCGGATCATCCGCTGGCCAAGGCGCTGGAGGCGTAACCCCGAGGTGGCGGCCTTCGTCGCCGAATGCCGCACGGGTCGGGACGCAGCGCAGAGGCGATGGAGACGGCCGAGAAGATGGGCTTTGACACCGGCATCCGGGTGACGTCATCCGCTTGATCCCGACGTGGGAATTGCCGGTCTGGATCGCCAATTTCATCCTGATGGACTATGGCACCGGGGCGATCTTCGGCTGCCCGGCACATGACCAGCGCGACTTCGACTTCGCGACGAAATACGGGCTGCCGATCAACGCCGGTCTTCGTCGCCGAAGGCGCCGAGGACGCACCGCTTGGCCGAGGCCTTCGTGCCGACGAAATCGGAGCGGGTGCGCTATATCCGCGGCTTTGCCGGCGATGACGGTGCAGACCGGCGACGAGGCGGTGGCCGCGGCCATCGCCCATGCCGAAGCACAAGGGCTATCGGCACAGGGCGTCACCAAGTACCGCCTGCGCGACTGGGGGTTTAGCCGCCAGCGCTATTGGGGCTGCCCGATCCCGGTGGTGCATTGCGCGACCTGCGGCGTGGTGCCCGAGAAGAAGGAGAACCTGCCGGTCGAGCTGCCCTGACGACGTCACCTTCGACATGCCCGGCAACCCGCTGGACCGCCACCCGACCTGGCGCGACTGCACCTGCCCGAATGCGTGCGGCAAGCCGGCCCAGCGCGAGACCGACACGATGGATACCTTCGTCGATTCAGTCGTGGTATTACGCCCGCTTTACCGCGCCCCACGCGCGACGACGCCGACGGTGGCCGAGGATGCCGACTACTGGATGAACGTCGACCAGTATATCGGCGGGCATCGAGCATGCGATCCTGCACCTGCTCTATTCCCGCTTCTTCGCCCGGGCGATGCACAAGACCGGCCACCTGCCCGCCAAGGCCATCGAGCCGTTCGACGCGCTGTTCACCCAAGGCATGGTGACGCATGAGATCTACAAGACCACGCGACGCCGCGGGCCGCCCGTCTATCACCTGCCCGAGGACGTGATGTCCGCACCGAAGGCGGGGCGAGCGCTGCGCGGCGACGTGGCGAACAGCTGGTCGAGGTCATCCCCTCGGCCAAGATGTCGAAGTCGAAGAAGAACGTCGTCGATCCGATGAACATCATCGCGTCCTTCGGGGCCGATACGGCGCGCTGGTTCGTCCTGTCCGACAGCCCGCCGGAGCGCGACGTGGAATGGACATCGAGCGGGCGCCGAGGCGGCGTTCAAGCATCTGGCGCCGGGTCTGGGCGCTGTGCTTGCGGATCGGCGCACGATGCCGCCGACCGGATGCGGGCGAGGGGATGCCGCGCTGCGCCAAGGCCACCGCGCGCGCGATCGCCGAGGTGACGCAGGGGATCGAGGGCTTCGCCTTCAACAAGGCGATCGCCAAGCTCTATGAATTCACCAACACCCTGACCAAGGTCCAACGCCTCGACCGGCGCGATGAAGCGACGCGCGATGCAGGCGCTGGCGCAGCTGATGTCACCGATGACGCCGCATCTGGCCGAGGATGATCTGGGCGATGCTGGGCGGCGAGGGACTTGTGCGCGCAGGCCGCCTGGCCCAAGGCCGACCCGGCGCTGCTGATCGACGACACGGTGACCCTGCCGATCCAGATCAACGGCAAGCGGCGCGCGGAAATCACCGTGCCGAAGGACATGGCCGCGGCGAGGTTGAAAAGCTGGCGCTGGCGGATGAGGCTGTGGTCAAGTTCCTTGCCGGCAGCCGGTCGAAGAAGCTGATCGTCGTGCCGGGCCGCATCGTCAATGTCGTCATCTGACCGCCGCACCTTCCTGATCTGCCTGGCCGGGCTGCCGCTTGCCGCCTGTGGCTTTACGCCGGCCTATGCGCCGGGCGGGGCCGGCGCGAGCCGGCTCACCAACCGGATCGAGTTCGACGCGCCGGGATCGCGCGAGGCATTCATGTTCGTCGCGCGACTGGAAGACCGGTTTGGCCGGACCGATGCACCGGACTTCCGGTTCGGCTACACGCTCGGCACCACACGGGTCGACCTGGCGGTCGATACGGCAGGCTCGATCCTGCGCTACAACCTGATCGGGACGGCGGTCTGGCAACTGACCGACGCCGAAACCGGCGCCGTCCTGATGAGCGGGCGCGAGCAGAACTTCGCGGGGTCTGCCGCCACCAGTGCCACGATCGCGGCGCAGGCCGCCGACGACGATGCGCGCCAGCGGCTGATGGTGATCCTGGCCGACCAGGTGGCGACCAAGCTGGTATCGGGCGCCAGCGTGCTGCCCGCGGCAGAGCCGGGATGAAGATCGCCGCAGGGGATATCGCCAGGCTCTATGCCAGGCCGGACCCGGCGTGCCCCGGCCTCTTGATCTACGGCGCTGACGCGATGCGCGTGGCGCTGAAGCGGCAGCAGGCGATCGCGGCGGTCGTCGGACCCGAAGGCGAGGCGGAAATGCGCCTCGCGCGCTTGTCGGGCGCGGATTTGCGCCGCGATCCTGCGGCACTGATGGATGCGGTCAAGGCGCAGGGCTTTTTCCCGGGGCCACGGGTGGCCTTCGTGGAAGAGGCGACAGACGGGCTGGCGCCGATCCTGCACGAAGTCATCTCCGACTGGCGGACGGGCGATGCGATGCTGGTCGTGACGGCCGGATCGCTGGCATCGAAATCGGCGCTGCGCAAACTGTTCGAAGCCCATCCCGCGGCCCACGCCCTTGGCCTCTACAACGACCCGCCGGGGCGCGCCGAGATCGAGGCAACGCTGGCCGCGGCGGGGCTGGTCGGGCTGGGACGGGACGCGATGGCCGACATGACGGCGCTGGCGCAGGCACTCGACCCCGGCGATTTTCGCCAGACCGCGGACAAGATCGCGCTCTACAAGCTGGGCGACGCGGCACCGCTTTCGCCCGCCGACATCGCCGCCTGCGCTCCGGCCACCGTCGAGGCCGGGGTCGACGAGATCGTGGACGCGGCGGCAACCGGGCGCCCTGAGGCGATCGGCCCGCTGATCCGGCGGCTCGACGGGCAGGGGGTCGGCGCCGTCACGCTGTGCATGACCGCGACGCGCCACTTCCGAACGCTGCATGCGGCGGCATCCGATCCCGGGGGGGCCGCATCGGGTATCGCGAGGGCGAGGCCGCCGATCTGGGGCCCGCGACGCGACGCGATGCAGCGTCAGGCGCAGGTACTTGGTGTCAGACGGATCGAGGAGGCGCTGGGGATGCTGATCGAGACGGACCTGGTGCTGCGGTCGTCGAGCCGCGCACCGGCCATGGCGGTGATCGAGCGGACGCTGATCCGGCTGTCGATGATGGCGAAGAAATAGGGGTTGGGCAGATGTATACCGTCATCGGGACCGTGACGAGCCGCACCGCACGGGTGCTGTGGCTGCTTGAGGAACTGGGCCTGCCCTATGACCATCTTCCGGCGCGCCCCCGTTCGGAAGGCGTGACGGCGGTGAACCCGGCGGGCAAGGTGCCGATCCTCGTGGTGGATGGAACGCCGATCACCGATTCGACGGCGATCCTGACCTATCTTGCCGACCGGCACGGGGCATTCACGCATCCTGCCGGCACGCTCGACCGGGCCCGGCAGGACAGCCTGACGCAATTCCTGCTCGATGAATTCGACGCCGCCCTCTGGGTGGCGGCGCGACACAGCTTCATTCTGCCCGAAGAGTTGCGGATGCCCGCCATCAAGTCTTCGCTCATGTGGGAATTCGAGCGTTCGCAACGGGTTCTGGTCGCCCGGATGGGGTCAGGGCCATTCCTGATGGGCGAGACGATGACGGTGCCCGATATCATCCTGGGCCACTGCGGGGCCTGGGCAGTGGCGGCGAAGTTTCCGATCACTGAACCTGCATTGGCGGACTGCCTCGCACGCTTGCAAGCCCGCCCCGCGTTCGGGCGGGCGATGGCGCACTGAGGCTGGCGGGCGGCCCCCTGCGGCGCTAGGCTGGGCGCAGGGCGCAAGAGCGAGGGCGGGCGATGACGAAGATGGACGTGGCGCGGCCGAATTTCGACTTTCCGGACGAGCGTGTGGACATGGCCGCCGCGTTTCGCTGGACCGCACGGCTGGGGATGAACGAGGCGGTGGCCAACCATTTCTCGCTGGCGGTCAGCGAGGACGGCAAGCGTTTTCTGATCAACCCCAACCAGCGTCATTTCGCCCGCATCCGGGCCAGCGACCTGTTGCTGCTGGATGCCGACGACCCGGAGGTGCTGTCGCGCCCGGATGCCCCTGACCCCACGGCGTGGGGCCTGCACGGCTCGATTCACCGCCTGGTGCCGCGGGCGCGCTGCGTGATGCATGTGCATTCCATCTTCGCGACGGTGCTTGCCTCGCTCGAGGATTCATCGTTGCCGCCGATCGACCAGAACACCGCAATGTTCTTCGGCCGCACGGTGATCGACGAGGATTACGGCGGGCTGGCCTTCGAGGAAGAGGGAACGCGCTGCGCGGGGATGCTGGGCAACCCCAGAACCCATGCGATGATCATGGGCAACCATGGCGTGCTTGTGATCGGGCAAACGGTGGCCGAGGCGTTCAACCGGCTCTATTACTTCGAGCGGGCCGCGGAAACCTATATCCGGGCGCTTCAGACCGGCCGCAAGCTGCGGGTGTTGAGCGACGAGATCGCCGAAAGCGTCGCGGCCTCGCTCGACGATTACCCGGATATGGCCGATCGCCATCTGGCCGATCTCAAGGCGATTCTCGACGAACAGGAACCGAGCTACCGGCACTGACGCCGGGGCGTCACAGGCAAGCGCCGCTTGCGGCAGCGGGCCGGGTCGGTGTTCCGAGGTTCCCTGCCCGACCGGCGATCACCCGACCGCCGGCCCGGCGGGCCGCACCGACGGTGATCACTCAGCGTCCGGCTCCGGCATCTCGGGCGGACTTTCGACCGGGCTTTCTTCGGGCCAGCCCGGTGTCTCGGGCACATCCTCGTCCGGTACTTCGGGCGGGGACGGTTCGGGCGCGGGTTCGGGGCCTGTGGGAACTTCGACCGGGGGTCGGGGCATCATGCGTCCTTTCTGGCGGGGCCGCGCGGCGGCGGCGATCGCATCGCATCACAGGGTGGCCGATCCGGAGCGGAGCCGCGTTGATCCCGGTCATCCCGGCGCACAGGTGGCGCGGCCAACGATCAACCGGCAGGATCGAGCCCGGCTGCCGCCCGGCCGGCCCAGCGCCCGGTGGCAAGGCAACCCGTCAGCAGATAGCCGCCCGTCGGCGCCTCCCAGTCGAGCATCTCGCCGGCGGCGAAGACCCGTGGAAGCGCCCGCAGCTCCAACCCCGGCGTCAGACCGCCGGCACGGATCCCGCCCGCGACCGAAATCGCCTCGTCCAAAGGCCGGGGGCCACCGAGCGGAACCGGCAGCGCCTTAATGGTCGCGGCAAGGGCGGCCCCCGCGGGCAACGGGCGGGCGAATTCCTGCATCAGTGCGACGGCGATGCCGTTCAGGCCCAGCTTGCGCAGGCGGTTCGCGACCGGTTTCCCCGGCCCGCATCCGGCCCAGCCGCCCGGAAAGCTGGTCCACGGACAGGTCGGGGGCAAGGTCGATCACCAGCGGCGCACCTTCGCGCAGCGCGCGCGCGACGGCATAGATGCCGCCCCCCTCGAGGCCGCGCGCCGAAATCACCACCTCTCCGCGCTCGCGCCGCCCAGCCACGCACAGCGCCACACCCTTTAGGGGCTGGCCGAAGTGTCGCGCCATATGGGCCGACCACGCGACGGTGAACCCCATGTTGGCCGGTTGCCAGGGGGCGATCGGAACCCCCCGTGCGGCGAGCGGCCCGACCCAACCGCCATCCGACCCAAGCCGCGCCCAGCTTGCCCCGCCCAGCGCCAGCACCGTGACCTCCGGGCGAAGCGATTGCACGCCCTCGGGCGTGGCGAAGACCAGCGCATCGGCCTCGAACCCCGTCCAGCGCCAGCGGGTGCGCAGGGTCACACCCAGACCGTCCAGCCGCCCGAGCCACGCCCTGAGCAGGGGCGAGGCCTTCATCGCCACCGGAAAGACCCGGCCCGATGACCCCGTGAACACTTCTTGCCCCAGCCCGCGCGCCCAGTCCCGGATCTCGGCCGGACCGAAGGCACGCAGCACCGGGGCAAGCCAGCCCGCGGCCTCGTCATAGCGGGGGATCACCGTTTCGACCGGTGCATCCTGGGTCAGGTTCAGGCCGGATTTCCCGGCCATCAGGAACTTCCGCGCCGCTGACGGCTTTGCCTCGCAGATCAGCACCTTGCGCCCGGCCTGCGCCAGCGCTTCGGCCGCCATCAGGCCCGCGGGGCCCGCGCCGACCACCAGCGCGAGTGGATCATCGGCCATGGCGCGCGGCCCTTGCCGCGGGCCGGGGGGCGCCTGTGCCCGAAGGCCGGGTCATGGCACCATCCGCTTGATCGCAGCCGCATGGCGCGGATCGGCTGCGAGCATGTCGGCGGCCAGCGCCGCCGCGTCGTCCAGCAGCCGGTCCGGCGGGACGATCCGGTCGATAAGGCCCCAGGTCAGGGCCTCTTCGACCGGCACGCGGGCCCCGGCGAGCAGGATCATCCGCGCACGCGACGGGCCGGCGAGCGCCGCCAGGCGGGCCGGGTCCGAGGGTTGCGGCAGAAAGCCGCGCTTCATCACCGGATAGAAGATCGACGCCCCCGGCACGGCGATCCGCAGGTCGCAGGCGAGGGCCAGCCCGATGGCCCCGCCCGCGAGCGTCCCGTTGAGGGCGGCGATGGTCAGCCCCTCGAACGCCGCGATCGCCGCGCTTGCCCGCTCCCACAGCGGATCGTCTCCGAGGCCTGCGCCCATCTCGTCAAGGTCGGCACCCGCCGAAAAAACCCGGCCCTCGCCCGAAAGGATCAGGGCGCGAGCCCCCCCGGCGCGCGCGTCGGCCAGCGCGGCCAATATCTCGGCAAGCATCGCACGGTTGAGCGCGTTGGCCTTTTCGGGGCGGCGCAATGTCACCGTCCAGAGTCCGCCTGAGCGGCCGATCCCGATCAACGCCCCCTGTCCGGCGCGCGTCTGCATGGCTGTTTCCTCCAATGGGGCGCGAGCCCGCGAACCTGCCCCGTGCCGTTCAGATCAGGCCCGCCGCCCGGCGGATGGCGTCGTCGCGCAGGGAAACCTCTTGCCCCAGATGGGCGTCCCCGCCCGGCCCGCACATCCACAACAAGGCCCGCGCGGGCCAGTCGGGGGGAATATGGACCGCCGGATCGAGCTGGCTGACGGGGTTCACGCCACTCGCCTTGATCTTCACCTGCATCTCGGTCGCGACCGTTCCCGGCGACAGCCCCATGATCCTGAGGCCCGCCGCCGCCTCTTCCAGATGGGCGACACGGGTCAGCATCGCGGCCCCGGCCTTGGACGCGCAATAGGCACCCCAGCCTTCGAGCGGGCTGTGCGCCGCGCCGGACGAGACGGTGATGATCGTCCCGCCGCCCTGCGCGCGCATCACCGGAATGGCGGCACGAAATCCGTGAAACACGCCGTTGAGGTTGATCGCGACGGCCCGCGCAAAGGCGTCGGCCCCGGCATCGGCCAGCCGTGCGATCGGGTCTATCACCCCCGCGTTGTTGATCAGGACGTCGAGCCTGCCGCCCCAGCCCGCAACCTTTGCCAACGCGGACTGCACCGCGCCGGCGTCAGACACGTCGCAGGCGAGCGCCATCGCCCGCGGGCCGATCGCGGTTGCGATGGCCGCGATCTCGTCCTCGCTGCGTGCGAGCAGGGCAACGCGCGCGCCCGCGCCGGCGAAGACCCGCGCCGCAGCCGCCCCGATCCCCCGGCTTGCCCCCGTGATCGCCACCACCTTGTCCTGCATCATCGTGCCTTCCGCCTGCCCTGCCGCCCATGCCCGCGACGCAAATCCCTTGACCCTGCCCCCCGGCAAGGGAAGGATGCGCGCCATCACATTCCATCAGGAAGGCTGCGTTATGACCAGACCCATTGTCACCGTCACCGGCGGGCTTGCCGCATTGTTGCTCTCAACCGCGGCTTGGGCCGACGTGACGCCCGAACAGGTCTGGCAGAACTGGCAGGAGGTCAGTGCGGGCTACGGGCAGACGCTGACGGCGGCATCCGCCGAGCGCCAGGGCGACACGCTCGTCGTGTCGGGACTGAAGATCAACTCGACCTTCGAGGGCGGCTCGGTGGACGGCGAGATCGAGACGGTGAACTTCCGCGACCTGGGCAACGGGACGGTCGAGATCACCACATCGCCCGAATATCCGCTGACGGTGGAGACGACCGATCCGGAAGGGATCAAGACCTCGGTCAAGGTCAACGTGCGCCAGCCAGACCTGGTGATGATCGCCTCGGGCGACGAGGCCGAGACACGCTATGATTTCACGGCGCCGACGATAAAGGTCGCGGTGGCCGAGGTGACGACCGATGCCAAGCCGGTCGACATGACGCTGGACGTGGACGTGACCGCCCTTGCGGGCAACTACGTCGTGACCGGCGGCGAGATGACGAACCTGGCCTCGTCGCTGAAGGCGGACAGCGCATCGGTGGTGTTGGCAGTCAAGGACGACACCTCGACCTTCAATTTGAAGGGCAACGTCGCGACACTGGATGGAACGTCTTCGGGATCGCTTCTCGATGCGGCGGCGATGGGCGACATGGCGGCGGCCCTGAAGGCCGGGTTCGCCACCGACTCGCGGTTCAGCTATGGCGCAGGGTCGCTCGAGTTCGACTTCGTCGACGGGCCGCAGACCGGCAAGGGAAATGCGACCGTGGCCGGCGGCGACATCGCCTTCGCGATGAACGCCGAGCGGCTAAACTACGGTGGCGGCGCGCGCGATGTGCAGCTGACCGTGTCGAGCAGCGACATGCCGTTTCCCGAGTTGACCACGAGCTATGCCGAGGCAGCGTTCAACCTGATCATGCCGGTGTCGAAGGCCGATGAGCCCGGCGATTTCTCGATCCTGACGCGGCTTGTCGATTTCAGGATCGGCGATGATGTCTGGGCGCTGGTCGATCCGGGCAGCGTTCTGCCGCGCGACCCCGCGACGATCATCGTCGACGCGGCGGGCAAACTGAAATGGCTCGTCGACATCATGGACCCCGCACAAACCGACGCAATGGACGGCCAGGAGGTGCCGGCGGAATTCCACGCGCTCGACGTGAAGGAACTGAAGGTCAGCGCGGTGGGCACGGAACTGACCGGATCGGGCGCCTTCACCTTCGACAATTCCGACACCACCACCTTCCCGGGCATGCCGTTGCCGACGGGCCAGCTGGACCTGAAGCTGGTCGGCGCGAACGGCCTTCTCGACAAGCTGATCCAGCTTGGCTATGTGCCCGAGGATCAGGCGATGGGTGCGCGGATGATGATGGGGCTCTTCGCCAAGGCGGTGGAAGGAGAGCCGGACACGCTGACCTCGACGCTGGAATTCAAGGACAAGGGCTTTTTCGCGAACGGCCAGCGGCTTCAGTAGCCGCCCGCGCGACCGGCCCCGGGGCGCCCCCTGCCTGCGGGGGCGCCCTTTGCATGTCTGCCGCTTGCACAGGGTCGGGCGACGGACTACCTCAGGCGCCAACCCGAAAAGGAACCGCCGATGACCCGTTCGCTTGAAAGCCTTACCGAGGCGCTGCTGGAGGCCGCGAGCCGCGCCGGGGCGGAAGCCGCCGACGCCCTGGCCGTGGAAGGCACCTCGCTGTCGATCGATATCAGGGCGGGCAAGCTGGAACAGGCGGAACGCTCGGAGAGCATCGAGCTGGGCCTGCGGGTTCTGGTCGGCGGGCGGCAGGCCTGCGTTTCGGTGTCGGACATTTCCGATGCGACGATCCGGGCGGTCGCAGAACGGGCCGTGGCCATGGCACGGGAGGCCCCCGAAGACCCCCATGTCGGGCTTGCCGATCCGTTGCAGCTTGCGCGCGACTGGGATGTCGCGGCGCTCGAACTTGCCGATCCGGCCCCCGAACCCGGCGCGGCGGCGCTGGAGGAGGATGCACGCCGCGCCGAGGCGGCGGCCCTGGCGGTGACGGGGATCACCCAGGTCGAGGCGCAGGCGGGCTATGGCCGTCGCGCGATGCACCTGGCGCAGACCAACGGCTTTGCCGGCGGCTATGCGCGCACCTCGCGCTCTTTCTCGGCGGTGGCTTTCACCGGAGACGGCGCGGGCATGGAACGCGACTGGGCGGCGGAAAGCCGGGTGATCCAGGCGGACCTTCCCGCGCCGGATGAGGCCGGGCGGCGGGCCGGCGAGCGGGCGCTCGAGCGCCTTGGCGCACGCAAACCGAAAACCGGCGCCTATCCGGTGCTTTACGACGAGCGGGTCGCGGCCTCGCTCATCGGGCACCTGCTGAGCGCCGTCAACGGCGCCGCCATCGCGCGCGGCGCAAGCTGGGCGCGCGACCTGCTGGGCGCGCAGGTGCTGCCTGCAGGGCTGTCCGTGATCGAGGATCCGCACCGCCCCCGCATTTCCGGCTCGCGCCCGTTCGACGCCGAGGGCCTGCCGACCCGGCTGCGCCGGATCGTCGACCAGGGTGTGCTGACCGGATGGACGCTCGACCTTGCCACCGCGCGCAAGCTGGGGATGGAAAGCACCGCCAGCGCCTCGCGCGGGCCTTCGGCCCCCCCTTCGCCGGGCACCTCGAACATCGACCTGACACAGGGCACCGCCAGTCGCGACGACCTCTCGGCGGCCATGGGCACGGGATTGCTGGTGACATCGCTCATCGGGGCGTCGATCAATGCCGACGACGGGCGACTACTCGCGCGGGGCGTCGGGGTTCTGGGTGGAGAATGGCGAGATCACCCATGCGGTGAACGAGGTGACGTGCCGGCAATCTGCGCGACATGCTGATGCGGATCACCCCCGCGAACGATGCGCGGCCCATCTGTCGACCCGGGTGCCCAGCCTGCTGGTTGAGGGGCTTATGCTTGCCGGCGCATGACCTTGCCCTGCTGACCGAGCCGCGCTTCGCGCTGGAGAGATCGCGCTCGGAGTACTGGGAACAGGCCCCGAAGTTCTGGGACAAGGGCGGCGACACGGCCCGGTGACCGAAGCGGACCTGGCGGTGAACGAGATGCTCGCCGCCACGCTTCGCGCCGCCGCGCCGAGTATGGCTGGCTGTCCGAAGAGACCAGGACGGCGCCGCGCGCCAGGATGCCGCGCGGCTGTTCATCGTCGACCCGATCGACGGGACGCGGGCATTTCTGCGGGCGAGGAGCCTTTGCCGATCGCGCTCGCCGTGGCCGAGGCAGGCCGGGTGACGGCGGCGGTCGTCTACCTGCCGGCGCTGACCGGCTTACACCGCCTGCGTACGACACACCGCCCGCGCGTCTACGCGGTGAGCCTCACGGCAAGCAAGCGGCCGGGTATCCACGGGCGAGCCCTTCTCAGCATCGGCCGCGGCGCTTGCGGCGGAGCACGCTGGGCGGCGTCCGCAGGTGCACGCAGCTTCCGTGCGTCGCTGGCCTACCGGCTGTGCCTGGTGGCGGAGGGGCGCTATGACGGATGCTGACCTTGCGGGACGCGTGGGAATGGGACAATCGCGGCGGGCTGGCTGATCGCACGGCAAGCCGGCGCGGTCGTGACGACCGGCACGGGGAAGAGATCGTGTTAAACGCGGCCCATCCGCGGATCGCCGGGCGTGATCGCAGCCTCGCCCGGCTTTACGGCGGGTTGATGACGCGGCGCGCAGGATGAGTGCCAGGGAGAAGTCCCGCCGGGGCGGGCCTGCCTCCGGCGGGGATATTGTGTGTTACTGATGTGTTTCTAGTTCATCTGATAGTAAAGGTTTTCTTGTGCAGCCCAGGCGTAGATCTCCTGCAGATTTTGAGGCAATGACTTGCACACCTATTGCACACAGCTGCACCTGTCCTGTACTCTCTTGCATCTGGATTGCACAGGGTTTGCACATGGCGACCATTTCCAAGCTCCCGTCGGGCAAGTTCCGTGCGCAGATCCGCCGGCAGGGGATCTACAAGGCGCGCACCTTCGCTCCGAAAGCTCGATGCCCAAGCTTGGTCGTCAGAACTTGAGAAATCAATAGAGAGCGGCCGCGGCGTCGGTGTCATGCAGAGCTCCGACCGGCATGACATTGGCGGACTTTGGTCGAGGCTTATCTGATGCAGGTCCGTGTGACCTATGTGACGGGACAAGGCTTGCAGCCTTCTCCGCGTGAGCGGTGGGGTCTCCATCCGGCAGCTGACGTCTTTTCATATCCAGCAGTGGGTCGACCATCGTCGCTTGAGGGCGTGAGTGGTGCCACGATCGCACGCAATCTCGGCGCGATTTCCAGCATGTTCGGTGGGCCAAATTCATCAACCATATCAGCATCGACTGGGGACTCGCGCGGAACGCCCGTCGCGCCTTGGCCGCGTCGCGCATCTCGGTCACGGGACGGGAGCGGGATCGCCTGCCGTCCGCCCCGAGATTGCGCGTCTGCGGATCCACTTCCGGGAGGAAGCGAGGCGCTTCTTGCCGATGGAGACGCTGATGGACTTCGCGATCGCGAGCGCAATGCGCGTCGGCGAAATATGCGCCATCACATTCGAGGATGTGCGGTGGGACGAGATGTCGGTGATGATCCGCGACCGGAAGGACCCCAAGCAGAAGATCGGCAACAACCAGGTCGTGCCACTTCTGCCTGACGCCATGAAGATCGTTCGTGAACGCCGCGAACAGCTAGGCGATAGCGGCCGTATCTTCCCCTATCGTTCGGCTGTGGTGTCGGAACGCTGGCTTCACTCCTGCAAGGCGTGCGGGATCGAGGATCTGCATTTCCACGACCTGCGGCATGCCGCCATCACGAACCTTTTCAAGTTCGGTCTGGGCATCCCCGAAGTGGCGTTGATCAGTGGCCACCGGTCCTGGCGGCAGTTGAAGCGTTACACGCAGCTTGGCGCCGGGGACGTGCTGGCGCGGTTCAAGATGCTCCAGGGAGGGTGACAGATGTACTATCCCAAAGATGACCCGGGTGGATTCCACTTCGCGAGATCCCCGACATCGTCGACAGGGTGCGGCGGGACTTGGGCAAAACGGAAGCCGTGGTCGTGCCGCACGAGGATTCACCGTAACCGTCCGGCGTGACCGCTCTGCTGCGGTTGGTGCGTAGAGGATAGTGTCCACTATCGGGTAATGGACACTATCGGGGTGGCTTGTGACGAAGCGGGGGAAGCGTCGGATCTGGTCTGACGACGAGAAGCGGATGATCTGCGGGCAGACGCGTGTGCCCGGTGTGTCGGTGAGCCAGGTTGCGCGCCGGTATGACGTGAACGCCAATCTGGTTTTTGCCTGGCTGCGTGATCCCCGGTTTTCTGATGTCATCGCGGCCGATGTCGCGCGCTTTCTTCCGGTGGAGGTCGTCGCGGAGACGAAGGCGCCGGTGGCGGTGCCGGTTGTCGAGAGCCACATCGAGATCGAACTGGCGGGTGGGCACCGGATGCGCATCAGCGGCACCTACGATCCCGAGGCGCTTGCGCGGCTGATCCGGGGGCTGACGGTTTGATCCCGGTTCCGGCCAACACGCGGGTCTGGCTGGCGGCCGGGGTGACGGACATGCGCAAGGGCTTTGCGGCGCTGGCGGCGCAAGCCGAGGCTGTGCTGAAGCAGGACCCGTTTGCCGGGCATCTCTTCGTGTTCAGGGGGCGCCGTGGCGATCTGGTGAAGGTGATCTGGTGGGATGGTCAGGGGGCCTGCATGTTCATGAAGCGGCTGGAGAAGGGACGCTTCGTCTGGCCCTCGGCCAAGGAGGGCAAGGTGGCGCTGACGCCTGCGCAGTTGTCGATGCTGCTGGAGGGGATCGACTGGCGGGCGCCACATCGGACGTGGCGGCCCTTGGCGGCGGGATAATCTGCCGATCCTGGATCAAGAGGATTCCCACAACGATTTCAGTGGGATAAACTCAATGCATGCTCGATCGAACCCTGACCTTGCCGGAAGACCCCGAGGAGCTGCGCAGCTTCACCGCGCGGCTTCTGGCCGAGGTGAAGGCGCAGGCGATCCTGATCGAGAAGCTGCGGCACCAGCTTGCCGGGCACCGGGCTCACCGGTTTGGCGCGTCGTCCGAGACAGCCGAACAGCTTCAACTTGCCTTGGAGACGAGCGAGATCGCGGCCGCCGCGATGACCGCGCGGATGAAGCTGCCCGACGTCGAGGAGAAGGACAAGCCCAAGCGCCGTCCGATCCCCGATCATATCCCGCGGATGGAGGTGGAACTGACGCCGGGCGCCGATGCCTGTGCCGACTGTGGTGGGCGCCTGCGCCGGATCGGCGAGGATGTGACCGAGGAACTGGAATACGTCCCCGGGCGCTTCATCGTGAACCGGATTGTCCGCCCGCGGCTGACCTGTTCGTGCTGCGAACGGTTCGTGCAGGCCCCGCTGCCTTCCCGCCCGATCGAGCGTGGCCGCCCAGGCCCGGGCCTCCTGGCCCACGTTTTGGTCAGCAAATATGCCGATCACCTGCCGCTTTACCGCCAGAGCCAGATCTTCGAGCGCGAAGGCCTCGATCTGGATCGCTCGACCCTTGCCGACTGGGTCGGCAAGACCACAGCCCTACTGGAACCGCTGGCCGATGCCATCGGTCGACATGTTCTCTCAGCCGAGGCGATCTTCGCGGATGATACGCCCATCAGCATGCTGGCCCCCGGCACCGGCAAGACCCAGACCGCCCGGCTCTGGACCTATGCCCGCGATGAACGCCCTTGGGGCGGGCAGGCACCACCTGCTGCCTGGTATCGCTTCTCCGGCGACCGCAAGGGCCAGCACCCGAAGGACCATCTCGCACGCTTCCGCGGCTGGATGCATGCCGACGGCTATGCCGGGTTCGAAGAACTCTACCGCTCCGGCGCCATCCGCGAGGTCGCCTGCATGGCCCATGTCCGGCGCAAGTTCGTCGATATCCACCGGTCGCAAGGCTCCCCCATCGCCGAAGGGGCCATCGGTCGGATCGCCCAACTCTATGCCGTCGAGAAAGAAGCCAGAGGTTCGCCACCGGATGTCCGGGGCGAACTCCGCAAGGCACATGCGGCCCCGGTCTTCGATGACCTGGAGGCTTGGCTGGCCATGCAACTCACCACGATCTCGGGCAAATCCCCGCTCGCGGCCGCCATCCGCTATGCCCTCACCCGGATGGAACGCCTGCGCCCCTACCTCGACCACGGCATCCTGGAGTTGGACAACAACGCGGCCGAGAGGAGCATGCGCGCCATCGCCCTCGGCCGGAAGAACTACCTCTTCGTCGGTTCCGAAGCGGGCGGAAAGGCCGCCGCCATCGCCTACACCCTGATCGAAACCGCCAAACTCAACGCCGTCGATCCCAACGCCTGGCTCGCCGACACCCTCGCCCGCATACCAGACTACAAGATCACCAAGGTCGACGACCTGCTCCCATGGCGGTGGAGCCGGTAGCGGTCAGGCCGGACGGTTACGGCGCAAGCGGGCGATGGGCACAAGGGCTCCGATGGTGTTGCCGCTGCTGCCTAACCAGCGCTGGTCGCTCGACTTCGTGTCCGACCAGATGACCGACGGTCGCCGCTTCCGGATCTTGACGGTGGTCGACGACTGCACGCGGGAATGCTTGGCCCTGATCGCCGACACCTCACTGTCGGGAGCTCGGGTCGCGCGTGAACTGGCGACGCTGTTCGACGCCCGCGGCAAGCCACAGACAATCGTAAGCGACAATGGGACCGAGTTCACTTCAAACGCGATCCTAAAGTTCGTGGATGACCGCAAATTTGACTGGCACTACATCGCCCCCGGAAAGCCGACCCAGAATGCCTTTATCGAAAGCTTCAACGGCCGCCTGCGCGACGAGCTCTTGAACGAGACGCTGTTCCCGTCCCTGCATCATGCACGTGCCACGCTCGCTGCCTGGCGCACCGACTACAACACCGAACGGCCTCACTCCCGCCTCGGCTGGCAGACCCCAGCCGAGTTTGCCCGAACCTTCGCCCCGCAACGGGGCCTGGCGCTGCGCAACCCGCAAAGCTCCGCGCCAACCCCCGTTGCCCAACCCGCCCAAATGGGCAAAACTCAAACCCGGAGTCTCGCTCACGCTGGATAAAAGTTGGGGGCAACGTCATCGTCAGTGGCGAAACGGTGCCCGTGCTTCAGGCATTTCTGACGATCGAGCGCATCATGCCGTCGGAAGCCTTCGCGCAACTCCTCGGGATCAAGCCTGAGACCGAGGCGCAGATGCGCGCCCGACGGCAGTCACCACCCTTCTTTCGGGCGGGCTCGAGCACCTTCTACCGCTTCGAGGATGTCGCCGACTGGCTCAAGCGCAACCGCGTCGAGTGCGACGCGCAGGAAGCCGCACGCAGTGCCGCAACGCGGGATCTGCTCAAATGACCCATCTTGCGATCAGGTCTCCTTGGCTCAGAACCAACGTTGATCGAACGTGCGAAGTCGAAGGGCATCTACAAGGGCAGGCCGAAGACGATCGACGACAGCGAGGTGGCTCGACTGAGGGGCGATGGGGTGGGTGCCACCGAGATCGCGCGGCGGCTCGGCATCGGGCGGTCGACCGTCTACAAGGCGCTGCGCACCTGCGCGGCGCGATGATGTGAGCATCTCGGTGAGATGCGATCGCAGGCTGCAGGCGGGCAGACTTGGTTCCTGTTGCACTGGCGACGAAGAAGGGTGACCCCCGATGGCTATGCAAACCCGCTGGTGGTTCGCTGGTGGTTCGCTGCGGGTGATGGGGTTTTGTTCGCAATCGCAACATGGCCGTCGCGAAGGGCGGCAAGCGGCCATTCGCCGCGTTTGTCTGAAGTCTGCTATCAAGGGGTACTCAAGGCGACCACGGTCGCGGGTGCTCTTGGATCGCGCTACAGTTCGCCAAAAGAACATGGCCAGGGAAGGGAAAGTGCCAAAATGCGGTTAGAGTGACTGGCTATTCAGGCAGTCCTGCCAGTCGCATGCCTTCTCGCATATGTGCGACATCCTCACCTGGCCAAGCGCCCCGCCGGAGAGCCGATACCCGAAATTCCGGATTCAACCCAGGAATTTGGCGGAGTTCATCTCGCGCGCGTCCGCACTCTGCCCCAAGTGGGCATGGCAGATTGCCATTCGGGACATCACCCAGACCTGTGGCCGGGTGCGCCGCTTGTAGGCCTCGATCGCATCTTCATAGCGCCGCGCACACAGAAACGCGCCACCAAGAGCCATCCAATACCAATCTGGATGGAAAGGGTTATACGCATGGCCTCCCGGATATGACGCATCCCATGCTTCGTCCTCTCCGAGCGCGCGAGGAACAGCCGTAGGATACTAGCGCGTTTGCGTCATTGGGATTGAGCGCGAGGGCGTCGCTCCAGTTGCGTGTTTCATCATCGAATTCATGTAGGCAAGCGTGAACATTGGAAAGCATCCAAGGATCCTTGCCGTCATCTGGATCGATTGCAAGTGCCTCATCGATACGCATCTTGCAGTCGACCAGCAGCTCGCGGGCGGATTGTCGGAATTGTTCGCAACGACCTCTGCCAACGCGAGGATAGCTTGCGCCTAAGCGCGTACCGCGGGTCCACTTTCAGGGCTTCCTGAAACAGCGCGATCGCCTGCTTCGTTATCATCGGCTGCATAGCCCCGCAGATGCTTGATGCCCCGCATCGTAACTCGTAGGCGGCGAGAGAAGCGCTTTCCCTTGGTGTGACCGATCACGGTGTGTTCCGCGCGATCATGCACCGTTGGCGATAATCGCGCTGACGATCTGGTCGGGAATACCCGGCGCGTCGCTGGAGCAGCAATCAAAGACATCGCTCCACGTCTGTGCCCGGGTTGCGCTGTCGACGATGCGCACCGTGATCCGCAGGCGCGAGGCGGGTAGCCTGGATGCTTCCTTGCACCAGCGCTGCAGCAACCAGCCGCTTGCCGATTTCAGATGGTGTCCGCGGTGGCGGCCGCTACTGCCGCCGCGGAATATCTGTCGATGACGAACAGCGACCGAAAGCGCCCCAGCCCTGTTGAAACATCCTCCGCCAACCCCTCACACAGGAAG
>CAVOXQ010000008.1:0-333460 GCA_963700485.1 uncultured Alphaproteobacteria bacterium
CGTCATCGACCGCTTGCCCTGGATGAGGGCGACTCGCTGCAAGTCTAGGGATAGGCCGGCGTCGCACAGCCGCGCGAGGCTGGACGCGTCGTCATCGAACATATTCGTCATCTCCATTTCACTCGCCCAAAACCACGCCGAGGCCTTCTGCGCCGAGCCAAGGCTAGGCAATAGGTCATAATGATGTCAACTCGTAGCGTCGCAAAGTTTGGAATTTGAGTTGCGTTACCTGGCCCGTCGAGCCAGACCCACACTTTCCCGAGACTCAGTCAGGATTGAAGAGCTGATCAGTTTCAAAGGCGCGCAGTACCCGAAATCGGTGATCCTATATGCCGTGTATTTCTACGTTCGCTTTTCCGTTTCGTATCGTGATCTCAAAGAGATTATGGCCAAAAGTGGCGTCGATTTGGATCATGCAACGCTCGATCATTGGGTCGCGAAATATGTGGGTGCCATTGCCGAAGAAGTGCATCGCCGGAAGTCACCGACAGGCTTCTCGTGGTGAATGGACGAAACGTATGTCACAGTTAAGGGCAAGTGGACCTACTTGTACCGAGCAATCGACAAGAAACGGAAACCCCTTGACTTCATGCTGTCTGAGCACCGCGACGAGGCCGCAGCGACTGCATTTTTCGTGAAAGCCATCGGCAACAACGGCTGGCCGGACAAGGTTGTTATCGACAAGAGCGGATCGAATACGGCGGGTCTGTTCAACATGAACTGCAACTGGTGCTGGCTGATCAAGGACCTGCAAGCGAAGAATCTCAATAACATAATCGAACAGGACCACAGGTTCGCAAAGAAACTCGCTCGGCCGATGCAGACCTTCAAATCGTTCAATTCAGCCGCAGCCAACTTGGCAGGCATCGAGGTCGCGCATATGATCCGCGAAGGTCAGTTTGACCAGTCAGAGCAGTCTGGCTTTGCGCAGTTCGCAGCACTCGCTGGATAGGTGTGGCCGCTAGAAAAGCTATCTTCGCCGCGGCGGAATCTTTGCGACACTACGCCCTCGTTCTCTACGCAGCATTGGTGGCGGCGAGCTTTGCGATCCTGTTGCCCGACGAGGGGCGCCTGTCCGAGGGGAACGTTTTCTTGAAGAGGCCAGGGGTCTTTGCTATGAGTTTCTCAAGTGGCGGCGTTGCCGGCTGGTGGAACAAAAAAGAAGAAGGCGACTTCGTGGGCTGGTCTGACATTTTTGTACTTCTACTCGTGACAATCGGTCCAACGCGCGCAGCGCTAGTCTATCTGAGCCTGACGAAATCGGCGGACGCCTCTCTCAAGCGCGCGATCGCGTTCCGTACGGTGACCGTATCGACCGTGATCTGCCTCGTCTTCGCCCTGATCGGTACCGCGATCCTGGCGGGGCTGAAGGTCAGCACAGAGGCGCTGCTGATCGCGGGCGGCATCATCCTGCTTCTGTTCGCGCTCAACATGATCCTCGGCGAGGACAAGGACCAGGGCGCGGACGGCCCGCCGCCGGCGCCGTCGCTTGATGTGGCGACGTTCCCGCTCGCCGTACCGCTCATGGCGTCACCGCAAGGGCTTGTCGCGATCGTTGCGATCGATGCAACGCTACAGGGAACGGGTGACGGCGCGATCTTCCTCGTGCTCATCCTTGCCGTGATGGCGATCAATCTCGGGTTTCTGCTCGCGGCGGACAAGATTTTCACCAAGATTCCGCCAGCCATCCTGAAGATTGTTCTGCGCATCGTGGGGCTGCTGCTCTGCTCGCTCGCCGTCCAATTGATGATCTTTGGGTTCGACGGTCTCGGGCTCATTCCGGATCCTGAAGTCGAACTCAACGGTTAGAAACTGCCGCACCACTGGGTCTGCGAGGGAGAATTGAAATGGCCGACTATGAATTCAACAAGATGAAGTGGCTTATGCCCACCCAAGAGAGAATGGGGCAGCAAATGAGTATAGCAATGCCGAGAACTAAGTCGCGAGTGGTCGCCCTGTTGTCACCAAGGCTGACAGTCGCGCCACTGGCTGTGCTCTCATTCTTTATGTGCTGGCAACCTGCCTTCGCGGAGAACGCAGAGCGGGGTGCATCCCGCACGGGGGCGCCGGTGCGAAATGCTTTTGACCATGACCCTCTGAACGGCCCCCAATCGGTGACCACTATCCTGCGCGATGATCGCGAGGAGAAGTCGGATCTACTCAATCTCAATGTCCTCGAAGCGTGGGAAGGATGGAAGGCCGGTATCGCCGAGAGCACAGGGCTCAGCTTCGGCGGCGATTACTTCGCACTGGGTTTAGCCGCGACCGACAGCCTCGGCGACGACACCTCGGCCTCTGGGATCGCGCGCGTCTTTGGCTCCTGGGAGTTGCTGAACCGCGGCGCGGCGAACACCGGCAGCCTTGAGTTCAAGCTCGAATACCGGCACACCTACACCGACATCGCGCCGGCTGCCTTCGGCTTCGAAGTCGGGTTCGTCGGTACGCCAGAACCCGTCTTCAACGACGACGGCTTTCGCGCGACCACTCTCTATTGGAAGCAGGACTTCGCCGACGACCGCGGTGTCTTGCGTGTCGGCTTTCTTGATATGAAGGAATATTTCGATGGTTACGCGTTGGCCAGTCCTTGGACCGGCTTTCTCAATCTCGCCTTTACGGTCGGCTCAAACACGATGATCGTGTTGCCGGACGCCGCGCTTGGCGCGATGGTCGGCGGCTATCTGACAGACAACATTTATGCGGCAGCCAGCATCATCGACGCCGGTGCCCAGCCGACATCCATGTTCGACGGCTTCGAGACCTTCTTCGGTGACTTCAACACCTTCAAGACCGCGGAGATCGGGATCACCGGAGGTGGCAAGCGATTTTTGCTAGACAATGCGCATATCGCGGTCTGGCAGACCGATGAGAGTGACGATAGCGGCGTGCAGAGCGGATGGGGCGTCAATGCGTCTGTCTCCCGTGCCGTGGACGAGCAATGGTTGGTGTTCTTGCGTGCCGGTTGGGCCCAAGCAGGCGGAAGCCTTTACGAAAGGGCGGTGAGCGGCGGTTTTGGATACCAGAACAAGCCCGGCGGCAACCAGCTCGGCTTTGGCCTCAACTGGGGCCGCCCTAATTCGGATACGTTCGGGGCCGACCTCGACGACCAGTGGATAAGCGAGGTCTTCTACAGAATCCAGCTTACCGAGAACTTTCAGATCACGCCCAGCCTGCAAATCGTTGGGAATCCGGCCCTCAACCCCGACAGAGATGCCGTCGCCTTGTTCGGATTGCGAGCCCGAGTGTCATTCTGATCCCGACATAGGCACGGATGCGCCCAAATTCTGGTGCTGCCAGACAAATGCAAACTCGTCTCAGTTTCCGCTACACGACGGTTCCTTACTCCGCGCAGAGGCCGCGCCACTCGGCGAGAGCGGCGGCGCGGTTGATCTTGAAGTTGTCCCGGTTTGAGAGGCTGCGTTCCTGATTGAAGTGGTTTGAGACCGAGGCGTGGACGGAGGCGAACTTCTGCAAGGTTCGCGTACGCCGGAACCGGAGCATCGCCCGCTCTCGTCGTCGGAATGGCACGTGCGAGTTCTCTGCCCGGTTGTTCAGCCAGCGACCGGTTTCCTGCTTGTCGCAGATGCCAAGCTCACGCAGTGCCGCGCCATAGGATTGCAGACGATCCGTCACGAACTTACCGGCGGGGCCGTGCCGCTTCAGTGTTTTCTTGAGGAATTTCAATGCTGCTTTCTTATCCCGCGTCTTGGTCACGAAGCTCTCGAGAACCTCGCCCTCGTGATCGACGGCCCGCCAGAGGTAGTGCCTCTCGCCGTTGATCTTCACGAAGACCTCGTCCAGATGCCACCGCCAGTGGCTGGATCGCATCCCCTCGACACGGCGCTGGCGGATCTCCGCGGCGAACATCGGGCCGAACCGGTTCCACCAGAACCGCACCGTCTCGTGGCAGATGTCGATGCCGCGCTCGTGGAGCAGGTCTTCGACGTTGCGGAACGACAGGGGGAACCGGATGTCCATCATGACCGCCATGGCCGCGTCTCGGCGGCACGCAAGCTCGGATACACCGAAGTGCCCGTCATCGAACTGGCACATCTGAGCGAGGCCGAGCGGCGGGCCTATGTCATCGCTGACAACCGCCTGGCCGAACTGGCCGGCTGGGATCGGGAAATCCTGGCGATCGAATTGCAGGCCCTCTCCGAGATGGAGCTCGACTTCGATCTCGAGATCACCGGCTTCGAGACCGCCGAGATCGACCTGCTGCTCGACGACGGCGACGATGGCGACGCGACCCCGCCGACGATATTGCCCGAGCCCGGCCGGGCCCCGCGATCACCCGTCCCGGCGATGTTTGGCAGCTCGGGCGCCACAAGCTGATCTGCGGCGATGCGCAGGATCCCGGGACCTATCCGGTTGCTGATGGGCGACGATCGCGCCCGCGCCGTCTTCACCGATCCGCCCTACAACGTGAAGATCGACGGCCATGTCTGCGGCTCCGGCAAGGTCAAGCATCGCGAGTTCGCCATGGCCACGGGCGAGATGGACAAGGCCGGCTTCACCCGCTTCCTGCGCGACGCGCTCGCCGCCATGGCCGAGGTCAGCCTCGATGGCGCGATCCACTTCGTCTGCATGGACTGGCGCCACATGGACGAACTCAGTGCGGCCGGAGCCGAGGTCTATACCGAACTGAAGAACCTGGTGGTCTGGGCCAAGACCAATGGCGGCATGGGCACCTTCTACCGTTCGCCGCCACGAACTGATCTTTGTCTACAAGGTCGGCACCGCGAAGCACCTGAACACCTTCGGCCTCGGCGAGACCGGCCGCTACCGGACGAATGTCTGGGACTATGCCGGCGTCAACAGCTTCGGCGGCAACCAGGAGGACCTGGCGCTTCACCCGACCGTCAAGCCCGTGGCGCTGGTGGCGGACGCCATCCGCGACGTGACCCGTCGTGGCGACATCGTGCTCGATGGCTTCGGCGGCTCGGGTACCACGCTGATCGCGGCCGAGCGCACAGGCCGCGTGGCACGCCTGATCGAACTCGACCCGCTCTACTGCGACGTGATCTGCCGGCGCTACGAGGCTCTGACGGGCCAGCCGGCGCGTCTCGAGGGCACGGACCAGAGCTTTGCCGACGTGGCGGTCGAACGCGGACCGCGAGGCCAAGCATCCGACCGTGGAGGCCGCCGAATGACGGATGAAGAAAACAAGGCTCCGGGTATCGGACTACATGAACCCGCCCGAACACACGCGGTTCAAGAAGGGTAAGTCCGGCAATCCTCGGGGTCGCCCGCGCAAGCGGGAAGACCTGAACACCGTCCTGAACCGGGTCCTCAACCGCAAGGTCCGGGTCAAGGACAACGACCGGACGATGCCGATCCGCGAGGCGCTGATCCGGAAGCTCCGCGAGCTGGCCTTGCAGGGGGACAAGCAGGCCCTCGCGCTGCAGCGACGGATCCTCGACGAGGCCGGGTTGGCGCATCCGGACCCGCATT
The DNA here is from genome assembly GCA_963700485.1 of uncultured Alphaproteobacteria bacterium. Lineage (GTDB taxonomy): Bacteria > Pseudomonadota > Alphaproteobacteria > Rhodobacterales > Rhodobacteraceae > Aliitabrizicola. Next base: position 5,452 of record CAVOXQ010000008.1, read on the forward strand.
CCCCGGAGGAAATCAAGACTCCAGGTTCTGCGCGCCTTCGAACGCATGGGGGTCAAGGTGAATTGGACGGGGGCGAGGATGAGCGACGACAATACCGTCGGCTTCGGCCGCCCGCCGAAGCAGAGCCGATGGACCAAAGGCCAGTCCGGCAATCCCAGGGGTCGCCCGAGGTCGAGGTCCGAACCCTTGATCGACGCCGCACGGATCCTGGCCCAGCCGGTGGAGGCGCGCGGACCGGACGGCGCGACGATCCGGTTGGAGGCCGTTGAAGCGGCCTACCTGTCGCTCTGCAAGAAAGGCCTCAAGGGGCACAAGACCTCGCTGTTAGAAGCCATCCGGATCATGCTGGAGCTTGGGCCCGCCCTGCGCGAAGCGGAACAGGACCAGAAGGCGACGCGGGACCGCGTACTGGAGGCCTTCGAACGGATGGGCGTGAACCTCCCGCCAGGGTTCCGTCCGCGTGACTAGCGCTATTCCGGACTGGACTTTGGGCGCGACCAGAGCGTCACTGATCCCACGCCCGGCCGGACCCCGGGCGCATCTCGGTACCAGGGCCAGCCTTCCGCTGGCCCTCACCACCGAGGAGCCAAAATGTCCAAATCCCCATCGACACCCCCGCGCGAGACCAAGGCCGCGATCCTGCGCAAACTGCTGAGCCGCAAGTCCGGCGCCGATCTCGCCACCCTGCAATCCGCCACCGGCTGGCAGCCGCATTCGGTCCGGGCGGCGCTGAGCGGGCTCCGGAAGGCCGGATACACCATCGACCGCGCGGATCCCGCCAAAGCCGGCGGCGGCACGGTCTACCGCATCACCAGCGGCCCGGAGAGCGCGACATGAGGCTCACCGTCGCGGAGATCGAGACCATGGACCGGGCGGCGCTGATCGCCGCCTGGGACGCGGTCTTCGGCACGCCCGTCCCGAAGCGCCTCAGCAGCCCGTTCCTGCGCCGTTTCCTGGCCTTCGAGATGCAGGCCCGGCGAACACGGCGGATTGCCCAAGGGCTTTGTCGGCAAGCTGCAGAACGCGGCCCGCGACGACCGGGGCACGACAGCCCCGCCCTGAAGCCCGGCGGGCGCCTGATCCGGGAATGGAACGGCGTGACCCACGTCGTCGATGTCGTCGAGGGCGGGTTCCTCTGGAACGGCCAGCGCTACGCCTCGCTCTCGCCGATCGCCCGGGCCATCACCGGGGCCCGATGGTCCGGGCCGCGGTTCTTCGGCCTGAAGCAGGCGCCCTGACCATGAGCAACCCCGGATCCGCTGCGCCATCTACACGCGCAAATCCTCCGACGAGGGGCTCGACCAGGACTTCAACTCGCTCGATGCGCAAGCCGAGGCCTGTGCCGCCTATATCGCCAGCCAGCGGCATGAGGGCTGGGTTGCTGGCAAGACCCGCTACGACGATGGCGGCATCTCCGGCGGAACGCTCGAGCGGCCCGGCCCTGCAGCGCCTGCTGGCCGACATCGACGCGGGCCGCGTCCACATGGTCGTGGTCTACAAGATCGACCGGCTGACCCGCTCGCTCGCCGACTTCGCCAAGCTGGTCGAGCGGTTCGATGCCGCCGGCTGTTCCTTCGTCTCGGTCACCCAGGCCTTCAACACCGCCTCCTCGATGGGGCGGCTGACGCTCAACGTGCTCCTGTCCTTCGCCCAGTTCGAGCGCGAGGTCACGGCCGAGCGGATCCGGGACAAGATCGCGGCCTCCAAGAAGAAGGGGCTCTGGATGGGCGGCGTGCCGCCGCTGGGCTACGATCCGCATCCCGATCCGAAGACCCGCGGGCTCGTCGTCAACGCGGACGAGGCGGAGACCGTGCGGACGATCTTCGCGCCTCTACGACGACCTCGGCTGCCTGAACGCCGTCATGCGCCGGGCGAACGATCTGGGTCTGCGATCCAAGCGGCACCGCTTCCGATCCGGGCGGGTCCAGGGCGGCAATCCGTTCTCGCGCGGCCAGATCTACGCGCTCCTGCGCAACCCGATCTACATCGGCAAGATCCGCCACAAGGACCAGGTCTGGGACGGACAGCATGCGCCGATCGTCGACGAGGACCTGTGGGACCGGGTCCAGGTCGAAGCTGCAGGCCGCCAGCGCGCGCCCGCGGGGCCAGAAAGGCTGCCGGAGATCAGTCCGGGCACGAGCCGCGTCGCCCCGTTGACCGGCAAGCTCCGCGACGAGACCGGCGATCGGCTGACGCCGACCCACACCCGGCGTCATGGACGGCAGATCCGCTACTACGTCTCGAACCGGCTGATCTCGGGCGGGACGGATCCCCGAGGCTGGCGACTGCCCGCGGTGGCGCTCGAAGCAGGCCGTTGCCAACACCATCGCGGCGGCACCTGATCACCCTTGCCCGCGACCACCGGATCTGCGTCGAGGCAGACCTGCAGCGGGGCGATGCTGTCAGGGACAGGGTGCGCCGACCTCGCCGATCGGCTCTCTGGTGGCACGCCCGATCTGCTCGCCGCGCTCCTGGCCGAGGGTCACATCGCGAAGAACCGCATCGTCCTGACGCTGCAGGCCAAGGCGCTCGGCGACGCGTTGGATCTCCAGCCAGATGTAGATCGATCCGTCGGCGCTCACGATCGACGCGCCCTTCGCCCTGCGGCGTCGGGGCGTCGAGGGCAAGATCGTGGTCGGCGATCGGGAGCCAAAGCCCGATCGCACGCTGCTGCGCGCCCTTGCCCAGGCGCATGCCTGGGTGGCCGACCTTCGCAGGGGCACACCTCTGGGCGACATCGTGGCCTCAACCGGGCATTCCGAATCCTACATCCGCACCAGGGCGCAACTGGCGTACCTCGCACCCACGATCCAGGGCGCGATCCTCGAGGGACGTCAGCCAGCCGACCTGACGCTCGAACGGATCATCCGCAAACCGGTGCCCCTCGACTGGGACATCCAGGCGAGGCTCTACGGGTTTGGGCGCGGCGCACGGCATCCCTGATCTGCGGGCGGCGTTCACTGTTCCTGCGAAAAACGTCCCTGATAATCGTCGAAAATGTTCCCTGTTATCTTGCGTAGGGAATTTGTCGGTAAGCTTCTGATAAAGCTCGCGGATTCGCAGTCGATATCGGAGCGAGAGGCAGAATTTCGGAAGAATTCCCTGCAAATTGCCTGTTAGCAGGGAAAATTGGGCCCAACCGAAGCGCGTGATGCTGCCTCCGGAGACGGCGCAGGGAAATCGAGGTGATACAGGGGCTGACTGTCGTCTCCCCGCAGATGGCACTAGCCAAGTCCCCGGAAAATCAACGGAAAACAGGGAAGAAACGACTGCGCAGACAGAGACAGGGGTGGCTGGCGGAGACGAAGGGATTCGAACCCTCGAGACGGTTCCCCGTCTGCACCCTTAGCAGGGGTGTGCCTTCGACCGCTCGGCCACGTCTCCACCGCGGGGTCTAGCAGCGATGCCGCCCGAAGAACAAGGCGATTCTTTCCGCCCCTGGGGTCGTGTCGCCCGCCGGGTGTGCGGCTAGTGCGCCGAGGTCCGGGGGGCCGGTCGCCGGTCGCGGTGGATTTGCGGGGCAGGGCGGACTAAGCTGCGGCCCATGACAACGGATCTCATCATTTTCGACTGTGACGGCGTGCTGATCGACAGCGAGGTTATCAGCGCACGCATGCTGATCGCCGAACTCGGTTGCCATGGTGTCGCGATGGACATGGCCTTCGTGACCCGCCATTTCCTCGGACGCAGCTATCCGGTGGTGCTCAAGGAAGTGCGCGAACGGTGGGGCGTGGTCCTTCCCGAACGGTTCGAGGCGGATTATCGCGCGCGGCTGCTGTCGGCCTTTGCGCGCGATCTGAAGCCCATGCCCGGCGTGCGCGAGGTGATCGAGCGTCTGGGCGGCAGATATTGCCTTGCGACATCCTCGAGCCCCGAACGTCTTGCGCGCTCGCTCGAGATCACCGGCCTTGCCCCGCTTTTCGCCGGGCTTTGCTTCACGGCCAGCGAGGTGGCGCGCGGCAAGCCGGCGCCGGATCTCTTCCTGCATGCGGCGGCACGAATGGGGGCCGATCCGGCACGATGCGTCGTGGTCGAAGACAGCCTGAACGGCTTGCGCGCCGGTCTGGCCGCCGGCATGGAGGTCTGGCGCTTTGTCGGGGGCAGCCATCTCGCGGGCAGCGATCTGGCGGTGCCCGAGGATACGACGCCCCATGCGACATTGGAGCGGCTGTCGGATCTGTTCGTGCTGCGCCCTGATCTCGAGGCGCCGGCGCTGCCGGCGGCAGGGTGATGCGATGAACCGGATCAATCTCGTTTCCGACCCGGAGCCAAGCCAGACGGACGATGCGGCACGCGCGGGCTGGCTCTATTATGTTGGCGGCATGACGCAGGACCAGATTGCACGCGAACTCGGTGTTTCGCGGCAGCGCGCGCAGCGCCTTGTCAGCCGGGCGATGGCCGACGGCCTGATCCATGTTCGGCTGGAGCACCGGATCGGCGCCTGCCTCGATCTGGAGCGGCGATCTGACCCGGCGCTTCGGCCTGACGCGGTGCCGGGTTGCACCCGGACTTGGCGCGATCGGTGATCCGGTTCATGCGATAGCTCCCGCCGCGGCCGCCGAGATCGAGCGGTTTCTCCGGATGCAGGAGCCTCTGGTGATCGCATTGGGCACGGGCCGGGCACTGCGGGCCACGGTGGATGCGATCGGTTCGATTTCGGCCGAGCAGCATCGGCTGGTTTCGCTGATCGGCAACATCGCCCCCGATGGATCGGCGAGTTTCTTCGACGTGATCATGCGGATCGCCGACAAGGTCCATGCGCCTCATTACCCGATGCCCGTGCCGGTGATCTCGGCCACGGCGGAGGAGAACGAGGCCTTCCACGCGCTTCGCCCGGTGCGGCGCGTGGTCGAACTGGCCCGGGCCGCCGACGTGGTCTTTGTCGGTGTGGGGCAGATGGGCAAGGACGCGCCGCTGATGGCCGACGGGTTCGTGACCCAGGATGAGCTGATGGCGATGCAGGCCGCGGGCGCGGTGGGCGAGGTGGCCGGCTGGGTCTATGATTCTGCCGGCCGCTACCTCGATCTGGGGACCAACCGGCGCGTGGGCGGGGTGCGGGTGGAGCCCGATCGCGCCAATCCGGTCATCGGAATCGCGGCCGGTTCGTCCAAGGTTCCAGCGATCCTTGCCGCGCTGAAGTCCCGCATTCTCAACGGGATCGTTACCGATGAAGCCAGCGCGCGGGCAATTCTCGCGCTCGACTGACGCATTTTCGGGCACCCAGGAAAGCCGCCGCGACACGAGCCGGTTGACAAATGTGGCGAAATAGTGAGTAATTGCCCATAAGGCGATGAATTGCTCAGTCGCCGACCAAGGGAGGATACCTATGACACTGACGTTCCGCGCCCTGCTGGGCGCGTCCGCCGTGGCTTGTCTTGCAACGGCCGGCCTGGCCGAGACGACCATCACTGTCGCCACCGTGAACAACGGCGACATGATCCGCATGCAGGGTCTGATGGACGACTTCTACGCCAAGAACCCCGACATCAAGGTCGAGTGGGTGACGCTGGAAGAGAACGTCCTGCGCCAGCGCGTGACCACCGACATCGCGACCAACGGCGGCCAGTTCGACGTGCTGACCATCGGCACCTACGAAGTTCCGATCTGGGGCAAGCAGGGCTGGCTCGTCGGTCTGAACGACCTGCCGGCGGACTATGACATCGACGACCTGCTGCCGGCCATCCGTGGCGGCCTGACCGTCGATGGCACGCTCTATGCCGCGCCGTTCTATGGCGAAAGCTCGATGGTCATGTATCGCAAGGACCTGATGGAGAAGGCGGGCCTGACCATGCCGGACGCGCCGACCTGGGCCGACATCAAGACGGCAGCCGCCGCGATGACGGACAAGGATGCGGGCATCTACGGCATCTGCCTGCGCGGCAAGGCCGGGCTGGGGCGAGAACATGGCCTTCCTGACGGCGATGGCCAACTCGTTCGGTGCGCAAGCTGGTTCGACGAGGACTGGAAGCCGCAGTTCGACCAGCAGCCCTGGAAGGACACGCTGACCTTCTATCTTGACCTGATGAACAACTACGGCCCTCCAGGTGCGTCGAACAACGGCTTCAACGAGAACCTGACGCTGTTCCAGCAGGGCAAGTGCGGCATGTGGATCGACGCCACCGTGGCTGCGTCCTTCGTCACGGGCAAGGACTCGACCGTGGCCGACAAGGTCGGGCTTCGCGCTCGCACCCGACAATGGTCTGGGCAAGCGCGGCAACTGGCTCTGGGCGTGGTCGCTCGGCGATCCCGGCAGTCATCGCAGAAGGTGGATGCGGCCAAGGCCTTCGTGAACTGGGCGACCAGCAAGGAGTATCTTGAGCTTGTCGCATCCAAGGAAGGCTGGCCGAACGTTCCCCCGGGCACCCGGACCTCGCTCTACGAGAACCCGGATTACCAGAAGGTGCCGTTCGCCAAGATGACGCTCGACAGCATCAACTCCGCCGACCCGACACAACCGACGGTCGATCCGGTTCCCTACGTCGGCGTCCAGTTCGTGGCGATCCCGGAATTCCAGGGCATTGGCACGGCGGTGGGCCAGCAGTTCTCGGCGGTTCTCGCAGGTTCGACCTCGCTCGAGGATGGCACTCGCCGCGGCTCAGGATCTGACGACGCGTGAAATGACCAAGGCCGGCTACATCAAGTAATCGGTCCACTCCGGGGCGCGCGGGGTCCGGCAAATCGCCGCCCGCGCGCCCTGCCGTCTTCCTCCGCCCCAAGCAGAGGCGCAGGCCCGCATCCGGCTGACCCAGGCGCGATCCGTTTCCAAACAGGCGGGCCGCAACACTTCAGATCCGAGGATCCGAGACATGGCCACGCAGCATTCCCGCGCCGCAGCGCGCCTGATGATCACCCCCGCCGTCGCCGTCCTGCTGATCTGGATGGTCGTGCCGCTGGTGATGACGATCTGGTTCTCGTTCCAGCAGTACAACCTGCTCTACCCCGACCGGACCGGCTTCGCGGGATGGGACAATTATCACTACTTCGTCACTGACTTCCGCTTCTGGGGCCGCGATCCGCAACACGCTGGTGCTGGTTCTGGGCGTGCTTGCCGATCACTACCATTGGTGGCATCCTGATCGCCCTGCTGATCGACCAGCCGTTCTGGGGCCAGGGCATCGTGCGGATTCTCGTGCTTGCGCCGTTCTTCGTGATGCCGACCGTCTCCGCGCTCGATCTGGAAGAACATGTTCATGAATCCGGTCAACGGACTTGTTCGGCCACCTCGCCAAAGCGTTCGGGGCCACCAGTGGATATGATTTTCTCGGGCAGGCGCCGCTCTTCTCGGTCATCATCATCGTCGCGTGGCAATGGCTGCCCTTTGCCACGCTGATCCTGCTGACCGCGCTGCAATCGCCTTCGACCGCGAACAGCTCGAGGCCGCCGAGATGGATGGCGCATCCGCCTGGTCGCGGTTCTGCTACATCGTGCTGCCGCACCTGACGCGGTCGATCACCGTCGTCGTGCTGATCCAGACGATCTTCCTGTTGTCGGCATCTTCGCCGAGATCCTCGTGACCACCAACGGCGGGCCGGGCACGGCCTCGCTCAACCTGCCCTTCCTGTCTACCACGCCTCGATCTCGACAACGACGTCGGCACTGGCGCGGCCGCGGGCGGTGTCATCGCCGTCATCCTGGCCAATATCGTCGCGATCTTCCTGATGCGCGCGATCGGCAAGAACCTGGACGCCTGAGAAACCATGGCCCGCGCAGTCACCACCCGCGCAAAAGGCGATCAACACCGCCGCCGCCTGGACCGTCGGCCTGCTGATCTTCTTCCCGATCCTGTGGATCGTGCTGACCAGTCTTCAAGACCGAGGCGCGACGCCGTCGCCTCGCCGCCGACCATGTTCTCGGCGCCGACTGGACGCTGGAGAACTACGTCGAGGTCCAGGATCCGCTCGGACTATTTCACGCTACTTCTGGAATTCGGTCGTCATCTCGGTCGGCTCGACCCTGCTCGGCCTTCTGATCGCCATCCCCGCCGCCTGGTCCATGGCCTTCGTGCCGGGCAAGCAGGACCAAGGATCTGCTGATGTGGATGCTGTCGACCAAGATGATGCCCGCGGTCGGCGTGCTTGTGCCGATGTATCTGATCTTCCGCGACACTCGGCCTGCTCGACACGCCGCATCGGCCTGGTCGATCGTGCTGACGCTGATGAACCTGCCGATCATCGTCTGGATGCTCTACACCTACTTCAAGGAAATCCCCGGCGAGATCCTTGAGGCCGCGCCGGATGGACGGGCGCATCCTGCGGCGACGAGATCATCTACGTCCTGACGCCGATGGCAGTGCCGGGCATCGCCTCGACCATGCTGCTTGAACATCATCCTGGCCTGGAACGAGGCCTTCTGGACGCTGCAACCTGACGGCACCAGCGCGGCCCCGCTGACCGGCCTTCATCGCCAGCTATCTCCAGCCCCGCAGGGCCTGTTCTACGCCAAACTCGCGCGGCCTCGACCATGGCGATCGCGCCGATCCTGATCCTTGGCTGGTTCAGCCAGAAACAACTCGTCCGCGGCCTGACGTTCGGCGCGGTGAAGTGAGGGGAAACATGGGAAAGATCACACTCAAGCAACGTCCAGAAGCGCTTCGGCGAGGTGGCACGTCATCCCCTCGATTGACCTCGACATCAAGGATGGTGAGTTCGTTGTCTTCGTCGGCCCCTCGGGCTGCGGGAAGTCCACGCTTCTGCGCCTGATCGCGGGGCTCGAGGATACCACCGGCGGCACGATCGCGATCGACGGCAAGGACGCCACCGACCTGCCCCCGGCCAAGCGCGGGCCTGGCGATGGTGTTCCAGAGCTACGCGCTTTACCCGCATATGACGGTGCGCAAGAACATCGCCTTTCCGCTGAAGATGGCGGGCCTGTCCGAAGCCGAGCAGATCGAACGCAAGGTCGAACGCGCGGCAAAGGTGCTGAACCTGACCGACTATCTCGACCGCCGCCCCGGCCAGCTTTCGGGCGGCCAGCGCCAGCGCGTCGCCATCGGCCGTGCCATCGTGCGCGAACCGGCGGCCTTCCTCTTCGACGAGCCGCTGTCCAACCTCGACGCCGCCCTGCGCGTGAGGATGCGGCACGAGATCACCGAACTGCACCAGACGCTCAAGACCACGATGATCTACGTCACCCATGACCAGGTCGAGGCGATGACCATGGCCGACAAGATCGTCGTCCTGAACGCCGGGCCGGATCGAACAGGTCGGCAGCCCGCTGGACCTTTATCGCAGCACCCGCGAATATCTTTGTCGCCGGCTTCATCGGCAGCCCCAAGATGAACCTGATCGACGGCGCCGAGGCCGCCAAGCACGGCGCCGCTACCATCGGCATCCGGCCCGAACATATCGACATCGTCGCAGGCGACCGGCGTGGGCGGGCACTGTCGGCCTGTCCGAGCATCTTGGGCTCCGACACCTTCCTGCAGGTGAACGTCGGCGCGCTTGGCACGCTGACCGTCCGCGCCGGCGGCGAGGTGCGACCTGCACCATGGCGACAACGATCGGCTTACGCCCGCAGCCGGGCAAGATCCACCGCTTCGGGCCGGACGGAAAGGCCATGCGCATGAGGCTGCACGGCAAGACCGCCCTGATCACCGGGGCCGCGCGCGGGATCGGCCTGGAATTCGCCCGCGCCTATATTGCCGAAGGCGCGACGGTGACGCTGGCCGACATCAACGCCGCCGCCCATGACGCGGGCCGCGGCCGAACTTGGGGCCAGAGGCCAGTGCCGATCCAGATGGACGTCGACGCAGCCAGGACAGCATCGACGCCGGCGTTGCCGAGCGCCATCGCGCGGATGGGCCAGCATCGATATCCTGATCAACAACGCGGCCCTTTTCTCGACCTGCGCCCATCGTCGAGATCACGCGGGCCGACTACGACAGGCTCTTCGCCGTCAACGTCGCGGGCACGCTGTTCTACCCTGCAGGCCGTCGCCCGCCACATGATCGCGCGCGGGCAGGGCGGCACGATCATCAACATGGCCTCCCAGGCGGGGCGCCGCGGCGAAGGCGCTGGTCGCCGTCTATTGCGCCACCAAGGCCGCGGTGATCAGCCTGACCCAATCCGCCGGGCCTGGACCTGATCAAACATGGCATCAACGTCAACGCCATCGCCCCCGGCGTGGTGGACGGCGAACATTGGGACGGGGTCGATGCCTTCTTCGCCAAGTACGAAGGCCAGGCCCCCGGCCAGAAGAAGCGCGAGGTCGGCAGCCGCCGTGCCCTTTCGGCCGCATGGGCACCGCCGCAGACCTGACCGGCATGGCGATCTTCCTTGCCACGCCCGAAGCCGAATTACATCGTCGCCCAGATGCTTCGGCGTGGACGGCGGGAACTGGATGGCCTGACATGAAAACCGCCAAGCACCCCTCCGTCGCGTGCCCGACTATGATCGCTCGAAGCTGACGCCGGGCATCGTCCACATCGGCCTTGGCAACTTTCACCGCGCGCATATGGCGGTCTACCTCGACGATCTGTTCGCGCAAGGGGCTCGGTCACGACTGGGCGATCCTCGGCGCCGGCGTGCGCGAGGGCGATGCGCGGATGCGCGAGGCGCTGCTGGCGCAGGATTGCCTTTCGACGGTGATCGAACTTGACCCAAAGGGCCACAAGGCCCGCCGGATCGGCGCATGATCGACTTCTCGAAGTGCGAGCCCGACAATGCCGCCCTGATCGCCGCGATGACGCGACCCCGCAATCCGCATCGTTTCGCTTACCGTCACCGAGGGCGGCTATTTCGTCGATCCCGCGACCGGCCGCTTCGATCCCGACGCACCGCCGAGATCGTTGCCGATGCGGCCCGACCCGGATCGCCCGCACCGCCTTCGGCGCGATCATCGCGGCCCTCCGGGCCCGCCGGGCCGCCGGAACGCCGCCCTTCACCGTGATGTCCTGCGACAACCTGCCGGGCAACGGCCATGTCACGCAGGCTGCCGTCGCGGGTCTTGCCGCGCCTGTCCGACCCTGCAGCTGGCGGACTGGGTCGCCGCCAATGTCGCCTTTCCCGAACGGCATGGTCGACCGCATCACCCCCGCCACCGGCCCGCGCGAACGCGCGCATGGCCGAAAGCCTTCGGGCTGGACGATCCCGTCCCGGTCACCTGCGAGCCGTTTCGCCAATGGGTGCTCGAGGATCACTTTCCCGCAAGGCCGCCCGCCGCTCGAAAAGGTCGGCGTCACCTTGACGCCGCATGTCCACGCCTACGAGGCGATGAAGATCCGCATCCTGAACGGTGGCCATGCGACCTGATCGCCTATCCCGGCGGCCTTCTGGATATCGAGCTGTGCATGAGGCGATGGCGCATCCGCTGATCCGGGGCTTCCTCGACAAGGTCGAAACGGACGAGATCATCCCCTACGTGCCGCCGGTGCCGGACACCGATCTCGGCGACTATTATCGCGCTGATCCACGGAGCGCTTCGCCAACCCCGAGGTCGCCGATACCGTACGCCGCCTGTGCCTCGACGGGTCGAACCGGCAGCCAAAGTTCATCCTGCCCTCGCTCCGCGACAACTCTCGCGGCGGGCGCCTGCCGTGGCGGACTCATCGCTCGTCTCCGCGCTCTGGTGCCGGTACTGCCTCGGCACGACCGACAGTGGCGTGCATATCGCGCCGAATGATCCGAACTGGGACCGCCTGACCAAGGTCGCGAAAAAGGCCGTGGCCGATCCGTCGCGTTGGCTTGCGATGGACGACATCTACGGCGAAACCGGCCGCGATCCCCGCGTGATCGAGGCCTTCACCGACGCGCTGAACGCGCTCTGGGCGCGTGGCACGAAGGCCGTCCTCGCCGACTACATCGGCTGACATCGCGCCGGACGCCGGACGCCCGCCCCGTCCAGGCCTTCTGACAGGGGTGCGTGGCCCCGGTTCTTCAGGCTGATTGCCATTTTTCTGCGCATCCGGACGCAGGATTGCGCCAATTCACGCTTAGTTCGGGCCGGGTCCGGAGCCGTCTCTTTTCCGCATGCCGGGCCGGTGCTAGACAGCGACGATGCTGCATGTGCAAAGTCTGCCATCTCGGTCCGATTGCCGTAACGTCTGCGTGAACTGTCGGGGCGCAGGGGTTCACGCCTGCGCGAGCCTTTCAGAAAACAGATGACAGCCATGCATAAATCGCAGATCGACTCCGCTGGAACCTGCGCCATGGAAGTGTCATCTAGCTGGCCGAACTTCCTGAAAACAAGAGAAACCATGTCCGCTCGCCCGCTTCGCGCCGATCATCTGACCCGCCGGAGCCTTCTTGCAGCCCTGCCGTTGTCGGTCGCCCTGCTGACAAGCTCTGCCTTGGCCCGCGGGGCCCTCGCGCAGGATGCCGGAAATTTCGCTGCAGCGCAGCAATTCTCTTTCGACTCTCTCTCGGCAGAGATGCAGGCGCTGGCCGCGGCACCCCCGGTCGTGCCCGAACGGCAACCCAGTTTTCTGGATGACTTGAAGTATGACGACTACCGGCTGATCAATTTCCGGGCCGATCGCGCCCGCTTCGGGACCGATGACAGCTTCTTCCGGCTTCAGGCTTTTTCGATGGGCTGGCTGTTTCTCGATCCCGTGCTGCTGTTCGAGGTGGCGGGCGGTCAGGCCATCCCGATGCCGATCTCGACCGACGATTTCGAATACCTCAACGATCTTTCCACGCGCATTCCGGCCCATGCCCAGATGCCCGGTGTAGCGGGATTCCGGCTGCACCATCCGCTGAACCGGCCCGATGTCTGGGATGAACTGGTGGCGTTCCTCGGCGCAAGCTATTTCCGCGCGCTCGGCCGGGGCAATGCCTATGGCCTGTCCGCCCGTGGGCTGGCCGTCAATTCGGGTCTGTCGGTCGCCGAAGAGTTTCCCCGCTTCACGCGGTTCTACATCGAGCGTCCGGGCGCGTTTTCCCAGTCGATCACGGTCTACGCCGCGCTCGAAAGCGAAAGCCTGACGGGTGCCTACCGCTTCGTGATCACGCCGGGCGCGGAAACCCTGATGGACGTGACCGCCCGGCTGTTCTTCCGGGCCGACATCGAGCAACTGGGCCTGGCGCCGCTCACCTCGATGTTCCTGTTCTCGGAAAAGAACCGGGGTGCCTTCGACGACTTCCGCCCGAACGTGCACGACAGTGACGGCCTGCGCATCCTGCGCGCCAATGGCGACATCATCTGGCGCCCGCTGAACAACCCCTCGCGCCTGGCCAGCAGCTACTTCGCCGAAGAGAACCCGCGGGCCTTCGGGCTTCACCAGCGCGACCGGGAGTTCGACAATTACCAGGATCCGAGCGCGCACTACGAACGCCGCCCTTCGGTCGACGTGGAGCCGATCGGAGACTGGGGCCGCGGCGCCGTGCGCCTGGTCGAGATACCGACGGACCTTGAGGTGAACGACAACATCGTGGCCTTCTGGGTGCCCGAGGGTCGCATCCGCGCGGGCGACACGAAGGAAGTGTCCTATCGGCTGCGCTGGGGCGCTCTTGCCCATGATCCGGGTGATGCCCGCGCCTTTGTGCTTGAAACCCGCGCGGGCGAAGGCGGCGTGTCGGGGGTGGAGAACACCGAAGGCACGCGAAAGTTCGTGGTCGACTTCAAGGGGGGGCTGCTTGCCGGGTTGGGCGAGGGGACCGCGGTCGAGGCGGTCGTCAACATCCGCGACGGCGAGATCGTGACGCAAACCCTTTCCGCCATCGGGGGAACCGGCGTGTGGCGCCTTGTGCTCGATCTCGCCGCCGAACCGGGTGCGACGGTGGAGCTGACGGCGCATCTGGCCGGCTACGGACGCAAGCTGACCGAACTCTGGCTCTATCAATGGGTGGTGGCATGAACGACTGGTCGATCCCCACGCGGCTGGACGAGGCCGACGCCCTGGCCGAACGCCTGGGCACCCTTCCAGAGGCCCCGCTCGCAATGCCGAAGCAGCGGCTGGAACAGCCGGCCTTGGGCATCCTTGGCCTGCTGATCCGGCGTGCTCCCGCCGCCGCCGGCGACGCCGGTCGGTCCGGGCAGTAGGCGATGCCGGGTCTGGCACGCGCGGCGCGGGAGGGCGCGGCGGCGGTCCGCCGCGCACGCCTGTCGGCCTTCGTGCTCAGCCTGGCCGCGGCATCCACCGGCTTCCTGCTCTTCCTTCAGTTTGGCCGCGCCGACGGGCTCGACGGGCTCGACATCCTGCGCAGCCTGCTGATCCTGCTGTCGACGTTCTGGCTTGCCTGGGGTGCAGCATTGGGACTGCTCGGCCTTACGACGAGGCCGGTGCCGCCCACCCTGTCTGAAACCCCGATCCGCGGACGCACGGTCGTCCTCGTGCCGGTCTACAACGAGGATCCGGTCACGACCTTCGCCCGCATCGCCGCGATGGATGCCTCGCTCCAGATCTGCGGCACCGGCGCCATCTTTCATTTCGCCATCCTCTCGGATACCCGATCCGAGGCGATCGCGGCGCGCGAACGGCTCTGGTTCCTGAAACTCATAGGCGATCGTGATGCCGCGGGGCGTGTCTTCTACCGCCGCCGCGCCGATAACACCGGCCGCAAGGCCGGCAATGTCGAGGATTTCATCCAGCGCTCGGGCGGGGCATACGACTATGCCCTGATCCTCGATGCCGACAGCCTGATGGAGGGTGCGACCATCGTCGAGATGGTCCGCCGGATGGAGGCGCAACCGGACCTCGGGTTGCTGCAAAGCCTGCCGCGGGTCATCAACGCCCGCTCCCGTTTTGGGCGCGCCATGCAATTCGCGGCAAGCTTCTACTCGCCTGTCTTCGCGCGCGGCCTCGCGATGATGCAGGGCCGCACCGGGCCGTTCTGGGGCCACAACGCGCTGGTGCGGATCCGCGCATTTGCCGCCAGTTGCGGGCTTCCCGAACTGCGTGGCCAGCCGCCGTTCGGCGGCCATATCCTCAGCCATGACTATGTCGAGGCCGCCCTTCTGGCCCGCTCTGGCTGGGCGGTCCGCCTCGATGACGATCTGGGCGGCTCCTACGAGGAAGGCCCCGAAAACCTGATTGATCATGCCCGACGGGACCGGCGCTGGTGCCAGGGCAACCTCCAGCATTCACGCCTTCTGACCGCTCCGGGCCTGAAGGGATGGAGCCGCTGGACCTTCCTGCAAGGCATTATCGCCTATATTGCCCCGCTGTTCTGGCTCGCCTTCATCCTGGCCAGCATCGCCGCGCAGTTTCTTGCCGTGCCACCCGACTACTTCCCTCAAGACAACTGGCCCTTTCCGGTCTTTCCGGTGGACGAGAAGGCAAAGGCCATCGGGCTCGCGGTCGGCATCTTCGGGCTGCTGCTCTTGCCCAAGATCCTGATCGCGCTCGATGCGGCTGCGAGCGGGCGCGCGCGCGGCTTCGGCGGCGCGGTTCGGGCGATCGCCTCGACCTTCGCGGAACTGGCGCTGTCCTCGCTGCTGGCGCCGATTTTCCTGATGTTCCAGACCCGCTCGGTGTTTCAGGTGCTGACGGGTCGTGATGGCGGCTGGCCCGCCAACAACCGGGGTGACGGGCGGCTCACCATCGCCGAGGCCTGGGGCGCCAGCGGCTGGATTAGCCTCACCGGCGTGCTCGGGCTGGGGCTTGTTCATGCTCTGGCACCTGGCCTCGTGCTCTGGCTGCTGCCCGTGGCGCTGCCGATGATCGCGGCGCCGGTCCTGATCTCGTGGTGTTCGCAGGAAAGCCGAAGTGGTCTCATGACCGTGCCCGCCGAACTGCATCCTCCGGGCGTCGTCACCTTGCACGCCGACATCTTGCGGAGGTGGCTTGGGGACGGCGGCGCGGGGCCGTCCCTCGGGGGGCGTCGATGGAACTGGTTGCACCCGGCCATGCCTGACCCTTCCGCGTCGCGCCGCGACGCCCGGCTCGACGTGTTCCGCGGCCTCGCGCTCGTGATGATCTACATCAACCATGTCCCCGGCACGGTCTACGAGCACCTCACCACACGCAACTTCGGTCTGTCGGACGCGGCAGAGGCGTTCGTGCTGATGTCGGGCGTCGCGGCGGGCCTCGCCTATGGCCCGGCGTTCCGCGCACCGCCTTTCTGGCCCGGTGTCGCCCGTGTCTGGCACCGGGTCTGGACGCTCTATCTTGTCCACCTGCTGATGACGGTCTGGGCGTTGGGCATCGCGGCGGGTGCCGCGCTCTGGCTGGGGTCGACACGCTCGATCTCGGTCAACGAGATCGACAAGCTGTTCGAGATGCCGCTTGGCTTTCTCGTCGGCGTGCCGCTGCTGACCCACCAGATCGGCTATGTGAACATCCTGCCGATGTATGCGGTCCTTCTGGCCGCTGCGCCGGCGATGCTCTGGCTCGGGTTGCGCCGCCCGCGGTCGCTTGTCGCGCTGTCGGCGGCGCTCTGGCTTGCGACCGGGTGGTTCGAGTGGAACCTTCCCGCCTCGCCCAATCCAGGCGGCTGGTTCTTCAATCCGCTCGCCTGGCAGCTTGTCTTCGTCATCGGCCTTCTGGTCGGCATTGCCCACCGAAAGGGCGAAAGGCTGGTGCCAGTGCGGCGCGCGTTCCAGATCGCCGCCGCAGCAATCCTTGCGGTGGGCCTCGTGTGGACTGTGGTTCCTGGCATCGGCGACTGGATCAACCATCAGCTTTGGGCGGCCAACCAGAATGGGTTGCACCGGTTCTTCGCCTATCCCGACAAGACCTACCTTACATGGCACCGGCTCTTGCACATCCTGGCGCTGGCCTACCTGCTGTCGAGCCTTGATCTGGTGCGCCGCTGGGCGGCATCACCGGCGGCGATGCCGCTGGCGATGCTTGGTCGCCACGCGCTTCCGGTCTTCGCGCTGGGCAGCCTGCTCGCGCTTTCCGCGCAGGCGGTCAAGTCGGTCGCCGAACCCGGTTTCCTGATCGACAGCGCCCTCATCCTGTCGGGCCTCGGCGCGCAATACGCGCTCGCGCTGTCGCGCGACCGCTTTTCGATCCGGGCCCGCTGATCGGCGGCCTCTGCTGTTGGCGGGGCAGGGTGGCGGGGCACCTTGCGTCAGTCCGGTCCGCGGCCCGTTCGGTGCATCGCGCGCCCGGGGGGGCAACTGCGGGCACCCCGGGCGGGTCGCGGCCTGACGGTGAGATTTCGCGCCGTGCTCGACGGAACGCGCCGATTGTCGCGCGGAGCGTCGTGGCGCGCGCATCAACCCGCGCTCAATGTCGCCGTCTGGTCCACGAGGAACCTTTGCGCGAGCGGAATGGCGGCTCCGCCCAGTTCGCGCGCCTGCGGGCCCACGGTGCCCTCCCGGATCGCGGGGGGCGAAACCCCTGACAGGTCCAGCCGCCCGAGGGCCGCGCGCGCAGCAGCCACCAGCCGCGCCCGCACATCCCCGGGCATCCAGCCGTCGATCATCACCGCGTCGATCTCGACAAGTGTGGCCGCGCTCAGCGTCGCGCTGGCAAGGCCCTCGGCCGCGGTGGCGATCCAGCGCGACAGGACCGTCTCGCTGACCGCCCAGGCCTCGGGTGTTTCCCACAAGTGGTCCGATGGCTCGCCGGCCTCGGCCATCATGTCGGCCAGCGTCGACAGCGAGGCGACCGCCATCAGCCGTCGCATCCGCCCATCCGGACCCGGAACTGGCATCGGTCCCACGCCGGCTGCGTTTCCGGTTCGCCCCGTGAACAGGCGCCCGTTCAGCACAAGCCCCCCGCCGATGAAGAACCCGATGTAGAAATACAGGAAATCCTGTGGTCTTTCTCCGGTGCCGAAAACCAGTTCCGCGCCGCAGGCGGCGGTCGCGTCATTTTGCACCGTCACCGGCATCGCGCAGAGCGTCGAAAGTTCCGCCGCGATGTCGCGGTCGCGCCAGGCGTCCAACGCACCCGGCGGTGCATCGATATACTGCGTCCAGTTCCACAGCTGGAAGGGCATGGCGATGCCCAGCCCCCCGATCCGGTCGCGCAGCGCAAACGGCAGGCCCGCGCGCAGCACCGGCAGCGCCTCACCCACGAACCGCACCACGGCTTCGGGTGTCGGATAGCGATAGGTCCGCCGGCGGAAGCCCACGGGTCGCCCCAGCAGGTTCACCAGCACCAGATCGACCGACCGTCGCCCGATCTTCAGGCCGAAGAAGAACGCGCCATCCGCAGCCAGCGACATCGGCACCGAGGGCTGGCCGATCCGGCCGCGCATCGGCTCGCCGCGCAGCAACAGCCCGTCTGCCTCCAGCGCCCGCATGATGACCGAAACGGTCTGTGCCGAAAGCCCGGTGATCCTTGCGATATCCGATTTTGCCAGCGCCCCGTCACGTCGCACCAGGCTCAGGACAAGGCGCTCGTTGTGGGCGCGCATGCCGCTCTGGTTCGATCCGCGCACCGACGCCGGATCGAAGCCCGGCCGGTCCGCCGCGCTGTCATGACCCTGCGCCACGTCTCCCTCCCTCGGGGCAAGCCCAGTGCTGCCGCGATGAATTAGGGTGCGGTCCTGCGCGGATGTCAATAATAATTCACTCTGATTTAATTATCTTGACGCGCCGGAGGAATCGGTGTCATCTGACCGCGCACCGCAGTCGAGGCGCCGGTTCATCGCCGGCTCGCTGCGAAGGCGAACGCAATTTTGGGAGGACTACCGTGAAGACTGTGAAAACCCTTTCCGGGCTGGCACTCGGTGCTGCCACCGCTGCCTTGCTCTCGGCCATGCCCGCCGCCGCGCAGGGCGTCTCGGCCTGCCTCATCACCAAGACCGACACCAACCCCTTCTTCGTCAAGATGAAGGAAGGCGCGACGGCCAAGGCGGCCGAACTGGGCGTCGATCTGAAGACCTATGCGGGCAGGATCGACGGCGACCATGAAAGCCAGGTCGCCGCGATCGAGGCCTGTGTCGCCGATGGCGCCAAGGGCATCCTGATCACCGCATCCGACACCAAGGCGATCGTCGACTCGGTGAATGCGGCGCGTGAGGCCGGCGTGCTCGTCATCGCGCTCGACACCCCGCTCGACCCGATCGACGCGGCCGACGCGACCTTCGCCACCGACAACTTCGAGGCAGGCCTGCTGATCGGCAAATGGGCCAAGGCCACGCTGGGCGACAAGGCGGCCGATGCCAAGATCGCGCTGCTCGACCTCGCGATCAGCCAACCCTCGGTTGACGTGCTGCGCGACCAGGGCTTCCTGACCGGCATGGAGATCGACACCGCCGACATCAACAAGTGGGGCGACGAGACCGATCCCCGGATCGTCGGCAACGAAGTCACCGCAGGCAACGAAGAGGGCGGCCTGAAGGCGATGGAGGCGCTGCTCGCCAAGGATCCCGACATCAACGTGGTCTACACGATCAACGAACCCTCGGCCGCCGGCGCCTACGAGGCGCTCAAGGCCGTGGGCCGCGAGAACGACGTGCTCATCGTGTCGGTCGATGGCGGCTGCCCGGGTGTCCAGAACGTCAAGGAGGGCATCATCGGGGCCACTTCGCAACAGTATCCGCTGCTGATGGCTGCGCTCGGGATTGAGGCGATCGCCACCTACGCGGCAGATGGCACAAAGCCGGCCCCGACCGAAGGCAAGGCGTTCTTCGATACCGGTGTCGCACTGATCACCGACAAGCCGGTCGCGGGCGTCGAGTCGATCGACACTGCCAAGGGCATGGATCTGTGCTGGGGCTGACGCGCAAAGGTTGCAAGCCTGGCAATCTTGGACAAAGCTGAAAAGGCAAGGGCGGCCACTGCGCCGCCCTTCGCACAGGGGCAGCCCGATCCACCGGGCGCCCCGATACTTCGGGGGGGACCGAGATGGCCGCAGATGAGACGCGAACCTCGAGTTTCGAGGCTGGACTGACGGGCGCGTCCGAGAAGGTCGCCGAGTTCCACGAAGATCGGAGCGCGCTGAAGAAGCTTCAGCACTGGCTCCATCAGACACCCTCTGCCGTGCCGATGATCGTGTTGGTCGCCGCTCTGATCGTCTTCGGCCTTCTTTCGGAAAACTTCTTCAAGGCAACGACGCTCTCGACGATCCTTCAGCAGATCGCCATCGTCGGCATACTCGGCTGCGCCCAGTCCATTGTCGTGCTGACCGCCGGGATCGACCTTTCGGTTGGCGCGATCGCGGTGTTCAGTTCCGTCCTGATGGGCCAGTTGTCGTTCCGATACGGCATTCCCGCGGAACTCTCGATCCTGTTGGGCCTGATCCTCGGCACCGGGATGGGTGCCGCGAACGGCTTTCTGATCGCCCGGATGAAACTGCCCCCCTTCATCGTCACGTTGGGCACCTGGCAGATCCTTCTGGCGTCGAACTTCATCTTCTCGGCCAACGAGACGATCCGCAGCCAGGATATCGCGCAGCAGGCCCCCGCCCTGCAATTCTGGGGCCAGTCGATCCAGCCCGGGGGCGTCAAGGTGCTCTACGCGGTATTCCTGCTGATCGCGCTGGTCGCCGTGATGGCCTATGTGCTGCGCTCGACGGCCTGGGGCAGGCATGTCTACGCGACCGGCGACGATCCCGAAGCCGCCGAACTCGCCGGGGTGCCGACCCGCAGGATCCTGATCCAGGTCTATGCGCTCGCGGGCTTTTTCTGCGCGCTCGCGGGCTGGGTGATGATCGGCCGCTTCGGCTCGGTTTCGCCCACCGCCTCCACTGGCCAGCTTGGCAACATCCAGTCGATCACCGCCGTCGTGATCGGGGGCATTTCCCTTTTCGGCGGGCGCGGTTCGATCGTCGGGATGTTCTTCGGCGCGCTGATCGTTGGAGTGTTCGAGATGGGCCTGCGTCTGGTCGGCACCGACCCGCAGTGGACCTTCTTCCTCATCGGTGTGCTCATCATCTTCGCCGTCGCCGTCGACCAATGGATCAGAAAGGTGTCATCGTGATGGAACCTCTTCTCAAGGCCCGCGGTCTGGTCAAGCGCTATGGCAAGGTCACGGCACTCGACCGGTGCGACTTCGATCTCTATCCGGGCGAAATCCTCGCCGTGATCGGCGACAACGGCGCGGGCAAGTCCTCGCTCATCAAGGCGATCTCGGGCGCGGTCATCCCGGATGAGGGCGAGATCATGCTGGAGGGCAGGAAGATCGCCTTCCAGAACCCGATCGAGGCCCGCGAGGCGGGCATCGAGACGGTGTACCAGACGCTTGCAATGTCGCCCGCGCTCTCGATTGCCGACAACATGTTCATGGGGCGCGAATTGCGCAAGCCCGGCATCATGGGTGCCGTTTTCCGCCAGCTCGACCGCGCCGGGATGGAGGCCTTCGCCCGCGCCAAGCTGAACGAACTCGGCCTGATGACGATCCAGAACATCAACCAGCCGGTCGAAACCCTGTCGGGAGGGCAGCGACAGGGCGTGGCCGTGGCCCGCGCCGCCGCCTTCGGTTCCAAGGTCATCATCCTCGATGAACCGACGGCGGCTCTCGGCGTCAAGGAAAGCCGCCGGGTGCTGGAACTCATCCTCGACGTGCGCTCGCGCGGCATCCCGATCATCCTCATCAGCCACAACATGCCCCATGTGTTCGAGGTGGCCGACCGCATCCATATCCATCGGCTTGGCAAGCGGCTCTGCATCATCGACCCCAAGGACTACACGATGTCGGATGCGGTGGCGTTCATGACGGGTGCCAGGGATCCTTCCGAAGAGGCTGCCGTCGCCTGATGGACGATCTTGTCGCGCGGATCGGGGCACTCGCCAGCGGCGGGACGGGGCGCGTCCTCGTCGCTGTCGCAGGCGCCCCGGGCGCGGGGAAATCGACGCTGGCCGAAGCGCTCTCGGCGCGACTGGGTCCGCGGGCCGCACTGGTGCCGATGGACGGATTCCACCTCGACAACGCGATCCTCGACGCGCGCGGGCGGCGCTTCCACAAAGGCGCGCCGGACACGTTCGATGTCGGGGGACTGGCCTCTGTCCTGCACCGCCTCAGAACCGGTGCCGAGGTCGTCGTGCCCGTGTTCGACCGTGACCGCGACCTGTCGGTCGGCTCCGCCCGCATCGTGCCGCCCGAGGCCCAGATCGTCGTGGTCGAAGGCAATTACCTGCTGCTCAGCGATCCGCCCTGGTCCGCGCTGGCACCATTCTGGGATCTGACGGTCTTTCTCGACGTGCCGCTGGCCGAGCTTACGCGCCGCCTGATCGCCCGCTGGTGCCATCATGGGCTGCCCCCCGAGGAGGCGCGTCGCCGCGCGCTCGACAACGACATTCCCAATGCCCGGACGGTGATCGAGCGGTCGCGGCCCGCCGATGTCGTCCTCGAAGCGCCCGACCTGCCGGGCTGAGCGCCCGCCCCTGAGACGGGGCCTCGTGCACCCAAGGGCGCCCGCCATGGGTGCGCGCCGACCCGGCCCGCCCGGATGGCGCGCGTGAAGCGGCCGCCGGGTCGGCCCGGCCGCAGTGCGCAGGGCTTTTCCACGCCACGGGCTTGATCCCGATCATGGCCGCGCCCCAATGCAGGCTCCAGGGTGGGTCCGTCGCAACCCGTCAACGGAGGGAACCATGACGCGCCTGATGCTGATCCTGTTTTCCATGGCCTCGACCACGCTCATGGGGGTGGGGATCATAATCGCCCTCACGATGGGCTTCTACACGCTGAGCCCGATCCTGATCGCCGCCGCCACGGGTTTCGTGATTGCCATTCCGGTCAGCTGGCTCCTGGCCCGTCGTCTCGCCTGACGGGGTTCATCCGTCCAGAAAGACCCGCACCGTCTCTTCGAACTCGCGCGGCTTCTCGGCGTGCAGCCAGTGCCCGGCACCCGCCAGTTTCGCAAAACGTGCCGCGGGGAACAGCGCACGGATGCGGTCCCGATGGCCGGTTGCGACATATTGCGACAGCGCACCAGACAGGAACAGCGTCGGCCCCTCGAACCGTCCCGCGGTTTCCGGCCAGCCAACGATCTTCGGCATTTCGCGCTCCAGCGTGTCGAGGTTCAGACGCCAGCGCGGCGGGTCTGCCTTCAGATCCAGCGATTGAAGGAAGAACGCCCGCAACGCCGGATCGTCGATCCGCCCGGCCAGCGCCGCATCCGCCTGCGCGCGCGATCGGATCGTGCCCAGGGGCACGGCGCGCATCGCCGCGACGTTCGGCGCCTGATCGTGGCTGTAGGCCACCGGCGCGATATCCGCCACGACCAGCCGGCGTACGAGTTCGCCCCGCGTCAGCGCAAGCATCATCGCGGCCTTTCCGCCCATCGAATGCCCCAGCACGTCGGCCGGCCCGCCCAGACCCTCGATCACCTCGGCCAGATCCGCGGCCATTTCGGGATAGCCCTGCACGGCCTCGCGCGGGCTTTCGCCATGATTGCGCATGTCGACCGCCACCACCTCGCGCCGCTCCGCCAGCCGCCGCGCGATCACCCCCCAGTTGCGCCCCGACCCGAACAATCCATGCGCGATGATCAGGGGCGGGCCGCCCCCCGGTGCCTGCGCAGGATGTCGGATCATCGAAAGCATGCCCCTTCCTATCCTTCAAACCCTTGCGGTTCCAGACGTGTTGAAGCGCTCTCACGCCCGCACTAGACTGCGCTGCGGGGCCTGAAGGAGCGATGATGAGTGCGGTGACGATTCAGCAGATGGCCGACCGGGTCGCGGCCCTGATGCAGGAACGCCTCGGCGTGCGGGGCAAGGATCTGGCGGAAAAGCTGCGCCGGTCGGGCCGCCGCCTGCCGGGTGGCGTCCGCGCAGAGGCGCGTTACCTCGACACCGCCGCGATGCAGGCCCGCAACCCCCGCCTTCTGGTCCAGATCGACGAGGCGCGCGTGGCCGAAGCCTACGACGCCTGCGTGAAGTTCCTCAATGGTCTTGACCGCGCCGAGCGCCGCCGGGCGATGCTGATGGGCATGCTGTCATCGGCGGCCTTCAGCATCTTCGCGGTGGGCGTGCTTCTTGCGGCGGTGCTCTATTGGCGCGGACTGCCCTGATCCGCCCAATCCTGTCGGCGTGATCCGGCACGCGCCCGCGGGAATGCCCCCAGCAGGCGCGCTGGGATCGCCTCAGAGGTTCGGATAGATCGGGAAGCGCGCGCAAAGCGCCTTTACCTCGGCCTTCACCGCCGCCTCGACGGCATCATTGCCGTCCTCGCCATGCGCGGCCAGCCCGTCGACCACCCGCACGATCCAGTCGCCGATCTGGCGGAATTCCGCCTCGCCGAAACCGCGGGTCGTGCCGGCGGGCGTGCCAAGGCGGATGCCGCTGGTGATCGTCGGCTTCTCGGTATCAAACGGGATGCCGTTCTTGTTGCAGGTGATGTGCGCGCGCCCGAGCGCCTTTTCCGTAGCATTGCCCTTCACGCCCTTGGGCCGCAGATCCACCAGCATCAGGTGCGTATCGGTGCCGCCCGTCACGGTGCCCAGACCGCCCTTCATCAACTGGTCCGCCAGGGCCTGCGCGTTGCGGATCACCTGCGCCTGATAGCACCTTGAAATCTGGGCGCAGCGCCTCGCCGAAGGCCACCGCCTTGGCCGCGATCACATGCATCAGCGGACCACCCTGGATACCCGGGAAGATCGCCGAATTCACCTTCTTGGCGATCGCCTCGTCATTGGTCAGGATCATGCCGCCGCGCGGGCCGCGCAGCGTCTTGTGCGTCGTCGTCGTTGCCACATGCGCATGGGGGAACGGGCTGGGGTAAAGCCCGGCCGCCACCAACCCCGCGAAATGCGCCATGTCGACCAGCAGCCAGGCGCCCACCTTGTCCGCGATCGCGCGCATCCGGGGGAAGTCGATGCACGCGCGGAATGGCAGAGCCGCCCGCGATGATCATCGCCGGCCTGTGCTCCAGCGCCAGCGCCTCGATCTGGTCGTAGTCGGGCAGCAGCGTGTCCTGGCGCACCCCGTATTGCACCGCGTTGAACCATTTGCCCGACTGGTTCGGCGCCGCGCCATGCGTCAGATGCCCGCCCGCGTCCAGGCTCATCCCCAGAATGGTGTCGCCGGGCTTGATCAGCGCCTGGAACACGCCCTGGTTGGCCTGGCTGCCGGAATTCGGCTGCACGTTGGCGTAAGCCACAGCCGAAGAGCGCGCAGGCCCGCTCGATCGCCAGGTTCTCGGCCACGTCGACGAACTGGCAGCCACCGTAGTAGCGCCGGCCGGGATAGCCTTCGGCATACTTGTTCGTCATCACCGAACCCTGCGCCTCCATCACGGCGCTGCTGACGATGTTCTCGCTGGCGATCAGCTCGATCTCGTCGCGCTGGCGGCCAAGTTCGTCCGTGATGGCGGCGAACAGGGCTGGGTCGCGGCTGGACAGGCTTTCGGTGAAGAAACCGGCGTCGCGGTGCGGGGCGTTCATGGGCGGCTCCTCAAAGGTGGGGCAAAGGCCGAGTCTAGGGCTGAAACATCATCTGGCGAGGATTACTGCAAGGGGCGGCATTCAGAAAGGGTGGAAAGCGACGCTGTGGGCGCCCTGGGCGAACTGCGCGGTGCCGCGGCCCCGATCCGCCCTTGAGTTTGCCGCCCCCGCCCGCCAAGACTGGGCGCGACACGCGAGGGGAGCGACAGACATGGCGCCGCGACGGATCGCCTTTGCCGCGAGCAACGCCCCCGAGGCGCAGGAGGCGCTGGCCGACCTGTCTTCGGCCTATGGCCAGCATCCGATCGGAACGGCGGATGTCGTCGTGGCGCTCGGCGGCGACGGCTTCATGCTTCAGACTTTGCATGCCGTGCAGCCGCACGATGTTCCGGTCTACGGGATGAACTGCGGAACCATCGGCTTTCTGATGAACGCCTACCTGCTCGAGGGGCTTCCCGACCGGCTCGATGCCGCGCTGGAAGAGGTGATCAACCCGCTCCGGATGCGGGCCGAGACGGTCAGCGGCCATATCGAGAAGGCGCTTGCGATCAACGAGGTCTCGCTGCTGCGCGCAGGTCCGCAGGCGGCCAAGCTCCGGATCAGCATCGACGGCACCGTGCGCCTGTCGGAGCTCGTCTGCGACGGGGCGCTGGTCTGCACCCCGGCCGGGTCCACCGCCTACAACTACTCCGCCAACGGCCCGATCCTGCCGATCGGCGCCGACGTGCTGGCGCTGACCGCGATGGCCGCCTTCCGCCCGCGCCGCTGGCGCGGCGCGCTCCTGCCGAAATCCGCGCTGGTGCGCTTTGACGTGCTCGACCCGGCCAAGCGCCCCGTCATGGCCGACGCGGACAGCCGCTCGGTGCGCGACGTTCTTTCGGTCGAGATCCGCAGCGAACCGAAGGTCCGCCACCGCATCCTGTTCGATCCGGGCCATGGCCTCGACGAACGCCTGATCCGCGAGCAATTCGTCTGACCTGAATGGTCCTGGTGCCGGGCCTCGCCGGCGCCCCGCCGCGTCGGCCTTCGCCCGGGATCATCCGCCCTCGGGCCGACCGGCGCCGGTCCTCAGTCCCTCGCCCACCCCTCGATCTTGCGATAAAGCGTCGACGGCGCGATTTCCAGGATCCGTGCCGCCTTGGGCACCGATCCTCCGGCCCGCTCCAGCGTTGCCTCCACGATGATGCGCTCGATCTCTGCCAATGGCCGGCCGATCAGGTCGTTCACGCCCGGTCCGGGCGGCGGTGCCTTGGCCTGGCTCTCCGTGGTGCGGGTGTCCGTCGACCGGGCCAGCCCTTGTGGCAGCATTTCCAGCGTCACCACCCCGCCCGGGTTCAGCACCACCACGTTGCGGATCACGTTCAGCAACTGACGCACATTGCCCGGCCAGGGAAGCGCCCGGATCAGCGCCTTGACCGGCCCGTCCAGCCCCTCGAACGCCCGGTGCTCTTCCATCGCGAACCGCGCGAGTGCGGCCTCGGCGATTTCGATCACATCGTCGCCGCGGTCCCGCAGCGGCGGCATGTGGATCGGCACGACGTAGAGGCGATAGAACAGATCCTCGCGGAACAGGCCCTCGCGCACCGCCTCCATCGGATCGCGGTTGGTCGCGCAGATGATCCGCACGTTGACCTTGCGCGGGCGCGTCGCGCCCACCGGCTGCACCATCGAGGTCTGGAGGAACCGCAAGAGCTTGGTCTGCAAGACCACGTCCATCTCGCAGATCTCGTCCAGAAACAGCGTGCCGCCATCCGCCGCCGCCGCCGCCCCGGGCTTGTCCGAAATGGCGCCCGTGAAACTGCCCTTCATGTGCCCGAACACCTCGGATTCGAGCAGGTCCGGCGGGATCGCCCCGCAGTTCAACGCGATGAACGGGCCCGAGGCGCGGGCCGAACCGTCGTGGATCGCCTGTGCGCACAATTCCTTGCCGGTACCGCTCTCGCCGGTGATGAAGACCGTGGCCATCGACCGGGAAACCGCGCGGATCTTGCCATAGATCTCGAGCATCGCCGCGGACGAGCCCAGAAACAGCCCCCCCGGCGGCCCGGCAGGGTCGCGCGTGGCGTCATTCATGGCTGAACCCGGGTGCGGGACAAGTATACATCTTGCGCGCGATCCTAGCCTAGCGCGCGCACCCCTCCAACCGGGTTCTCAGCCGTATTGCGATACCGGCGTCCCCGCGAGCGCCGACATGTTCAGCAGCCCCCGCGCGGTGATCGACGGGGTCACGATATGCGCCTTGTTGCCCATGCCCATCAGGATCGGCCCGACCTCCAGCCCCCCGGCCTTCATCTTGAGGATGTTGCGCACGCCCGAGGCCGCGTCCGCATTGGCAAAGACCAGCACGTTGGCCGCCCCCTCGAAGCGCGAGCCGGGAAAGATCCGGTCGCGGATGGACTGATCGAGCGCCGCATCGATGTGCATCTCGCCTTCATAGGCGAAATCCGGCTCGCGGGTGTCCAGCAGTTCCAGCGCATCGCGCATCCGCTCGCCGGTGGAGCAGTCGAGTTGCCGAACTGGCGAATGCGAGCAGAGCGCGATCTTGGGCTGCAAGCCCGAAGCGGCGCACATGGCGTGCCGCGCCGATCACCGTCTCCATGATCTGGTCGCGGGTTCGGTTCGGGATGCACATGGGTGTCGGCGATGAACAGCGGCCCGTCCTCGAGGATCATCAGGCGACAGCGCGCCGACCGGATGCAACCCGCCCCGCGCCAGGATCTGGCGCACGTAGTTGAGGTGCCAGCAGATACTGGCCGAAGGTGCCGCAGATCAGGCTGTCGGCCTCGTCGCGATGCACCATGACGGCCGCGATGGCGGTGGTGTTGGTGCGCATGACCGCGCGGGCGATGTCCGGCGTGACGCCGCGCCGCGCCATGATGTCGTGATAGGTGCCCCAGTAGTCGCGGTAGCGCGGGTCGTTTTCGGGGTTCACGAGCTGGAAATCCCGGCCCGGCCGGATCGGCAGGCCCGGCCCGTTCGCAGCGCGCCTCGATCACCTCGGGGCGGCCGATCAGGATCGGCATGTCGGTCGTTTCCTCCATCATCGCGTTGGCCGCGCGCAGCACGCGTTCGTCCTCGCCCTCGGCAAAGACGATCTGCGCGCCGCGAGTGGCCGAGGCCTCGAACACCGGGCGCATGATCAGCGCCGAGCGGAAGACCGAGCCGTCGAGCTTGCGCTTGTAGGCCTCCAGATCCTCGATCGGGCGGGCGGCGACGCCGGTTTCCATCGCGGCCTTGGCCACCGCACTGGCCACGACGCCCATCAGGCGCGGATCGAAGGGCTTGGGGATCAGGTAGTCCGGCGCCGAAGGTCATCTGTCTCGCCCTGATAGGCGGCGGCGGCCTCGGCGACTGGTCGTGGCGCGGGCGAGGGCGGCGATGCCTTCGATGCAGGCCAGTCTCCATCGCGTCGTTGATCGTCGGTGGCGCCGACGTCGAGCGCGCCCCGGAAGATGAAGGGAAAGCACAGGACGTTGTTGACCTGATTGGGAAAATCGACTGCGCCCGGTGGCGATGATCGCGTCGGGCGCGACCGCGCGCACGGCGTCGGGCATGATTTCGGGCGTGGGGTTGGCCAGCGCGAAGATGATCGGGCGCGCGGCCATCTTCGCCACCATTTCCGGCGTCAGCACGCCCGGGCCCGAGAGGCCGAGGAACAGGTCCGCGCCCGCGATCACGTCGGCCAGCGCGGCGCGCGTCGGTGCCCTTGGGCGAAGTTCCGCCTTCTGCGGGGTCATCTCGCGCGGTCGCGGCCCTCGTAGACCAGCCCGTCCAGGTCGCACAGCCAGACGTTCTCGCGCCGGACGCCCAGCTTCACCAGCATTTCAAGGCAGGCGATCCCCGCCGCCCCGCCGCCGGTCGAGACGACCTTGATCTCGTCGAACCGCTTGCCTGCGACGATGCAGCGCGTTCGTCGCCGCCGCGCCCGACGACGATGGCGGTGCCGTGCTGGTCGTCGTGAAAGACCGGGATGTTCATCCGCTCGCGGCACAGCTTCTCGACGATGAAGCAGTCGGGGGCCTTGATGTCCTCAAGGTTGATCGCGCCGAAGGTCGGCTCCAGCGCGCAGACGATCTCGGCCAGCTTCACCGGGTCGGGTTCGTTCACCTCGATGTCGAAGCAGTCGATGTTGGCGAATTTCTTGAAAAGGACCGCCTTGCCCTCCATCACCGGCTTCGACGCCAGCGCGCCGATGTTGCCAAGGCCCAGCACCGCGGTGCCGTTCGAGACGACGGCCACGAGGTTGCCGCGCGGCGGTGTAGCGGCTGGCGGTGGCGGGATCGGCCTTGATCTCAAGGCAGGCCTCGGCCACGCCGGGCGAATAGGCGCCGGCCAGGTCGCGGCCGTTGGCCAGCGGCTTCGTCGCGCGGATTTCCAGCTTTCCGGGCTTCGGAAACTCGTGATAATCCAGCGCCGCCTGCCGCGCGTGTCATTGCCGTGCCTCGTCCATCGACCCCTCCCGTCGAAGATAGTTCAGCGTTAAACCAGTTTTCGCGACCCTGCCGATCGGCCCTTGCCGCGCTAAGCGTCTTCCGCGCCACCTTGCAAATCCTCCTGGCGACCGACAGCATGCTGCCACCGACACGGGGGAGATCGCCATGACACGAGACACGCGCCGAAATGCGGCTGCCGACGCAAGAGCCTGCGCGACGACCTGCCGTTCTTCACCAAGGTGCTGAGGATGCGGCTCGACATGATCTATCCGGCCGACAATCCCGAGGTGGCGGTCCTGTCCGGCCACGGGCTGCGCCTGCGCCTGCAGAAGGGCGCGACCGAGGCGCCGGGCACGCTGCGCATCCTGACCGACGATCCCGATACTTTCGCCGGCGGCAAGCGCAGCACTGATCGCGCCCGAACGGCACGCGGGTGGAGATCGACGAGCTGAACCCGCCGCTGGTCGCTGCCCGCCGACGGAACATGCCTTCGTCGTGCGCCGCCTTGCCGATCAGGCGCCCTGGGTCATCGGGCGCGCGGGCATGGAGTACCGCGATCTGGTCCCCGTCGCGCCTCGGCGGCGCGATGATCGCCAGCCACATCCGCATGCCCGACGGCGGGCCGGTGCCCGACATGGTGCATTTCCACAAGGTCGGCTTTCAGCTGATCTTCTGCATCGCGGGCTGGGTCGATGTGGTCTACGAGGATCAGGGCGGTCCGATCCGCCTGCATCCATGCCGGCGATTGCTTCATCCAGCCGCCCGAGATCCGCCACCGGGTGCTGGAAGCCAGCGACGGCATCGAGGTGATCGAGATCGGCGTGCCCGCCGAGCATGTGACCGAGATCGACCACGACATGACCCTGCCAACCCCGCATCACCGCCCCGACCGTGAATGGGAGGGCCAGCGCTTTGTCCACAACGTCGCGCCAGGACGCCAACTGGCACGCCGCGCGCCTTCCGGGCTTCGACGGCCCGCGACACCACGATCAGCGCGCCAACACAGGGGGCGTGGCCGCGGTCATGCGTGGCTGCGGCCCACGGGCGAGGCATCCCCGTGGACGATGCATGACGCCGACATCCTCTTCACCTTCGTGATGACCGGCGAGATGACGCTGGAGGGCGAGGGGAAGGACCCGTTCCGCCTGTCGAACCCGGCGATGCCTTCGTGATCCCGCCCGGCATGAAGACGCGCTACGGCGATCCGACGCGCGATCTGGAATTGCTGGAGGTGACGCTGCCCGGCCGCTTCGCCACCCGCGCGGTCTGACGGCGCGGACGCCAACCGCGACCGGGCCTTGCACAACGCCCGCGAACCTTTCGGTGGCACTCGTCGCCGCAGGCCGGAATCGCATTTGCACGACAATGGGTTGGCAAACGTCGCATGCCAGAGGCATTGCCGGCACCCGCGATCGCTCCGGTCCGCACCCTTGCATCCGACAGGCCCGCGCACCAAACTCGCCGCCAATGCCCACCGGAGGTTCCATGTCGCTGCTTGCCGCCGCCACCCAGGTCCGCGAAAACGCCTATGCGCCCTATTCGCGCTTCAAGGTCGGCGCGGCGCTGCGCGCGGCCTCGCGGCGCGATCTATGTCGGCTGCAACGTCGAGAATGTCGCCTACCCCGAGGGCACCTGCGCCGAAGCCGGGCGCGATCGCCGCGATGGTCGCAGCCGGCGAGACCGCGATCGCCGAGGTGCTGCGTGATCGCCGACAGCCCCGAGCCGGTCGCCGCCCTGCGGCGGCTGCCGCCAGAAGATCGCCGAGTTCGCGGCGCCCGCCGTGCCGGTCACGCTGTGCACCACCGATGGCGCGAGCCGGATGATGACCGTGGCCGAGCTGCTGCCCGGCGTCTTTACCGCAGCCCACATGGACCGGACATGACCGACGCCCGCGCCATCATCGCCAAGCTCCGCGACGGCGGCCGGCCCGCCGCCGAGGAACTGCGACTGGTTCGCCCGCGGTCTTGCCTCGGGCGATGTGACCGATGCGCAGGCGGGCGCCTTTGCGATGGCGGTGCTGCCTGCAGCGGTCTGGGCGATGCCGGCCGCGTGGCGCTGACCCGTGGCGATGCGCGACAGCGGCCGGTGCTGCGACTGGGACCTGCCCGGCCCGGTCGTCGACAAGCATTCGACCGGCGGGATCGGCGATTGCGTCTCGCTTCTGCTCGCCCCGGCGCTGGCGGCCTGCGGCGCCTATGTCCCGATGATCTCGGGCCGGGGTCTTGGCCATACCGGCGGCACGCTCGACAAGCTGGAGGCGATCCCGGGCTTTCGCACCGGTCTGACCGAAGACCAGCTTCGCGCGCCAGCTGGCCGACATCGACTGCGCCATCGTCGTCGGCCATCGGCCGACATCGCGCCTGCGGACCGGCGGCTTTATGCGATCCGCGACGTGACCGGCGACGGTGGAGTCGATCGACCTGATCACCGCCTCGATCCTGTCGAAGAAGCTCGCGGCCGGGCTCGAGGCGCTGGTGCTCGATGTCAAGTGCGGCTCGGGCGCCTTCATGAAGACGCACGGAGCGAGGCCGAGGCGCTGGCGCGCGCCCTGGTCTCGACCGCGCAGGGGGCGGGCTGCATGACCGTCGGCGCTGATCACCGACATGAGCGCAGCCTCTGGCCACGGCGGTGGGCAACGCGCTCGAGGTGATCGAGGTGATGGAGACGCTGACGGGCACCTCCGTCAACACGCGCGCTCTGGGATCTGACCGCGGCGCTGGGCGGCGAGGCGCTGGCGCTTGGCGGGCCTGGCGGCCGACCCCGAGGATGGCGCGGGCCGGATCGACGCCGCGCTCCAGAGCGGCACAGGCGGCCGAGATGTTCGGCCGGATGGTCGCGGCCCAGGGCGGGCCCGCGGATTTCGTCGATCGCTGGCCCGACCGGCTGCCGTCGGCCCCGGTCGATGCGCGAGGTGCCCAGCCTGGACGCTCCGGCTATGTCACGGCGATCGACGGCGCGGCGATCGGTCAGGCCGTGGTCCACCTGGGCGGCGGCCGCCTGCGTGACGGCGACCGGGTGAACCCCTCTGTCGGCCTGGCCGATCTCGCCGGGATCGGCGAAGAGATCGCGCGACGGGCTGCCCCTCGCCATCGTGCATGCCGCGACCGAGGCCGCCGCCGAGGCCGCCGTCGCCGCTGTCCAGCGGCGTATCCGCATGGGCGAGACCGCGCCCGACGAACCGCCGCTGGTCCATTCGAGGATCGCATGATGCCACGCGCCTTTCTGATCGTGCTGGATTCGGTCGGCTGCGGCGGCGCGCCGGATGCCGCCGAGTTCGGCGACGAGGGCGCGAACACGCTCGGCCATATCGCGCAGGCCTGTGCCGCGGGCCGCGCCGAGGAGGGGCGCAGCGGGCCGCTCTGCGATGCCCGATCCTCGACGCGCCTTGGCCTTGGCGCGGCGATCCGGCTTGCCTCGGGCGCGGCCACGCCCGGTCTCGGCGCCGCCGCCGCACGGCCGCTGGGGCGCCGCGACCGAGGTCTCGCGCGGCAAGGACACGCCCTCGGGGCACTGGGAACTGGCGGGCGTGCCGGTGCCCTGGGACTGGACGTATTTTCCCGAGACCGCGCCCGGCCTTTCCTGACGCGACTCGTCGCCGAGGTCTGCCGTCTGGCCGGGACGCGGGGGCATTCTCGGCAACTGCCACGCCTCGGGCGTGCCGATCATCGACGGCGCATGGGGCGGAGCATCTGCGCACCGGGCTGGCCGATCTGCTATACCTCGGCCGACAGCGTGTTCCAGATCGCCGCGCATGAAGAGGCGCTTCGGGCTGGACCGGCTTCTGCAGCTATGCGAAGCGATCGCCCCTATGCTGCATGCGATGAAGGTCGGCCGGGTGATCGCACGGCCCTTCGACGGGCAGCCGGGGCAATTTCGACGCACCGCCAACCGGCACGACTATGCCATCGCACCGCCCGGCGCCGACCTTGCTGCGACTGGGTGCACGAGGCCGGGCGGGCGACCCATGCCGTCGGCAAGATCGGCGACATCTTTTCGATGCAGGGGATCGGACGCTGCACAAGGGGAAATCGGATGCAGAGCTTTTCGAACAGCTTCTGGCGCTGGCAGACGACGGCCGAGCCGGTTCCTTGACCTTTGCCAACTTCGTGGAGTTCGACAGCCTCTATGGCCATCGCCGCGACGTGGCCGGACTATGCCCGCGCACTCGAATGGTTCGGATGCAAGGATCGCCGCGGCCTTCCTCGCGCGGACTCGCGGCCCGGCGATCTCGCGGTGTTCACCGCCGATCATGGCAACGATCCGACCTGGCGCGGGCACGGATCACACCCGCGAGCGGGTGCCGGTGTCTGATGGCGGGTGCCGGCGCGGCGGCGCATGGGCCAGATCGCGCTTTGCCGATGTCGGGGCCACGGTCGCGCATCTGGCTCGACGTGCCCGCGCACGGGCCCGGGGAGGTGCCGGCTGTGACCCGCGATCTGCCCAAGGTCGAACTGCACCTGCATCTGGAAGGCGCTGCCCCGCCGTCTTTCATCCGCGGGGCTGGCACGGAGAAGCGCATAGATCGATCTGTCGGGTATCTTCGCGCCGGACGGAACCTACGCCATCACCGATTTCTGGGCATTTCCTGAAGGTCTACGAGGCGGCCACCGGCGTTCTGAAAACCCCCGAGGATTACCAGCGGCTGACGCTGGCGGTGCTTGAGGAAAGCGCAGGAACGGGCGTCGTCTATTCCGAGACCTTCCTGTCGCCCGATTTCTGCGGCGGGCGCGAGCTTGGCGCCTGGCGCGAATACCTGCACGCGATCCGCGAGGCCGCCGACCAGGCCGAACGCAAGATGGGGATCACCTTGCGCGGGATCGTCACCTGCATCCGCCATTTCGGGCCCGACAAGGCGCGGCGAGACCGCACTTTGCGCGGCCGAGACGGCGGGCGACTGGATCGTCGGGTTCGGCATCGCGGGGGACGAGAGGGTCGGGCGTCCGCGGGACTTTGCCTGGCGTTTCGATCTGGCACGCGAGGCGGGCCTGCGGCTGACGGCCCATGCCGGCGAGTGGGGCGGACCGCAAAGCGTCCGCGATACGCTGCGCGGATCTGCGAGCCGGAACGCATCGGCCATGGTGTCCGGGCGATCGAGGATCTGGCGCTGGTCGACGAACTGGCGGAGCGCGGCATCGTGCTCGAGGTCTGTCCGGGGTCAAACATCGCGCTCGGGCATCTATCCCGGATGGCGGCGCCACCCGATCGGAGAGCTGTTCGAGCGGGGCGTGAAGGTCACGGTCTCGACCGATGACCCGCCGTTCTTCGCCACCACCATGGCCCGTGAATTCGACCGTCTGGCGGAAGCGTTCGACTGGGATGAAGGGGTGTTCCGGAAAATCTCCGCGACTGCTCTCGATGCCGCGTTCTGCGATGACGAAACCCGTTCCCGTATCAGGAAACAGCTGGAGGCCGCCCATGCTTGATCATCTGACCGTCGTCAGCCACCCCCTGGTGCAGCACAAGCTGACCCTCATGCGGGACAAGGACACCTCGACCGCCTCGTTCCGCAAGGTTGCTGCGCGAGATCAGCCTGCTGCTGGCCTATGAGGTGACGCGCGAGCTGCCGATGACGACCACGCGGATCGAGACGCCGTTGCAGGCCATGGACGCGCCGGTGATCGAGGGCAAGAAGCTGGCGCTGATCTCGATCCTGCGGGCCGGCAACGGGCTTCTGGACGGCATTCTCGAACTGATTCCGGCGGCGCGGGTCGGGTTTGTCGGGCTTTACCGCGATCCGGACACGCTCCAGCCGGTGCAGTACTACTGCAAGCTGCCGGACCAGCTTGAGGATCGTATCTCGATCGTGGTCGATCCGATGCTGGCCACCGGAAACTCCTCCGCGGCGGCGGTGGATCTGCTGAAGAAGGCGGGCGCCCGAAACATCCGTTTCCTGTGCCTGCTTGCCGCCCCCGAGGGCATAGCGCGGATGAAGGAGGCCCATCCGGACGTGCCGATTGTAACGGCGGCGGTCGACAGTCACCTGAACGACCACGGCTATATCGTCCCCGGACTAGGGGATGCGGGAGACCGAATGTTCGGCACAAAATAGACCGATTGTCTCTTTACTCCGAATCACCCATTCGGCATGATTTGCTTCAACACCACATGGGGGCGGCATGCACATCACGGGGATCACCGCGGCAATCCTTGCGCTGGGTCTGACGACCTTCGCCGCGTCGGCCCAGAATGTTCGCGATATTCCCGCCCCGAGCGAGACGCCTCCGGCCAGTTTCCGCGAGGCGCAATATGTCGACAGCCATGGCTGCGTCTTTGTGCGCGCGGGTGTCGACGGCCGGGTGATCTGGGTGCCAAGGGTGAATGCGCAGCGCAAGGTGCTGTGCGGCTATCCTCCCTCGCTGAACGCGCGGGGCTCTGCCCCCGCCGGTTCGCCGCAACCCGTCGTCGCGGCACCGGAACCAGTCGTGGCTCCGGTGAGGCCGCAACGCGTGGAACAGGTCGCCGCCGAACCGATGCGGGTCACGGTGACCGCGCCGGCCGGCGGTTTCGATCTGGGGAAACCCGTGGTCCCCAAGGGTTACAAGCTCGCCTGGAAAGACGACAGGCTCAATGCCCGTCGGGGCATCGGAACGAGCCTGGGCGAAGCGCAACAAGACCTTGTGTGGAGCCGGACAACCCCCGCGCGTCTCGTGACACGGGCCGAGCGCGCAAGGCTTCTGGAACAGACGAGCGTCACCGATCCGACCAGAGGCGTGGCCGCGACGGTGCCCGCCGGGCGGTATGTCCAGGTCGGCAGTTTCGGCGAACCCGCAAATGCCGCCACCGCATCGGCCCGCCTGTCAGCCCTCGGGCTGCCTGTCGTCCTGGCGGGGGCGGCACCTGCGGGCCGGCAACTTCAGGTCGTGATGGCGGGGCCATTTCCGGATAAGGCGGGCATGGACGCGGCCCTGTCCACGCTGCGGCGCGCGGGTTTTCGTGATGCAATCCCAAGGTAGATAACTGGTCGAGCAGGACCCAACTCGCGCCCCCGCCGCCTCTGCGTCGGGGGCGTCTTTCATGGTGCGTCGCAGATCGATTGAAGGCTCACCCAGTCTTCGTCGCTCAGAACCCTGGGGGGAACTTCGCCGCGGAAAGGATCGGCCTCGATCAGGCCAAGGACGGACTCGCCCGTCGGATCGAGCGCATAGGCAAAGGGCGTCGATGGCAAGGCGGCTGCCTCGAAAGCGGCCAGAAGGGGCGTAACCGGCCCGGTCGGGCGGGTGTTCGTCAGCAAGGTTTCGGCGTATCCGGCAACCGAACCTTCGGGCAGAACTCCGGACGTCAGCAAACGCAGGGTCGCCACGACGCCGGCATGGCGCAGCACCGGTACCAGCGGGTCGTCCGCGCCGGCCCGCAGCCGCTCGGCCAGGACAAAGCCGGCCGCCGCCTCGGGTCCGTCCTGATCCTCGAGCAGGGTTCGCGACAGCGCGACGAAACCTCCCGGCAAGGCCACCGCGCCGGAGAGGCCGTCGCGCAGCACGAGGATTGGCCCCCCCCCTGCGCCCAGAAGACGTGCGGCCAAACGATCGGCCGCCTCCTGTCCCAGACGCGTGCGGCAGGGCAGGCCGGTCAACCGCGTAAGGTCGGCAAGCACCATCTGGCCTATTCCGACACGCGTGGTCTGCGGCACCATCGAGGCGGTCTGCACGATCAGCGCGTGGGGCAGCCAGAGCACGGCAAGCAGCCCCGCAAGCGTTGCCCCGCCAGCCAGAAGACCGGTCCGCAAGCGGCCGGGCCTGGCACGGGCCTGCGCGATGGCGCCGCGCACCGTCTCGATCGCGCCGATCATCGTGGCGTCCTCGACCTCGAGCATTTCTGCCTGCGCTCCACTGTCGGGCGCGAACAAGGCGGGCGCGCTGCCCGGATTCATGCGATGGACGGCAGCAAGCGACCAGTGCGACAGCGCCGCGCCAGTCCGCGGATCGCTCAGGACAAGCGAGGCCTCGCCGAAGGCCACCACGACCTCGCGGCGCTGCGCCTCGGGGGCGTCGCGCCAAAGGCCGGGGCTTTCGAGTTTCTGGTATTTCTTCAGCGCCGTCATGGGCGATCGGGGCCTTGCCCTTGAAATCTCATGCCCGACGATAGCTTAGGCGCCGCTGCGTCACAATCGCCGTTGGAGGGTGTGCGCGGGCCCCGACCGGCGGAGCCGGCGGTGGGGGCCGGCCCGGCGGTGGCCGGGGCGGTGGGCGTCGGCGTTGCCCCGAGGGGCCGGCAAATGCGATCCGCCTGGGCGCGGTTTAACCGCACAGGCCCGGATGTCGCTTTCCGACATGCAGCCGGACGAAGGTTGGGCGAGGTGGAGGGGGCTTTCCACCGGAGACGTCAAATGCCGACCGAAGACCGCACGCTGGCCGCTGCCGGATCCATCCTGATCTATGCGATGATCATCGGGTTCACCGACAACTTCGTCCGCGTGATCGCCGCCGAGGCAGGGCTGTGGCAGTTCCATGCCACGCGTTCGGCGATGGCGGTGGCCTTGCTGATACTTGTCGCCGGTCCGCTCGGGTTCCGGCTTCTCCCGGTCCGGCCCGGCGCAGTGGCCGCGCGCAGCGCGATCCACGGCCTTGCGATGCTCATCTACTTCGGCTCGCTGGCGTTCCTTCCGGTGGCCCAGGTCGCGGCGGGCTTGTTCACGGCGCCGATCTTCGTGCTGCTGATCGCGCGCTTTGCCTTCGGCCATCGGATCGGGCCGGTCCGCATCGTGGCCGTTCTGATGGGCTTTGCAGGCGTGATCCTCGTGCTGGGGCCGACGGCGATGCACGGGGCATCCTTTGCCGCGCTCCTGCCTGTCGCCGCGGGGGCGCTTTACGCGCTGGGCAATATCGCCACGCGGGAATGGTGCCGGGGCGAAACGGCGGAAACCCTCCTTGGTGGTTTCTTCGCCGCGCTCGGCATCCTGGGGCTTGTCGGGCTTGCGGTCTTGTCGGTTCTTGACCTGCCGGTTCCAGATGGCACCGCAGGGTTCATCCAGCGCGGGCTGGTCTGGCCGAGTGGCGAACTTCCTGTTCTGGACCTTCGTGCAGGCGGCGGGGTCGCTTCTGGCGGTGGGCATGATGATCAAGGCATATCAACTCGCCGAAGCAAGCAGGGTTTCGGTTTTCGAATACATGATCCTGCCCGCCTCGGCGCTTTGGGGTTGGGTGCTCTGGTCGGAAGTGCTGACGCCGGCGGCGACGTTGGGGATGATGCTGATCGCAGCTGCCGGCATCGTGATCGCGCTGCGGGCCAGTCAGGCCCTGTCGCCGACGGCCTCGCGCCAGTGACGGCGGCACAGCGAGACGTATGTTTCATTGCCCCCGATCTGGACCTGTGCGCCGTCGCGGAGCGCCTTGCCGTCGGGGCCCTTGCGCACGACCATGGTGGCCTTCTTGCCGCAATGGCAGATCGTGCGCACCTCGCGCATCTCGTCGGATATGGCCAGCAAGGCGGCGGATCCGGGGAAGAGCTGCCCCCTGAAATCGACCCGCAATCCATAGCACATGACCGGAATGCCCAGATCATCCACCACGCGGGCCAGTTGCCAGACCTGATCGCTTGACAGAAACTGCGCCTCGTCAACAAAGACGCAGGCGATGTCGCCCTTGCCCGCACGCGCGCTGACCTTGGCGAAAAGGTCTTCGCCCGGGGCAAAGGTGTCGGCGGGTTCTGCGATGCCGATGCGGCTCGCGATACGGCCTTCACCCGCGCGATTGTCGAATTGTGCGGTGATCAGGAACGTGTCCATCCCGCGTTCGCGGTAGTTGTGGGCAGCTTGCAGGAGCGAGGTCGATTTTCCTGCATTCATCGTGGAGTAGTGGAAATAGAGCTTGGCCATGCCCGCTGGTAGCCGAGCACGGCGTCTGCTTCAAGCACCGCGCGCCATCGCGGCCCGGACAGGTGGCGATGGCGCGGGCTTCACTGGGCAGGCCAGCACTCGTTACCGCCCCCGGACATCCCGGGCGGATGCAGGATGACGGCGGCGGGTTGCGCCCGGGTTAACGCTGCGCGCCACCCGTCCCCGACTTGCGGCTCGCGCCTTGCGACCTGCGGGGGCCCGGCTGGCCGCCCCGGGGCGCTGCGGCCGGCCTTGCCCCGAGCTTGCGGGTTTCGGCGCGCCCTGCGGGGCGCGACCGCCGCCGCCGGACCGGCCCTTGCCAGCCGACTTCCCCATGATCTTGCACGGGCTTCGGCGCTGCGGCGACCCTTCGGCCGACCAGGGCGCGCCGCCGAGGACCGGGATCGGCTTTTTCAGCAGTTTTCTCGACGGCCTGCAACTCACCCATCTCGGCCGGTGCGCAGAAGGCGACGGCCGTGCCATCGGCCCCGGCACGGGCGGTGCGGCCAATGCGGTGGACATAGTTTTCCGGCACGTTCGGCATGTCGAAGTTGTAGACGTGGCGCACGCCGGGAATGTCGATGCCGCGCGCGGCGACATCGGTTGCGACAAGCACGTCGAGCGTGCCCGTCGCGGAACTCCTTCAGGGTGCGGTCGCGCTGGTTCTGGCTTTTGTTGCCGTGGATCGAGCCGACCTTGAAGCCCCAGCTGCACAGCAGCTTCATCAGCTTTTCCGAGCCGTGCTTGGTGCGGCCGAAGACCAGCGCCTGTTCACCGGGGTGCTTTTTCAGGATATTCCTCCAGCAGCCTCGCCTTGTCGCCTTGCGGGATGAAGTGGACGCCCTGGACGATCTGCTCGATCGGTTTGCCGGGCAGGGCGACCTGCACCTTGATCGGATCGCGCAGGTAGGTGTCGGCGATTTCCGAGATGTCTTTCGGCATGGTGGCCGAAAACAGCAGCGTCTGGCGCTTCAGCGGGATGTGCTTGGCGATCTTCCGCAGGCGAGTGGATGAAGCCCATGTCGAGCATGTGGTCGGCCTCGTCCAGCACGAGATAGCCGCATATTCTCCAGGCGTGACGTCGCCGCGTTCCAGAAGGTCGATCAGGCGGCCCGGGGTGGCGACGAGGATGTCGGGCCCTCGGGCGAGGCGCCTGCGCCTGCTTGAAAGGGACGCGCCGCCGACGACCATCGTCACCTTGACGGCGGTGCCCTTGGTGAAGACCTCGAGGTTGTCCGTGATCTGGCCGATCAGTTCGCGGGTCGGTGCAAGGATCAGCGCGCGCACGTGCTTCGGCCCCGGCGGATGGCCGATGTCCAGAAGGCGGTGCAGAAGCGGCAGGCCGAAGGCGGCGGTCTTGCCGGTGCCGGTCTGGGCGAGGCCCATCAGGTCACGGCCCTGCATGATATGGGGGATGGCCTGCGCCTGGATCGGCGTCGGCGTCTTGAGCGTGGTCTTTTCCAGCGCCTTGAGGATCTGCGGGCAAAGCCCGAGGTCTGCAAATGTGGTCATGTGTCTCTTTCTGGCAGGCGGCAACAGGCCGCCACAATGGGGTTCTGGCCGCGGATCGCGGCGGGCATGAGGGCCGGCCATGCATTTGGCCGTGGCGCCCCTGCGTGAAGGTGGGAACCTGGTGATTTCGTCAGGCCCTGGCCCCGCGCGTTGCGGTAACGATCGGGGCAGCTGCTCACGCGGCAGCGGGCCTTGGATGGGGGGGACATGAGGCCTGCGGCCCGATAAGTCAAGGATATGATTTCCGTATGATCCGCATATGAACGCCGCATGCAGACAATTTTAATCGGAAATGATCAGCTTTCGGGGGCGGATTGCGCCGGAGGAGCCATGCCAGACCTGTCGAAACTGACTGCCAGCCAACGGGCGAACTATCACTACATGGCCGACGCGATGCGGCGGCTGGAGTGGGATCTGCACAACATCATCGAGGCCACCGACCGGGTTCCGCTGGAGTGGCACGAGATCGCCCGCGACCGTACGCCCAAGCGCAAGACGCGCCTCACGCTGCTGGTCGAGGAGGACGTGGTGCGGTTCTTCAAGTCGATGGGCGCGGGCCACGGCGCGCGGATGAACGAGGTGCTGCGGGTGTTCATGCACGGGCGGCTGGCGGGCGTGATCCGGGGGGCGGACACGGTGGATTACTTCAAGCGCGGGCGCGACGTGCATGACGGCGAACGCCCGCTGTGGGGGGACACGGGGCGGTTCGTGGACGGCGACCCGCCCGCGACCGCGGCGGAGGAGAGGGCGGAGCGGATGGCGCGATTGCGGGAGGAGATGCGGCGGCGGGAGGTGGAGGGGTGAGGGGGGTGGGGGTGGCGCGGATTCCACATGCGCATCTATCGTGGGCATGGATGACACTGACCGCTTTGCACGATGGGCGTGAT
The DNA here is from genome assembly GCA_963700485.1 of uncultured Alphaproteobacteria bacterium. Taxonomy (GTDB): domain Bacteria; phylum Pseudomonadota; class Alphaproteobacteria; order Rhodobacterales; family Rhodobacteraceae; genus Aliitabrizicola. Next base: position 47,254 of record CAVOXQ010000008.1, read on the forward strand.
AAAGGCGCGGATTTATACCGGCAATGCGCAAGGCGGGATTTACCTCTGCCGCCAATCCACCTTCGGCGCATGGCGGGTACCTTGATAACTTCTTTGAAGTTAGGCTCGGTAGGATGGCACACAACCTCAAGCCGCTAGTGAAATTTGAGCCAGATCAGCTTTGCGAATTTTCCATATTGTATTTGGCTAGGAGAAAAGGTACCATTCAACGCTGCAATTACAATCGCAACTATACGCGTAGCGATAACTGGGCGTTCTTCGAAACGATCAAGAATTGTTCGACTTTGCACGTGAAGGCGCAGCCATAACTCTTGTTGTAGCGGTTGATTGAACCCTTTAGAGTGGGATCATGCAAGGTATTTGGCTTCGAGAAGTGCGTTCCATCTCAGTAATACGTTTAGTTGTTGTGTCATCAGATAGCCTAATCTGTCTTCCTTCTAAGTGGCATGGCTAAAATGGCTCGCTTATACTCCGATATCTGCTCAGGAAGTGGTCTTGGTACCCGGATAGCCGATACCCCAACCTCGGGCACATCAGCATATAAGAGATTTTCCATGATTGTCCTGCCATTTCCGTCCGCAAACGGATTTATACAGTTGTAGCCGCCGCATGTTGCATAAGTCGTTCTTAATGGATTGCTAGTATGAATGTCATTCCAATTAGCCTCATGACTTCTGTGCTGCGCCAGCTTGTATTGCCTCGATACACGGGGCACATCGTGTAGCGACCGCGTATATGCCCGCAATCTTTTGGATTGCAACCGAGGCCAATTGTAAGTATCCTGACGATATCCATTATCATTCTTTGTATCGCGACGTTCGTGCAGAAAAGCGTGTTGAAACACGAAGGCGGCTCCGTGATCCAGTGACGAGAAGGACTGCTCCCATGCCCCAGCAAATTAGGCGAGAGCATTTCAGCATGTCCTTCTCGCGAATTCTGTTGGATCTGAGAATAGCGGCGGGATCCAGCTTCATTCTGAACGGTCAGCTCACATGGTCATTTGTCGGACTCGCTGGCCGGGTGAGCGACCATTTCACGAGTGACGTCTTTATTTGCTCTGATTTTCAGCTGGCTTCAAAGGTATTAAGCACATAATTGTGTGCCGCTCGCCGTTTTCAATTACGCGGATCGCTCGTCCGAACTGTGCGCGCCAGTTTCATCGTTGGCTAAGGTTCGCGGTCATGTATGCCTCCAGTTACGGTTCTTTTTGAAAACTCTGGAGAAGTATCAGTGACATCAATGCCACCTAGTTACACAACGGAGTTCGTGCCGCTCTACCCCTGCAACGTCCGCACCCCGATATCGCCCTCGCCGCCGCGCCTTCATCGCCGCCACGGCTGCGATGCTCGCCGCAGCGGTGGTGAAGTAGGGGATCTTGTCGTAGAGCGCGACGGCGCGGATATCGCGGCTGTCGCTCGACCGCCTGCGTGCCTTCGGTGGTGTTCATCACCAGCGCGATGTCGCCGTTCTTCAGCCGGTCGACGATGTTCGGGCGGCCCTCGTAGACCTTGTTGACGGCCTCGGACGCGATGCCGTTCGCGGTCGAGCCAGGCGGCGGTGCCGCGGGTGGCGACGATGCTCGAAGCCCATCGCGACCAGGTCGCGGGCGGCCTCGGCCATGGCGGGCGGTCTTGTCCATGTCCTTGATCGAGATGAACACGCGGCCGTCGGTCGGGCAGGATCGGTGCCCGCGCCCATCTGCGCCTTGAGGAAGGCGCAGCGGGAAGGTGCGGTCCCAGCCCATGACCTCGCCGGTCGAGCGCATCTCGGGGCCAAGCATCGTGTCGACGCCGGGGAAGCGGGCGAAGGGCAGCACCGCCTCTTTCACCGAGAACCACGGCGTGTTCGGGTCGGCCAGCGTCAGCGGATCGGCCAGCGGCAGGACGGTGTCGGGGCCGACGCCGGCGGGGTAGGGCGCGCGCATCGGGAAGTTCGACAGCGGCTCGCCCGCCATCAGGCGGGCGGCGATGGAGGCGATGGCGCTGTCGGTGGCCTTGGCCACGAAGGGCACGGTGCGGCGAGGCGCGGGGGTTGACCTCGAGCACGTAGATCTCGCCGTCCTTGATCGCGAACTGCACGTTCATCAGGCCCGACGACGTGCAGCGCGCGGGCCATCGCGCTCGGTCTGGCGCTTCAGCTCGGCGATGGTGGCTCGGCGTCAGCGAATGGGGCGGCAGGCAGCAGGCGCTGTCGCCCGAATGCACGCCCGCCTCTTCGATATGCTCCATGATGCCCGGCGACATGGACGTCCGTGCCGTCGCAGAGCGCGTCGACGTCGACCTCGATCGCGCCCGAGAGGTAGCTGTCGAGCAGGACGGGGCTGTCGCCCGAGACCGTGCACGGCCTCGGGATGTAGCGCTCCAGCTGGGCATCGTCGCGCACGATCTCCATCGCGCGGCCGCCAAGCACGTAGGAGGGGCGGATCACCAGGGGATAGCCGACGTCGTGCGGCGATGGCGAAGGCCTCGTCGCGGCGAGCGGGCGATGCCGTTGACGCGGCTGCTTCAGGCCGAGCTTGTGCAGCAGCTGCTGGAACCGCTCGCGGTCCTCGGCGAGGTCGATGGCGTCGGGCGTGGTGCCGAGGATCGGGATGCCTTCGTCGTGCAGCGCGTTGGCGAGTTTCAGCGGCGTCTGGCCGCCGAACTGCACGATCACGCCGTGCAGGGTGCCGTTGTCCTGTTCGACCCGCAGGATCTCGAGCACATGTTCCAGCGTCAGCGGCTCGAAATAGAGCCGGTCCGAGGTGTCGTAGTCGGTCGAGACGGTTTCGGGGTTGCAGTTGATCATGATCGTCTCGTAGCCCGCGTCGGTCAGCGCGAAGCAGGCGTGGCAGCAGCAATAGTCGAACTCGATCCCCTGGCCGATGCGGTTCGGGCCGCCGCCGAGGATGACGACCTTCTTCGCGCCCGAGGGGCGGGCCTCGCATTCCACGTCGCCCATCGACGGGGGTCTCGTAGGTGGAATACATGTAGGGCGTCTGCGCCTCGAACTCGGCGCGCGCAGGTGTCGATGCGCTTGAAGACGGCGGTGACGCCAAGGCTGCTGGCGGGCGCGGCGGACCTGCGCCTTCGTCGCGCCCGGTCAGCTTGGCGAGGCGGGCATCGGTGAAGCCCATCATCTTGAGCCGGCGCAGGCCGTCGGCGGTCACGCGGCAGGCCGTTGCGCGCGGATCTGCGCCTCGGTGTCGACGATCTCGCGGATGCGGGCGAGGAACCACGGGTCGAAGGCGGTGGCGGCCTGGATGTCGTCGTCGGTCAGCCCGTGGCGCATGGCCTGGGCGATCACGCGCAGGCGGTCGGGCGTCTGGGCGGCGAGAGCGCCTTGATGATCGCGGCATGGTCCGGGCGCGCCGGGGATGGCGATCTCGTCAAAGCCGGTCAGGCCGGTTTCCATGCTGGCCAGCGCCTTTTGCAGCGATTCGTGGATCGTGCGGCCGATCGCCATCGCCTCGCCCACCGATTTCATCGCGGTGGTCAGTTCGGCCTTGCGCCGGGGAATTTCTCGAAGGCGAAGCGGGGGATCTTGGTCACGACATAGTCGATGGTCGGCTCGAAGCTGGCCGGGCGTGACCTTGGTGATGTCGTTGTCCAGCTCGTCCAGCGTGTAGCCGACGGCCAGCTTCGCCGCGATCTTGGCGATCGGAAAGCCGGTGGCCTTGGACGCCAGCGCCGAGGAGCGCGATGACGCGCGGGTTCATCTCGATCACCACCATGCGGCCGTCGGCGGGGTTGATCGCCCACTGCACGTTCGAGCCGCCGGTTTCGACGCCGATCTCGCGCAGCACGGCGATCGAGCCGTTGCGCATGATCTGGTATTCCTTGTCGGTCAGCGTCAGCGCGGGGGCGACGGTGATGCAGTCGCCGGTGTGGACGCCCATCGGGTCGACGTTCTCGATGGAGCAGACGATGATCGCGTTGTCCTTGCGGTCGCGGACCACCTCCATCTCGAATTCCTTCCAGCCGAGCAGGGACTCGTCGACCAGGATCTGGGCCACGGGCGAGGCGTCGAGGCCCGGAGCGGCAGATCGCCTCGTAGTCGTCGCGGTTGTAGGCGACGCCGCCGCCGGTGCCGCCGAGGGTGAAGGCGGGGCGGATGATGGCGGGCAGGCCGACATAGTCGATGGCGTCGATGGCCTGCTGGCCACGCCGGCGCTGATGTCGTACTTGCCGTTGGGCAGTCTTCGGCGCGGCGACGATCGTGGCCTTGGGGTTTTCGAGCCCGATCCGGTCCATCGCCTCGCGGAACAGCTTGCGGTCCTCTGCCATTTCGATGGCTGCGCGCTTGGCGCCGATCAGCTCGACGTCGAACTTTTCCAGCACGCCCATGTCGGCGAGCGCCAGCGAGGTGTTCAGCCCGGTCTGCCCGCCCATCGTCGGCAGGAGCGCGTCGGGGCGTTCCTTCTCGATGATCTTGGCGACGATTTCGGGGGTGATCGGCTCGATATAGGTGGCGTCCGCCAGGCCCGGATCGGTCATGATCGTGGCGGGGTTGGAGTTGACGAGGATGACGCGGTAGCCTTCCTCGCGCAGCGCCTTGCAGGCCTGGGCGCCGGAATAGTCGAACTCGCAGGCCTGGCCGATGACGATGGGACCGGCGCCGATGATCATGATCGACTTGATGTCGGTTCTCTTCGGCATCACGGGCCCCCTCATGCGCAAATTCTCCGGGGTTATAGCCATGGTCGGTCGGGGTGCAAGCCCATAACGGGACACTGTCCCGCCCGCGTCGCAAACGGGGGAAAAGACGCGGAAAACGGGGTGGCGGGCCGGCACGGATCGTCCTAACTGGGCGGAGCACCTGCGGGACGGGATCGGTCGGACGTGATTTTGCTGGAACATGGGCCAGAGGCCGGGCCGGTCGTGTTCGACCGCCCCGAGGCCATCGTCACGGCCGAGGGACCGGGCGATCTGGCGGGGGCGTTCGCCGCGCTTGACGCGGCGCGCGCGCGGGGTGCCTGGATCGCGGGATATGTGGCCTATGAGGCGGGGCTTGCGCTGGAGCCGCGGCTTGGCGGGCTGATGCCGGAGGATCGCGACGGGCCCTTGCTGGCCATGGGCATCTTTGCGGCGCCCGGCCCGGCCAAGTCGACCCTGTTCAAGGCGGGGGCGATGGGCGGGATGGTGCGGCTGAGTGCGCCCGAGCCCGCGATCGCGCGGGCCGACTACGATGCGGCGGTTGCGCGGGTGCTGGACTATATCGCCGCCGGTGACGTGTATCAGGTGAACCTGACCTTTCCGCTGGAGGCGCGGCTGGAGGCGGGCACGCCGCTTGGGCTCTATGGCGCGCTGCGGCGGACCGGGGCGGTGGGGCATGGCGCGCTGGTCGATCTGGGCGTCGGGCCGGTGATCGTCTCGCGGTCGCCGGAACTGTTCTTCCGGGTGGAAGCGGGCGGTCGGATCGTGGCGCGCCCGATGAAGGGCACGGCGCCCCGCGACCCGGACCCGGTGCAGGACGCCCGCAATGCCGCGGAATTGCAGGCCAGCGCCAAGGACCGGGCCGAGAACCTGATGATCGTCGATCTTCTGCGCAACGACATCGCGCGGCTGGCGCGGGTCGGGTCGGTGAAAGTGCCCGCGCTCTACGAGATGGAGCGCTATTCGACCGTGCACCAGATGACCTCGACCGTCGTCGGTCAACTGGCCGGGGCGGCGGGGCTGGGCGATCTGATGCGGGCGCTGTTTCCCTGCGGTTCGGTGACGGGGGCGCCCAAGATCCGGGCGATGGAGGTGATCCGCGAGGTCGAGCCCCACCCGCGTGGCGTCTATTGCGGGGCGATCGGATGGATGGCGCCGGATGGCCGTGCGGATTTCAGCGTGGCGATCCGGACGCTGTCGATCCGGGGCAAGCGGGTGGTGATGAACGTGGGCGGGGGGGTGGTGATCGATTCCACCGCCGCCGGCGAATGGGAGGAAGCCCTGTGGAAAGCGCGCTTCGTGAAGGCGGCCGTGACCCGGCGCTGAGGCTGATCGAAACGCTGGGCTGGGATGGCCGCGCATTGGTGCGGGAAGGGCGGCATCTGGCGCGGTTGGCGCGGTCGGCCGGGCTTTTGGGCTGGGGGTGCGATGTCGCGGCGGCGCGGGCGGCGCTGCTTTCCGGGCGCACGGTGCCCGCGCGGTTGCGGCTGACGCTGGCGGGGACCGGGCGCATCGAGGTGGCCGAGACCCCGCTTGCCGCCGGTGACGGGACCGTGGCGTATCGGACTGGCTGCGGCGCGGCTTGACGCGGACGACCCCTGGCTGGGCGTCAAGACGACGCGGCGCGCGGCCTATGACGCGGCCCGCGCGACCCTTGCCGCCGGATTGGACGAGGCGATTTTCCTGAACGGGCGGGGCGAGGTCTGCGACGGCACGATCACCAGCGTGTTCTTCGACGCGGGGGCCGGGATGTGCACGCCGCCGCTGGCGAGCGGGTTGCTGCCGGGCGTGCTGCGCGAGGAGATGATCGCGGGCGGGGTGCGCGAGGCGGTGCTTTCGGGGGGCGATCTGGGGCGGGTGAAGCTGTGGGTCGGCAACTCGCTGCGGGGCCTGATCCCCGCAGTCTGGGCCGGGATAGCCGGCATTTGATGCAACCGCGCCCTTGGGGTGCGGACGCCGGCGCCTATCTTGTTGCCAGAGAATTGGAGGATCGGATGGGCAGGGTTGCGCAATTGCGGGCAAGCCGGGAGGCGCTGTGGGCCGAGTTCCTTGGCCTGTTCGTGCTGGTGCCGGTGGCGACGGCGGTGCTGCTGCCGCCGCGCGCGATGTTTCCGGTGCTGTTCGGGTTCACCATGGTGGGGATCTGGCTGTTGTCGCGGACGCCGGGATTCCGCTGGCGCGAGTTGAAGCGCGGCTGGGACGAGGTGCGCCTGCCGCTGCTTCTGGCCTTCGCCGCAATGACGTTCGCGATATCCTGTGCCGTGGTCTGGGCGACGGCACCCGGGGCCGCGTTCCGGCTGCTGCGCGAACAGCCCTATCTGCTGGGGATGATCGTGGTGTTCTATCCGGTTCTGTCGGCGCTGCCGCAGGAGCTTATCTTTCGGCCGCTGTTCTTTCGCCGCTATGGGGCGCTGTTGCCGCAGGGCCCGATCCTGGTCGTGAACGCCGCGTTCTTCTCGCTGGCCCATCTGATGTACTGGAGCGCCGTCGTCGCCGCGATGACTTTCCTGGGCGGCCTGGTGTTCGGCTGGGCCTATCGCAGCAGGAACAGCTTTCCGCTGGCGGTCGTGCTGCATGCGGTGGCGGGCTGGGTGATCTTTTCGGTGGGGCTCGGGGTGTTCTTCTATTCCGGCAACGTGACCCGGCCGTTTTGATCTGTGTCAATTCCGGCTGACGGTCGATGTGTCAATCTGACGTGACACATCGGAGGTTGGCCCATGCGCATCCTGCTCGTTCATCCCAATTATCACTCGGGTGGGGCCGAGATCGCCGGGAACTGGCCGCCGGCCTGGGCCGCCTATCTTGCCGGCGCGCTGAAGGCGGCGGGTTTTGACGACGTGGTGTTTCTCGATGCCATGACCAACAATCTCGACCCGGCCGCGATCCGGGCCGAAATGGCGCGGATCGCGCCCGACGTGGTGGGCGTGACCGCGATCACCCCGTCGATCTATGCCGCCGAGGAGGTGCTGAGGATCGCCTCGGAGGTGGTGCCGGACGCGCTCAGGATGCTGGGGGGCATCCATGCGACGTTCATGTACCGCCAGGTGCTGACCGAGGCGCCCTGGATCGACGTGATCGTGAGGGGCGAGGGCGAGGAGATCCTGGTCGCGCTGATGGGGGCGGTGCGGGACGGGCGCTGGCCGGAGGCGCGCGGGCGGATCAGGGGGCTTGCGTTCCGCGACGGCGACGAGATCGTGGCGACCCAGGCCGCCCCGACGGTGAAGGATCTGGACGGGATCGACCCGGACTGGAGCATCCTCGAATGGGACAAGTACATCTATGTGCCGCTGGGCGTGAAGGTCGCGATCCCGAACATGGCGCGGGGTTGTCCGTTCACCTGTTCGTTCTGCTCGCAGTGGAAGTTCTGGCGCGACTACCGGGTGCGTGATCCCAAGAAGGTGGTCGACGAGATCGAGCGGCTGGTCGACGAACACGGGGTGGGCTTTTTCATCCTCGCCGACGAGGAACCCACGATCAACAAGAAGAAGTTCGTGGAGTTCTGCCAGGAGTTGATCGACCGGGGCCTGCCCGAGAAGATCAAGTGGGGGATCAACACGCGGGTCACCGACATCTACCGCGATCGCGACCTGCTGAAATTCTACCGCCGTGCGGGGCTGGTGCATGTCAGCCTCGGCACCGAGGCCGCGGCGCAACTGAAGCTTGACCTGTTCAACAAGGAGACGACCGTTGCGCAGAACAAGGAGGCGATCCGGCTGTTGCGCGAGGCCGACATCTTTACCGAGGCGCAGTTCATCGTGGGGCTGGACAACGAGACGAAGGAGACGCTGGAGGAAACCTTCAGGATGGCGTGGGACTGGCAGCCCGATCTTGCCAACTGGTCGATGTACACGCCCTGGCCGTTCACGCCGCTTTATCAGGAACTGCGTGACAAGGTGGAAGTGTTCGACTTCTCCAAATACAACTTCGTCACGCCGATCATGAAGCCCGAGGCGCTGACCCGGGGCGAATTGCTGGACGGGGTGATGAAGAATTATCGCCGCTTCTACATGCGCAAGGCGCTGTTCCACTATCCGTGGCGCGGCACGGGGTTCCGGCGGCGGTATCTGCTGGGGTGCCTGAAGGCGTTCCTGCGCGCCGGTGTGCAGCGCACGTTCTACGATCTTGGCAAGGTCGGATACTGGGGGCCGCAGACGAAGGACAAGGTTCACTTCGACTTCGACGAGAGCCGGACCATCGCGCCGGCGCAGATGGCCGACTGGGAGGCGGCCGCCGATCGTGCCCGCCGGCACAAGGAACGCCAGGGGGCGCTGCGCGCCCAGGGCAAGGCGCGGGCAGAGGAGCGCGCGCAGGCCAAGGCGATGGCCTGCGGGGGCGGGACCGCGCAGATGGCGGAGTTCCGCCTGCCGGAGGCGGAGCGGGTGCCGTGAGCGCCGCCGCGCCGGGCGGGGGGGCGGCGTCGCGCGGTGGCGGGCGGATCGGGCCGAACGCGCTGTTGCAGCTTGTCCCGGTTCTGGAGCGCCAGGGCGGGCCCGCGCTGCGCCAGGCGGTGTTCGAGGCGGGCGGGGTGCGCGGGCCGATCGACCGCAGGGCGATGGTCCCCGAGGGGGCGGTGGCCTGCGTGCATCAGGCGATGCGCCGGCTGGTGCCCGGGCTTGCCCCGGGGCTGGCCACGGCGGCCGGGACCGCGACGGGCGACTACATCCTGGCGCATCGCATTCCGCGCGCGGTGCAGGTGCTGCTGCGCCATCTGCCGCGTGCGATCGCAGCCGATCTTCTGGCGCGGGCTGTCGCGGGCCATGCCTGGACCTTTGCCGGATCCGGTCGGTTTTCCCGGGTGCGCGCGGACCCGCCGCTTGCGCGGGAGGGCGGGCGGGGCACCTGGCCCGCTGTCGCGATGGGTATTTTTGCAAGAAAGAAACCGGGACCGGAACCGGTGGTCTTCGAGATCGCGGGCAATCCGCTGGTCGATGGCGAACGCGCGGGCGCGCCGGTATGCCACTGGCACGCAGCCGTTTTCCAGCGGCTTTTCGCGGTGTTGGTCGATCCGGGCGTGGAGGTACGGGAAACGGCCTGTTGTGCCTGCGGCGCACCGGCCTGCCGGTTCGAGATCAGGCGTCCGAGGTGACGGGCTTGCGCCGGCGCGGGGCGGCGGCCGCCGGCGCCCGCGGCGCGGACCGGGCTGCGGCGGCGGGCGGGGGATAGAGGTAGTCGCGCGTCAGCGGCACGGCCTGCTGGCGATGTGCGAGCTGGATCTGGAACACGCATTGGCCGTGGTGCCGGAAGGTCATTTCGGAGGCCGCGAGATAATACCGCCACATCCGGCAGAACCGATCGTCGTAGAGCGCGCGGGCCTTGTCGAGATTGGCCTCGAAGCGCGCGCGCCAGTGGCGCAGGGTCTCGGCGTAGTGCAGGCGCCAGACCTCGATGTCGGTGGTGTAGAGCCCGCTGTCCTGGACTGCGGGCATGACCTCGGAAAGCGCGGGCACATAGCCGCCGGGAAAGATGTAGCGGGTGATCCAGGGGCTGGTGATGCCGGGTCGGCCGGAACGCCCGATGGTATGGATCAGGGCCACGCCGCCGGGCGAGAGCAGTTCGGCGACCTTGGCGAAATACGCCCGGTAGTGCGGCAGGCCGACATGTTCGAACATGCCGACCGAAACGATCCGGTCGAAGGTGCCCGCGATCGCGCGGTAATCCATCATGCGGATGTCGATCCGGTCCGACAGGCCGGCCTCGGCCGCGCGGCGGTTGGCGATGCGGTGCTGTTCCTCGGACAGCGTGACGCCGACCACCCTTGCGCCGAAATCGCGCGCGAGCGTCAGCGCCATGCCGCCCCAGCCGCAGCCGATGTCGAGCACGCGCATGTCCGCCTCCAGCCGCAGCTTGGCCGCGATATGCGCCTTCTTTTGCGCCTGCGCCTGTTCGAGCGTGTCGTCGGGGGTGCGGAAATAGGCACAGGAATACTGCCGGTCGCGGTCGAGAAAGAGATCGTAGAGCGCCCCCGACAGATCGTAATGATGCGCGACATTGGCCCGCGCCCGGCGCGAGGGGTTGACCTGGCTCGCGATGCCCACGAGGCGCTGCACGCGGCTGAGCGGGTAGCGCCACCAGTCGGCCCGGCCGGAGTTCGCATTGTGCAGCAAGAGCGCGAGCAGCCCCGCGATATCGTCGTTCTCGACGGTGAGGGTGCCATCCATGTATCCCTCGCCAAGCGCGAGGTCGGGCGCACGGACCAGCCGGGCGGGCAGGGCCGCGTCATGCAGGCGCAGGGTGACGGGGGGCGCGCCGGGATCGCCATAGGCCTGACTGGTCCCATCCGGCAGGATCAGCACCAGTTGACCGTCCTTGACCAGACGGCGCAGCAGACGGTCCAGAACGGAAACCCACATGTGTGACCGGACGCAGCAAACCAAGGCCAGTGTCACCCTTTCGGGCAGATGTGACAAGTCCCCTGTCGCGCTTGCAGGCAAGGGGCGGGACGAAGCCGTGGCGGTTCGACCGACTTCGCTTGACTTCCCGCGCGTCCCGCGCTTGATCGGCACGGTCGCAAAAAGCCCTCGAAGGGGACAGCCCATGCACGCCTATCGCAGCCATACCTGCGCGGAACTGAACGACGCCCATGTGGGCCAGGTGGTGCGCCTGGCGGGTTGGGTGCACCGGGTGCGCGACCATGGCGGGGTGCTGTTCGTCGATCTTCGCGACCATTACGGGATCACCCAGGTTCTGGCCGACAGCGACAGCGCGGCCTTTGCCGCGATCGAGGCGGTCAGGGCCGAATGGGTGGTCCAGATCGAGGGCCGGGTGAAGGCGCGGGATGCGGGCCTCGTCAACCCCAAGCTCGCCACCGGGGCGATCGAGGTCTATGCAACCGCGCTGAGTGTGCTGGGGGCGTCGGAGGAATTGCCGATGCCGGTGTTCGGCGATGTGGACTACCCGGAAGAAACCCGGCTGACCTACCGGTTTCTCGACCTGCGGCGCGAAAAGCTGCATCAGAACATGATGTTGCGCTCGAACGTGGTGCGGTCGCTGCGCAACCGGATGTGGGATCGGGGGTTCAACGAGTTCCAGACGCCGATCATCACCGCCTCGTCGCCCGAGGGCGCGCGCGATTTCCTGGTGCCGAGCCGGTTGCATCCGGGAAAGTTCTATGCGCTGCCGCAGGCGCCCCAGCAGTTCAAGCAGCTGATCATGGTGGCGGGGTTCGACCGCTATTTCCAGATCGCGCCCTGTTTCCGCGACGAGGACCCGCGCGCGGACCGCTCGCCCACGGATTTCTACCAGCTCGATGTCGAGATGAGCTTTGTCGAGCAGGAAGATGTGTTCGCGGCCGTGCAGCCGGTGATCCAGGGGCTGTTCGAGGAATTCGCGCCCGGCCGGACCGTGGTGGCCGACTGGCCGCGCATCGCCTATCGCGATGCGCTGCTGTGGTATGGGTCCGACAAGCCCGATCTGCGCAACCCGATCAGGATGCAGGTGGTGAGCGAGCATTTCCGCGGATCGGGCTTTGCGATCTTCGCGAAGCTGCTGGAGCAAGGAGGGCACCGAGGTGCGCGCGATCCCGGCGCCCAAGGGCCCCTCGGGCGAGCCGGTGGGGCGCAAGTTCTGCGACCGGATGAATGCGTTTGCCCAGAAGGAAGGGCTGCCGGGGATGGGATATATCTTCTGGCGGGAGGCCGAGGATGGGGCGGGCATGGAAGCGGCTGGCCCGCTGGCCAAGAACATCGGGCCGGAGCGGACCGAGGCGATCCGTCGGCAACTGGGGCTTGAGGTCGGCGATGCGGCCTTCTTCCTCGGCGGCAAGCCCGAGCAGTTCGAGGCGGTCGCCGGCCGCGCGCGCAACGAGATCGGGCGCGAGTTGGGGCTTTCGGAGACGGATACCTTCCGTTTCGCCTGGATCGTCGATTTCCCGATGTACGAGAAGGACGACGAGGGGAAGATCGACTTTTCCCACAACCCGTTCTCGATGCCGCAGGGCGGGCTCGAGGCATTGACGGGCGATCCGCTGAAGGTCTTGGCCTATCAGTACGACCTTGCCTGCAACGGCTATGAACTGATCTCGGGCGGCATTCGCAACCACAAGCCCGAGATCATGTTCAAGGCGTTCGAGATTGCCGGGTATCCGGCCTCGGAGGTGGAAAAGCGCTTTGGCGGCATGGTCAAGGCGTTCCGCTATGGCGCGCCGCCGCATGGCGGCTGTGCTGCGGGCATCGACCGGATCGTGATGCTGCTGGCGGATGAGCCGAACATCCGCGAGGTGATCATGTTCCCGATGAACCAGCGCGCCGAGGATCTGCTGATGGGCGCGCCGAGCGAGCCGTCCAACGAGCAGTTGCGGGACTTGCGGCTGCGGGTGGTGCCGAAGGACGCCTAGGCGCGGATCGAGGGCGCGGGCGCGCCTGCCTCGGCCGGGACCACGGCCCGCTCGGGCCAACAGGAGGGCTGCCCGGGCCCCGACCGGCCTTTCTTGCCCCCCGATGGTGTCGCAGGACGAGCGCGCGCGGGACTGTCCGCATGGCCCCGACTGGCCGTGGCATGCAGCATTTCTCCGCGCAAGGGCCTATCCGCCCCTCGCAGGCCCGCCCCACAGCGCCTAGATTGCAAGTCTGGGCGACGAGGCTGCGGGGCAATCCCGCGGGCAAGGACGCTGGCCCTGCGGTGCGATGCGGGCAGCCGGGGCAGGGGGATGGGGATGCGGCTGGAAACGGTCACGGCGCTTCGCTTTGGTCTGGGGCTGCCGTTGCCGGCGGGCTCGGCCGTCGGCGGGGCTGCGATGCTTGCCGCGCTGGCAGCCCCGGGGACCGGGACGGACGATCCCGCCATGCCTCCGATCGCCGAGGTGATGACCCGGATCCACGATTTCGAAACGGCGCTGCGCGCCCGGCGGCAGGCCCGGCGGGCCTCGGGCGAGCGGCGGGCCGCGCCCGAGATCGAGGCGGCCCATGAGGCCGCGCAGGTGGCGATCAACACGGCGACACTTGCCCGATCCCGCGCGATGCTGGCGCGTGCGCTGGGCGCACCGGACGGGTTTCGCGAGCGGCTGGCGCTGTTCTGGGCCGATCATTTCGCGGTGGCGGCGCGCGAGGCGGCGCACCGGGAATTGCCGGGCGCGCTGGTGGAGCAGGCGATCCGGCCCCATCTGACGGGGCGTTTCGCGGATCTGCTGATGGCGGTCGAGACGCATCCGGCGATGCTGATCTACCTGGACCAGAGCGCGTCGTTCGGGCCGACCTCGGCGATCGGTCTGCGCCGGGGCCGGGGATTGAACGAGAACCTCGCGCGCGAACTGCTGGAGTTGCATACGCTTGGGGTCGGCGCCGGCTATGGGCAGGACGATGTGCGCGAGCTGGCAGAGTTGCTGACCGGGCTCGCCCTGCGCAAGCGCGAGGGGTTCCACTTTCAGTCTCGGCGCGCCGAACCGGGGGCGGAAACGGTGCTGGGCGTGGTCTACCCCGAAGATCCTGCCGACGGAATGGCACCGATCCGCGCGGTTCTGTCCGATCTGGCGCGCCGCCCCGAGACGGCACGCCATGTCTCGGCCAAGATCGCGGTGCATTTCGTGGCCGACGACCCTGATCCGGGGCTGATCGCGGCCATGGAGGGCGCGTGGCTTGCCACGGATGGCGATCTGATGGCGGTCTACGCGGCGCTTCTGGCGCATCCGGCGGCCTGGGCGGCACCGGGCGCCAAGGTGCGCCGGCCGGTGGAGTTCGTGCTGGCCTCGCTTCGCGCGCTGGGACTGGGGACGGCCGATGTGCTGGCGCTGGAGGCACGCCACTTCAACCGGCTGATCCTTCAGCCGATGGCAGGGATGGGCCAGGCCTGGCAGGCGCCGGGGGGGCCTGACGGGTGGCCCGAGGCGGCGGAGGCCTGGATTTCGCCGCAGGGGTTGGGCGCGCGCATCCGCTGGGCGATGGAGGCGCCGGCGCGGCTGGTGCCTGCGTTGCCCGATCCGCGCGCGCTGGTGGCCATCGCGCTTGGCGATGTGGCGGGTGCGCGGCTTGTCCGGGCGGTCGGAGGGGCAGAGAGCCGGGCCGAAGGGGTGGGGCTGGTGCTGGCCTCGCCCGAGTTCAATCGCCGGTAGGGGGGCGCGCGCATGGATCGGCGGATTTTCCTCAAGGGGCTGGCGGGCCTGGGTTGCTCGCTGGCTGCCCATCCCCTGACGACGACGGTGACGCTGGCGGAGGCGCCCGGCGCGGCGCGGCTGGTGGTGATCATCCTGCGCGGCGCGATGGACGGGCTGGACGTGGTGCGCCCGATCGGTGATCCGGCCTATGGGGTGCTGCGCCCGACCCTCGGCACCGGCGAGGCGCTGCCGCTGGACGGGCGGTTCGCGCTGCACGGCGCGCTGGCGCCGCTGATGCCGCTCTGGCAGGCGGGGGATCTGGGGTTCGCCCATGCGGTCTCGACCCCCTATCGCGACAAGCGCAGCCATTTCGACGGACAGGACGTGCTCGAGGCGGGAACCGGATTTGACGTGCCCGATCGGGCGGTGCGCGACGGCTGGCTGAACAGGATGCTTCAGGCGCTGCCCTGGATGCAGGCCGAAACCGCCTATGCGATCGGGCGCGAGGTGCTGCCGGTGCTGGAGGGGGCGGCCCCGGTGCGACGCTGGGAGCCGGACTTGGTGCTTGAATTGTCGGCGCAGAACCGGTTGCTGCTGGACCAGGTCTATGCCGATGACCCGCTGTTTCGCGCCAGCGCCGCAGAGGCGATCGCGCTGGCGGGCGAGGGCGGGGCGGAGGATCCGCGCGGTGTTTCGCCGCTTGTGGCCTTTGCGGCCGGACGGCTGCGCGGGGCGGCCCGGATCGCCGCGTTTTCGCAAACCGGCTGGGACACCCACCGGGCGCAGCGCGGGGGGCTGAACCGGCAGCTTGTCCGGCTGGGCGAGACGATCCTTGGGCTAAAGGCAGAGCTTGGCCCGGTCTGGGGCAGCACCACGGTGCTTGCGATGACCGAGTTCGGGCGCACGGCGCGCGAGAACGGATCGGGCGGAACCGACCATGGCACCGGGGGGGTGATGGTGATGGCGGGGGGGGCGATCCGGGGCGGGCGCGTTCTGGGCCGGTGGCCGGGGCTTGGCGAGGACGCGCTTTACGAGGGGCGCGATCTGATGCCCACGGGCGATGTGCGCGCCTATGCGGCCTGGGCGATGCGGGGGCTTTACGGGCTGGAGCGCGGCCTTCTGGAAAGCGCCGTGTTTCCGGGGCTCGACATGGGGGATGATCCGGGGGTTGTCCTGTAGCCTCAGCGACTTGCATTTGCAGTTGAAGCCCGCCGGGCGCGCCCGCATAACTTGGCGTCTGGGCAGCGGGGTCGGATGATGGACGAGGAGGCATTGTTCGGGGCGGAAGTGCGGGGGTTCGTCCCGCCACCACGCCCGGGCGCGGATGCGCTGGTCGGGCGGACGGTCCGGCTGGAGCGGCTGGACGCCGACCGCCACGCCGCCGACCTGTTTCGCGCGATGAGCGCCGACGACCGGATCTGGGACTATCTGCCCTATGGGCCGTTCACATCCGCCTCGGCCTATCACCGCTGGGTGAAGGAGACGGCCGCCGGGCCCGATCCGGTGTTCTACGCGCTCCGCAACGTCCGCACCGGGCATTGCGGCGGGGTGGCCAGCTTCTTGCGGATCACCCCCGAGGCCGGGTCGATCGAGGTGGGCCACATCTGCCTCGCCCCCGAGGCGCAGCGCGGCATCATGTCGACCGAGGCGATGTACCTGATGATGAAATGGGCCTTCGAGGCGGGCTATCGGCGCTATGAGTGGAAGTGCAACGCGCTGAACATCGCCTCGCGCCGGGCGGCGCAGCGGCTCGGGTTTTCCTACGAGGGGGTGTTCCGGCAGGCGACGGTGGTGAAGGGGCGCAATCGCGACACGGCGTGGTTCGCCTGCATCGACGCGGAATGGCCGGGCCTGCGCGAATGCTTCGAGGCCTGGCTGCAACCAAGCAATTTCGATGCGGCCGGGCGGCAGAGGGAGCGGTTGTCGGACCTGACGCGATTGGTGCGGCCGGGGTCTGATCCGGCGCTTTAGCCCTGCGGGACTACCACAGATGGTGGACGTGGGGCGCGATGCGGGTGGTGTAGATCGCGTCGAGCGCCGCCATGGTTTCGGGGGCAAGCGGCGCCAGCGCATCGGCCTGTGCGTTCGCGCGCGCCTGATCGGGATGGCGGGCGCCGGGGATGACGGTGGACACCGCCTGTTGCATCAGGATCCAGCGCAGGGCCAGTTGCGCCATCGTGGCGCCCTGGGGAACCAGGGGGCGGATCGCGGCAACCGCGTCGAGCGCCACATCATAGGGCACGCCGGAAAACGTCTCGCCCTTGTCGAAGGCCTGGCCCTCGCGGTTGAAGGCACGGTGGTCGTCGGCGGCAAAGGTGGTGGTGGCGGTCATCTTGCCGGTCAGCATCCCCGAGGCGAGCGGCACCCGCACGATCACCGCGACCCCCCGGGCGCGGGCCTGCGCAAAGAATTCGGCCGCCGGGCGCTGGCGGAAGATGTTGTAGATGATCTGGACCGAGGCGACCCCGGGGAACCGGATAGCCTTCTGCGCCTCGTCCACCTTTTCGACCGAGACGCCGTAGGCCGCGATCTTGCCGCGCGCCGTCAAGGCATCCAGTGCGTCGAACACGCGCGGGCTGTCGTAGACCGTTCCGGGGGGACAATGCAGTTGCACCAGATCGAGCGTTTCCATCCCGAGGTTGGCACGGCTGCGGTCGATGAAGGCCTCGAGATTGGCGAGGGTGTAGCCATCGGCCAGATGCGGGGACAGCCTGCGCCCGGCCTTGGTGGCGACGAAGGGCCGGGGGCCGGGGCGTTCGGCCAGCACGTCGCGGATCAGCCGTTCGGAGCGGCCATCGCCATAGACGTCGGCGGTGTCGATGAAGCTGACGCCGCTGTCGAGTGCCGCGTGCAGTGTTGCCCGCGCGTCGGTTTCGCTGACCTCGCCCCAGGATCCGCCGATCGCCCAGGCACCAAAGCCGATGGCAGAGACATCGCGGCCGGAACGGCCGAACGGGCGGGTCGAGAGGGACATGGGCGCATCTCCTTGCGGCGGCTTCCCCCTGTCTTAGGGCATTTCGCCCCGGGGTCGACCGGCAAATCGAGCCTCATGCCGGCTTGGCCGCACCTGGTGGCGGCAACTCCCTGCCACGGGTGAACGGCGCCGGGGCGGTGGCGAGACGGTCGCTGACGAGTTCGCTCAGATGGGCCAGCGCCGTTTCCTGTGCCGCGGCGCGGTCTGCCGCGCGGGCGAGGATGGTGTCGCGCGTGCTCTGCGCGAGGCTGCCCAGGAATCCCGCGACATATCGCCGGGTGCGGGCGTCCGCCGCGCGCGACAGCAGGGCGGCAGCGTGGGCAAGATCGTCGCGCAGCGCAAGCCGGTCGGGGTGCAGGGGCGGCTCCGCCGGATCGGGGGGGGCTGCCATACCGCCGATCAGGTGCGACAGGACAAGGCGCTGGAAGGCCGCGAGCCCTTCGGGGGGTTTCGCCACGAACCCGGCGGCGCCCGCATCGCGCGCGACGTCCGCGTTCGCGGGATCCCCGCTGGTGGCCAGCACCACCGGCCCGTTGCGCGCCTGCGCCAGCGTGCGGATGAGGTCGGCGCCGTCGCCATCGGGCAGGCCCAGATCGACGATCACGACATCAGGGCGATAGACCGACAGGTGGCGCAGCGCCGCCTCGATCGTCTCGGCCCGGCGCAACCGGGCGCCCGATCGCTGGCACACGAGGCGAAGCGCCTCGGACGCGAAGCGGCTGTCGTCGACAGCGAGCATGGTCAGCCCCTGAAGCGGCAGGGCGGGGTGGGCGGCACGGGGCGTGACGGGCGCGTAGGTATCGGGCATCGGGAACCTTTCGCTGCGGATAGGGGCCATGAGTCGCAGCCAACCAGATCATCCCTTCCAATCGGTAAACTTGTGCGGCTGCGACGGTCCGGCCCCTTGTTTCCGCCCCCTGGCCGCCGCATAACCGGGCAATCCCGGACCCGGAGTGCCCCGCCCATGATCGGACGCCTGAACCATGTCGCCATCGCCGTGCCCGACCTTGACGGCCGCGGCGGAGCAGTATCGCCAGACGCTCGGGGCCCGGGTCGGCGCGCCGCAGGACGAACCGGACCATGGCGTGACCGTCGTCTTCATCGAGTTGCCGAACACCAAGATCGAGCTTCTTCACCCGCTGGGCGAAAGCTCTCCGATCAAGGGGTTTCTGGACAAGAACCCGGCCGGCGGCATCCACCACATCTGCTACGAGGTCGAGGATATCCTCGCCGCGCGCGACCGCCTGACCGCGGCGGGCGCGCGGGTGCTGGGCGACGGGGAGCCGAAGATCGGCGCGCATGGCAAGCCGGTGCTGTTCCTGCACCCCAAGGATTTCAACGGCTGCCTCGTGGAACTGGAGCAGGTCTGATGTCGATCACCGCAATGCTCGTCGTGTTCGCGATTTCTGGTTCATGGTGTTCTTCATCGTGCTTCCGATCCGCTTTGTCACGCAGGCCGACACCGGCACCGTGGTGCCGGGCACGCCGCCGGGGGCGCCCGCGGTGGAAAACGTCAAGCGCAAGGCCTGGATCACCACGGGGATCGCCACGGTGGTTTCGGCCATCATCTGCGCCATCATCCTGTCGGGGTGGATCTCGATCCGCGATATCGACTTCAACGGGGTGATGGGGCCCGCGCCGACAGAAGATGATACAGGTGCGTGAAGCTTGCCGCGCCAAGCACCGGCACCAGAAGGTTGACCAGCGGCACTGACAACGGGGCGGCCATCAGCGTTCCGGCAAGCCAGATCGTGCCGGCATGGCGGCGGCGCAGCGCCCGCGCACCGGGCCGCCCGACATGGCGCATCGCGGCGAGCGTGAAGTATTCGCGCCCCAGCAGATAGCCGTTGATCGCCCAGAAGAACAACGGGATGAACGGGCCGGCCACCAGATAGAGAACCAGCGCCAGCACGTTGGCGGCCAGGATCACCCCGAGGAAATTCACCGAATCGATCAGTGCCGTCAGGAACGGCACGGGCGGGGGCGGCGTGACATGGCCATAGTGCCGCGCCTCGACCGCCTCGGCCACGTCCTCGAGAAAGAGCGACGAAAAGGCCGAGGCCACCGGCACCATGAGAAACACCGAAAGCAGCATGACCACCGGGATCGCGCCCCAGGACAGCGCCCGGTCGATGCCGCCGACAGGCCCCCACCACGGCAAGACGATCTGGTCGGGAACAAACCATCCGATCGCCGCCACGAAGAGCATGTAGATCGCGACGAGCAACGCCACGGTCAGCCCGAGGCCGAGCAACAGGACACGGCGGAACCGCCGGTCGTCCAGTTGCCCGAGGGCCAGCCAGAAGGCCCGCAGGATCATCGGGCGAGCCAGGTCACGAGGCGGGCGATATCGGGGCGCGGACGGTCGGGGGGCACGGGGCCCGGGGTGGCGATATGGACGATGCCCGCCACGAATTCATCGGGGCCGAGCGCGTAGGCGCGGGTCACGAAGGCGCGGTCATGCGAGGTCCAGCCCGACAGCCAGTTCGCCCCCCATCCGGCCGCCGTGGCCGCGTTGACGAGCGCGAGGCAGACAGCGCCGGCCGATAGGGTCTGTTCGATCGGCGGGATCTTGTCGGAAGGTTTGGGGCTTGCCACGACGACGACGGCCAGAAGGCCCGAGTCGAACTGGCCGCGCCCCTTTGCGGTCTTTTCCGCGTCGAGGCCAAGCTCCACGCGCGCGGCGTTCGGCCAGATCGGCCAGACGCGCCATCGCCTCTCGTTCCAGAACGATGAAGCGCCAGGGTTCCAGCTTGCCGTGGTCTGGCGTGCGCGCGGCGGCGGTCAGCAGGACGTGCAATTCGGCGCGGTCGGGAACCGGCGGGGTGAAGGTCTTGGCCGAGTGTGAGCGGCGGGTCAGAAGAAAATCGAGCGCGGCGGGATCAGGTTCGGGCATGGCGTCCTTTTCGGGCAGGCGGCAGACGGCCGCCGCCGGTTCCGGCCCTATCTAGGCGGCGGGCCGGCACCGGGCAAGGGGCGGGCTCAGCCCAGGCCGGCCGCAAGGCCGTCGATCCAGGCGTCGACGAAGGCGTCGAAGGGCGCGCCGGGCTGGCGCAGGCGCAATGTCTCGGCCAGCGGGTCGGGGGCGGTCGCGGCGCTGCCCGAAAGCTCTTCCAGGACGGCATGGCCGCAGAACGGCACATAGACCTCGGAATAGCCGCCCTCATGGACCAGAACGAGTTTTCCGCCACAAAGCTCGTCGGCGGACCGCATCACCCGGCGGGTCATCTCGCGGAAGGTCTCCGCCGTGGCCATCATCCTCGACAGCGGATCGACGGCGGCTGCATCGTAGCCGCAGGCGACGACGATCGCATCCGGCCGGAATCGTGCGAGCGCGGGCAGCACGATCCGGTCCACCGCGGCCAGGTAGCCGCGGTGGCCGGTGCCCGGCGGCAGGGGGATGTTGATGTTCGCGCCGCGGCCCGGGCCCTCGCCGCGGACGTCGGCGCCGCCGGTGTCCATCGGATAGTTGCGTTCCTGGTGCAGCGAAATGGTCAGCACGTCGGGCCGCTTCAGAAAGATCGCCTCGGTGCCGTTGCCATGGTGCACGTCCCAGTCGAGGACGGCGATCCGCCCGGCCCGGCCCCCGGCCAATGCCGCCTCGACCGCGATGGCGATGTTGGCGAGCAGGCAGAAGCCGTTGGGGAAATCGGGCAGGCAGTGATGGCCGGGCGGCCGCGACAGGGCGTAGGCGTTCCGCGCCCGACCGTCGAGCACCGAAGACAGCGCCGCCATCGCCAGTCCCGCCGACAGCGCGGCGATCTCGTAGCCGCCGCGGCCGAAGGGGGTGCGCAGGCCAAGCTCGCCCCCGCCGGCATCGGACATGGCCTTGAAGGCACGCAGATAGGCCTCGGGGTGGACGCGCAGGAGGTCGTCCCACCCCGCGGGATCGGCCGACCGGATGTCGAGGTCGCGCGCGAGGCCGGTCACCTCTATCAGGTTGCGCAACCGACGCTTCGTCTCGGGGTTTTCGGGCAGATCCGCCCGCCAGCGGCTGCACGAGGCCGCCGACGGGCAGGGTGAAGGCGTAATTGCCGCCGCCGTGCCAGAAGCACCGCTCGTCGGTGAAGAATGCCGTCGTCATGCGACCCTCCGTTTGCACGAAGCCTAGACGCGGCGTATCCCTTGTGGCCAGAGCAAAGCGCAGAGGCCGCCGATGACCATCCCCAACCCCCATGCCCTCGCGACTCCCGGAACCGAAATCAGCGTCCGGGTGTCGCCTGGCGCTTCACGCGAACAGGTGACGCTGGACGGGAGCCGTTTCGTCATCCGGGTGACCGTGCCGCCCGAAGACGGAAAGGCGAACAAGGCTGTGACGAAACTTCTGGCCAAGGCGCTGGGCATCGCGCCGACGCGCCTGAACTCTGATCCGGGGGGCGGGGAGCCGCGACAAGGTCTTTCGGGTCGACTGACCGCTCAGCCATCCGGTTTGGCGGCGAGCCGGTAGCTGCCTTCGGGAAGGTTGAGGGCGGCCGCGAGTTCGCGCACCTGCGCGGTCGACAGCGTGATCTTCATCACCTCGTCGGTGCGCGGATCAAGCTGCTCGACGGTGACGCAATCCTCGAAGGCGAGGATGATGACGTCTTCCTGCAACGTCTGCGACCCCTCGTCGACAAGGGTGATGACGGTCGCGTCGAAATCGTGCTCGATGGTGAACATCGGACAAGTCTACGCGCGGCGGCGCGGCGCCTCAAGCCCGTCGCCGCAGGCGCGCAATTCGCCGTGAAGGGGCTGCATACCGCCGCCGGGCTTGCTAGGTTGCGCGCAAAGGTCGGTTCGCGACATCGGGGCAGGGACAATCGCAGGTGGCAAGGCAGTGGCTGGCGTGGCTTGTGGCGGCTGTGGCACTGGCGGGGTGCGCAGCCCCCGTGGTGACGCCGGTTTCCGGACCCGATGACGGGGCCATTGCGCCACCCGGATCGCCCGAAGCCGTCGCGCGGACGTTTACCGAGGTTGTCGAGCGCGTCACCCCTGTCGCCACCCAGATCTGCCGCGAGCGGACGCGGGGCCTTGATTGCCGGTTCATCATCGCTGTCGACGATCGACCGGGCGAGCAGGCCAACGCATTTCAGACACTGGACAAATCCGGCCGCCCGGTGATCGTCTTCACGCTGCCGCTGATCGCGGATGCCCGCAATGCCGACGAGCTGGCCTTCGTGATGGGCCATGAGGCGGCCCACCACATCGCCGATCACATCGGGCGCCAGCGGACCGAGGCGATGACCGGGGCGATCGTGGCGGGAACGCTCGCGACGCTGGGCGGTGCCGATGCGGCCAGCGTGAAGGCGGCCCAGAACATCGGTGCCGAGATCGGATCACGGCGCTATTCCAAGGATTTCGAGCTGGAGGCAGACGCGCTGGGCACCGAGATCGCCTGGCGCGCCGGGTTCGATCCGCTGCGCGGGGCGCAGTTCTTCACCCGCCTGCCGGACCCGGGCGACGAGTTTCTGGGAACCCATCCGCCGAATGCGCAGAGGCTTGCCACGGTGCGCGGGACGCTGGCCACCCTGAACTGACTTGATCTGGATCAAGGCGCGGCCCCGGGCGCGCTGCGCAGAGTGGCACGTCAGGGGCATGACCGCAAAGGGACGAAGCGATGATCGGGATCGGAACCGCGCCCCAGGCCTGGGGGTTGACGCAGGCGATGGCGCGGCGCGCGGGCGTCGATCTGCCGCGCGCCGTCGTGGACGGATGGCTGACGCGGCCGGAGGTCGCGGCGCTGGTGGATGCCTGCGAAAGCTGCGGGCAGACCCCGCGCTGTTCGCAATGGCTCGAGGCGGCGATGGCCCCCGACTTGCCGGGGTATTGCGCCAACAAGTCCGACATCGAGGCGCTGGCCTGAGGGCTCTGGCGCGATGCGCGGGGCCCCGATAGGCTCGTCCCATGCGCCAGATCATCAACGTGGTTCGCGACCGGGGGTCGCGCTATGCCGTCTCGGGCGGGCCGGTCGCCGACCGTGCCGCGCTTTCGGCGTTTCTCGCGGGCCTCGTCTCGGTCCGCCGGTTTGCCAAGGCGACCCACAACAGCTGGGCGGTGGTGTTCTCGACCGATGGCCCGATCAAGAATGACGACGGCGAGGCCGGGGCCGGGGCGGTAATCCTGCGGATGCTGGAACGTGCCGAATTGACCGACCATGTGATCGTCGTCACGCGCTGGTATGGCGGCACGCCGCTGGGGGGCGATCGGTTCCGGCATGTGGCCGCCGCCGTGCGCGCCTATCTCGACGAGGGTTGAGGCGCCCCGGCCCTGCGCAGGCGACGCAGGTGCGCACGATAGAGAAGCGGTGCCGCGATCCTGTCGTAGCCGAAGGCCGCCACCTGACGGGCACCGGGAAGGCCGGTCAGCCGGGCAAGCCAGCGGTAGCGCGGCATCGCCTGCCAGAGCGCCCTGAACGCCGCGAGGCCCGAGAGCAGCTCGCCCCCTTGCAAGACATGCAGCCTGCGCGCCGCCTGATCCGGGGTGACGCCCCAGAGCGCAAGGTCGGGCCCGTTCAGGTCATCGAACCGCAGGGGCAGGCCATCGCGGGTGGCAAGGGCGGCGTAATGGCCGATCTCTGCCCGGCAAACGGGGCAGTCGGCATTGTAGAGCACGCGCAGATCGGGACTGGTCATGACACAAGGGTAGTCCGGGCGCCGCGCGGGGACAGCGGTTGCGGCGTTATGGCGCGAAACGAGGAAAGGTTTGCTTTGCGACGGCCAAAGGCGCATGACCCTCGGGTGGCGCATCCGTGTCGCAGAGCGAAAGGCACCACGATGGCCCCCAACGATCCCAAGCCGAAACTCTATTCGATCATGGACGACGTGCCGGCGGCGCCCCGCAAGGTCAGCGCGGCCGCCCTGCTGGCCGCCCGGACCGGGCAGCCGCTGCCCGAGGACATCCGGCCCGCCAAGGACAAGGCCTGATCGCGCGCGGCCCGCTCAACCGAGCGGCGGGCCGCCCCCAGAGATCGTATTCGCCCGCCTCGTCCACCTTCACCGTGACGATATCGCCGGGCTTCAGCGCCTCGAACCCTTCGTCGATGAAGAGGTTGCCGTCGATCTCGGGCGCGTCGGCCTTGGTGCGGCAGGTGGCGCCGTCGTCGTCGACCTCGTCGACGATCGACCTCGAGCACTGTGCCGACCTTTGCGGCCAGCTTCGCCTCGGAAATCGCCTGCGCGCTTCTTCCATGAAGCGATCCCAGCGGTCCTGCTTGACTTCGTCGGGGACATGGTCGGGCAGGGCGTTCGACCGCGCGCCGGCGACGTTTTCGTACTGGAAGCAGCCGACCCGGTCGAGTTGCGCCTCGTCCAGCCAGTCCAGCAGGGTCTGGAATTCGGCCTCGGTCTCGCCGGGATAGCCGACGATGAAGGTGGAGCGCAGGGTGATGTCGGGGCAGACACGCGCGCCAGGCGGCGATTTCGTCCAGCGTCCTGGCGGCGGCGGCGGGCCGGGCCATGCGGCGCAGCGTGTCGGGGTGGGCGTGCTGGAACGGGATGTCGAGATAGGGCAGCACCAGCCCTTCGGCCATCAGCGGGATCAGGTCGCGGACATGCGGGTAGGGGTAGACGTAGTGCAGCCGCACCCAGGCGCCGAGCTTGCCCAGTTCGCGCGCGAGGTCGGTGATGTGGGCGCGCACGTCGCGACCTTTCCAGGGCGCTCGTGTCATGCTTGCGGTCGACCCCGTAGGCCGAGGTGTCCTGGCTGATCACCAGAAGCTCCTTCACCCCGGCCTCGACCAGCTTTTCGGCCTCGCGCAGCACGGCATGGGCGGGACGGCTGACCAGTTTGCCGCGCATGTCGGGGATGATGCAGAACTTGCAGGTGTGGTTGCAGCCTTCGGAAATCTTCAGATAGCTGTAGTGGCGCGGCGTCAGGCTGACGCCGCGTCGCCGGCAGAAGGTCGATGAACGGGTCGGGCGCGGGCGGCACGGCGGCGTGGACCGCGTCCAGCACCTGTTCGTACTGATGCGGGCCGGTGACGGCCAGCACCTTGGGATGCGCGCCGGTGATATAGTCGGGCTCGGCCCCGAGGCAGCCGGTGACGATGACCCGGCCGTTTTCGCGCAGCGCCTCGCCGATCGCTTCGAGGCTTTCGGCCTTGGCGCTGATCGAGAAACCCGCAGGTGTTGACGATCACCGCATCGGCGCCCTGGTAATCGGGCGAGATCGCATAGCCCTCGGCCCGCAGGCGGGTCAGGATGCGTTCGCTGTCGACCAGCGCCTTGGGGCAGCCGAGCGAGACCATGCCGATGGTGGGCTGGCCCGCGCGGCGGTCCTCGGGGACCCGGGCGCGGGCAAGGTCGGGGCGGAGGAGGGGCGGGTTTTGGGACATTGGCGGGATATACAGGATCGGCGGGGGGGTGCGGAAGGGGGCGCGGGGCGGGCAGGCCGGCGGGATGCCGCTACCGACGCGAGCATCCGGGCAAAATGTTGTCTGTCGGATCGAAGAGGACGTGCGCCAGGCGGTCGGGGAGCGTCCGGGGCGTCTTGCCGGAGATGTCCGGGCCGGGTGGGGTTGACCCGTTCCGGCGCCGGGGCACAGCCGGGGGGGATGGGGCACCGACGGCGATCCGCCGATCGGGGAGGAGGCGCGCGGCCCGTGCCCTTGTTGCCGGGCGAGGGGCGGCCTAGACTCGGGCCGGTGGGACCGGCAGGGGGAGAAATGCGATGCGCTGGCTGATCCGGGTTGCGGGAAGTCTGGCCCTGCTGGTGGTGCTTGTCCTGGCGGGGTTGTTTCTGGTGCCGACCGAGCGGATCGCGAACCTCGCCGCCGGAGAGTTCCGCAAGATGACGGGGCGCGAGTTGCGCTTTGAAGGCGCGGTGCGCCCGACGGTCTGGCCGCATCTGGGTGTGCGGACGGGGACGGTTGTGCTGGCCAATGCCGCTTGGTCCGATGCGGGGCCGATGCTCAGCGCCGAGGGGGTGTCGATCGCGGTCGACTTGCAGGCGCTGTTGGGAGGCGCGGTGCGGGTGACCGGGATCGACCTGATCCGCCCCCGGCTTCTGCTGGAGCGGGCGGCGGACGGGCGGGTGAACTGGACCTTCGCGCCCGAGGGGGGGGCGGCCGAACCGGCGGCGCCGGCCGAAGGCGGTGCGGGCCGGCCGCTTGGCATCGACCGGGCGGTGATGACGGACGGCACGGTGGTGATGCTCGACCATCGCGCGGGAACGCGGCAGGAGGTGTCGGGCATATCGCTGGACGCGCGGCTGCCCGACTGGCAGGGCGCTGCGGAGATTTCCGCGTCGGCCCGGATGAACGGGCAGGCCATGCAGGTGAAAGGACGCATCGGATCGGTCGCCGCGCTGGCCGAGGGCAAGGTGGTGCCGGTCGCGCTGACGGCGGCGATCGGTGGGTCGGAGGTGACATTCGACGGGCGGGCGGGCCTTGATCCGATGGCCGCCGAGGGGCGCATCGAGGCTGCCCTGGGCGATCTCGGGGCGGTGACGGCGCTGGCCGGTCTTGCCGCGCCCGATCTGCCCGAGGGGCTGGGGCGGCGCAGCATCGCGCTCGAGGGCGAGGCGACACTGACTGCGGCCGGGTCGGTACATCTGCGCGAGGGCAGCGTCACGCTGGACGGCAACCGGTTTTCCGGCGCGTTCGACCTTGTGCCGGGCAAGACCCGCCCCCGGCTGACCGCGCAACTGGTAACGGGCGACCTCGACCTGAAATCGCTGGGCGGCGGCGGCGGCGGTGGGGGCGGAAGCGCCGGCCCCACGGGATGGTCGACGGCGCCGATCGACGTCAGCGGCCTGGGCGCGATGGATGCCGCGATCTCGCTTGCGGCCGACAGCGTCGATCTGGGCAGCGTGGCCTTCGGGCGCACGCGGCTGTCCGCCACGATCGACGCCGCGCGCGCCGTCGTCGATCTGCGCGAGGTCGCAGCCTATGGCGGGACATTGTCGGGGCAGGTGATCCTGAACGGGCGCAAGGGGTTCTCGACGCGCCTCGACCTGGCGTTCAAGGGTCTGTCGCTGGAGCCGCTGCTGGCGGCGCTGGCGGAATATGACCGGCTGAGCGGGACCGGCGACATGCGCTTCAACGTGCTGGCCTCGGGCGGCAGTCTGGACGCGCTGATGCGCAGCCTCGACGGCGAGGGAAGCCTTGCCTTCCGCAATGGCGAGTTGCGCGGGCTCGATATCGCCGGGATGATCCGGACGCTCGACACCGGCTATGTGGGCGAGGGATCGAAGACGGTGTTCGACAGCGTGACGGCAAGTTTCACGCTGGCGGGCGGGGTGCTGTCGAACGGCGATCTGGCGCTGGCCGCACCGCTGATCACGGCCGGCGGCGCGGGGCGCGTGGATGTCGGCAACCGGACGCTCGATTATCGGGTGACGCCGCTGTCGCTGGGGGGGCAGGCGCTTGGCCCCGACGTGCAGGTGCCGGTGGTTCTGGGCGGATCCTGGGACAGCCCGAGCGTGCGGCTGGACCTCGAGACGCTGGCGCGGCGCAAGCTTGAAGAGGAAGCGAAGAAGCTGGAGGAAAAGGCGCGCGAGGAGTTGGCGCGGCGCGCCGAGGAGGAGTTGGGCATCGTCGCGCAGGACGGCGAGAGCCTGGAAGATCTGGCCCGGCGCGCGGCCGAGGAGGCGTTGCAGCAGGAGGCCGCGCGGGCGCTGGAGCGCCTGCTGGGCGGGGCGGGTCTTGGCGGAAACTGACGGCGCGCCGGCCCCCTTGGCGGGGCCCGGCCGGGGGGCCGGTCAGCGGCGGCGGTCGCGCCGCGCGCTCATCGGCTGGAACGCGACGCTGACGTGGGCGTCGCAATAGGGCTTGCCGGCCTGGGTCGGCAGGCCGCAGAACCAGAAGTCCTCGGTCGCGGGATCGCCGATCGGCCATTTGCAGGTCCGCTCCGTCAACTCCATCAGCGTCAGGCGGCGGGCACGCTTTTCCACCTCGCGCACCGAGGCGAGCGCCTCGGGAGAGATCTCGTTGGCCGATGGCTGCGGCGGCAAAGGCTGACCGGCCGGAATGATGGCCTTGCGGTTGGGCAGCGGGGTGACGGTGGCGCCGCCTGCGGGCGGGGCGGGGCGATCGGTGGCCGGGCGCTCGGGCGCCGCGCGCACCTCGGCCGGCGGCGGGGTGCGGGGCGGATCGGCGCGCAACGGTGCCGTGGCGCCCGCGACGGGGGCTGCGAGGCCCGCATCCTCGTCGTCGGGCTTGCCGCCGACACGGTTGGACAGGCCGAGGCGATGGACCTTGCCGATCACGGCGTTGCGGGTGACACCGCCCAGTTCCTTGGCGATCTGCGAGGCCGACTGGCCCTCGCCCCACATCTTCTTGAGCGTCTCAACGCGCTCGTCCGTCCAGGACATGGCGATCTCCGGTCTGGGTATGGTTCCCGCAGGCGTGGCGGCCCGAGGGCCTGATGCTGCCGGGCATTCTAGCCCGGACGCGGCGTGATACAAGCCGGGCGGCCTTCGCGCAAGGGGGCGGGCGTTCGTCGGGCTGGACAGGCGGCATCCTTTCCGCTAGGTCGACCCGATGATCGACGCCAACGCGCCCTGCCTGACGCCCCGACGCCGACGCTTCCGCGTCCGGGCGTAGCCGCGTCCACGCGCCTGCGGTGCCGGTTGTGGCCATGGCCACGGTTCCGCAGCCGGCTGTGATCCTGCCCTCGATCCCTTCGTTGACTCGCACCCGTGCCTTTGGCACCCCTGTATCTCGCGCGCTGCAAGGATTTTCCCGATGATCTCTCCGGTTCTGCCGACCTATAACCGCGCCCCGCTTGCCTTTGTCTCGGGGCAGGGATCGTGGCTTCTGGCCGAGGACGGGCAGCGATACCTCGACCTTGGCGCGGGGATCGCGGTGAACGCGCTGGGGCATGCCCATCCCGGCGCTGGTGGCGATCTGACCGAACAGGCGGGCCGGCTGTGGCATGTCTCGAACCTCTACCGGATCCCGGAGCAGGAGCGGCTGGCCGACGATGCTGGTGGAGGCGACCTTTGCCGACACGGTGTTCTTCACCAATTCGGGCACCGAGGCGGCCGAGCTTGCGATCAAGATGGCGCGCAAGCACTGGGACGACGCGGGCCAGCCCGAACGGATCGAGATCCTGACCTTCGAGGGCGCCTTCCATGGCCGGTCCACCGGGGCGATCGCGGCGGCCGGATCGGAGAAGATGGTCAAGGGCTTTGGCCCCCTGATGCCGGGGTTCCGGCATCTGCCGTGCGGCGACCATGACGCCCTGCGCGCGGCGATGACCGACAGATGTGGCCGCCGTGATGGTCGAACCGATCCAGGGCGAGGGCGGCATCCGGGTGCTGCCGGACGCCTGCCTGAAGGGGTTGCGCGATCTGTGCGACCAGACCGGCGCGCTGATGATCTTGGACGAGGTGCAATGCGGCATGGGCCGCACGGGGCGGCTTTTCGCCCATGAATGGGCGGGTATCACGCCCGATATCATGATGGTCGCCAAGGGCATCGGCGGCGGCTTTCCGCTGGGCGCGGTGCTGGCCACCGAACGGGCCGCGCCGGCATGATGGCGGGCACGCACGGCTCGACCTATGGCGGCAATCCGCTGGCCTGCGCGGTGGGGGCCAAGGTTGTGTCGAGATCGTCTCGAGGACCCGGCCTTCCTGGCCGAGGTGCACCGCAAGGGGGCGCTGTTCCGGCAGAGGCTGGAAGGTCTGGTCGCGGCCCATCCGCAGGTGTTCGAAGGCGTGCGCGGGACGGGCCTGATGCTGGGCCTGAAGTGCAAGCTCGCGCCGACGGATGTGGTCAAGGCCGGCTACGCTGCAGGCGTTCTGACGGTGCCTGCCGCCGACAACGTGCTGCGCCTGCTGCCCGCGCTCGAACATACCGATGAGAGATATCGCCGAGGCGGTTGCGCGCCTTGACCGCGCCGCGGACGGCGGTGGAGCGACAGGCCGCCTACCGTCGCTTGATCCGTGTTCAAATACCCCAGGGATCCCGGGGGCGTGACGCCCCCTGATCCCGGCCAAGAAAGCCAAGACCAATGAACCATTTCCTCGACATCCACAAGACCGACGCTGCCGACCTGCGCGCATGATCGACACCGCCCACGCGATGAAGACGGCCCGCAACGGCCGCCCCAAGGGCACGCCCGATGACGACCAGCCGCTCAAGGGCCGCATGGTCGCGCTGATCTTCGAGAAACCCTCGACCCGGACCCGCGTGTCGTTCGACGTCGGCGTGCGCCAGATGGGGGGCGAGACGATGGTGCTGTCGGGCAAGGAGATGCAGCTTGGCCATGGCGAGACGCATCGCCGATACGGCCCGGGTGCTGTCGCGCTATGTCGATCTGATCATGATCCGCACCTTTGAAGAGGCGACGCTGCTGGAGATGGCCGAACATGCCACGGTTCCGGTGATCAACGGGCTGACCAACCGCACCCATCCCTGCCAGATCATGGCCGATGTCATGACCTATGAGGAACATCGCGGCCCGATCGCGGGGCGCAAGGTGGTCTGGTGCGGCGATGGCAACAACGTCTGCGCGTCAGCTTGCTGCATGCCGCGGGGCAGTTCGGCTTTGACTTCACCTTCACCGGGCCGGAAACGCTGGACCCCGAGCCCGCGTGCGCTCGCCTTTGCGCGGGCAGACGGGGCAAAGGTCGAGATCGAGCGCGATCCGGCACGGGCGGTCGACGGCGCGGATCTCGTGGTCACCGACACCTGGGTGTCGCATGCATGACCCCGAAAGCGCCAAGGAGCGCCGGCACAACCAGTTGCGCCCCTATCAGGTGAACGAGGCGCTGATGGCGCATGGCCAAGCCGGATGCGCTGTTCATGCATTGCCTGCCCGCCCATCGCAACGACGAGGCGACGAGCGCGGTGATGGACGGCCCGCATTCGGTGATTTTCGACGAGGCCGAAAACCGGCTTCACGCCCAGAAGGCGGTCATGCGCTGGTGCCTGGGGCTATGAGCACCGCGCTTCTGGTGATCGACATGCAGATGGAGATGACCCACCGCACCGAGCGCGGGCGCGACCGCGCGAACCCCGGGGCGGAGGCGCGGGTGGCGGATCTTCTGGCGCTGTTTCGTGCGCGCGGCCTGCCGGTGATCCATGTGCATCATGACGAGCCCGGCACGCGGGTGGCGCGGGGTCAGCCGGGGGGCGAGGTGATGGCCTGCGCGCGCCCGCTGCCCGGCGAGGCGGTGCTGACCAAGGCGCGATCCTCGGCCTTTGCGGGCACCGGGCTTGATGCGCACCTGCGGGCGGGCGGGATCGACAGGCTGGTGCTGGTGGGGGCGGTCGCGGGGTTCTGCGTGACGTCTTCGACGCGGGCCGCCTCGGACCTCGGCTATCGGGTGATCCTGCCGCACGACGCGCTGATCGGCTTTGACGTGCCGCGGGCGGATGGCAGTCGCATTCCGGCGGCGCAGGTGCTGGACGTGACGCTTGCGCTGCTCGGGGCGGATTTCGCGCAGGTGCTGCCCGCGCACGAGGTGGCGGGCGTTCTCTAGCGGCTCGCGGGCCGGGGTGGGGCGCCGGGGCGGGGGCGCAAGATCGGCTCTGGACGCCGCGCGGCGGATGGTGTTGGGTGGCGTTCTGAACAGTTCGGTTCAGAATATTTGGGGCCCCAGAATGATCCACGACATCACCGTTCCGCCAATCGTCCGCTCGCTCGGGGCGCTGTCCCTGATCCTGGGCAAGGCCGAGGCGCATTGCACCGCCAAGGGCATCGACCCGCAGGCCCTGCTGGCGTTCCGGCTTTTCCCCGACATGTTCCCGTTCACGCGTCAGGTGCAGCTGGCCTGCGACTTTGCCGCGCGCATCCCCGCGCGGCTCGCCGGGGACGAGGTGCCATCCTATCCCGACACCGAGACGAGCTTTGCCGAATTGCGCGCCCGGGCCGAGCGCGTGGCGGCGGCTGTCGCGGCCCATGGGCCGGAGCGGTTCGAGGGGGCCGCGGCGCGGCAGGTCGTGATCAAGATGCGCAGTGGCGAGCTTGAGATGACGGGCCTCGTGTTCCTGACCCAGTTCGCGCTGCCGCAGATGCATTTCCACATGACCACCGCCTACAACATCCTGCGCCACAATGGCGTCGAGGTGGGCAAGCGCGACTACATGGGCGTCTGAGAGCGCCCGGCCCGGTCCGGCGCCCCGCGGGACGGGGCGGGCCGGACCGGCATCGCCACGCGGTCGGCCGCCGAGACGCGGCCGGCCAGTGCGGCCACCACGAGCAGCAGGAGCGACAGCACGAAATAGGTGGCGCGGTAGCCCGCGTGTTCGGCGGCGAAACCGATTGCCGAGGGCGCGATCAGGATGCCCGAATAGCCCATCATGGTGACGGCCGCGATACCGCTGCCGGAACTGGCGCCGGGGTGGTTGCCGGCGGCAGAGAGAACGATCGGCACCATGTTCGCGATACCGAGCCCCGCGAGGCCGAAGCTTGCGATGGCGAACCAGTCGCCGGGGGCGATGCTGGCGGCCATCATCCCCGTGGCCCCGACAAGGCCCGAGACGCGCAGCGTGGCGACCGCGCCGAACCGGTTGCGCACCGCGTCGCCAAGAAAACGGACCAATGCCATGGTGCCCGCGAACATCGCGAAACCGAAGGAGGCGGTGGCGAGGGAGGCGCCGTGTTCCTTGGTGAGATAGAGCGCGGCCCAGTCGAGCACGCCGCCCTCGGGCACCATCGAGAACAGCGCCATCGTGCCGAGGATGTAGATCGGCCAGCCGCGCGGCCAGTGGCCGCGGCGCGCCTCGCCCGTAACCGCGGTGGAAGGCGCGTGACGCTCGCGGATCAGAAAGGGCATCGCCGCCAGCATGACGGCCAGCGCCGCGGCGGTTGCCATGAGCGCGTGCGCCTCTGCCGAGGTGCGCGCGATCACCAGGCCCCCAAGACCGCCGCCGACAAATCCGCCAAGGCTCCAGAACCCGTGGGACGACGACATGATCGCCCGGTCGAGCCGTTTCTCGACCTCGACCGCATTGGCGTTCATCGCGACATCCATGCTGCCAAGGAAGGCGCCCATGACCGCCATCGCGACTGCCAGCAGCGCGACGTTCGGGGCAAGCACGACGAGGGCGAGCGTGCCCACCGAAAGGACCGCGAACAGCCGGAGCGCGCGACGCGAGCCGATGCGCGCGATAACCGCGCCGGACACCGACATCGCCGCGACCGCGCCAAGGCCGAGCACAAGGATCAGCAGGCCGAGCGTGCCTTCGGTGATGCCGTGGCGGGGCAGCAGCAGCGGGATCTGCGGCGCCCATGAG
The DNA here is from genome assembly GCA_963700485.1 of uncultured Alphaproteobacteria bacterium. GTDB lineage: Bacteria > Pseudomonadota > Alphaproteobacteria > Rhodobacterales > Rhodobacteraceae > Aliitabrizicola. The sequence continues at coordinate 81,048 of CAVOXQ010000008.1, forward strand.
CCGAACAGGAATCCATTGGCGAGGAACATGGCCGCCACGGCCCAGCGGCCCCTTCGGGCCGCGATCTGATCGGACGTCACATTCCGGCCCCTTGCTGGTCGCGCCGGTTGCATACGGGAAATCGGCCCGCCGGAAAAGGGTCAGGTGCCGCGCGGCTTGGCGCGCAGCGTCGGTTCCGCCCGGGTCGGATCCTCGGGCCAGGGATGGCGGGGATAGCGGCCGCGCATGTCCTTGCGGACATCGGCATAGCTGGTGGCCCAGAACCCCGGCAGGTCCATCGTGACCTGCACCGGCTTGCCGCCCGGCGACAACAGGGTGATGCGCAGCGGCGTCTGGTGCGGACCCACGCCGGGGTGGCGGGCGAGGCCGAACATCTCTTGCAGGCGCACCTCGATCGCAGGGGCCTCGCCCTGATAGTCGATCGGGACGCGGCGGCCGAGGGGGGTTTCGAACGACGAGGGGCAGAGCCTGTCGACGTGCTGCGCCTGGTCCCAGGTGAGCGCACTTCGCAAGGGTTCCGCCAGATCGAGCGCGCGCAGATCGGCTTCGGTGCGGCGGCCGGCAAGGTGGGGCAGCAGCCAGTCTTCGGCGCGGGCCAGAAGGCCCTCGTCGGTGCAGTCGGGCAGGTCCGCGCCCCCGCCGCGCGCCAGTTCGATCCGTGCGCGCAGGCGGCGGGCGGGCTCAGACCACGGCAACCCGATCTCGTGCAGCCCGTCGAGCGCGGCGCGGGCGATGGCCTCGGGCGGGGCGTCGGGCCAGGGCTGGTCGGCCAGGACGAGCGCGCCCAGCCGTTCCTGCCGGCGCGCGACCACCCGGCGATCACGGCGCGACCATTCGCAGAGCGACCGCCAGTCGATACTGTCGGCGAAGAGGAGGCGCAGTTCCGCCTCGTCGACCTCGGCGGCCTGACGGATGCGGGCCTCGCGCGCGTCGCCGTCCAGATCGGTCGCGACGATCAGGCGGGCGCCCGAAAGGGGCAGGCCCGGATCCATCGTCGCGCCCTTGCCGCCCGAGAGCAGCCATCTCGGGGCTTCTCCGGCGCGGCGCAACCCGATGCGGTCTGGATAGGCGAGCGCCGCCATGCCGCCCGGACTGAGATGTATCCGGGGCGCTGCGACCGCCGTTCGGGTTGCGCTGGCGAGGCGGCGTGCCTCGGTGCGGATGCGCTCGATCGTGGGGCGATGGACGGAACCGGGGGGTTCGCGCTCCATCAATCGCGGATCGCGGATCACGGACAGGCGGCGGGCAAGGTCGGGCGGGGCGCCCCGCATCGGATCGCGTTCCGCCAGCAGCGCCGCGATCGGGGCCGCGTCCGGACCCGCGCGCAGCAGCATGTGACCCAGACGCGGATGCAGCGGCAGCGCCGCGAGCGCGCGGCCGTGATCGGTGATGCGCCCGTCGCGCAGCGCGCCCAGATCGTGCAGGAGCGCGCGGGCACCGGCGAGCGCGGGGGCGGGGGGCTGCGTGAGGAAGGGAAGGTCCGCCCCGCCGCCCCAGAGCGCAAGTTCAAGCGCAAGCGAGGCGAGATCGGCGGCCGCGATCTCGGGCGGGGGAAAGGCCGCGAGCGCGCCTTCCTCGGCCTTTGCCCAAAGGCGATAGCAGGTGCCGGGGGCGACACGGCCGGCGCGGCCGCGCCGCTGTTCGGCCTCGGCGCGGGTGACGCGTTCGGTCACCAGACGCGACATCCCCGACGCCGGATCGAAGCGCGCCCGGCGCGACCGTCCGGCGTCGAGCACGACGCGGATATCGGGCAGCGTGAGCGAGGTTTCCGCGATCGAGGTCGCCAGCACCAGCTTGCGCCCGGTGGTCGCGGGGCTGATCGCGGCGCGCTGGGCGGCGAAATCCATCGACCCGAACAGCGGCGCCGTGACGCAACCCGGCGGAAGGCGGTCTTTCAGCAGGGCGTCGAGGCGGCGGATCTCGGCCTCGCCCGGCAGGAAGGCCAGCACGCCGCCTGCGGGACATTCCTCCAGCGCCTCGAGCACCAGATCGGCCATCGCCGGTTCAAGCCGCCGGTCGCCGAGCGGGCGGGCAAGCCAGCGGGTCGCGACCGGATAGGCCCGGCCCGCCGAGGTGACGACCGGCGCGTCATTCATCAGTGCCGCGACCGGGGCCGCATCGAGCGTGGCGGACATCACCAGCAGGAGCAGATCCTCACGCAGGGCCCCGCGCACCTCGAGGGCCAGCGCCAGGCCAAGATCCGCGTTGAGCGAGCGTTCGTGGAATTCGTCGAAGATCAGCGCGCCGATGCCGTCGAGCGACGGGTCGGACTGGATCATCCGGGTCAGGATGCCTTCGGTCACGACTTCGATCCGGGTGCCGGGCGAGACGCGCGCCTCGCCGCGGATCCGGTAGCCGACAGTGGCGCCGACCGGCTCGGCCAGCGTAGCGGCCATCCGTTCGGCTGCCGCGCGGGCGGCGAGCCTGCGGGGTTCGAGCATGACGATGCGGCCGGGGGTCAGGCCGGCCTTCAGCAGAGCAAGGGGAACCCGCGTGGTCTTGCCGGCGCCGGGGGGGGCCTGAAGCACCGCGCAGCCCCGGGCGCGGAGCGCCGCGAGCAACCCCGGCAGGGCCTCGTCGATGGGCAGGGTGTCGGGTGTCTGCGGGTCTGTCACGCCCGCCTTATCGGCGTTTCAGGCGGGCATTTCCATAGATGCTTTCCAGCGTGACCTCGCTGACCCGCATCCGCCCATCGGCCTGCGGCACCAGAAAGACCGAGAATGGAAAGCGCGCGCGTTCGGCCATGTCCTCGGCGGGAAATCCCGCGAGGCGCCGATACTCGCCGGGGCAGGCGATGCCCTCGCCGGAGGGGCGGGGTGCGCCGAGGCTGACCTGACTGCGCCGCTTGCCGTCGAAGAGTTGCAGCGCGAGGTTGCATTCCTGCCCCGCGGGCACATCGCGAAGCGCGGCGAACATCGCGGTCAGCGGGTCGACGGTGCCGGCCTGACGCGCCGGATCAAGTCCGCCGTCGCCGGGCGGGCGCGGCGGATTGTAGACCTTTACCTGCGGCACGCCGCCACGATATTCCATCACCGCTTCGGACTGGCGCTTGCCGGTATCGGCGCGTTCGACGTAGCGGGCGGGCGTGAACCGCTTGCCCTTGACGCGGCCCTCGACCTGCCCGTCATAGCGGACCTTGCGCAGGAGGCCGACGAGGCCCGCGCTTTCCAGACGGCCCGTGACGGCATAGCTGCCGCCCTCGGCCGCGCCCGAGAAGGTCAGTGTGCCGGCCCGCAGGCCGCGCACCGAGAAATCGAAAACCGCCTCGTCGGCCCGCGCCGCCGCGGGTAGCGCCAGCAGAAGCCCGGCCAGGCCGGCGAGGATGTGTCTGTGCCATGCGGTCATCATTCACCCCGTCGTGTTGCGTCCAGTAAGCCGCGCCTTGCGCCACAAGAAAACCCCGGGCGCGTGACAGGGCGTTGACAATCGCGTGCGCGCACGCGCCGATGCGCAAGACCCCGCTCATGCCTTGCCGGGAGAGGCCCGATGGATGTTGCAGAACTGGCGGATGGCGTGATCGCCGCGGATCGCCGCGCGTTGTCGCGGGCGATCACGCTGGTGGAAAGCGGTCGCGCCGACCACCGGGAAGCGGCGCGGGCGCTGCTGGAGCGGCTTCGCGACACCGGGCGCGAGGCGCTTCGGATCGGGCTGTCGGGCACGCCGGGGGTGGGCAAGTCGAGTTTCATCGAGAGCTTCGGGATAATGCTGACGGGCAAGGCCCTCAAGGTGGCGGTGCTGGCGGTCGACCCGTCCTCGGTGCGGTCGGGCGGGTCCATCCTGGGCGACAAGACCCGGATGGACCGTCTGGCGCGCGACCCGCTGGCCTTCATCCGGCCCTCGCCGTCGCAGACCCACCTGGGCGGGGTCGCACGGCGCACGCGCGAGGCGGTGGCGCTGTGCGAGGCGGCCGGGTTCGATGTGATCATGGTCGAGACGGTGGGGGTCGGCCAGTCGGAGACGATGGTGGCCGACCTGTGCGACCTGTTCGTATTGCTGCTGGCGCCCGCGGGGGGCGACGAGTTGCAGGGGGTCAAGCGCGGCATCATGGAGATGGCTGACCTGATCCTGGTGAACAAGGCGGATGGCGATCTGAAGCCGGCCGCGCTGCGGACCTGCGCGGATTATGCGGGCGCGCTGCGCCTGTTGCGGCGCAGGCCGCAGGACCCTGAGGGTTTTCCGCGCGCGGCCTGCGTTTCGGCGCTGGAGGAAAGCGGCCTTTCGGCCGCATGGGCGGACATGACGGCGCTGGCCGGTTGGCGGCGCGAACGGGGTCACTGGGAGCGGTTGCGCGCCGAGCAGGCGCGGCGCTGGTTCGAGGCCGAGGTCCGCCACGGGCTGCTGGCGGTTCTCGAGCGCCCCGAGGCGCGGGCCGCGATGGAGCGCCTGGGCTGCGCGGTGGCGAACGGCGAGACGACGGCCGAAGCGGCGGCGGCCAGGATGCTGCGCATCCTTGGCGGCGACGAGCGGGCGTGACGGCGCGGTGTGCGGCAGCGGCCGCGAGGGGGCGTGAGGGCCCGGCGTGCGGCGTACCGGAGGGCAAAGGGCGATAGGCCGCGCTGGCGCCTGGCGCTACGGCCGGGCACGCCATGCGGCCCCTTGCGACGGGATTGGGGGCGCGGACGCCGGCCCGCGGGGCCGTCGGGGGTGATGGCCCTTGGCGGGGCGCGGGATGGAGTGGCCGGTCGCAACGCGGGATGTTCTGGCCTTCTGCGCCCGGTATGCTAGCTGTAAAAGAGGACCGGAGATCGCTGCATGACCGTCGTCATCCTCTATGTCACCACCGCTGTCGTCTTCCTGGCGCTTGACGCGGTGATGCTATCCTTCGTGATGCGGCCTCTGTTCGAGGCGCATCTGGGCGGGCTTCTGCGCGACGAGATCAGGCTGGTTCCGGCCGGGTTGTTCTATCTGGCCTATGTCGGCGGACTCGTCTGGCTCGTGTCGCTGCCCGCGCTCTGGGAGGATGCGCCGAAAGATGCGCTGATCGCCGGGGCAGTCGTGGGGGCGATGGCCTATGGCACCTATGAGTTCACGAGCTATGCGATCATGAAGGACTGGCATCCCGCCCTGGTTGTCGCCGATCTGGGCTGGGGCACGGTTCTGACCGCGGTCGCGGCCTGGGCCGGGGTGACCATCACCCGTGCGATCACCTGACAGCGAAAGGCGTTCACGATGATCCTTTATGGCATCGCCACATGCGATACCTGCAAGTCGGCGCTGAAGGCGCTGCGGGCGGCGGGACATGAGGTGGACTTTCGCGATGTGCGCGCGGCGCCGCTGTCGCCCGCCGAGATCGGCGAATTCGTGCAAGCCTTCGGGGATGCGATCGTTAACCGCTCATCCACGACATGGCGCTCGCTGAGCGATTGGTTGAAGGCTTCGGACACCGAAGAGCAGATCGCCGCGCAACCGACCCTGATGAAACGCCCGGTGATCCGGGGGAACGACGGCGGCCTGCACCTGGGCTGGGACGACCGGGTTCAGGCCACGCTGTTGGGGTGACGGGCGCGTTCAGAGCAGTCGCAGGTCACCCGCGGATTCGCGGCCGTCGCGGCCGGACTGAAGTTCATAGCCGATCTTCTGATTGTCATTCAGCCCCTTGAGACCGGCGCGCTCGACCGCCGAGATATGAACGAAGATGTCCTTGCCGCCGTCATCAGGCGCGATGAACCCATAGCCCTTGGTGCTATTGAACCATTTTACGGTGCCGGTCGGCATGCCGTCTCTCCTTCACCCGTCCGCCCGCAGCGACATTGCGGCGGGCCTGCGCCCGGGTGGACCAGACCCGCCATCACCCTCGACGCATTGCAAAAGCTTGCCCCAACCGGGAAAAAAATCAAGCGCCGTGTAGGCGATGGCCCCTTGACGGAGGGTCAGGGCGCGGCCGGTGCGGTTCAGGCAGGCATGCGGCGCAGGTCGGGGGGGGTGGCGTCGGCGGTCAGGGCCGCAAGGGCCGCGTCCAGCGCGAGGGTCTCGGACCGCGTGTCGCCGAGGCGACGGAGCGATACCGAACGTTCTTCGACCTCCTTCATGCCGATGGCGAGGATGACGGGCACCTTTCCAACGGAATGCTCGCGGACCTTGTAGTTGATCTTCTCGTTGCGGGTGTCGGCCTCGGCGCGCACGCCCTGGGCGCGCAGGGCGTTCACCACTTCATGCACATATTCGTCGGCGTCCGAGACGATCGCTGCGACAACGACCTGACGGGGGGCCAGCCAGAACGGCAGGCGGCCCGCGTAGTTCTCGATCATGATGCCGATGAAGCGCTCGAACGAGCCGAGGATCGCGCGGTGCAGCATGTAGGGGCGGTGCTTCGCGCCGTCCTCGCCGACATATTCGGCGCCAAGCCGGTCGGGCGTGTTCGGGTCGACCTGGAAGGTTCCGCACTGCCATTTGCGCCCGATGGCATCGGTGAGCTTGAAGTCGAGCTTGGGGCCGTAGAAGGCACCTTCGCCGGCGTCGATCTCATAGGCGTTGCCGGTGGCCTTGATGGCGTTTTCCAGCGCGCCCTCGACCTTGTCCCAGGCTTCGTCCGACCCGATCCGGACATCGGGGCGCGTGGAGAGCTTGATCTCGAAGCTGTCGAAGCCGAGATCCCTGTAGACGCTGCCGAGCAGCGTGATGAAATTCGCGCATTCCGTCTCGATCTGGTCCTCGGTGCAGAAGATGTGCGCGTCGTCTTGCGTGAAGCCGCGCACCCGCATCAATCCGTGCATCGAGCCGGAGGATTTCGTAGCGGTGGCACGAGCCGAACTCGGCCAGCCTGAGCGGCAGGTCGCGGTAGGATTTGATGCCCTGGTTGTAGACCTGCACATGGCAGGGGCAGTTCATCGGCTTGAGCGCGTTGACGCGCTTTTCCTTCGCACCCTCCTCGTCGACCTCGACGAGGAACATGTTCTCGCGGTAGGCCTCCCAGTGGCCCGACCTTTCCCACAGGATGCGGTCGACCACCTGCGGCGTGCGGATTTCCCGATAGCCGGCCCCGCGCTGGCGACGGCGCATGTAGTCCTCGAGCGTGCGGTAGATCGTCCAGCCATTGGGGTGCCAGAAGATCATGCCGGGCGCCTCTTCCTGAAGATGGAACAACTCCATTTCCTTGCCGAGGCGGCGGTGGTCGCGTCGCGCGGCCTCTTCCAGCATCGTGAGATGCGCCTTGAGCTCCTCGCGGTTGCGGAAGGCCACGCCATAGATGCGCTGCAACTGCTTGTTGTTGCTGTCGCCGCGCCAGTAGGCACCGGCCACGTTCATCAGCTTGAAGGCATCGGCGGGCACCTGCCCGGTATGCTGAAGGTGTGGCCCGCGGCACAGGTCCTGCCAGTCGCCATGCCAATACATCCGGATCGCCTGATCCTCGGGGATGGCGTTCACCAGTTCGACCTTGAACGGCTCGTTCCTGGCCGCATAGAAGGCGATGGCGTCGGCGCGGCTCCACAATTCGGTGCGGACCGGATCGCGGGCGTTGATGATCTGCTTCATCCTGGCCTCGATCGCGCCCAGATCTTCAGGGCTGAACGGTTCGGCCCGGTCGAAGTCGTAATACCAGCCGTTCGCGATGACCGGCCCGATCGTGACCTTCACCTCCGGCCACAACTCCTGCACGGCGCGCGCCATGATATGGGCGAGGTCATGGCGGATCAGTTCCAGCGATTGCGCCTCGTCCTGCATCGTGTGGATGGCGATGCGGGCGTCGCGGGTGATCGGCCACTGGAGATCATGGTGCGCCCCGTCGAGCGAGGCGGAGATCGCCTTTTTCGCGAGGCTGGGCGAGATCGAGGCCGCCACTTCGCCGGCGGTCACGCCGGATGCGAAATCGCGCTGGTTGCCATCGGGAAAGGTCAGGGAAATCTCGGCCATCGGTCATTCTCCTCGTCGGTCTGGCGCCTACGAAACGCCCGGTTGCGGGTTATGTCGGGCGGTTTATTGCCCCTCGGGCAGGGCGATGTCAATCGCTTCCGCGGGATGGGTGGTCCCTCTGCTGGGGGCGCGCTATAGACGGGCGAGGGCTGGCTGGGGCGGGAGCGCAAGATGACCGAGACGATGTTTCTGACCACCCCGCAAGGCCGCAGGATCGCCTATGACCGCGCCCCGGGGCGCGGTCCGGGGATCGTCTTTCTGCACGGGTTCCGGTCCGACATGGCGGGAACCAAGGCGGTTTTCCTGGCGGACCGGGCGCGTTCGACGGGCCGGGCCTTCCTGCGGCTGGATTATTCCGGGCATGGCCTGTCTTCGGGGCGGTTCGAGGATGGCGCGATCGGCGACTGGTTCGAGGATGCGCTTTGCGCGCTCGGGGCGTTGACCGAGGGGCCGCAAGTGCTGGTCGGCTCGTCCATGGGGGGGTGGATCGCGCTGCTTCTGGCGCGGGCGGTGCCCGAGCGCGTGGCGGGGCTGGTCGGGATCGCGGCCGCCCCGGATTTCACCGAAGACAGCTTCTGGGCCGGCGCAAGCGAGGACGAGCGCGCGCGGCTGATGCGGGACGGCCGGATCGAGCGGCCGTCGGATTATGCGGACGAACCCTATGTCATCACGCGCCGCCTGATCGAGGACGGGCGGGCGCGGCTTGTGCTGCGTGCGCCGCTTGCGCTCGGCTGCCCGGTGCGGCTGTTGCAGGGGACGGAGGATCGGGATGTCGCCCCGGACGTGGCGCTGCGTCTGCTCGGCCATGCCAGCGGGCCCGATATTCGCCTGACGCTGGTCAAGGGGGCGGATCACCGCTTTTCCACACCCGAGTGCCTTGAGCTGATCGCGGCGACTGTGGCCGAGGTTGCCGGATGAGCGAACCGTTGATCCTGCTGCCGGGCCTCGCCTGCGATGCGCGCGTGTTCTTCCACCAGATCGTCGCGCTATCGCTGACCCGGCCGGTCACGGTCGCGCCGCTGATCGGGGCCCTGGTGGAGGAGATGTCGCTTTCGGTGCTGGGGCAGGCCCCGGCGCGGTTCGCGATGGCCGGGCAGGGGCTGGGGGGAACGGTGGCGCTGGACGTGATCCGCCGTGCGCCGGACCGGGTGACGCGGGTCATCCTGATCTCGACCGATCCGCTGGGCGAGACGCCGGCGGCGGCGGCGGCGCGCGAGGCGCGGATCGTGACCGCGCGGGCCGGCAAGCTGCGGCAGGCGATCGCCGGCGAGGTGCCGCCGGGGGCGCTCTTCGCCGGGCCGGAGCGGGCCCAGGTGATCGAGGTGATCGAGGACATGGCCCGGGTGCTGGGGGCCGATGCCTTCATCGCGCAGTCACGCGCGATGCAACGCCGGCCCGATCACCAGAAAACGCTGCGGCGCTGGATGCTGCCGACGCTGGTCGTGGCGGGAGGCGCGGACACGAGCGTGCCGCCCCGGCGGCAGGAGTTCACGGCAGAATTGATGCCGAAGGGCCGTTTCCTGCGCATCGAACAGGCCGGGCACCTGCCCACGATGGAGGCGCCCGACCTTGTGTCGGAAGCAATGGATGGCTTTCTCGACGAGCCGTTGATGCTGCGCTAGCCGTTCGAGGCGACGACGCGGGGCTTGCTGCCGCGGGTCGCGGGCTTGCCCGCAGCGGTGTCGAGGAAATTGAGCACAAGCGGGCGGATGTTCAGCCGCCACGACTTTCCGGCGAAGATACCGTAGTGCCCGGCGCCCGGTTCAAGGTGCTGGGCCTTTTTCGACGCCGGCAGGCCGGTCAGAAGATCGAGGGCCGCGACACATTGGCCGGGCGCGGAGATATCGTCGTTCGAGCCTTCGACCGTCATCACCGAGATCTCGGTGATCGCACCGATATCGACCGGCTTGCCGGCGACGGTGAAGCAGTTCTGCGCAATCTCGCGCCGCTTGAAGATGCGTTCCACCGTCGACAGGTAGAACTCGGCCGACATGTCCATCACCGCGAGGTATTCGTCATAGAACCGGTTGTGGGCATCGTGGTCCGATGCCTCGCCGCGCGCCACCCGGATGATCTGGTCGAAGAACGCCCGGCCATGGCGCTCGGCGTTCATCGAGATGAAGCTCTGGAGTTGCAGAAGGCCGGGATAGACCATCCGCCCCGCGCCCTTGTACTTGAAGCCGACGCGCTGGATCGCCGTCTCCTCGAGTTGGCCCATGGTGACACGGCGCCCGAAATCGGTGACCTCGGTCGCCGCCGCGTCGGGATCGATCGGGCCACCGATCAGGATGAGCGAGCGGGGCTGCGCCTTGGGATCCTCGGCCGCGAGGTAGGCCGCGGCGGCCAAGGCCAGCGGCGCCGGCTGGCACACGGCGATCACATGGGTGTCGGGGCCGAGCGCGCGCATGAAGTCGACGAGGTAGAGCGTGTAATCCTCGACGTCGAACTTGCCGGCGCTGACGGGAATGTCACGGGCATTGTGCCAGTCGGTGACATAGACGTCGCAGTCGGGCAGCAGGCTCATCACGGTGGAGCGCAGCAAGGTCGCGTAATGGCCCGACATCGGCGCGACAAGGATCACCTTGCGCTCCATCGGGGCGCGGCGGCGCACGAAGAACTGGATCAGGCTGCCGAACGGCTTGTCGACCACGGGCTTCACGTCGACCAGGTGATCCTGCCCATCCGGGCCGACGATCGAGCGGATACCCCAGTCGGGCTTGGCCACCATCCGCGAGAAACTGCGCTCGGTGACTTCGCCCCAGGCAGCGGTCAGGGTAAGCAGCGGGTTCATCGAAAGCGCGAACGCGGGGTAGGAGGCCATGGCGCGGGCCGTGGCCCCCATCCATTCATTGGTGTTGCGCACACTCTCCATGAAATCGTACGTCGCCATATATCGCATCGTCTCTCCTCGCCCGGGGGGGCCGGCTGCAAATTCGTCGCTTTCCCCCCCAGTCGGGCGACGGTATGTTATGATACAAGAAGTTAGGAGGGATACTTTGGTATGACAACTGACGATGACGACGCAGGGGCGCGGCTGGACCGGCTGAACGCCAATCTTGCGAAGGTCGAGGAGTTGTCGCAACGCCTCATGGTTGCGCTATCACGGCGCAAACAGGCCGATCCGGCGCTTCATGGCCCCAGTCAGGACGTCTACATGAAGGCGGCCGCGGCATATGTTGCCGAAATGATGCAGAACCCGGCAAAAATACTCGAGCACCAGATCAGCTACTGGGGCAAGAGCCTGAAACACTATGTCGAGGCGCAGCAGGTGCTGGCCAAGGGCAAGCTGGAGGCGCCCGCCGATCCGACACCGAAGGACCGCCGGTTCGCCAACCCCCTGTGGGAAACCCATCCGTTCTTCAACTACCTCAAGCAGCAGTATCTGCTGAACTCCGAGGCGGTGATGAACGCGGTCGGGGGGCTGGACAACCTCGACCCGGCGGACCGCAAGCGGGTGGAGTACTTTTCGAAACAGATCGTCGACATGTTCGCGCCGACGAACTTTCTGGGAACCAACCCCGAGGCGCTGAGCCGGGCCGTGGAAACCGACGGGCGCAGCCTGGTGCAGGGGCTGGAGAATCTGGTGCGCGACATCGAGGCGAGCGAGGGCGACCTGCTGGTGACGCTGGCCGACCGGGAGGCGTTCCATGTCGGCAAGAACATCGCGACGACGCCGGGATCGGTCGTCTACCGCAACAGGATGATGGAGCTGATCCAGTATGCGCCCACGACCGACAAGGTGCATCGCACGCCGATCGTGATCTTTCCGCCCTGGATCAACAAGTTCTACATCCTCGACCTGAAGCCGCAGAACAGCCTCGTGCAATGGATCGTCGACCAGGGCTACACCCTGTTCGTCGTCAGTTGGGTAAACCCCGATCCGAGCTATCGCGACGTGGGCCTTGACGACTATATCCGCGACGGCTTCATCCGTGGGCTGGCCGAGGTCAGGCGCATCACCGGCGAGAAGAAGGTGAATGCCGTCGGCTATTGCATCGCGGGCACCACGCTGGCGCTGACGCTTGCGCATCTGAAGAAGGCGGGCGACAGCAGCGTGAATGCGGCGACGTTCCTGACGACGCTGACGGACTTTTCGGATCGCGGCGAGGTGGGCGTTTTCCTCGAGGACGATTTCGTGGACGGGATCGAACGTCAGACCGCCGAAGACGGCATCCTGTCGAAACTGTTCATGAGCCGGACCTTCAGCTTCCTGCGGTCCAACGACCTGATCTACCAGCCCGCGATCCGCAGCTACATGCTGGGCGAGGCGCCGCCCGCGTTCGACCTGCTTTACTGGAATGGCGACGGAACCAACCTTCCGGCGCGCATGGCGATGGAATACTTGCGCGGTCTGTGCCAGCGGGACGATTTCGCGCAGGGCCGCTTTCCGGTGTTCGGCGACCCGGTGAAGATCGGTGATGTGAGCGTCCCCGTCTTTGCGGTGGCCTGCGAGACGGATCACATCGCGGCGTGGAAGGGGTCGTTCAACGGGGTGCGCCAGTTCGGATCGAAGGACAAGACCTTCGTTCTCTCGCAGTCGGGCCATATCGCGGGAATCGTCAATCCGCCCTCGAAAGGGAAATACGGCCACTATACGAGCGAGGCCGACCTGACCGCACCCGAGGCATGGAAGGCGGGCGCCACCTTCCACGAAGGATCGTGGTGGCCGCGCTGGGAGAAGTGGCTGGCGGAGCGGTCGGGCGCGATGGTCAAGGCGCGCGTCCCGGGCGATTCGGGCGCGGAAATCCTGGGTCCGGCGCCGGGAACCTATGTCTCGGCAGAGCCATCCGACTGATCCGAAAGCGAAAACCGGCCCCCAAAGAATTATGCTGCACCGCAGCATTAAGTCTTGCATTTCTGCGGTGCAGCATCTATCTCTTCGTCATCAGGACGCTGGATGCGCCAAGATTGAGGAGCTAGACAAATGACCAAGACACCCGACATGACGAAAGTTCTCCAGGACATGATGGCGTCCTTCCCGGTTGACGCGAAAGCGTTCCAGGATGCCTTCAAGACCCAGGCCGCGATGGCCGAGAAGATGTCGAAAGTGGCCCTCGAAGCCGCCGACAAGTCGACCGAGATCAGCTCGAAATGGGCCAAGGACACGATCGCCAAGCTGAGCGCCGTGTCGAAGGCCAAGACCGAACCGACCGACTACACCAAAGCAGCGTCCGACTTCGCGTCGGCTGCCGCCGAGATGGCCGCCGAGCACATGGCAGCCTTCGCGGAAGTCGCCAAGAAAGTGCAGATGGAAACCGTCGAACTGATGCTGGCCGCTGGCAAGGATCTGTCGGAAGACGCGACCGCTGCCGTGAAAAAGGCGACCGCGGACGTGACGTCGGCCGCCAAGAAGGTCGCGACTGCGGCCAACTGATCGCAAGAGATTGACGAGTTCAGCGCATCCGACCTTCCTCCCTGTCGGACTGATGCGCGGGGCGGGCTGAAAAGCCCGCCCTTTCTTTTGTTTCTGCACTGCCCTAAGCTTCGTTGCAGCGCAGAAAAACAAGGGAGGCTGTTCCCATGGCCGATACGGAAAAGCCGCTTCTGATCAAGCGATACGCGAGCCGCCGCCTCTACAACACCGAAACCAGCGACTACGTTACGCTTGAGGACATCGCGGGTTTTATCCGTGCAGGCCGCGAAGTGCAGATCGTGGACCTGAAATCCGGCGACGACCTGACCCGGCAATACCTTCTTCAGATCGTGGCGGAACACGAGAGCAAGGGCGAGAATGTCCTGCCGATCAACGTGCTGACCGATCTGGTCCGCAGCTATACCACCGAAGTGCAAAGCGTGGTGCCGCAGTTTCTTGCCATGTCCTTCGAGATGTTCCGCAACGGCCAGTCGAAGATGATGGAGAACCTAACGACATTGCCCAATCCGATGGCGGGCGTGCCTGGGTTCGACGATCTGGTGAAGCAGCAGCAGGATTTCATGAAGACGATGCTTTCGGGCATGTCGGGGCTGCCTGGCTGGAGCGGGTCCGGACCCGCGCGCGAGGATGACGGCGGGCCTGCCGGCAGTGCCGATGACCTTGCGCAGATCAAGAAGCAACTCGCGGATTTGCAGAACAAGTTGTCCAAGCTCTGAGCCATCCCACGGAATGAGGGATCACCCATGGCCGAAACGCAGGGGCGGGTGACGCTGTGGGGGATCGAGGTCTTCCTCGCGGCCGAAGAGGAGGGCTCGATCACGGCGGCGGCGCGTCGCCTCGGGGCCAGCCCTTCGGCCGTCAGCCAGCAATTGTCGGGGCTTGAGGCGGCTCTGGGGGCGATCCTGCTGGACCGGGGGGCACGGCCGATGCGGCTGACGCCGGCGGGGGGCATGTTCCGCCGCCATGCGCAGACGATCGTGAACGCGGCGACCGAGGCCCGGGCCGAACTTGCGATGGCCGACATCTCGTCGCTGACCACGCTGCGCCTCGGGATGATCGAGGATTTCGATGCGGATGTGACGCCCCGCCTGCTGTCTCTGATGGCCGGAGAGCTGAAGGGCGCGCAGTTCCTGCTGGAGACGGGCGCGAGCCACCGGCTGATCGACCAGCTGGACAGCCGCGCGCTCGACGTTGTCGTGGCGGCCGATCTCGGCACCGAGACAGGCGGGGCGGACTGGATGGAAGTTCATCCGCTGATGGCGGAACCTTTCGTCGTGGCCGCGCCGCGCGGCGCGGTCGCCGCCGGGGCCGATGCCGCCGCCCGACTGCTGGACCTGCCGCTGATCCAGTACACGTCGCGTCACCACATGGGGCGGCAGATCAGCGCGCATCTGACGCGCCAGAACCTGCGGTTGACCCACAGGTTCGAGATGGACAGCTATCACGCGATCATGGCGATGGTCGCGGGCGGCGCGGGGTGGACGATCCTGACCCCGCTGGGGGTCGTCCATGCCGAGCGGTTCCGCGACGCCGTGGATGTTCTGCCGCTGCCGTTCGACCCGCTGTTCCGCACGATCTCGCTCTCCGCGCGCGTCGAGGTTCTGCGCGACATGCCGCGTCGGATGGCGGGCCTGCTGCGCCCGTTGCTTCAGGCCCAGGTGGTCGATCCGGCGGTGGCGCGGATGCCATGGCTCAGGGGGGCGCTGCGGGTGTTGTGAGCCAGCGCGCTTGACCTCTTACCGCCTGGGTCCGCGTGCGTCGAGGGCCGCGGCGAGCAGCGCATCGGCGATGAAATCAAGCTCGTCGCGCGTCAGGCGGGCCGGAAGCCGGGTGTCACAGGCGCGCATCAGCATCGCGCGTGTCCGGGGCAGGTCGGGTGGATCACCCAGGAACTGCCAGTTCCAGAAGGCGCGGGCGTTGCCCTCGCTCAGCCCGAAGATCTGCACCGAGACGCCGCGCGCCTTTGCGGCATCCTGAAAGGCGATCGCCTCGGCGTCGCTGTCGAAATCCACCAGATTGAACTGGATGGAATCGGGCGCCCGCGATTCCGGGGGCAGGGGAGGGGGAACGTGAAGCCAGGGCGAGCCGTTCAGCCGGGCCGCGACATGATCGTGGTTGGCGAGGCCGCGCTCGACCCGCCGGGCCACTTCGGGCAATTGCGGCCGGATGACCGCCGCCGACAGGTTCTGTAGCCGCAGATTGTAGAGCGGCAGGCGGTTCTGCCAGTGCCCGAAGCTGTTTTGCAGGCCGGGGTGCTTCTTCCAGTTCTGTTCGTAGGCGCCCGACATGATGACGGCCCGCGCGGCAAGTTCCGGGTCGTCGGTGATCAGGATGCCGCCCTCGCCGGCGTTCACCAGCTTGTAGGATTGAAAGCTGAAGCAACCGATCCGTCCGATGGTGCCGATGTTGCGGCCGCGCCATGTGGTGCCGAGCGAGTGCGCCGCATCCTCGACCACCGGGATGGCGTGGGCATTGCAGAGGGCCATGATCGCGTCCATGTCCGAGGTATGCCCCCGCATGTGGCTGATCAGCACGCAATCGGCGCCGGGCAGCTTGGCCTCCAGATCCGCCATGTCGACGCGGTAGTCGGGCCCCACCTCGACCAGGACGGGCAGGCAATCGGCATGGACGACCGCCGAGGGGACGGCCGCGAAGGTGAAGGCGGGGATGAGCACCCGCGCGCCCCGCGGCAGGTCCAGTGCCTTGAGCGACAGGAAAAGTGCGGCCGAACAGGATGAAACGGCGAGCGCATAGCGGCTGCCCATCAGTTCCGCGAATTCGGTTTCCAGACGCGCGACGGGCGATCCGTCGGCCGCGGTGTAGCGAAACAGGTCGCCGGAGGTCAGCAGCCTGTCGATCTCGGCCCGGGCGGCCTCCGGGATCGGTTCGGCATCGTAGACATTGGGGGGAAGTGTCTGCCCATCCGGCGCCATGATCTTGCGTCTTTCCTGAAACTCTTCTTTCGAAAAGCTGTAAGGCAAGGGCTTCGATTTGGCGAGTGACATGATCATGACGTCGGTGGATCTCCGCCGAAATCATGCCGCGGGGCAGCGGCCAGGGCTAAAGGCCGAGACGGTCGCGCGTCGAGTACCAGATCATCGCCAGCACCAGAAGCGGCCAGCGCAGCGTTGCCCCGCCCGGGAAGCGTGGCTGCGGCATGCCGGCCATCAGGTCGAAGCGTTCGGCCTGTCCGGCCACGGCTTCGGCCATGATCTTTCCCGCAAGGGTTGCCATCGCGACGCCATGGCCCGAGTAGCCCGAAGCCGACAGCACGTTGGGCGCGACGCGGGCAAAGCAGGGCAACCGGTTGACGGTGATGGCAAGCGTTCCGCCCCAGGCATAGTCGATGCGGGCATCGGCCAGTTGCGGATAGATCTGGAGCATCGGCTTGCGCACCGTGCGTGCGATGTCGGGAAAGCGGTAGCCATAGCTCTCACCGCCGCCGAACAGCAGTCGGTTGTCCTCGCTGAGCCGCCAGTAGTTCACGACGAACCGCGTGTCTGCCACGGCGACGGGTTCCGAGAGGATATCCTTGGCGCGCGCGCCGAGAGGTTCGGTGGCAAGGATGAAGTTGTTGATCGGCATGACCCGGGCTGCGACCTTCGGTTCCAGATCGCCAAGATAACCGTTCGCGGCCAGGATCACATGGCTGGCCCTGACCCGCCCTTCGGCGGTGACGACCAGGGGTTTCGCGCCATGCTCGATGCGGGTGACGAGGCTGTTCTCGTGCAGGCGGGCCCCGGCACGCGCCGCGGCCCGGGCGAGGCCCAGCGCGAAGTTGAGCGGGTGAAGATGCCCCGCGCCCCGGTCGATCTCGCCGCCGGCGAATGTGCGCGAACCGATCAGCGCCTCGATCCCCGTGCGGTCGAGCGGTTCAAGCTGCTCGTAGCCATAGTCGCGGCGGAGCTTTTCGGCGTAGGCATGGGCGTGTGCAACCTCGCGGTCGCTCCGGCAGGCGTGCGCGACGCCGGGATGGAACGTGACGGGCAGATCGTGGCGCGAGATCAGATCGCGCACCAGCGCCTTTGCATCCTCGGCCAGGTCCCACAGGCGGTGGGCATCGCCCTGTCCGACCATGCGTTCCAGATCGTCCTGGTCGAGCCGCTGCCCCGACCCCACCTGCCCGCCGTTCCGGCCCGACGCCCCGAAGCCCATGCGATGAGCCTCGAGCAGCACCACGTCATAGCCGCGCTCGGCCAGATGGAGCGCCGCCGAAAGGCCGGTGTAGCCGCCGCCTATGATGCATATGTCGGCGTTCGCCTCGCCCTCGATCCGGGGGAAGGGCGCGGTCGGGGTGGCCGTGGCGGCATACCACGAGGGCGGGTATTCCCCCGCGCGGTCATTGGCGAACAGAAGGTTCATACGTTCAGCAGCAGGTGTTCGCGTTCCCACGGGCTGATGACCTGAAGGAACTCCTTGTACTCGTTGCGCTTTACTGAATCGTAGACCGAACAGAACTCCGGCCCCAGAACCTCGCAGAGCGCGGTGTTCTCTTCCAGCAGGTCGAGCGCGTCCCCAAGGTTGTAGGGCAGGTCGGTTTCGATGTTGTAGGCGTCATCGGTGCATTCCGCGCGCGGCAGCTTGCCTTCCTTGAGGCCCAGATAGCCACAGGCGAGCGACGCGGCGAGTCCGAGGTAGGGGTTGCAATCCATCCCGGCCAGGCGGTTTTCCAGTCGCCGCGCCTCGGGCCCCGAGATCGGCACGCGCAGGCCGGTCGTGCGGTTATCGCGGCCCCATTCGAGATTGATGGGGGCCGCGAAATCCGGAACGTAGCGGCGATAGCTGTTCACATAGGGGGCAAGCAGGGCGACGGCGCCGGGCAGGTGGTTCTGCATGCCCGCGATGAAATGCAGGAATTGTTCGGTTTCCTTGCCCTTCCGGTCGGAGAAGATGTTCTTTCCGGTCTTCAGGTCGACCACCGAGTGGTGGATGTGCATCGCCGATCCGGGTTCGCCCTCGATCGGCTTGGCCATGAAGGTGGCAAAACAATCGTGGCGCAGGGCGGCCTCGCGGATCAGCCGCTTGAAGAAAAAGATCTCGTCGGCGAGGCGCACCGGGTCGCCGTGGGCGAGGTTGATCTCGACCTGGCCCGCGCCGCCTTCCTGAAGGATGCCGTCGATCTCGAACCCCTGGGCCTCGGCAAAATCGTAGATGTCGTCGATGACCTTGCCGTATTCGTCGACGGCACTCATCGAATAGGCCTGCTTGCCGGCCGCGCGGCGGCCCGAGCGCCCCATCGGCGGGATGATCGGCATGTTCGGGTCGATGTTGCGCGCGACGAGGAAGAATTCCATTTCCGGGGCGACGACGGGTTGCCAGCCTTCGGCGTTGTACAACTCCACGATCCGTCGCAGCACGTTGCGCGGCGCGGTCGGCACCGGGTTGCCCTGCTGGTCCTGCGCGTCATGGATGACCTGAAGGGTGACGTCGGCCGTCCAGGGCGAGGCGGTGGCGGTCGAGAAATCCGGCACGAGGATCATGTCGGGCTCGGTGAAGGATCCCGAAGGATTGTCCGCCCATTCGCCGGTGATCGTTTGCAGGAAGATCGAATTCGGCAGGAAGAAGCTCGACTGCGTGGCGAACTTGGAGGCCGGCATGGCCTTGCCCCGGGCCACGCCCGCGATATCGCCGATGATGCATTCCACCTCGTCGACGCGACGGCGGGCGATGTAGTTCTTGGCTGCCTCGGGCAACTGCTCGGTCCATTTGGACATGACTGAATCCTGGTTTTCACACGCGGGGGTGTTTGAAGAAATCGGCGATCCGGGAAGCGATCTCCCGGTCGTGCAGAGGAACCTCGAGTCGCGCCGTCGCGGCGTCGAGCAGCGGATCGGGCACAAGACCCCGGCCGCGTGTCCTCATCAGATCGTTCACGAATTCCGAATGGAACTCGGGGTGCGCCTGCACGGTGAAGGCGCGACTATCGTAGATGAGCGCCGCATTTTCGCAGAAATCGCTCGAGGCGATGACTTCTGCGGCGGCCGGTTTCTCGACGACCTGATCCTGGTGCCAGGCGTTGAGCGTCAGCGTTTCCTCGCCGAACTTGTATTCGGTCGGGCCGACCGACCAGCCGCCCGCAAATTTCTCGACCCGGCCGCCGAGCGCCTTCGCGATGATCTGGTGGCCAAAGCAGATGCCGACCATCGGCACATGGGCGGCGTAGCAATCCCGAATGAAGGCTTCGAGCGGCGGGATCCAGGGATGATCCTCGTAGGCGCCGTGTCGCGAGCCGGTGATGAGCCAGCCTTCGGCGTCGTGGATGCTTTCGGGAAAGATCCCGTCAACGACCGCCCAGGTACGGAAGCTGAGGCCGTGGCCATCGAGAAGCCGGGCGAAGAAGGCGGGATAATCGCCCGTCTGCGCGATCAGTGCGTCAGGAGCGTGGCCGGTTTGCAGGATGCCGATCTGCATGGGGAACCCGATGTTGTTTCGCGGATGCTAGGCGTGGTCGACCTGGCGGGCAAGGCGCATCGCCGCGCCCGCCTGATCGTCAGACGGTGTCGAGGTAGATCTCCACCTGCTCCTCGCGGGTCAGGTCGGCCATGTAGTGCAGTTCCTGCCGCTTGGTCAGGACATAGTTTCGGATCAGTTCGCGCGGCAGGAAGCGTTCCAGCACCATCGAGCCTTCGAAGGCCTCGATCGCGTCCATCCAGGTCGTCGGGATCTGCGGCAGGTCGAGGGCATAGGCGTTGCCGGTGACGGGCTTTGGCGGTTCCTGACCCTCTTCGATGCCCATCAGGGCCGCGCCGAGGATGGCCGCCAGCATGAGATAGGGGTTCACGTCGCCACCGGCCACGCGATGTTCGATCCGCCGGGCGCCGGGGTTTCCGGCGGGAATGCGGATCGCGGTGGTGCGGTTTTCATAGCCCCAGGCCACGGCAATGGGCGCATGGGCATCGGGCACCAGCCGATCGAAGCTGTTGGCGTGGGGCGCGAAGATCAACGTCGAGTCGTTCATCGCCTTGAGGCAGCCGGCGACCGCGTGGCGCATCAGGTGCGAGCCTTCGGGACCGCCGTTGTTGAACACGTTCTTGCCGTCCCGGTCGATCAGCGAGAAATGGGTGTGCAGGCCCGAACCGGAGTATTCCGCATAGGGCTTGGCCATGAAGCTCGCGGCAAATCCGTGGCGCCGGGCGAGACCCTTGACCAGCATCTTGAACAGCCAGGCATCGTCGGCGGCGCGCAGCGCGTCGTCGCAATGCATCATGTTCACCTCGAACTGGCCGAGGCCGGTCTCGGATGTCGAGGTGTCGGCCGGAATGTCCATCGCCTCGCAGGCGTCGTAGAGATCGGTGAAGAAGGTGTCGAAGGCGTCGAGCGCGCGGATCGACAGGGTTTCGGCCGCCTTGCGGCGCTTGCCTGACCGGGGCGATGTGCGGCACCTGAAGGGTCTTGCCGCTGTCGTCGATCAGGAAGAACTCCAGCTCCACCGCGACAACGGGCGTCAGCCCTCGCTCCTTGAAGCGATCGACCACCGAGCGGAGCGCGTGGCGGGGATCGCCCTCGAACGGCTGGCCGTTCTCGCGGAACATCCAGATCGGCAAAAGTGCCGTCGGTGCCTCGAGCCAGGGCATCGGCATGAAGCCGCGTTCGGTCGGCTTGAGCACCCCGTCGGCGTCGCCCTGCTCGAACACCAGCGGGCTGTCGTCGATATCCTCGCCCCAGATGTCGAGGTTCAGCACCGAGAACGGAAAGCGGGTGCCGTCTTCCACCACCTTGTCGGCGAACCGTGCGGGAATCCTCTTGCCGCGCGCCTGGCCGTTCAGATCGGCGGCCGCCACACGGATCGTGCGAACCTCAGGATGTTTCCTAAGCCAGTTCTTCATATGTCACATGACAGACGGGGCATGGGTCAACCGGCCCGAAGGCCCATGTCGCGGACCATGCCCTTGGTCCTATCCCCTATCTCGATCCCCTCCCGCCGTGTGCCTGTTGCGCGGCACATGCCCGACGGGTCCGGGCGGGTGCCCGAATAATTTGATCAAAAATGGGATACTACCGGATCAGTTGCGGACGCAAGCGGATTCTCGCGGCCTGGTTCGAGGGCAGGTGCCGGTTGAGCCGACGGTTCGCCCAGCCGAAGATCAAGGTCAGCAAGAGCGTCAGGATGATGAAATAGAAGGCCACGATGGGATAGGGGATAAACGGGTTGAAGGTCTTGTCCGCGAAATAGTTCGCGTAGTAGAGCGCGTCACCCCGTTGCTGGAAGGCCGGAAAGCCCGAAAAGAAGACCAGCGTCGTGGCATGGAACAGAAAGATCGCCTCGTTGGTATAGGCGGGCCAGGCCAGCCGCAGCATGGTCGGCCAGAGCACGCGCCGGAACCGCTGCCACCCGGTGAGGCCATAGGCGTCGGCGGCCTCGATGTCGCCCTTGGGCACCGATTGCAGGGCACCATAGAAGATTTCGGCGGAATAGGCGGCCGTGTTGAGAAACAGCACGATCAGCGCGCCGGCCCAGGCCTTGGTCAGCCAGCTTGTCTCGACCGTCAGCGTGACGAAGCCGAGTGGCAGGTCGACCCCGTTGCGGGGCAGCAGCACGAACGCCTCGTAGAACAGGAAGAACTGGATGAAGAGGGGCGATCCGCGAAACACGAAGATGAACCATTCGGCGGGCTTGCGCAGCCAGGGGCTTCGGCTCGCCTTCGCCATGGCAAGCCCGTTGGCGAACAGAAAGCCGAAGGCCAGCGCCATCACGCCGAAGTAGACGTTCCAGATCAGGCCTGAACCGATCAGCGTGAAATGCTGGCACAGCGTGAAATCGCTGCGCGGCAACAACCGCTCGCCCATCCCGATCGAGCGCAGGCCATAGGCCCCAATGGTTTCCCAGCAGGTCATCTGGCCGCCTTCCGCTGTGCTTCGCCCGCCATCGTGGCCTGTCCGCGGGTCAATCGCCGGGTCAGCCGGCCGAGGACGATTTCAGAAAGACGCGTCATGCAGAGGTAGAAGACCAGAAGCCCGAGAAAGTAGTAGAGCCGCCAGTCGGGGTGCGGATAGGCGTAGGCCGTGGTCTTGGCGCCGCCAAGCTCGCGCGCCCAGTAGACGATATCCTGGACCCCGAGCAGGAACAGCAGGGGTGTGGCCTTGATCAGGATCATCCAGAGGTTGGAAAGCCCCGGCAGCGCATAGACCCACATCTGCGGGATCAGGATGCGGCGGAACACCTGCCGGTGGGTCATCCCATAGCTTTCCCCGGTCTCAAGCTGGGACCGGGGCACCGCCTGCATCGCCCCGTAGAGCACGTTGGCGGCAAAGGCGCCGAACACGATAGAAAAGGTGAACACCGCCAGACCGAAGCCATAGAGCCTGTGCCAGACCTGCGCCGCGTCGCCCGAGGGCACCTTGGCCTGGGGGCAGACCCGGAATTCCAGTCCCTGGCGGATCGGCTCGGTCCATTCCGGGCAGCGCACCTGATGCACCAGCCATTCGATACCCTGATCGAGCGCGATGACGAAGAACAGGAAGAACACGATGTCGGGAATGCCGCGAACCATCGCGGTGTAGGTCTTGCCCAGTATCCGCAAGGCCAGAACCGGGGAGCGGGCGGCGGTGGCACCCGCGAACCCGAAGCCGAGCGCGATGGGCGCCGTCACGGCAAGCAACACCAGCACGATCACGAAGGACCAGTAGAAGTCGAAATGCTTGCCCGTGGTGAGATAGCATCCGAGCCATGTCAGCCCCTCGAGCGAGGTCGGATCGGCACAGGAGGACATCATCGTGGCATGGCCCCGGGGGCGGGCGCCCGTTGCCCCGGCGCGGCCTCGGCGACCCGGCGTGGCGGGACGGGTCTTCGTGCGGTCTGTTCGGCCACCCGGCGGCGTCGGACGGATGGCCGCGCGCGATCGGCCACGGCGGCGAACGCCCGTGTCTGTTGCCGCGATGCGACCGGCATGGAACTCATGAAGATGCCGTCAGATGCACTGCCGCCCCAGGTTTCGAAATCCGCGTGATCCACGAGACTGATTTGTCCGCAGGCCCTGCACCGGACCGGCAAAGGCCCGAGGTGGCCGCTCTCGGCACGACGCCCGAGACGCCCCGCGCTGACGCTGCTCGGGGCGGCGCCGCGGTTCGCGAGAGTGCTACGGATGGGGTCTGGCATGACATCGGGCCGGGGGGCAGGACGTATCCCGCCCCCTTTGCCTTTTGGATCAGAAGGTCACCGCTTCTTCACCGAACCACTTCTTGATCATCGTGTTCAGCGTGCCGTCATCCTTCATCGACTGGATCGCGCCGTCGAACTTGGCTTTCAGCTCGGTATCGCTTTCACGCAGGCCCATGCCGACGCCCCCGCCAAGCTGCACCTCGTCGGCCAGCAGCACCAAAGCGCCGTTCGATTCCGCCGCGATCGGCGCGAGGTAATCCTTGTCGGCGAACACGGCATCGGCCTCGCCGTTGCGCACGGCGGCGACGGTTTCATCCGGAGTCGCGAATTCCAGCAGGGTCGCGCCGGACTCGGCGACATATCCCGCCTGGATCGTGCCGACCTGGGCCGAGACGACGCCGCCCTTGAAGTCGGCGTCAGGTGTCAACGCGAGATAGGCCGAGGAGGCGGGCGGGATGTAGTTCTGAGTGAAGTCGATCACCTTGTCGCGCTCTTCGGTGATGCTCATGCCGGCGATGATGACGTCGTAGTTGCCCGACTGAAGGTTCGGGATGATCGAGTCCCAGTCGTTCGTCACCCATTCGCAGGTCAGCGAGGCGCGCGCGCAAAGCTCGTCGCCCAGTTCACGCTCGAAACCGTCGACCTCGCCCGCGTCATTGATGAAGTTGTACGGGGGATAGGCGCCCTCGGTGCCCATGCGCACGGTCTGGGCCATGGCAAGACCGGTGGAAAGCGCCAGCGCGGCGGCGGAAAGGATCAGCTTTTTCATCGGTAACTCCCTTATCTAGCTGTCGTTTGTATTGTTTTTCAGGCCGTGGCGCTCAGGAAGCCGCGCAGTCGTTCGGTCTGCGGGCTGCCAAACAGCACCTCGGGTCGTCCTTCTTCTTCGACCTTCCCCTGATGCAGGAAGACCACATGATCGGAGACATCGGCCGCAAGCCGCATGTCGTGGGTGACGAGGATCATCGTGCGGCCCTCTTCGGCCAGCGCCTTGATGACCTTCACCACCTCCTGCTCCAGTTCCGGGTCCAGCGCCGAAGTGGGCTCGTCGAACAGCAGGGCGCGCGGCTCCATGCACAGGGCGCGGGCGATCGCGGCGCGCTGCTGCTGGCCGCCCGAAAGCATCGCGGGCCAGGCATCGGCCTTGTCGCCGATGCCGACCTTTTCCAGCAGGTCGCGCGCCCGTGCCTCGACCTCGTCCGGGGACTGCTTCAGCACGGTCACCGGCGCTTCCATCACGTTTTGCAGGATCGTCATGTGCGCCCAGAGGTTGAACTGCTGGAACACCATCGACAGGTTCGTGCGGATGCGGATCACTTGCGCCTTGTCGGCCGGATGACGGCCAAGGCCCGAGCCCTTCCAGTGAACCGGTTCGCCCTCGAACACCACATCTCCCTGCTGGCTGTCTTCCAGCAGGTTGCAGCAGCGCAGGAGCGTCGACTTGCCCGAGCCCGACGAGCCGATCAGGGAAACGACATGTCCGCGCGGCGCGACCAGATCGACCCCTTTCAGGACTTCCAGCGCGCCATAGCACTTGTGCAGGTTCCGGATCTCGATGACCGGTGTTTCGGGTGAAGTTGCGGGCACGGACACTCGTCTGATCGGTGGAGGGTGTGGAGACGCAAGATAAGGGACGATATTTCGACCCATTGCAACGCCATTCCCGCGCAGACCGCAGCGTCAATCGCGCAATCTGACCATGTTCATCGTCCGATCCGGTCAGGATCGGGGGGTGTCGGCACGGCAAGATAGCGTTCTGCCGGAATTGCGACCAGTCTGCGAATCCCGGTCGCGTCCCGGTCTTCGTCCGTCATCGCCGCGATGGCCGCGTCCAGGATCGCAAAGACGCGGTCGCGGTCGGTCGTGCGCGCCGCGATATAGGGAAGGCCGGGTGTCGGCTCGGTCAATGCCACCTCGCGCAGGCCGGCCACGCCGGTTTCCCAGCGACGCAGCATCCGCCAGGTCACGGCGTCGAGCGCGGCAATGTCGGCGCGCCCCTCGGCGACAGCCAGCGCCGAAAGCCGGTGCCCGCCGGTTTGCAGCGTCGGGGGCAGGCGCAGGCCCAGGTGCAGGGCGTGGGCCTGCGGCGCGGCCCAGCCCGATTGCGACATCGGTTCGTTATAGGCAAAGCGGGCGCCGTCGAAATCGACAAGACCCCGGCGCGGGTCGTCGGCGCGCGCCACGAACACGCTGCGATAGTAACCTTCGGGTGCGCCATCGACGCCGAAATCCGGTGTGCCGACAAGGGTGACATGCCCGTGCAGGCGGGCCCGGTAGGGATAGCCGCAGGTCTGGGACAGCACGAGATCGGGCGAGGTCCATTGGTCCAGCAACCCGTCCTCGCTGCGGGTCAGCGTTTCGGGCGCCGCGATATGCTCTGCGCGCAGGGCGTCGCGGACCCGGGCCCACAGCCGGTCGTTCGCGGCCGCCGTTTCGGGGCGGTCATACATCGGAAGGGATGCGATCACTGCCGTTCCACCCGGCGCCGGGCCAGGGCCGAGTCGACATCGCTGATCCCGAGCAGGCTGGCCACGAGGCGCATCATCTGTTCCTCGTCATCGTCGCGCACCCCGTCGGCCAGCACCACGTCCCACATCGCCTCCATCAGGGCGATCCGGTCGTCGTGGGCGATGGCCTCCTTCAGCGCGCGCGTGAAGCGGACGGTATCGGGGGCCTGCATCTCGAGTTGTTCGGCGTCATGTCTCAGGCTCGACGCGGCGGCCGGGGTCAGCGCGAAGGTCTGTGCAAGAACCTTCTCGATCCGCGTCGTCTCGACCGGCGCATAACTGCCGTCCGACCGGGCGATACGGACCAGCAGGGCCGCGAGCGCCAGCTTGGCCTCGGGCTCGGGAAGGCGGTCGGGGGCGGGGGCCAGCAGGCGGCGCAGCAACATGTCGAACATTGCCCGCATATAGGCCATCGCGGCGGTGCTGCCAATCCGGCCTCAGGCGCTGCCGGCGAAGACCGCATCAACTTCGCGCGCCCAGTCCGGCAGGCCGTAGGGCGGCCGGACGACAAACAGCCCCGATCCCGTCATCTTGTGCCCTTCGCGGGCCGGGGGAAACTTCACCTCGTGCCGAAAGCCATCGGGAAAGGCCGCCGTCAGCGCCGCAAGCATGGGCCGGTGGGCGTGGCTGGCAAGCAGCGGATACCACAAGGCCAAAACACCGACGTTCCACTTGCGGTCCACCGCAGCCAACCACTTGGGGATCGCCTCATACTCGTCTTTCACCTCGTAGCTGGGGTCGACCAGCATCAGGCCGCGTCGCGGCGTCGGCGGACAGATCGAAAGCGCCATGGCGAGGCCGTCTTCCGCGCGGACATGCGCCCCCCACGGCCCAAGAACCTCGCGCAGCGCCGGGCATTCGCGCGGGTGGAGTTCGGCAAGGTGCATCGGATCGCCCTCGCGCAGCGACAGCGCCGCGATCAGCGGCGAACCGGGATAGGCCGCATCACCGTAACGCGCCCTGACTTCGGCCAGGCGCCGGGAATAGGGATGGTCGGGCGCGAACCGCGCGGCGAGCCGTTCCACCCCCTGCGCCGCCTCGCCGGTCTTGCGGGCCTCGGCCGCGTCGAGCGCGTAAAGGCCACGCCCGGCATGGGTTTCGATGTAGCTGAGCGGCTTGTCCTTCTGCACGAGGTATTCGAGCATCCGCGCCAGCAGCGCGTGCTTGTGGACATCGGCCGGATTTCCCGCGTGATAGCTGTGCTGGTAGGAAAGCATCCTTCCGCCTAGCGCCGGGGCGGGCCGAATTCAATACTTCGGCGGCACATAGAGTTCGGGCGGCAGCACGGCGCGCTCGTAGTCGGGGTTGAAGACCCTTTCGGGCAGCGAGATGTCTTCATGGGGCACCTCGCCATAGGGCACCAACCCCAGCAGGTGATCAATGCAGTTCAGCCGCGCGCGCTTCTTGTCGTTGCCTTCGACGATGTACCACGGGGCCTCGGGGATATTCGTGCGGGCGAGCATTTCTTCCTTGGCCTTGGTGTAATGTTCCCACCGCACCCGCGACTGAAGATCCATCGGAGACAGCTTCCACTGCTTCATCGGGTCATGGATCCGCATCAGGAACCGCATCTGCTGTTCCTCGTCGGTGATCGAGAACCAGTACTTGATCACCCGAATGCCCGAGCGCACGAGCATCCGCTCGAACTCCGGCACGTCGTTGAAGAACTGTTCCACCTGATCCTCGGTCGCGAAGCCCATGACCCGTTCGACTCCGGCGCGGTTGTACCAGCTGCGGTCGAACAGAACGATCTCGCCCCCGGCGGGCAGATGGGGAACATAGCGCTGGAAATACCACTGGGTCTTTTCACGGTCGGAGGGGGCGGGCAGCGCCACGGTGCGCGCCACGCGGGGGTTCAGCCTTTGGGTGATGCGCTTTATCGCGCCGCCCTTGCCGGCCGAGTCGCGCCCCTCGAAAATCACCACGATCTTTTCGCGGGTGTATTGCACCCAGGATTGCAGCTTTATCAGTTCGGATTGCAGCCGCAGCAGTTCGCGGAAATAGATGTGCCGGTCGATCTGGTCGGGATGCTTGCGCCGGTAGATCCGTGCGATCTCGGCCGACAGGATCGCATCCTCGAGATCGAGTTCAAGTTCCTCGTCCAGGGTTTCGGCCAACTCGGCCTGAAGCCAGTCCTGGGCGGGGTGGGTCGGGGAAGGGGGCACGTCGGACGCTCCGGCTGTTCGGCTCGGTCGGTTTAGATCAGGTCATTGTGACGGATTTGTATCGGCGCGGACGGACGGATGCCCCTGCGCCGCCTCGGGGGGGGGGCGGGACAGGCGGTGCGGCTTGAAATCGGGGCGTGCCAGGCATAGGCAGGCGGTGCAGGCGCAGCGGGGACACGATGGAAATCTTTACGGCCGAGGGCTTTGCCGCCCTGCTGCAGGTCATCGCCATCGACCTGGTGCTGGCAGGCGACAATGCCATCGTGATCGGGCTTGCGGCCGCCGGATTGCCGAAAGACCAGCGGGGCCGGGCGATCCTTGTCGGGATCATCGTCGCGACCGTGCTGCGCATCCTCTTCGCCACGGTCACGGTGCAATTGCTGGCGGTGACCGGCCTGCTGTTGGCGGGTGGCATCCTGCTGCTTTGGGTCTGCTGGAAGATGTGGCGCGAATTGCGGGCCGATCACGCGGAGCACGCGCTTCAGGCGCAGGAGGCCCTTGCGGATGCCGACCTGAATGCCGACGGCAGGGTGGCCGGGGGCGCGCCGCGCAAGACTTTCCGTCAGGCGGCGGCCCAGATCGTGATCGCGGACGTGTCGATGTCGCTCGACAACGTGCTGGCGGTGGCGGGGGCGGCCCGGGAACACCCCACCGTGCTGGTGTTCGGGCTTGTGCTGTCGATCGCGCTGATGGGGATCGCCGCGAGCTTCATCGCGCGGCTGCTGAACCGTCACCGCTGGATCGCGTTCATCGGGCTTGCGATCATCCTCTATGTCGCGCTCGACATGATCTGGCGGGGGTGGCACGAGGTTTCGCCCGCCGTTGCAGCGATCGTCGGCGGCTGAGACGGCTTAGCCGCCGGGCGTCAGTTCCAGCAGAGTGGTGGCGATGGGCGGCCCGCCGTCCGGGATTGTCCGGGCCTGCACCTCTCGGATGTTGCAGCCGGGCAGGCGCGCGCGAAACCGCGCGACCGCGAGATCCTCTTCGGGCCAGGCCGCGAGCAATACCGTGCCCGTGCAGGGCAGGCCGCCATGATCGACGCGCTGCGAAACGGGCAGGTCAGGCGCGACAAGCGCGATGCCCGCGGCCATGTCGTCACGCATCAGCATGGAGCTTGCGCCGGTTGCGCGAAACGCCGCGGCCAACTCCACAAAGTCGGCGCGCGGCAGCGGCTCGGTCTTGCGGAAATAGGCGGGCAGCGCGGCCAGCATGGCGACCGCGGCAAAGCCGCCGAGGGCCGCGGGAAAGAACCGCATCCAGCCCTGCCGCCGCATCGTCCAGACCAGCGCAAGGGGGGCGAGAGGGGCCGCGATCGACACCAGCCAGCGTTCCTTCAGTTCGGCTGAATCGGTGGCCACGATGGCCGCCGCGATCAGCAGGATCGAGATGGCGCCCGCGCCCCAGAACACCTCGGCCTGCATCGGTCCGGCGTTCCCGGGCCTTGTCAGAACGGCGGCGATCGCCACGCTCGTGCCCAGAAATCCGGCACTCGCGAAGACGCCCCAGGCAAGATCGGCAAGACCGGTCGGCCAGCCGCCACCCGGTTCGAACTTGGCAAGCGAGGCTGTCGCGAGGTCGGGGTTGTTCAGGATCCACAGGGTCGGGCCGGCCATGACCAATGCCCCGACGACGAGCGTCAGCAGCAAGCCGGGCGAGAGGATCGCGGCACGCGTGTCGCGCCGAATAAGCGCCGACAGCACCAGGGCCACAAGAAAGATCGCGCCGGTCGCCTTGGCCAGAATGGCCAGCCCCGAGGCCACGCCGAAGATCAGATAGTCGCGGGTCCGGCGGCGGTGGACAAGATCGAGAAAGGCGATGCACGCAAGCGGGACGAGCGCCGTGACCAGCAGGTTGTGCGTGCGCGTGCGCAGAAAGGTCTGCGAGATTTCCGGGATCAGGAACACGCCGAGCGCGGCAAGCCCCGCGAGACGGACCGAGGCGAACCGGCGCGCCAGCAGGAAAGCCGCCGCATAGATCCCGAACAGGCAGAGCGCCCGGGTCGCCGCCATCGCCACCTGGCCCGGCCCGAAGATCCGATCGACGCCCCACTGGAGCCATGCATAAAGCGGTGGCTGCACGCCGTAGCCCCAGGCGAGTTGCCGGGCCCAGAGGAACAACTCGAAATCATCGCCGAAAAGCGACATCTTGAAATGCACCCGGATCGCCGATTGCGCGATTGCATAGATCGCGAACAGGCCTAGCCAGAACGCGGTCCGGTCGTAGGGCCGAAGGAACCCGGGCACGGGATCTGTCACGGGCGAACTCCTGCAATGGCGCGCGCGGCGCCGGCTCGATCTTGGTAGCTGCTGTCGCGCGGGGATCAAGGGCTTGTTGCCGGCGCAGGGTGCGGGGCAAGGCCTGAACGGGGGCGACCCCCGATGTGACGCCGCCGCCCTAGACCAGCCGCGACACGTCGACGGCGGCGCGCACGAAGTCGGCAAAGAGGGGGTGCGGCTCGAACGGTTTGGATTTCAGTTCGGGGTGGAACTGGACGCCGATGAACCAGGGGTGGTTCTTGACCTCGACGATCTCGGGCAACTTGCCGTCGGGGCTCATGCCGGAGAACGACAGACCGCAGGCCTCGAGGCGGTCGCGATACCTGATGTCGACCTCGTAACGGTGGCGGTGGCGTTCCTCGATCACGGTGGTGCCATAGACCTCGGCGACCTTCGATCCCGGGGCGAGATGGGCTGTGTAGGCCCCAAGCCGCATCGTGCCGCCCTTGGCGTCATCCTTGCGCCGCTCGACCACATGATTGCCCTGCACCCATTCCTTGAGGTGGTAGACGACCGGGGTGAACCGCTTGGCGCCCTGTTCCATGTCGAACTCCTCTGACCCGGCATTGGTCACCTGGGCCAGATTGCGGGCAGACTCGATCACCGCCATCTGCATGCCGAGGCAGATCCCGAGGTAGGGGATCTGCTTTTCGCGGGCGTATTGCGCGGCCTTGATCTTGCCCTCGGTCCCGCGCTCGCCAAAGCCGCCTGGCACGAGGATCGCGTGGAAGCCTTCGAGCCAGGGGCCGGGGTCTTCGCGCTCGAAGATCTCGGCGTCGATCCACTCGGCGCGGACCCGGGTGCGGTTGGCCATGCCGCCATGGGTCAGCGCCTCGGCTATGGATTTGTAGGCGTCTTCCAGTTGGGTATACTTGCCCACGATGGCCACGCGAACCTCGCCCTCGGCATTGGTCAGCCGGTCCATCACGTCTTCCCAGCGCGCAAGGTTCGGGCGCGGCGCGGGCGAGATGCCGAAGGCGTCGAGCACCGCCTGATCGAGCCCCGCGCGGTGATAGGCGAGCGGGGCCTCGTAGATCGACTTCAGGTCGTAGGCGGGGATCACGCTGTCGGGACGGACGTTGCAGAAGAGCGCGATCTTGGCGCGTTCCTTTTCCGGGATCGGGTGTTCGGAGCGGCAGACCAGAACATCCGGTTGCAGGCCGATGGATCGCAGTTCCTTGACCGAGTGCTGGGTGGGCTTGGTCTTCAACTCGCCGCTGGCCGCGAGATAGGGCAGCAGCGTCAGGTGCATGAAGATGCACTGGCCGCGCGGGCGTTCCTGCGCGAACTGGCGGATCGCCTCGAAGAAGGGCAGGCCCTCGATGTCGCCGACGGTGCCGCCGATCTCGCACAGCATGAAATCGACCTCATCCTCGCCGATCCTGAGGAAGTCCTTGATCTCGTTCGTGACGTGCGGGATCACCTGAATCGTCTTGCCGAGATAATCTCCCCGGCGTTCCTTTTCGAGCACGTTGGAATAGATGCGGCCCGAGGAAACGCTGTCGGTCATTCGGGCGTGGACGCCGGTGAAACGTTCGTAATGCCCCAGATCGAGGTCTGTTTCCGCGCCGTCGTCGGTGACGAACACTTCGCCATGCTCGAACGGGCTCATCGTGCCGGGATCGACGTTCAGGTAGGGGTCCAGCTTGCGCAGGCGGACGGAAAAGCCGCGCGCCTGGAGCAGGGCCCCGAGCGCCGCCGAGGCAAGACCCTTGCCAAGCGAGGACACCACGCCGCCGGTGATGAAAACATATCGTGCCATGGGTTCCCGCGCCTTTTTCTTTCAGGGGCGATTCCGGGTTCGGGAATCGCTGGATCACGGGAGTCGAGGCTTAGCGTAAAATGAGCACACCTGCAACCGCACCGCTAGATGCTGTTTTCCGGGTTCGGGCCGGGGCTAGTTCTGGTGGTGTCAGTCGGCGGCGGGAGGCGTGGCGGGCGCGTCCGCGCGCGGCGGGGTGGCCGGTGCATCGCCGGTCGCGGGCGGCAGCAGGTTGCCATCCGCCGGCAGCGCGGGCACGAGCGGCGCCTCGACCGGGGCGGTGCCGCCGATCTGGTCGATGACAGAGGTTCCCGCCGCGTCGCGGGCCGCGAAGATGGTCAGGGCGATCGAGGTGCAGATGAAGGCGATCGCGAAAAGCCAGGTCAGCTTGGCCAAAGCGGTCGCGGCCTGGCGACCCGTCATCGCGCCGCCGCCGCCGCCGCCGCCCATCCCCAGCCCACCGCCTTCGGAGCGCTGCAACAGCACGACCCCGACAAGGCAAAGCGCCAGGATCAGGTGGACGATGAGGATGACGTTTTCCATGCGAGGCGCGCTTCCCGGGATCAGACGCGCCTATCTAGGGCCAAGCCGCGCTGGCTGCAACCCCTTCGCGCCGGGCCTTGTCCGGGGCGATTTTCCGGTTTCGCCGGGAAACGGGCCTCGCTATAGCGGGGGCGGTTCGAACGTGCGGGAAGGATCGCCGCCATGGCTAATGTCGTTGTCGTGGGCGCCCAGTGGGGCGACGAGGGGAAGGGCAAGATCGTTGACTGGCTCTCGGAGCGGGCTGACGTGATCGCGCGGTTCCAGGGCGGTCACAACGCGGGCCATACGCTGGTGATCGACGGGGCGGTCTACAAGCTGTCGCTGTTGCCGTCGGGCATCGTGCGGGGCGGAAAGCTGAGCGTGATCGGCAACGGCGTGGTGCTGGACCCCTGGGCGCTTCTGGTGGAGATCGAGAAGCTGACCGGGCAGGGCGTGACGGTGACGCCCCAGACGCTGATGATCGCCGAGAACACGTCGCTGATCCTGCCGGTCCATGGCGAACTGGACCGGGCGCGCGAGGCACAGATCGGCGTCGCGAAGATCGGAACGACCGGGCGGGGCATCGGGCCCGCCTACGAGGACAAGGTGGGCCGCCGCGCGGTCCGGGTGGCCGATCTGGCCGACGAGGCGACGCTGGAGCTGCGGCTGGACCGGCTGCTTGGTCATCACGACGCGCTGCGCCGGGGGCTGGGGCTGGACCCGGTGGACCGGGCCGCGCTGAAGGCGGCGCTGGTTGCCGTGGCGCCGCAGATCCTGCCGTTCGCCAAGCCGGTCTGGAAGGTGCTGAACGAGGCCCGCCGCGCCGGTAAGCGCATCCTGTTCGAGGGCGCCCAGGGCTCGCTTCTCGACGTGGATTTCGGAACCTATCCGTTCGTCACCTCGTCCAACACGCTGGCGGGGATGGCGGCAACGGGCACCGGGCTTGGGCCAACGGCCGTGGATTTCGTGCTGGGCATCGTCAAGGCCT
Organism: uncultured Alphaproteobacteria bacterium; assembly: GCA_963700485.1. GTDB lineage: Bacteria > Pseudomonadota > Alphaproteobacteria > Rhodobacterales > Rhodobacteraceae > Aliitabrizicola. Next base: position 114,592 of record CAVOXQ010000008.1, read on the forward strand.
ATACCACGCGGGTCGGCGAGGGGCCGTTTCCGACCGAGTTGCAGGATGCCGACGGCGAGCGTCTGGGGGAACGGGGCCATGAGTTCGGGACCGTGACCGGGCGCAAGCGCCGCTGCGGCTGGTTTGATGCGGTTCTGGTGCGCCAGACCTGCGCCACCAGCGGGGTTTCGGGCATCGCGCTGACCAAACTCGACGTGCTTGACGGCTTCGAGACGCTCAGGATCTGCACGGGCTATGCGCTGGATGGCGAGGTGCTGGATTATCTGCCGACCGCCGCCAACCTTCAGGCGCGGGTGACGCCGATCTACGAAGAGATGGAGGGCTGGCAGGACAGCACGGCCGGGGCACGGTCCTGGGCGGACTTGCCGGGGGCGGCGATCAAGTATGTGCGGCGGATCGAGGAATTGATCCAGTGCCCGGTCGCGCTACTGTCCACCTCGCCGGAGCGGGACGACACGATCCTCGTGACCGACCCGTTCGCCGATTGAAGGGGCGGAGATGACACTGAGCTATCGCGCGCGGAAGGGACTGTCGCTGGTGATCCTGCTTGTCGGGATGCCGCTTTACATCGTGGCGGCGGTGACGGTCGTGAACCTGTTCGAGCGGCCGGCCCTGTGGCTGGAACTTTTCATCTACATCGCGCTGGGGTTCCTGTGGGCGGTGCCGTTTCGCGCGGTGTTTCGCGGGGTTGGCCAGCCCGATCCGGACGCAGCCGGCCCTTCCCCCACGAAAAAGGGGCCGGGACACTAGCCCGACCCCTGGCCCTGCGGCCTTGCATGCGGTGTCGCGCCGTCAGCGCACCATGCGACGCGCCTCGGCGAGATAATAGCTGCTGTCGGTGATCGCGAACTGACCGCGCTTGACCTTCTCGATCTTGCCCTGGCGCAGAAGCTGTCCGAAGCTGCGCATGCTGTCCTCGCGCCCGGCGGCGGTATCGTCGGCGACGGCCGCGACGTGGCGCATCAGGTGGGGGCGCGAGAAATGCGGGCGCCCCTCGATGCAGGCGGTGTAGGCGGCCGCGGCCTCGAGCAGGTCGGGCATTTCGCTGGCACCCAGACGCTCGGCAAACTCGGCAAAGCTTTTCGACGAGGCGAAGATGTTGTCGGCATCTTCGGCCGAAAGCTCGTCACCGATCATGTCTTCATCGTCTTCGTCGTCGTGATCGTTCAGGGCAAGGTTACCGCTGCTGACGCGGCGTGGCATCACGCGGCCGCCGGGCAGGGCATCGGTGGTCGCGGGACGGTCGATGCGCTGTTCGGATACCAGGACCAGCGGCGCGGGGCGTTCGGTCTTCTCGACCGACTCGCCGGGGCGGCGCGGAAGAACCACGCGCGCCAGGTCGGCGCGATACCGTTCCAGCCGCGACGGCTCGCCGGTACCGGCGGCGGGGTTCGGGGCGCGAAGCTCGGCCACGGTGGCGGCAACGGCCGCCTTCAGGTGTGCCAGCGTCGACATGCGGCGGCGGTTCTCGGGGCCTTCCATCTCGGTGTTGGTCTGGCGCAGCAGCCGGGTGACGTCTTCGTCGCCCTTCGCGGCGGACTCGAGGATGGAGCGGCCTTCGCCCTCGTTGCGCGCGCCATCGTCGGCCTCTTCGCGGGCCGCGGAAAGTTCGCGCGCCAGTTCGGCCTCGGCCTCGGGGGTGAGGGCGGGTTCGGACGCATCCGGGCGGCGCACCTTGATGACGCGGGCACGGGCGCGGCGCAGCTTGTCGGAGACGTCGGCCTCCGCCTCTGCGGGCGAGGTTTCGGACACCGGCGCCTCGGGGTCGGCGGGCCATTCGGACGAGGCAGGGGCGATCTCGTCGACGAAAGGCTCCAGCGGCGGGGTGTGGCGGGCCTCGCTTGCCGCAATCGGTTCCTCGTCGATGATTTCGTCGTCGTAGTCGTCTTCGGGCGGCATCGGACGGGCAGGGGCTGCCGCCTCGGCGGGAGCGTCCTCGACCGTGACGGCGGGGGCCTCGGCGTAGGGGGCGGCGATGTCGGGTTCGGTTGTCGCCATCGCGGCCGCCACTTCCGCGGTGTCGGACTCCGGTTCGATCTCGACGATCAATTCGGCCTCGAATTCGACTTCGGCCACGATCTCGGTTTCAAGGTCCGCTTCTGCCACGATCCCGGCTTCGGGGGCGGGTTCGTTCAAGCTCGCAAGGATGTCCGACAGATCGGTTTCGGCCTCGGCGGCGGTTTCGGCCGCCGGGGCCGCCGCGTCAGGTGCGCCATAGGCGGACAGCGTGGCGATCAGATCGGCCTCTTCCTGAAGATCGTCGACCAGCGGGCCAGGGTCGGCCTCGGGAAGGTCGTCTTCCGCGGGCGCCGCGTAGGCCTCGGGAAGGTCGTCCTCGGCGGCAGCGCCATTTGCCTCGGGCAGGTCTTCTTCAAAGATATCGGCGACAGGTTCGGGCAGTTCCAGCGTGGCGGCCTCGGGCGTTGCTTCTGCTCGGTCGGTTTCGGCCTGCGTCGCGGGGGCCTCGGCGGGCGGGGCCTCGATGGCGGTTTCGTCCTCGAACACCTCGTGCAGTGTTTCGCCGCCGTCGGCGGACACGGGCGCGGCCACAGTCTCTTCTGCGGCGGCGTCGAGATCTTCCCACTGGTCGCGCAGGGCGTCGATCGGCGCGTCGGCCGCAAGGGCGAGGTCGATCGGGGCGGCCTCGCCTTCGTCGGCGTAGGCCGCGTCCTCGATCACCGGGGCCGCGGCGGCAGAGCGCGCGACGGCGCTGCGGATACGTTGCAGCTTGGCGGCCACGCTTTCCTCGGCCAGAAGGCCGGTCGCGGAGGGCGCGGCGCGTGGCGCCGCCGGTGCAGGTGCCGCGGAGGGTGCAAGATCGGCGGCGCGCAGGATCACACCGTTGTCCTCGATCTTGGCCTCGACGCGGCGCTGGATCTCGCGCTCGGCGATCCGGTGCAGCATCGCGGCATCGGGGGTCGGAGGCTCGGCGCCGAAATACCGGTCCTCTGCGGCGAGGTCGCGGAAGTATTCCGCGATCGCCTTCATGGTGTTGAATGGCTCTTCGAACCCCTCCAGAGTGCAGGAGAAGGTACCGTAGCTGACAGTTAGGATCTTACTCGCACCGATCATCGGATGCTCGCTTTCTGCTCTTGTCCATTGGGGTCGGTATCTTCCCCGTCATGTTCAATTCAATGGACAGATGGGGGTAATTTGAAGGACAGATCGTGGCCCCGGACCCGCAAACTTGCCATAATTGGGAACAGTATCGGCGTGAAAGCAAGGATTGTCGATTCAACCGAAGGTGTCACGCTTGTCGGTGGGGCGCCGGTAGGGGCCCGCATGTTGTCTTTGGCGCTGTCGCGGGCACCGTTTCTGGTAGCGGCCGACGGCGGGGCGGACCGGCTTCTGGCGGCGGGCCTGATGCCGGAGGCAGTCATCGGCGATTTTAATTCGATCAGTCCGGCCGCGCGAGCAAGGATCGCGCAGAATCGCCAGCACGTGATTCCCGAGCAGGATACCACCGATTTCGACAAGGCGTTGCGGTCTGTCGCGGCGCCGTTCGTTCTTGGGCTCGGCTTTTCCGGGGCGCGGGTGGATCACGGGCTGGCGGTGTTCAACACGCTCTTGCGCCATCCCAACCTGCCTTGCGTGATCCTGAGCACCGCCGATGCGATCTTTCTGGCTCCCCTCGAGATGACGCTGACGCTCGGTGTTGGGGATCGTGTGTCGCTGTTCCCGATGGGGGCGGTCGGCGGCGAGAGCTGCGGCTTGCGCTGGCCGATCGGCGGGCTGTCTTTCGCGCCGGACGGGGTCATCGGCACGTCGAACGAGGCGAGCGCACCCGAGGTGCGGCTGTCGTTCGATGCCCGCCGGATGCTGGTGATCGTGCCGCGCCGCCGGCTTGACGCGGTGCTCAGCGCACTGGTGCCGCAGTGGCGGCCGCCGCGCGGCGCAGGCGCGCCACCTGCCGCTCGCGGTGGATGATGTAGAGACCGGACGAGACAATCACGGCGATCCCGGCCCAGGTCATCGCGTTGGGGAAATCGTGGAACACGAGGTAGCCCAGGATCACGGCCGCCACGATCTCGAGGTAGTGCAGCGGCGCGAGCGTCGCGGACGGCGCGAACTTGAGCGCGTAGGTCATGCAGATGTGGCTGAGCGCCGCCCAGAAGCCGACGCCGAACAGCCAGAGCCACGCCAGACCCTGCGGCATCACCGGGTCGAGCGAGGTCACGCCGCTGCCGTCGAGCGCGAACATCACCGGCAGGCACAGCAGCGTCCCGGCGGTGGAGGTGTGAAGTTGCATCGTGACAGGGTGGACGGCGGTGGAAAGCTGCCGCGTGATCAGCATGTAGAAGGCGAAGAAGAAAGCCGTGCCGAGCGGGAAAAGCGCGACCGAGCCGAACACTGCAAGCGAGGGCTGGATCACCAGCAGGGCGCCGCAGAACCCCACCACGCTGGCCGCGATGCGGCGCGGGCCGACCTCGTCTCCGAAGATCAGCCGGCCGAGGATCAGCAGGATGAAGGGCTCGACAAAGGCGATGGCCAGCGCGTCGGCGATCGGCATGACCTGGATCGCGGCCACGAAACTGTAGGTCGACAGGATCAGGAACAGCGCGCGCAGCCCGGTGAGCACGGTCAGACGCCCCGACATCCGCCAGTCGAGACGCATTGCCAGAACCACCGGAACCATCAGCACTCCCTGGACGACGAAACGCGCGGTGGTGACCTGCCCGACCGGAATGGTGGCTGCCGCGAGCTTTGCCGACACGTCGAGCAACGGCGCAATGGCGCAGAAGACTAGCATCAGGGCGACGCCGGGAAGGATGCGGTCTTCGGTCATGGTGAGATCGTGGGTAGCGCCGCGCAACCGGCACGTCCAGTCCCGCGGTGCCTGTCGGTTTGCCGGGGATGGCGGACCGCGTCCGTGCGCGGCGCATGCCGCCATGGTGGTCGGGGCGGGATTGGCGTGGGGGCTTCTGGTGGGTGCCGGTCGGGATGGCGACGGACCGGGGGCGTGTCGGCCTTTCGATCGGGGCTGACGCGCTTGCCCGGGTGGGCGGGGTAGGGCATTGGTTGGCGGATGCTGGTTCTGTTCGATCATGGACTCGTCTTTCTCGAGGTGCCCAAGACCGCGAGCACTGCCGTGCGGCGGATGCTGGAGCCCCATGCCGGCCGGCCCTGGCCGGAGCCGGGGTTCGATGCGCGCCATGTGGGCGTCCGGCGCTATCGGACCCAGTTCGAGCGGCCGCTGGCCGAGGCGCTGGGCCGCCCCGCAGAGACGTTCTGCGTGGTGCGCGAACCGCTGGAGCGGCTGGACAGCTGGTATCGCTATCGCCAGCGCCCGGCGATCGTGGGGCTGCCCGCCAGCACCCGCGGGATGAGTTTCGCTGATTTTGTGGAGGATTGCCTTTGCGATGACCCTCCGCCCCATGCCCGGGTCGGCTCGCAGGTGCGGTTCACCGGGTTCGCGGGGGGGCAGGCGGCGGTGGATCACATCTTCGACTATCGCAGGCTGGACCTGCTGGTCGGCTTTCTTGCGGCACGGACGGGCGTGGCTTTGCAGTTGGGCCGGCGCAACGTCTCGCCCCTGGCCGAGGGACCGGGCGAGGGGCCGTCGGAGGCCCTGAGCGCACGGTTCCGGGCCCTGCGCCCCGAGGAGGTGGCGCTGTACGACAAGGTGCGCACGGCCGGCGTGCTGCGCCGGGGCGCCGGGATCGTCAGCAGTTCGGAACGTTGACGGCCAGACCGCCGAGCGAGGTTTCCTTGTATTTCTCGTGCATGTCGCGCGCCGGTCTGGCGCATCGTCTCGATAGCGGCGTCGAGCGGCACAAGGTGGTCGCCGTCGCCGCGCAGCGCGAGCGAGGCGGCGGAAACCGCCTTGATCGCGCCAAGCCCGTTGCGTTCGATGCAGGGCACCTGCACCAGCCCCTTGCACCGGATCGCAGGTCATGCCGAGATGGTGTTCGAGCGCGATTTCGGCAGCGTTTTCGACCTGTTCGGGCGTGCCGCCCAGCACGGCCGCGAGGCCGGCGGCGGCCATCGCGGCGGCGGCTGCCGACCTCGGCCTGGCAGCCGCATTCGGCGCCCGAGATCGAGGCGTTGTGCTTGACCAGCCCGCCGATCGCCGCGGCGGTCAGCAGGAAGTCGGCGATCCGCGACGGGTGCGCGCCCGGCACATGGTCGAGCCAGTAGCGGATCACCGCCGGCACGACGCCCGCGGCGCCGTTGGTGGGGGCGGTCACGACCTGACCGCCGGCGGCGTTTTCTTCGTTCACGGCCATGGCATAGGCCGACATCCAGTCGTTGATCGTGTGCGGCGGCGGTCATGGTTCGGTGCCGCGTTCGGCCAGCAGCGCGTCATGGATGCGCCTTGGCACGCCGGCGCACCTTCAGCCCGCCGGGCAGGATGCCTTCGGTGGCGAGCCCGCGGTCGATGCAGTCGTTCATCACCTGCCAGATCCGGGCCATGCCGGCGTCAAGTTCGGCCGCGGAGCGGAAGGTCAGCTCGTTGGCGCGCTTCATCTCGGCGATGGTCTGCCGCGAGGCCCTGGCCATCGCCAGCATCTCGGTCGGCGGTCTGGAACGGGTAGGGGCAGCCGGAGCGGGCTGGTCGGCGGGCCTTGCCTTGCGGCCAGTTCGGCCTCGGTCAGCACGAAGCCGCCGCCGATGGAGTAATAGGTTTCCTGACAGGATCACGTCGCCCTGCGCATCGGTCGCGCGCAGGATCATGCCGTTGGCATGGCCGGGCAAGGGCCGGGCCGTAGTCGAACATCAGGTCGGTGCCGGGATCGAAGCGCAGCGGCGGCAGGCCGGGGGCGGTGGATCGTTCGCTGTCGCGGATCGTGGCCAGGGCGCTCTCGGCCTTTTCCGCGTCGTAGCTGTCGGGCGCGAACCCGGCGAGCCCGAGGATCGTGGCGCGGTCGGTGGCGTGGCCCACGCCGGTGAAGGCGAGCGAGCCGTGGAGCGAGGCGCGCAGGCCCGCCGGGTGAAAGGACGAGGCGCGCAGCAGTGTCGAGAAAGCGCTGCGCCGCCACCATCGGCCCCATCGTGTGCGACGACGACGGGCCGATACCGATCTTGAACATGTCGAAGACGGAGAGGAACATGGGCGTCAGGCGGACGGAGCGGAGAAGATCGTGGGGCCAAGCCCCTCGACCCGCGCCGCGTTAAGGGCGGCGGGGCGGGCCTCGAGCATGCGCGCGACCGCCATGAGAGCGGGGTAGGCGGCTGGATCGAGCCGCGCGGGATGATCCGGGTCCGCCTGCCCCAGCCAGCGCAGCAGCATGCTGAGATAGATCCCAATCGCCGAGGGGGCGTCGGGCGGGCACCATACCGGATGGCGCGACACCGCCTGGTTCAGCCGGGCCAGGGCATCCTCCAGCCGCCTGGCGTTGGTGCGCAGGAATGGCGGGGTCGCCGACGGATCGCCGGTATAGCGTTCGGGATAGAAGAGGCACATCACGGTGGCGTGGACATTGGTGGAGGTGAAAAACAGCCACTTCAGGAACTGGCCGCGCTCGGGGTCGTCCGGGGCGGGGGCGAGCGCGCCGCCGTGACGGTCGGCCAGCCACAGCAGGATTGCCGCCGTCTCGAAGATCGCGCCGTCGGGGGTTTCGAGGACAGGCACCTGGCCCAGCGGATGAAGCGCACGATATTCCGGCTGATCGCGGGTGTCGGTCTCGCGGTCGATCACCGTGGTGAGAAACGGCTGTTCCAGTTCCAGCAGCATCAGGTGGACGGCAAGACCCGCGGTATCGGGCATGGTGTGCAGGACATACATGCGTGGCGCTCCTTTGAGGGCACTATCGGTGGGGTCCGGGATCTTTGCCATCTGAAAAGCGACGCAAGTCCGATCAAAGCGGCGCGAGGCCGCGCGCGGGTTCGCCGGATGGCGACCTGGGGCCGCGATGGCCGGGGATCAGCCGAGGAAATCGTAGAGCAGCTTGAGGTTGAGTGCCACGATCGCGACCGCGATGACGATCGACAGCGCGGCCAGCCAGCGCGGGGCGGCAAGCGCGCCCATCTTGCGCCGGTCCAGCGTGAACATCACGAGCGGCACCACCGCGAAGCTGAGTTGCAGCGACAATACCACCTGCGTCAGGATCAGCAGCCGCCCGGTTTCGGCCGCGCCGTAGAGGATGGTGACGCCCGCCGCGGGAATGATGGCGATGCTGCGGGTGATCAGGCGGCGGACCCAGGGCGGCATCCGCAGGCGCAGGAACCCCTCCATCACGGCCTGCCCGGCCAACGTCGCCGTGACCGTCGAGTTCAGCCCGCAGCACAGCAGCGCGATCGCGAAAAGCGACGGCGCTATGGCCGAGCCGAGCAACGGCCCCAGAAGAAGGTGCGCGTCGCCGAGTTCCGCGACCTCGGTCTGGCCCGTCGCGTGAAAGCTCGCGGCCGCGAGGATCAGGATCGAGGCGTTGATGAGAAGCGCGAACATCAGGGCCACGGTGCTGTCGATGGTGGAATAGCGCAGCGCCTGACGGCGTTCCGGAAGGCTGTCGCCGAAGCGGCGGGTCTGGACGATGGCCGAGTGCAGGTAGAGGTTGTGGGGCATCACCGTGGCCCCGAGGATGCCGAGCGCGAGGTAGAGCATGTCGGGGTTGGTCACGATCTCGACCGAGGGGGCGAACCCGCGCAGCACGCCGCCCCAATCCGGATCGGCCATGGCGATCTGGATGCCGAAGCAGGCGGCGATGACGCCCAGCAGCGCGATGACGAAGGCCTCGAGCCAGCGGAAGCCCTTGGATTGCAGCCAGAGGATCAGGAACACGTCGAGCGCAGTGATCAGCACGCCGAATTCCAGCGGGATGGAGAACAGCAGGTTGAGCCCGATCGCCGTGCCGATCACCTCGGCGATGTCGGTCGCGATGATCGCCAGTTCCGCGAACAGCCAGAGCGGCAGGTTGATCCAGGCGGGAAAGGCGTCGCGGCACGCCTGCGCCAGGTCGCGCCCCGAAGCGATCGCCAGCCGGGCGCAGAGCGATTGCAGCACGATCGCCATGACATTCGACACAAGTGCCACGACGAGGAGCGTGTAGCCGAAGCGCGACCCTCCGGCGAGGCTGGTGGCCCAGTTACCCGGGTCCATGTAGCCGACCGCGATCATGTAGCCCGGGCCGAAGAAGGCGAAGAGACGCCGCCAGCCGCCCGCGGGCACGAGGACCGAACGGTGCACGTCGGCCAGCGCGGGGTCGCCGCGTTCCGCGCGCCAGTCGGTTGCGGGTTGCGCCGTTGCCGGCAGGGCATCGAGGGTGAAACGATCTTTCACGAAGCTGCCTGATAAAGGCCGACGGGCCCTGGTCGCCTGATAATGCGAACTACTCGCATGTGTCATCCTGCCCTGACGCAAGTCAAGCCACATGTCGCCGTGGCGGCAGGGCGCTTTCCCCCTCGCCCGGGCGGCGCGCATTGCCTATAAGCGTCGCGTCATGCAAGGAGACGGTGATGCCGGCGGAGCTTTCCCCCATCGACAAGGCGAAGTTCGTGGCCGCCAAGCGCGCGGTGGATTTCGTCGAACCGGGCATGCGCCTGGGGCTTGGCACCGGGTCGACCGCGGCGTGGATGGTGCGGTGCCTGGGCGAGCGGGTGCGCGAAGAGGGGCTTCGGGTGACCGGCGTGCCGACCTCGACCCGGACCGCGGAACTGGCCCGGCAGGTCGGCATCCCGGTGACGAGCCTCGATGACGTGAAGTGGCTTGACCTGACGATCGACGGGGCGGACGAGTTCGACCCCAACCTGAACCTCATCAAGGGTGGCGGGGCCGCGCTGTTGCAGGAAAAGATCGTGGCTACCGCGTCGGACCGGATGATCGTGATCGCGGATGCGGCCAAGGAGGTGGCGCAGCTGGGTGCGTTCCCGCTGCCGGTCGAAATCATTCCCTTCGGCTGGCAGACCACCAAGGCGCTGGTCGAGGAAACGCTGGTCGGGCTTGATGTTCTGGGGCGCGACTGCACGCTGCGGATGAACGGCGACAGCCCGCTGGTGACGGACGAGGCGAATTACATCCTCGATCTGCACCTGCGTCGGATCGCCAATCCCCGGCAGCTTGCGCTGGTCCTGAACCAGATCCCCGGCGTGGTGGAAAACGGGCTGTTCATCGACATCTGCGACATCGTGATCGTCGGGCATGGCGATGGCCGGGTGGTGGTGCGCGACATCAATGACGGAAGCGAGACCGAGGACCAGATCTTCTTCATGGCGTCGGACAACATCTTTCTCGATGCGGAGGACTGAGACGGATGGCCTTCGACTATGACCTGTTCGTGATCGGCGGCGGATCGGGCGGCGTGCGCGCGGCGCGGATCGCGGCCGCCGAGGGGGGCGCGCGGGTCGGGCTGGCCGAGGCCGACCGGATGGGCGGCACCTGCGTGATCCGGGGCTGCGTGCCCAAGAAGATCATGGTCTTCGCCTCGTCCTATCCCGACCTGATCCGCGACGCGCAGACCTATGGCTGGGAGGCCAGCGCGGGCGGCTTCGACTGGCGCCGCTTCCGCACGCATCTGCATGCCGAACTGGACCGGCTGGAGGGTGCCTATCGCGGCACGCTGACCAAGGCGGGCGTGACCATCCACGATACCCGAGCGGTGGTGCAAGATCCCCATGCCGTGCGGCTGTCGACGGGGGAGACGGTCAGCGCCAAGCACATCCTGATCGCCACCGGCGGGCGGCCCTTCGTGCCGGAATTCGAGGGATCCGATCTGGTCATCACCTCGGACGACGTGTTCCATCTCGACGAGATACCGCGGCGCGTCCTGGTGGTGGGCGGCGGGTTCATCGCGACGGAATTCGCCTGCATCCTGCACGGGCTGGGCGCTTCGGTGGCGCAGTATTACCGGGGCGCGCAGATCCTGCGGGGGTTTGACGACGAGGCGCGCGGCCATGTCGCCATGGCGATGCAGGACCGGGGCATCGAGATCCGCACCGGCGTGGCGATCATGCGGCTGGAGCGGACCGCGACCGGGATCAGCGCCGTGTCGACCGACGGTCGTGCGGCGCGCGAGTTCGACGTGGTGATGTATGCGACCGGCCGCGTGCCCAACACCGAGGGGCTGGGTCTTGAGGCGCAGGGCGTGGAGATCGGGCGCAACGGGCAGGTCGTGGTCGATGACTACAGCCAGACGGCCGTCCCCTCGATCTTCGCGGTGGGTGACGTGACCGGGCGGATCAACCTGACGCCGGTCGCGATCCGCGAGGGCCATGCCTTTGCCGACACGGTGTTCAAGGGTGTGCCGACCAAGGCCGATCACACGCTGGTGCCTTCGGCGGTCTTTACCCAGCCGCAACTCGGCACGGTCGGGCTGACCGAGGAAGAGGCTGTGGCGCGCGAGCCGATCGAGGTCTATGCGACCGCGTTCCGACCGATGCAGACCGCCTTTGCAGGGCGCGACGACCGGGTGCTGATGAAACTGGTGGTCAGCCAGGCGACGCGTCGCGTCCTGGGTTGCCACATCGTCGCACCCGACGCGGGCGAGATGATCCAGTTGGCCGCCGTCGCGATCCGCATGGGGGCCACGAAAGAGGACTTCGACCGCACGGTGGCCGTGCATCCGACGATGGCGGAAGAACTCGTCACGCTGCGCAGTCCGGTGAGGAAACGCTGAACGGCGCTTGATTTTCGGTCAGAAATGACCAGTTAGCGAAAGACTGAAGGAAAAGGTAGGAGCGTATGGCAGGAAGCGGGGGGCCTTGGGGCGGCGGCGGCTCGGGTGGAGACGATCGCGGCGATGACAAACGGGGCGGCGACAATCGCGGCGGGCGGCGGCCCGGCGGCGAGGGGCCGCAGATCCCTGAAATCGAAGAGATCGTGAAGAAGGGGCAAGAGCAGCTTCGCGTCCTGATGGGCGGCAAGCCGCGTCAGCCCAACGGCGGTGGCGGCGGCGGCAGTGGCGGCGGCGGTCTGGGCACCGGCCCGATCTTCACGCGCCAGGGCATCGCTCTCGGCGTGCTCGGGCTGGTCGCGCTCTGGGGCTTCATGTCGTTTTACACGGTGCGCCCCGAGGAACGGTCGGTGGAGCTGTTTCTGGGCGAATTTTCGGCCGTCGGCAATCCTGGCCTGAATTTTGCGCCCTGGCCCTTCGTGACGGCCGAAATCGTCCAGGTGACGGGCGAGCGGCAGACCGATATCGGCACCGGGCGCGACGGGCAGAACGACACGGGCCTGATGCTGACGCGCGACCAGAACATCGTGGACATCGAATTCCAGGTGGTGTGGAACATCACCGATCCGGCGAGCTATCTGTTCAACCTCGCGGACCCGACCGACACGATAAAGGCGGTCAGCGAAAGCGCGATGCGCGACATCATCGCGCGGTCGAACCTGTCGCCGATCCTGAACCGCGACCGCGGCGTGATCGCCAGCGACCTGCGCGCGGCCGTGCAATCGACGCTCGACAGCTACAACTCGGGCATCAACGTCGTGCGGGTGAACTTCGACAAGGCCGATCCGCCGCGCGAGGTCATCGACAGCTTCCGCGAAGTGCAGGCCGCCCAGCAGGAGCGTGACCGGCTGGAGAAAGAGGCCGACGCCTATGCCAACCGGGTGACGGCAGGCGCACGCGGCGAGTCCGCCCAGCCTGATGGAAGAGGCCGAAGCCTACAGGGCGCAGGTGGTGAACAACGCCAGCGGCGAGGCGAGCCGCTTTCTGTCGGTCTATACCGAATATGTGAAGGCGCCGGACGTGACGCGCCGCCGTATGTACCTGGAGACGATGGAGCGGGTGTTCGGCGACATGAACAAGGTGATCCTCGACGGCGTGTCGGGTGGCGAGGCAGGTCAGGGCGTGGTGCCATTCCTGCCGCTGAACGAACTGGGCCGGATGCAGGGAACGGCGCCCGCGACGGGGGCCGCGGCCACCAGTGCCGGCGGCAGCGGAGGGAACAACTGATGAAACGCGCATCCATCCTGATCCCTGGCGCGGTGATCGCCGTCGCCCTGGCGCTGTCGTCGATCTTCATCGTGGACGAGCGCGAAAAGGCGCTGGTCCTCCAGTTCGGCCAGGTGAAGGCCGTAAAGGAGGATCCCGGCCTCGGCTTCAAGATCCCGTTGATCCAGGAGGTCGTGCGCTATGACGGGCGCATTCTCGGCCTGCCGACACAACCGCTGGAAGTGACGCCGCTTGATGACCGGCGGCTGGTCGTCGATGCCTTCGCCCGCTGGCAGATCGTCAACCTCGTGGAGTTCCGCGAGTCGGTCGGGACCGAAGGCGTTCGCGCCGCGCAGACCCGGCTCGAGCGGATCGTGAACGCCGCGATCCGTGAAGTGCTGGGTTCGGTGCCGTCGAACGCGGTGTTGTCTGAGGACCGGACCGGCCTGATGAACCAGATCCGCGATCTGGCCCGTCGCGAGGCGCAGGCGCTGGGTGTCGATGTCATCGACGTGCGCCTGACCCGGACCGACCTGCCGGACCAGAACCTTGCCGCGACCTATGCAAGGATGCGGGCCGAACGCGAGCGCGAGGCCACCGACGAGATCGCCCGAGGCAACGAGGCCGCGCAGCGGGTGCGCGCCGAGCGCAGACCGCACGGTGGTCGAGCTGACGTCGGATGCGCGCCGGCAGGCCGAGGTCATCCGAGGCGAGGCCGATGCCGAACGCAACGCGATCTACGCCGAGGCGTTCGGGCGCGACCCCGAGTTCTTTGCCTTCACCCGCTCGCTCACCTCGTACGAGCGGTCGATGAAGGGCACGAATTCGTCGATCGTGATGCAGCCCGACAGCGTGTTCTTCGAATACCTGCGCGGCTACGGGGTGCCGGGATCGGGGATCGAGACGGGCGAGCCAATGGGCGGGCTGCCCGGCGTCGGGCCGGACGATACCCCGGCCGCCCCGTCGGCCGGCGATCAGGCCCAGGCGGCGCCCGCCACCGACTAGCGCCGGGCACGCCGCAGACGACATCGGAACGGGCCGGCGCCGGGGGCGTCGGCCCTTTTCCGTGGGGCGTCGGCAGGGACCGGCTGGTCAGTAGCGGCGGGCTTGCACCGCGGGCCCGAGCGGCGCACGATGATCGCGCGGGCATCACATCGAATTGAGCCGGCGCGACCGGGTTTGCATTGCGGTGTTGCAGGAATAGCGGTGTATCTGACCCATCGCCCGGACAAGAGCCGGGCCGTGCAAGACGCAAAGAAGGAGTTTTGGAGTGCAGTCCTACGCCACGAATTTCGCCCGACCGAGGGCGCTGCGCAATGCCGCGGCCGCCGCGGTCATGGGCCTTGCCCTGGCGGTCACACCGGCAATCGAAGCGGCGGCCCTCGGCACGCCGGAATCGTTTGCCGAACTGGCCCAGCAAGTCAGCCCCTCGGTGGTCAACATCACCACCTCTTCGGTCGTGGCCGCCTCGACCGAGGGCGGCCCGATGGTTCCGGAAGGGTCGCCGTTCGAGGAATTCTTCAAGGATTTCCAGGACCGACAGGGCGAGGGCGACCGTGCCCCGCGCCGCAGCGAGGCGCTCGGCTCGGGCTTTGTCGTGTCGGAAGACGGCTATATCGTGACCAATAATCACGTCATCGAAGGCGCCGACGAAATCTCGATCGAGTTCTACTCGGGCGACCGGCTTGACGCAAAGCTGGTCGGCACCGATCCCAACACCGACATCGCGCTGCTGAAGGTGGAAAGCGACAAGCCGCTGCCCTTCGTCCAGTTCGGCGACAGCGACCTGATGCGTGTGGGCGACTGGGTGATGGCCATGGGCAACCCGCTCGGCCAGGGCTTTTCGGTCTCGGCCGGGATCGTTTCGGCCCGCAACCGCGCCCTGAGCGGCACCTATGACGACTTCATCCAGACCGACGCCGCGATCAACCGGGGCAACTCGGGCGGTCCGCTGTTCAACATGGACGGGCAGGTGATCGGCGTGAATACCGCGATCCTGTCGCCCAACGGCGGTTCGATCGGGATCGGCTTCTCGATGGCCTCGAATGTCGTCGACAAGGTCGTCGACCAGTTGCGCCAGTTCGGCGAGACGCGGCGCGGCTGGCTTGGCGTGCGGATCCAGGACGTGACGCCGGACGTGGCCGAAGCGATGGGTCTTGAGGACGCCAAGGGCGCATTGGTGACAGATGTGCCGGAAGGACCGGCGAAGGTGGCCGGAATGCAGGCCGGCGACGTGATCGTCACCTTCGATGGCGCCGATGTCGCCGACACGCGCGGACTGGTGCGCAAGGTCGCCGATACCGACGTCGGCAAGGCGACGCGTGTCGTGGTGCTGCGCGACGGCAAGACCGAGACGCTGACCATCACGCTCGGTCGTCGCGAAGAGGCCGAGGCCGAGGCGGTTCCCGTCGCCGCCGCGCCTTCGGCGGAGCCCGAAGTGCAAGACCTGCTGGGGCTTACCATCACGCCCCTGACGGCGGAGGATGCCGACAAGATGGGCCTCGCCAGCGGGACGACCGGGCTTCTGGTGACCGCCGTCGACCCCGCGTCGGAGGCCTTTGCCAAGGGTCTGCGCGAAGGCGACGTGATCGCCGAAGCCGGCCAGCAGAAGGTCGAGGTGATCGGCGATCTGGAGGCGCGCATCACCGAGGCGCGCGATGCCGGGCGCAAGTCGCTTCTGCTGCTGATCCGCCGCGATGGCGACCCGCGCTTTGTGGCCCTGTCGGTCGAGAAGTAGGGCCACCCCTGCGTAGCCAAGGAAAAGGGCGCCTGTCGGGCGCCCTTTTCCTTGTGTCCATCTTGCGTCAATAGGATCGCGGATCGGCGGGGGCGATGCCCATCGCGCGCGCGGCGGCAAGGGACAACACCGGGCTGTCGAGGCCAAGCGGGGCCTGATAGGCCCGGATCGCGGCCGCGGTCGGCGCATCCATTCTACCCGTGACGGCGGCCTCGTAATGCCCCCGTGCCTTCAGCGCGCGTTGCAACGAGGCGACGAAGGCCACCGTCATTTCGGCCTCGCACGGTGTCCGGAACCAGACTTCGCGGCGATCCTGCACGATCTTCTGGCGGGTTACCGTCTGAAACGTCGCGGGGCGCGGGGCGCCGTCCTGGGCCGGGCGGGCGGGCGCGACCACCTCTTGCTGCGCCTGCGTCTCGATCACCGCCGGGGTCACGTCGCGGGCCCAGCACGCGCCCTCGTCGGCCCTGGGCGGCGTGTCCCCCCTGACGGGAACCAGTTCCGATGAAAGGTCTGCCTGCGGTGTGGGGCGCGGCGTGCCAGGGCCTGCACAGGCCGCGCAGGCCAGAAGCGCGGTTCCCAGGAGAAGCGGTCGGATCATGCGGCCTTTCGGTTGGTCTGCCCTGTCGGGCGCGACGATAGCGACAAAGCGCGCGGGACGGAAGCGATGCATCGGGCCGCCCCGGCACTGGCAAATCCCCTGGCGATGGCCTATGTCGGGCGGCGGAGACCGGACCGCAGACGAGGACAGCGATGGCGAAGATTACCTATGTGGAATTTGGCGGCAAGGAGCACGTCGTCGAAGTGCCGAACGGTCTGACCGTGATGGAGGGTGCGCGCGACAACGGCATCCCCGGCATCGAGGCCGATTGCGGCGGTGCCTGCGCCTGTTCCACCTGCCATGTCTACGTCGCGCCCGACTGGGCGGCGAGACTGCCGAAGAAAGAGGCCATGGAAGAGGACATGCTCGACTTCGCATGGAAGCCTGATCCAGATCGCTCGCGCCTGACCTGCCAGTTGAAGGTGTCGGACGCGCTTGACGGGCTGGTCGTCCACATGCCGGAAAAACAGATCTGATCCGCGCCGCCGCACTGGTGCTCGCGGCGCTTGCCGGCCCGGCCCGTGCCGAAGGGGTCGCGGGGGCCGAATTCGCCCTGCCGACCGCGCGCTATGATCACGGCGTGCTCGGCGATGCGATCGAGTGGGGCGCGCTCGTGTTGACGACAGAGGGTGGGCGGCGCCTGCGGATCCGGCTTCCCGAGGACCGGGTGTTCGAGGATGTCGAGGCGCGGGTGGCGGATCTCGACGGCGACGGTGCTGCCGAAGTCGTCGTGGTCGAGACCGACATGGCGCGGGGTGCGTCGCTGGCGGTCTACGATGCCACCGGGCGCCGGGCCGCGACACGCCCGATCGGGCAAAGGCACCGCTGGCTCGCCCCGGCCGGGATCGCCGATCTGGATGGCGACGGGCGGGTGGAAATTGCCTATGTGGATCGCCCCCATCTGGCGCGGGAACTTGTGGTCGTGCGGCTGGAGGGCGCGCGCCTGGTCGAGATCGCGCGGCTCGACGGGGTGACGAACCACCGCATCGGCGAGCCCTTCATTTCCGGCGGGGTCCGGATCTGCGCCTCGGGCCCGGTGCTGCTGCTGGCCGATGCGTCGTGGCGGCGGGCCGTTGCGGTGCGCCTCGGCCCCGATGGCCTGGTCAAGCGCGACCTGGGGCCTGTTCCGGCCCGCGGCGGGCTGGCGGCGAGCGATGCCTGCCGCTGAGGCGAGCGTCAGTTGGTCTTGCGCTGCGGGATGAAGGGCAGCGGCGCCACGGGCACACCGTCTTCGATCAGCTTGCGCGCCTCTTCGGGCCGTGCCTCGCCATAGATCGATCGTTCCGGGGCATCGCCTGCATGGATGGCGCGGGCTTCGGCCGCGAAGTTTAGCCCGACATAATCCGAGTTCTTCTCGACCTCGCGCCGCAGGGCGGCCAGAGCCGCCTCGATCTTCGAGGCCGGCGCGGCAAGCGGCCGGTCGGGCACCGGGGCGGGCAGGGGGGCCGCATCGCGCGCGGCGCGGACGGCGGGTGCCATCAACGTCTTTGCGACATCGGTGCTGCCGCAGACCGGGCAGGCGACATGCCCCGAGCGGTCGAGGCTGTCAAAGGCCGCGACCGACTGGAACCAGCTTTCGAAGGCATGGTCCGAACCACATTTCAGGGCGTATCGGATCATCTGTTCACCAAGTGTCTTACCTTTGTCACATAAATGTTCAGCCGACGGTTTCAACCTGTTCGGTGGGCGGCACGAAGGTCGCGATGATCGCCCGCAACTCCGGTTCCACGACCCTGGATGCGGCCTGGTCGATGCTGAACCACTTGCGGCGGCGCTGCTTGCGCTCGGGGAACTTGCCGGCAAGGCGCGTCACGCGCAACGGATAGACGGCGACCACGCAGGGAATGGCCATGTCGGGGCCCATGTCCTTGTCGTAGGAGAAAAGCCCGATGCAATCAGGTGATACCACGCCCTCGACGCCGGCCTCTTCCCACGCCTCGCGCGCGGCGCCCAACTCGGGCGAAAGCTCGGGCATCGGCCAGCCTTTCGGAATGACCCAGCGCCCGGTGTCGCGGCTGGTGATCAGCAGGATCTGGACCACGCCCCTGGTCAATCGCCAGCAGAGCGCGCCATATTGCGTGCGCGTCGTGCGGGGGTTCAGCATGAAGCGGGCCGATGATCTGTCGTTCACGCGATGGGCCGCCTTCCCAGATAATTCTGGAGGATCGAACCCTTTCTACCTGTCACCTGCGAGGGCCATTTGCAAGGCGGGGCAGGGCCGTGGCGCCTGACCGGCCGGATTGACCTCGGGGCGGGCCGCACTAATTCTTTGCGCAGGTTCTGGCTGATGAGAAGGGATGCTGGGAATGGGACTGCGCGGTTGCATTGCGGGGCTGGTCGTGGCGATGGCGGTCGGGCTGCCGCAGGTCGCGATCGCGGGTTACAGCTTTGGTGGCATCGATGGCGGGGTGATCGACCTCGACACTTATGCGGGACATCCGGTGCTGGTGGTCAACACCGCCTCGCTCTGCGGGTTCTCGGGCCAGTACGACGATTTGCAATCGCTTCACGATGCCGTATGCGAAGCAGGGCCTTGTCGTGCTCGCCGTGCCGTCCAACGACTTCAATCAGGAACTTGCGACCGCAGGCGAAGTGAAGGAATACTGCGCCGTCAACTTCGATCTGACCTTGCCGATGACCGAGATCACGCACGTCAAGGGGCAGCAGGCGCATCCGTTCTATGCCTGGCTGCGTGACGAATACGGATTTCAGCCGGGCTGGAATTTCAACAAGGTTCTGATCGGGCCGAAGGGAGAGCTTGTTGCGACATGGGGCTCCATGACCAAGCCGACCGCACGCGCGATCGTATCGAAGATCGAGCCTTATCTGGAGTGACGCCGCCCGCCGGGCCGGTCCTGATCGGATCGGAAATCTACCGCGGATCGAGCTATGGGACGGGGCATCCCCTGCGCGTGCCCCGTGTCTCGACGGTGATGGACCTGTCGCGCGCCCTGGGCTGGCTTGCCCCGGACCGCTTTCGGCTGAGCCCGCGCGCCAAGCCTGCGGCGCTGGCCTTGTGGCACAGGGCGGACTATATCGCGGCCCTTCTGGCGGCCGAGGCGCGGGGCCACGCGACCCCCGAGGATCAGGCGCGGTTCAACCTTGGCACCCTGTCCAACCCGGTATTCCCCGAGGTCTTCCGCCGCCCCGCCACCTCTGCGGGGGGGGCGATGCTGGCGGCCGAGATGCTGCGGGCCGGGGGTGTCGTCTATGTGCCGGCCGCGGGTACCCATCACGGGTTGCCGGGGCGTGCGAACGGGTTCTGCTATACCAATGATCCGGTGCTTGCGATGCTGGTGCTGCGCCGGGGCGGGGCGCGGCGGATCGCCTATGTCGATATCGACGCCCATCATTGCGACGGGGTCGAACATGCCTTTGCCGGCGATCCCG
This sequence comes from uncultured Alphaproteobacteria bacterium, assembly GCA_963700485.1. Classification (GTDB taxonomy): domain Bacteria; phylum Pseudomonadota; class Alphaproteobacteria; order Rhodobacterales; family Rhodobacteraceae; genus Aliitabrizicola. The sequence continues at coordinate 134,135 of CAVOXQ010000008.1, forward strand.
AGACGCTGCTGATCTCGGTGCACGAAGAGGGGCGGTGGCCGTTCAGCGGGCATCTGGCCGATGACGGCGGGGGGAATTGCTACAACCTGCCGGTTCCGCGCGGCTTCAACGACACCGAGATGCGCGCGGTGCTGGAGCGGCTGATCCTGCCGCGGGTGACGGCCTTCCGCCCGGATGCGGTGGTGCTGCAATGCGGGGCCGACGCGCTCGAAGAGGATCCTCTGTCGCGGTTGTCGCTGTCCAACAATGCCCACTGGGCCGTGGTGGCGGCGTTGCGCGGGGCAAGTTCGCGCTATCTGGTGTTGGGTGGCGGCGGCTATGATCCGTGGTCGGTCGGTCGGTGCTGGACCGGGGTCTGGGCGACGCTGGCCGGCGAGACGATTCCCGATCGGTTGCCCGAGGCGGCGCAGGCGGTGCTGCGCGCCCTGCCGCCCTTTCGCCGGGTGCCCGCGGATCACATGATGACCACGCTGCGCGATGCGCCGCGCGAGGGGCCGGTGCGGCCCGAGATCGACGCGCGCCTGACCGTGCTGGCCGGGCGATGATCCGGGCGTTCCTCGCCATCGAGCCCGACGAGGCGATGCGTGCGGCGCTGGCGGTGCAGCAGTTCCTGCTGCCGCTGCCGGCCCGGGTCGCGGTGGCGAACCTGCACCTGACCCTGGTCTTTCTGGGCGAGGTCTCCGAGCGGCAGCTCGAGGCGGCGCACGAGGCCTTTGCGCTGCTGCGTCTGCCGGCCTTCACGCTGGAGCTTCGCGGGCTCGGGCTGTTCGGCGGGGACCGTCCCCGGGCGGCCTACGCCACCGCCCTGCCCGATCCCGCCCTGATGCACCTTGAACGGAAGCTCCGCCAGGCGGCGCGTCAGGCGGGGATCGCGGTCGAGGGGCGCCGGTTCCTGCCCCATGTCACGCTTGGGCGTTTTCGCCCGCCGGGGTTCGAGGAGGCTGCCCGGCTGGAGCGTGCGATCGCGGGGCAGGGCGATTTCCGCGCGGGTCCGATGCCGGTGCGCGAGATCGTGCTCTATCGCAGCATCCTGCATCGCGGCGGATCACGCTACGAGGATCTGGCGCGCTACCCGCTGGCGTAACCGCGCGGACCGGCGCGCCTGTGCGCGCGGCGTGGAAACCACACAGGCGGCAGGATGGCGCGCTTTCGTGCCCGGCGTCCGGCGACGCCCGGCGGGCCTGCCGCGGCCCGCCCCGTCAGGCGTCGGGCACGCCGCCGCCCAGGATGGTCCGCATCCAGGGCGCGTCGATGTTCCCGCCGCAAAGGATCACCCCGACCTCGCGCCCCGCCATCCGGTCCCGCTCCTGGAGCAAGGCCGCGAGCGGGGCGGCGCCCGGCGCCTTCGGCAAGGTTGTGCGTATCCGTGTAGTAGATGCGGATCGCATCGGCGACCTCCGCGTCGGTCACCGTGACGAAGCGCTCGGCGCCGCGACCGTAGATGTCGAGCGCCGCCTGCACCGGCACGCGCACGGCCATTCCGTCGGCAAAGGTCCGGGCGGTTGCGGTGTCGACCAGTGGCCGGCCTCGGCCGAGAGGCGCGCCGTCGGTGCGCCCGCGCTGACCACGCCCACCACCTTGGTCTTCAGCCCGAGCGCATCGCGCGCGGCGATCACGCCGCAGATGCCCGAGCCGCAGCCGATCGGCACATAGACGGTATCGAGATCGGGCTTGGCGCGGAAGATCTCCCAGGCATAGGTCGCGACGCCCCGCACCAGTTCGCGGTGAAACGGCGGCACGGGAACAGCCCGCTCTCCTGCGCCAACGCGCATCGCCTCGATCCGGGCGGCGTCGAAGTCGGCTCCGAACTCCACCAGCTCCGCGCCGAACGCCCGCATCGCCGCGTTCTTTTCGACCGAGTTGCCGCGGGGCACATAGACCAGCGCCCTGAGACCCGCCGCGCGCGCGGCGCGCGCCTGCGACTGACCATGGTTGCCGCGTGTCGCCGTCACCACGCCGGGGCAGGCGGGATGGGTCCGCCGCAGCCAGTCGATGAAGGTGATCCCGCCGCGCACCTTGAAGGCGCCGGTCGGGGTGTGGTTCTCGTGCTTGACCCAGACCGTGGCCCCGGCCCGTTGCGACAGGGTGGGCCATGCCAGCAGGGGCGTGGGCTGCATCTGGCGGTGCACCAGGGCTGCGGCGGCCGCAAGGTCGTCGGTGGTGAACCCGGTCATGGCAGCGCCGGAGGCCGCAGGGCGGGCCAGTCGATCGCCCGGTGATAGGCCTGCCCGAGCCGCAACAGGCGCCGGTCGCTGCCCTTCGGTCCGAAAACCTGGATCCCCATCGGCAGGCCGGCCGCGCCAAAGCCCGCCGGCATCGCGATCGCGGGCACCCCCGCGAGGCTGACCGGGATCACCACCTCCATCCAGCGATGGTAGGTGTCCATCCGGCGCCCGTCGATGACTTCGGGATAGCGCCAGTCCTTGGGAAAGGGCCAGACCTGCGCCGCCGGCAGCACCAGCGCATCATGGCGGGTGAAGAGATCGGCAAGCGCCTGATACCACTGCGAGCGGATCACGCTCGCCCGGTGGATGTCCATCGCGCTCATGGCCTGCCCGCGTGCGATCTCCCACAGGGCCTCGGGCTTCAGCAGGGCGCGGGTCCGGGGTTCGTCGAAGATGGGGCCGAGGCTGGCGGCCACCGACCAGCTGCGCAGCGTGATCCAGGCATCCCACAGCGCCCCGGCCGGAAACGGTGGCGCGATCTCCTCGACCGTGCACCCGATGTCGCCCAGCGTTCCAAGCGCCGCCCGGCACGTCTCGAGCACACCGGGCTCCGTCGCCCAGGCCCCGCCCCAGTCGGCCAGCCAGCCGATCCGCGTACCCGCCACGTCGACATCCAGACGCGCGGCGAAAGGCTCCCACCGCCGCGCGTGGGGGTCGCCGGGCCCGGGCACCGCCAGCACCTCGAGAAACCGCGCGAGGTCTTCCGGGCAGCGGGCCATCGGCCCGTCCGTCGCCAGCTGGTGGAGGAACGTGTCGCCCTGCGGATCGGACGGGACAAGGCCCCAACTCGGTCGAAAGCCGTAGACGTTGCAGAAGGCCGCAGGGTTGCGCAGGCTGCCCATCATGTCCGACCCGTCGGCCAGCGGCACCAGCCGCGCCGCCAGCGCCGCCGCCGCCCCGCCCGACGACCCGCCGGCGGATCGCGCGGGGTCATAGGGGTTGCCGGTCACGCCATGGACCGGGTTGAAGGAATGCGACCCGAGCCCGAATTCCGGCGTGTTTGTCTTTCCGATCAGGATCGCACCCGCGGCCCTCAACCGCCGCGGCAGCAGGTCGTCGCGGTCGGGCACGACATCGGCGTGGCCGGCGAACCCCGAGGTGGACCTGATCCCCGCCACCGCCTGCAGATCCTTCACCGCCAGCGGCAGGCCGTGCAACCAGCCCCGCCGCGGCGCATCGTCCGCCGCCCGCGCCTCGGCCATCAGGCTGTCACCCTGCCGCAACGCGACGACCGCGTTGATCGCCGGGTTCACCTCGGCGATGCGCGCCAGCGTCTGGGCCATCACCTCGGAGGGCGCGATCTCGCGTGACGCGATGCGCCGGGCAAGATCCGACGCCGAAAGCCCGGTCAAGACCACGGTGTTTCCCTTTGCCTTCGATTTCTTCCTTGGAGAAATACCCCGGGGGGTGCGGGGGGCTGGCCCCCCGCCTTGGGTGCCGCGGGCCCCCGAAGGGCCCGCGGCACAGCTCACTTCTGCAGTTCGGTCCAGATCGCGGTGTTGTATTCCTGCGCCTTGGCTCCGCAGGTCGGCAGGAACTGGCCCGCTGCGGCGAATTCGGCCGGGATCAGGATCTCGGGCGCGTCCTTCATGTCGGCGGGCATGAACGGCTCCGAGCCTGCGATGCCGTTGGCATAGCGCGCAAAGGCCGAGATCATCGCGGCGTTCTCGGGGATCATGATGAAGTCGAGGAACTTGTAGGCCTCCTCGACGTTCTTGGCGTCGGTCAGCAGCGCGACCTGGTCCATCCACAGCGGGAAGCCTTCCTTCGGATAGCCGAACTTCACGTCGGGGTTCTGCAACCGGGCGCGGAAGATCGCGCCGTTCCAGTAGACCGAGGCCATCACGTCGTTGTTGGCCATCTTTTCGGTCATGCCATAGTCCATCGACTGCCATTTCGGCTTGGCGGCCACCAGGATGTCGCGGACCTTCTTCAGCACCTCGGTGTCCTCGGTGCAGGGTTCGCCGCCGACATACATCGTGGCAAGCGAGATCACGTCGTTCATCTCTGGCGTCACGTTGACCTTGCCGACCAGTTCGGGCGGCGGGTCGAGGAAGATGGCGGAGGTGTTGATGTCGCCGGAATAGGCCTTCTGGTTCACCGCGACGCCGGTCGTGCCCCACTGCCACGGCACCGTGAACTTGCGGCCCGGATCATAGGGCACGTCCAGCCATTCCGGCGCGATGTTGGCCTTGTGGGACAGCTTGCTGTCGTCGAGCGGCTGGATCAGGCCCTTCTCGACCCAGATCGGCACATAGTTGGCCGAAGGCACCACCAGGTCGAAGCCGTGGCCGCCGGCCTCGACCTTGGCCAGCGCCGTGTCGTTGCTGTCATAATCGGTGACGGTCACCTTGATGCCGGTTTCGGCCTCGAACTTCGCGAGAAGTTCCGGGCTGGTATAGTCGCCCCAGTTGTAAAGCTGCAATTCGCCTTCGGCGCTGGCCATAGCTGGCCGAGGCCAGCAGCAGGGCGGTGACGGACAGGATCTTCTTCATTTCAGTCTCCCGGTTGGTTTCTTGGTTATCAGTCTTTCTTGCGCGTCAGCAGGAAGAACAGCGGTGAGCAGTACAACGGTCAGACCCAGCAGAAGTGTCGAGATCGCATTGACCTCGGTCGAGATCTGCCGGCGTATCTGGCCCAGCATGTAGGTCGGCAGCGTATCTTGTCCCGCCGATTTCACGAAGAGCGTGATCACCACGTCATCAAGCGAGGTGACGAAGGCCAGCATCATTCCGGCCAGAATCCCGGGCAGCAGCAAGGGCAGCGTCACCCGGCGGAATGTCTGCCAGGGGGTGGCGTAGAGGTCGGCCGCCGCGGTTTCCAGCGTCAGGTCCATCCCCTCCAGACGGGCCCGGATCGGCAGGTAGGCAAAGGGGATGCAGAACGCGGAATGCGCGGCGATCAGGTAGCCCAGTCCCTGATAGCCGGTTGCGACCTTGATCGAGGCGAAGAAGATCAGGAGCGCCACCGCCGTCACGATCTCGGGCACCATGAGGGGCTGGTTGATCATCACATAGATCAGGGTCTGGCCCTTGAAGGCGCTTGCCGCCGGGTGGTGCCAAGCGCCGCCATCGTGGCCACGGTCGTCGCGATCAGCGCCGCGGCCGAGGCGATGATCAGCGAGCGCAGCGTCGCGTCCTTGACCTGGTCGTTCTGCCAGGCCTTGCCATACCATTGCAGCGAAAAGCCCTCCCAGACCGCGACCGCCTCGCCCGCAGTTGAACGAGACCACGACGAGCATGACGATCGGCAGATAGAGCGCCACGAAGACCGCGATCGCGATGGTCGTGAACCCCGGCAGGCGCGAGACGGAAAAGGCGCGATCAGCCATGTGCGACGATGCCCCCCTGGTCGAGGCGCGCACATAGAACAGCAGCGCCACCGTCACGATCACCAGCAGCGTCACCGACAGCGCGGCGCCCAGCGGCCAGTTGCGGCCCTGGCCGAACTGCAATTCGATGAAGTTGCCGATCATCATGTTGCTTGCCGCCGCCCAGGATGCGCGGCGTCACATAGGCGCCGAGCGACGGAATGAAGACCAGGATCGAGCCCGCGATGATGCCCGGGCTTGCACGATCGGCATGATGATCCGGCGCAGCACCTGCCAGCGGCTGGCGTAAAGGTCATAGCCCGCCTCCAGCAGCCGCATGTCGAACCGGTCGATCGCGGCGAACAGCGGCAGCACCATCAGCGGCAGGTAGACATAGGTCATGCCCGATGAAGCACCGCGAAATCGGTGTAGATGATGACGAGCGGCTCGGTGATCACGCCCAGCCTTGATCAGGAGCGTGTTCAGCAGCCCCTCGTTGCGGATGATCTCGTTGATCGCGAAGGTGCGGATCAGCAGGTTGGTCCAGAACGGAATGGTGATCAGGAACAGCCAGAGCGCGCGCGGCGCGCGGCGAGCGCGTGGCGATGAACCAGGCGGTCGGAAAGCCCACGAGAAAGGTGAAGAGCGGTGGTGAGCAACGACAGTTTCACCGACCGCCAGAAGATCGTCAGATGCGCGTCGGCCAGCTTGCAGCGTGCCGTCGAAGATGTCGCGCGAATAGAGGATGCCGAGCCAGGCATCGGTCGAGAAATCCCAGTCCACATTGCCGTATTGGCCCGGCGTCAGAAACGAATAGACCAGCATGATCAGCAAGCGGCCCGGCCGCGGCAAGCGACCAGGACGACCAGTGCCGGGGCGCGACAGCAACCAGGCGGTTCGGGCGCTGGCGCTGATCTGGCGGTCTTCGTTCGGTCGACATCGCGCTCAGTCCTCCACGACCTGCGCCGCACCCGGCGCGAAGCGCAGGCCCACCGGCCCCGTTGCGCACCAGCCCGGCGTCGCCGGTCGCCGTACTTTGCAGCCGCGCCACGACCTCGGTGCCGTCGGACAGGCGCAGGTGGCACATGGGTGTCGGTGCCGAAATAGACCCAGCTTGTCGACCGTGGCGGGGATCGCGCCCGTCTCGCCGGCGGCCACGATCCGCACATGTTCGGGGCGCACGGCCAGTGTCACATGGCCGCTGCGGCCGCCGGTGCCGCCCGCTTCGACCAGGTCGCCGCAATCGCCAGCCTGACGCCGCCCGACGCGACGGTGGCCGCCGAGAAAGTTCGTCTCGCCGATGAAGTCGGCGACGAAGCGGTTGACCGGGCTGGGTGTAGATGTCGCGCGGCGCTGCCGACCTGCTGGATCTTGCCCGCGCTCATCACGCCGATCCGGTCTGACATGGTCAGCGCTTCTTCCTGGTCGTGGGTCACGAAGATGAAGGTGATGCCGGTTTCAAGCTGAAGCCGCTTCAATTCGACCTGCATTTCCTTGCGCAGCTTGCAGGTCGAGCGCGGAAAGCGGTTCGTCCAGCAGCAGCACCTTGGGCTGCGGGGCCAGCGCGCGGGCCAGCGCGACGCGCTGCTGCTGGCCGCCCGAAAGCTGGCTCGGTCTTGCGGTCGGCCATCGCTTCCAGCTGCACGAGTCCCAGCATCCGGCTCGACGGTCTCGGCGATCTCGGCGCGCGGCCGGCCCTGCATCTCCAGCCCGAAGCCGATGTTCTGGCGACACGGTCAGATGCGGGAACAGCGCATAGCTCTGGAACACCGTGTTGACCGGGCGCTGGTTCGGCGGCAGCATGGGTGATGTCTCGCCGTCGAGCAGGATCTGCCCCGAGGTCGGCGTCTCGAACCCGGCGATCAGACGCAGCAGCGTGGTCTTGCCGCAGCCCGATGGCCCGAGCAGCGTGAAGAATTCGCCCTTGCGGATCTCGACGGACACATCATCCAGCGCGCGCACGGCCGTCTCGCCCTGCCCGAATGCCTTGACGGCGTTGCGGGCTTCGACCGCCACGTCCTGTTTCACGTCATGTGCCCCCTGTTGTCTTTCGTCGCAAGGTATCGGCCCGGTTTCCGGATTGGCAAGGGATTCTCCCGAAAATCAGGCAAAGAGCGGCGGGCGATGCCCAATCCATGGGCGGCACGCCTCGATCTCGGCAGACAGCGCGATCAGCAGTTCGTCCGCGCCAAAGGGCGCGGCGAGGTGAACGCCCACCGGCAGCCCCTCGGCCGTGACATGCAGCGGCAGCGACGCCGCCGGTTGCCCCGAGGCGTTGAACACCGCGCAGAACGGCGAATAGGCAAAGACCCCCTGCGGCCCGGTGCGGAAGGCGACATAATCCTCGGTCGTGTGGGCAAAACGGCCGACGCGGGCCGGCGGTTCGGCAAGGGTGGCGCTGAGCAGGATATCGTAGCCTTGCCCCGTCTCGGGTTCGAAGAATGCGGCCATCTGCCGGCCGAAGCCGTGGATCTGGCCCACCGCCTCAAGATAGCGGTCGGGCGAAAGGGTGGAGGTGTGGGCGATCGCACCGCGCGTCACCGCCTCGACATCGTCGGGGCCCAATGGGCGGCCGAGCGCCTCGAGCGTCTTGCGCACACCAAGCGCCGTGCCCACGGCCACGATGTCGGTCCAGGCGCGCATCATGGTGGCGATATCGGCCTTTGGCCGGGCCGGTTCGACATGGTGGCCCAGATCGGCCAGAAGGCGGGCCGCGTTCCGGACGGCTGCCTGGCACTCGGGATGGATCGCCTCGCCGGTGAAGGTCGTCTCGCAGACCGCCACGCGCAGGCGGCGCGGGGGGCGGCTGATCGCGGCCGCGTGGCCGCGCCCGAGCGGCGGCGCCCAGTAGGGCGCGCCAAGGTCCGCGCCCTCGCAGGCATCAAGCATCACCGCCGTGTCGCGGACCGACCAGGTGAGAAATCCGTCGATCGCCATGCCCGCCCAGCCTTCGCCCGCGTAGGGCCCGTCGGGCAGTCGTGCCCGCGTCGGCTTGAACCCGTAAAGCCCGCAGGAGGATGCCGGGATGCGCACCGATCCGCCGCCGTCCGAGCCATGGGCGAACGGCACGATCCCGGCCGCGACCGCCGCCCCCGAACCGCCCGAGGAGCCGCCCGAGGTGTGTTCGAGTGTTCCAGGGGTTGCGCGTGGGGCCACCGTAGACCGCGCTTTCGGTCGCAGGCCCGATCCCGCCCTCGGGCGAGGTGGTGCGCCCGAATGTCACCACGCCGGTCGACCGGATGCGGCTGAAAATCGACGAATCACGGGCATCGGTTGCGTTGGCGTGCAGCCGCGATCCGCTGTGGGAGGGAAAGCCTCTCGCCTCGCAGCCCAGATCCTTGATCAGGAACGGCACGCCCCGGAACGGGCCATGCGGCAGGCCGTCGGCGATGGCCCTGCGCGCCACGCCTTCCTGCACCAGCACGACCGCGTTCAGCGCGGGGTTGACCCGGGCCACCGCGTCGAGCGCCGCGTCGAGAAGTTCGCCTGCCGAAACCTCGCCCGCCGCAACCAGCTGCGCAAGGGCCGTCGCGTCGGCGCCGTCAAATCCATAGGTCATCGGGTTCCCCGTTGTGTCGCCGGGGCATGCTGCGTCGGCAAGGCATGCCGCGTCCAGCCGTTTCCACGGCCGGGACGCGCGGAACCGCCGCCGTTCAACCGCCGGGCGGCGCGATCACGACACTCTGGCGCAGCGCGCCCGTGGCACGGTCGAAGATCAGGATGGTGTCATCGCCGGTCACCACGGCATACCAGTCCCGTCCCTGGGTGAAAGCGGTCGCGCGCGCGCCATCCGGCAGCACGATCGCGTCGGGCATCCGGGGCAGCGCCTCGCCCGGTTTCGGCATGCGGGTGACAATCAGCCCGACGATGGCTATGACACCGAAGATCATCGTGAGCGTCAGTGCGATCACGAGCACTTTCAGAAACCGAAGGCTGGGCGGAAGCCCATCCGGTGCCGGAGCCGTCTTCATGGGCAATCATCCCCCTGCTGCGCGGGTTCTGCATGTCGCGCTCGGTGCCGACCCGCCGGACCGTCTTGATAAGGCGCTTGCCCGCGACGTGCCAGAGGAGGCGGCACTGTCGCGCTCGCGCCTGATGCGGCTGATCGCCGAGGGCGCGGTGACGCGCGGCGGCGTGGCGGTGACCGACCCCAAGGCGCGGGTCGCGGCGGGCGACGGCTTCGAGATCACGCTGGGCGAGGCGCTCGAGGTGGCGACCGCTGCCCGAGGATATCCCGCTGACCGTGGTGTGGGAGGACGACGACCTGATCGTGATCGACAAGCCGGTGGGCATGGTCGTGCATCCCGCGCCGGGGTCCGCCTCGGGGCACGCTGGTCAATGCGCTGCTTCACCATTTCGGCGGCACGGCTGTCGGGGGTCGGCGGCGAGAAGCGTCCGGGCATCGTCCACCGGATCGACAAGGACACGTCCGGCCTGCTGGTGGTGGCCAAGTCCGACCGCGCGCATCACGGGCTGGCCGCGCAGTTCGAGACGCACGACGGTCGAACCGGCGCTATCTGGCGCTCGTCCATGGCGTGCCGGATGCGGCCGATCCGCGGCTGCGCGGCATCACGGGGCGTCAGTTCGAACCGGGCGGCATCGTGAAGCATCACGACGCAGCTTGCCCGCCACAAGACCGACCGGCAGCGTCAGGCGGTGCTGTTGCGCGGGCGGGCGCCATGCGGTCACCCGGGTGCGGGTCGTCGAGAGCTTCGGCACGCCGGCCGCGGCGGCGCTGCTCGAATGCTGGCTGGAAACCGGGCGCACCCACCAGATCCGGGTGCACATGGCCCATGTCGGTCACGCGCTGATCGGCGATCCAGATCTATGGCGGGCGGCGCAAGCTGCCGGCCAAAGCGGTGGGCGAGGCGGTGGCGCAGGCGGCGAACGAGCTTTCCGCGGCAGGCGCTGCATGCCGCCACTCTGGGGTTCGTGCATCCCGTCAGCGGGCGAATGGCTGGAGTTCGCATCGCCGTTGCCGGCGGACATGGCAGGGCTGATGCGCGCTGCGTTACGGACCGTCTGACATCATCGCGTGATGCATGCGTGATCCAGTATCGCTTTCACGAGCGACGGAAAATTCTTCATGTTTCGTTAAACCGTTCAGTTCAGACAGGCCTTGAACTGCGCCTGTCTGCGCCCATAGATGCACGGTTTCCGTTGCGGCAGCGGCCGAGCGGACTGAAAAGGGATCAGAGATGAGCACCTATGCCAATCTTCCCGCACCCAGCCCCGAACAGGGCCTGAACCGCTATCTGCAGGAAATCCGCAAGTTTCCGCTGCTGGAACCGGAAGAGGAATACATGCTGGCCAAGCGCTGGGTCGACCATCAGGACACCGAGGCGGCGCACAAGATGGTCACGTCGCACCTGCGTCTCGCCGCCAAGATCGCCATGGGCTATCGCGGCTATGGTCTGCCGCAGGCCGAGGTGATTTCCGAGGCGAACGTCGGCCTGATGCAGGCGGTCAAGCGGTTCGATCCGGAAAAGGGCTTTCGTCTGGCGACCTATGCGATGTGGTGGATCCGCGCCTCGATCCAGGAATACATCCTGCGGTCGTGGATCCTGGTGAAACTCGGCACCACCTCGGCGCAGAAGAAGCTGTTCTTCAACCTGCGCAAGGCCAAGGCCAAGATCGGCGCGCTGGAAGAGGGCGATCTGCGGCCCGAAAACGTGGCGCAGATCGCCAATGATCTGAACGTGACCGAGGACGAGGTGATCTCGATGAACCGGCGCCTGTCGGGCGGCGATGCCTCGCTGAACGCGACCGTCGGCTCGGACGGCGAGGGCACGACGCAATGGCAGGACTGGCTGGAGGACGAAGATGCCGATCAGGCCGAGGACTATGCCGAGGCGCGACGAACTGGACGCGCGGCGCGAACTGCTGGTGGCGGCGATGGACGTGCTGAACGACCGCGAAAAGGATATCCTGATCCAGCGCCGCCTTGCCGGACGAGTCCGGTGACGCTGGAGGAACTGTCCGAGCAGCTACGACGTCAGCCGCGAACGGATCCGCCAGATCGAGGTGCGGGCCTTCGAAAAGCTGCAGACCCGGATGAAGGAACTGGCCCGCGACAAGGGCATGCTGATCCCGGCCTGACGCGGTGCCGGGGCCGGGTGCATTGCGCTCGTCCCCGCCCCTGCGCTAGCGTCCGCGCCACATCGGCGTCGGAGGGATCGGTATGGGCAAGACAACTCGCTGGGGCATTCTGGGAGCCTCGCATTTCGCGCGCAACCACATGGCACCCGCGATCCACGCGGCCGAAGACGCCGAACTCGTGGCGCTCGCCACGTCCGATCCGGGCAAGGCCGCCGGTTTTCGGGGGTTCTGCCCGGCCTTGCGGGTGCTGTCGGATTACGACGCCCTGCTGGCCGATCCCGAGATCGACGCGGTCTACATTCCCCTGCCCAATCACCTGCATGTCGAATGGACCGCCCGGGCGCTGCGCGCAGGCAAGCATGTGCTGTGCGAAAAGCCCATCGCCCTGGCCGCGCCGCAGATCGACGCGCTGATCGCCTTGCGCGACCAGACGGGCCTGGTTGCGGCAGAAGCCTTCATGATCGTGCACCATCCGCAGTTCATCCGCGCCCGCCAACTGGTCGCCGAGGGCGCGATCGGGCGGGTCGAGCATGTCGACGCAGCCTTCAGCTATGACAACGGGGCCGACCCCGGCAACATCCGCAACCGTCCGGAAACCGGAGGCGGCTCGATCCCCGATATCGGCGTCTACACCTTCGGCGCCGCGCGCTTTGTCACCGGCGCCGAACCTGTCGCTGGCAGCTTGCAGGCCCGGATCCGGCGCGAGAACGGCGTCGATGTCCTCGCCCAGGTCAGCGGCCTGTTCGATGGGCCGACCGGGCGCTTCACCTATGGCTCGATGACCTCGATGCGGCTTTTCCCACGGCAGGTGGTGGTGGTGCAGGGGGAAACCGGGCTGATCCGGCTGACAGCGCCGTTCAATGCCAACGTGTTCGATGTCGCGCGGCTGGAGCTTCACCGCGCCGATCTTGCGGTTTCGGTCGAGCGGTGGCCCGATGCCCGGCAATACAAGCTTCAGGTCGAGGCCTTCGGGCGATCGGTGCAGTCCGGCGCGCCCTATCCCTGGCCGTTGGAACAGGCGCGCGGCAACCAGAGGATGATCGACCAGGTGTTCGCGGCCGAATCCCCCTTGTGATCTGCGCGGGCGGAATGCTGCACTGCGGCTTTTGGGCCGCGTGGCGGGTCGTGGTGGGCAAGTCATCGCAACGGCTTGCAAATTTTGCAGAAAGACCGAAAAAACTGTCAGGCTTGATTGACACAGAGAGTTTGCTAAGCTGCCCTCTGGGAGCACGCGGGGAATCTTCGGGTCCAGCCGGCACGGCGGCGCAGGGCGGACGGAAGCAAATGGATTATCGCTCCATGTGAAAGCAGGACGACATGTCGCGACGGCTCGAAGAGGCTGGCGGTCTTGATCTCGAAGCCTTTGAAAAGGCGAGAGGATTGTTTGACAGGCGTGCGGGCGCCCTGCCCGAGACGGCAGTCCATGCGCTGGCCGCGGAAGTGATCGCGCGGCTTGAGCGACGCGGGGCGACATCGCCCGAGTCCCTTCCCCCGTCGGCCGATATCGAGGATCTTTGCGATGCCTTGTTGTCGCCGCGCGAAGAGGCCGCGGCAGAGATCGTCTTGCAAGCCAGGTTGCGCGGAATGTCGGTCGACATGGTGTATCTCGGGCTTCTGGCGGGGGCCGCGCGACGGCTGGGCGAGCGTTGGGACGAAGATCTGACGACTTCGGCCGAAATGACGATCGCCGCCGGTCGGATCTACGCGATCATGCGGGGGTTGCGCCTGGCCTTCGCGTCTGACCAGTTCCTGACCCCCGCGCACGAGCGGGCGCTGTTCGTATCCACACCGGGCGAGACGCATACGCTTGGCGTCACGATGGCCGCGGATTACTTCCGCCGGCGCGGCTGGCAGATCGACCTGCGCACCGGGCTTGGCCACCACGAACTGCTGGCAGATGCCGATCGCGACGACTACCCCGTGATCGGCATTTCGGCGTCGAGCGAGCGCAGCGTCTTTCCGCTGGCGCGGTTGATCGTGGCGATGCGGATCCGACACCCCGGATCCTGGATCATGGTCAGCGGCAAGATCACCGACCTGATCCCCGAAATCATGACGCTGGTCGATGCCGACGGCACGGCGGACGACGCCGAAAGCGCGATGTCCCAGATGCAGGCGCATCTGGAACCGATCCGCAGCCGCGCAGCCCAGGGCCGCGCGGCAATCTGAAACGGCGACCGGGTGGCCGTCAGTCTTCCATCGCTTCAAGCTCGTCGATGAACCCCGCGATCATCGAGAGTCCCTTGTCCCAGAATGCGGGGTTCGTGGCATCGAGACCAAAGGGCGCGAGAAGCTCCTTGTGGTGCTTCGATCCGCCGGCCTTGAGCATGTCGAAGTAAAGCTCTTCGAAGCCGGGCTTGCCATCGGCGTAGACGGCATAGAGCGCGTTCACCAGCCCGTCGCCGAATGCATAGGCGTAGACGTAGAATGGCGAGTGGACAAAATGCGGGATGTAGGCCCAGAAGGTTTCATACCCGTCCATGAAATCGAATACCGGCCCCAGACTTTCGGCCTGAACGCTCATCCACAGCGCATTGATGTCGTCCGGCGTCAGTTCGCCTTCGCGCCGGGCGGCATGCAGCTTGCATTCGAAATCGTAGAAGGCGATCTGCCGGACAACGGTGTTGATCATGTCCTCGACCTTGCCGGCCAGCAGCGTCTTGCGTTCGGCAGGGGTCTTTGCGCCATCGAGCAGCTTGCGGAAGGTCAGCATCTCGCCAAAGACGCTGGCCGTCTCGGCAAGGGTCAGCGGGGTCGATGACAACAACTCTCCCTGTCCGGCGGCGAGCACCTGGTGGACGCCGTGGCCCAGTTCATGGGCAAGGGTCATCACGTCGCGCGGCTTGCCGAGGTAGTTGAGCATCACATAAGGATGCACGGTCGTGACGGTGGGATGGGCGAAGGCGCCCGGCGCCTTGCCCGGCTTCACGCCGGCGTCGATCCAGCCCTTGTGGAAGAACGGCCGGGCAAGGTCGGCCATCTGGGGCGAGAAGGCCGCGTAGGCGTCGAGCACGGTCGTCGTGGCCTCGTCCCATCCCACAAGGCGCGGTGTCTCGATCGGCAGGGGCGCGTTGCGGTCCCAGACCTGAAGCCGGTCGAGGCCCATCCAGCGGGCCTTGAGGGCGTAGTAGCGGTGGCTGAGTTTGCGGATAGGCCGCGACCACGGCATTGCGGAGCGCCTCGACCACCTCGGGTTCGACGTGGTTGGACAGGTGGCGGCCGGTCTGGGGGCTTGGCATCTTGCGCCAGCGGTCCTCGATCTCCTTTTCCTTGGCGAGGGTGTTGTGGACGCGGGCAAACAGCTTGATGTCACGCTCGAACACCGTGGCGAGCGCGCGGGCGGCGGCCTCGCGCCGGGCCCGGTCGGGGTCGGTCAGGAGGTTCAGCGTGGCTTCGAGGTTCAAGGGATCGTTCTCGCCCGCGACCGTGAACATGAGCCCCGCCATCGTCTCGTCGAACAGCCGGTTCCAGGCGGCGGCCCCCACGACGGACTGGTCGTGCAGGAACTTCTCCATCTCGTCGGACAACTGGTAGGGACGCATCGCGCGCATCCGGTCGAACACGGGACGGTAGCGCGCAAGATCCGCATCGGCGGCGAGCAGGCCCGCAAGGTGGGCGTCGTCGAGCCGGTTGAATTCGAGCGTGAAGAACACCAGCGGCGTCGTGAAGGTGGTGATGCGATCCTGCGTGTCGGCCATGAACTTGGCGCGGTCGCTGTCCATCGTGTTCTGATAGTAGCGCAGCCCCGCAAAGGACATCAGCCGTCCGGCGGTGATGTCGATCTGTTCGTAGGCCAGCACGCAGGCCAGCAGCGCCGCCGCGTCGAGACTGGCCAGCCGGCCCTCATAGCGGGCAGCGAACTCGGAGCAGGCGGTTTCGAGCCAGCCCATGTCGCGCGCCACTTCGGGGGCATCGGGGGCGGCGTAGAGATCGCGCAGATCCCAGTCGGGCAGCTTGCCGAGGCTGCCCGAGGCGGCGTTGGCATCGAAGAGGGGACGGGGCAGGGGCAGGGTCATGGCTAAAAACCTCGGGTCTGGGATCGGGGGTCATCTAGGCGCGCCCGGGGGCGGAGTGCAAGGCCGGGGCGGGCAATGGGCGGGCGCCTCGGGCGTGTCTCAATGGCCATATCATTGATTTTAATTGATTTATCTGGGTTCGCCTACGAAAAAGTCATCATCGGAGCGTGGTTGCGGCCGACTGGAGACGACGCAGCGCGAGGCGCCGGTCGGGCCGCCCGCCCGCAAGGGCCCCCGCCACCGGCCTCGGGCCGCGCCGTTGAACGGTTCCGCAGGCGCCGGGGGCGGGTGGCCTTCCCGGCAGGCGTTGCCGCCGCCTTCATCCGGTCGTGCCGGGGGCAGTGCCCGATGTGGCTGCGAGCAGCGCGCGCAGGTGATCGAGGGTGTCGATCTCGGCCACGGGCTTGTCGTGGCGCCAGCGGGCCATCCGGGGAAATCGCAGGGCGATGCCGCTCTTGTGCCGGGGGCTGGCCTGGATGCCTTCGAAGGCGATCTCGAACACCAGTTCCGGCGGCACGCGGCGCACCGGGCCGAACCGTTCCAGCGTGTTGCTGCGCACCCAGTCGGTGATCCGGCGGAACTCGGCGTCGCTGAGTCCGGAATAGGCCTTTGTGAAGGGCACCAGAGCCTCGCCGTCGCGCACAGCGAAGGTGAAATCGGTGTAGAGCGTCGCGCGCCGCCCATGGCCGGCCTGGGCATAGATCATCACCGCATCGACGGTGAAGGGATCGAGCTTCCATTTCCACCAGTCGCCGCGCTTGCGCCCGACGTGATAGGGCGCTGCGGCGCGTTTCAGCATCAGCCCTTCGGCGGCGGCGTCGCGCGCGCCCTCGCGCAGGCGGGCGAGCGTCGCCCAGTCGTCGAAGGCGAGCGCGGGCGAAAGCGCGAGCGGCAGGCCCGCAGGCAACGCGCCGAGCAGCGCGCGAAGCCGGGCGCGCCGCGCCGCGAGGGGCGCCATGCGCAGGTCATGGCCGTCGGCCTCGAGCAGGTCGTAGGCCAGCATCCGCACGGGAGCTTCGGCCAGCAACCGGCGTCGGCACCGTCTTGCGCCCGATCCGCCTTTGCAGGGCCGAGAACGGCTGCGGCCTGTCGTCGCCCCAGACCAGAAGTTCGCCGTCGATCACCGTTCCGGGGGGCAGGAAGTCGGCGAGCACCGCGCATTCGGGGAAGCGGTCGGTCAGCAGTTCCTCGCCCCGCGACCAGAGCGCGAAGGCACCCGGACGATGGATCATCTGGCCGCGGATGCCGTCCCATTTCCATTCGGCGATCCATTCGCCGGGGGGGCCCAGGGCCTCGGGCGGCTGGTCGAGCGGGGCCGCGAGGGCAAAGGGATAGGGCCGGGCCGCGGCCCCCGCGCCGTCGCCGGTCTCGACCAGGGCCGCGTAGCTGGTCTGCCCGGGGGTCCATCCGCCCATCAGGCGGTGCGCCAGAACGGCGGCGTCGATACCGGTCGCCGCGGCCAGAGCGCGGGTCATCAGGCCCTGGCTGACCCCCATGCGGAACCCGCCGGTGATCAGCTTGTTGAAGAGGAACCGCTCGTCATCACCGAGGCTGTCCCAGGCGGCAAGGATATGGGCGCGCCGTTCGGGCGCGGGGCGGCCGGCGAGCGCCACCAGATCGGCCATGTGCCGGGCGAGGGCGATGTCCGTCCGCCCGGTGGCGGGGGGCAGGATGAGGGCGATGGTTTCGGCCAGGTCGCCCACCACCGGATAGGCCTCCTCGAAGAGCCAGAGCGGCAGGCCCGCGGCTTCGGCCGCCCATGTGCGCAAGCTCTGTCGAGGTGACGGTGCGGCGGGGGCGGCGGCCCGACAGAAGGGCGATCGTCCAGAGCCGGTCCGCCTCGGGGGCGTCGCGGAAATACCCGGTGAGGGCCTCGGTCTTGACCGAGGTCCGGGTGGTGGCGTCGAGGGCCGCGAAGAGCCGGGCGAAGCGCTTCATGGCGGGCCGCGCCGGGGGGCTTTCCGCCCCCACGCCCGCGCGGGGGCGCGTGCGCCCCGAGGATACTTGTGAACAGAAGAAAGGGGGCGGTCATGGTGTGGCCTCGCCCCGGTCGATCTGGCCGGTGGAGGGCTCGTCGCGGGCGTCGGGCGCGTCGCCCTGCCATTCGGTCTGCACGATGCCCGCCTCGTAGCCCTGGGTTTCCAGCCAGCGCCGGAACACCGCCGTGTAGCCGTGGGTGACGAAGACACGGTGAGGCGCCGGTGGCGCGGATGGCCGCGTTGAGGCCGGGCCAGTCGGCGTGGTCCGACAGGATGAAGCCGGTGCCCGCGCCGCGCCGGCGCCGCACCCCGCGCAGGCGCATCCAGCCCGAGGCGAAGGCCGGGGCGACGATGCCGAAGCGGCTGGCCCAGGGGTGGCCGGCGCCGACGGCGGCGCGATCAGCAGGGCGCCGGGATGGTCGTGGCGGTGATCGCCGGGGTGACGCGCAGGGTGTTCGGGCAGCGGCTAGCCCTGATCGCGCAGGATCGCGGTCGTGGCCTCGACCGCGCCATGGGTCAGGATCGGGCCGATCGTGGGGTCGAGCCCGGCCAGGATGCGCTGCGCCTTGCCCAGCGCATAGGCGCCGAGCATCGAGATCTGGCCGCGCGCGGCATTCGCGGCCCACCAGCGGTTGATCTGGTCGAGCACCACCGCCTGCGGGCTGCCAGCGGAAGACCGGCAGCCCGAAGGTGCATTCCGAGATGAAGGTGTGGCAGGCCACCGGCTCGAACGGTTCGCGACAGCCCGTCGGCGTCGATCTTGTAGTCGCCCGAGACGACCCAGACCTCGCCCGCCTGTTCGAGGCGGATCTGGGCAGAGCCGGGGACGTGGCCGGCCGGGTGAAACGAGACGGTGACAGCACCGATGCGGCGCCTCTCGCCGAAGCGGATCGTCTCGAGCGCGACCGGGCCGAGGCGGTGGGCGATGACCGGGGCGGCGGCCGCGGTGGCGAGGTAGGCGGCGTGACCGGGGCGGGCATGGTCGGCATGGCCGTGGGTGATGAGCGCGCGGGCAACCGGCCGCCAGGGGTCGATGTGGAAATCGCCTGCGGGGCAATAGAGGCCCCGGTCGGTGAAGGTGAGGAGGGGAGCGCGCGCCATGGTGCAAACCTAGTGCGGCCGGCGCGCCAGGTCACGCCCCCGGGGCATCGCGGGGGGCGGCGGGGACGCGGATCTTGCCCGGGCGTTCCGGGGGGGAGGGGGCGGGGCGCCCAAGGATTGGGCGATTGCCCAACATCGCGGCCCGCGCACTGCGACGGGGGCTTCCCCCCGTCGGGGTGGCCTGATTAACTGACGCAGGTCCAGAACGGGAAGTCCCAGCGGTGACGAGCTATTTCAACGAGATGTATCAGGAGGGCGCGGTTCGCCCGCCCTATGCCCGACTGGAGGACTGGACCAAGGCGATGCCGGCCGAGCTGCGGCAGATGAAGCAGGCCGAGGCCGAGGCGCTGTTCCGCCGCATCGGGATCACCTTCGCGGTCTATGGCGAGGGCGGCGATCCGGACCGGCTGATCCCGTTCGACATGTTTCCGCGGGTCTTCACCGGTGCCGAATGGACACGGCTGGAGCGCGGGATCAAGCAGCGCGCGCGGGCGCTGAACGCGTTCCTGGTCGATGTCTACGGTCGGGGCGAGATCGTGCGGGCCGGGCGCATTCCGGCGCGGCTGGTCTATCGCAACGAGGCCTACGAGAAGGCGGTGGCGGGCTTTGTGCCGCCCAAGGGGGTCTATTCGCCACATCGTGGGCATCGACCTGGTGCGGACCGGGCCCGACGAGTTCTTCGTGCTGGAGGACAATTGCCGCACCCCATCGGGCGGTCAGCTACATGCTGGAGAACCGCGAGATCATGATGCGGATGTTCCCCGACCTGTTCCGCGACAACCGGATTGAGCCGGTAGACCGCTATCCCGAACTGCTGCGCCGGACGCTGGCGAGCGTGGCGCCCGCGAAATGCGACGCCGAGCCGGTGGTGGTGATCCTGACGCCCGGCCATTTCAACAGCGCCTACTACGAGCATTCCTTTCTGGCGGACCTCATGGGGGTCGAACTGGTCGAGGGGCAGGATCTGTTCGTGGAGGGGGAATTCGTGTGGATGCGCACGACCGAGGGCCCCCGCAAGGTGGATGTGATCTATCGGCGGATCGACGATGCCTATATCGACCCGCTGTGTTTCCGGCCCGAACTC
Source organism: uncultured Alphaproteobacteria bacterium (assembly GCA_963700485.1). Classification (GTDB taxonomy): domain Bacteria; phylum Pseudomonadota; class Alphaproteobacteria; order Rhodobacterales; family Rhodobacteraceae; genus Aliitabrizicola. The sequence continues at coordinate 153,949 of CAVOXQ010000008.1, forward strand.
GATGCTGGGCGTGCCGGGGCTGATGGATGTCTACCGATCGGGCGGGGTGACGATCTGTTCGGCGCCCGGGGCCGGCGTGGCGGACGACAAGGCGGTCTATACCTATGTGCCCGAGATGGTCCGGTTCTACCTCGGTGAGGAGCCGATCCTGAAGAACGTGCCGACCTGGCAATGCGGCAAGACCGACGATTGCCGCTATGTGCTGGAGCACCTGGGGGAACTGGTGGTGAAGGAGGTACACGGCTCGGGCGGATACGGCATGCTGGTCGGGCCGAAATCGACCGTCGAACAGGTGGCGGCCTTCGCCGAGCGGGTGAAGGCCAGACCGGAGAACTACATCGCGCAGCCGACGCTGGCGCTGTCGACGGTTCCGACGTTCGTCGACGAGGGCGTGGCGCCGCGCCATGTCGACCTGCGGCCCTATTGCCTTGTCGGGCGAGCGGATCGAACTGGTGCCGGGCGGGCTGACGCGCGTGGCGCTGACCGACGGCAGCCTGGTGGTGAACTCGTCGCAGGGCGGCGGGGTCAAGGACACCTGGGTTCTGGCGGAGTGACGCGATGCTGAGCCGGACAGCAGACAACCTCTACTGGATCGCCCGCTATGTGGAGCGGGCCGAGACGATGGCGCGGCTGCTGGAGGTGGGCGCGCGCATTGCGATGCTGCCCTCTTCGGGGCAGGGCTATCGCAGCGAGTGGGAATCGCTGTTGCAGGCGAGCGGCACGGCGCATGGGTTCGACCGGAAGTATGGCGATCCGGTCCAGCGCAACATCGAAAGCTACATGTTCTTCGACCTGGACAATCCCTCGTCGGTCGCCTCCTGCCTGATCAGCGCGCGGGAAAACGCGCCGGATCGTGCGCACCGCGATGACCACGCAGGTCTGGGATGCGATCAACACCGCCTTTCAGGAACTGCGCCAGCTTGAGCGGCGGCCGCGCAGCGAGGTCGAGTTGAGCCATCTGACCGACTGGACGATGCGCCACGCGGCGATGGTGCGCGGCGCGATCGACACGACGCTGTTGCGCAACGATGGCTGGGATTTCCTGAACCTCGGCTATCACCTCGAGCGGGCCGACAATACCGCGCGGCTGATCGACGTGAAGTATTATGTGCTGCTGCCGGGGGTCGAATACGTCGGATCGGGGCTGGACAATTACCAATGGGTGACGCTGCTGCGCGCGATGAGCGCGCAACGGGCGTTCCACTGGGCTTACGGCGGCGAGGTGACGGCGCGCAAGATCGCGCATTTCCTGATCCTGAACGCGCAATGCCCGCGCTCGCTCGTCTCCTGCACCCAGGGCATCAACCTGCACCTCGACCGGCTGGTCCGGGGCTATGGCCGGCACAGCGACGCTCAGCGGGTGGCGCGGCGCGTCCTGTCGGATCTGGCGGACGATACCGTGGAGAGCATCTTCGAGGAGGGGATGCACGAGTTCCTGTCGCGCTTCATCGGCGAGATCGCCGCCATCGGCGGGTTGGTTCACGAAAACTACCTGAGCGGGGATGTCCGGTGATCCTGACGGTCAATCATGTGACGTGCTATCGCTATGCCCTTCCGGTGCGCGGGGTGGTGCAGAGCCACCGCCTGACACCTTCAGTGTTCGACGGGCAGAAGGTTCTCGACTGGGAGGTGAGCGTCTCCGACGGTTGCAAGGGCGGGGGATTTCGCGATGGCGCGGGGGACTGGGTGCAATCCTGGTCGGTGCTGGGGCCGGTGAGCGAGATATCGGTGAGCGTGCGCGGCACGGTCGAGACGACCGACCTGACAGGGCTCCTGCGCGGGCACCGCGAGACGATCCCGCGCGAAGCCTACCTGAACGCCACGCTGAGCACGCGGGTCGACGCGGCGCTGGCCGAACTTGCGCGCGTGGCCGAGGGCGCGTCGGACGCACTCGACGCCGCCCACCGCCTGTCGGCGGCAGTGGCGGAGGCGATCAGCTATCAGCCGGGCACGACACAGGCCCAGACCACGGCGGCGGAAGCCATGGCGCAGGGCGCGGGCGTCTGCCAGGACCAGGCCCATGCCCTGATCGCCGTGGCGCGGCGCGCGGACCTGCCGGCGCGCTATGTCTCGGGCTATCTGTTGTCGGACGCGGACGGCATGACCCATGAGGCGGCCCATGCCTGGGCCGAGGTCTTCGTGAAGGGGCTGGGCTGGATCGGGTTCGATCCGGCGAACGGCTGTTGCCCCGACGACCGCTATATCCGGCTGGCCTCGGGGCTTGACGCACAGGATGCAGCGCCGATCCGCGGCATCGCGCGCGGTCCGGGGGCCGAAATTCTCGACGTGAGCGTTGCGGTTCAGGCCGAGCAGCAATAGGGTTCGCCGACCGCGGCGCCTGGGGGATGAAGACGTGACCTATTGCGTGGGCTTGATGCTGAATGACGGCATGGTTCTTCTGTCGGATACCCGCACCAACGCGGGCCTCGACAATATCGCGACCTATCGCAAGATGTTCGTCTTCGAAGACCCCGGCGAGCGGGTGATCGTGATCCTGACGGCCGGCAGCCTTTCGGTGACCCAGACCACGATGGCGCGCCTCGGCGAGGCGATCGAAGACCCGCAGGCGACCGAGGAAACCTCGATCATGCTGGCCCCGACGCTGCTGAAGGTGGCGGAAATGGTCGGAAACTGCCTTTCGGAAGTGCGTCGCGACATCGACGAGAAGATGGCGCGGATGAATCAGGGGGCTTCGGCCTCGATGATCGTGGCGGGCCAGCGGCGCGATGGCGCGATGCGGATGTTCCTGATCTATCCCGAGGGGAACTTCATCGAGGCAACCGAGGATACGCCGTTCCTTCAGATCGGCGAGCACAAGTATGGCAAGCCGATTCTCGACCGGGTGGTGAAGCCCACGACGAGCCTTGCGGATGCACAGAAGGCGGTTCTGCTGTCGATGGATTCGACGCTGCGGTCCAACCTGTCGGTCGGAATGCCGCTCGACCTGCTGACGATCGAGCGGGATCACTGCCGGGTGGCGACGCGGCGCCGGATCGAGGCGGGCGATCCGCAGTTCAAGGAGATGAGCGAGGCCTGGTCGCGCGCCCTGCGTGACGGATTCTCGCAGATCCCGATGTAGCCGGGACGCGGCGGGCGGCGCGTCAGGCAGAGGCCGCAAAGAGCGCGGCCATGCGGTCGAGCACATTGGCGCGGATCGCCGGGGTTTCCATCAGCACTTCGTGCTCTGCATGGGCGATGACCTCGAGCGTGCCGCCCGGCCAGCGGCGCATCCGCTCTTCGATCGCCGGCACGTCGACCACCTTTTCCTCGGCGCCGAGGAAGGTGATCGCGGGGACGGCCGGCGAGGGCCGGGCGCGCAGCCGGCGGCATTCGAGAAGCGCTTCGTGGACCCAATGCAGGCTTGGCCCGCCAAGGCCCAGTTCCGGCCGCCGGCGGACTTGCGCCTTCATCCAGTCGAAGGTCGCGCGATCGGTGGTCAGCACGTTGCCCTCGAACGGGGCGACGGCGATGTAGCAGGACAGGTCGGTGCCGGGTGCGAGGGTAAGGCCCATCCGCGTGGCGCGCGCGCCGCTGGCCAGCGCCCAGGCGATGGGCCGCAACGAGGGCGCGATCCGGATGCCCCACATCGGCGCGGTGAAGGCCGCGGCGCGGACGTCGAGCCCTTCGATCAATGCGCGCAGGCCGATCGCGCCGCCCATCGAATGGGCAAGAAGGAACAGCGGCGCGGGCAGGTCGAGCCGGGGCAGGGCGGCCATCAGGGCCGCGATGTCGTGCTGGTAATCGGTGAAGCGGGCGACGTGGCCCTTCATCGCGGCGCGCGAGGTCCGGTCGGACAGGCCCTGCCCGCGCCAGTCGAGCGACACCGAGGCATAGCCGCGGCGGGCCAGTTCGCCCGCCGTCCGGCCATACTTCTCGACCAACTCGGTCCGTCCCGTCAGGATCAGGACGGTGCCCTTGTGCCCCTCGGGCCAGACCGCCGCCCGAAGGCGCACCCCGTCGCGGGACACAAGCCAGAACGCCCGGCCACCCGGCGGGCCGTCCGCCAGATCGGCGTGGAACGGCGCGGGGGCGGTCACGCCCTGTCAGCCAAGAACCGAGCCCAGCTTCATCGCCGTGCCCATCGAGCCGTCGACGCTGAGCTTGCCGGTCATGAAGGCCATCGTCGGGTTCATCTCGCCATCGAGGATCGCCTTGAACACCCCGGCGTCGGCGGTGAGCGTCACATCGGCCTCGTCATCGCCTGCGCGCACGCCCGAGCGGTCGATCATGATCGTGCCTTCGCCGGTGACAACGAATTTCGCGACCCCGTCGAAGCCGCCCGATATCTTGTGTTGCAGTGCAACCACCGCCGCGTCGATCACTTCACTCATCCGATCCTCCAATCGTGACCGGAGGGAACTGGACCTTCTCTCCGGCTGCGTTACATTTGCGATGTTATGAGAGCATGTCGCCGCCTTCTCAATTGTATCGTTGCGGCACTTCTGCCGATTTTTCTCGTCATGGCGCCGGCGGTCGCGCAGACCGAGACGCTGGACGGGCTGTTCGAGCGTCTGGCCGATGCAGACCCGCAGGATGCGCGCCGGATCGAGCGCGAAATCTGGTCGGAATGGTCGAAATCGGGGTCGCCGGCGATGGACCTTCTGCTGGAGCGCGGACGCCAGGCGATGCAGGCCGGCGACATCCCTGCGGCGATCGAGCACCTGACGGCGCTGACCGACCACGCGCCCGAGTTCGCCGAGGGCTGGAACGCGCTGGCGACGGCCTATTTCCAGGCGGGCGAATACGGTCCCTCGATCGAGGATATTGGCCGGACGCTGACGCTGAACCCGCGCCATTTCGGGGCGCTTTCGGGGCTGGGTATGATCTTTGAGCAACTTGGCGACGAGCCCCGGGCACTCGCGGCCTATCGCGCTGCGCTTGCTATACATCCCCAGCTCGAGGGGATAAGGGAGTCGATGGAGCGGCTCGAGGCCAAGGCCGCCGGGCAGAAACTCTAACTCAGACGGGCAGGACGCCGATGCGCGATACTGCGAGGATCGTCGCGGTCCTCGGCCCGACCAACACGGGCAAGACCCACTACGCCATCGAGCGGATGCTGGCACACCGGACCGGGGTGATCGGCCTGCCGCTGCGCCTGCTCGCGCGCGAGGTCTATGACCGCATCGTGGCCCAGCGCGGCCCCTCGGTGGTGGCGCTTGTGACGGGAGAGGAGCGCATCGTGCCGGAACGGACCCAGTATTGGGTCTGCACGGTGGAGGCGATGCCGCTGGAGATCGGCGCCGATTTCGTTGCGGTGGATGAGATCCAGCTTTGCGCCGACCCGGAACGCGGGCATGTCTTCACCGACCGGCTGCTGCGCGCGCGCGGCCTGCACGAGACGATGTTCCTCGGTTCGGAGACGATGCGGGGCGCGATGGCGGCGCTGGTTCCCGGGCACGATCTTCATGAAGCGCGAGCGATTTTCGACCCTGACCGGCACAGGTGCGAAAAAGATAAGCAGGATGCCCCCGCGCAGTGCCATCGTCGGCTTTTCGGTCGAGAATGTCTATGCGATCGCCGAACTGATCCGACGCCAGAAGGGCGGATGCGCGGTGGTGATGGGGGCGCTTTCGCCCCGGACGCGCAACGCGCAGGTGGCGCTCTACCAGAATGGCGACGTGGATTACCTCGTGGCCACGGATGCCATCGGCATGGGGCTGAACCTCGATATCCGGCATGTCGCGTTTTCGGCCACGGCCAAGTTCGACGGGCGCAGGATGCGGGCGCTCTATCCCCAGGAGATCGGTCAGATCGCCGGCCGGGCCGGGCGGCACACCGAAAACGGCACCTTCGGGGTCACCGGCGAGGCGCGCCCGTTTGCCGAAGAGCTGGTCGAGGCGATCGAGACGCATCGGTTCGCGCCGGTGCAAAAACTGCACTGGCGCAATGAACACCTGGACTTCGGCAGTGTCGCGCGACTGGTCGGCAGCCTGGAAAAGCAGACCGCGAACGACTGGCTGACGCGCACCCGGGACAGCGACGACCTGATCGCGCTGAAGGCGCTGTCGGCCCTGCCCGAGATCAGCGGGCGGCTGGACGGCCCGGCTGCGGTGCGCCTGCTGTGGGATGTGTGCCGCGTGCCGGATTTCCGATCGATCTCGGAGGCGGAACATGCGGGCCTGCTGGCCCGGATCTACGGGTTCCTGGCCGAGGGCGGGCAGGTTCCCAACGACTGGCTGGGGCGGGCGATCGCGCGCATCGACCGCAGCGACGGCGACATCGACGCGATCTCCAAGCGGCTGGCCTATATCCGGACATGGACCTATGTGACCCAGCGCAAGGGATGGGTCGCGGACGAAAGCCATTGGCGGGATGAGACGCGCGCTGTAGAAGACCGCTTGTCGGATGCGCTTCACGCCCGTCTGACCCAGAGATTTGTTGACCGGCGCACCAGTGTCCTGATGCGCCGGCTGAAACAGAAGGAGAGCCTCGTGGCCGAGGTGAACGACAAGGGTGAAGTCACGGTCGAAGGCGAGTTCGTCGGCCGGATCGAGGGTTTCCGGTTCAAGCAGGATGCCTCGGCTTCGTCGGATGAGGCGCGAACGCTGCGCCAGGCGGCCTATGAGGCGCTGAAGCCCGAGTTCCATCTGCGCGCCGACCGATTCTACAACGCGCCCGACACCGAACTCGATTTCACCGAGCAGGGCGGCCTGATGTGGGGCAGCTCGGCGGTCGGCAAGCTGACCGCCGGTTCCGACGCGATGAAGCCCGCCGTCGAGGCCTTCGTCGATGACGAGGCGGGGTTCGACGTGGCCGAGAAGGTGCGCCGCCGCTTGCAGCATTTCATCGACCGCAAGGTGGCCATGCAGTTCGAGCCGCTTCTGGCGATGGGCCGCGACGAGACGCTGACCGGACTGGCGCGCGGATTCGCGTTTCGTCTGGTCGAGGCGCTTGGCGTGCTGCCGCGCGAGGCGTGGCCGAGGAGGTGAAGGCGCTGGATCAGGAGGCGCGTTCGGCGCTTCGCAAGCATGGCGTGCGGTTCGGGCAGTTCACGATCTTCCTGCCGCTGCTGCTGAAGCCGGCACCGACGCGGCTTCGCCTTGTGCTGTGGTCGCTCGCGAACGGCTTGCAGGAGTTTCCCGAGAGCCCGCCGCCCGGGCTGGTGACGATCCCGAACGTGGCCGAGGTGTGCCGAAGATCGCTATACGCTCGCCGGCTATCATCCGGCCGGCGATCGCGCGCGATCCGGATCGACATGCTGGAGCGTCTGGCGGACCTGCTGCGCGCCAAGGACAGTCGCGCCGGGTTCGAGGCGACGCCGGACATGCTGTCGATCACCGGCATGACGCTTGACCAGTTCGCGGACCTGATGGCGGGCCTGGGCTATCGGGGCGAGAAGGCCGAGCGGCCCAAGCACCGGGCAGAGCCCGTCGCGGCTGCTGTGGTCCCTGCCGAGGGTGACGGGGTGCCGCCTGATGGGGCTGTTGCGGCGCCCGAGGGCGACACGCCGGAGGCGCCTGCGGTCAACGAGGCCACCGGCGCAGAGCCCGCGGCAGAGCAGGATACAGCGCCGGTCACGGCCGACACGGCCGATGTGGTGGCGGAGGCTGCGCCGGATGTGCCGGCCGCGGCCGGCATGGCCGATGCGGTGGCGGAGGTTGCGCCGGACGCGCCGGTCGAGACCGAGGTCTTCTATACCTTCACCTGGGCGCCCCGCCCGCGGGGCGGCGAGGCCCGCGGCAACCGGGGGCGAACCGAGGGCCGCGGCCGAGGTCGCAGCAGGCCGAGGGCGAGACGGCGCGGCCGGAGCGCCCGCAGCGCCATGAGTCCCGCAGGGCAAGCGCGCCGATGGCGAGCGGCGCAAGGACGGCCCGCGCGACGGGTTCAAGGGCAAGCCGAAGCCCAAGGGCGGCAAGCCCGGGGCGACCGCGGCGACCGGCCGCGCGACAGCCAGCCCAAGACCTACGAGGCGCGCCCGCCGCGCGAACAGAAGATCGACCCCGACAATCCGTTCGCCGTTCTGGCTGCCCTCAAGACCCGCAGCTAGGGGATGGGCGGCGCGGAGAGCGGCGCCGCGTCACGATCCGGCTGGACAAGTGGCTCTGGCATGCGCGGTTCTTCCGCACGCGCGCCCTCGCGATGGCCGAGGTTGCGGCGGGGCATGTGCGCGTGAACGGGGTGAAAACCTCCAAGCCCGGGCGGGCGGTGGGCGAGGGCGACACGCTGACCTTCGCGCAGGGCCAGCGCATCCGCGTGGTGCGCATCACGGCCACGACCGAGCGGCGGGGGGCGGCGCCTGAGGCGCAGACGCTCTACGTCGATCTGGATGCGACGGCTTCGCCGCTTGAATGATCGGCGCACCTGCACTAGCAAGGCGCGGTCAAGATCGAGGAAACGGGGCCCGCGATGACCTATGTCGTGATCGACAACTGCATCGCCTGCAAATACACCGATTGCGTGGAAGTCTGTCCGGTGGACTGCTTCTATGAAGGCGAGAACATGCTGGTCATCCATCCGGACGAATGCATCGATTGCGGCGTGTGCGAACCGGAATGCCCGGCCGATGCGATCCGCCCGGATACGGAACCGGACATGGAAAGCTGGGTGGAGTTCAACCGGAAATACTCGCTGGCCTGGCCGGTCATCGTCACCCGCAAGGATCCTCTGCCCGAGGCCGAGGCCCGCGATGGCGAAACCGACAAGCTGAAGAAGTATTTCTCGGAGGCGCCCGGTCAGGGCGGCTGATCGACCGCACGCGGGCAATTCGACGCGCAGGGGTCACGTTGGCGTGCAGACAGGCGGTCTGCGACATCGCGCAGGGCAAACGCGACGCAGGCGGGGTGCGCCCCGGTTGGAATCGGGGCGTTTTTGTGCTATATAATGTTACAAACATGTATGGAGCCTGAAACTGACTGCAAACGGGCTGTTACGCGGTCAGGAATTCCACGCGCGAATCGGACGTCATCGCCGTAGCGGCAGGCTGCGGACGATGGGTTTGTCTGCGGAAGAGGGCGGCACCTGGGGAAATGACTGAATGACCAAATCCAAGAAACCTGAGTTTCGTCCGAACGAGTTCGTGGTTTATCCGGCGCATGGCGTCGGTCGCATCATCTCGATCGAAGAGCAGCAGATTGCCGGCCTTACGCTGGAATTGTTCGTGATCTCGTTCGAGAAGGACAAGATGACGCTGCGTGTGCCCACCCACAAGGCCACCGAGATCGGGATGCGCCAGTTGTCGTCGCCCGATGTGGTGACCAAGGCGCTCGACACGCTGAAGGGCAAGGCCAAGGTGAAACGGGCGATGTGGTCGCGCCGGGCGCAGGAGTATGAGCAGAAGATCAACTCGGGTGATCTGCTGTCGATCGCCGAGGTCGTACGCGACCTGCACCGGACCGACGACCAGCGCGAGCAGAGCTATTCCGAGCGCCAGCTTTACGAGGCCGCGCTGGAGCGGCTGACCCGCGAAGTCGCTGCCGTGAGCGGCGTCGACGAGGTTGGTGCCGCCAAGACCGTGGGTGACGTGCTGGTTTCGCGCGCGGCCTGACCGGATTTCGGCATCGGGGTGCGGCGCGCCGCGCCCCCCGTCCGACAGATACGAACCGCGCCCCCCTGACAACGGGGGCGCGGTTTTTTCATGCGAGCGTGGCGGCGAGGGTGGCAAGGATCGCCGCCTCGGCCAGTTGCTGCGAGGCGCCGAGGATGTCGCCGGTCTGTCCGCCGATCCGCGCGCGCGCGGTCCGGGCCAGCACCAGCGTGGTCACGGCGGCGGGCAGCAGCACCGGCAGCACGGCGGGCCCGAGTGCGAGCCCGCCGATCGCCACGGCCACGACGACGCCGTTGCCCGCCACGACCGCGCCGGGCCGTCCGACGCTTTGCGCCAGGCCGCTGCCGCGCGCATTCGCAAGCGCGGCCATGAGGACCGCCATCGGCGCGCGGCTTGTCGCCCCGACGGCGATCAGCACGCCCCAGGCGGGGCCCTGGGCCGCGATGAGGGCCGACAGCGCAGACCAGCGGATCAGCGTCACGATCAGCAGGGCCAGCACGCCATAGGTGCCGATCTGGCTGTCCTTCATGATGGCGAGCCTGCGGGCGCGGTCCCAGCCGCCCCAAAGTCCGTCGAAAGTGTCTGCGAGGCCGTCTTCATGCAGCGCCCCCGTCGCCATCATCTGCGTGGCCAGCACCAGCGCACCCGCCACGGGTGGCGACAACCCGAGCGTCAGCGCGATCCAGGCTGCAAGCGCCCCGAGCGCCCCCACGACGGCGCCCGCCACCGGCCAGGCCCAGGCCGCCGCCGCGCCGCGCCGCGCCGCGCGCGCGCCGTCGACGGGGATGGGAAGGCGGGTCAGCAGGCCCAGGCCCGCGACGATATCGAACCCCTCGGGCCGTGCGCTGTCGTCGCCGGTCATCGGAATGCCCCTTCTGTGCTGGCCCCTTCTTCGGCCAACCGGTAACGGTGGCGCGTGCGACAATCAACGAGGGATGATCCATGCCTGCGCCTTTCTCCAGCCTTGCCGATGTTCGCCAGCGGTTGCAGGCGCTGCCTGCCCCCGACGAGGCGGCTCGCGCGGCGGCCCGCGCCCGTGACGGCGTGCTGACCAAACCCGCAGGCTCGCTCGGGCGGCTGGAAGAGATCGCGGTGTGGGCGGCTGGCTGGCAGCAAAGCGCCCAGCCCCGCGCGGAGCGCCCGCTGGTTCTGATCTTTGCCGGAAATCATGGTGTTACCGCGCGCGGCGTATCGGCCTTTCCGGCCGAGGTGACGGTGCAGATGGTGGCGAATTTCCGGGCCGGCGGGGCTGCGATCAACCAGCTTGCCCGCACGTTCGGGGCGCGGATGGAGGTTCACGCGCTGGACCTCGACCGGCCGACTGCGGATTTCACCGCCGGTCCGGCGATGACAGAGGCAGAGGTGGTTGCGGCCCTCGCGGCGGGCTGGGAGGCCGTCGATCCGCAGGCCGATCTGCTGGTGACGGGCGAGATGGGGATCGGCAACACCACATCGGCCGCCGCATTGGCTTGCGCGCTGTTTGGTGGCGAGGCCGCGGCGTGGACCGGGCGCGGCACCGGGGTGGATGACCGCGGGCTGGCGCTGAAGACGCAGGTGGTGGCCGAGGGCGTGGCGCTCCACGGTGGCGTGACCCCGCTCGACGCGCTGCGCTGTCTGGGCGGACGGGAACTCGCGGCGATGGCGGGGGCGATCCTGCGGGCGCGGGAAGAGCGGATCGGGGTGATCCTCGACGGGTTCATCTGCACCGCGGCGGCGGCGGTTCTGGAATGCGAGGTGCCCGGTGCGCTCGACCACGCGCTGGCCGGGCATGTGAGCGCGGAAGGCGCGCATCGCCGGCTGCTGGAGCGGCTTGGCAAGGCGCCGCTGCTCGATCTTGGGTTGCGGCTGGGCGAGGGGTCGGGGGCGGCGCTGGCGATCGGGGTGGTGCAGGGCGCACTGGCCTGTCATTCCGGGATGGCGACGTTTGCCGAAGCCGGCGTCTCGGGCGGCTGATCCCCGCCCGACCAGCCCCTCCACGGCTGCGGCGCCGGGCCTCGACCGCGACGGGGGGCTTTCCGCCCCCCGCAGGCGCGCGGGCCGCGCGCCTGTCCCCCCGAGGGTATTTCACAAGAAAGAAACCGCCAGGGCGCAGCCTGGCGCGTCCATGGCGCTATTCGGCGGCAGCGGGCCCGCTGCCCTCGCGTTCCTCGATCAGGGCGGTTTCCAGGTCGCTGTCGAGCTGGCGGGCCCGGGCGACATAGGCCTCGTTGAGGTGGACCGGCTGGCCCGGCACCCAGAGCCCTGCCAGATCGCGCATCGCCTTGCGGTCGACCTTGAAGTAGGTCTGCGACAGCTTTGCCGCCTCGTATTCGGTCAGGCCGGTATTCTCCAGCACATAGCGGCCGGCACGGATCGCGCTGTCGAAGGTTTCGCGCACGATGTCGTTCGCCCCCGCCTGATAGAGTTCATAGACATGCACCCGGTCGCGGGCACGCGCGACGATGTGCAGGTCCGGTCGGGCGTGGCGCGCGTAGGCCACGATGCGGGTTGCGGCCTGCGGCTTGTCGATCGCGACGACGAGCACGCTGGCCTTGGCGAGGCCGGCCGCCTCAAGCAGTTCGGGGCGGGTCGGATCGCCGAGGAACCCCTTGACGCCGAAACGCCGCATCGTCTGGATCGTGGCCAGATCGGCGTCGAGCACCACGGTTTCGGTCCCGCTCATCCGCACTAGCCGGTTGACCACCTGACCGAAGCGCCCGATGCCCGCGATGATCACCCGGCCGGTCTGGTCGATGGTGTCAGGGGTCGTGTGGCCCTCAGGCGGGGCGAGGCGGCGCGCGATGCGGTCATGCACGATGAAGAGCGCCGGGGTGAGCAGCATCGAGCACCCGATGACCAGAAGCGCGATCTGCGCCACGGGGCCAGAAAGCAGCGTCTGCTGCACCGCGAAGCCGACGAGCAGGAAGGCAAACTCGCCGCCCTGCGCCAGGCTGAGGCCGAAGAGCCAGCCATCGCCACCACGAAGCCCGAAGCCGCGGGCCAGACCCATGAGAACGGCGGTCTTGATGGCGACGAGGCCAAGGGTAAGGCCCACCACCAGGAGCGGCTGGGCGGCAAGCACCGAGAAATCAATCCGCGCGCCGACGGTCATGAAGAACAGCCCGAGCAGCAGGCCCTTGATCGGATTGATGTCGGCCTCGAGCTGGTGGCGGAATTCGGAATTGGCCAGGACGACGCCCGCAATGAAGGTGCCGAGCGCGGGCGAGAGCCCGACCCCCGTCATCAGGAAGGCGATGCCGATGACCAGAAGCAGCGAGGCGAAGGTGCCCATCTCGGGGACATGGGCCGCATGGACGAAGCGGAAGAGCGGGCGCATGAGATAATGCCCGCCGAGCACGATCGCCCCCACGACACCGAGCGTGAGAAGCGTCACGGCCCAGGCCGGAAGCGCGCCGATGAGGGTGGTCAGGGGCCCTTCGCCGTGGCCTGCGGCGGCGGCCATGACCTCGGTCGGAAGGCCGGTGTGGATCGAGGCGAGGAGCGGGATCAACGCCAGCATCGGAACGAGCGCCATGTCCTGCGTAAGGAGGACCGCGAAGACCGACCGCCCGCCCTGCGAGCGCATCAGGTTCCGTTCGTTCAGGGTTTGCAGCACGATGGCGGTCGAAGAGAGCGACAGCGACATGCCGAGCGCGAGCGCGGTGGGCCAGGGCAGCCCGAACGGCAGCAGCGCGGCCGACAGAAGCGCCGTGGTGATGAGGATCTGCAAGCCGCCAAGGCCGACCAGCCGCTGGCGCATTTCCCATAGCGCCCGGGGTTCGAGTTCCAGCCCGATCAGGAAGAGCATCATCACGACGCCGAATTCGGCGAAATGCTGAATGTCCATCGTCTCGGTGCCGGCGATCCCGAGCACCGGACCGATGATGATGCCCGCGCCGAGGTAGCCCAGCACCGATCCGAGGCCCAGCCGTGCCGCCAGCGGCACCAGCAGCACGGCGGCGCCCAGATAGATGCTGGCCTGAAGAAAGAAGCCTTCCATCGCGTGCGTCCTCGATCGGGATCGCGGCGGCGGGCCGGCCCCATGCCAAGGGTAGGCCGGGCCGATGGGCGCTGTCCATGCCCGGGGGCGCGGGTTCGCGGATCAGCCCTTGGGCATCTTGAGCGTCACGTTCTGGCCGTTCTTGATGTAGGTCAGTTCGCGCTCCGAGATCGCGGCGACACGGCCGCCATCCACCCGGTCGCCGACCGCGACCTTGACCATGCGTCCGCCGGGCTGGCGCACGAGGGCGTATCGGTTCGAGGGGCTGCCGAACACGCCGATCAGGTTGGTCTTCGACAGGTTGATCGCATTCGCGAGCGTGGCCTGCTTGGCCACGACAGATCGCGTCGGGCCGCTGGAACCGGATGCGGCAATCTCGGGCTCGTCATGTTCGACGGTTTCCGGATCGTCCTTGGTGAAGGTCGACACGCCGGGGTCGCTGGCGCCGCGCGGCGCCTTCGGCGGCGCGGGGGCCGGGGCCGCGGCCAGCTTGGGTGGCGGTTCGGGAGCAAGTGCCTTCGGCGGCGGGGCCGGTTCTGCTGCCGGGGCCGCGAGCAGCGGCGCGGCATCGGGGGCGAGCGAGGCTTCGGCGGCGGCAAGTTTGACCGCGGCCTCGATCGACTGGTCGAGCACCGGCGGGCGTGCCGCGGGCTTGCGCGAGACTGCGACCGCAAGCGGGCTTGCCCCCGTGGTGTCAAGACCCGCGACCAGCGAGGCTGCGGCGGATTGCGCTGCGGCAGAGGCCTCGGCAGCAAGTGCCGCCTCACCCTGCGCAAGGATTTCGGGCGGGCGGGCCCGGGGTTTCAGGCTGCTGAAGCGGCTGTTCTCGGCGAGCGAAAGGCTTGCGTCATCCTCGGTGGTGACGGGGGCAGGCACCGGATCGGGGTCGGCGGGCCGCAGACGCGGCCGGGCCCCTGCGAGCGCGGGATCGGCAAAGGCGGGTTCGGCGGCCTCGATGGCCGCGGTGGACGAAGGCGCGGCGGATGGCTGTTCGGCAGACGCGTCGGGCGCGGATGCCGCCGCGGGACGGGCGGGCGGAACAAGCGGCGGTTTTCCCGCAACGAGGCGGACGCCCTCGGGCGTCACGATGCCTTCGGGGGTGGGGATGATCAGGCCGCGCGCATCGAACTGGTAAAGCGTTCCGAACGGCGGGGGCAGGGGCTGGGAACCGGGCAACGGATCGGTCGGTACCGCGGGCGAGGCCAAGGCCACCGCGTCGCTTGTGGCGATGGGCGGATCCACGCGGGACAGGAATATCTCATCCTGCGGTTCATCGCCGTTGGAGCGGGCGGGGGCCGCGGTGCCGGGTGTGACGAGGCTCGCCGGGTCGACCGGGGCGGGTTCGGGCGGTGGCGGCACGGCCGCTGCCGCGACCTCGGCCGCCATCGCCGCGCTCTCTTCGGCTGCGGCGGCATCTGACGCGGCTTCGGCAGCGGTGATTGCAGGACCGGCGCTTGCCGCGTCAGGCGCAACAGCCGTTTCACCGACCGCGGCGGTATCGCCAGAGGCCAGGGCCGGGTCGGTTTCGGCGGGAACTTCGGCGGGACTATTTGCGGCCGTTTCCGGCAGGTCCGCCGGTGCCGGCTCTGCCGTTTCGATCGCCGGCGTTTCGTTCGCCGCCACCGACGCTGCGGGCGCGGCATCGTCACGCGCGGCGAGGAAGATCGATGACCAGATGCCGACGGCGGCGAGGATGGCGATCAGGATGACGGTCAGGATCAGGCCAAGGAAGCGCGGCTTGCCACGTTGGCGCGACTTGCGGGCGCCAAAGACGGTCATCGCCTCGGCTTCGGGCAGGTCGAGCGCGCTCGGCCGGGCGGCTTCGGTCGGTTCGGCAGAGGCGACGACGGTCAGCTTGCGGTCGCGCGGCAGCGGGATGCCGGGCGCAGTCACGAGGGGGGCGTTGCTGCGCGCGGCCTCCGCCTTGCCGCCACGGGCAGCGCCGACACGTTCGAGGGGCCATTCCGTCGGTGGCGCGATCTTGGCGGGACGGGCCTGACCGCCGCCCGCAACGGCGGCGAGGCGGGGCGCCGGGCCGGCGGCCGGGCGGCGCGGGTCGGGTGCCTTGGCCGGTGCCCTGGGCGCCGGGGGCGGGGTGACGGGCGGCGCGGGCTTGCGCTCGGCCGCGTCGGCTGCCTGCGCCGGTGCCGTGGATGGGGTCGGAGTTGCGGCAGTGGCCGTCTGCGGCTTGGCCGCCACCGCCGCAGTCGCCGCCGCAGGCTTTCGCGACTCGTCCTCGGGGATGGCCTGCGCGGTGACCGAAGGCCTGGCCGGTTCGGCGGGGGCCGCCGCTGCGGCCTCGGGCGTCGGCGCGTCGGGTTTCCGAGCACCGGAAGCCGGGGTGTCGGAAGCCGGGGGGGCGGATTTCGGCGGACCGGACTTGGGCGCATCCGGCGTCACCTCCGGCAGCGCCGCGTCTTTCGCCCCCGGTTTCTGCTCGGGCTGCGGGGGGCTGGCCTTCGCGGCGGGTTCGGCGGACTTGTCATCGGGCGCAGCGGCGGGCGCCGTCGGATCGGTTTTGGGCAGGCGTCCGACGATGCGGATCGGATCCTGGTCACGCTCTACCTTCTCGCCGGGGGCGAGGATCGTGGGCGCAAGTGCTGTCGGGCCGAACCACGGCTCGGGGCCGAAATCGCCGGGCTCCGGAATGGCCACGAAGGCGACCGGGTTCAGGCGGTTGTCCCGCGCAAAGGCTTCGGCCTCGTCAAGCGTCTCGCGCGCGACGACGGCAACCTGCACCTTGGCCCCGGTGCCCGACCAGTCGAACACCAGATCCTCCACCGCGTAGGGCGTCTTGCCTTCGAGCGCGACCTTGATCTGGGTGCGCCGGCTCGCCGCGTCCGGGCCGGGCGCGGGCAGCGTCATGTAGCGGATCTGGCTGTTCGGGATCACAAGCTTTGTGGTGATCCCCTGTGGTTCGAGCCCGAGCGCGGAGCCGCGCAGATAGGCGAGCGCCTGCGCAAGGTCAGGTTCATCGAAGGGGACCGCGCCGACCTCGAGCCACCCCTGCGATGTGCGGTGCAGCAGCCCAACAAAGTCGTCGGTGAAATTCAGGGCAAAACTGGGTTTCATGGGGACGGTCTAACACAGAACGCCGGGCGTCGGACAGTCCGAGGCTCGGTCTGGAAGCTGAATACAGCAGGAATCTCCCAAATAAAAGAAAAAGACCGGACCACTGGCACATCGGCGCCGAGAGACGTAGAAAATGTCGCATTTCGTAAAGGGAGGATCATCCATGCGCAGCCTTTTTGCCCTGTTCGCCGTTCTGATGCTGGCGGTGCCGCTTGCCCCGGCCAGGGCCGAGGACGCGGCCCGGATCACCGTGACCGGGGAAGGTCGCGTCGACGCGCGGCCCGACATGGCGACGGTATCGCTGGGCGTCGTGACCGAGGGGGAGACAGCCGCCGAGGCGATGGCGGCCAACGCGATCCAGCTTTCCGCGGTGCTGGAACAACTGCGCGCCAGCGGTCTGGAGGAGCGTGACATCCAGACCTCGGGGTTGTCGCTGACGCCGAACTGGCATCAGACCGAGACCGATCCGACACCGCGCATCCTGGGGTATCAGGCGAGCAATATGCTGACCGTGCGGGTGCGCGCGCTTGACACTCTGGGCAGCGTTCTGGATCGGACGATTTCCGATGGTGCGAACAATTTCAACGGGTTGACCTTTGGCCTGGCCGATCCGGAGCCCGCGATGAACGAGGCCCGCCGGCGCGCGGTGGCGGATGCAATGGCGCGCGCGCGGCTGTTGAGCGATGCTGCGGGGCTGACGCTCGGGCCGGTGGTGTCGATCACCGACGGCGGGTTCCAGGGCGGGCCGCGCCCGATGTACCGGATGGAGGCGGCGGCGAACTCAGGCGTGCCGATGGCCGCGGGCGAGGTCAGCACGACCGCCAGCGTGACCATGGTGTTCGGCCTCGCCCCCTGATGGCAAGACCCCGCGCGCGCCGCTTTCGGGCGAGGCGCGCGGGTCGCGCGGTCAGGCCGAGGCCTTCGCCAGCGCCTGATCCAGATCGGCGATAAGATCCTCGGCATCCTCGATCCCGATCGACAGGCGCACCACGTTGGGCGCGGCACCCGCCGCGGCGCGCTGTTCGTCCGACAACTGGCGGTGGGTGGTCGAGGCCGAGTGGATCACGAGACTGCGCGTGTCGCCGAGGTTGGCCACATGGCTGAACAGCCCCAGCGCATCGACAAGCTTCACGCAGGCGTCGTATCCGCCCTTGACGGCGAAGGTGAACAACGCACCCGCCCCCTTGGGACAGATCTCTTCGCCCCGCTTGAAGTATGGGGACGACGGCAGGCCCGCGTAGGTGACGTGGTCGACCCGAGGATCCTTTTCAAGCCAGGCCGCGACCTTGCGGGCATTGGCGACGTGCCGCTCCATCCGCAGGCTGAGCGTCTCGATCCCCATCAGGGTATAATGTGCGCCCTGCGGGTTCATCGTCATGCCCAGATCGCGCAGACCCACCGCGATGGAATGGAAGGTGAAGGCCATGGCACCCAGCGCCGCGTGGAAGTTGAGCCCGTGATAGGCCGGTTCGGGGGCTGCGAGGCTTGGATACTTGCCCGAGGCCGACCAGTCGAACTTGCCCGAATCGACCACGATGCCGCCCGTCACCGTTCCGTTTCCGGTCAGATACTTGGTGGCCGAATGGACGACGAGGGTCGCGCCGTGTTCGATCGGTCGGCAGAGGTAGGGCGTCGCCGAGGTATTATCGACGATCAGCGGCAGGCCCAGCTTGTCCGCCAGTGCGGAAACCGCATCGAGATCGGTGATGTAGCCGCCCGGGTTCGCGATCGACTCGCAGAAGATCGCGCGGGTGTTGTCATCGACGGCCGCCTCGATCGCGGCGAGATCGTCGAAGTCCACGAACTTGGCGGACCAGCCGAATTTGCGGATGGTATTGCCGAGTTGCTGGACGGTGCCACCGTAAAGCTTGGTGGCGGCGACCACGTTGCATCCGGGTTGCATCAGCGGGAAGAGCGCCATGATCTGCGCGGCATGGCCCGATGAGCAGCATACCGCCCCCGCCCCGCCTTCGAGCGCCGCGACACGTTCGGCAAGAGCGGATACGGTGGGGTTGGTGAGGCGCGAGTAGATGTAGCCGACCTCTTGCAGGTTGAAGAGTTTCGCGGCGTGTTCCGCATCGCGGAACACATAGGCGGTGGTCTGGTAGATCGGCACCTGCCGGGCGCCCGTCGCGGGGTCAGGCCGGGCGCCCGCGTGAACCTGAAGCGTGTCGAAGCCAAGGGGTTTGGTCATGGTGTCCTCCCAAAGTTATGGCGGGACGTTAAGGGGAAGCGGGGCGGCGCACAACGGTCGCTGCTGAGGTCGCCTCTGACCGTCCTGCGCCGATGCCCGGGATCGCGAGGATAGGGGGGGCAAGCGCGCGCGCCGCTTGCAAGCCGGGGGCGGGCCGGCTCGCCGGTTGCAGGGATGGCGCCATCCGTGCCGCCGTCCGTGCCGCGGTGCCCGGCGCGGCAGCAGCGCCCCGCGGCATCAGGCACGCGCGTCCTTGGAGGTTTCCATGACCACATGCGTCGTTATCGCGGCGACTTCGGGAACAGTGCCGAGCACATCGGTGTGAAAGTGCTTGTAGGCCGCCAGATCGGCGCATTCGACCCGCAGGATGTATTCGATCGTCCCGGTCACATTATGGCATTCGCGGACTTCGGGCGCGCGCGCCATCGCCCGCTCGAACGCCTGCTGTGCGGCCTTGGTGTGCAACGACAGCCCGACAGTCACATAGGCCATGAACCCGATGCCCGTCTTGGCCGGATCGAGCGTGGCGCGATAGCCGGTGATGACACCCGAGCGTTCCATTTCCTGCACGCGGCGCAGGCAGGCGGATGGCGACAGACCGACGCGTTCGGCCAGATCGAGATTGCTGATCCGGCCGTCGCGAGAAAGCTCGCGCAATATCCGCTGGTTCAAGGCATCCAGTTTCGTCATTTATTGCGAATATTCGAGAATATCCGCGACAATTGCAATCCATCGCGTTCCGCGGCGGTTAATGATTGCGCGATGACATGGGACATCCTCACGGCGCTTGCGCTTTTTGCCCTGGTGACTTCGGTGACGCCGGGGCCGAACAACCTGATGCTGATGGCGTCGGGTGCCAATTTCGGCTTTCAGCGCACGATCCCGCACATGCTGGGGGTCGCGCTGGGGTTCGTGTTCATGGCCGTTCTGGTCGGCGCCGGGCTTGCCGGGCTGTTCCAGTCCCATCCGCGCGCGGTTCTCGCGCTCGAGATCGTGAGCGTCGCCTACATGCTGTGGCTCGCGTGGAAGATTGCAAGGTCGGCCGCTCCGGGTGAACGCCAGGCGGGCGGCGTTCCGATGACCTTTCTCCAGGCGGCGGCGTTTCAATGGGTCAACCCGAAAGCCTGGGCGATGGCGCTGACGGCGGTAAGCGTCTATGCGCCCGACCGCAGCCTTGCCAGCGTCGCGCTCGTGGCGGTGGTCTTCGGCGTCGTGAACCTGCCCTCGGTCAGCGTCTGGGTCGTGATGGGCCGGGAACTGCGGCGGGTGTTGACCAATCCTGCGCGTCTTCAGGCGTTCAACTGGACGATGGCGGTCCTTCTGGTGGCCTCGTTGCTGCCGGTGCTGTGGCACTAGTCGCCCCCACCTGAAACAGGGTTCCCGGTCTGCCTGTGGTGCGCCCTCGGGTGCCGGGACGAAGCACCGGGGGGCGGCCATGAACAGGAGGCAGTCTAGCCAACTTTGCGCCCGGCGTCACCTTGAGGACGCACCTTGCAAACGGGGATGTCGTGCGTACCGTTCAAGGCCCGGGCTTCACGGCACAAGGAGAAGAGAGGTGACCGGCCCATGGAAGTATGTGATCGACAGCCCCGACGGGGCCGCCCTTCTCGGCCACTGATCAACCCCATGATGACGGCCGGCGGGCACCGGGGGCCCCGACCCGCCATCCTGATTGTTTCGCTCAGGAAAGTCGGGCCCGTGTCCGATACTCTGCTTGCACGGGGGCTCTTGTGTCCGAAGGCCGGCACTTGGCGCTTTTGCCGCTTTGCATGCGCCTGACGCGTGGTATAGCCAGCGGATGACGACGGAAGGAAACCACCGGATGCGGCGCGTTCTGATGGGGCTGGGACTGGCCACGCTGTGTCTGGTCGGCCTGGCGGGCTATCTGCTCGTTCAGCAGGCGAGGGGCAACGTGCATGCGGTGGTGCCGGGTGTGCTCTACCGCTCGGGCCAGCTTGCGCCCGACGCCATGGCGGGTCTCGTGAAGGACAACGGCATCCGGAGCATCCTGAACTTGCGCGGCGCGTCGCCGGGCGACGACTGGTATGACGCAGAGATCGCGATGAGCGCGGAGCAGGGGCTGGTCCACGCCGATTTCAAGATGAGTTCCCGCGATATCCTCGGCCCGGACCGGGCTCAGGCGCTTATCGAGATGATGCGCCACCTGCCGACGCCGGTGCTGATCCATTGCGAACATGGCTCCGACCGTTCGGGCCTCGCTTCGGCGCTCTATGTGGGCGCGGTGCTGGGGGATGACGAGGAGACGGCGGAACGCCAGCTTTCCATCTTCTACGGGCATTTCTCCGTGCCCTACCTGTCGGGGACATATCCGATGGACCAGAGTTTCGAGACGCTGGAGCCGTTGCTGGGATACGGCGGGTCCTGATCAGCGCAGCCAGAGACCGGCGCGCTTGATGGTATTGCGGATCATCTGTTCGCGCCGGGGCAGGTCGGCCTGATCGAAAAGGGCGCGCACCTGATGGCCCTTGCGCTGGTAGACGAGGCGGCGGAACGGCTCGTATTCCTTCAGGATCTTCTTGACCGGGTTCGGGGCCGTCACGGCCTCCAGCACGTCCACCGCATGATCGCTTTCGCGGGCGTAGAGCAGGGGCAGCGTGCGGTAGTGGCAACTGACCGCCCCGTCGAGGCCCGCGAGTTCCGGCCCGGGCCGGCCGCCGCCGAAGCCATGGATCACCACGGGCAGGGCGATCTGGTCGAGCCAGGGAAAGAGCGCCTGACCGATCAGTTCGCGCGGCGAGTCGTCGCGGATGGTGGTCGCGACGTCGAGAAAGCGCCGACCGAACTCTGCGGGGGACCGGTGGAAGAACCAGCCCGCGTTGAAATAGAGGTAGCGTTCCCAGAATTCGTCGGGCCTGGTCAGATCGAGCGTGGCGTCATGGTCGAGGCCGAAGCGGTCGTAGAGCGATTTCCAGATCGCGCCGTAGCCGGGACCGTAGAGATCGGGGACAGGCCAAGTGCCTTCCCGGCGCATCGAGGCTGACGGCCGGGCAAAGTCGAACGCCACGTCAGCGAAACTGCCGGTGACGAGGGTATCGGTGTCGAGAAAGAGGAACGGTTCGTCCGGCAGGGCCGCGAGGGCCTCGATCTTGTTGCCCTGCGGATAGTCCGAACCGAACGCCTCGGACGCAAAGGGCAGGAAACGCGCGCCGAGATCTTCGAGCAGGGTGCGGGTCGGGGCATGGACAAGGCGCGGGTCGGCGGACCACTTCGGTCCGGGCTGCGGTTCGGCTAGATAAAGCTTGCCGGGAAAGTCGGGGTCCATCGCGCGGAGCGAGGCCGCGAGCAGAACCGCCTCATATTGCAGACGACCGGACTGGACGACGGCGAGAATGTTGAAATGCTGTCTTCGGGTCATGGAGCGGCGCGCGGGCGGTGGCCGGGATCGGGTATTTCGGCAAGAAAGAAACCCGGGGCGGTGCGGCGGTGCGCCCCCGCGCGCGCGGCCATCGTGCGGCCGGCCGTCATGCGCGCGGGGTGAAGCGCAGTGACAGGCAGGACATTCCGCCGTCGAGCTTCGCGCATTCGCTGTTGCCGATCTCGCGCAGGGTGAAGCCGGCACGGGCAATGCGTTCGGCGGTCTTCGGGAATCCGGCGGGCATCAGGACCAGATCGTTGAAGCGGATGGTGTTGGCGGCGGCCTCTTCGCCTTCCGCCACGGGCAGGACGCGGTAGCCGCGAAAGCAGCCCGAGGCGGCGAGGCGGTCGGTGGCGAGGATGGTTTCGCCATCGAGCAGGGAACAATCGGTCTTGAAGTGCAGCACGCCGGGTGGCGTGTGAACCTCGCGGACGACATGGCCCCAGGGCGCGACACGGCGGGTGAGTTCGGCGATGCCGGCGGCATCGGTGCGGGCGGAGCGGCCGACGAGGATTTCGGTCTCGGTGGTCAGGATGTCGCCGCCCTCGATGAAGCCGGGGCCGTCGATCGTCAGCACCTCGCCGTAGAGCGCGCCGAGATGAGGGGCCATCGCCGCCGCCTCGCCCAGGCGCGAGGGGGCGCCGGGGCGCATGATGACGGCACCTTCGGGCAGGCAGAGGGCGGTATCCTCGACGAAGACCGAGTCCGGATAATCGGCGAGCGGATCGAGTTCGATGACGGTGGCGCCGGTAGAGCGGAGGGCCGCGATGTAATCGGCATGGTGGGCCAGCATCGTGGCGAGGTCCGGCGCGCCGGTGTCGACGGCGCGCAGGCCGGCGGTGATCGCGGGGCCGGGGCGCCGGGTGAGGGCGTGGGTGAAGCGATAGGAACGGTCGGTCATGGTGTCTCCCGCGGGCTCTGATCGCTGATAGCGCGGGCGGACCCGTGCGTCGAGACGCGATCAGTGGAAGTCGCGGCTGGGAAAGAGCGCGCGCGCCTGGTCGCGCGGATGGTAGGCGCGGGGGGCGGTGCGGCCGGGGACGGGACGGCGGGCCTCGTCCGACCGGCCCTGCGTGGGGTCGATGGCGGGGCCCGCGACATGGCCGAGAAGCGCGAGTTGGGGCGAGGCATCCTCGATCTCTTCGGCGACGAGGTGGATCACCTGCCCCTCGCGCTGGATCACCCCGGTGACGCGCAGAAGGCGCCCACCGAGGACGGCGCGGCGGAAGCGTTCGTAGACGCGGGTCCACACCACCACGTTGCTGACGCCGGTTTCATCCTCGAGCGTCAGGAAGATCACGCCCGAGGCGGTGCCGGGCCGCTGGCGGGTGATGACGAGGCCGCAGACGGTGATGCGGCGGCCCGGGCGCTGGTCGGGCAGGGCGGAATGGGGGACGAGGCCCGCCATGCGGGGGCGCAGCAGTTCCATCGGGTGGGCGCGCAGGCTGAGCCGCAGGGCGAGGTAATCCTCGACCACCGCCTCGCCCAGCGTCATCGTGGGCAGCGGCACGGGCGGCTCTTCGATGCCCTCGCCGTCGTAGGAGGTGGCGAAGAGCGGCAGTGGCGCGGGGCTGCGCAGCGCGCGGACCTGCCAGAGCGCGTCGCGCCGGGTGAGGCCGAGGCAGGCAAAGGCATCGGCCTCGGCCAGCCGCTCGAGCGCGGCGGGTGGTGCCGCGCTGCGCCGCCAGACGCTTTCGCGATCGACATAGCCGTTGGCGCGGGCGGCGACGATCCAGAGGGCATCCTCTTCGCGCAGGCCCTTGACCTGACGCAGGCCGAGGCGCAGCGCGAGGCTGCCGTCGGCGCGGTGTTCCAGCGTGTTGTCCCAGGTGCTGTCGTTGACCGAGACGGGGCGCACCTCGATCCCGTGATCGCGCAGGTCGCGCACGATCTGCGCGGGGGCGTAAAAGCCCATCGGCTGCGAGTTCATGAGCGCGCAGCCGAAGACCGCCGGGTGGTGGCATTTCATCCACGCGGACACATAGACGAGGATGGCAAAGCTTGCCGCATGGCTTTCGGGAAAGCCGTATTCGCCGAACCCCTCGATCTGGTCGAAGCAGCGTCCGGCAAAGGCGTCGTCATAGCCGTTGGCGCGCATTCCTTGCAGGAATCGGTCGCGGAAGGTGCCGATGGTGCCCATGCGGCGGAAGGTGGCGAGGCTGCGGCGCAGCCGGTCGGCCTCGCCGGGGTCGAAGCCCGCGCCGATCACCGCGATCTGCATCGCCTGTTCCTGAAAGAGCGGCACGCCTTGGGTCTTGCCGAGAAGCGCATTCAGCGCCGGGCCGAGATTCTCGACCGGCTCCAGCCCCTGGCGGCGCTTGATGTAGGGATGGACCATGCCGCCCTGGATCGGGCCGGGGCGGACGATGGCGACCTCGATCACGAGATCGTAGAATTCGCGGGGTCGCATCCGGGGCAGGAAGTTCATCTGGGCCCGGCTTTCGACCTGAAACACGCCCACCGCATCGGCGCGGCAGAGCATGTCGTAGATCGCCGGATCCTCGGGCGGGATGGTGGGCAGGGTCAGCTCTGTCCGGGTGTGGTCGCGCAGAAGATCGAGCCCCTTGCGGATGCAGGTCAGCATCCCCAGCGCCAGCACGTCGACCTTGAGGATGCCGAGCGCGTCGATATCGTCCTTGTCCCATTCGATGATGGTGCGGTCGTCCATCGCCGCGTTCTCGATCGGGCAAAGCTCGTCCAGCCGGCCCCGCGTGATGACGAAACCGCCCACATGCTGCGACAGATGCCGGGGAAAGCCGATGATCTCGGCGATCAGGTGCAGCGTCTGGGCAAGGCGGCGGTCATCGGGGTCGAGACCGATTTCACGGAGTTTCGCGGGGTCGGGCGGCGGCGGAGGACCAGCCCCAGGTCAACCCCGCGATGGCCGCCACGATGTCCTGCGACAGGCCCATGACCTTGCCGACCTCGCGGATGGCCGAACGGGTACGAAAATGGATGACGGTTGCGGTCAGGCCGGCCCGTTCACGCCCGTAGCGCTCGTAGATGTGCTGGATCACCTCTTCGCGCCGTTCGTGTTCGAAATCGACGTCGATATCGGGCGGCTCGCCGCGTTCGCGCGAGATGAAGCGCTCAAAGACCATGTTGATGCGGTCGGGATGCACCTCGGTCACGCCGAGCGCATAGCAGACGACGGAATTGGCCGCAGAGCCGCGCCCCTGGCAGAGGATGCCGCGTTCGCGGGCAAAGACCATGATGTCGTGGACGGTGAGGAAATAGGGGGCATAGGCCATTTCCGCGATCAGGCGCAGTTCCTTGTCGACCTTCTCGCGGGTGCGGGGGCTGATCCCGTCGGGAAAACGGGCCTGGTTTCGCAGACCCGCCTCGGTCAGCCGCTCGAGCCGGGCCTGGGGGGGTTCATGGCCGTCTTTCGCGTCCGGGTATTCGTAGGACAGTTCCGACAGGCTGAACGTGCAGCGGTCGGCGATTTCGAGCGTGCGGCGCAGTGCTGCGGGATAGCGGCGGAACAGCCGGGCCATTTCCTGCGGCGATTTCAGCCGGCGTTCGGCATTCGGCAGGGCGCGCCGCCCGATGCGGTCGATCGCAATTCCCTCGCGCAGGCAGGTCAGCACATCGGCGAGGCGACGGCGGGCGCCGTGGTGCATCAGGACGTCGCCCATCGCGACCATCGGCGCGCCGCTTCGCTGGGCCAGGGTCGCAAGGCGGTCGAAGCGGGGCTGGTCCTGCCCGTCATAGCAGGGGGCCGCGCCAAGGAAGGTGCGCCCCGGGCAGGCGCGCGCGATGCGCTGGATGTCGGGCAGGGCGTTTCCGGCCTGGGGCAGCGCGATGAGGATCAGCCCCTCCGACCAGGCGAGCAGGTCGGCGCGTGTCAGATGGCACTCGCCCTTGGGCGCACGGCGCTTGCCCAGCGAGAGCAGGCGCGACAGGCGGGCATAGGCGGCACGGTCGGTGGGCAGCGCCACCCAGTCGACGGGGCTGTCGGCCAGGACCAGGCGCGTGCCGACGATCAGGCGGGGCAGGGGGGCGTCGGCGCCGGGCCGGACCGCCGGGGCGGTGCCGAAATCCTGCCGGCTGGAGGGGTCGATCCGGCTGTGCGAGCGAACCTTGAGCTGTGCCCCGCTTTCCTCGGCGCGGGTCCGGGCGAGTTCGCGCAGGGCGCTGTGGGCGCGCACCACGCCGGCGAGCGAATTGCGGTCGGTGATGGCTATGGCGCAAAGCCCGAGCCCGGCCGCGCGGGCGACCAGTTCCTCGGGGTGCGAGGCGCCGGTCAGGAAGGTGAAGTTCGAGGTGACGCAAAGTTCCGCATAGGCGGCGGGTGGGCGTTGCCGGGCGATCATGCGAATTCCCCCTGCACGCACCAGCCGGGCGACTGGGGGGTGTGGAACAGCCAGAGCCTGCGGCCCTGCCGGGTTTCGATCCTCCAGTAATCGCGCAGGCCGCTGCGCCATGCGGGATCGTCGAGCCACCATTCGGGGGCGATGCGCTCGGGGCCTTCGGCGCGCGCGGTGGCGAAGGACATGCGCCGCCAGCGGAACCGGGCGGGGGGCTCGGTTCCGCTGGCCTCGATCGGTTCGGGCGGGAAGATCAGCAGCGGGCGGTCGGGATGGCCGGGCCAGTCGGATGCCGGATCGGCATAGGCGGCGGGCAGGATGAGAAAACTTTTCTCGGGGATGTGGCTTTCCGCCGGGCACAGGCGCTGGACCGCATCGAAGCCCAGCCGGTTGCCCAGCCGGGTGACGAGATCGGTCAGCTTGTCCGCGCCGATCTGGCGGGGCGCGTCCATCTGGCGCGGGGCGAGGGGCTCTGTGGCGGGGGCGGACAGGCGAAGCTGGTCGATGCCGAAGCCCGCGTCGATGTCGCCCAGCGCATCGGCAAAGAGGGCGGCCATGCGGGCGGGTTCGTTCATCGGCCGGGCGAGACGGATTTCGGCGCGCACCGTGCCACGGTCGACGCGGCGCATCTCGAGCCGCACGAGGCGCGCGCCATGGTGGTTGGCCGCCAGCGTCGCGCAGAGGCGCTCGAGCAGGCGTCCGAGGCCGGCCTGCACGTCCGACAGCAGGCCGATCGGCTCCGGCAGGGTCAGGCGCACGCCGTAATGCGGCGGCTCGGGCGCGGGGGCCACGGGCTCCGGCTGTGCGCCCAGCGCCTGATCGAGGCGCAGCATCAGGCCCGCGCCGAAACGGCGGGCAAGGGGCGCGCGGGGCAGGGGCACGAGATCGCGGATGCGTGTCAGGCCAAGGCGGGCCAGCGCCTCGGCGGTTTCGCTGTCCAGACGCAACGCGGTGACGGGAAGGGGGGCGAGCGCGGCCAGCGTCGCGCCGGGGGCCGCGATGCCGCCGCCGTGGCGTGCGAGGGCATGGGCCGCGCCGCGCGTGTCGGCAATGGCCGCGCGGGCGGTGATCGCGGCGCGGGCAAGGCGGGCGGTCATGTCATGGGCCAGCGCCTCTTCGCCGCCGAACAGATGCGCGACGCCGGTGATGTCGGCCAGCAATCCGTCGGCGCCATCCCGCGCGACCAGGGGGGAATATCGCACCGCCCAGCGGCGCAGCGTTTCGAGAAAGGCGCCTTCGGCGGCAAGATCGGCCGGGCGGGTGGCGAGCGCGGGGCAGATCGCGCGGGCATCGACAAGCGGCATCCCGCGGTGCAGGCCCACCTGTTCGGCGGCGCGGTTCAGGCAATGCAGGTGATCGGCATTGCCCACACGCAGGCTGAGCGCGAAGGCCCCCTCATGCGGACGACGGCGCAGCGACATCTCGCTCGCCAGCCGGGGTAACCAGAGGGACAGAATGCGCCGCGCCATGCCAGTAAGCCAGATAATCGCCAAGAGTTCCCTTTTTGTTCTTTTTAAGGGACCAGCGTGCCCGAGTTGAAGTCGCCTTGCTCGGCCAGTTCGGGCATGCAGTGCCAGCGGGTTTCGGCGGCGTTGCTGCCGCCATCCTCGCGGATCAGCAGAAGCCCCGTGGTGCGCCCGGTCTCGGCCGCCAGTTGAAGCCGACGCCCGGCGGTGAGGGAAAGCGGCTTTTCAGGCGCAGCGACAACGAAACCCGCAGCCCCCGAGCGCAGCGCCTCCTCGGTGGCCCAGAGCAGATCGGCCTCGCCCCTTGCGTCGATCACCATCAGGCGGGCAGGGGACAGGAAGCGGCACACCGCCCAGGGCATCAGGCGCTCGCAGGCATGGGCGGGGCGGATCCACAGGACGGGCCCCTGCGTCTGTGCCGCCATGGCCAGCGCGAAGGCGCCCGCCGCAGGTCCGCCAGCCTCGTGGACACGGGCGGCGGCAAGGCGGGGAAGGGGGGCTGTGGCCGTCATGGAAAAGAACATAGCGCAAACATCGGGCGGCGCAAACGAGTCGACCCCGCCTTTCGCGACAGGCGGGCGTTCGCGCCCCGCCCGCCCGCTAAAGCTTCAGCCGCCGCAGGCGGAGCGCGTTGGCGATGACCGAAACCGACGACAGGCTCATCGCCGCCGCCGCAAACATCGGCGACAGCAGCAATCCCGTCACGGGATAGAGGATGCCTGCCGCGACAGGGACGCCGATCGCATTGTAGCCAAAGGCGAAGAACAGGTTCTGGCGGATGTTGGCAAGTGTCGCCACGGCCAGCTTGCGGGCCCGCACGATGCCCATCAGATCGCCCCCCAGCAGCGTGATCCCGGCGCTTTCCATCGCCACGTCCGCCCCGGTGCCCATCGCGATGCCGACATCGGCGGCGGCCAGGGCCGGGGCGTCGTTCACCCCGTCGCCCGCCATGGCGACGCGGCGGCCTTCGGCGCGCAGGCTCTCGACCAGCGCCTTCTTGTCGGCCGGCATCACGCCCGCGCGCACCTCGTCGATGCCCAGCCGCCGGGCCACCGCCTGCGCGGTGCGGGCGTTGTCGCCGGTGGCCATGATGACGCGCAGGCCAAGATCATGCAGCGCCGCAATGGCCTCGGCGGTGGTGGCCTTGACCGGATCGGCCACCGCCACGATGCCGACGATGGCCCCGCCCACGGCCAGCAGCATCGCCGTTCTGCCCTCGGCCCGCAGGGCGTCGGCTCGCCCGTCCACCTCGGTCGGATCAAGGCCCGCGTCGCGCATCAGCGCCGCGTTGCCCAGAAGGGCGGGCCTGCCATCGACCGTGCCGCGCACACCCTTGCCGGTAATCGCGTCGAAATCGCCGGCAGCCCCGATCGTCAGGCCCCGCTCGGTCGCGCCGTCCACGATGGCCTCGGCCAGCGGATGTTCCGATCCGCGTTCCAGCGCGGCGGCCAGGGCCAGCACCTCGTCGGACGACAGCGTCCCAAGCGCGATCGCATCGGTCAGGCGCGGGCGGCCTTCCGTCAGGGTGCCGGTCTTGTCGACGATCAGCGTGTCGACGGCGGCCATCCGTTCCAGTGCTTCGGCTTCCTTCACCAGAACGCCCGCCTGCGCGCCCCGTCCGGCGGCGGTGGTGATCGAGATCGGCGTGGCAAGGCCAAGGGCGCAGGGGCAGGCGATGATGAGCACCGAGACAGCGGCCGCGATCGCGAAGACGAGCGCCGGATCCGGCCCCCAGATCAGCCATGCGGCAAAGGCCGCGATGGCGACGGCCACGACCGTCGGCACGAAGAAGGCGGCCACCCTGTCCGCCAGCCCCTGGATCGGCGCGCGCGAGCGGCGGGCATTGGCGACCATGCCGACGATCTGCGCCAGAACCGTATCCGCACCGACCCGGGCGGCCTCGATCACGAGGGTTCCGGTGCGGTTGATCGTGCCGCCGATCACGCGCTCGCCCGCCGTCTTGCCGACCGGCAGCGACTCGCCCGTGATCATGCTTTCGTCGATCGTGCTGGCGCCTTCGAGCACCGTCCCGTCGACCGGAACCGAATCGCCCGGGCGGATGCGAAGCCTGTCGCCGGGCAGGATGTTTTCCAGCGGGGCATCGTATTCGGTGCCGTCCGGCAGGATGCGGCGCGCCGTCTTGGGCGCGAGGTTCAACAGCGCGCGGATCGCGTCGCCGGTCCGTTCGCGCGCGCGCAGCTCCAGCACCTGACCCACGAAGACGAGGGCGATGATCACCACTGCGGCCTCGTAGTAGGTGCCGACCGTGCCATGCGCGCCCCGGTATTCGTCCGGGAACAGGCCCGGCAGGAACGTCGCCGCCAGCGAATAGAGATAGGCCGCCGCCACCCCGATCGAGATCAATGTCCACATGTTGAGCGCGCGATTGACGATCGAGTCCCAGCCCCGCCGGAAGAACGGCTGCGCCGCCCAAAGGACAACGGGGGTGGCCAGCAGGAACTCGGCATAGACGGCGGCGCGATGACCGATCCAGTCCCGCACGGGCAGGCCCACCATGTCGCCCATGGTCAGCACGATCAGCGGGACCGCCGCCCCCGCGCTGATCCAGAGGCGGCGGGTGAAATCGACCAGCTCGTGGTTCGGTTCGTCCGAAGGGACGGCCGGTTCCAGCGCCATGCCGCAGATCGGGCAGGAACCGGGCGCATCGCGCACGATCTCGGGATGCATCGGGCAGGTATAGGTTGTCCCCGTGGCCATCACCTTGCCGCGCTTGCCGGCATTGCCCGACAGGTAGAACCACGGGTCTGCCTTGAACCGTGTCCGGCATTTCTCCGAGCAGAAATAATGGGTCTGGCCGTCGAATTCCGCCTGCCGCGCCTCGGGTCGGATGGTCACGCTCATCCCGCAGACCGGATCTCTCGCGGTCGCGGGGTGGTCCGGTCCGGCGGCGTGATCGTGATCGTCGCTGTGCGACTTGCGAGGCTCTGGCATGGTGTTCGCCCTCCGTTGCGTCTGCTGGCGATGGCTTGGGCGGCCAGGGGGCCGTGCGATGGGTGCAGCGCCCCTAGGCTTATGTCGCACGACCGGGGGCGGCAAGGCCCCGCCGGATGTCGCACCGCCGCCGCGGGCCGTGGCAGACAGGAGGGGGGCGGTGCGCCCGCGGGCTCAGATGATCGCCTTCTCGACGAAAGGGCGGCCTTCGGCGATCCGGGCATATCCCAGCGGCGACAGATCGAGCGTGCGATAGGCGCCATGGACCAGCCATTCGGCCGTTCCGCGCCCGACCGCGGGCGATTGTTGCAGGCCGTGCCCGGAAAAGCCGTTGAGGAAGATGAAGTTGCCGACTTCGGGATGTGGCCCGAGGATTGCGTTCTGATCGAGGGTGTTCATGTCGTAGTGCCCGCACCATTCGCGCTGCACGCGGATCGCCTCGAAGGCCGGGATCCGTGTGGCGAGCGATGGCCAGACGTGATCTTGCCAGAGTGTGTGATCCATCGCGAAGTCGTCGACGTCCACCGCAGGGTCGTGCGCGGCGTGGCCACCCGCCATGTAGGTGGTTCTGGTGTCCTGGCGGACATGCACGCCGGAGGGGTCGATGGTCAGCGGCAGCGGCCGGTCGAGCGGCTGTTCGGCGGAGAACACCCAAGTGTATCGCTTGCGTGGTTCGATCGGGATCTCGATCCCCGCCATCCGGGCGGTTCGCGCGCCCCGCGTGCCGGTGGCGTTCACCACCTGGCCGCAGGCGATGACCTCGCCCGATTTCAGCGTGACACTGTCGACGCGGGTTCCGGCAGTGTTCCTCGTGATCGCCATCACCTCGTTCGCGACATATTCGACACCACGCTCGCGCGATTGCCTGCGCCACCAGTCGAAGACGGTGATGCCGTCGAAATACCCCTCGTCCACCGTGTTGATGCTGCCCAGCACAAGATCGCCCGTTTCGTAGAACGGATAGGCCGCCTTGATCTCGTCGGGCGTCATCAGGCGGGTGCCCGCGCCCGCCGCGATCTGGACCTGGTGGTTTTCACGCAAGGTCCGGGCGAACGCCTCGGTATCGGCCAGATACATGTAGCCATAGTTCTGGATCCTCACATCGGGAACCCGCGGATCGTCGCCCATGTATCGGCGCAGGTTCTGGATGAACTCGGCGCCGAACTGCGAGATCCTGACATTCAACTCGGTCGAGAATTGCTGCCGGATACAGGAATTCGTGTGGCCGGTGCCCGAGAAGGCATAGCTCGGGTCACGCTCGACCACCAGCACCGAGCCGTCGAAATCCGGGTTGTCCGACAGGAACCAGGCCGTCGAGGCGCCCAGCATCGCGCCCCCGATGATCACGATGTCATAGCTTGTCTTGCGGGGGGACTGATCGGCGGGCATTGCGGGCATCTCTTGTTGGCGGGGCGGGGGCGGACGCCTTGCGATCGTCGCGCCGCCGCACTGTGTTCGGAAATCGGGCCGAGCGCCAGATCGGCGCGGCCCCGGGGCGCAACGATTCTGCTCTTGGAAGGCCCGCCACCCCGGCGGCGATCGCAGACGCGGTTGATTGCCGCCCCGATCGACGGCTAAATGGCAGATGACCGAACGGCCTGCGGCCGACCGGCAATCGCGCGCGAAAGGCGTGGCGCGCGCGAAAGGCGTGGCCCTTGGGCGGTCCAAGGCTGCGCATGTCGTTTCGCGGCCCACCGTCGGGGGCCTGATGCGCCAGCGACAAGGACAGGTTCGATGACCCATCTCACGCCTGCATGCACCGGCCCCCGGGGGGGTGCGCAAGGCAATCTGCTGTGCCGCGCGATGGTTGTCGCGATGCTGCTGCTTCTGGTCGCGGCGGGCGCCGGGCGGGCCGCGTGCAGCGCGCCGCCCGGACCGGGCGTCGACTGGACAGGGTGTTCCAAGGAACGCCTGATGCTGGAGCGGAGCGACCTGAGCGGCGCGAAGTTCGACTTCGGCTTTCTGTCCGGCATCAGCCTGCACGCGTCGAACCTGAGGGGGGCGAGTTTCGTGCGGACCGAGTTGGTGCGCGCACTGTTCAGCCAGGCCGACCTGACGGGCGCGGATTTCGAGAAGGCGCTGGCCAGCCGCGCCGATTTCAGCAGGTCGGAGCTGGCATCGGCACGGCTGGTGAAGGCCGAATTCCTGAGGGTGCGCTTTGTCGGGGCCGACCTGACCGGCGCCGATCTGTCCGAGGCGATCTTCTTGCGCAATGATTTCACCGGCGCGAAGCTGTCGGGTGCCGTTTTCGCGCGTGCGATCATTCCCCGCGGCGTGTTCCTGAGCGCCGATATGGCCGACGCCGACCTGACCGGGGCCTTTCTCTACAAGAGCCGCTTCGAGGGCGTCGACCTGAGCCGTGTCCGGGGGCTGACCCAGCAGCAGCTCGACGCGACCTGCGGCGATGACGAGACGGTGCTGCCCCAGGGCCTGACACGGCCGCCGCTCTGGCCCTGCGCGCCGGATTGAGGGCACCTGCGCCCTACGTCTCGCCCCGCCTTGTCGATCCGGCCCCCGCCCGGGCGATAGGCGCCCCGGTCCAGTCTGTGATTGACAACGCGGCAAGCCGCACGGTTAGCTTGACCCAGGGGAAACCGAGCCGGGCACCGACACCCCGCCCGGAGCGCGCAAAGCGACAGGGGAAACACGACATGGCCAGCACAGTTTCGACATTCTCGATCCGGCACGGACTTTTCGCCTCGGCGGTTGCGTTGGCCGCAGTGGCAGGGCCGGTTGCCGCGCAGGACTCGTCCGATCCGATCAAGCTCACGCTGCACGACTGGACCGGCCAGCTCATCACGACGCAGCTCATGGGCGAGATCCTCGAAGAAGGCGGGCTACAACGTCGACTACGTCCAGGCCGATTATCTGGCGCAGTTCGCCGGGCTGGAGACGGGCGATCTGGATGTCGCGATGGAGATGTGGGAAACCACAGGGCGCGAGGCGATGGATGCGGCGACGGCCACCGGCAAGGTCGAGGTCTTCGGGCCGACCGGCATGCAGGCCAAGGAGGAATGGTGGTATCCGGCCTACATGACGGAAAAGTGCCCGGGCCTGCCGAACTGGGAGGCGCTGAAGGATCCGGCCTGCGCCGAGGCGTTTTCGACCGCCGAGACGGCGCCGAAGGGCCGCTATCTCGGTGGCCCGGTGACCTGGGGCGGCTTCGACGAAGAGCGGATCGAGGCGCTCGATCTGCCCTTCGAGGTGATCCACGCCGGCACCGACGCCGCCCTCTTCGCCGAACTGGAAAGCGCCGTCCAGCGCCAGGCGCCGATCATGCTGTGGGTCTACGCCCCGCATTGGGCGCCCGCGAAATACGAGGGCGACTGGGTGCGAGTTTCCCGAATACACGCCCGAGTGCTACGCCGATCCGGCCTGGGGCATCAATCCGGATGCCACGCATGATTGCGGCAAGCCGTTCGGCGAGATCTGGAAGGTCGGCTGGGCGGGCGTGAAGGACAAGTGGCCGGGCGCCTACGCGGCGATCAAGGCCTTCACGATCGACAACGACGAGATGGGTGCGATGATCACCGCGGTCGATCTCGAGGGCCAAGTCGGTCGATGCGGTGGTGGCCGACTGGATCGACTGCAAACGAGGCCCGCTGGAAGCCGTGGATCGGACAGTAACGCGTCCTGCGGGGCCGCCGTCGACGGCAGCGGCCCCGCCATGACCGAAGCGAAGATCGTCTGCCGCAACGTCTGGAAGGTGTTCGGGCCCCGCGCCGCCGAGTTCCTTGCCACGGCCGGCGCCGATCCCGCGCCCGACCGGCTTGCCGCGGCCGGTCTTGTCACGGCGGTGCGCGGCGTCGACCTGACGGTCGCCGAGGGCGAGATCTTCGTCATCATGGGTCTGTCCGGGTCGGGCAAGTCGACGCTGGTGCGCTGTCTGTCACGGCTGGTGGAGCCGACATCGGGCGAAATCCTGTTTCACGGGCGCAACCTTCTGGCCGCCTCCGAAGCCGAGATGATCGACCTGCGACGCCACAAGATGGGTATGGTGTTCCAGAACTTCGCCCTTCTGCCGCACATGACGGTGCTTCAGAACGTGGCCTTTCCGCTGGAGGTGCAGGGTGTTCGCGCTGCGGAGCGGATCGAGCGGGCCGGGCGGATGATCGCGCTGGTGGGCCTCGGCGGGCGGGAGGACGCCTATCCACGGCAGCTTTCCGGGGGACAGCAGCAGCGCGTGGGCATTGCCCGCTCGCTCGCCGCCGATCCGGAGCTTTGGTTCCTCGACGAGCCGTTCTCGGCGCTCGATCCGCTGATACGGCGCGAGATGCAGGACGAGTTCCTGCGCCTGCAGGCCGTGCTGAAAAAGACCATCGTCTTCATCACGCATGACTTCGACGAGGCGATCCGCCTGGCTGACCGCATCGCGATCATGAAGGACGGGGCGGTGGTGCAGGTGGGCACCCCGGACGAGATCGTGCTTCATCCCGCCACGGATTACGTGCGCGAGTTCGCAGGCTCGGTGCCGCGGGCGAAGGTGATCCGGGTGGCGCGCGCCATGGGCCCGCGCTCGGGCCCCGATCCCGCCCATGCCATTTCCGCACGATCCTCGGTCGCAGAGGCCGCGGCGCAGTTTCGCGACGGCGTCGTGGCGCTGCGGGTGACAGGAGAGCAGGGCGAGACGGTCGGTCACCTGGGGCGCGAGGCGGTCGTCGCGCTGATGATGGGGGGCTAGGGCGTGGACGGGCTGGCGCGGCGCAGGGACCGGGTTCCGTCAGGGGCGGGCTGGGCGCCGCTCGCCGGCTGGGCCGCGGTTTTCGTGGCCGTGGTCCTGCTGATGCGCTGGGGCCCGTCGGTTGCGCCCTGGGCTTTCGATTGGCCCAAGGGCATGATGCTGCCTGCGCGCCGCTGGATCGGCGGCGCGATGAACTGGCTCGTGAATGACGCAGCCCTCGGGCCCGTCGCCTTTTCCGACCTGACGCGCGGCGCAGCCGCGATCATCGACGTGCCCTACAGTCTTGCGCTGGGCTTTCTGTCGGAGGGCGTTTCGATCGGCGCGGCCGGCCTGCCGCCGGTCAGCTGGCTTGGCCTGACGCTTGCCATGGCCGTGATCGGGTGGCAGGCCGGCGGGGCGAAACTCGGCCTTCTGATGCTGGGGTGTTTCGGGTTTCTCGCGATCTTCGGCCAGTGGAACAGCGCGATGGTCACGCTCGCCTCGATCCTCG
Source organism: uncultured Alphaproteobacteria bacterium (assembly GCA_963700485.1). Taxonomy (GTDB): domain Bacteria; phylum Pseudomonadota; class Alphaproteobacteria; order Rhodobacterales; family Rhodobacteraceae; genus Aliitabrizicola. The sequence continues at coordinate 189,953 of CAVOXQ010000008.1, forward strand.
TGGCGGTTCCGATCGGGGTGGCGGGCGGGTTGATGCTCGGGATATTCGCGCATCGGTGGCGCGCGCTTCGGATGGCGATCCTGCCGGTGCTCGATCTGATGCAGACGATCCCCGTCTTTGCCTATCTGGTTCCGATCCTGATCCTGTTCGGGTTCAATGCGACCGCCGCGGTGGTGGCGACGGTCATCTATGCGATGCCGCCGATGACGCGGACCACGTTGCTGGCCCTTGACCGGGTGCCGGCCGAGATCCGCGACCTGGGCCGGATGATCGGCTGCACGCCCCGCCAGATGACATGGCGGGTCTTGCTGCCGTCCGCGCGCGAGACGCTGATGGTCGGGGTCAACCAGGTGATCATGCTGTCGCTCAACATGGTGATCATCGCCTCCATGATCGGTGCGGGCGGCCTTGGTTTCGACGTGCTCTCGGCGCTGCGGCGGCTGGATTTCGGGGCCGGACTCGAGGCGGGGCTCGCGATCGTCGCGCTTGCGGTGGCCCTCGACCGGCTGAGCCATGCGGCCGCCGAACGCAGCGCGGCCGCCATCGGCCCGACGCGGAACCGCCGGGCGATCCTCGCCGTTCTGGCCATCCTTGTGGTCTGCGGCATCGCCGGGCGCGCATTGCCCGCCATCCAGACCTACCCCGAGGCATGGCGGATCACGACCGGTCCGTTCTGGTCGTCCCTCGTCCAATGGATCAACGTCAACTATTTCGACACGCTGGAGGCGTTCAAGAATGCGCTGCTGCTGAACCTGATGATCCCGGTGAAGCGGTTCCTGATCGGCTTGCCCTGGGTCGCGGTCGCGGCGGTGCTGGGATACGCGGGCTGGCGGCTGGGCGGGGCGCGTCTGGCGATCCTGTCGGGCGGGCTCACCGTGCTGATCGCAAGCGTCGGCCTGTGGGAAGAGGCGATGACGACGGTGTATCTGTGCGGGCTGTCCGTCCTTCTGGCGATGGCGATCGGACTGCCGGTCGGGGTGCTGGTCGCGGGCAGCGACCGCGCCTGGGGGGTCGTGCGGGTGGTCATCGACACGCTGCAGACGCTGCCGTCTTTCGTCTATCTGATGCCCGCTGTCATGCTGTTCCGGGTGGGCGACTTCACGGCCATGCTGGCGGTCGTGGCCTATGCCCTTGCCCCGGCGATCCGCTATACGGTGTTGGGCCTGCGCGGTGTGGACCCGCAGCTTGTCGAGGCCGGGCGCGCGATGGGATGCACGCCCTGGCAGATCCTCGTCCGGATCCGGCTGAAGCTGGCGCTGCCCGAAATCCTTCTCGGGCTGAACCAGACCATCATGATGGCCTTGTCGATGCTGGTGATTACCGCCCTCGTGGGCACCCGCGATCTCGGGCAGGAGGTTTATATCGCGCTGACCAAGGCCGATCCCGGGCGCGGTCTGGTCGCGGGGCTATGCGTCGCCTTCATCGCGATCATCGCGGATCGCCTGATCCAGGCGGGCGCGGCCCGCACACGCGCGCGCCTCGGTCTGGGGCGCAGGGACGGCGAGGGCTGAGCGCCGCGCGGCATCCCTGCCGCCGTGGCGGGATCGCGATCACCCGTCCGGCCCGGCCCGCAAGGCCACCGCTAGGCTCGGCACCGTCCCGGCCTCGCCGGGCATCGAGACATAGGGCGCGGTCCGCTCCAGCACCCCGATCTTGCCGTCCGCCGCAAAGCCGTCGACCGCGGCGGCAAAGCCGTCGTCCCACAACGTCGTCTTCACCGTCAGCACGATCAGCCCGCCGGGCGCGCAGATGCGCACCAATTCGGGCAACCCCTCGGCCCCCACATGGCCGGACGTGAACACGCCGGCCGATACGATGCCGCCGAAATGGCCGTCCTCGAACGGCAGCACCCGGCCGAGCGCCAGCCGGTGCAGTCGGCTGTAGACCCCCTTTCGGGCGGCGACCGCCAGCATCCCTTCCGACAGGTCGAGCGCCTCGACCTCGGGATAGCCGAGAATGCCCAGCCATTCGCCGACAAGCCCGGTGCCGGCACCGGCATCGAGCAGCGGGCGGGCGCCCCGGGGCAGATGGCGCGCAAGCAGCGCGGTGCAGATCGCCGGGTGGCGATACCCCGCGCGCGCCATGTCGCCCTCGTATCCCGCCGCCCAGGCGTCGTAGAGCGCCGCGATCTCTTCCGGCCCCCTTGCCGCGTAGACCGCGCCGAGCGCGCCCGAATGTGTGTCGTCCGACATCGGCGGTTCCCCCTGCATCGTGTCGGTCGATGGTAGCCAAGCGCGCCGATCCGTGGAAGTCTGCACGGCGGGATCGTCAAGGGAGGCGGCATGGACGACGAGGCGGCAGCGGCCGCGCGCCGCGCGATGGCGGCGATACCGCAGATGGCCGGCTATGGCGGGCCGCTGGAGCGGCTGGGCGGGCTGACCAACATCGTGTTCCGGGCGGGCGAGCATGTGTTGCGCCTGCCGGGGCGCGGAACCGAAAGCTACATCGACCGCGCGAACGAGGCGCTGGCCGCGGCAGAGGCGGCACGCGCTGGGGTCGGCCCCGAGGTGATCCATGTCGATCCGGCGTCCGGCGTGCTGGTCACACGTTTCATCCCAGGGGCGGTCACGCTTTCGCCCGCGGCGTTCCGCGCCCGGGCGGGCGCGCCGGCGCGGGCGGCCCTTGCCTTGCGCAGGCTTCACCGCTCGGGGGCTGTGTTCCCGTTCCGGTTCGAGCTGTTCTCGATGATCGACGGCTATCTGCGCGTCCTGTCGTCCACCGACGTGACCCTGCCCGAAGGGTATCACGATGTCGTGGCCGAGGCTGGCGAGGTGCGCGCCGCGCTGGCCCGTGCGCCGGTGGTGCCGGTCGCCTGCCATTGCGACCCGCTGTGCGAGAACTTCCTCGATACCGGGGATCGTGTCTGGATCGTGGACTGGGAATACTCGGGCATGAACGATCCGATGTGGGATCTGGGCGATCTGTCGGTCGAGGGCCAGTTCGGCCCCGAACAGGACGACGAGATGCTGGCGGCCTATTTCGGCGGCGCGCCGCCGGACGGCGACAGGGCGCGGATGGTGATCTACAAGGCGATGTGCGATCTGCTCTGGACGCTCTGGGGCCTCATCCAGGTGGCCAACGACAATCCCGCCGACGATTTCCGCGCCTATGCCGAAGGCCGGTTCGCGCGATGCCGCGCGCTGATGGCGACACCCGAATTCGCGGCCCGGCTCGCGGCCCTGCGATGATCGGGCAATCCGGGCGCCCCGGCGGCGCCCGGGCAGAACCGGGGCGGTCTTCGACAAGGGGCGGACGAGGGGTTTTCGGGCCCCGGATCCCGTCGCCCGTTCTGCCGGCGCGGGACGAGGGACTTGCGTTCCCCCGGGATTTCGCCTGAACCTGCCCCGACGTTGCGCAGACAGACTTGAAACGGGATGCCCATGGCCGACACGCTTCTTTCTCTTCTCGACGATGCCCCCGCGAGCGCCCTTGCCATCGGGGCGCCGGACCGGCCCTGGATGACCTTCGGCGACCTGCGCGGGCTGGCGCGCGCGACGATGGGCACGCTGCATGATGCGGGCATAGGCCGGGGCGATCGCGTCGCCATCGTGCTGCCCAATGGTCCCGAGATGGCCGCGGCCTTCGTGGCGATCTCGCTGGGCGCGGTGACGGCGCCGCTCAATTCCGCCTATCGGCTCGAAGAGTTCGATTTCTACCTGTCCGACCTCGGGGCGCGCGCGATCGTTCTGCCTGCAGGCTATGACGGCCCCGCGCTCGAGGCGGCGGGGCGGCACGGCCTCGTGGTCTTTCGGCTGTCGTTCGACCAGGCAGATCCCGCGGGGGCCTTCACGCTGGTGGCGGAAGGCCGGGCATCGGGCAGCCCCGATACCGGCGACGCGATGCCCGGGGATGTCGCGCTGATCCTGCACACCTCGGGCACCACCTCGAGACCCAAGATCGTGCCCTTGTCGCAAGCCAACATCGCCGCGTCGGCGCGTCACATCGGGGCGTCGCTGGCGCTGGGCGCATCGGATCGCTGCCTCAACATGATGCCGCTGTTCCACATCCACGGCCTGATCGCCGCCGTTTCGGCAAGCCTGGCGGCAGGCGCGTCCGTCTGGTGCGCGCCGGGCTTCGATGCCGTGCGCTTCTTCGGCTGGATGCAGCAGGCCCGGCCCACCTGGTATACGGCGGTGCCGACCATGCACCAGACCATCCTTCAACGGGCCCCCAGAAACGCGCAGACCATCAGGGAGGTGCCGCTGCGCTTCATCCGGTCGTCGTCAGCGTCCCTTCCCGCGCAGGTGATGGTCGAGTTGTCGCAGACCTTCGGGGCCCCGGTGATCGAGGCCTACGGAATGACCGAGGCGGCCCACCAGATGGCGTCCAATCCGCTGCCGCCGCGCGCGCAGCGCCCCGGATCTGTCGGCGTGGCCGCCGGACCGGAGGTGCGCATCGCGCATGAGACCGAGAACCGTCTTGTTCCCGGCGCGACGGGCGAGGTGGTGATTTCCGGGGCGAACGTGACGCCGGGGTATGAGGGCAACCCCGAGGCCAACGCGAAGAGTTTCTTCGAGTGCGAGGGCATGCGCTGGTTCCGCACCGGCGACCAGGGGGCGATCGACGCCGAGGGATACCTGTCGCTGACCGGCCGCCTGAAGGAAATCATCAACCGCGGCGGCGAAAAGATCAGCCCGCTCGAGGTCGACGGCATCCTGATGGATCATCCCGCGGTGCAGCAGGTCGTCACCTTTGCCGTTCCGCATGCGAAACTGGGCGAAGAGGTGGCGGCCGCTGTCGTTCTGCGCGACGGGATGGAGGCGCGACGAAGCGGCGATCCGTGCCTTTGCCGCCACGCGACTGGCCGCCTTCAAGGTGCCGCGGCGGGTGGTCATCGTGGCCGAGATCCCCAAGGGCGCCACGGGAAAGCTGCAACGTATCGGGCTGGCCGAGAAACTTGGCCTGACGGAGGCCTGAAGATGCGGATCTGTATCTTCGGGGCGGGCGCCATCGGCGGCTACATGGGCGCAAAGCTCGCGCAGGCGGGCGCGGATGTCTCGCTGGTCGCGCGCGGGCCGCATCTTGCGGCGCTCCAAGCCCGCGGGCTGACCCTGATCGAAGAGGGCGAAAGCCGGACGGTGCCCGTCCGGGCCACCGACGATCCGCGGTCCCTCGGACCGCAGGATTATGTGATCCTGACGCTCAAGGCGCATTCGGTGCCGCCCGTCGTGGGAAGCATCCTTCCCCTGCTCGGCCCCGACAGCACCCTGGTCAGCGGCGTCAATGGCGTGCCGTGGTGGTATTTTCACAAGCTCGGCGGCCCGCTGGAGGGAACCCGCCTTGCCACGGTCGATCCCGGCGATGTCCAGTGGAACGGGTTCGGGCCCGACCGCGTGCTGGGTTGCGTGGTCTATCCCGCCGCCGAGGTGGTCAGCCCCGGCGTCGTGAGGCATGTCGAGGGCAACCGCTTTTCGCTTGGCGAACCCGGGGGCGAGAAGTCGGCCCGCGCGATGGCGCTCGCGCAGGTGCTGGGCGCGGCGGGGCTCAAGGCCCCCGTCCGGCCGCGCCTGCGCGACGAGATCTGGGTAAAGCTCTGGGGAAACCTGTCCTTCAACCCGATCTCGGCGCTGACGCTCGCCACGCTTGACGTGCTTTGCACCGATCCCGGCACGCGGGCCGTCGCGCGGGCGATGATGGTCGAGGCGCAGGTCATCGCCGAGGCGCTGGGTGTGACATTTCCGATCGACGTCGACCGCCGGATTGACGGCGGGGCGGCGGTCGGGGCGCACCGCACGTCGATGTTGCAGGATCTCGAGGCCGGGCGCCCGATGGAAATCGACGCTCTCGTTGCTTCGGTCGCCGAACTCGGTCGGCTGACCGGCACGCCGACGCCAAGCATCGACGCCGTGCTCGCGCTTGTCAGGCTGAGGGCGCGGACGGCCGGTCTCTACCCGGCGTGATCCGCCACCGGGCGGTGGCCGGGCAAGCCGCCGGCGATCAGTGGCGCCGCCGTTGCGGCCGACGACTTGCGGCCCGGTTCCTTGCGAGGGCGGCCGATCCGCCCTATCCTTGTGTGCCATGGCATACAGGAACCCGCCCGGCATGACTTGGACAGATCGAAACGGCCTTCAGGTCGACAGCCGCCTCGCGGATTTCCTCGAACGGCAGGCGTTGCCAGGCACCGGGATCGACCCGGGTGCGTTCTGGGCCGGATTTGCCGGCCTGATCGCCGATCTCGCCCCGCGCAACCGGTCGCTGCTGGCGCGTCGCGAGGATTTGCAGGCCAGGATCGACGATTGGCATGTCGCCCATCGCGATGCGCCGCACGATCATCATGCCTATCGCGCCTTTCTCGAGGAGATCGGCTATCTGCTGCCCGAAGGCCCGGCGTTCCGGATCGACACGACCGATGTCGACCCCGAGATCGCCCGCGTTCCCGGCCCGCAATTGGTCGTCCCGATCACCAATGCGCGCTATGCGCTGAATGCCGCGAACGCGCGTTGGGGCAGTCTTTACGATTGCCTCTACGGGACGGATGCGATGGGAAGCGCCCCACCCCCGGGCGGATACGAGCGGGGCCGGGGGGCCCGTGTCGTCGCCCGTTCGAGGGTCTTTCTGGACGAGGCCTTTCCCATCGCGGGCGCGAGCCACGCCGATGTCCGCCGCTATGGGGTGCGCGACGGGGCGCTTCTGGTCGATGACCTGCCGCTGGTCGAGCCGGCCAAGTTCGTGGGCTACCGGGGCAATCCGCGTGCCCCTGACGCCATTTTGCTGCGCAACAATGGCCTGCATGTGGAGTTGGTGTTCGACCGCGCGCATTTCATCGGCAGCCGCGACCAGGCCGCGCTTGCCGATGTGATCCTTGAAAGCGCCGTATCGGTGATCATGGACTGCGAGGATTCGGTTGCCTGTGTCGATGCCGAGGACAAGGTGCTTGCCTATGCCAACTGGCTCGGGCTGATGAAGGGCGATCTTGAGGCCTCCGTCACCAAGGGGGGCCGGGCCTCGCTGCGACGGTTGAACCCGGATCGTTTCTTTACCGCGCCCGGCGGCGGGGAACTTGCGCTGAAGGGGCGGGCGCTCCTCTGGGTGCGCAATGTGGGCCATCTGATGACCACTCCGGCCATTCTCGATCCATCGGGGGCGGAAATCCCCGAAGGATTGATGGATGCCATGATCACCACCCTTTGCGCCCTGCACGATCTGGGAAAGACCGGCGATCCCCGCAATTCGGTCTGCGGGTCGGTCTATGTCGTGAAGCCCAAGATGCACGGGCCCGACGAGGTCGCGTTCGCCGATGACACGTTCACGCGGGTGGAAAAGGTTCTCGGATTGCCGCGCTACACCGTCAAGCTGGGCGTGATGGACGAGGAACGCCGGACATCGGTGAACCTCAAGGAATGCATCCGCGCGGCGCGCCACCGCATCGCCTTCATCAATACGGGCTTTCTCGATCGCACCGGAGACGAGATCCACACCTCGATGGAGGCCGGCCCGTTCAGCCGCAAGGAATTCATCAAGCGAAAGTCCTGGATCACGGCCTACGAGAACCAGAACGTCGATATCGGCCTGGAATGCGGCCTGTCGGGGCGCGCGCAGATCGGCAAGGGCATGTGGGCCATGCCCGACCTGATGGCCGCCATGCTGGAACAGAAGATCGAGCATCCGAAGGCCGGCGCGAACTGCGCCTGGGTTCCCTCGCCCACCGCGGCAACGCTTCACGCCCTGCACTACCACCGGATCGACGTCTTCGCGGTGCAGGACCGTCTCGCCAAGGGTGGCCGGCGTGCCTATGTCGATGCCCTTCTCGATATCCCGCTTGCCACCTATCGCAGGTGGACCGAGGCGCAGATCCTGCGCGAGGTCGAGAACAACGCCCAGGGCATCCTCGGCTATGTCGTCCGCTGGATCGACCAGGGCGTAGGATGCTCCAAGGTGCCCGACATCAACGATGTGGGCCTGATGGAAGATCGCGCAACCTGCCGCATCTCGAGCAGGCTCTGGCCAACTGGATGCATCACGGCGTGGTCGGCCGGGATCAGGTCATGGGCGCGATGCGCAAGATGGCGGCGGTGGTCGACCGGCAGAACGCCGATGATCCGGCCTATCGCCCGATGGCGCCATCGTTTCAGGGGATCGCGTTCCAGGCCGCGTGCGATCTGGTGTTCAAGGGCCGCGTCCAGCCCTCGGGCTATACCGAGCCGTTGCTGCACCATTACCGGTTGCTGGCCAAGGCGGGCGGCGCACACAACGACGATGGTTGAGCGGCCCGGCCCTTCCCATGGTCTATGGGCATCCGCCCCTTCTTCCGGAAAGCCACGATACGGCGAGTGAGCCCGGCGATGCACCGGACGCGCCCATCGTCGGGGCGCATTTCACGCGAGATCCGAACCGCGTTCGCGACCTGTCGGAGCGCAACCTGGAAGTCGCGGGCGACCCATGCCATGTGCGGGTTCCGCCGCCAGCAGGGGATGACCGTCGCCGATGTGGCCAAGGCGCTGGCCACCTGCACGATCCGGAACCCGGGGATCTTGGCGCGTTGACGGTAGAGGCCGCGGCGAGGGCGACCCCCGCCCTGGCGCGGACAAGGCCTAAAGGTGCAGGACGCCCCGGATCGGCAGATGGTCCGATGCCTGACGAGCCAGTGGCGTGTCATGCGCGGTGATCGCGCCCAGCCTCGCCCGATTGCAGCTCATGATCCGGTCGAGTGGCAGCATCGGCGCCCGCGCCGGAAAGCTCGCAACCGCCTCGCCCGGCATGAAATGCCGCTCCAGGTGTCCGATCGCCTTGCCGCGCAGGCGCCATTCGTTCAGATCGCCCATCAGCAGCGTCGGGCGATCGTCCATCTCGGCGATCCGCTCCACCAGCAGCCGTGTCTGGGCCGCGCGCGACTGCGGCAGCAGCCCCAGATGGGCCCCCACCACGCGCAGGGTCTTTCCGCCAAGCGACAGGTCCGCCATCAGGGCGCCACGCGGTTCCAGGCCCGGCAGGACAATGCGATGCACCATGCCGATTTCGGCCTCGCGCACCAGGATCAGGTTGCCGTGCCATCCATGCGCAGGCCCCACCCCCACTTGAACCGGCACCAGCCCATGCTCGCGCCGCAGCGCCTCGAGGTTCAGAAGGCCCGTCCGGGTGCCGAACCGGGTATCGACCTCCTGAAGGGCCAGAATATCGGCCCCGATCTCACCGATCACCGCGCTCGTGCGCCCGAGGTCGCGGCGTCGGTCCGCCCCGACGCCCTTGTGGATGTTCCAGGATGCGACGATCAGTTCTTTGTGTTTCATGGCATTCAGAGGATCGGTCCGACGACCGCCAGCGCGTTGTTCCAAAGCCGCGTGCGCCAGGTCCAGGCCTCGACTTGGGCAAGCGTCACCTGCCGGCTTTCCGACAGATACTGCTCCTGACGTTCCCGCATCGCGGCCGTTATGCCGGCGTCGCAGATCAGGATGTTGTTCTCGTAGTTCAGATCGAAACTGCGCCTGTCCATGTTGGCCGATCCGATCAGCGTCACGGTGCCGTCCAGCGTCACCGACTTCGTATGCAGCAGACCCGGCATGTATTCATAGATCTTCACCCCCGCGCGCAACAGATCGTCGTAGTAGCTGCGGCTTGCGGCGGCGACGGCGAAATCGTCGTTTCGTGCGGGCAGGATGATGGTCGTGTTGACGCCGCGGTTCCCCGCGGCCCGCAATGCTGCCTGGATCGAGTTCGACGGGAACGTAGTAGGGCGTCGTGATCACCAGGGATTGCCGCGCGCCGTACATCAGGCTCTCGAACATCTCGGGTGCCGCCGAAGCGCGCGCCGTAGGCCCGCTGGCGATCACCTGCGCGGTAAAGCCGCCCGGGACCGGCTCCGCGGGTTCCTGCACGAGGCCGCTGATATCCTCGCCCGTTTCCGACATCCAGTCGACGGCGAACAGGTGCTGGTTCTGGATGACCACGGGTCCGGTGAGCCGCAGGACGGCATCGACCCAGGGGGCGAACTTCGCCTTCACCAGAAAGGCCGGATCCGCGCAGTTCTGGCTGCCGCAATAGGTGATGCGGTTGTCGATCACGACGATCTTGCGGTGGTTGCGCAGGTCGATCCGGCCGGTCAGCACACGCACCAGCGGGTTGCCGATCTGAAGCGCGCGGCCCAGCTTGACGCCCGCCTCGCCCATCCGGTCCCAGAGCGGCGACTTGATGAACCGCCGCGAGCCGAGATCGTCGACCATGGCGCGGCAGGTCACGCCCCGCGCCGCCGCGCGCATCAGGGCCTCGGCCACCCTGGTGCCGTTCCCGTCGGCCAGCCAGATGTAGAACATCACATGCACGGTGCTTGTCGCGGCGTCGACATCGCGCACCAGCCTGTCGATCATGGCGTCGGAATCCGCCATCAGTTCGGCCGCGTTTGCCCCGACCGGCTGGTAGCCGCTGATCGACTGTCCGACACGGAACAGCGGCTTGTAGGCATCTGCGATCTCGGGATGGTCCTCGCGGGCGAACGGGGCGGCGATCGTCGCAGGGTCGGGCAGTTTCGCGATCGCCGCGCGCAGGCGTTCCGTCCCGCTTCGGCCGATGCGCGTTTCGCCCAGCAGAAGATACGACAGGATGCCCGCGACCGGCAGCGACAGGATCACCGCCACCCAAGCCACCCGCGCCGCCGGATCGCGGTTGGGGCGCAACAGCGCCCGCACGATCAGCAGCGCCTGGATCGCCATGTGAATTCCGATCAGCACCCAAGTCTCTCCTGTTCCAAGTCGCGGGCCTCTCCGGCGCCCAGAGGTAGTCGATCTTCGCGCCGCCGAAAAGCGCGGGCGGTCGACTGGGCGATCGCTTGTCGCCGTCAGCGGGGCCGGCGCGACCGCCCCGGGGGCAGGGCGCGGCACCCCCCTGCCGTCCCGCTCAGCCCTGCTGGCCGAGCATGCCGCGGGCCGCGGCGGCGATCACCCCTTCCTCGTCGGTCGCCATCACCCGCACCTCCACGGCCGAGGCCGGGGTGCTGATCCTTTGGGCGTGGGCCCGGTTCGCGTCCGCGTCCAGCGCGATCCCAAGCCAGCCGAGCCCGTCGCAGACCTCGCCCCGCACCCGCGCCGAATGCTCGCCGATGCCGGCGGTGAAGACGAGCATGTCGAGCCCGCCCAGATCGGCGGCCAGCGCACCGATCTCGTGACGGATCCGTGTCGTGAAATAGCCGATGGCCTGCGCCGCACGCGGTTCGGGCGATGCCTCGAGCGCGCGCATGTCGGCCGATACGCCCGACAGGCCCAGCAGGCCCGAGCGGCGGTATAGCAGATCGGCCACGCCGGCGGCATCCAGTCCGTCCTGCTGGATCAGATACAGCAGGACGCCCGGATCTATCTGCCCCGACCGGGTGCCCATCGGCAGGCCGTCGAGCGCGGTGAACCCCATGGTCGAGGCGACCGATCGCCCCGCCTGCATGCCGCAGAGCGAGGCCCCGTTGCCGAGGTGGGCGACGATCACCCGCCCGTGGGCAGGGCCGGGCGCCTCGGCCGCCAGCGCGCCCGCGATCGCGGCATAGCTCAGCCCGTGAAACCCGTAGCGCCGGATCCCCTTGTCGTAATAGCCATGGGGCAGGGCATAGGTGTCGTGGACGAAATCATGGCCCCGGTGGAACGCGGTGTCGAAGCAGGCGACCTGCACCGCATCCGGAAAGGCCGCCATGGCGGCGCGTATGCCCTTGATGTTGTGGGGCTGGTGCAGCGGCGCAAAGGGGGACAACGCCTCGATCCGCGCAAGGACGGTGGCGTCCACGGCAACTGGCGCGGCGAAATCCATCCCGCCATGCACGACCCGGTGACCCACCGCCGCGACCGGCAGGCCCGGAAATGCGTCCTCCAGCACGTCGAGCGCGGTCCGCAAGGCAAGATCGTGCGTGCCAAAGGCGTCGGGCCCAAGGGCCGCATGGCACAACTCCCCCCGCGTTTCACCGCGCAAGGACAGGCTGCCGTCCGCGCCGATCCTGTCAACCAGCCCGGTCGCGATCGGCTTGCCGCCCGTACGCGGGTAGACCGCGATCTTCAGGCTGGACGACCCCGCGTTCAGGGTCAGGATCACCGTCTCCGGCATGGTCCTGGCCTTGCCCCGCGTCGGGCGGCGCCGCTTGCGGGTCGATGCCGCCTCACGGCCGTTCCCCGCGCCGCAGGGCGCCGTCGATCTCGTCGAGGACCGGGTCGAGATCGGCCACCGAGTTGATCACATAATGCGCGCCCGTCCGTGTCAGGCGGGCATAGGCCGCGTCCCGCATCCGGTGGTAGGTCTGGCTGTCGAGCGCCTCGGTTTCCGCCGGGTTGAGCCCGAACACGTTGCCCGTCATCGCCACGCCGACCGTCCAGCACCCCGCGTTCAGGCCTTCGTCGATGCCCACCTCGGTGTCGTCGACCTTGACGACCGACGAGGCCGGCCAGACCCCCAGGTCGAGAAAACTGCGATACATCATCATCGGTGACGGGCGTCCCCAGGCAAGATCCCCCGCACAGACCAGGCTGTCGGGCGCATATCCCTGCGCTGCGGCGAGGGGCAGCAGCGGCGCCATGATTTCCCGGATGTAGCCGGTTGTGGAGCCGATCTTCAAGCCGCGCCGGCGCAACCGCCCGACAAGGTCGGGCACCCCCTCGATCAGCGTCGCATAGTCCGAGACGGCGCTCTACGTTCATCGGCACGAAGACCTCGTAGACCGCGTCGATGTCGGCCTCGGTCGGATCGTTGCCGCGTGCCGCCTTCCATGCGGCGGCGATCCGGGGCCGGTTCAGAAGCGTCGAGATGTGGTCGCGCTTGGCCATTCCCATCGGGCCGCGCGCCTCGTCCACCGTGATCTCCACGCCAAAGCTGGCGAACGCCTTGACGAAGACGCCCATCGGGGCCTGCGATCCATGGTCGATCATCGTTCCGGCCCAGTCGAAGACGACGGCTTGCAGAATGTGTGGTGGGGCGGGCATGTCAGTCTCCAAACAGGTCGGCGATGGTTTCCTCGCCGATGGCAAAGGATGTGCTGGCCCCGGTGCCCGAGGTCACGATCACAAGCCGGATCGTGTCGTCAGGGGCATCGACGGACCATCAGGCGGTCGGGCAGCGACGCGTAGGTGCCCATCCAGCGTTCCGTCACGACAGCGCCCGGCAGACGCAGGGTCGCGTGCATTTCCTCCAGCATGAGGTCATCCACCCGTGCCCGCGCGAAGGGCGAGGGCGACCATTCGTAGTGGTGGCTGTCGCCGACGATCAGCCCGCCGTCCGATCCCTGCACGACGATCAGGTGAATGCCCTGGTCAAGGTGCTCACCCTGTTCCCGCCGGAGACGGGCCAGAAGCGGGGCCGCCTCGGGCAGTTCGGCATACCCAAGATAGCGGACCAGCGAGAGGTCCGTCATGACCGATCCGGGCAGCCGAAACCCGCGGTCCCCCGGCATCACCTTCATCATGTGCAACCGGCACCGCGTGATGCCCAAGGCCTTGATCCGCTCGGGGAACAGTGCCAGCAAGTCATCGCCCGGACAGACGACGATGCGGGCCGCATGCAATGTGCCGCCCGTCGTCACGACCCGGCCCGGCTCGACCGCCCTCACCAGTGTTTGCCGCAGGAACGTCACGTCCAGCCCCTGCTCCAGCCAGCCGGCAAGCCGCGGTATCGCGGTGCGGCTTTCGACGCGGGCGTCGTGCGGGCTCCACAATGCGCCCTCGAACGGCGCGTCCGACAGAATTGCGCCATGCGCCTGACGAAGTTCGGCGGCGCTCATCAGGGTGCAACCCGCCCCCATGTCGGTCGCCTGAAAGGCCTCGAGCACGGCCATCGCCTCGGGCCTGCGGGCGGCAACCAGCAATCCCTGGTGCTCGATCACGATGCCTGCCTTCGCGGCCACCTCCAGCCAGACGTCACGCGATCGCATGGCGCGCCGCCAGCAGGCGCCCGCCTGCTGGCCGGTGACCGTGACGAAGCCGAAATTGCGGACCGACGCACCGACAGCCTCGGCTTCCCTGTCGACCACCGCGACCGACAGGCCGCGCCTGCGGGCGGCCAGGGCATGGGCGAGCCCGACGATACCCGCCCCCACCACGACGAGATCGTATTGCGCCGGCATCTGGCCCCCGTCCGTTTCCGGCGTGACATTGGCGCGGGTCCGGGGATTCGGCCAGCGGGAAAGCAGCGCCCGCTATGCCCGGATCGGGCCTTTCGACCCGCTGCGGGCCCGGCGCGCGTCCGGCGCGATCATCCGGTCGCGCCGGACGGCGTCATTCGACAGGGCGCCAGATATCGGTCGGCTCGAACGTGTCCATGTCGCCAGCGATGGCAAGCGTGTCATCGCCAAGGTCGGCTTCAAGGACGATCCCGTTTTCACCGACCATGAAGCTCATGATCCCCGTCTCGCCATAGGCTGCGGGATAGGCCAGGAACGCATGGCCCGCGATCATGTTGCCGTTCACCATGTAATCGAGCGCGCCACCGGGCGCGGCGGCCCCCTGCTTTTGCAGGATACGGAAGTAGTACCCGAGATAGGGCTCGGGTTCTTCGTCGGTGCCGTCGAAGTTATAGCCATCCGCAGAGGCGCGCGCGATGAAGTCGCCGACAAGGCTTGGCTCGGTGCCCGGCTCGTCAGGCCAGTAAAGCCCGTCGCGCTTGCCCGGCGTGCTCAGGATGCTCGATGCGAATTCCATCACCCCATCGCCGTCATTGTCGGTCTGGCGAAACAGGGCCTGCACCTCGACGCCCTTGCGCAACAGGTCGATCACGTCAAGTTCGTTCAGGCCGATACGGCGCAACGCCACTTCCTCGCGCGCGCTTGCGGCATCGAAGCTCCACTTGCCGCCCGAATTCACGATGGGGGCCGGAAACGGCCAGTCTTCCCGGCCGATGTGCAGTACGGCCCGGTCCTGCTCATCCAGTTCGATCCGGTGCTGCCGGTTGTAACTGTTGATGAAGTCGGTCCAGGTCTCGCGGTCCTGCTCGGGGTCGCCGGTCAGGGCCACGTCTTCGTTCTCGGGTCCGAACACCGCCAGAAGCGCGTCCTTGTCGCGGCCCTGCACTGCCGCGACGACGGCCGCTACCGCGTCCTCGGGGCTGGCATATGTGGCGGGGTCCGCCGCTGCCCAGCCGGTGGACAGCACAAGTGCGAGGGTTGCGGCGCTCGTCTTCATCATGGTCATTCCCATCTCACCGCCTCCGCCCGCCGCCGCTGGACTTGCCCCGGTGGGACGCGGCCTTGGCGCGCGATCCACCGGATTGCTTGAACGCCGAAGCCTTCTGTGGTGGCTTGTGAACCTTTGGTTTCGATGCTGTGCCGGGCCTCGAGACATTTGCGGGCCGCTTGGAAATGGCCGGTTTGCCCACCTTCGCGGGCTGGCGTGCGGCCACGGGCTTGTTCAGCTTGGCCGGGCGGGGGGCGTCCGCGATCTTTGCCTTGGCGGCCGCGCCGCCACCGGCGGCAAGATTTCCCTTCTGCCCCGCCGATGGCAACGTCGCAAGACCGCCTCCGGCCGCCTTGCGCGCCTTCATCTTGTCCTGTGCCGCGGCCCGCTTGTCCGCGTCCGGCTTGAACGAACGATCCGCGTTGCGGTCGATGGCGTCGCGGTCGATGCCGCCCAGACGGCCTCCCTCTCCATCGCCACGCAGCCGGTCCCGCGCGCCGTCCCGGTCGATGTTGACCTTGTCCCGGTCGATGTTGGTCAGGCGGTTGCCGCTGCCGATCGTGTTGCCGCTGCCGATGTTCACGTCTCCGTTGAAGTCGACATTCGGGCGCGGGTTGAAGTCGTGATTGTTCCAGTCGACGCGCGGCGGGCCGCGCCAGTAATCGTCCCAAGGATCATTGTTGTCGAAGATGTTGTCGAGGATCATCGCCGTGCCGAAGATGATCGCCCCGGTCGCCAGCGCATCGCCATAGTTGTAATTCGACCCGTCATCGACATAGACGACGCCCGATGGCGCCGCGGTGGTGTAGACCACCTGCGGATCATAGGCCGGCACATAGATCACATTCGGATCGGTCGGTGCGATCGAGATCGAGTTGTCCGCGTCCACCACCACGGTCTGGGCATCGTTGGTTGTCAGATACCCCGTTTCCGCCGCCTGGTCGCGCAACCTCTGGACGCTGTCCATCACATCGTCGGTCTGCACCAGCACCGCATCGCCGACCTGCTCGGTCCAGTCGATATGCTCGTTCATCCGCGTCACAAGGTCCGGAAATCCGGCCGCCAGCGCCTGCACGCTCGGATCCCAGTCCGACTGGCCCACAAGCTCCGCGCGGTCCTTGTCGGGCAGGCCGGCGTTCTCCTCGAGGAAACGCCCCGCCTTCACGACGTCGAGCGGATAGGTCGCCGCAAACATGATCTGCGCCAGCAGCGTGTCGGGATAAAGCGCGACCGGTGCCAGCAGCGTGTCGAGGTCGTCCGCCGAAAGCAGCGTCGCATCGGCTTGCGCCGTCGCGGCCGACGTCTCGGTGGCCTCCTGCGCCCGCGCCGGCAACGCCGCCGACATCGGCGCGAGCGACAGTATCGCCGCCAGCAGCAGTCCTGATCTCTGGGTCTTCATCGTCCGTCTCTCCTCGGCGATCGGCGCAGAGGCCGTGACGGAGCCGATGCTTCCGCCCACTCGACACGCCAGGCGGGCGCGTTTCTCATGCGTCGCCATCGCAGAAGGCCATGGGGCGACGCGCAAAGTCAAGTATCGGCAGGCGCCCGCAGGCGTGTTCAGTCGGCGTTCTGCGTGACGTAGCCGGCGACAACCTGAAGCAGCTTGAACGCCGTCGGCGCATCATGCTGCACGACCGAAAGGAAGGCATCGGCGCTGATGCGCAGCGCCGTGATGTCGGTATGGGCCTTCATGCTCAACGAGCGCGGCACGTTGCGGATAAGCCCGAGTTCGCCGACAAGGCTGCCCTTCACGGCCTTGGCGATAAGCTGCTCGGGGCTCGATTCGTGCGGCAGATAAAGCCCCGCCTCGCCGTCGGCGATCAGATAGGCCCCGTCCGAGGGATCGTCGAACTTGTGGAACACATAGGTTCCCGCACGCGCGGTGTACCAGCGCGCGCCGAACGCCAGCAGGCGCAACTGCTTGCGGTCCAGCCCGGCGAAAAGGTCGGTGCCCTCCAGCAGGCGCAGCTTGCGCGTCAGATCGCCGCTCGCGCTCGTCTGCTCCTCTTCCTCCACACCGGTCTCGGTGCCGACGATCTGCGCATGGCGGATCTCGAGGTATCGGTCGTAGACCGTCGGATCCTCGACGCGGTTCACCAGGTGGATGATCGTCGCCTCCGGCAGCAGGCGCCGGATGTTGTCATGCGCCGTCTGCCGTCCCGTCGCGTCAAAGCTGGCAAGCGTCTGGTCCAGGATCAGGAAATCCGGCCGCTTGATCACCGCCCGGCTGAGGTCGAGCATCTCCGACAGCAGCGTGGTCAGGTTCTGTCCCCCAAGGTCGGTGGGCATGTCGTACATCAGGTCGGTCACCGCCTCACGCAGCTCTGCATCCTGAAGCTCCTGCAACACGATCTCGCGCAGTTGCTCGACCCCGGTTCCCGCGCCGTCCGAGATCTTGCCGAAGATCGCGTTCTCCAGCACCGTCAGCCCGGCGGAAAACGCCTCCGGATCGAGCGGCAGGAACAGCCCGTCGGGCTGGTTCTTCAGGAACCCCGAGGCCTGCTGGCGCAGCCGCACGATCCGCTCCTTCATCTCGGCGGAAAAGGCCGGGCCGATCTGTTCAGCCGAGATCTGGAACGGGACGGCCAGCAGCAGCGACAGGCTCTCGTTGTCCAGCGTTTCGGTGTCCGCATCCGTGGTCCGGTCCAGCAGCGTGATCGACCGGCTGTAGATGTCCGGGTCGAGGCGCAGCTTGCGAAACAGCGGGTGGTCCGTCCCGTCGAGGCCGAATGTCTGGCGCAGCATCCCCACCACGTCGCGCGACAGTTTCACCAGTTCGCGCTCAAGGTGCAACTGGCGCAGCAGTTGCAGCAGTTCGGTCTGCCCGGCGATCGCCTCCTGCGTGATCTCGTCGCGCGGGACCGCGTAAAGAAGGTTGCCCGCAACCGGCAGCGCCGGGTTGTAGCGGTCCGGGTCGAAGCGGAAATAGATCTGGTCCAGCCCGTTTTCCGCCAGCCGCGCGGCAATGCGCGGCCGCAGGGCCACCAGATCGCGGGCGAAGTCATCTGCGCCTTTGGGGGTGTATCTCTGGTCCAGGCCGCGGGTGAACAGCATCCGGTCGGTGTCGATCGCCTCGGTCAGGCCAAGCCACCACTCCCGGACCTGCGCCACCGAGGCCAGCCCGGCGCGCCCGGGGTCGATCCAGTCCACCTCGAACGGATCGGTGGAATTGCCCGCCTTCAGCGCCTCGCGCGCTTCCAGTTCCGCCCGGTGGGCCAGTTCCGCGTTGGCATCCGTGTGGGGCTGCACCATCAGCGGCGACATCACGTTGGCGCCGAACGTGCCCTGGGTCACGAACGGGCGCGAACTGGCATAGCCCACGCGCGCCGCAAGAACGCTCTGGTGCAACTGCGACAGGTCATGCCCCGCCAGCCGGATCGTTCCCGCCGCGGGCGCCGTCTCGCGGGTCAGCAGTTCGGCGATCGCGCGTCGGTCCTCCTCGTTCTCCACGCCGATCGCGACGGACATCCCCTGCGGGATCGTCAGCGTGATGTCCTTCAGGATCACCGCGTCGTCGGCGCCGCGCAGCGTCACGTCCGCCAGTTCCAGATCGCCGGCAAGGCTCGGTATCTCGGCGGGCTCTCCCTCGAAGATAGCCTCGTCGATCATCCCCGGCGGGTCGAACCGCTCGATCACGACGACCCACCGCAGCGCCGCTTCCTGAACCTGGTTGTAATAGGCCAGAAGCTCGTTCCAGGGGGCCGACAGATCCTTGTGCGCGGCCAGCGCCGCGACCAGCGCGCCCAGCGACAGATCGCCATGGATCACGAGGAAACCGCCAAAGGAATAGAACAGCAGCGGCGTTAGCTGGGTGATGAAGTTGTTCACGAACTTCATGAAGAACTTCTTCTGGTAGATGTCGAAGCGGATGTAGTAGAGCCGCGCCAGCCGGTCCGAGATCAACGCCGCGCGATAGCGCACGCCGCCGGTCCGCCGGATATCGGTCGCCCCCGCCGCGCTCTCGCCGATCTCCGAGGCCAGCTTGCGGATCTCCTTGACCCGCGCCCGGTTCAACAGGTTGATCTGCCGCTGCATCCGGGGGATCAGCCAGGCCTGAAGCGGGATCAGCGCGATCGCCGCAAGCGCGAACCAGAAGCTCTGGATGAACAGGAAGAACAGGATGGTCAGCATCTGGCCTGCCTGCAACACCGGCTGCGAGATGGCATCGCCCATCATCCCGCCCAGTTGCTCGGACTCGGCCGTCACCATCGAAACCAACTCGCCCTGCGAGGTGCGCTGGAAATAGGACGGCGGAAAACGCATGATCCGGGTGATGAGCTGATAGCGCAGGCGGCGCAGCATCCGTTCCGCCAGCACGCCCTTCATCGTGTTGATCTTCATCTTCATGACGCCGTTCAGGATCACCGATCCCAGGAACGCCACGCACAGCAGCGCCAGGAACGGCACCTGCCCGATCTCGAAGCCCATAACGTTGATCGGCAGCGTCTTCGCGCCGATCGCGTCGTTGATGATGCGCTTGGGCAGCTCGAGCGTCAGATAGAGGATCGGGAACATCGCCCCGGTAAGAATGAGCAGGATGATCTGCTCACGCTTGGAGTATTTCCAGATGAAGCTGAAAAGGGACCGTTCGATTTAGCTGTTCCCGAAGCCTGTCCGCATGGGACCGATCTTTGCCGCCCCCACGGCGGCGACGCAACTGTTTTCTGTCCCGCCGAAATCGCGCCGGTGGCGCTCATTGCCCACGCTTTGCCAACGATCCGGCCCGCTTGGTCCGCTTGATTCCCGCCCGGCCGGGTGTCCGCACCGCCCCGTGCCGTCTGTCAGCGAGGCCCCGAGGCCTGGCCCCGCGACAAGCGTTTCTTTCTTGCCCAAATACCCCGGGGTCCGGGGCAGGGCCCCGGGACGCCGCACGCGCGCGCGCCCCGATTGCCGTTGCGCGCTGCCGGCGCGGGGTCCGCCCCGCCGTGGCGGCCGGCGCAAGGGGGGATCACAGCTCTGCCGGGTTGTCCGCCGCCCCTCGCGGCAGCGGCCCCAGATGCCCCTCCAGCAGCGCCCGGCAGGTCGCGCGCGCGGTGTCCGGCGGCATCATCGCCGGGTCGATCGCATGTTCCAGCCAGACCCCGTCCGACAGCGCGATGAACGCCTGCGCCAGCAGATCGGCGTCCACCGCCCGCCCTCGGGCCGCAGCCTCGGCGGCGATCGCGGCCGCCACCTCGTCCCGATAGGCGGCGTAGAGGCGGCGGTGCGTCGCGCGCAACCCGTCTAGATGCGCGATCTCGCCCCAGAGCGCCAGCCACACGCGCAGGCTCTCGCCGTTGAACACCTCCGGCGCGAAACAGGCGTCGAACAACGCGCCAAGACCCGCCCTCTCGCCTTCCGGGCGCAGGGACGCCATCACCCTGTCGTACATCGCCCCATAGCAGGCCGCCAGCAAGCCGTCCTTCGACCCGAAATGATGCGCGATCAACCCGCGCGACGCGCCTGCTTCCCGGCAGATATTGTCCACCGTGAAGGCCTGGATCCCGCCCCGCGCCAGACAGCGCAGCCCGGCCTCGACCAGCATCGCGGCGCGGGTTTCGCTCGGATAGCGGCGATAGCGCGCCGCGCTCAAAGGTGGTCCCTCGCGATCCGCTCGTCCCAGCGCCTGCGAAAGATCTCCGTGCCCCGTTCCCGGATCACCACATCCATTTCGACCCGGAACGTCCCGGCATCGCAACTCAGCACCCCGCGCGAGTGATGCTCGATCACCGTATCGGCGCGCGTCACCTCGACCAGATACTCGGTGATGGTGCGCGCCGACAACGGATCGCCATCGACGATCTCGTGCCGCACGAGGCCCCGTGGGGCATGGGTCTGGCCGATATCGGGCATCTCGGTGGTCGCGGTCCAGCGCCCGAAATCGACACTCATGCGTCCGCTCAGAAGATCGCGCACCACGCGGCGCGGCGTCTCGTCCGCCGCCAGATCGCGGTGTGGCGTCGTCGCTGCGGCTTCCGGCGGATCGAAGGCCCGCAACGCGGCATCCTCGGGCCGCGCCGGGCGCACCGGCAGCGACAGCCAGCTTTCGCCGCAGGCGACCGTCAGGGTGACGAGTTCGGGCGAGGGCCAGGCGACGGGCCAATAGGTCGTCGACAGCGCCACCGCGATCCGGTGACCTGCCTCGAAGGCATGTGCCATGTCGTCCATCTCCACCACGGCCTCGGCCCGCGCCCCCGGCACCAGCGGCCGCGCCGCGCCATGTCCCTCCCGATGGGCGAGATTGAGAACCCCCAGCGTGACCCGCGTCGACCGGCCGTCGGGCCACACGTCGTTCAGACGGGCCGCCACCAGCGCGAGCGGCCTGTCGGACGCGAAGGTCAGGTGCAGCGCCGGTGCTCCCAGGATTTCGACCCGCTCTGCCAGGGGCTCCGACAGAAAGACGAGCGATCCGCCGTCATCCTCGCGCTGGTCCCCGGGCCAGTCCGCATCCCCGCCATAGCGCCCGATCTCGCCCGAGGTCAGGCCGACCCACAGGGGCGAGCAGATCGACATCTCGCCCCGGCCATCGCCGCCCAGCACCCCCCCCGCGCCGAGCGCCATCCTGCGCCGGTCGATCCGTGCCGAGGGCCAGGCATCCTCGCCCACCCAGCGCCCCGCGCGGGCGGTATAGCAGGTCTGCGGTGCCACGCCGTCCTGCATCCACACGCGGTAAAGCGGCTCCTCCATGATCCCCGTGTCATGCCCCTTCATCCAGTGGTCGCACCAGCGGAGCACCTCCTGCAACCACCCGATCGCCGGGTCCACCGCCACCTTGTAGGGAAACGAATGGGCCCAGGGGCCGATCAGCGCCCGACAGGGCGTGCCCAGCCCCGCGATCAGGCGGGGGACCGCCTCGGAATAATTGTCGGCCCAGCCCGACACCGCATAGACCGGCACCGCGATCCGGCCGAAGTCCTCGCAGACGGACCCGAAGGCCCAGTAGTCGTCCCGCTGCTGGTGTTGCAGCCAGTCGAGGATCCACGGCCGGTTCGCCTCGCGTCGCGCGCGCCACATCTCGCGCCAGCGCGCCCCCACGATGGCCGGATCGGGTGGCAGGTCGTTGGACGCGAACATCGTCGAGGACCAGTCGAAATTGTCCTTCGACAGGCAGCCGCCGATCCAGTGGATATCGGTCGCATAGCGATCGTCGGTGAACCCCACGGCGATCACGGTCTTCAGCGCGGGCGGCCGGCGGGCGGCGATCTGCAAGCCGTTGAACCCACCCCATGACAGACCGAACATCGCCACTTGCCCGTCGCACCAGTCCTGCGCGGCGATCCAGGCGATCACGTCGCACCCGTCGGCCTGCTCGGCCTCGGTGTATTCGCCCGTGATCAGCCCCTCGCTCTCGCCGGTGCCCCGGATATCGACCCGCAGGCAGGCATAGCCGAACCCCGCCAGATAGGGGTGGTGCAGACCGTCCCGGATGCGGGTTCCGTCGTGCTTGCGGTAGGGCAGGTATTCAAGGATTGCCGGAACCGCCCCCGCCCCCGCGGGCCGCCACAGTTTCGCGGCAAGCCGGGTGCCGTCGGGCAGGGGGATGAACAGGTTTTCGACGACCTCGACCGGCCAGGGGAACTCCGTCCTTGTCTGCATCGCCCGCCTCCCATGGTGTTGAACGATCATGCAACAGCGGATGGCGCCACCGCAATGCCCCGCTTGACCCAAGGCCGGGACGACGCTTACTGTACAATCGTTCAACAAGAGGTGCGCCATGCCCCGCAATCCCCGCTATGACGTGCTGTTCGAACCCGTTCGCATTGGCCCCAAGCTGGCGAAGAACCGTTTCTTCCAGGTGCCCCATGCCAGCGGCATGACGAATGCCGCCCCTCATGTGCGGGCCGCGTTCCGGGGCATGAAGGCCGAGGGTGGCTGGGGCGTCGTTTGCACCGGCGCTTGTTCCGTGGATCAAAGCTCCGACGATTCACCCTTTCCATGCGCGACGTTATGGGACGAAGCTGATGTGCGATCGCATGCCGTGATGACGGATGCGGTTCATGCCCATGGTGCCCTTGCGGGGGTCGAGCTTTGGCATGGCGGGGCGGCCGCGATGAACCGGACGACCCGCCAGCCCATGCTGTCCCCCTCGGGCGTTCCCTGGATGGCGACCCACGTCGGATTCATGTCGTCCTCCCGGCCCAGAATCATGGATGCGGCCGATATACGCGAGCTGATCCGCTGGCACGCCGAGGCGGCGATCCGGGCCGAGCGCGCGGGCTTTGACATCCTCTATGTCTATGCCGGCATGGGTTATCTGCCCTACCAGTTCCTGATGAGCGACTATAATCACCGCACCGACGCTTATGGCGGGTCCGTGCGCAACCGTGTCCGCCTC
This sequence comes from uncultured Alphaproteobacteria bacterium, assembly GCA_963700485.1. Taxonomy (GTDB): domain Bacteria; phylum Pseudomonadota; class Alphaproteobacteria; order Rhodobacterales; family Rhodobacteraceae; genus Aliitabrizicola. The sequence goes on from CAVOXQ010000008.1 coordinate 213,329, forward strand.
GTGCAGGAACTGATCGACGCCGTGCGCGAAGCAACCCATGGCCGTTGCGCTGTCGCGCTGCGCCTCTCGATGCAGGAACTGCGGGCGCGGCCGTCCGAGACGGCGCAAAGCGAGGGGCACGAGGTCATCGGGCACCTGCGGGACGCCCCTGATCTGTTCGACGTCAAGATGGATTATTCCGCGACCGATTGCGCGGCCTCCCGCTTCACGCCCGAGGGCAGTCACGAACCGGTCGTCGATTTCGTGAAATCGCTCACCGACAAGCCGGTGGTCGGGGTCGGGCGCTTCACCTCGCCCGACACGATGGCCGGGATGATCCGGCGCGGCGTGCTCGACCTGATCGGCGGCGCCCGCCCGTCCATTGCCGACCCCTTCCTTCCCAACAAGATCGACGAAGGCCGCGAGGCCGACATCCGGGAATGCATCGGCTGCAACATCTGCATCTCCAGTTGGCATGATGGCGTCTGGGTGCGCTGCACGCAAAACCCGACCGCAGGCGAGGAATGGCGGCGCGGCTGGCATCCCGAGACGGTGCGGCGCGACGGCGAGGGATCGGTTCTTGTCGTGGGGGGCGGACCGGCCGGGCTCGAATCCGCGCTGACGCTGGCACGCCGGGGCTTTCGCGTCTCGCTTGCCGAGCGCGCCCGCGACTTCGGCGGACGGCTCCGGTTCGAGACGTCGCTGCCGGGGCTTGCGACCTGGAACCGGGTCGCCGAATACCGGCTGGGACAATTGCGCCGGATGGCCAACGTCTCGCTCTACGCCGAAAGCGACCTGACCGCGGGCGATGTGCGCGACTTCGGTGCGGACCATGTGGTGATCGCCACGGGCGCACGGTGGACGACCCGGCTTTGTGGTGCGAACGAATTGCCGACGGCCCCCCTGAAAGGACGAAATATCTATACTCCCGATGATCTCGCGGCAGGCATTCTGCCCGAAGGCCCCGTCGCGGTGTTCGATTTCGACAATTACTATCTTGGCACGGCCGTCGCCGAAGGGCTTGCCGCGCGTGGCCTCGAGGTCACCTATATCACCACGGCGGGCACCGCCTCGGCCTGGACTTTCATGACCAACGAACAGCCGCTGGTCCATCAGGCGCTTGCCCGGCGCGGCATCACCCTGCGCACCCTCGAGATCGTCACCGGCTTTGTCCCCGGTGACCTGTCGGTCGCGCAGATCTTCACCGGCGCGCCGGAAACGATCGCCGCGCGCGCGCTCGTCATCGTCGGCCAGCGGCAGCCGGGTTCGGCGCTGCACGACGCGCTTGCCGCGGATCATCCCTTCCGGTCGCTCCATCTCACGGGGGATGCGAACGCCCCCGGCGCCATCGCGCATGCGGTCTACCAGGGCCACCAGACCGGCGAGGATCTGGGCCGCCTCCGCCAGATGCCGCTGCGCGACGCACCTTTCGCGCCGCGCGACTTTGCCCGGGCCGCGCAATGACGCGGGGGCCCCGCCGACGCGCGCCGCGGCAGACCGGCGCGATCCACCAGCCGCCCTTTCGCCAGCCCGAGCGCATCTACGCGCCGACCGAGGTTCTGAGCGCCGACCATGTCGCGGCGATCCATGCGGCGGCACTTCGGGTGCTGTCGGAAATCGGCATGCGCGTCCTCGATCCGCAGGCGCGCAGGTTCTTCGCGGCGGCGGGGGCCGGAGCGGACGGCGAGACGATCCGTCTCGATCCGGGGCTGGTTGCCGAACGGCTGCGGACCGTGCCGCAGACCTTTGCCCTGGAGGCCCGCAACCCCCGCAAGACGCTCCGCTTCGGGGGCAGGCACTCGGTCTTCGCCTCGGTCGGCGGTCCGGCCTATGTGATGGACAACGATCGTGGTCGCCGCGACGGCACCTACGCCGAAATGTGCGACTACCTGCGCCTCGTGCAGTCCCTCGACATCCTTCACCAGGAAGGCGGCGGCCCGTTCGAGCCGCTCGACCTGCCGGCGGCGACGCGCCATCTCGATATCTACCACGCTCAGATCACCCTCCTGGACAAGTCATGGCAGACCCAGACGCTGGGCCGGGCCCGCACGATGGACGGCCTCGAGATGGCGGCGATCGCGCTGGGAACCACGCCCGAGGGCCTGACCGACAGGCCGACCCTGCTTGGCATCATCAACACCAACTCGCCCCTTCAGCTCGATGTTCCGATGGCCGAGGGGCTGATCGCGCTGGCCGAACATGGCCAGGTCAACGTCATCACGCCCTTCACGCTGGCCGGTGCGATGAGTCCAATCACCCTTGCGGGCGCGCTGGTGCAGCAGCACGCCGAGGCGCTCGCCGGCATCGTTCTGACCCAGATCGTCCGTCCGGGCGTGCCGGTGATGTATGGCGGCTTCACCTCGAACGTCGACATGCGTTCGGGCGCACCGGCCTTCGGCACCCCCGAATACACCAAGGCCGCGCAGGCCAGTGGCCAGCTTGCCCGCCATGTCGGCGTGCCCTTCCGCTCCTCGAACGTCACGGCCGCGAACGCGGTCGATGCCCAGGCCGCCTATGAAAGCCAGATGGCGCTTTGGGGTGCGCTCATGGGGGGGGCGCATCTGGTGGAACATGCGGCGGGCTGGATGCACGGCGGCCTGACAGCCAGCTTCGAGAAGCTCATCCTCGATGCCGAAATGCTCCAGATGATGGCCGCCTATTTCGAGCCGATCCCGGTGACCGACGCGACACTCGCGGTCGAGGCGATCCGCGATGTGGGGGCGGGCGGCCATTTCTTCGGCTCGGCCCACACGATGGACCGCTACGAGACGGCCTTCTACACCCCGCTGGTGTCGAACTGGGACAATCATCCCCAATGGCTGACACGCGGCGCGGTCGAGGCGCCAGAGCGGGCGAACATTGTCTGGAAGCAACTGCTTGCCGATTATGAGCCGCCCGCGCTCGACCCCGCGCTCGACGAGGCGCTGCGCGCCTACATGGCGCGCCGCACCGCCGAGGGCGGCGCCCCCATGAACTGAATCGGCCCTATGCGGAATAGTCGCCGTGCAGCGCCCAGTCGGCCTCGCTGAACCGCGCGGAGGCAAAATTGCCCTGGTGCCAATAGGGATAGATCAGCGGAACCCTGCTCACCTCGTTCAGCCGGGTCCGCTCGTCGGCCGTCAGGGCCAGGCTCACCGCGCCGAAATTGTCGCGGAACTGCGCCTCGGTGCGCCCACCGACGACCAGCGACGAGATCCCCGGCCGACCCAGCAGCCAGGCCAGCGCGACCTGCGCCGCCGAGACGCCGCGCGCCTCGCCGATCGAGACCAGCACCTCCACGATGTCCCACAGCTTTTCCGCATCGCGGATCGGCGGCTCGGTCCAGCCGGCGGCCTGACGCGAGCCTTCGGGCGCAGGCCGTCCGCGCCGGTGCTTGCCGGACAGCAATCCCGCCGCAAGCGGAACTCCAGACCAGCACCCCCAGCCCCTGGTCGACCGAGATCGGCAACAATTCGTATTCCGCCTCGCGCGCCTCGAGGGTGTAGTGGATCTGCTGCGTCACGAACCGGGGCCTGCGGTCCCGGTCGGCGACCGCCAGCGATTTCATCACATGCCAGCCCGAATAGTTGGAACAGCCGACATAGCGCACCTTGCCCTGCTGCACGAGGGTGTCGAGCGCCGCCATCTTTTCCTCGACGGGCGTCGTGCCATCCCATTCATGCATGTAGTAGATGTCGATGTAATCGGTGCGCAGCCGCTTCAGGCTCCGCTCGCATTCGCGGATCAGGTGAAGGCGCGAAACCCCTTCGTCATTCGGGCCGGGCCCGATCTTCATGCGCGCCTTCGAGGTCACCAGCACGTTCTCGCGCCGCCCCTCGAGCACTTCGCCAAGGATCTCTTCCGACAATCCGCTCGAATACATGTTCGCCGTGTCAAACACGTTCACCCCATGGTCGATGCAAAGGTCGACGAGCCGCCGCGCATCGGCAACGTCCTGACGGCCCACCATGGCAAAGGGGCCGGCGCCGCCAAAGGTGAACGTCCCCATCGTCAGCACGGAAACCTTCAGGCCCGACCGGCCCAGCGTTCTGTATTCCATCATGTCCTCATGGGTTTGCGCCGTCAGGCGCCGGGATGTCAGGCCGCCAGCCTGTCGCGGACATAGTTGATGCCAAGCTCGGGGCTGGTCAAGACCGGGCAACCGCCAAGCGCGCCCTCCACCGTCGCAAGCGCGCGCGCCATCGAGGCTTGCGCCAGCACGATCACATCGACCTCGCGCGACAGGGCCAGGATGCTGTCGCCAACCATGGCGTCATGGCCCGGCGTGTCGCCCGCCAGCAACTTCTGGAACGCGCCCTCGCTGACACGCGGGATCACCTGCCGCCCGTCGAGGCCGGCGCGCGCGGCTGTGTTGCGGATCAACTCGGTCGTCGGTTCCAGCGTCGTGTGCAGCGTGGCGAGCACCCCGATCCGCCGTCCGGCGCCGACCGCCGCGACCGCCATCCCCTCGTCGATCCGGAACAGCGGAACCGGGCAGAACGGCCGCGCGGCCTCGACCGCCGGCCCGAGCGAGGAACAGGTCACCACAATGGCCTCGGCTCCGCCATCGACGGCCGACCAGACATGCGTCAGGCAGCGCCGCATCGTCATCGTGGTCAAGCGCCCTTCGGCAATGGTCCGGCGCAGCAGGCTTTCATCCACGATCGACGTGGGCGCCCACCCCGGCATCCTCGCCTCGACCAGTCCCGTGAACTGCGGGACCAGGGTGGCGATCGTGTGGATCATCGTCATGGGGCTGGACGGGGCGGGGGGCATGGCGCGTTCCTCTGGCAAGGTCGCAGCTTCGCCAACGCGACGGCCAATGGCAAGGCCCGCCAAGGCGCGCGGCATCTGGCCCCGCGCGGAGGATCGGCTATGCTCAGGCAACCCACGGTGCCGCGATGCGCCGCGGACAGCCACCGGAGAGGATCCACGACATGACAGACCAGACGCCGCATTCGGGCCGCAAGCTGCGCTCACAGGCCTGGTTCGACAATCCCGACAATCCCGCCATGACCGCGCTCTACATCGAGCGTTACCTGAACTACGGCATCACCCGGCAGGAGCTTCAGTCAGGCAAGCCGATCATCGGCATCGCCCAGACCGGATCGGACCTGTCGCCCTGCAACCGGCACCATGTGGAACTCGCCAAGCGCGTGCGCGACGGCATCGTGGCGGCGGGCGGCATCTGCATGGAATTTCCGGTCCACCCGATCCAGGAAACGGGCAAGCGCCCGACCGCCGCGCTCGACCGGAACCTTGCCTATCTCGGGCTGGTCGAGACGCTCTACGGCTATCCGCTCGATGGCGTCGTGCTGACGATCGGCTGCGACAAGACCACGCCCGCGCTGCTCATGGCGGCGGCCACGGTGAACATCCCTGCAATCGCCCTGTCCGTCGGCCCGATGCTCAACGGCTGGCACAAGGGCCAGCGCGCGGGGTCGGGCACCGCGATCTGGGCCGCCCGGCAGGATCTCGCGGCCGGCAAGATCGACTACGAAGGCTTCATGGATGTCGCCGCAGCCTCGGCGCCATCGGTCGGCTACTGCAACACGATGGGCACCGCGACCACGATGAACTCGCTGGCCGAGGCACTGGGCATGCAGCTGCCCGGCGCCGCCGCCATCCCCGCCCCCTACCGCGAACGCGGCCAGATGGCCTACGTCACCGGGCGTCGCATCGTCGGCATGGTGAACGAGGATCTGAAGCCCTCCGACGTGATGACCCGCGCCGCGTTCGAGAATGCGATCGTGGTGAACTCCGCAATCGGGGGGTCCACCAACGCGCCGATCCACCTCAACGCCATCGCCCGGCACCTTGGCCTCACGCTTGACAACGACGACTGGCAGCGGTTCGGGCTGCACATCCCGCTTTTGGTCGATCTCCAGCCCGCCGGCCGCTTTCTTGGCGAGGATTTCCACCGGGCGGGCGGTGTTCCCGGCGTCATCGCCGAACTTGTCGCGGCCGGCGCGTTGCCGAACCCCGACGCGCTGACCGTCACCGGCCAGACCATCGCCGCGGCCTATGCCGGGGCCCGCGTCGAGAACCCCGAGGTCATCCGCCCCTTCGCGACCCCGCTGAAACCGGCGGCAGGTTTCCTGAACCTGACGGGCAATCTGTTCGACAGCGCGATCATGAAGACCAGCGTGATCTCTGCCGAGTTCCGCGACCGCTACCTGTCGAACCAAGACGATCCCGAGGCGTTCGAGGGCCGGGCCGTCGTGTTCGAGGGCCCCGAGGATTATCACCACCGGATCGAGGATCCCGCGCTGGACATCGACGCGCATTGCATCCTCGTGATCCGCGGCACCGGCCCGATCGGCTATCCCGGCAGCGCCGAGGTGGTGAACATGCAGCCGCCCGCCGCCCTTATCCGGCGCGGCATCACCACCTTGCCCTGCATCGGCGACGGGCGTCAGTCGGGCACCTCCGGCTCGCCCTCGATCCTCAACGCCTCGCCCGAGGCGGCGGCGATGGGCGGTCTGGCGCTGGTCGAGACCGGCGATCGCATCCGGATCGACCTTGGTCGCGGCCGCGCCGACATCCTGCAACCCGACGAGGTGCTGGCGGCCCGCCGGGCGGCGCTCGAGGCGCGGGGCGGCTTTCCCTATCCCGCCCACCAGACCCCCTGGCAGGAGATCCAGCGTGGCATGGTCGATCAACTGTCCGAGGGTATGGTCCTGAAACCCGCGATCAAGTATCGCCACATCGCCCAGACCAAGGGGATCCCGCGTGACAACCATTGACCTGACGCAGCGCCTGCGGGGCAAGATCGCCCTCGTCACCGCGGCAGGCCAGGGCATCGGCCGCGCCGTGGCCGAGCGTCTGGCCGCCGAGGGCGCGGAGGTCCACGCCTCCGATCTGAACGGTTCTCCCCTCGCCGGGCTCGACGTCGCCTCGACCACGCGGGTCGACGCGACCGATCCCGCCGCGGTGGCGGACTGGCTCGCCCCGTTCGGGCGGATCGACGCGCTCGTCCATGCGGTCGGATATGTCCACCACGGCACAATCGAGACGACCACACCCGACGACTGGCGCCGCAGCATGGCGATCACGCTCGACAGCGCCTACATCGTTCTGCGCGCCGCCGTGCCCCGGATGAAGGACCACGGTGGCAGCATCACCACCATCGCCTCGGTCGCGGGATCGACCAAGGGCTTTGCCAATCGCGCGGCCTATGGCGCCGCGAAGGCAGGCGTGATCGGCCTGACCAAGGCCTGCGCGGCGGATTATCTGGGCCATGCCATCCGCTGCAACGCGGTCTGCCCGGGCACCGTGGACAGCCCCTCGCTTCGGGGCCGTATCGCGGAGCTTGCCCTCTCGGTCGGTGGCCTTGAGGCCGCGCGCCGGGTCTTTCTCGACCGCCAGCCGTCCGGACGGCTGGGCACCCCGCAGGAAATTGCCGGCATCTGCGCCCATCTCGCCTCGGACGACGGCATCTTCATGACCGGGCAGATCATCAATGTCGACGGCGGCATCACCATCTGACCGGCGTACGCGGTTGCTATACACCCGGCGCGCCCGACCCTATGGTGGTCGGCGCGACGCAGGCGCAGGAGCGATGCAAGGCCGGCGATGACCCAGATCCACAAGGCCGACAGCTATCATCACGGCGACCTGCGGGCGGGCCTGATCGAGGCCGTGCGCCGGTTGGTCGAGGAAAAGGGCCCCGACCGCTTTTCCGTGTCCGATGCCTGCCGCCTCGCGGGGGTCTCTACCGCCGCGCCCTACCGCCATTTCTCCGACAAGGAGGAAATGCTCATGGCGGTGGCCCTCGAGGGCATCCGGCGGCTGAGGGCGGCGCTGGAGGCGGCGGTCGCGGACCGGCCTGCGGGTACCGACGAGACGATCGCGCGCCTGGGCGAGGCCTATGTCGCCTTCGCACGGCGCGAACCGGCCGTCTTCAGGCTGGTCTTCGGGCTGACCCGCACGCATTCGGACCATGCCGAAATGATCGCCGAGGGCATGATGACCTTTGGCGTGCTGCTGGGGCAGGTGGCGCATCGCATCGGCCAGGAGATGACGGCGCCCGAGGTGCTGGCGCGGAGCCTGCCGCTCTGGACCTTCGTGCATGGCCTGTCGTTCCTGCTGATCGACGACAAGCTGACCCGGCTCAACCTCGAGGTGGACGTGCCGGCGATGGTGCGCAATGCACTCGGACGGCTGGCCGCCGGCTGAACCCGCTTGCGCTCGCCGGGCGCCGCGCGGCAAATGGGGGCGCGCAATCGAAAAAGGGGGGGACAGCGATGGCACAAGGCATCGTGATCACAGGGGCGGGCAGCGGCATCGGCCGGGCGACCGCCCACGCCTTCGCGGCAGCGGGCTGGAAAGTGGCGCTGATCGGGCGCCGCCGGGAACCGCTCGAGGAAACGGCGGGCGAGGGCGATGCGCTTGTGCTGCCTTGCGATGTCGCGGATCCGGGGCAGGTCGAGGCGGCCTTCGCACGCATCGCCGAAAGCTGGAGCCGGATCGACGTGCTGTTCAACAACGCAGGCCTGTCGCTGCCTGGCAAACCGATCGACGAGATCGCCGTCGAGGACTGGCTGCGGCTGAGCGCGGTCAACATCACCGGCATGTTCCTGTGTGCCCGCGCAGCGTTCGGACAGATGCGGCGGCAGCGCCCGCAGGGCGGACGGATCATCAACAACGGGTCCATCTCGGCCCATGTGCCGCGCCCCGGATCCGTGCCCTACACGATGTCCAAACATGCGGTGACCGGCCTGACGCGCACCCTCGCGCTCGACGGGCGCGCCTTCGACATCGCCTGCGGCCAGATCGACATCGGCAATGCGCTGACCGACATGGCCGCGCGCTTTACCGCAGGGGTTCCCCAGGCCGACGGGTCGATCCGCAAGGAACCGGTGATGGATGTCGCCCATGTCGCGGAGGCGGTGTTGCACATGGCCGGGCTGCCGCCGAGGTGAACATCCCGTTCCTTACGATCATGGCCCGCGACATGCCCTTCATCGGGCGCGGCTGACGGCGCGCCCGGCCCCCGTCAGGGGCCCGTCAGGGGGCGGGGCAGAACATGTCGTGGATCAGTTCGATCGTCCGGCGGACCCGCTCGTCGCTGATCGAATAGAAGATCGTCTTGCCGACGCGGCGAGTGCCGACCATCCCCTCGAGGCGAAGCCGCGCGAGTTGCTGGCTGACCGCGGCCTGCCGCGTTCCCAACCGGCGTTCAAGTTCCGTCACCGATCGCTCGCCCTCGACCAGATTACACAGGATCATCAGGCGGCCTTCATGCGACAAGGCCTTCAGAAAGGCCGTCGCAGCCTCTGCATGGTTCGCAAGATCCTCGCCATAGGGCGTGTCTACTCCCGCAGCAGATGATCCGTCCCTTACAGCACTCAGCTTTCCCATTGTCACGTTACAGCCCCCGAAACCGCACAACACCGAAGTCACATTCACTTTGCTTTACGATGGAATATACATGAACGGATCAAATCAATCAGCATTTCTTCCGGATATGTCGGCTGACCACACGGCAGTTTGCGGCGGCAACCCTATAATCCCGGCTCGAACCGGCCATAGGCGCCCTGGCTGAAAACCAGCGGTCCGCCCTCGCGGAATATCGCCCGGCGCACCCGGCCGATCACGATCAGATGATCCCCCCCGTCATGGGTGGCGATCTGCTCGCAGTCGAACCGCGCCAGCACGCCCGGTATCAGCGGAACCTTTTGCGCGTTGATTTCGTGGGCCAATCCGTCGAACCCGGCGCCGCCGCGCACAAACCTGCGGCTTAGTTCAGCCTGTTCGGCGCCCAGGACATGGATCGCATAGTGCCGGGCCGCCGCGAAGAACGGATAGCGGGCCGAGGCCTTGGCGGGCGACCACAAGACCAGTGGCGGGTCGAGCGAGACGCTGGCGAAGCTGTTGGCGGTGAACCCCATCGGGCCGTCGCGTGTCGATGTCGTGACCACCGTGACGCCGGTCGCGAAACGGCCGAGCGCGTCACGCAGCATGCGCGTGTCCTCTGCCTCTGTCGTGCCGATCAACTCGCCCATTGCGCGCGTGCCCCTTGTGCCGCCTGATCCGCTGGCGGCCCGCGCCCGCCTGTCGCACCTATCGCCCCCGGCCCGCGGGGCAAGCCCTTGGCCGAACCGTCATGAAACTTTCAACGACCCGTAGCATCCCCGTCGCATCCCTGCCATAGATGCCGTCGAGCGCCGGATGCCTGCCGGGGTGGCCGCGCTCGGGGGCATCGAGCCCCCTCGCGCGGCGTTGCCACGGTGCGGCCCGGCGGGCGCACTTCCTGTCCCCGAAGGCGGCCGGTTCGTTGAAACGGGGTAAACGAGAACCGGAATAGCTTGCGTTTTCAGCCTATTGTCCAGCGTTTCCCCTGTGAGACACATGCCCCGACTTTCCCCCGATGCCCCCTTCCTGCACCCCGAAACCGAAATCGTCGCCTCGGATTTCGGGGCCTATGTGGAGATCGGCCGCGGCGCCCGGGTGATGAATTCCAGGTTTCTCGATTACGCCTACTGCGACCGATACGCCGACATCGCCAACACCACGGTCGGAAAGTTCGCCAATATCGCGGCGTTTACCCGGATCGGACCCACCGATCACCCGATGGGGAATGCTAGCCTGCATCACTTTCTGTATCGCTCCAGCTCGTACTGGGACGACGCGGCGGATGACCCGGACTTCTTCGCGGCCCGTGCCGCCCGCCGCACCACGCTTGGTCCCGATTGCTGGATCGGCCATGGCGCGATCGTGCGCCCCGAAATCTCGCTGGGTGCTGGCGCCGTGGTGGCCGCCGGTGCCGTCGTGACCCGGGATGTGGCGCCCTACATGATCGTTGCGGGGGTTCCCGCAAGGCCGCTGCGGGAACGCTTTGCCGCCCCGGTCGCCGACAGGCTGCTTGCATTGGCCTGGTGGGACTGGCCGCACGATCAATTGCGCGCCGCACTCGAGGATTTCCGCGGGCTTTCGGCGGAAGCCTTTCTCGAGAAACACGGCGGCTGAGCCTATTCGGCCGCCATGCGCAGCGCCTGCGGCTGCGACAGGAACCTGCGACCCGCCTCGCCTGCCAGGTAGGCAAGCTGTCCGCCCGCGATCGTTGCCTCGATGACTCTCGTCTCTCCGTTCACGATCACCAGATCGGCCCGCATCCCCGGATCAAGCCGGCCGCGGTCGGCCAGACGCAGGATTTCGGCGGGCGCCTGCGAGATCATCGCCCAGGCGCGCGGCAGGCTTGCGATGCCCATGTCCACCAGCGTCCATGCCGCCATCGCCAACGCCGGATAATGGTAGTCCGAGACGAGGGCATCGCACAGGCCCTCGGCCACAAGCGTGACGGCGGCGATATTGCCCGACTGGCTGCCGCCCCGCACCACGTTCGGCGCCCCCATCAGGACCGGGTTCATCATCGCCTTGGCCGCTGCCGCCGCCCGGCGCGTGATCGGAAATTCCGCGATCCGCGCGCCGATCATCGAATACCGCTCCCGGGTTTCCCCGTCGGGGTCGTCGTGGCTGCCGTAGGCCACGCCAAGCTCGTCGAACGCCTCGGCCAGCGCGCAAAGATGCCGGGGCACCTCGCGCCCGCGCGCGGCCGCCCTTTCCATCGCGCCAAGCAGGTCTTCCGGCTGCCGGCCGACCTTGCGCGCCCATAGCGCGAAGTCGGCCGGGCGCGTCCGGCGCATCTCCAGCCCTTCGTCGAGATGGTCGTTGAACACGACATAGCCGATGGCGTGGCGCCGGACAGCCTCGATCAGGCGATCGCGCTCATCGACCATCTGGATTTCGGCACGGATCTGAAGGCGCAGATCCACAAGCCCCCGCGCGCGGTGGGCGTCGAGGGCCGCCATCACTTCCATCGCCCGCTCGGGTGAGCGGGGGCCGCCTTCCCAGCTCCATCCCTGGGCGAGGAAAGCCGTCGTCACCCCGTGTGCGGCCGCCTCGCGCTCGGCCGAGGTGAGCCCGGCGGCGATCGGAAAGGGCGCGGACGGACGCGGCGCGATATGCCGCTCGAACGCGTCGCCGTGCAGGTCGACGATGCCGGGCAGGACCAGATAACCCGACAGGTCGACCTCGGGCAGCGGACCCCGCGTGATCCTGCCTTCAGCGATCGCGATGGACCGCCGCTGCAGGCAACCGTCGCGCAGGATATCCGCGCCGGTCAGGCGAAGAGGGGGCAAAGGCATGGTCATGTCGGAAGGCCGCTGCTGATGGAGGGTTTCCCTGTGGATAACCCGTCACTGTGTCGTGGCGATGACAGCGACAGGCCGAACAGAATGGTGCGGCTAAGCATCGGGGACCACCACGAGCGTGACGCGATCGCCCGCGAACCACGTGTGGCCGTATTCGACGGGCGTTCCGGACTGGTCGACATTGATTGCGACCGATCGGAGGATCGGCGCGCCCTGGGCGATGCGCAGGTGCGTGGCCAGCATCGGATTGGCGGACTTGGCCGTCAGCCGGGTCGAGGCGCGGGTGTAGTCGCAGACGCCTTCGGCCGCCAAAGCGTCGGTGATCGAGGAGAAGTGCGACAACTTCTCGGCAAGCCCGGGCAGGCGGCTGGCCGGAAACACTGACCGGAAGACCGCAAGGGGCATTCCGTCGGCGAGCGAGACACCCTCGTAGACATGAACGTTCTCTCTGGCGTCGAGCGCGAGCGCCTCATATTCGCGTCGGTCGGCCGCGCGCGTTTCCAGTCGCAGGATCTGGCGCGTCGCGGCCTGCCCCGCGACAGCCAGGTTCTGGTGAAAGCGCGTCCTTCGGCCCAGAGGATAATCGGTTGGTCGGGCCGCGACGAAGACACCCGCGCCGCGCCGGGAATGCACAAGTCCGCCATCCGCCATGTCCGCCAGGGCCCGGCGCACGGTGTGGCGGTTCACCCCGAACCGCACCGAAAGCTCCGCCTCGGTCGGAAGCCTGTCGCCGGGGCGGTAGTGGCCTTGCGCGATCTCGCCCAGCAGGGTCGACGAAATCGCCATCCAGAGCGGCTTGCGGGCCAAGGGCATCCCCCGTCATCAAAACTTCACCGCCGGCCGGATTGCCTTTCTCGTGCCAAGCCGTTACAGATTTGTCTAGTTGTATACTCAAAGCGATCCGAGCAGCAAGATGTCCTTCACAAGCGATGCACAGGCCAACACCGCGGCCCGGCGGGCCTGGATGGGGCTGCTGGCCCGCGCCCCGGCGCGCCGGCTTGGCGCGCTGCTGCCCCGCGACCTGCCCGACCATACGATCCTACGCCCCGCGGAAATCGGCGGGGTGATGGTTCAGGGGCGAACCGGCGCCGTCGGAGCGCCGTTCAATCTGGGCGAGATGACGGTGACACGCTGCGCGCTTCGGCTGGCGACGGGCGAGGTGGGCTATGGCCATGTCCAGGGCCGCGACCGGCAACACGCGATCCATGCGGCACTTGTCGATGCCATGCTGCAAGGACCGCAGAGCGCCGAAATTGACCGGACCGTTCTCGAACCGCTCCGGATCGAGGAGACGGCCCGGCGCGCCGCACGCGCAGGCCGGGCGGCGGCCACCAAGGTCGAGTTCTTCACCCTGGTTCGCGGAGAAGACCAATGACGCCGGACGTGCTGAGCGGTGGGTTTCCGGATGCGGCGGTCGATGCCGCGCGGGCGTTTCGCGCCGCGCTGAATGCTCTGGCGCGGCCGGGCCGGATCGAGCGGCTGAGCGGGGCGCGGCCGCCCGCGCCCTTGTCGGTTGCGGCCGGAACGCTGCTTCTGACGCTCGCCGACACAACGACGCCGGTTCATCTGGCACCCTCTCACGACACGGAGGCGGTTCGTGGCTGGATCACGTTTCATTGCGCGGCGCCGCTGGTGGGTCCGGGCGTGGCGGTGATCGCGGTTGGCGATTGGGCCGCGCTGCAACCGGTGGGCCGCTTTGCCGTCGGTCACCCGATTATCCCGACCGTTCGGCCACGCTGATCGTCGAGATGCCGGACTCGGCCCGCCGACGGCCCGCGCTGACCGGCCCCGGGATCGACGGTGTGTCGGTCCTGCACCTGCCGGAGTCGGCGTGCCTTGCCGACAACCGCGCGCTCTTCCCGTTGGGGTTCGACACCTTCCTGACGGCAGGCGACCAGATTGCCGGCCTGCCCCGGTCGACCCGGGTGGAGGCGGTCTGAATGTATGTCGCGGTCAAGGGTGGCGAACGCGCCATCGACAATGCCCACGCCTGGCTGGCAGAGGAGCGGCGCGGCGATCCGGCGGTGGCCGAACTGACGGTCGCCCAGATCCGCGAGCAGATGACGCTGGCGGTCAACCGGGTGATGGCCGAAGGCTCGCTCTACGATCCCGACCTTGCGGCGCTTGCGATCAAGCAGGCGCGCGGCGACCTGATCGAAGCGGTTTTCCTGATCCGCGCCTATCGCACGACGCTGCCCCGCTTTGGGGCCTCGCACCCGGTCGATACCGGCGCCATGGCCTGCGACCGGCGCATCTCGGCCACCTTCAAGGACTTGCCGGGCGGGCAGGTGCTGGGGCCGACCTTCGACTATACGCACCGGCTGCTGGATTTCACGCTGGCGGCCGGAGGGCGAGGTGCCGCCGGCACCAGGTTGCCACGCCCCGTGAGCGCGGCCGACGCCCCGCATATCGACCGGGTTTCTGAACCGCGACGGGCTGATCGAGGACAGCCCGCCTGATGACACCGCCACCTGACCTGACCCGCGAGCCGCTGGAGCTGCCGGCCGACCGGTCGCTTGCGCCTTCAGGCCCTGACCCGCGGGGACGAGGGCTTCATCCTGTCGATCGCCTATTCGACCCAGCGCGGCTACGGGCGCACCCATGCCTTCGTGGGTGAGCTGCGCATCGGCCGGGTCTCGGTCGAGATGGAGATCCCCGAGCTCGGGTTTGCCGTCGAGATCGGCGAGATCGAGTTGACCGAATGCGAAACGGTCAACCAGTTCAAGGGCATCGAAGACCGAGCCGCCGCAGTTCACCCGGGGCTACGGGCTGGTCTTCGGCCAGTCCGAACGCAAGGCGATCGCGATGAGCCTTGTCGACCGAGCCTGCGCTGGGAGGAACTGGGCGAGGACAACGCCGGCGCGCCCGCGCAGGACGAGGAATTCGTGCTGTATGCACTGCGACAACATCCAGGCGACCGGGTTTCTGGAGCACATCAAGCTGCCGCACTACGTCGACTTCCAGGCCGAACTGGAACTGGTCCGGCGCCTGCGGGCCGAGGCCAGCGATGAGCGAGGCCGCCGAATGACGCCCGGTCGCCGGTCCGACACGGATCAGCGTCCGTCGCGTCCGGTGCGATCCCAGCCGGCCGCCAGGATCGGCGACGTCCCGGTCGCGGCATCCACCCAGAGTAGCCACCGACCTTCGTCCGCGACGCAGCGATTCCGGCGCCAGTCTTCAGCCGCTCGCACAGGATGTCATCACCGGGCCACGCCAAGAAGGGACATCAGCGAAGGCTCAGAACGTTCAGCGCCACTGCATTTGCCGCCACATCAGCTTTCCTCTCGTCGACGGGATTCATGTCGGAACTACAACTTCGCCTATCTTGACGAACAGACCAAGCGGATGATCCGCCGCGCGATACTGAAGGGCATCGCCGTGCCCGGCTATCAGGTGCCCTTCGCCAGCCGCGAGATGCCGATGCCCTATGGCTGGGGCACGGGTGGCGTGCAGGTCACGGCGGCCTGCCTGGTGCCCGAGGACCGGCTGAAGGTCATCGACCAGGGCGCGGACGACACCACCAACGCGGTCTCGATCCGCCGCTTTTTCCAACGCACGGCCGGGGTCGCGATGACCGAAGCGACCGCCGAGGCGACGCGTCATCCAGACCCGCCACCGCATCCCGGAAACTCCGCTGACCGAGGGCCAGATCCTTGTCTACCAGGTGCCGATCCCGGAACCGCTGCGCTTTCTGGAGCCGCGCGAAACCGAGACGCGCAAGATGCATGCGCTGGAGGAATACGGGCTGATGCATGTGAAGCTGTACGAGGATATCGCGCGCCACGGCCAGATCGCGACCGCCTATGCCTATCCGGTCGAAGGTCGAGGGGCGCTACGTGATGGACCCGTCGCCGATCCCGAAGTTCGACAATCCGAAGCTGACCGACAACCCGGCGATCCAGCTTGTTCGGCGCGGGGCGCGAACAGCGCATCTACGCCCTGCCGCCCTATACGCGAGGTTGTCAGCCTTGATTTCGATGACCACCCGTTTCGAGGCCACCAAGGCCGCGCATGACTGCGACCTTTGCGGCGCGGAAGACAGCTATCTCGACGAGGTGATCACCGACGATCAGGGCGGGCGGATGTTCGTCTGCTCGGACACCGATTTCTGCGCCGGGCGGCGGGCAACGGGCCTGAAGGGCCGCCTCTGGCGCGCCGCGGAGGACCGGAGGGCGCGGCATGACCCTGATGCAAAGGATGACCGCCGACCGACCAGCCCACTTCTGGCAGGTCGAAGGCCTGACCAAGCGCTACGGCGCCCGCATCGGCTGCGCCGGATGTCTCCTTCGACCTTTACCCTGGCGAGGTGCTGGGCATCGTCGGCGAAAGCGGCTCGGGCAAATCCACGCTGCTCTCCTGCCTTGCCGGCCACCTGCGCCCGATGCGGCAGGGTGGTCTTCGATACCAGTGACGGCCCTCGGACGTGCTGACGATGTCCGAGACCGAACGGCGACGCCTGTCGCGCACCGACTGGGCCTATGTCCACCAGAACCCGCGCGACGGGCTGCGCATGGGCGTGTCGGCGGGCGGCAATGTCGGCGAACGGCTGATGGCCGTCGGCGCGCGGCACTACGGCGCAGATCCGCGACAAGGCGACGGACTGGCTCGACCGGGTCGAGATCGCCGCAGACCGGATCGACGACCGCCCGAGCGCCTTTTCGGGCGGGATGCAGCAGCGCCTGCAGATCGCGCGCAACCTGGTGACCGCGCCGCGGCTTGTGTTCATGGACGAACCGACCGGCGGGCTCGATGTGTCCGTGCAGGCGCGCCTGCTCGACCTTCTGCGCGGCCTGGTGCGCGACATGGGGCTGTCGGCCGTCATCGTGACCCATGACCTTGCCGTCGTCCGGCTTCTGGCCCACCGTCTGATGGTGATGAAGTCGGGCCGCGTGGTCGAACAGGGCCTGACCGACCAGGTGCTGGACGACCCGCAGCATGCCTATACCCAGCTTCTCGTCTCCTCTGTCCTGCAGGTCTGACGCATGCTTTATGCCTATCGCGACGTGAACGGACACCTGGAGCGGATGGCCACAGGCGATCCGCTGCACGAGGCCGTCTGGATCGACCTCTACCGGCCGCTTGATGAGCAGTCGCGCATGGTGGCCGACCTCGGGGTGGTGGTGCCCTCGCTTGAGGAGATGGAGGAGATCGAGGTTTCCAACCGCCTTTATCACGAGGGCGGCGTCGACTACATGACGGTGGTGTTGCCCGGCCTGTCGGAGACCAAGGCCCCGATATCGGGCCCCATCACGTTCATCCTGTCGCGCGGTCGTCTGGTTACGGTGCGCCACCACGTTCCCCGGCCGTTCGAGACCTACCCCGATCGTGCGGGAAAGTCGGGGCCCGGTTGCGACACGGCGGAGCGGATTTTCCTTGGCCTGATGGAAGAGATCATCGGCCGGCTCGCCGATATCCTAGAAAACATCGGCAAGGGCCTCGACGAGGTGTCGCGCCTCGTCTTTCAACCTGCCTCCGGCGCGATCGATCCCGGGGCATTGCAGGCCGCGCTCCAGCGGACCGGGCGCGAGGGCGATCTGCTGGGCAGGGTTCGTCTTGCGTTGCTCACGGTCGAGCGCGCGGTCAGCTTCTTCGGCTACAACCAGGCAGAGCACGGCCAGGGCAGCCAGCACAAATCCAGCGTCAAGACGCTGGGGCGCGATGTTCAGGCACTCGAGGTCCACGCCGACTTTCTCTCGGCGCGTGTCGCGCTCGCGACCGACGCCACGCTGGGCATGATCAACCTCTCGCAGAACCAGACGATCAAGATCGTCTCGGTCGTCGCCGTGGTGTTCCTGCCGCCGACGGTGATCGCATCGGCCTATGGGATGAACTTTACCCACATGCCCGAACTGGAATGGACCTTCGGATACCCGATGGCGCTTGGCCTGATGCTGGCCTCGGCGGTGGGAACCTATCTTTTCTTCAAATGGCGGAAATGGCTATGACCCGATGATCGATGTCCGCGATGCCTCCAAGAGCTTCACCCTGCACAACCAGGGCGGTGCGGTGATCCCCGTGATGGCGGGGGCCACGCTGACCGTGGCAGCCCGGCGAATGCGTTGGCCTGACCGGCGCGTCCGGCGCTGGCAAGTCCACGCTGATGCGAATGGTCTATGGCAATTACCTCGCCGCAGGCGGCAGCGATCCGGGTCGGCGAGCTGGACTGTCGCAGGCCGCGCCCCGTCAGATCATCGCGCTGCGGCGCGAGACGCTGGGCTATGTCAGCCAGTTCCTGCGCGTCGTGCCCCGCGTGCCCACGCTCGACGTGGTGGCCGAACCGCTGCTGGCGCTTGGGACGGCCGCAGGCTGCGGCCCGCGCCCGGGCAGCGACCTGCTCGCGCGGCTGAACATCCCCGAACGGCTCTGGTCCCTCTCGCCCACCACCTTTTCCGGCGGCGAGCAGCAGCGCGTCAACATCGCCCGCGGCTTTGCCCACGCCTACCCGGCGCTTCTGCTGGACGAGCCGACCGCCAGCCTTGATGCCGCCAACCGCGAGGTCGTGCTGCGGCCTGATCGATGAGGCCAAGGCCCGGGGCGCCGCGATCCTGGGCATCTTCCACGACGAGGCCGCCCGCGCCCGGGTCTGCGACCGGTCGATCGATGTGGGCGCTTTCACTCCGGGGGCGTTGCCGCATGATCTTTGCTGTCGTCGGCCCGTCGGGGGCTGGAAAGGAACTCTTGATCCAGGGTGCGCTTGCCGCGCGGCCCGATCTGCGACTGGTGCGCCGCGTCATCACCCGACCAGCCGAACTCGGGCGCCGAGGATCATGAGGCCGTCACCGAGGACGCGTTTCTGCCCGTGTCGCGAACGGTGACTTCGCCCTCTTCTGGCATGCCCATGGGCTGAGCTACGGGTTGCCGAAGCTGAGGCCGGTTCGAGGCCCCCGGCGACGTGATCTTCAACGGCAGTCGGGCTGTGCTTTCGGACGCGGCCCGGGGTCTTTCCCGGCCTGCAGGTCATCCGTGGTGACCGCCCCGGCCGACATCCTGGCCGCCCGCCTTGCCGCGCGGGGCCGCGAAAGCCTGGACGAGATCGCGCGCCCGCCTGACCCGCGCCGCTCGCTTTGCCCTGCCGGAAGGCACGCAGGTCCGCACCGTCATCAACGACGGCACCCCCGCCGAGGCCATCGCAGCGGTTCCTGGCGGCGCTTCAGCCCGCCAGAGCGTGACGGTGCATCAGGTGGAACCGACCCGTCGCATCCTCGCCGAACAGGCACAGATCCTCGATCACGAAGGGCCGCGGCAGCACCGGCGCGAAATGCGTCGCCAGCGCCTGCCATGGCCGGCGCGGGTCTCGGCAGACCGGCCAGTCAGCGTCAGGTGAAAACGGAACTCCTCCATCACGTAGGGATAACCCCAGCGGTCCAGCAGACTGCGCTGGCGCGGGGTCAGGGCGTCCGGTCGACGGCGGGCAACCTCGGCCTCGTCAGGGGTGCGCGCAGGTCGTTAGTGCCTTCAACGACTGCCGCCGCCAAGCTCCAGCAGCGCCGCTTCGCAGCCCATCGGGGTGAGGGCCAGGAACCCCTGCAGGTTCTCGATCACCAGCCCGTCGCATCTGACCGGGGCCAGCCGCGCAGCCAGGGCCGCCACGCGTGCACTCGCCTGATCCTCGCCCATGCCCTCTGCCAGCCGGAAGGGCGCGCGCAAGGTGCCGTGAAAGCCGTAGTCGGCGCGCTTCGGCGGTCAGGATGGCGGGAAAGGGAATTCCGGGCAGGTTCGGCTGTGGAACTTCCTCGCTAAGCGCGGCATTCCAGCCCAGCCATGCGGCGGCACAATCGGCAAAGGCCCCGGGACGCGGGAAATAGTAGACGGCAAGGCGCTTCATCTGGTCCATGGCGCGGGGCCTAGCTTCCGCCTGTCACAACGGTGTGACACCTTCATGGCAGGTAGCGCATGGCTTGGCACGACCCCACGACAGGAAATCCGACAATGACCGAAACGATTCTTGCCAACGCAACGCTGGTTCTGCCGGACGAGGTGCTGCGCGGCAGCCTGCGCCTGTCCGAAGCGGCGTATCGTGACATTGCCGAGGGTGGCATGATCCCGCCCAGGCGCAATCGACTGCGGCGGCGACCTGGTGATGCCCGGGCTGATCGAGCTGCACACCGACAACCTCGAACGCCACATCGAGCCGCGCCCCAAGGTCGACTGGCCCCACGCGCCCGCCATCGTCGCCCATGACGCCGAGCTTGCCGGCGTCGGCATCACCACGGTCTTCGACGCGCTGCGGGTCGGGTCGGTCGTCAGCTCGAAGGCCAAGGCAAACTATGGCGAATACGCCCGCGCGCTTGCCGACGAGATCCTGGACCTGCGGGCGCGAGGGGGCGCTGCGGATCAGCCACTTCCTGCACCTTCGCGCCGAGGTCTGTTCCGAGACGCTGATCGAGGAGCTGGCCAAGTTCGGGCCCGAGGACCAGCGTCGGCATCGTCAGCCTGATGGACCACACGCCCGGCCAGCGCCAGTTTCGCGACGTGTCCAAGCTGCAAGGACTATGTGCATCGGCAAGTATGGGCTGTCGGAGGCCGAGTTCTGGGCCGCATGTCGCGACACAGCAGGAGCTGCGCGATCGGCTGGGCGCTGCGCACGAGGCCGCCGCGGTGGCCGAGGCCCGCCGCTATGGCGCGGTTCTGGCCAGCCATGACGACACGACGCCGACGATCAGGTCGCGACCAGTCGCGCACGCCATGGCGCCCATTTCGCCGAGTTTCCCGACCACGGTCGAGGCCGCGCGCGCCTGCCATGCCCATGGCATCAAGGTGATGATGGGCGGCGCCGAACCTGATCCGCGGCGGCATCCATTCGGGCAATGTGGCGGCGGATGAACTGGCCGAGGCCGGACTTGCTGGATATCCTGTCCTCGGACTATGTGCCGTCGTCGCTGCTGATCGGCGGCGCTGCTGCTGGGCGATCTCTGGGGCGATGTCGCGCGCGGTGTGGCAACGGTGACCACCGCCCCGGCGGAGGCGGCCGGTCTTGCGGATCGCGGGCGACTGGAGCCCGGGGCGCGTGCCGATGTGATCCGTGTCGCGCGGATCGGCGCAGCGGCCCGGGTGCGCGGAACATGGGTCGCGGGCGAGCGTGTCGCCTGAGCCGACCGGAGGGGCCGGGGCGCGACTGCGATGGAACCAACCGAAACGAGGACAAGATGAGTGTCAGCCTGCCTGCCTTCACCGCCCCGGGCCGCTTCTGGCGGGGCAACCTGCACACCCATTCGACACGGTCGGACGGGGTGCTGGAGCCCGACGAGGTCTGCCGCCGTTATCGTGACGAGGGTTATGACTTTCTGGCGCTGACCGACCATTTCGTGGGCTGCTACGGCTATCCGATCGTCGATACCCTGCCTTTCCGGACCAACAGCTTCACCACGATCCTGGGGGCGGAACTGCATTCGGGGGCGATGGCCAACGGGGAATTGTGGCATCTGCTGGCGGTCGGTCTGCCAGCCGATTTCGCGCCGTCCCACAGCCCGGATTTCCGGCCGGCCGCAGGCCAGGAAAGCGCCGCCGACCTGGCGAAGCGTGCCGTTGCGGCGGGGGCCTTCGTGGCGGTGGCCCATCCCCAGTGGTCGGGCCTGACGCTGGCCGACGCGCGGTCGATCGAGACGGCGCATGCGGTGGAGATCTACAATCACGGCTGTGCAGAGGGATGCGACCGGGCGGACGGCTTCGGGATCGCCGACCTGTTGCTGTCCGAGGGACGGCGGGTGAACCTGATCGCCACGGATGACGCGCATTTCAGCGAGCCCGACCATTTCGGCGGCTGGGTGATGGTCAAGGCCGCCGCGAACGAGCCGGATGCCTTGCTGGAGAGCCTGAAGGCGGGCCTGTTCTATTCGAGCCAGGGACCGGAACTGCGCGACGTGCGGATCTCCGGGGACGCGGTGGAGGTGGATTGTTCGGCCGTGCGCACGGTGATCGTGCAGGGGGCGGGATCAGCCGCGCGGGCGGTGCATGGCAATTCGATGACGCAGGCCAAGGTCTCGCTGGAACGGTTCCGTGCGTCGCCATGGGTGCGGGTCACGGTGATCGACAAGGCCGGCAAGAGGGCCTGGTCGAACCCCTGGTTCTTCTGACAGGGGCCGCACGACGGGCAAACGCGCGTCCGCGCCCGGATCCGGCGGGATGGGTGGTGAGCAAGGCGTTCCCCGGTCTGTCCGGAGACGTCGCTGTCGTCCTCCGGCCCGACCAATCGCCCGGCATCGGTGTGGCCGGGGCGGCTGGCGGCGAGGCGACCAGTGTCGGACCGGCGGTGCGTGGGTCAGATATTGCCGCGGCGCGCGAAGAGCCCGGCATCTTCGGCGGCGCGGCGGATGGCACGGGATTTGTTGACCGTCTCTTCGTATTCCGCCTCGGGATCGCTGTCGTAGACGACGCCGCCACCGGCCTGAATGTAAAGCGTTTCGTCCTTGAGCACGGCGGTGCGCAGCGCGATGCACATGTCCATCTCGCCGTTCGCGGCGAAATAGCCCACGCCGCCGCCGTAGATGCCCCGCTTTTCCGGCTCCAGCTCGTCGATGATCTGCATGGCGCGGACCTTGGGCGCGCCCGAGACGGTGCCCGCGGGCAGGCCCGCCAGCAGCGCCGAAAGCGCGTCCTGGCCCTCTGCGATCTGTCCCACCACGTTCGAGACGATGTGCATGACGTGGCTGTAGCGTTCGATCACGAAGGTTTCGGTCGGGCGAACGCTGCCGACGCGGGCGACGCGGCCGACATCGTTGCGACCGAGGTCGAGCAGCATCAGGTGTTCGGCGCGTTCCTTTTCGTCGGCCAGAAGATCG
This sequence comes from uncultured Alphaproteobacteria bacterium, assembly GCA_963700485.1. Lineage (GTDB taxonomy): Bacteria > Pseudomonadota > Alphaproteobacteria > Rhodobacterales > Rhodobacteraceae > Aliitabrizicola. The sequence goes on from CAVOXQ010000008.1 coordinate 236,220, forward strand.
GCCTCGAGCGCGCGGTCTTCCTCGGGGGTCTGCCCGCGCCTGCGGGTGCCTGCGATCGGACGCACCGTAACCTCGCCATCACGCAGGCGCACGAGAATCTCGGGGCTGGCGCCGATGACCTGAAAGCCGCCGAAGTTGAAGAAGAACATGAAGGGCGACGGGTTTGTCCGCCGGAGCGAACGATAGAGCGCGAATGGCGGCAGGGTGAAGGATTGCGACCAGCGCTGCGAGGGAACGACCTGAAAGATGTCACCCGCACGGATGTAATCCTTGGCGCGTTCCACGGCGGCCTGTAGGCTGTCGGGCGTGAAGTTCGAAACAGCCTCGCCGACCGGGGCGGTCTCGCCGAAATCGCGCATGGCGGGGGGCGCCCGGTCGAGGTCGCGCAGCGCATCCATCACCCGTTCCGCGGCCTGGGCATAGGCCGCGCGCGCCGCTGAGCCCCGAGGCGACCCAGGCGGGCGAAACGACGGTCACCTCGCCCTTGACGCCATCGAGCACCGCCACGACCGAGGGGCGCAGCAGCGTGGCGTCGGGCAGGCCAAGCGGATCGGGGTTCACATCGGGCAGGTGTTCCACCAGGCGGATCATGTCATAGCCGAGATAGCCGAAGAGGCCGGCCGCGATCGGCGGCAGGTCATCGGGCATCTCGATCCGGCTTTCGGCGATCAGCGCGCGCAGGGTGTCGAGCGGGGGGCCGGGCAGGGGTGCGAAGGCCGCGGCGTCGAAGCGGGCCTCGCGGTTGATGCGGCTGGTCGTGCCGTGGCATTGCCAGATCAGGTCGGGCTTCAGGCCAACGACCGAATAACGCCCGCGCACCTCGCCGCCCGTCACCGATTCCAGCATGAAGCTGTCGGTGCGCGCCTCGGACAGTTTCAGCATCAGCGACACGGGCGTGTCGAGGTCCGCGGCGAGGCGGGCATAGACGAGCTGGTTGCGGCCTTCGGCCCAGCCGCGCTCGAACGCCTCGAAAGTGGGGATCAGCGCCACGTCGGGCCTACTGAACCTGAGCGTGGACGGCGTTGATCGCCCCGTCGTTGAGCGTGACACCGGCCTCGGCGACAAGGGCATTCGAGAAGAGCTGGAAGGCGTCCTGCGAGATTGCCTGCTCGATCTGGGCGGACAGGCTGTCGCGGATCGCGCGGGCCGCCGGCCCTTCCATCGTCGCGGGCTGGATGCTGTCCAGGTGGACAAGACCGACGAAGTCCTCGCCCTCGATCACCCGCAACTCGCCTTCGTCCATCTGGAACACCGCGGGCAGCAGGGTGGGCGGGCGTGCCTTCGAGGAAACCGTCCCGGGTGATCGAGGGCGTGACATCGACGATCCCGAAGGCGCCGAGGCTCGCGCCGCCTTCGACGGCGGATTTCACCTCGATGGCCCGGGCCGAGAGCGCCTTGGCGCGTGCGTCGGCGCGCCAGGCCGCGTCGACCGCATCGCGGACATCCTCGAAGGGGCGCAGGGTCGGAGGAATGACCTCATCGAGCCGAAGCGCCACGACACCGCCATCCTCGAGTTGCACGAGTTCGGGGAAATCGCCCTCCTTCACGGTATCGGCGGCCTTGCGGAACGCCTCGTAGCCCGCGATCGGCGCGTCGACGCCGGCGGCATAATCGAGTGTGCCAAGCTGCAAGCCCTGTTCCGACGCCAGATCCTCGAGCGTGGCGCCCCCCGCGAGGGCATCGTCCAGCGCCTCGATCCGGTCGCCGATCTCGCGCCGGGCGGCGTCGATCGCCTGTTCTGCGGACAACGCCTCGCGCGCCTCCTCGAACGGGATTTCCTGGGCCGACGAGGATGGCGTTCATGCGGTAGAGCGCGGGACCGAGATCGGAGGGCAGCGGCCCCACCACGCCCGGCTCGTCGAGCGCGAAGATCGCGTCGCCGGCAGCGCCCAGATCGTCTCGGGCCTGTTCGCCCAGGTCGATATCGGCCAGCGCGAGGCCGCGCTCGGCCACCACCTGCTCGAAGGTCGTCGCCCGCGTCGATGCGCGCCTTGGCGGCGGCGGCATCGGCCTCGTTCGGGAAGACCAGCCGTTCGACCAGCCGCCGCTCGGGCTGCACGAATTCGGAGAGCCGGTCCTGATAGGCGGCGCGCAGCGCGTCTTCGTCAAGCTGGACCGTATCGGCGAGCATTTCGGGCAGCAGGGCGGCATAGGTGATGCGCTTGGCCTCGGGCGCCGTGAAGAGCGGCGCGTTCGCGTCGTAGAACGCCTTGAGGTCGGGCCCGGTCGGGTCCGCCAGCGGGGCTGGCAGGTCGGCCTCGGTCAGGCGCAGCAGGCTGAAGCCGCGCTTTTCGCCGATCCAGGCCTGAAGCGTGTCGAGCATGGCGGCGGGCGCGACGAAGCCGCCCGTGACCGCGCCCTGAAGCAGCGAGCGCGCCAGATCCTCGCGCACGCGGCGTTTCGAACTCGGTCTCGGTCAGGTTGTTGCGTTCAAGGGTGAAGCGGTAGGTCTCGCGGTCGAACTGGCCGTCGACGCCCTTGAAGGCCGGGATCTGGAGGATTTCGCTCGGCCACGCGGGCATCGCCCGACCGACAAGGCCGATGCGCCGCGGCCTCGTTGTCGAGCGCGGCGGCGGTGACGAGGCGCTGGCGCACCTGGCGGTCAAGCCCGAGGGCCTGGGCCTGCTGCATGGTGACGGGCTGGCCAACCTGGGCGCTGAAGGCCTGCATTTCCTGCTGGAGCGCGCGGGCGTAATCGTTCACGTCGATCTCGCGGTTGCCGACCTTGCCGACGGCGGTCACGCCGCCGCCGAAGTTCGTCACGCCGAAACCACCGAGGCCGACGATCAGCATCACCATCAGGATCCAGACCAGGATCGAACCCTTCTTGCGCGGCTTCGTCTCGGTTTCGGGGGCAGGCGTCTTGGCCATGGGAGGCTCCGGTTGCGGATTTGGGTCTGTCTATGCGGTCGCAGGCCTTGGGGCAAGATGGCGAGGCGGGCGCGGCTCGGCCGCCGCGATCAGAGCCGCAGGGCCGACAGGCGGGCGAACATCTCGGCGATGCCGGCTGCGTCGATGTTGGCGAAGGCGATGCGCAACTGGCGCGCGCCTTCGGGGTGGGTCGCGGGCTGAAACATCGTGCCGGGCAGCATCAGGATCGCCGCCTCGTGGACGAGGCGCCGGGCAAGCTGGTCCGACGACAGGGCGAAGGGATGTTCGACATAGGCGAAATAGGCACCGCAACCCAGCAGCCGCCAGTCCGGGAGTGCCGCGAACCCGCCGGTCATCGCCGTGCGCCGCGCGAGGATCTCGGCCCGTTCGCCCGCGACCCATTGCGCAAGGTTGCGCATCCCCCAGAGCGCGCCGATCTGGCCAAGCTGGCTCGGGCAGATGGCAACGGTGTCGAGGAATTTCTCGACCTCTGCCAGACGCGCAGTACTGGCCACGATGGCGCCCACGCGGTGGCCGGTCAGGCGGTAGGCCTTGGAGAACGAGTAGAGATGGATCAGCGTATCGTCCCAGTCGGGATCGGTGAACAGATCGTGCGGACGGCCGGGGCGGCTGTCGAAGTCGCGGTAGGTCTCGTCGACGATCAGCGCCAGGCCGTGTGACCGGGCCAGCTCCAGAAAGGCGCGCAGCGTTTCGGCGGGGTATTCGGCGCCGCCGGGATTGTTCGGGCTGACCAGCACGATGGCCCGCGTCCGGGGCGTGATGAGGCTGCGGCCCGGTCCGCATCGGGGATCAGCCCCGCGCCCGAGGGCAGCGGAACGGTGATCGACACCGGCCATGTCCAGCCACATCTTGTGGTTGAAATACCAGGGGGTCGGCAGGATCACCTCGTCGCCCGCACCGGCCAGGGTGGACATCACGGCGGTGAAGGCCTGGTTGCAGCCCTGGGTGATCGCCACCTGGCCCGGCGCAATGGCACCCGCCATAGCCCGCCGACCATTGCAGCGCGATTTCCTCGCGCAGCGCGGGCAGGCCAAGCACGGGACCGTAGAGATGGGCCTGCGGATCGTTCAGGGCGGCCTCGGCCATCGCCTGGCGCAGGCCCAGCGGCGGCAGATCGACCGGCGCGGCCTGGCTGACGTTGATCAGGGGCCGGTCCGGGGGGAAAGTGGCGCTCGGCCAGCCAGCGCCGCGCCTCCATCACCGGGGGGGCTTCGGTCGCGGCCATCGCGGGGTTCAGGGGGTGAAGCGGCATCGGACGTCTCCTCGGGCTGTCACGGAGAAAGGGACGGTGCCGCAGGGGGCGCGGCCCGCGCCCGCGATCAGTCGGCGCCGCGATAGGGCTGGACGTATTGCAGCGCCATGTCCCAGGGAAAGAAGATCCAGGTGTCCTGGCTGACCTCGGTGATGTAGGTGTCGACCATCGGGCGGCCCTAGGGTTTGGCATAGACGGTCGCGAAATGCGCCTGCGGATAGAGCCGGCGGACCAGTTCGAGCGTCTTGCCGGTATCGACGAGGTCATCGACGATCAGGATGCCCGTGCCGTCGCCCATCAGGTCGGTCTGCGGCGCTCTTGGTGACGCGCGCCTCGGTCCGGGCCTGGTGGTCATAGCTGCTGCACGCTGATGGTATCGACCACGCGGATGTCCAGTTCGCGGCTGACGATCATGGCCGGGACCATGCCGCCGCGGGTGATCGCGACGACCGCCTTCCAGTCGCCGTCGTCGGGGCCCTGGCCCTCGAAGCCGCCAGGCGAGCGCGCGGCTGTCGCGGTGGATCTGGTCCCAGCTGACGTGGAAGCCTTTTTCGTGCGGCAGGCGGTCGGTCATGGCGGCATCCCTCAGGTTGCGACGATCTTGAGCCCGATCAGGGCGAGCAGGCCGCCGAAACAGCGGTCGATGGGCGCCTTGAGGCGCTGATAGGCGCGGCGGGGGCGGTCGAACGAGAACAGCCGCGCGACAGCGACGTTGCATACCACCTCGTTCAGAAAGACCGCGAGCAGCAGCGCCGCGACGACCCATGGCGCCGTTCCCGGTGGCACGGTGCCGACGAACACCGCGCCGAAGAACACCGCCGGTTTGGGGTTGGACAATTGCGTGGCGATCCCGAGCCGCAGGGCCGAGGCCGGGCTGCGCGGCGGGCGGCCGCTGGGCGTGGTGTCAAGCGGCGCGCTTGCGTGGCGCCACGTCTGGACGGCCAGCCAGCACAGGAAGAGGCCACCCGCAATCTTGAATGCCCAAAGCAGGGTGGGGGCGGTCTGGAACAGCAGCGCGAGGCCAAAGAGCGCGGCCGACGCCCAGACCAGCGCGCCAAGGCCAAGGCCCAGAGCAAGGAAAACCCCGGTGCGCAGACCTTCGGTGACGCCGGTGCGCGCGGCCATCAGGATGGCGGGCCCCGGGCTGGCCGCCGCCGCGAGATGCAGCGCCCAGGCGGCCAGGAAGCCCGCGGGCGTCACTGGGCCGCGTCCTTGCGCCCCGTCACCGCGTCGATGTCGGGGGCGTCGACCGCCTTCATGCCGACGACGTGGTAACCGGCGTCGACATGCAGAACCTCGCCCGTCGTGCCGCTGCCGAGGTCGGAGAGCAGGTAGAGCGCGGCCTTGCCGACCTCCTCCTGCGTGACGTTGCGCCGCAGCGGCGAATTCAACTCGTTCCACTTCATGATGTAGCGGAAATCGCCGATGCCCGAGGCGGCCAGCGTCTTGATCGGGCCGGCGGAGATCGCGTTGACGCGGATGCCGTCCTTGCCAAGATCCTCGGCGATGTATCGCACCGAGGATTCGAGCGCGGCCTTGGCCAGACCCATGACGTTGTAGTGCGGCATGACCTTTTCGGCACCGTAATAGGTGAGGGTCAGCAAGCTGCCGCCATCGGGCATCATGGCGCTCGCGCGCTGGCAGACGGCGGTGAAGCGAATAGACCGAGATATCCATCGTCATGCGGAAGTTCGCGGGCGAGGTATCGACATAGCGGCCGCGCAGTTCGGTCTTGTCGGAAAAGCCGATGGCGTGGACCACGAAGTCGAGCGTGCCCCAGGTTGCGCCGAGGTGATCGAACAGCGCGTCGAGCGAGGCCTCGTCGGCCACGTCGCACTCGATCATCTCGGTCATTCCGATCGACGTGGCCAGCGGTTCGACCCGCTTTTTCAGCGCCTCGCCCTGATAGGAAAAGGCCAGGGTCGGCGCCGGCTTCGGCGCAGGCCTTCGCGATGCCCCAGGCGATGGATTTGTCATTCGCAAGCCCCATGATCAGGCCGCGCTTGCCGTGCAGAAGTCCGGTTGACATTCGCTGTCCCTCGCCCACCCTTGTGCGTTGCGTCCAACGTCTCTAGGCGATTGGTCCGGGCGTATCAAGGGCGCGGCAGGGGCGTGTGGCACGCCCGGAGAAGGACGACAAATGGACAGAGGCGGGATATTCGCGGGCGACGACCCTTTCGCCATTGCACGGGCGTGGCTGGCCGAGGCCGAACCGGTGGAACCCAACGACCCCAACGCCATCGCGCTTGCGACGGTGGACGCGACGGGAATGCCCAACGCGCGCATGGTGCTTCTGAAGGATATCGAGCCTGCGGCCTTCGTTTTCTACACCAACTACGGCAGCCGCAAGGGGCAGGAGATCGCGGCGACCGGCAAGGCCGCCTTCGTGCTGCACTGGAAGTCGCTGCGCCGCCAGATCCGGGTGCGCGGGCGTGACGAGCCGCGAGGAGGGGCCGCAGGCGGATGCCTATTACACGAGCCGCAGCCTGAAGAGCCGCCTCGGTGCCTGGGCTTCGGCGCAGTCGCAGCCACTGGCCTCGCGCGGGGCGCTGATGGCGGAGGTGGCGAAGGTCACGGCCGCAGCACGGCCCGACGCCGAAGCGCCCGCCGTTCTGGGGCGGCATCCGGATCACCCCGCTGGAGATCGAGTTCTGGGCGGATGGCGCATTCCGGTTGCACGACCGGTTCCGATGGTCGCGCGAAACGGTCGGCGGGCCATGGTCGATCGAGCGGTTGAACCCCTGATCCGCCAATTTACACCAGTTGCGAAAAACGCATGCAGGTTTATGCTTGAAACGTGGGACGAGTTTACGGCAAGTCTTGCCACAGCAATAACTCTGACAACGGGACTTTGGACTTTATGGAAGAAGAGAAGGCCTTGCAGGTCATGCATGGCCACGTCAAATGGTTCGATCCTGCAAAGGGCTTTGGTTTCGTGGTCAGCGAGGACAGCCCTTCGGATATCCTTTTGCACGCCAACGTCCTGCGGAATTTCGGCCAGGGTTCCGTGGCGGATGGTGCCGGGATCACCGTGAAGGTCCAGCAGACCCAGCGCGGCGTGCAGGCGGTCGAGGTGCTGGCGATCGAACCACCGGTGGGGGCGGCCTTTGCGCTGTCGGATGACGAGCATCTGGTGACGGCTGACGAGATCGCGGCCCTGCCGATGGAGCCGAGCCGCGTCAAGTGGTTCGACAAGGGCAAGGGCTTTGGCTTTGCCAACGTATTCGGCCGGCCGGAGGATGTGTTCGTCCACGTCGAAGTCCTGCGCCAGTCGGGCTATGCGGACTTGCAGGCGGGCGAGGCGGTGGGCTTGCGCATCGTCGAGGGCAAGCGCGGCCGGATGGCTGTCCAGGTCGTCTCGTGGGAGGCGGCGGCCCGGCAGGGGTCATGAGGCGCGGCTGGCTGGCCGGGGCGGTTCTGGCCGGCCTCGTTCATGGCGCACCGCTGGCCGCGCAATGCAGCCCCGAGGTTGTCGACATCCGCGGGCCATTCGGGCAGGCGCGATTCAGCGTCGAGGTGGCCGACACGGGCGAGGAGCGGGCGCGCGGCCTGATGTTTCGCGACAGCATGCCCCGGTCGGCCGGGATGCTGTTTGTCTATCCCACGCCGCAGCGGGCGAGTTTCTGGATGAAAAACACGATGATCCCGCTCGACATGATCTTTGCCGACCAGGCGGGGCGGGTGACGCGGGTGCATCAGAATGCGGTGCCGCAGGATCTCACTCCGATCGACGGCGGCGAAGGTGTCGTTGCGGTGCTGGAGATCAACGGCGGGCTTGCGGCCCGGATCGGGATCGAGCCGGGCGCGGAGTTGCGCCATCCGGCGCTGTCGGGCGAGGGCGCGGCCTGGGGCTGCTCGCCCTAGGCGAGTTGCGACATTCCCCCATTAGGTGCTTTCCAATCCGTGCCTTCACGGCTAGGAAGGCGGTCGTCGGAGTGTAGCGCAGTCTGGTAGCGCGCCTGCTTTGGGAGCAGGATGTCGGGGGTTCGAATCCCTCCACTCCGACCATGCTCCTGGCGCTTTTGCCTTTGCCCCGGGAGGTGCCGTCAGTTCGCGCCTCCGGTGTACACCCTCTGCCAGTCGTTCTTCATGTCGACCACCGTCCAGCCCGCCGTTGGCGCGGCATCGAGCGCCAGGTCGAGCCGGCCCACCGCGCTGTCGCGGTCATAGGCGTATTCGCGCACGGCGTCGGTGTGGTGGACGATCATGCCGAACCGCGGGCCTTCGCCCGCCGTCGCCCATTGCAGCATCGCGAGATCGCCGTCGGAATTGCCAGCGACGAAGATCGGGCGTTTGCCGATGTTGCGCAGGATGCCCACCGGCTTGCCGCCCTTGTCGTCGATGAAGGCGATCCCCGGATCCTTCATCACCACGGGGGCGCCGTCGATCATCTGGAAACTGGAGTTTCCAAGCGACCCGATCACGTTCTGCGGGGGAATGCCGTAGGCATCCTCGGCGAAGGCACGCATGAAATCGACACCGCCGCCCGAAACGATGTAGGTCTGGAACTCGTTCTCGCGCAGGTAGTCGAGCAGGTCGACCATCGGCTGATAGGTCATGTCGAGCAAGCGCTCCCCGGTCTGGGGATGCCTGGCCTCTGCGATCCAAGCGGCGACCGAGGCGGTGAACTCTTCGACGGTCAGTCCGGAATGGGTGGCGTTCACCACCTCGATCAGGGCGTCTTCGCCGCCAGCCATCAGGGCCTTCACATCGCCCTCGGCCGCAGCCTTGAGGGCCGGGCTCGATGCCCAGGCCGGATCGGCCGCGGCCTTCTGGCGGGCCTGGTCGAGCGCGAACAGGAACTGGAAATACACGGGCTGTTCGGCCCAGAGGGTGCCGTCATTGTCGAACACCGCAATCCGGTCGGCGACCGGGACAAAGGTTGCGGCCTTGGGGTCGGTGACGGCCTCGACGAAATCGAGGATCGCGGACTTGTGGGGGCCGTCGGTCCAGGTTTCCAGCGGGGCAGACTGCGCCCAGACGGGTGAGGCGAGAAAGACGAAGGCGGCAATCAGGCGGAACATATCGCAACTCCGTTCAAGAAAGGGGCGGGCACTCCGCCTGCGCGAAGTGCCCTTCATCTGGCCGGTGCCGGACCGGGCGGGACACAACACCGCCCGGCCCGGCACCATACCGTTACTTTCCTGTGGCCCCGCCCATGACGGAGTCCATCACGTTTTCAAGGTTGAAGCTGCCCGGTTTCTGGCGCGGAGGGAAGTCCTTGAAGCTTTGCAGCCAGCGCCCGACATAGGCACCTGCCGGAGCCAACGCGAACATCCGCTCCATATACCAGCGCTGGTATCCCATCGCGTTCTCATGCTCGGCACGCTCGAACGGGTCCATCCGAAGGTTCGTCAGCAGCGGCGCGCGCAGCACCTTGAACGGATCCTGCCAGACGCGCAGGCCGTCCGCCTCCTGTTCGAGGAAGGTGATCTTCCACGGACCATAGCGCAGTGCCGCGACCGAACCGTCGTCCGTCCAGTAGATGAAGGACTTGGTCGGCCATTCGGCCTCGCCCTTCAGGGCCGGGCCAAGATCGTTGCCGTCGATATGGGACTTGTAGGTGACGCCGCCCATCGTCTTGCCGGCCAGCAGTTCCTCTTTCGCGTTCGGATCGCCCGCAGCGGCGACCAGGGTCGGCAGCATGTCCTCGTGCGAGCCGATGTCGTTGATCACGGTGCCCGGTTCGATGACACCCGGCCAGCGGATCGCCGTCGGGACGCGGTAGCCGCCTTCCCAGTTGGTGTTCTTTTCGCCGCGGAACATCGTCGTGCCGCCATCGGGCCAGGTAAAGGTCTCGGCGCCGTTGTCGGTCGAGTACATCACGATGGTGTTGTCGGCGATGCCCAGGCGGTCGATCTCGTCGAGGATCTGGCCCACCATCCCGTCATGTTCCACCATGCCGTCGGCGTAGACGCCAAGGCCGGTCTTGCCCTCGGACTCTGGCTTCAGATGGGTGAAGATGTGCATCCGCGTGGTGTTGTACCAAAGGAACACGGGCTTGTTGGCGGCCACCGAGCGGTCGAGGAAATCGAGCGCCTTGGCGGTGACTTCTTCGTCGATGGTTTCCATCCGCTTGCGCGTCAGCGGGCCGGTATCGGTGCATTTCTGGTTGCCCCAGGCGCCGAACCGGGGATCGGGCGCCTCGGTATCCTCGGTGGTCGCCACGCAATCGAGCACGCCGCGCGGCCCGAAGGTCGCCTTGAACTCGGCGTTCGCGGGGTAATCGGGGTTCTCGGGTTCTTCCTCGGCGTTGAGATGGTAGAGGTTGCCGAAGAATTCGTCGAAGCCGTGGACGGTGGGCAGGTGTTCGTTGCGATCGCCCAGATGGTTCTTGCCGAACTGGCCCGTCGCGTAACCCTGTTCGCGCAAGAGCGTGGCGATCGTCGGGTCTTCTGCGGGCATGCCTTCGGGGGCGCCGGGAAGGCCGACCTTGGTCAGGCCGGTGCGGATCGGCGACTGTCCGGTGACGAAGGCGGCGCGTCCGGCGGTGCAACTTTGCTGGCCGTACCAATCGGTGAAGAGCGCGCCTTCCTTGGCGACCCGGTCGATGTTGGGCGTGCGGTAGCCCATCATCCCGTTGTTGTACGCGCTGATGTTGAACTGGCCGATGTCATCGCCCCAGATCACCACGATGTTGGGCTTCTGCGCGTCCTGCGCCGATGCGGCCGTGGCACTGGCCAGCAGCACGGCGGAGAAAAAGAGCCGCTTCATGATAATACCTCCCAGGTTAGCAAGATCGTTGGGGCAGTCTAGATAAAACTCGGGCTATTGTTGTCGAAATTTGAACAAAGGTGAAAAACATGGCGCGACTTTCCGCGGACGAGCCGATCCTGCGAACGGGGTGGCTTGCCGAGGCCCCGCCCGGGTTCCGCGATGCCATCGTCGCACGCAGCGACGAGTTGGTGCTTCGGGCCGGTGCGGTGGCCTATCAGGTCGGCGACCTGAGCGGTGGGCTCTACGGGGTGCTGAGCGGGCGGCTCGAAGTCCATACGCAGGCCACCGGCGAGACGCCGACGCTGATCCACATCGTCGGGCCGGGGTTCTGGACGGGCGAATTCGCGGCCCTGCTGGGGCGGCCGCGGATCGTCTCACTGGTCGCACGTTCCGAGTGCCGGTTGCTTCGGCTGTCTCGGGCGGAGTTCCAGCGCGTCACGGAGACCGATCCGCAGGGCTGGCAGACGGTGGCGCTCTTGATCCTGCGCAACCTGTCGACCACGATCAACCTGCTTTCCGCAATCCGCTGCGATGATCCCCAGCAGCGCACGGCGCTTGTGTTGATGAACCTGGCCCGCGAGATGGGACAGCCCCCCGGGCAGGTGGATGTAAGCCAGTCCGAGATCGGCGTGCTGGCGCGGATGTCGCGCGGTTCTGTCAACGCCGCCCTGTCGGGGCTGGAGGACCGGGGCCTGATCCGCAGGATCTACCGCGCCGTCGAGATCGTCGATGCGGCAGGCCTCGCGGCCTTCGCCGCCGGCTAGGGGACACACGCACCGAAGGCGGCCGCAAAGGCCGGTGCGGCAGACGCTCAGGTCTTGCTGGCGGCTGCGGCGGCCTTTGCCCGCTCGTCGGCGGCGACGGTTTCCGCCGCAGCCGCGCCGATCTGATGCGCCTGTTCCTCGCTCAGGTGATGCTCGCCACCCTCGCCGTCGCTGATGCTGACACGGACCTCGCGGCGGGCGAACTGGATGTCGTTGGCCGCGAATTCCTCCTGCACCCGCTTGAAGATCTGCTTGCGGATGCCGAACTGCGCGCCCGGCTTGTGCATGAACTTGCCGCGCACCACGATGCCGTATTCGTTGAACTCGCCGACGCCCTGGCTCTTGAACGGTTCGATGAAACCGGGGGCGAGGACGGGATCCGCCATCATTTCGGCACCGATCTTCTTGAAGATCTTGCGGACCTTTTCGAGATCCGTGTCGAAGGGCACGGTGAATTTCAGCTTCATGATGCCCCAGTCGCGGCCGAAGTTCGTGACCGTCTTGATGTTGCTGTAGGGGATGATGAGGACCGGGCCCTTGGCGTCGCGCAGCTGGATCGAGCGCAGCGAGATACGCTCCACAGTGCCGACGGTGCCGCCGACGTCGATGTATTCGTTCAGCCGGAAGGCGTCGTCGATCAGGAAGAACAACCCCGACATGATGTCGCTGACCAGTTTCTGCGCGCCAAAGCCGATCGCGATGCCGGCGATGCCGGCACCGGCCAGCAGGGGCGTCACGTCGATGCCGAGGTTGCCGAGCGCGGTGAGCACGGTCAGGGTGATGATCACCGCCTGAAGCGCCCAGCTGATCGGGGGCAGAACCGTGCCGAGGCGCGAGCTGGGCGGGGCGCCGATATGGGGCACGTCGCTTTCCGCCGGGGGCGGGCCGCTGGCGTTCGACGACATCTCGTCGGCGAGGCGGCGGTTGATCAGCAGGCGCGTCACCTCCCAGAAGAGATACCCCACGACCCCGATCATCAGGGCCTGAACCAGATGGATCGCGAATTGCTCGCCCACGCCGGCCGAGGCCATGTTCATCAGCGTGACGTCCCACAGCTTGGCCGTGACAAGCAGCACCGCGCCGAATACCAGCACGCGCCCCATGCGGGTATAGGCGCGGATGTTGGAATTGTAGGCCCTCTGCGCAACCCGTCCCTCGCCGCGCATCGGCGGCACGAAATGCAGGACCAGCGCCCGGATTACCGTGTCGAGGAGGGGCGCGATGAGCAGGACCGCAAGGCTGATCAGGTGGCGCCCGTCCTCCAGAAGCTGGGTCTGGCCCATCGAGGCGATGATCTGTGCCAGCATCCATGTGCAAATGATGGCCGCGAGCCCGAACCATGGATAGATCCGGATCGCGTGCGCCTCGAAGCGGCTCTGTTCGGTGAAACGGCCGCGCATGATCGAGCGCAGGCCATCTCGGGCGCGCACGAAGGTGACGCCAAGCCAGACGAAGACCAGCAGGTTGAACCAGAACCCGATCCGGTCGGCCGATTGCGGCGCGCCGCGATGATCGTTGAGCGCAAGCAGGAAAAGCGCGATGCCGACTGTCAGGGTGATGCCGAAGAAATTGCGGAACAGGTAGCGGGCCGTCCAGTCATCGCACCGCACGATCCTGAGGTCGGCGCGATGGGGGGCGAAGATGAAACGCAGCACCGCAAGCGTGATGCGTGGCAGAAAGATCAGCCAGCGCACGACGGTATGGGCGATCGGTGCGTCGGGCGCGGGCATTGCAAAACGCAGCACGAGCGTCACGACGATGAAGAAGACGATCGTGCCCGCCATTTCGCGCAACAGGCGTCGGCCGATGACAGGAAGCATATCGAAGAGGTCGAGCGATGCGCTTTCGGTCTGGGGCGGGATCTTGCCCTTGATGACAAAGCGATAGAGCAGAATCTCGGCCGCGATCCCAAGTGCGATCGCGAGCGCGAAAACCGCCAGAAAGGTTGTCAGCCCGCCCGTGCCCAGATCGCCGATATAGCCTGCCACGACCTCTGCTTCGGCCGCGACGGCCATCGGCAGATGGGTGGCGTTGAAGACGAAGCGGGCAACGCTGCGATCCAGCGTTTCAGTCAGGACGGTCATGATGTCTTGCGGCGCCGGGGCGACGGCACCCGGGGCATCGCTTGACTTGGCGGCCATTTCCAGTTGCTGAAGCAGCAACTGGCGGACCTGTTCGTCGGACAGCCGCGACACCAGTGCGTCGATCGCGTCCGTCGTCAGCGGGTCGGGGAGCGCTACGGCGGTGGGGGCCTCGGCGGTCTGGGCGGCCGCGATCTGCGGGATCGCGAGGACGCCGGCCAAGGCCATGACAAGCGCAATCAACAAGTTGCGTCCGGGCATTTTTCAGGAACTCCGTTCAGGCGGGAGGCAGTGTCTGCCCACCCTTAGCCGCAACTGGTGGTCCTTGTCAGCAAGCGTTTCAAGAACTGCCGTTCATGGGGCACCGGAGCTGGCTTGCGGGGTCGGACGGCCAGCTTTGGCTTGCCGCGACCCGCGCATGGGGGCTAGCTTGGGCAAAGGGCGTCCGGCTGGCCGGTTGACAGCCTGCCACACGCATGTGCGGCGCCCTGGGGGAGAATGATCCAGAGGGAGGGATTTCCGTGAAGGGCTTTATTGCAGGACTTGCACTTTTGCTGGCCGATCCAGCCTCTGCGCAGGATTGGACCTATAGCGCCGCCGTCTATCTGTGGTTCCCCAAGACCGATGTGACGATCGACACGCCACGCGGAACTGTCGAGGGCGAGTTGAGCATCAGCGATGCGTTGCAGGACCTCGACTTTGCCTTCATGGGGGCGCTCGAGGCGCGCAACGGGCCGTGGAGCCTGATCGGCGACCTGGTCTACATGGATGTGTCGACCGATGCGCCGACCGCGCGCGGACTGGCGTTTTCCGAAGTGTCGGTGGACTCGAAGCTGACCCTCTTCAGCCTCTACGGGATGTACCGGGTGCATGAAGACGCCAAGGTGAGCGTCGATGTTGGCGCGGGCCTGCGGGGATATTCGACCGATGTGACGACGGTCTTCGTGGGCGCGCTCAGCCCGACCCGGTCGTTCGAGAGCACCGATGATTGGGTCGATCCGCTTCTCGCGGCCCGGCTTCGCGTGACCTTCGACGACAGGTGGTATGGCGTGCTGTTCGTTGATGGCGGTGGATTTGGCGTCGGGTCGGACTATACCTATCAAGTGACGGCGGGCGTGGGCTATCGGGTGAATGACAGATGGTCGGTGCAGGGCGGGTATCGCTATCTGACGTTCGACCGCTCGCCCGGGGATGCGAACGACCTGAAGATGAGCTTGTCCGGCCCGATCATCGGCGGCATCTATCGCTTCTAGCCAATCGTCCGCAGACCGGAAGGAGACCCAGCATGACCCTGCACATCCACACCAACCGGACTTGCCTGACCGGGATGGTCCTGGCGCTTGGGCTGGCCGGGCCCGCGGGTGCCGCCGAAGGGATAGCGCCGATCGAGCTTGCCACGGTAAGTCTCGACGGCGGCAGTTTCCTGATGGGGTCGGAGGACAACCACCCCGAGGAAGGACCGGTTCATAGGGTGACGGTCGGACCGTTTCGTATCATGACGACCGAAGTGACGAACGCCGAGTTCCGCGCCTTCGTCGAGGCGACAGGCTATGTGACGATGGCGGAACGGGCGCTCGACCCGGCCGATCATCCGGGCTGGCCGCCCGAGTTGTTGCAGCCCGGTTCGATGGTCTTTGCGATGCCCGAGGCGGTGCAGGGCATGGAAGACGTGATGCAATGGTGGAGCTTTACCCCCGGCGCGACGTGGCGCACGCCGCTGGGGCCGGGCAGCGACATCGCGGGAATGGACCTGATGCCGGTGGTGCAGGTCGCGCCGGAGGATGCCGAGGCTTTCGCGACCTGGGCGGGCGGCCGGTTGCCGACCGAGGCGGAGTGGGAATTCGCCGCGCGCGGCGGGCTGGACGGGGCCGAATACACCTGGGGCGAAACCTTCGATCCCGCGCAGGGCTGGAAGGCCAACAGCTGGCAGGGCACCTTTCCGGTGACCGACACCGCGGACGACGGTTTTCACGGGCTGGCGCCAGTCGGATCGTTTGCGCCCAATGGCTACGGGCTCTACGACATGGCGGGGAACGTCTGGGAACATGTGGCGGACTGGTATGTTCCGGCCCATCCGGACCGCCCGGAAGTCGATCCGCATGGTCCGCCCGCGGAGCTTGCGGCGCAGTTCTCGCATCCCGAGATCGGGCCAAGGCGGGTGATCAAGGGCGGCTCGTGGCTGTGCGCGCCGAACTTCTGCTATCGGTATCGTCCGGCCGCGCGTCAGGCGCAGGAAATGGGTCTGGGCACCAACCACATCGGCTTTCGCGTAGCGTTCGACGCGGCGGACTGATCGCGCGCGGCACGGCCGCGGGGCAGGCGGCCGTGCGGCGACGGTCGCGACAGCAACAGGGCGCCCGTGCCGTTCGGCGGAGGCGTCTGACACAAGGAGCTTGATGCGATGGGTATGTTCAGACCGAAGACGCTGGCGGCTGGGGCACTGACGGTGTTGGTCGCTGCGGCGAGCGCGGCCCATGCCGAGGCGGACGCCGTGGGGACGGTGGACCGGGTACAGAACCGGGTGACGGCCGAGGCGGCGGGGACCCTTCGCGAGCTGGCGGTGGCCGATCCGCTCTTTCTCGGTGATCTGCTTCAGGCGCATGAGGCGGCGCGGCTGGAGGCAACGCTTGCCGACGACACGCGGATCACGCTTGGCGAGACGGCCCAATTGCGGGTGGACGAGTTCCTCTATGCCCCGGGTGTCCCCGGAGGGCGGCTTGCGCTGCGCGTGCTGAACGGGGCCTTCCTGTTCGTCGGCGGCCGGATCGAGGCGCCCGAGGGCGGCAACGTGGAGATCGCCACGACCTTTGCGACGCTCGGGGTGCGGGGCACGACGGTGTGGGGCGGCCCGCTAGACGGTGCGTTCGCCGTGTTCGTGCAGGAAGGCGAGGTGCGCGTGACCAATGCCGGCCAGACCGTCACGCTGGGGCCGGGCGACGGCACGACGATTGCCGATCCGGCGAGCCCGCCGCAGGCACCCGTCGTCTGGGGGCAGGACAAGATCGACCGGGCGTTCGCGACGATCAGCTTCCAGTAATGTCGTCGATCCGGCGCCCGATCATCCCGCCGCGCCGACGCAAGGGCGCCGCAGGCACATCGCGGCGGTCGCCCGGTATGGGATCTTGGCCCGATGACGTTCAGTTCAGATCCTTGAGCAACCTGCCATGGCGGCGGATCTCGGTCAGAACGGCACCGAAGGTCCGCAGGTCGCGGGCCTGAAGCATCGGCAGCAGCTTCAACAGCGCGTCGGCGGTGGCCACGGTATCGCCAAGCGCGGTGTGGCGCGCCTCTTCCGGGATCGTGATGCCGAGGCGATGGCTCAGCGCGTCGAGGCTGTGGATTTCAAGCTGGCCGAACACCACGGCGGACAAGAGTACGGTATCGAGGATGGGGTTTTCAAAGCGCACGCCGATCGCGGCCTCGCGTCGGCGCAGGAAGGCCATGTCGAAGGGGGCATTGTGCGCCACGAGGACCGCGCCTTCGGCAAAGCGGTGAAACCTTCGGCAGACCTCTTCGATGCCGGGAGCCTCGGCCACCATGGCATCGGTGATGCCGTGAACCTCGGTCGAGGAAAGCGGGATCGGCCGACCCGGATTGACAAGCGTGTCGAACACCTCGGCCGCCACCCGCCTGCCGTTCACGATCCTGACAGCGGCGATCTGCACGATCTCATCGCCTTTTTCGGGCAGCAGGCCCGTCGTCTCGGTGTCGAACACGACATAGGTGAGATCCTCGAGGCGGGTATCGGCCACCTTCTCGTTCCGCGATTTCGAAAGCAGGTCGAAATCGTAGACGACGGCGCGCGCGACGGGTTTCGGTCGGCGGACAGCGCGGCGGGCCAGGGGGATCGGCAGGCAGAGCGACGCTTGCCCGAAGGCGTCGTGCTCGGGCCAGACCTCGGTTGCGTGGGCGGCAAGGACGGCGCGGCCTGTGGGGCCGGAGGCATCGCCGTCGACCGGCTGGTCGAGCGCCTGTTCCATCTCGCGCACCCCGAGGGGCGCGCCCTGCCAGACCAGCCCGACCATGGCGCCCGTGCCGTCCTCTTCGACCGAGATCGCGAAGCGGCGGGCCAGACCCGCGGCCGCGACGCGGCCGGCCAACCCGGAAAGCAACCCGATGACCTCGAACGCATTGCAGCGCAGCAGCAGCGGCGCGGCCTGCACCTCGGCCGCCAATCCCTGCGCCTCGAGCCGGGCGCGCAACCCGTCGAGCAGGTCCGAGGCGCGGATCGAGGCGATGGCCGCGCTTTCCAGACGGCCCTCGTCATGGCGGATGGCCAGGTCCGTCACGCTCTGCGAAAGGCGTCCCACCTCTTCCTCGAGCGCCGCATCGAGCCGGTCTCGCGGGGCGCCCATGCCGGATTTCGCGCCCACGATCGTTTGCAGGTTCGCCGCCGCCCGCCGCACCTTGTCGAGCAGTTCCGACAATAACGCCTCGCGCCGCGCATGGGCCGCCAGATCGCCGGTGACATCGCGCAGCGTCAGCACATAGCCCGGCCGCGCGCCACCGGCGATCAGACGCATCCGCGCGGCAAGAACGCGCCCCCCCGCCATCGTCGAGCAGAGCAGATCGGAGGCGGCATCGGGATCGTCGGTTTCGCGCAGCCGCTCGTAGGCGTGGCGGATCGGTCCGTCTCGCAGGTATTCGAACACCCCGCGGTCAAGGCCGCCTGCGCCCAGCAGATCGACCGCCTGCCCGTTGTAGAACACCAGTTGATGGTCGGGCGAGCAAAGCAGCACGCCCACGGGCACGTCCGACAGGAGCGCCTCGAGCCGGGACTTTTCCGAGGTGAGGCGGGCCGTCTCGCGTGCCACGGATTCCGCCAGCGCGTTGCGGGTTTCCGCCAGGCTGGTGGCGGCGGCGGCGGCGGCGGGCGCAAGATCGCCCAGATAGCGGGCCTCGCCCGCGTCGATGCCGTGGGCGACCTCGGCATGGGCACGGGCGCGCAAAGAGCCCGCGAGCCCCTCGATCGGGCGGGCCACGTTGCGGTCGAAGAGATACCAGGTTGTGGCGACCAGGCCGAGAAGGACAAAGCCGGCGATCACGCCCGCCTGGGTCAGCGCCGCGGCCGGATCAGAGGCCCCGAGCCGTTCGTAGCCAAGCACAAGGCCCGCCACGATCGCCCCGATCCCGGCTGCCGCGAGTGCTGCAAAGATCAGCAGGACCCGCAGGCGAAGGTTGAGGCGTTCGAGCATGATCAGGCCCCGGCGTCGAGCATCTTGCGCACCTGCTTGCGCAGATCCTCGAGTTCGAACGGTTTGGCGATGAAGCCGTCGGCACCCAGAGCCAGTCCCTTGCGCCGCTCGATGGCCGAACCGCGGGCGGTCATCATCAGGATCTTCACGTCCGAAAGCTGCGGGTCGAGACGAACGCCCTGACAGATCTCGTAGCCCGAAACCTCGGGCAGCATCACGTCGAGCAGCACGAGGTCGGGATGGGTCTCGCGGATGTGGGCCAAAGCCGCGCCGCCGCTGGCGACACGGTCGCAGGCATAGCCCTCGCGGGTCATCAGGTAGTCGAGCGCGATGGCGATGTTGTCTTCGTCCTCGACCACCAGAACCCGGCGCTTGCGTTCGCTTTCGGCCATGATCTAACCCTCCCGGCAGGCGGCCTGCTGAAATGCATCGTCCGGGCCGGCGGTCACCCAGTCGGCCCCGGTCAATTTCCCCGTGTCGTCGATCGTCACGCCTTCGGTCAGCATGACCTGCCGCGCGGTTGCGCAATCGACCACCATCATGCCGTCGGTCACCGGCCGCCAGCGGGCAAAGTTGTAGACCCGCACGAGGCGGAGCGCGGGGTTGGCGGGGTGGGTGGAGATATCGCGCCCGTCGAGCGCGACAAAGCGGGTGGTCATCGGCACGAGATAGGTCCAGGGGCGCATCGGGTTCGGCTCGGTCTGCGACCAGACCACCGTCACCCCTTCGGGAAGCTGCGCCGCGACACGACCGAACCAGTCGTATTCGTTCCAGACCGAGAACCCGATCAGCCCAAGACCCGCCGCCACCGGGACAAGCCATCGCGGCAGGCGCCAGCCACTGAGCCGGCGGGCCAGATGCGCGATGCCGGCGAGGGCGGCTGCGGCGATGATTGCGGCGATCAGTTCAAGGGCCATCGGGCGCTGTCCTCAGCTGGGGGCGCCGCGGGCATGGCTGACCGCGGATTGCATGGTGCGCACGACAACGAAGGCGTCGCGCAAATGGCTGCGCTCGAAATCCGACAGGTCGGACGGCGCAAGGAAGTTGTCGGGCTTCTCGCCCGCCGGATCTCGGCGCGCCTGATGTTCCAGCCGGATCTCGGCGATCAGGTCATAGGCGTCGATCAGGTCGCGCGCGCCCGAGGCAGAGATCACCGCCTGTCCTCGGCGGCCTCGAGGCGCGCGCGGGTGTTGACCGCGGGCAAGCCGCCCGATCAGCGCATAGACGCGCCCCAGATCCACGACCGGCACGACGCCGTTCATGCTTCAGGTCGATATGGTTCTTGTACTCGCCCGACCGGATCGTCGCGAAGCCGCGCAGCAGGCCCAGCGGCGGCGTGATGCTTCAGCGAGTTGGCGATCATGTGCGCCACGAAGATCGAGTTCCGCGACGCCATCTCCAGCGTCTCGGCCTGGAGCTCTCCGAACAGCGTCGCCGCGCCGCCGATCGGGCGCAGGTCGAACATGACCGAGGCCAGCATCTGCGCCATCGGGTCGGGGGTTGCATCCAGCCTGCGGAAATAATCGCGCCAGACCCGCATCGGCTGGCACCATTGCGGGGTCGTGGCCATCATGTCGCCGGGGCAGTAGACGTAGCCGCAGGCGTTCAGCCCGTCCGAGACGAAGCGGCGCCAGCGGCGCGAAATAGGCCATGTCCGTCTGCGGTCGCCGCGTCGTCGAGCATCAGGCAGTTGTCCTGATCGCTGACGCCGGTCTGCTCCTGGCGCCCCTGGCTGCCGCAGGCCAGCCAGAGATAGGGCACCGGCGGCGGGCCGAGCTCGGCCTCGGCCATCGCCAGCAGGCGGCGGGTCACGGTGTCGGCGATGTCGGTGATCAGGCGCGTGACGACCTCGTGCGCGGTATGCGCCGCCGACGAGTTGCACCAGCAGTTGCGGGATCCGGGCCGTGACCCCGGCCATCTCCGCCACCGTCTCGGCCATCGCCGCATCGCGCACGAGGCCGCGCGGAGGACACCGCCTGAAAGCGGGTCAGATCGGTCTGGGTGACCATGCCGACGAGGCGCCCGTCCTCGACGACGGGCAGGTGGCCGATGCGGCGTTCCAGCATCAGGTGCAGGATGTCCGACCCGAGGGCCGAGGGCGCAAGGCTGACCGGATCGGGCGGTCATGATCGTCGGCGACCGGGGCCCGACGGGATCACGGCCCTCGGCCAGCACCTTGTTGGTCATGTCGCGCGTGGTGACGATGCCGAGGAGCCGGTCGTCCTTCGACCACGCCGAGGCACGAGATACGCGGGCCTCGCGCATCGGCGGTCGCGGCCTCGCGGATCGGTGCTGTCGGGCGGGACGGTGACGGGGTGGCGCGCCATCAGGTCGCCCACCTTGCGGGTGGTCAGATCGGGGCCGCGCGCCTCGCGCCGACCGGCCGCGGTCGAAGAACCGTTCGAAGGCCGGGACGTTGGCGATCAGGCGGCGGAACTCGTCGGCGGGCAGCATCAGGAGCACGCTGTCCTCGGTCGCGCGCGCCGTGGTGACGGCGCGCCCGTCGCGCATCAGGCCGCGTTCGCCGAAGCTGTTGCGCGGGCCGAGCAGCGACACGAGCCCGCCCGACGGCTCCAGCACCTCGACCGAGCCGCGCTTGATCAAGATAGAGCCCGGACAGCGGCTCGCCCGCGCGATAGACCTCGGCGTTGCGGCGGAAATTCCCTGCGGCTGAAGGAACTGGCGACACGCGCCAGTCTCGTCCCGCGGCAGGCTGTCGTAGGGGTGCACCGTCTCGAGGAACGCGAGGACTTTGTTCGCGTCTCGTCCAATCTCTGCCTCCCGGTGTCTGGAAGGCGGTGTGCCCTGCGCGCAGGGCACACCTTTCTTGTCGCGCCGGACGGGATGCCCCGGCGCGCGTGGCTTCAGTGCGCCTGGGCCGTGCCGGCGCCCCGCGGAACGCGGATCGACTCGACCAGGTCCTGCACGTCGCGCGGCGGAGCCGCGGTGACGCGACGACACGACATAGGCCACGGCGAAGTTCAGGAGCGCGCCGATCGGACCGAAGGACAGCGGCGAGATGCCGAACCAGTAGTTGGCCGGGATGTTCTCGTAGCACGTTGGTGCCCGGGATGAAGAACCAGCCGAGGTAGAGGAAGATGTAGACGGCGGTGAAGATCAGACCGACGAGCATCCCCACGATCGCCCCTTCCTTGTTGATGCGCTTGGAGAAGATGCCCATCATCAGTGCCGGGAAGATCGTCGCCGCCGCCAGACCGAAGGCAAGCGCCACCACCTGCGCCGCAAAGCCGGGCGGGTTGAGGCCGAGGTAGGTCGCAACCACGATGGCGAAGGCCATCGAGATCCGCGCGGCCAGAAGCTCGCCCTTTTCCGAGATGTCCGGATTGATCGAGCCCTTGATCAGGTCGTGGCTGATGGCCGAGGAGATGGCCAGCAGCAGACCTGCCGCCGTCGAAAGCGCGGCGGCAAGACCGCCGGCGGCGACAAGCGCGATGACCCAGCCCGGCAGAGCCGCGATTTCCGGGTTGGCAAGAACCATGATGTCGTTGTCGATCTTGGTGACTTCGTTGCCCGCCCAACCGCGTTCGGCGGCAATCGCGTTGATGGCGTCGGCTTGTCGTTGTAGTACTGGATCTTGCCGTCGCCGTTCTTGTCCTCCACACGCAGGAGACCGGTCTTTTCCCAGGTCCGGATCCAGCTCAGTTCCGGCTTGGACTGCGATGTCGGCAAGCGAGATCGCATCGCCGTCCAGCGCGTTGCCGCTCACCGCGTTCGGCCAGATCGTGGTGGTGAGGTTCAGCCGCGCCATCGAGCCCACGGCCGGAGCCACGGTGTAGAGCAGCGCGATGAACACCAGCGCCCAACCGGCCGAGGACCGGGCGTCGGCGACCTTGGGAACGGTGAAGAAGCGGATGATGACGTGCGGCAGACCCGCGGTCCCGATCATCAGCGACATGGTGAAGAGGAACATGTTGAGCATGTTCGTCGTGTTGGCCGTGTAGGCGGTGAAGCCCAGTTCGGTCACAACCTGGTCGAGCTTGGCCAGGAAGGCGACATCGCCGCCGGTCGGTGCATAGCCGCCGATCAGGCCCAGCTGCGGCAGGAAGTTGCCGGTCAGCGTGCAGCGAGATGAAGATCGCCGGGATCGTGTAGGCGATGATCAGCACGACGTACTGCGCCACCTGGGTGTAGGTGATGCCCTTCATGCCGCCGAGACACGGCATAGGCGAACACGATCGCCGCGCCGATGTAGAGGCCGGTGTCGGTCGACACTTCGAGGAAGCGCGAGAAGGTCACGCCAACGCCGCTCATCTGGCCGATCACGTAGGTGACCGAGATGACGATCAGGCAGACCACGGCCACCATGCGCGCGCCGTTGGCAGTAGAAACGGTCGCCGATGAATTCCGGCACGGTGAACTTGCCGAACTTGCGCAGGTAGGGCGCAAGCAGCAGCGCCAGAAGCACGTAGCCGCCGGTCCAGCCCATCAGGAAGGCCGAGTTGCTGTAGCCGCACCGACAGGCGATGAGGCCCGCCATCGAGATGAAGGAGGCCGCCGACATCCAGTCAGCCGCCGGTCGCCATGCCGTTCATGACCGGGTGAACGCCCTGGCCGGCGGCATAGAATTCCGCCGTCGAACCCGCACGGGCCCAGATCGCGATACCGATGTAGAGCGCGAAGGACGCGCCCACGACGATCAGGTTGAGGGTAAACTGATCCATCTGTCCCGTGCCCCCTTATTCTTCCACGCCGTGTTCGCGGTCGAGCTTGTTCATGACCGGCGCGTAGACGAAGATCAGGACGAGGAAGACGTAGATCGAACCGTTCTGGGCGAACCAGAACCCAAGATCGGCGCCGCCGACCGCTGATGCCCGAAAGCGCCGGCCGCAGCAGGATGCCGAAGCCCGAACGAACACGCGAACCAGATCACCAGCGAGATGATGATGATCCGGATGTTCGCGGCCCAGTAGGCGTTGGCGACGATTTGTCCGCCATGAGTGCTACTCCCTGTGTTTCGTTCTTCCGCACCCCCGGATCATCCGGGGGAACGGCCGCCTCCCTTCAGGCCGAGACGCGCCCGACGATGCCGGCCAGGCCTGGCGCGATCGCCGTCGATGTCCCCCATCGCGTCGACCCGTTCCAGCACGCCGCGCGCCTCGTAATACGCGATCAGCGGCGCCGTCTGGGCGTGATAGGCGGTCAAGCCGTGTCGCGCACCGTCTCGGCGTTGTCGTCGGCCCGGCGCTTGAACGCCGTGCCGCCGCATTTGTCGCAGACGCCCGCTTTGGCGGGCTGCTTGAACTCGTCGTGATAGCCCTCGCCGCAACCGGCGCAGGTGTAGCGGCCCGACACGCGGGCCGACCATCGCCTCGTCGTCGACCTCAAGGCTGATCGGCCGCAGTCACCTGCTGGCCCGCCGCGGCCAGCAGCCCGTCCAGCGCCGCCGCCTGCCCGGCGGTGCGGGGAAAGCCGTCGAGGATGACGCCCGCGCGCCACATCGGGCTGGCGCCATCCGGTCCTTCAGGATGGCCAGCACGATGTCGTCGCTGACCAGCTGCGCCCGCCTCCATCACCGCCTTGGCCGCTTGCCCGGCCTCGTGTCCCGGCGGCCACGGCCGCGCGCAGCAGATCGCCGGTCGAAAGCTGGACCAGACCGAAGTCCTCTTCCAGCATCCGCGCCTGCGTGCCCTTGCCGGCCCCGGGAGGGCCAAGCAGGATCAGGACGCGGCGGCCGCGCTGACGCCATCGGCTCAGCGCCCGGTTCATGCGGTTGGCGATCAGATCGTCGACCACCGACGGATCGGCCAGGGTCGAGGTGTCGCCCAAGCGCGCCAAAGTCGTTCTCGGCGATCTTGCGCAGGATGCGGCGCATGATCTTGCCCGACCGGGTCTTCGGCAGGCCCGGCGCCCACTGGATCAGGTCGGGCTTGGCGATCGGCCCGATCTCGGTGCGCACCCAGGCTTCCAGCTCCTTGCGCAGATCCTCGGTCGGCTCGACGCCGTTCATCAGCGTGACATAGGCATAGATGCCCTGCCCCTTGATGTCGTGCGGGTAGCCCACGACGGCCGCCTCGGCGACCGTCGCATGGGCGACCAGCGCCGATTTCGACCTCGGCCGTGCCCATCCGGTGGCCCGAGACGTTGATCACGTCATCGACCCGGCCGGTGATCCAGTAATAGCCGTCCGCATCGCGGCGGCAGCCGTCGCCGGTGAAGTAGTAGCCCTTGTACTGGGCGAAATAGGCCTCCTCGAACCGCTCGTGGTCGCCCCAGAGCGTGCGCATCTGGCCCGGCCAGCTGTCGGCGATGCACAGCACGCCCTCGGTCGTCGGTCTCGGTCTGGACCTTGGCGGTGGCGGGGTCCAGCACCACCGGCTTCACGCCGAAGAAGGGCATCGTCGCCGAGCCCGGCTTCTGCGGGATCGCGCCCGGCAGCGGCGTGATCATGTGGCCGCCGGTTTCGGTCTGCCAGAAGGTGTCGACGATCGGGCATTTCCCCTTGCCGACATGGGTGTTGTACCAGTTCCACGCCTCGGGGTTGATCGGCTCGCCGACCGAGCCCAGCAGCTTCAGGCTGACGACAGGTCGTGCTTTTCCACCCACTCCGGCCCCAGGCCCATCAGCGCGCGGATCGCGGTCGGCGCGGTGTAGAACTGGTTGACCTTGTGCTTGGCGCAGACCTCCCAGAACCGGCCCGCGTCGGGATAGGTCGGCACGCCCTCGAACATCAGCGTGGTCGCGCCGTTGGCCAGCGGGCCGTAGACGATGTAGCTGTGCCCGGTGACCCAGCCCACATCGGCGGTGCACCAGAAGACGTCGCCGTCATGGTAGTCGAAGGTCAGCTGATGGGTCATCGCGGCATAGACGAGGTAGCCGCCCGTGGTGTGCACGACGCCCTTCGGCTTGCCGGTCGAGCCCGAGGTGTAAAGGATGAACAGCGGGTCTTCCGCGCCCGACCTCGACATAGGCGGCAATAGGGCTTGGCCGCCGCCATCTCGGCCGTCAGGTCGAAGTCGCGACCCTCGACCCAGGTCGTCTGGTCGCCGGTGCGCTTGACGACAAGGCATCTTCACCCTGTCGTCGACAGTGCAGCAGCGCCGCGTCGGTGTTGTGCCTTCAGCGCCGGTCTTCTTGCCGCCGCGCGGCGCGTAGTCGGCGGTGATGACGACCTTCGCCTCGCAATCGTTGATCCGGTTCGCCAGCGCGTCGGGCGAAAAGCCGCGCGAAGACGATGGAATGGATCGCCCCGATCCGCGCGCAGGCCAGCATCGCATAGGCCGCTTCCGGGATCATCGGCATGTAGATGACCACCCGGTCGCCCTTCGCCGACGCCATGCGCCTTCAGCACGTTGGCCATCCGGCAGACCTGTTCGAGCAGTTCGCGCATAGGTGATGTGCTGGCGCGGGTTCCTTCGGATCATCGGGCTCCCAGATGATCGCGGTCTGGTTGGCGCGGGTCGGCCATATGGCGGTCGATGCAGTTGGCCGAAACGTTCAGCGTGCCGTCCTCGAACCACTTGATCGAGACCTTGCCAGGCGCGAAGCTAGGTGTTCTTGACCTTGGTATAGGGCTTGATCCAGTCGATCCGCTGGCCTTCGCGGCCCCAGAACGCCTCGGGATCGGCGACCGAGGCCGCGTACATCTTCGCATAGCTCTCGGCGTTGACATGCGCGTTGGCAATGAAATCGGACGAAGCGGCATAGACCGCCTGCGCGTGACTCTTTTCCATGATCTCCCCCCGGAGAAGGCGCGCGCCGCGCGCCGGTGTCGTCTGTGCGGGCAAGTCTAGCGCCAACTGCCCTAGTAATCACTTTACATAAACTTGCCGTTTATTGCTATCCCTTTTTGTAAAAACAATTTATTTGTAAATTAGCTGACAGATGCCGCCAGAGATTTGTCAATTATGGCGTTTTCGTGACAATGTTCCCTCGCCACTACAGCAGGTTGGCTGTAACGCCTCGGCGCCTGCCGCTGCGGACCGAAGTTGCGCGCGGTCAGGCCGGGGTCTGGCCGAATGTCTCGCCGAATGCCTCGACGGCATGGCGCGCGCGCGCGAAGGTTGTGCGTGCGGCATCCGGCAAGGGGCGGGGATGGATCGTCGTGCCGCCGCGCCGGGGCGGGATCGATGCACCGATGCCCTCGGCCGCCATCTGCGCGGTTCCCAGCGCGGTCAACTCGGGGGTGTCCGACACCACCATCTCGCGCCCGAGCGTGTCGGAGAGGAACTGGCAGAACCAGCGGTTGGCGCTCAGGCCGCCGTCGATCGAGATCGGGCCGGTGATCGCGACATGCCGGTCGAGTGCGTCGATCACTTCGGCCATGCGGAAGGCGATGCCTTCGAGCACCGCCTGCATCATGTCCTGCCGCGATGTCTGGTGCGACAGGCCCATCCAGGCGCCCCGCGCGCCTGACGGTCCCAGTGCGGGCAGGCCAGCCCGGCGAGCGCCGGGACGAAGATCAGCCCGTCCAGCGCGGCGGAGGGTCGCGCGAAGGTCGCGATCTCGTCGAAGTCGTGGAAGAGGCCGAGATCCCGCGCCCAGTTCACCGCGGAAGCCGCCGAATACACGCCCCCGTCGAGCGCGTAGGCACCGGCCCGCCCGCCTTGCGCCAGGCGATGGTCGGCAGCGCCGCGCCGTTGCACACGGACCCCGCCGGTGACCACCAGGGCGAAGGCCCCGGTGCCGAAGGTGATCTTCGCATCGCCCGGCCTGCCGGCATCCATGCCCGTAGAGCGCCGCCTGCTGATCGACGATGCTGGCGCCAAGCTGAGGTCGCGTCCGCGCGCCGGATGATCGCCCAGATCGCCAGCGTCGGGCGCGATCTCGGGCAGGGCGTCGCATCGGCACGCCGAAGAGGCGGCACAGGTCTTCGTCCCACGCGCCGGTCGCGAGGTTCATCAGCGAGGTGCGCGAGGCGGTGGTCGAGGTCGGTCTGCGAACCGCCCGGTGAGCCGATCGCGGAAGAAGGCGTCCGTGGTGCCGAGCCGCAGGCGACCGGCGGCAGGGCGTCGGCGGCGTCGGGAAGGTTGTGAACGATCCAGCCGAGCTTGGAGGCCGAGAAATAGGGGTCGAGCGGCAGCCCGGCGCGCGCGCAGACGCAGCGCCTCGGCGCCGTCGCGGCGCAGCCCATCGGTCACACTGGCCGTGCGGTCGTCCTGCCAGACGATGACCGGGCGAGCGGCTCGCCCGTCTCGGCGTCCCAGGCCAGGCAGCTTTCGCCCTGATTGTCGAGGCCGACGGCCGCCACGTCTCCGGGCCGCCGCGGCTTCGAGGCAGGCGCTGGATATTGCCAAGCAGTTCCTCGGCGTCGTGCTCGACCCAGCCCGGGGCCGGGGATAGGTCTGCCGATGCGTCACGGCTCGCGAGCGGGCGTCATCTCGCCGGTCGGTCCACCAGGAAGGCGCGGGTGCTGGTGGTGCCCTGGTCGATGGCGAGGATGTTCATGGCGAGCTCTCGTCGAGCGTCAGCACGGATGTCGCCGTCGCCCGCTGTCGGCAGCGGCACGAGGATGCGCCGTTCGGGGCGGCTGTCGATCGCGTGCGGCCAGGCGATTGCGCGCCGCGCCGGCTGACCAGCAGCCGGCCACGTGACCGGCCGCGTGACCCGCAGGTGCAGGTTTGGCAGTGCGGCGGGCGCGGGATCGGCCGGCCAGACGCTGCGGCACGCATACCCAAGCGCCCCGCCACGTCCTGATCCGGCGACAGCGCCGTTGCAGCCGGCGGCCCGCCCGGCGAGGCTGCGCAGCATGGCTCGGGCCACGGCGCGCCCCTCGGCCCAGCACCAGCCCGCCGTCTCGACCGGCGCGCAGCAGGTTGCCGGCGGCGAAAAAGGCCGGGTCAGAGCAGCGGCCGAACTGGTCGACCTCCGGCCCGCCGGTTGCCGGGTCAAAGGCAAGGTGGCTGGCCGCGCACAAGCGCCGCCTCGGGTCGAAAGCCGCCCGTGACGATCACACCGTCGGCGGCAAGGACGTGGGTCGCGCCTTCGGGTCGGCGCAGCGACGACGCCCTCGACCGTGGTTCGCCCCTCGATCGCGACGATCTCGGTGCCGGTGAGCAGCGCGATCCCGAGAAGGCGCGGCAGAAACAGGCGCGGGGCCAGCGCGCGGTGACGCGGGCCGGGTTCGACCATCGCCACCGGGCGGATGCCGGCATGGCGGCAGGTGAGGATCGCCGAGAAGGCGACGAGCTCGGTGCCGAGGATCACCGGCCGCCGAAACGGCCGGAGGCCATCGCCAGGTAGACGAGGCCCTGAAGCGCCCCGGTCGACATCACGCCGCCGGGCTTGGTTCCGCCGATCAGGCGGCGCGGCCCGGGTGGTTTCGCGCACGCCGGTGGCAAGCAGGACGAGGCGCGCGGCGATCTCGCCGGTGCCCGGCGTCGGAGGTGACGCGACAGGCGCGGGCCGGGATGGAGCGCCGTGACCGTGATGCCGGTGCGGATGTCGACGCCCGCGGCTGCCGCGGCCGCGGCGACCAGCGCGCGCGGCATAGGCGGGCCCGAGCATCAGGCGGCGGAACTCGCGCAGGCCGTAGGGGGAATGGCCGCAGTGGCGCGGAATGCCGCCCGCCGCGCGCCTCGCGGTCGAGGACGAGGACGCGGCCCGGCGCGCTTGCCGCGCAGCTCGGCCGCCGCCGGCAGACCCGGCGGGACCCGCCCCGACGATGACCACATCGCGCGGCGTGGGCAGATCAGCCGTCATCGGCCGCCTCCGCCATCGGGAGTGTCGAAAGGCGCCCGCGGTGATCCGGGCGAGTTCGGCCGAGCAGTAGAAGCCCTGGCAGCGCCCCATCGTCACGCGGGTGCGCCGCTTGAGCCCGGCGAGGCTGCGCGCGGCGAGCGGGCCCGGACAGCGCGGCCTCGATCTCGCGCCGGGTGACGAGTTCGCAGTGGCAGACGATGCCGCCGTGGCCCGGCTGCCTGCCAGTCGCGCGGCGGCGGCCTCGGAGATGTTGGGAACCCGCGGCCAGACCGGATCGGCCAGCGGCGCGGTCGGCACGCCCATCCGCCGCTGCAGAGGCGCGCGACATGGCGCCGCGATGCCGAGCGCCGCGCTGAGCCCGGTCGAGCGGATGCCCGCCCACGGTGATGTAGTTCCGGCCGGCATGGGCGCGGATCTGGTAGTCCTTGAACTCGGTCGCCGGGCGCAGGCCCGCATAGATCGCGGTGACTCGTGACCTGCGAGGGCGGGCAGGATCTCCTCGCCGCGCGTGCGCAGCGCCTCCAGCGTCTCGCGGTCGAGCGCCGGCGTGTTCGCGGTCGTCCTGCTCCTCGGCGGTCGGACCGACGAGGAGGTTGCCGAAGGCGGTGCGGCAGACGACGACGCCCTTGGTGATCTTGCTCGGGCACCGGCAGGAGGATGTGGCCCGCGAGCGCCGCGGCCGGCTTGTCGTAGACGATGAACTGGCCCTTGCGCGGGCGGATCGTGAAATCGCGCGCCCCGATCAGGCGCTCGTCGAGCAGGTCGCCCCAGAGCCCGGCGGCGTTGACGACAATCCTGCCCGCGACGGGCCCGCGCGAGGTCTCAAGCTGCCAGAGCGTCCGTCGAAGGCGCCGCCCGTCACCTCGCAGGCGCGCACGACCTCCGCGCCATTGTCGATCGCCTGCGAGCAGGTAGGCGAGCGGTGCCGACCATGGGTCGATCAGGTATTCGCGCGGGCACGCGGAAGCTCGCGCGGACGGCCGGCGAAAGCTCCGGCTCGAGCGGCAAGCGTCTCGGCGCCGGTCAGCGGCTCGACGTCGTCGACGCCGTTGGCGCGCGCCTGCTCGATGAGGGCGGGCAGGCGCGGCCTCCTCCTCGTCGCGTCCAGGCCAGGACGAGCGCGCCGGAGCGGATCAGCGGCAGGCCGAGCCGCTCGTGGATCGCGAGGTACTCGCGTAGCCCGGCGGCGATGCAGGCCGCCTCCAGCGATCCGGGCGGCGCGTCGAAGCCGGTATGCAGGATCGCGCTGTTGCCCTTCGAGGCACCGTCGAGCATGTCGGCGGCCTTTTCGACAGCAGCGACACGCGCGCCCGTCCAGCGCGAAGCGGCGCGCGATGGCGCAGCCGATGACGCCGCCGCCGATCGACGATCACGTCGAAACGGCTCGGCGGGGCATGTCGCGTGGCCCAGCCATGCGCGTGAGGGTCTCCTCGGACCGGCGTCGTGCCCATCATTCGCAGCCGATATGCCCGTATCCGTCAATTCTACGGGCCCGAACGCTGCCCGTTCGGGCAGTTCCGGACGCGATAGCTGTTGACACGGTCAACTCGGTCACGCTCTTGTCAGGTTCAAGGGGGTGCAGGTGAAGCCGAAGGAGCGCCAGGCCAGGATCCTCGAGATCGTCGGCCGCGATGGCGCGGTCTCGGTCGAGACGCTGGCCGCGGACTTCGACGTCTCGGCCGAGACGATCCGGCGCGACCTGTCGGACCTTGCCAGCACGGGCGCGCTTCACAAGGTGCATGGCGGCGCGCGGCGCCCGCGGCTCGTCGCCGAGGGCAGTTTCGAGGAGCGCATGGCCGAGGCCGGCCGAGGCCAAGGCGGCGATCGCGCGGACGCTGGCCGCTGCGGTCGAACCCGGCGACACGCTGTTCATCGACACCGGCATCGACCACGCTCGCCTGCGCCGAGGCACTGGCCGGCGATCGAGCGGCTGACCGTCATCACCAATTCCTCCACATCGCCCAGCGGCTCGGCGCGGCCGGGCCGGCGACATCGCGTCTTCCTGCTCGGCGGGCACTATGGCACGCGGGCAATGCCGAGACGGTCGGCACCGATCGCCATCGACCAGATCGGCCGCTTCCGCGCCGACTACGGCGGTGCTGACGGTCGCGGCGATCGACGCGGAGGCCGGCGCGATGGATGCCGACTTCGACGAAGCGCAGATCGCCCGCGCGATGATCGACGCGCGCGCGCAGGGCCGTCGTCGTCGCCGCATCGGCGCAAGTTCGGGCGCCGCGCGGCCTTCGGAGTTTGTCGAGCTCGACAGAGATCGACATGCTTGTCTGCGGAGCGCCCCGCAAGGCCGCATCGGCCGCTGCGCTGGCCGCGGCGGGCGTCGTGCCGATGCGCTGAGGATCGCCGGATCAGGAGCGTGAGCGCGGCTGGGGAAGCGGCGGATGCCGCAATGCGATCAGGCACTATGTCGCGGATCATGGACCGGCTGTCCGACTATGTCGGCCTCGTCGCCATGTATCTGATCTTCGTGATGGTCGGCGTGCTGCTGCTCGACGCGGTCACGCGCAACGTCATCCACATCCCGCTGCACTGGTGCATCGAATTCGCCCAGTTCACGCTGGCCGCCTACTATCTTCATGGGCGGGGCCGATCACGCTCAAGAACGACGACCATGTGCGGATGGACCTTTTCTATTCGCACCTGTCCGAACGCGGGCAAGGCACGGATGGACCTCGTCACCGATCGGCTGCCTGATCTTCTATCTGGGCGTGATGCTGGTCGGCTCGATCTCGAGCCTCGCAGTACGCGATCGAGACGAACGAGACGGCGGTTCTCGATGTGGAACCCGTCGATGATCCCGATCAAGGCGCTGATGGTCGTCTGCATCGTCCTGATGCTGCTGCAGGCCTTCTCGCTGGTCTTCAAGCATATCGCGACCCTGCGCGGGGAGAACGCTCGGCATGAGCTACGAACTGATCGCGCTGCTGATGTTCGCATCGATGTGGCGCTGCTGCTGACCGGCCAGCGGGTCTTCGCGGCCATCGGTTTCGTCGCGGCGGGGGCGGCGCTGCTGCTCTACGGCACGGGCGGCGTCGAGATGCCGTTCAACGAGATGTTCAAGCTGTTCAACTGGTTCCCGATGCTGACGCTGCCCCTGTTCATCTACATGGGCTACATCCTGTCCGAGAGCGGCATCGCCGAAGACCTCTACCGGATGCTGCATGTCTGGTTCGGCCGGCTTGCGGGCGGGCTGGCCATCGGGACCATCCTGCTCATGGTCATCATCTCGGCGATGAACGGGCTGTCGGTCGCGGGCATGGCGATCGGCGCGACCATCGCGCTGCCGGAAATGCTGCGCCGCGGCTATGACAAGGTGCTGATCATCGGGCGTCGTGCAGGGCGGCTCGTCGCTCGGCATCCTGATCCCGCCATCGGTCGTGCATGGTGCTTTACGGCATGATCGCGCGCCAGCCGGTCAGCCAGCTCTGGCTGGCCGGCATCGTGCCGGGCCTGCTGATGGCGACGATGTTCGTGCATCTACATCTGTGTGCGGGTGAAGGTGAACCCGACGCTCGCGCCGCAACTGACCGACGAAGAACTCGACATGCCGATGTCCGGAAAAGCTGGCGCTTGCTGCGCGCGGGGATCATTCCCTTCCTGATCTTCTTCTCCATGACCGGGCTTTTCGTGATGGGCTATCACGAGCCTGGTCGAAAGCTCGGCCGTCGGGGCGACGGCCGCGACGCTCGCGGCCTGGTCGGAAGGGCCGCCTGTCACGGCGGCTGATCCACGAGACGGCGACGCAAGACGCTGGCGATCTCGTGCATGTTCCTGTGGCTGATCCTCGCGGCGCTGGCCTTCGGCGCGGTGTTCGACGGGATCGGCGCGGTCAGCGCGATCGAGACCCTGTTCATCACCAACTGGGATCTGTCGCCCTGGCAGATCATCATCATGATGCAGCTCAGCTTCATCATCATGGGCATGTTCCTCGACGACACCGCGATGCTGGTGATCGTGGCGCCGCTCTACATCCCGCTGGTCGACCGGCTTGACCTCGGCTTCGACGGGCAGATGATCTGGTTCGGCGTCCTCTACACGATGACCTGCCAGATCGCCTACATCACGCCGCCCTTCGGCTATAACCTCTTCCTCATGCGGGCGCTTGCGCCCAAGGAGATTACGCCTGATCGACATCTATCGCTCGATCTGGCCCTTCGTGATCATGATGTTGTCACGATCGCCCTGGTGATGATCTTTCCGCAGATCGCGCTCTGGCTGCCGGAGCAGCTCAACGATGGATGACCGAAGCGACCCAAGCCACCGGCCCGAAGGAAGCCCGACTAACAACAAGGAGAGATCAGATGACAGATGCCAAGAAACCTCAGAGCCCGTCCGAGGCGATCCTCGACCAGCCGCCGCACGCTTCCTGCGCCGCCGGCCTCGGCTTCGGCCGGTGCGGCCGTCCACGCTTGCCGCACCCGTCGATCGTGCAGGCGCAGGCGCCGATCAAGTGGCGCCTGCAGACCTATTCCGGCGCACCGCTCGGCGCCCATGTGATCAAGCCGCAGATCGAGGCCTTCAACGCCGCGGCCAATGGCGAGATGGAGATCGAGCTTTACTACGCCGACCAGCTCGTCCCGACGGCCGAGCTGTTCCGCGCGCTGCAGAACGGCACGCTCGACGCCGTGCAGTCCGACGAGGCGACCATGGCGTCGCCGGTCGATATCTCGGTGTTCGGCGGCTACTTCCCCTTCGCCACGCGCTTCAGCCTCGATGTGGCGGCGATGTTCATGTACTACGGCCTCGACGAGATCTGGAACGAGGCCTATGCGAGGTCGACAACGTGACCTGGCTTTCGACGGGTGCCTGGGATCCGCTGCACATCTTCACGGTCAACAAGCCGATCGCAGTCCTGGCCGACATGAACGGGCCTGCGCGTGTTCGGCGTGCCGACGGCCGGCCGGTTCCTGTCGCGCTATGGCCTGATCCCGGTCACCGTTCCGTGGGACGACGTCGAAGTGGCGATGCAGACCGGCGAACTCGACGGCGTGGCATGGTGCGGCTTCACCGAAGCCTATGAGGTCGGTTGGGCCGATGTCTGCAACTATGCGCTGTCGAACTCGGTCACCGGCGCGTGGTTCGGATCGTATTTCGCCAACACCGAGAGCTGGGACGAAGGTGCCGCCGCATCTGCAGCAGCTTTACCGCTCGACCATCGACCAGTCGCACTACTACCGCAACGTCTGGTATTGGGGCGGCGAGGCGAAGCTGCGGGTCGAGGGCGAGAAGATGGAGCTGACCTCAACTGCCGCCCGAGGAATGGGCACAGGTCATCAGCGACGCCAACGGGTTCTGGGACGAGATCGCAGCGACAGCCCGCGCGCCGCAGCCGTTGTCGAGATCTTCAAGAACTACGCCTCGAACATGGAAAAGGCGGGCTATCCCTACCGCTGACCGGCCAATACCGGACGGCCGGGGCGCCGCCTGCACGGTGCCCCGGCCAACCCCGCCTCAGAGGCTTTCGCCACCGTCGATGACAAGGGCATGGCCGGTCATGAAGGCGGATTGATCGGAGGCGAGATAGACGATGCCGGCCGCGATTTCTTCGGGCGTGGCCCATCGGCCCATCGGGATGGCCTTGGCGACATAGGCCTCGAGCGCGGTGCGCCCGCCCATCTGTGCCTCGAATCCGGTGTTGAACGGCGTATCGACAAAGCCGGGGCACAGCGCGTTGCAGCGCACGTTGTGCGGACCGTAGTCCGCCGCGATCTGTCGTGCCATGGCGATGACCGCGTGTTTCGTCGTCGTGTAGGCGATCATGCCCCGGTCGAACTGGACACCGGAATTCGACGCGGTGATGATGATCGACCCCGCGCGCTGCGGGCGCATGTGGCGTATCGCGGCCCGCGCCGCGACGAAGTGGGCCCGAACGTTCAGCCGCCACGAGGCATCCATGTCGTCGTGGTCGACCTCTTCCAGCGTGCCGGGTATCTGGATGCCCGCATGGGAGTGCAGGATGTCGAGACGGCTCTGCGCGGCGACGGCATCGACCGCCCGCGTCACCGCTTCGGCATCGCCGGCGTCGAGTTGGAGGGCCTGCGCCTGGCCGCCTTCGGCGCGGATCTGCTCGGCCACCGCCCTGGCGCGCGCGCCGTCGATATCGGTGACCGTCACGCTTGCCCCGGCCCTCGCCAGCGCCAGCGCGCCCGCCCGCCCGATCCCCGAGCCCGCGCCGGTCAGGAAAGCCACCTTGCCTTCAAGCGCCATCGCGCCCCCTTTCCGCCCCGGTCCCGCGGCGCAGGATGAGTTGGGCCACAACGAGCAGGATCAGCGACACGCCCAGCACCATCGTTCCGATGGCGTTGATCTCGGGTGTCACGCCACGGCGGATCGACGAAAAGACGTAGATCGGCAGCGTCGTCTCGGAACCTGCGACAAAGAAGGCGATGATGAAATCGTCAAAGCTGAACGTGAAGCTGAGCAGAAAGCCCGCAAGGATGCCCGGAAAGATCAGGGGCAGCGTGATCTGGCGGAAGGTGGCGAGCGGGGGGGCATAGAGATCGGCCGAGGCTTCCACGAGGCTGCGGTCCATTCCTGACAGCCGGGCCCTGAGAATGATGATGACGAGCGCCATCGAAAACAGCGCATGGGCGGCAATCAGCGAGCCGAGCCCCATCGACAACTGCGGGGCACCGCCCTCGGGGCCAAGCCGGGCGAGCAGCGGATTGATCCACCCGAACAGCGTGACGAGCGCGATCAGGGTGGCGATGCCGATGACGATGCCGGGGATCATGACCGCGATGTAGATCAGCGCGTCGGCCGCGGCCCGCACCCGCCCCTTCATCCCCTGCAAGGCAAGCGCCGCCATCGTGCCGAACAGGCTGGCGATGATCGCCGAGGACAGCGCGACGATGAAGCTGGTCTGCAACGCCTCCATCACGAAGGGGTTGGACAGCGCCTTGCCATACCATTGGGTCGAAAAGCCGGTGAACTGGCTGGCATGGCGCCCGGCGTTGAAGCTGAACACCGCGATCACCGCGATCGGAAGATAGAGGAACAGATAGACGACGAGGGCATAGAGGCGCATCGGGTTTCCTACATCAACGAAACGTCGTCGCGCGCACCGCCCAACCGGCGCATCAGCCACATGTAGAGCGTGACGGTGACCAGCATGACCAGAACGAGGCTGACGGCGACCGCGGCCCCGAAAGCCCAGTTGCGCGATTGCAGGAACAGATCGACGAGCGCGTTGCCGATGAAGAAGACCTTGCCGCCGCCAAGCATCGCCGGGATCAGGAATTCCCCCATCAACAGGATGAACACCAGCATGCACCCTGTCGCCACCCCTGGCAGCGACAGGGGCAGGGTGATCTTGAGGAAACTTTGCACGGGCGGCGCGCCGAGATCTGCCGACGCCTCCAGCAGGCGTTTGTCGAGCCGTTCGAGGCTGACGTAGATCGGCAGCACCATGAGCGGCAGATAGCCATAGACGATGCCGGTCAGCACCGCGAACGGCGTATTGATGAGACGCGGGGTGCCGAGGCCCAGCCAGGTGAGCAGTGCCGGCAGGCCCTGTCCGCCCAGAATGAAGATCCACGCATAGCTGCGGATCAGGATCGAGGTCCAGAACGGCACGATGACCAGGATCAGCAGCAACGTGCGCCAACGCGGATCGGCCCGCATCACAAGGAAGTAGGCGAGCGGGTAGGCGATCAGCAGGGACAACACCGTGCCGAGCGGCGCAAGCGTGAGGGTGTTGCGAAATGCCGTCCAGCGGGCCGGAAGGTTGGCATATTGCTCGAACGTGAAGGCGGGGACGTAGCCGCCCGCCGCCTCCCGTTCACCGAAGCTGAAGACCAGAACGAAGCACAGCGGCAGCACCAGCATGACGGTGAACCACAGCCCCGCAGGGGCGAGCAGCAGCCATGTGGCGAACCGCCGCTGCATCGTTCAGGCCGACTTGAACCGGGCCATCAACTCCGCCCGGTTCGGGTCGGTGAGGGTCGCTGCCGCCCCGAACTCGAGCGCGTCGAGCAGGTCGGCGGCCGGATAGAGGATCGGGTCGTTGAGGATCTCCGGCGGCAGCAGGGCATTCACCCGCGCGTCGGCGACCGGATAGCCATGGAACATGACCTCCTTTGCGTTGACCTCGGGGGTGAGCAGGAAGTTGATCAGCGCATAGCCCGCCTCGCGGTGCGGCGCCCCCTTTGGCACGGCATAGAAATCCGACCACAATTCGCCGCCCTCGCGGCCGAGGATGTAGACGATCTCGGGCATGTCGCGGTTCATCTGCTTGCCGTCGCCCGTCCAGCAGATCGTCATCCAGGCATCGCCCGAGCGCATGGATGGCTGGTAGTCCGAGTTGATGGCGAAGAGATGCGGCTTGGAGGCGATCAGCAGCGCCTCGGCATCGGCCAGTTCCGCAGGGTCGATCGAGTTGAAGGAATACCCGAAATACTTCAGGGCGTTACCGATGGTGGTCAGCTGATAGTCATGCACCATCGTGCGGCCCGAGAACGTCGTCTGCGTCAGATCCCAGAATTCCTTCCAGGTGGTCGGAGTGGTCCCGCCCGTGTGATCGGTGTTCACGGCAAAACCCGTCGTGCCCCAGTTCTTGGACACCGCATAGACCTTGCCGTCGACGGTTCCGGGCCCCGCGAACCGCTGGTCAAAGCTTGCGGGATCGTAGTTCGGGATCAGGGACAGATCGAGCGGCTCGATCAGATCCTGATCGACATAGGTGGTGATGGTGTAGTTGGTGGGCACGAACACGTCCCAGCCGCTGCCGCCGGCCTGAAGCTTGGCGAGCATCTCCTCGTTGGAGCCGAAGACGTTCATCTGGACGGCGGCCCCCGTGGCATCGGCGAAGGCGTCGAAGTTCGCGGGATCGTGGTAGTTCGGCCAGGTGGCGAGGATCACGCGGTCGCCGATATCCTGGGCAAAGGCCGGGCGCGGGCGCAGCCCGGGCATGGCCGCGCCAAGCGCGACGCTGGCCGCACCAAGGCCCGTGACACCGAGGAAGTGCCGGCGCGTCACCGAGCCCTTCTGGTAGCGCCGCAGTTCTTCCATGAACTTCCGGCGCGATATGTGGTCGATCTTGTCCGTCATGGTTTCGATCTCCTCTTGCTTGGTTGGTTCAGTCCCGGTCGAGTATGAGGGCCGTCTGAGGGGCCCAGCCGACATGGGCGCGATCGCCCGGTGCGAAGGTGCCCTCAGCGGTTTCCGCCTGCCGCGCGACGAGCACGAGCAGATCGCCAAGCGCGGCGTGGCGGACCAGGTATTCGGTATGTTCGCCCAGAAAGATCCGATTGATCACCTGCACCTCCAGCGCGCCATCGCGCGGGGTCCGGGTCAGCTCGATCTGCTCGGGCCGGATGCTGAGCGTCACCGCCGCCCCCGCCGCCATGTCCTGGCCCGCCATCCGCCCGCTGAAGGTCAGATCGGGCGCGGCCCGAACCGCCCCGAGACCCGTCGTCGAAGGGGCGAAGACCCCATCTATGAAATTCGACTTGCCGACGAAATCCGCGACATAGCGGCTGAGGGGCCGGTCATAGAGTTCGGCGGGCGAGCCGATCTGGACGATCCTGCCGCGCCGCATGATGCAGATCCGGTCGGACATCGAGAGCGCCTCTTCCTGGTCGTGGGTGACGAGGACGAAGGTGATGCCCAACTGGCGCTGGAGGGTCTGCAACTCGATCTGCATTTCGCGGCGCAACTTGCGGTCGAGCGCCGCAAGGGGTTCGTCGAGCAGCAGCAGTTTCGGTTCGTTCACGATCGCCCGGGCAAGCGCGACGCGCTGTTGCTGGCCGCCCGACATCTCCCAGATCCGGCGCGGCCCGAAGCCGGGAAGGCGAACCATCTCGAGTGCGCGCTCGACCTTTTGCGCGACATCGGCCCGGTCGGGCCGGGGCCGGCGCTGGATCAGGCCATAGGCGATGTTGTCGGCGACGCTCAGGTGCGGAAAAAGCGCATAGTGCTGGAAGACCATGTTGACCGGCCGGCGATAGGCCGGAACTTCATTCACCTGCTGGCCGTCGAGATGGACCGAGCCCGAGCTTGGCGGCTCGAACCCCGCGAGCATGCGCAATGCGGTGGTCTTGCCGCATCCGGACGGCCCGAGGAACGACAGGAACTCGCCCCTCTCGATCCCGAGATCGAGCGTGTCGGCCGCAAGGACAGCGCCATAGGTCTTGGTCGCACCGCGGAATTCGGCAATCAGCGGCCCGTTCTTCGGGATGGTCGTGCCAAGGGGAACCGGAGTGCTTTGCATGCAGAGGATCATACCCTATGAAACCTTGCAAAGCGTAGGAAACGATCCATTGGCTGTATATATCTCAAATGGGGTATCCTCTGGTCGGGGCGGCGAGGGTTGACCGGGCCGAACTGGCCGACACTCGCTGCCTCGATCGTGGCGGCGCTGGACACGCCGGAGATGCCACGTTGCCTTGCCGCGCTCCTGCGGCAGTTGGCGCCTTTTTCCTACACGGTGATGTTCGGTTATCGCGGTGCCGCGCGCCCGATTGATCTTTACGACGATTTTCCCGTCGCCAAGCGGCAGGTGTTCGTCACCGATTACCAGGCGGGGCCCTACCTTCTGGATCCGTTCTATCTGGGGGCTGTGCAGCCGGTGGCCGCCGGTCTTTACCGGTTGCGCGATCTGGCGCCCGACAGGTTCTATCAGGGGGAGTATTTCCGCAACTACTATGTCAAGACCGGACTGGCCGAGGAAATCGGGTTCTTTGTCGAACTGCCGGGCGGGGCGGTCGCGGTGGTTTCGCTGATGCGGGCGGAACGACCATTCTCGCAGCGCGAGTTTCGTGCGCTGGATGGGGCCTTCCCGCTTGTCGCGGCGGCGGCCCGCAGGCAGTGGTCGGACCTCGCGGGCCGTTT
Source organism: uncultured Alphaproteobacteria bacterium (assembly GCA_963700485.1). Taxonomy (GTDB): domain Bacteria; phylum Pseudomonadota; class Alphaproteobacteria; order Rhodobacterales; family Rhodobacteraceae; genus Aliitabrizicola. The sequence continues at coordinate 276,625 of CAVOXQ010000008.1, forward strand.
CGGCGAGACGCCGGGCGGTGTGGACAGCGATGCGGTGCCCGGCCGGGTCGCCCATGCCTTCGGTCGTTTTGGCGATGGTGTCCTGACGCCGAGAGAGAGGCAGGTGGCGGAGTTCACGCTGAAAGGACATTCGGCGGAAGCGGTCGGTCAGCTGCTGGGCATTTCGCCGGGCACCGTGCGGATCCACCGGCGCAACATCTACGCGAAGTTGCGGATCAATTCGCAAGGCGAGCTTTTCACACGCTTTATCGGTGTTCTGGTCGGCAGTCTCTAGACACACGGTGCGCGGTTCGGCCGGCGTCGCTTTTTTGGGCCTGCCAGCAGCATCCATGACAGTATTTGCATCGCAAGCATGTGCGTCGGGCGGTCGCGTCACAGATCTCCGGCAAAGGCCCGAAAGAGTCGCTTGGCGAGAATCGGTCCGTCTCTTACCACTTGGAAAAACAACGAAGCCAACGGGGAGACCACGATGACCATTCCGACACGCCATGTCTTGTCGCGCCGCGCACTTCTGGCCACAGGGGGCGCGGCCCTGGTCGGGTCGGCCGTGCTGCCCGGCCTGCTGCGCGCGCAGGCCCCGATCAAGATGGCCGGCATCTATACCGTACCGGTCGAACAACAATGGGTCAGCCGGATCCATGTTGCGGCCGAGGCGGCGAAGGCGGCCGGGCAGGTGGATTACACCTACACCGAGAATGTCGCCAACACCGATTATCCGCGGGTGATGCGCGAATATGCGGAGCAGGGTGTCAAGCTGATCGTCGGCGAGATCTTCGGGGTCGAGCAGGAGGCGCGCGAGGTTGCCGCCGACTATCCGGATGTCGCCTTCCTGATGGGCTCGTCTTTCCTTGAGGATCCGGCGCTGCCGAACCTTTCGGTGTTCGACAACTACATCCAGGATGCATCCTATCTTTCCGGCATCATCGCCGGGGCGATGACGGCATCTGGGAACATCGGGATGGTCGGGGGATTTCCGATCCCCGAGGTGAACCGCCTGATGAATGCCTTCATGGCCGGCGTGAAGGAAAGCCGGCCCGATGCGACATTCCAGATCAGCTTCATCGGATCCTGGTTCGATCCGCCGAAAGCAAAGGAAACGGCCTTTGCGATGATCGAGGGCGGGGCCGACCTGCTTTATGCCGAACGGTTCGGCGTATCTGACGCTGCAAAGGAAAAGGGCGTGCTGGCGATCGGCAACGTGATCGACACCCAGCCCGACTATCCCGAGACGGTCGTCGCCTCGGCCCTGTGGCATTTCGAACCGACCCTGCAGAAGGCCCTTGAAAATGTCGCCGCCGGAACCTTCACAGCGGCGAACTACGGGATCTATTCCTTCATGAAGGAGGGCGGATCGTCGCTGGCGCCGCTCGGGACGTTCGAAGGCAAGGTGCCGGAGGCCACCATGACGCTGGTGATGGAACGCGAGGCCGCGATCCGCGGTGGCCGCTTTACGGTGACGATCGACGACAGCGAGCCGAAGCCGTCGTGACGCAGGGCGAACCCGGGGCGCGGGACATTGTCCTGCGCCTCGACGCCATTACCAAGCGATTTGGCGATCTTGTCGCGAACGATGCCATCAGCCTGACCGTCCGCCGTGGCGAGGTCATCGCGCTTCTGGGGGAAAACGGCGCGGGCAAGACCACGCTGATGAACATCCTCTTCGGTCATTATGTGGCGGACGGCGGGACGGTCGAGGTTTTCGGCGAGGTTCTTGCACCCGGCAATCCCCGCGCCTCGCTGACCGCGGGCGTTGGCATGGTTCACCAGCATTTCACGCTGGCCGAGAATCTGACGGTGACCGAGAACATCCTGCTGGGCACCCTTCCCTTGTGGCAGGGCGGACTGCGTCTGGGCGCGGCGCGTGCCCGTATTGCGCAGCTCTCTCGCGATTTCGGGCTATCGGTGGACCCGGATGCGCGGGTGTCGCGCCTTGCGGTCGGCCAGCGCCAGCGGGTCGAGATCCTCAAGGCACTCTACCGCGAGGCCCGTATCCTGATCCTTGACGAACCCACGGCGGTGCTGACCCCGCAGGAAACCGAGGCCTTGTTCGAGACGTTGCGCAAGGCCGTCGGACATGGCCTGTCGGTCGTGTTCATCAGCCACAAGCTGCACGAGGTGATGGACGTGGCCGATCGCTGCGTCGTTCTGCGCCACGGGCGGGTCGTGGCCGAAGTCGCGACGCGTGCAACCGACCGGCACGCGCTGGCCGCGTTGATGGTGGGGGCCGAGATCGTGCCGACCGCCTTTGCCCCCCGGGCACCGGGCCCGGCGCTCTTGCGGCTCGACGCGGTATCGACGCCTGACCATGGCGCGGCGCCGGGTCTGAAAGATGTGACGCTGGCGCTCTGCTCGGGCCAGATCACCGGCTTGGCCGGCGTGTCGGGCAACGGGCAGGCGGCACTGTCGGACCTGATCTCGGGGCTCTGTGTCCCGGCGTCCGGCCGCATGATCGTGCTGGACGGCGCGGTTTCGGACTGGTCGCCTGCGCGCGCCGTCCGTCTGGGCATCGCCCGCATCCCCGAAGATCGGCATCGGACAGGCACGATCGGTGATTTCACGCTGACCGAAAACGCGATTCTCGAACGCTACCGCGACCCGCCGTTCAGCCGCGCCGGCTGGATGGACTGGGCCGCCGCCGATGCCTTCGCGCGCGACGTCATCGCAACCTACGATGTGCGCTGCCCGGGCCCCGAGGCGCGGATCCGGCTCTTGTCCGGAGGCAACATGCAAAAGCTGATCCTGGGGCGCGTGCTGGAGCCGGGGCCGAAGATCATCCTGGCGAACCAGCCGGTCCGTGGGCTCGACATCGGCGCGATCAGCTATGTCCATGGCAGGCTTCTGGCCGCGCGCGATGCGGGCGCGGCGGTGATTCTTGTTTCGGAAGATCTTGATGAAATCATGCAATTGTCGGACGTCGTTCATGTGATCTCCGAAGGCCGCCTGTCCCCCGGCTTTGCGCGTGGAACGACCAGCGCGGCGGATCTGGGGCTGTGGATGGCCGGGCAGGGTTTCAGCCGTGCGGCTTGAACCGATCGCGAACCCCGGGCTCGCGCGCCGCCTGGGGTATCCGGCGGCGGCGCTGGGGCTGACGGCCCTCGTCGGCTCGATGCTGGCGCTGATCGCCGGGGCCGATCCGCTAGCGACCCTCGGTCTGATCGCGCAGGGCGCCGCCGGCAGCCGGTTCGCGCTTCTCGAGACGCTCAACCGGGCGACCCCGCTGATCTTCACCGGCCTTGCGGTGGCCGTGGCCTTTCGTGCCAGGCTCTGGAATATCGGCGCGGAAGCGCAGCTTTACGCGGGCGCAATCGTCACGGCCCTTCTGGGCACCGGTCTTGTTCCCCTTCCGGCACTGCCGCTGCTCGTCCTGATCGGGGCGACGGCGGTGATGGCGGGGGCCGCGACGCTGCTGGGGCCGGTGATGCTCAAGACGCGTTTCGGCGTGGACGAGGTGGTGACGACTCTCTTGCTGAATTTCATCATGCTGCTGTTCGTGTCCTATCTTCTGGAAGGACCGATGAAGGATCCGATGGGCATGGGCTGGCCGAAATCCGCGGCCCTTGTGGCGGAGGCGCGTCTGCCCCGGATCGTCGACGGGCTGCGCCTGCACTGGGGCTTTGGCCTGGCCCTGATCGCGGCGGTCGCGGTCTGGGTCATCCAGACGCGCACGACGCTGGGCTACGAAATCCGCGCGGTCGGGATGAACGTCGAGGCCGCGCGATTTGCCGGTATCCCCGTGAACGGCGTGCTGGTGCGGACCTCGCTGCTGTCGGGGGGGCTGGCCGCGCTTGCCGGCTTTTCCGAGGTGGCAGGCCTCAAGGGGCACCTCAGCCTCGATCTGTCGCCGGGCTTTGGCTACACCGGCATCATCGTCGCCATGCTTGCCCTGCTGCACCCGCTCGGCGTCGTCATATCGGCCGTGTTCGTGGCCGGCATCTTCGTGGGCGCCGACAGCATGAGCAGGGTCGCCTTCGTGCCGACCTACATCGCGGACATGCTGCTGGCGGTGGCGCTGCTGTTCATGGTTCTGGCGATCCTGCTCGCGCGGTTTCGGGTGGTGCGCGGATGATCGAGATCGTGGAGATGCTGGTCTCGGCAAGTTTCCTTTCGGCGACGATCCGGATCGCGTCGCCGCTGATCTTCGCCACGATGGGAGAACTGATCTGCGAGCGGGCGGGTGTTCTGAACCTCGGGATCGAGGGGATCATGGTCGTCGGCGCCTTCGCCGGTTGGATGGCGGTCTATCTTGGCGCGCCGCTGTGGTGGGGGGTAGGGGTGGCCATGGGCGCGGGCATGGTCTTCGGGCTGCTCCATGCGACGCTTACCGTGCCCTTCGGTCTGTCGCAGCATGTGGTGGGCCTTGGGGTGACGCTGCTTGCGACATCGACCAGCTACTTTACCTACCGTCTCATGCTGCCCGAGGTGACGAGCCCGCCGAAGATCGAGCCTTTCCAGCCTCTTGCCATTCCCGGCCTGTCGCAGATCCCGGTGCTGGGGGAGGCGTTGTTCACGCAGACGCCCCTGACCTATGCGGCATTCGCCGTCGCGGCGGTCACGGCAGGCGTGCTTTACCGCACGCCGCTGGGCCTCGCCCTGCGCGCGGTGGGTGAGAATCCGGCGGCGGTCGAGGCGCAGGGCCTTTCGGTGACGGGGTTGCGGATGGGCGCCGTGATCGTCGGTTCCGGCCTGATGGCCGTCGGGGGGGCCTTCCTGACGCTCTCGGCCTTTTCGTCGTTCTATTTCGAGATGGTGAACGGGCGCGGCTGGATCTGCATCGCCCTGGTGGTCTTCGGCGGGTGGAAACCCGGAAAGGCCATGCTTGGCGCGCTTCTGTTCGCCGCTTTCGATGCGCTGCAGGTCCGGCTTCAGCAGACACCGGTCGGCGCGGTGGTGCCCTATCAGGTGTTTCTGATGATGCCCTTTGTCCTGTCGATCCTCGCGCTTGTGTTCATGTCGCGGCGCGCCGAGGTTCCGGCGGCGCTGATGCAACCTTTCAACCGGGGAGAGCGGTGATGTTCGATCTGATCGTCAAGGGGGGGACGCTGCCCGAAGGACATGTCGCCGATATCGCCATATCGGGCGAGCGGATCGTGGCCATCGGGCGGGTCGAGGGCGCTGCGGCACGGGTCATCGACGCCTCCGGCGATCTGGTGGCACCGCCCTTCGTGGACCCGCATTTCCATATGGATGCGACCCTCAGCTATGGCTTGCCCCGGGTCAACGCGAGCGGGACGCTGCTTGAAGGGATCGCGCTTTGGGGCGAATTGCGCGAAAGCGCGCCGGTCGAGGACATGATCGACCGCGCGGTGCGCTATTGCGACTGGGCGGCCTCGATGGGGGTGCTGGCGATCCGGAGCCACGTCGACACGACGCCCGACCACCTGCGCGGCGTGGAGGCCATGCTCGAGGTCAGGCGCCGGGTGGCGCCCTATATCGCGTTGCAACTCGTCGCCTTTCCCCAGGATGGGCTTTACCGCACGAAAACCGGGCGGGAAAACCTGATCCGCGCGCTCGACATGGGGGTGGATGTGGTGGGTGGTATTCCGCATTTCGAGCGCACCATGCAGCAGGGCGCGGACAGCCTGCGCGAGCTTTGCACGATCGCGGCCGACCGGGGCCTGATGATCGACATACACTGCGACGAAACCGATGATCCGATGAGCCGCCATGTGGAGACATTTGCGGCCGAGGTGACGCGCCACGGGTTGGGCGGGCGGGCGGCGGCGAGCCATCTGACCTCGATGCACTCCATGGATAACTACTATGTTTCCAAGCTCTTGCCGTTGATAGCTGAGTCCGGGATGACCGCCATTCCGAACCCGCTGATCAACATCACCTTGCAGGGACGCCATGACGGTTTTCCCAAGCGACGGGGGTTGACGCGGGTGAAGGAACTGCGGGCGCATGGCGTGACGGTGGGCTGGGGGCAGGACTGCGTGCTCGACCCGTGGTATTCGCTTGGGACGGCCGACATGCTGGACGTGGCCTTCATGGGCCTCCATGTTGCGCAGATGACCCATCCAGACGAGATGCGTCAATGTTTCGATATGGTTACAGTCGATAACGCACGGATCATGAACCTTGCCGATCATGGTCTTCGGGTCGGGGCCGTCGCATCGCTGGTGGTGCTGGATGCGGGCGGGCCGGTCGAGGCCCTGCGGTTGCGGCCCGACCGGCTGGCGGTGGTTTCGAAGGGCAAGGTCATCGTGGAACGGGCGCGCAACGACGCCCGGCTTTCGTTGCCGGGCCGGCCTTCGACGGTCCGGCGGCGCATGGAATGAACGCCGCGGGGGATGCGAAAAGCATGCATCTTCCATATGACATCCGTATGCAGAGTGTTTTCCTGGGGTATCGGCGGCGGCCCAGGGGGATGGCACGTTTCCGCCCGCATGTCCGAACGGTCGTGCCGGCACCGGGCGGGTTGTGTGCGAAAGGGGGACGTCATCGCCCCGACCGCAAGACCCCCGGGGCCGCGCCGCGAAACCCGGCTGCGCTGAACGCCGGGGGGCGACAGCTTGCGGCATGGCCCGGCGCGACCATTCGAAGGCATCGGTCGTTCCGGCAGCGGGCGCAAGAAGTTGCCGCGATCGGCACCGAGACGGTTGAAAATGTTACCTGCCGCGTTCACGCTGCGGTGGTGGTACAAGGTGAATTGCACCTTGGGGCCTGTTTCGGCGGGCCAACACATACGCTCAATTGCCAAGGAGGTAGAGGGATGCATCTGTTCTCGAGATTTGCAGCCGTAGCGATCTGCACGCTGGCGCCATGGGCCGCCGTGGCGCAGGCGCAGGACAAACCCAACATCGTGGTCATCTGGGGGGATGATATCGGCGAGTCCAACATCAGCGCCTACAGCTTTGGCTTGATGGGCTATCACACGCCCAACATCGACCGGCTGGCCAAGGAGGGCATGATGTTCACCGACATGTATGCCGACCAGAGCTGCACCGCGGGCCGGTCCTCGTTCATCACCGGGCAGGCCACGATCCGCACGGGGCTGAGCAAGGTGGGCATGCCGGGAGCGCCGCAAGGCCTCAAGGCCGAGAACGTGACAATCGCCACACTGCTCAAGAACGCGGGATATGCCACCGGTCAGTTCGGCAAGAACCATCTGGGCGACCGCAATGAATATCTGCCGACGGTTCACGGCTTTGACGAGTTCTTCGGCAATCTCTACCACCTGAACGCCGAGGAAGAACCGGAACTGCCCGATTATCCCAAGAACCCGGCTTTCCGCGAGAAATACGGCCCGCGCGGGGTTCTGAACTGTGTCGCGAGCGATGTCGATGATCCGACCGTCGATCCGCGCTTTGGCAAGGTCGGCAAGCAGAAATGCGAGGATACCGGCCCGCTGACCAAGAAACGGATGGAGACGGTCGATGACGAGATCGCCGCGAAGGCGGAAGATTTCATCAAGCGGCAGGTTGCGGCCGACCAGACGTTCTTTACCTGGATCAACTTCACCCACATGCACTTCCGCACCCACACCAAGCCGGAAAGCCTGGGCCAGGCGGGTGCCGCCCAGAGCTTTTATCATGATGCGATGGTCGACCACGACAAGAACGTCGGCCAGATCCTTGACCTGATCGACGAGCTTGGAATCGCCGACAACACCATCGTCGTCTATTCGACCGACAACGGGCCGCACCGAAATACCTGGCCCGATGCCGGGATGACCAAATTCCGCAGCGAAAAGAACACCGGCTGGGAAGGCGCCTTCCGGGTGCCGCAGATGGTGCGCTGGCCCGGAAAGATCCCCGAGGGGTCGATCTCGAACGAGATCATGTCACAGCTCGACTGGTTGCCGACGCTGGTCGCCGCCGGCGGTGACCCGAATGTGAAGGAAGAGTTGCTGACGGGTGTCGAGGCGGGCGGCGCGACCTACAGGAACCACCTCGATGGTTACAACTTCCTGCCCTACCTGACCGGGCAGGAAGAAGCCGGCCCGCGCAAGGAGTTCTTCTATTTCACCGACGATGGCGATCTGGCCGCACTTCGCTACGAAAACTGGAAGGCGCATTTCATCGTGCAGGACCAGCCCGGCACGCTGGAAATCTGGCAGCGCGAGTTCCGTGGACTGCGGATGCCGCTGCTGTTCAACCTGCGCACCGATCCCTACGAGGCCGCGCCGATCATCTCCAACACCTATTGGGACTGGATGCTTGACCACGCCTTCGTCATCTACCCGCTGGGCGATGCGATCGCGCCGATGCTGCAAAGCCTCGAGGACTTCCCACCGGCGCAAAAACCCGGATCGTTCACGGTGGGGGATGCCTTCGATGCCGTGACGGCGGTGCAGAGCCGCTAGCCGCTGCACCCCGCCCCCTTGACCGGGGGCGGGGATGATCGCGGGCCCGGCCGATTTCCCGTGCCGGGGCGTCAGGCGGCAGGCCCGGCGAGCCCCGGCAACAAGAAACGGCCCCGGCAGCAGTGCTGCCGGGGCCGCGTCATTGCGGTCGGTGGCTGGCCCGCTGTCAGGCCAGATCAAAGCGGTCCGCGTTCATCACCTTGGTCCAGGCGGCGACGAAATCGCGCAGGAAGGCGGCCTGGCCATCGGCGCTGGCATAAACCTCTGCTATGGCGCGCAACTGCGAGTTCGATCCGAAGACCAGATCGACCCGCGTTCCGGTCCATTTCACCGCGCCCGTTGCGCGGTCGCGCGCCTCGAACACCTGATCGTCACCCGATGCCGGTTTCCAGGCGAGACCCATGTCGAGCAGGTTCACGAAGAAATCGTTGCTGAGCGTTCCGGGGCGGGTGGTGAAGACACCATGCGCCGAATGCCCGGCGTTGACGTCGAGCACACGCAGACCGCCAACGAGGGCCGTCATTTCCGGGGCGGTCAGCGTCAGCAACTGGGCTCGGTCGACCAGGAGTTCCTCGGCAGAGACGCTGAACCTGGTCTTCAGGTAGTTGCGGAAGCCGTCGGCGACAGGTTCGAGCACGTCGAAGGCGTCCGCATCGGTCTGTTCGGCGCTGGCGTCGGTGCGGCCGGGCGTGAAGGGCACGCTCAGGTGATGACCCGCGGCCTTGGCCGCCTGTTCGATGGCGGCGGAGCCCGCGAGCACGATCAGATCGGCGAGCGACACTTTCTTGCCGCCGGTCTGCGCCGCGTTGAACGAGGCCTGGATCGCCTCGAGCGTCCTGAGCACCTTGTCGAGTTGCGCGGGTTCGTTGACCTCCCAGTCCTTTTGCGGCGCGAGGCGGATGCGCGCGCCGTTCGCGCCGCCCCGCTTGTCCGAGCCGCGGAAGGTGGACGCCGAAGCCCAGGCGGTGGCGACGAGTTCGGCCGTCGTCAGACCAGAGGCGAGAACGCGCGCCTTGAGGGCCGCGATATCGGCATTGTCGATCACGGGATGATCGAGGGCGGGCAGGGGATCCTGCCAGATCAGGTCTTCGTGCGGAACCTCGGGGCCGAGATAGCGCACGCGCGGGCCCATGTCGCGGTGGGTGAGCTTGAACCAGGCGCGCGCGAAGGCATCGGCGAGAAGCTCGGGGTTTTCGTGGAACCGCTTGGAGATCGGGGCATAGACCGGATCGACCTTGAGCGCGATGTCGGAGGTGGCCATCATCGGCGCGTGGCGGCGCGCGGGATCGTGCGCGTCCGGCACAGTGTTGGCCGCCGCCGGATCCTTGGGCGTCCATTGCCAGGCGCCGGCCGGGCTTTTCACCAGTTCCCAGTCATAGCCCAGCAGGGTGTCGAAATAGCCGTTGTCCCACTTGATCGGGTTGGGCGTCCAGGCGCCTTCGAGGCCGCTGGAGATGGTGTCCACGCCGTGGCCGCTGCCGAAGCTGCTGATCCATCCGAACCCCTGCGCCTCGAGGCCCGCCGCTTCGGGTTCGGGGCCGACCATGGCCGCGTCACCCGCGCCGTGGGTCTTGCCGAAGGTATGGCCGCCGGCGATGAGGGCCACGGTTTCCTCGTCGTCCATCGCCATGCGGGCGAAGGTTTCGCGGATGTCGCGGGCCGAGGCGAGCGGATCGGGCTTGCCGTTCGGGCCTTGGGGATTGACGTAGATCAGGCCCATCTGGACGGCCGCGAGCGGGTTTTCCAGGTCGCGATCGCCGCTGTAGCGCTTGTCGTCCAGCCAGATGTTCTCGCTGCCCCAGTAGATGTCTTCCTCGGGCTCCCAGATGTCGGCGCGCCCGCCGCCGAAGCCGAATGTCTTCAGGCCCATCGATTCGATCGCGCAGTTGCCGGCGAGGATCATCAGGTCGGCCCAGGAAATGGCGCTGCCGTATTTCTGCTTGATCGGCCAGAGCAGCCGGCGGGCCTTGTCGAGGTTGACGTTGTCGGGCCAGCTGTTGAGCGGGGCGAAGCGCTGCGTGCCCGACGAGGCGCCGCCGCGCCCGTCACCGGTGCGGTAGGTGCCGGCGCTGTGCCAGGCCATGCGGATGAAGAACGGACCGTAGTGGCCGTAGTCGGCCGGCCACCACGGCTGCGAGTCGGTCATCAGCGCGTAGAGGTCCTTCTTGAGCGCCGTCGAGGTCGAGCTGTCTTGAACATCCTCGGCATAGTTGAACGTCGGGCCCATCGGATTCGACAGAGCGACGAATTCTGGTGCAGGATCCTCAGGTTGAGCTGGTTCGGCCACCAGTCGCGGTTCGACCGGGCGCCGAGGCTGGCATTGGGGCTGACCCCGTGCATGACCGGGCATTTGCCGGCACCGGGGGCGTCGTTTCCGTCCATGGTGTCTCTCCGATTCTGTCTGCGTTTCTCTTGTCTGTCCTGCGGCACTGGCCGCGAAATTCCGAACCCGCGGCATGTCCGGCGCGGCGCGCGCTGGCCGTGCCAGACCTCGCCTGCGGGACTTGCCGCACCGGGCGGCAGCATAGCCGGACCGAGGGGCAGGCATAAGGGTCGTTCCTGCCGCAGGCCTGCCTCGCGGCCGTCGTTGCATCGGCGGTTCCCCTGGCCCGGCTACCGCTGATCTACCAAATCCTGGTCATTAGTTTAAGTTTGATTTTCTGATTGATCGAATAAGGTAAACTTATGTCAACGATGACCCTGAAGCAGCTTCGCTATTTCGAGGCGCTGGCCCGGCACGGCCATTTCGGGCGGGCGGCCGAGGCCTGTGCGATTTCGCAGCCGGCCCTTGTCGATGCAGATCCGCGATCTTGAGGCGACGCTGGGCAGCGCGCTGTTCGAGCGGGGCGCGCGCCAGATCCGGCTGAGCAGCCTTGGCGAAGAGGTCGTGCAGCGCGCCCGCGAGATCCTGGCGTCTGTCGACGAGTTGGGCGATCTGGCACGGGCGTCGCGCGAGGGGCTGGCGGGGCGGTTGCGGCTTGGCGTGATCCCGACGGTCGCACCCTACCTGCTGCCGACGATCATCGGCGATCTGGCCCGGATGAACGCGGGGCTCGACGTGCATGTGCGCGAGACGATGACCCAGAAGCTGATCACGGAACTGGCGGAGGGCCGGCTCGATACGGCGATTGTTGCCCTGCCGGTGTCCGAGCCGTCGCTGCGCGAGATCGCGCTGTTCTCGGAAGAGTTCGTGCTGGTGCGGCCGGGCGCGGACGCGGACAGGCCGGTGCCCAGCCCCGAGACGCTGCGCGAGATGCGCCTGTTGCTGCTGGAGGAGGGGCATTGCTTTCGCGACCAGGCCTTGTCGTTTTGCGCCATGGCGTCGACGGCACCGCGCGAACTGCTCGACGGCAGTTCGCTCTCGACGCTTGTGCAGATGGTCGGGGCGGGGATCGGCGTCACGCTGATCCCGGAAATGGCGGTGGCGGTCGAGACGCGTTCGGCCGCCGTATCGGTCGCGCGGTTTCCCAGCCCGCGCCCGCAGCGCACGATCGGCATGATCTGGCGCAGGACGAGCCCGCTTGCGAAGCACTTCCAGCAGATCTCGGAGGTGGTGCGGCGGGCCGCGGAAGGTCTGCGCGCGCAGACCGGCCCGAACCCGCCCGGCGGCGCGCATGGGTGACAGCGGTGCTACCGCTTGGCGGCGTAGTAGGCGACCTTGCGTTCGAGATAGGCCAGAAACTCGGAAATCGTGAAGGCCAGCGCGAACAGCACGATCAGGACGGCCCAGAAATGGCCCATGAGGAAGTTCGAGGAATAAAGCTCGAACAGGGCGCCGAAGCCGACGATGGAGATCAGCAACTGGCCGATGATGACGCCCTTGACCGCGCGGATCACGCCGATGCGCACACCGCCCAGGATCTCGGGCAGCGCCGCCCAGAAGTAGATCTTGAAGAAGGCGTCGATCGGTGACGCGCCGAAACTGTGCGCCATCTCGACCAGCGACCGGTTGATCTGCATGCACGCCGGCGCGGGCGTTCAGGATGATGATCCAGATCGCAAAGAGCGTCGTGGTGATGATGATCGAGGTCATGCCGAAGCCGAACAGCACCATCAGGACCGGCACCAGCGCCGTCAGCGGCGCGCTGACAGGAAGATGTTGACCCAGGGCAGCAGCAGCTCGTCGAGCAACCGGTTCTTGCCCATCAGGATGCCGACCGGAATGCCGATGACGATGGAAAACATCACCGCCCATCGCGAAGGCATAGGCCGTTTCCCCGAGCGCCTTCAGGAAGGCCGGCGTGCCGATGATCTGGAACAGCGTCGTGAAGACCTCGGACAGGGGCGGGATGAAGAAGGTCAGCTTGCAGCCGCCCGACGATTTCCCACAGCAGGCCCCAGACGATGCAGCGAGGACATGGCGGGAAGCTTGTATGCCGAAGAGGTACATGTCGCCGCTACTCCACATAGCTGCGCAGCGAGGCCCAGATCTCGTCGACGATGTCGAGATATTCGGGGTCGCGGCGGATGTTGTCCACGCCCTTGCCGCGAAAGCTGCTCGGGCGGATGATCTCGGACACGCGGCTGGGCCGCGGCAAGAGGATCGCGATCTGGTCGGAGACGTAGACCGCCTCTTCGATCGAATGGGTCACGAAGATGAAGGTCTTGTTTTCGTTCTGCACGAGCGAGAGCAGGTCTTCCTGGAACTTGCGGCGGGTCTGTTCGTCGACGGCCGAGAACGGCTCGTCGAGCAGCAGAACCTGCGCATCGACCGACAGAGCGCGCGGGCAAGCCCGACCCGCTGGCGCATGCCGCCCGACAGTTGGTGCGGGATAGCTGCTTCTCGAAGCCCGCAAGGCCGACATTCGCGGATGTATTTTGCGGCGATGTCCTCGCGTTCCGATCTGGCCACGCCGCGCAGTTCCAGCCCGAAGGCCACGTTGCGCAGCACGCTCGCCCAGGGCAGCAGCGCGAAATCCTGGAACACGAAGGCGCGGTCGGGGCCGGGCCCGGTGACGGTCTGGCCGTTGACCTCGACCGTCGCCGCCGTCGGCGCGCAGAAGGCCCGCGATGATCTTCAGCAGCGTGGTCTTGCCGCAGCCCGAGGGCCCGAGCAGCGAGGTCAGCTGACCGCGCGGAAACTCCAGCGACAGGTTCTTGCAGCGCCTCGACTTCGCCATAGGTCTTGGAGATCGTCGCGGACGGAAACCGCCGTGTCGGTGGCGGGCGCGGGGATGTCGGGCGGTGCCGGCGCGCGGGCGATCAGTCTGAGACATAGCCACGGTTGTTTCCTTCGAACAGGATGTTTTCCAGCTTTTCCAGCAGGTTCAGGAACAGAACGGCCAGCAGGATGATCGAGAAGATCGCGGCATACATGCTCGGATAGTCGGCGATCGAGCGGCTGTAGCTGATGATGTCGCCGACACCGGTCGGGGTGATCTTCAGCTCGGCCAGGATCGCGCCGATGAAGCCCGCCGAGACGCCCAGCCGCAGCCCCGAAAAGATCACGGGCGAGGCTGCGGGCAGGACGATCTTGAGCAGCACGTGCGCGGTCGCTGGCGAGAAAGGCGCGGCCCATCTCCTTCAGCGACACCGGCGTGTTGCGCACCGCGCCTGCGGTGTTCAGCACGATCACCGGCATCGCCATGATGCAGACGACGAAGACCTTCGAGGTGAGCCCGATGCCATAGGCCATGACCAGAAGCGGAATCAGTGCGGCGAGCGGTGCCGCCTGCATGACGATGAAGATCGGCGAGAACAGCCATTCGAACCGGGCGCTGAGGCCGATCCAGAGCCCGAGCCCGATGCCGAGCGCCGAGGAAATGGCGACGCCCAGAACCAGCGGCTTGAGGGTTTCGGCATAGGCGCGGAACATGGTGCCGTCGAAGGTCATCCGCGCAAGCGCCTCCATGGATTCGAGGAAGGTCGGGAAGGCGTAGCTGATCGGGATCCGGCCGGCGATTTCCCAGGCTCCGAAGACGATCACGGCAGACAACAGCTTCAGCAGAAGGGATCGGTTCATGGGGCGGGGGTCCAGGCTGGCAGAAGGGGGAAGGGGCGGCCGGCCAGGCGCGCGAGGCCCCTGGCCGGCACGGCCGGTTCACTTCGCGGCGTCGAGCGGCGCGAGATACCAGAAATCCTCGATGTCGAGGGTGGCCGGATCGCCTTCGAGCTGGCCGGCGCGGTATACCATTCCATGTCGGCCATGGCGGCCTTGCGGCCGCCACCATTGGGATCGTAGAGCCCGCCTTCGACCGCGTCCTTGTAGAAGCCGTCGAGCTCGTCCAGGATCTCGGCCGGCAGCTGACCGATCGGTCCATTCGGATTGGTCTCGCGGCGGATGATCGTCGGGATCCTTCGGCCATGTCCTGCCAGACGCTCAGCAGCGCCTTGACGAAGATGTCGACCTGCTCGCTCGTTGTCCTTGATCCAGTCGAGATTGGCGAACAGCGCCTCGTCGCTGGCATCGACGTCGAACATCGGCAGCACGTTGAACTTGTCGCCGGCTTCGGCCATGATCTTGTTCTTGTTGGACAGATCGAGGATCGTCGCGTCGGCCTGGCCTGCGATCATGGCAACGACGCGGTTGCTCGAACCCGGAACGTAGGAGCGTTCGCCGAACTTGATGCCCGTCGCGCTCTTCGATGACGTTGGCGATCGAATCGGTGCCGCCGCCGCGCGAGTGCAGCATGATCGGCTGGCCGTCGAGATCCTCCAGCTTGTTGTATTTCTTGGTCGTGACCGGGAAGAACTTCAGCTTGGACAGCTGAAAGACGATCCGGATCGGCGCCTTGGACCGCTGCATGACCGCGTAGGGCGTGCCGAAGCCGATATCCATCTGGCCGCTCAGCACCGCCTGAATGGCCAGTTCCTCGTCGGCGAAGGCGGTCCATTCGTAGTCGAGCCCGTTGGCCTTGGCGCGGTCGAGCGCCACGAAGAAGGCCGCCATTTCGTCGGACGGCGTTTCCGCCAGCGCGATCCGGATCGGATCGGCCTGCGCCGCCGACACCGCCATGCTGGCCACGAGCGGGATGGCTACGGCGAAGCTTTTCACCAGTCTTACGATATCTGTCATCTTTCTCCTCCCTGAGAACACGATGTCACGTCGATGGTTCTTGGTCCCCGGCGGCCATTTTCGGCTCTGCCCCTCAAGTCTCGTCCTTGCCTGCGGCCTCATGCCTCGCCGAACAGGCGCGCCGATACCGACCGCAGGTGGTTGCGCATCGCGTCGTAGGCCGCCTCGGGTCGCCGCCCGGCGATGGCCATGGCGATCGCCTCATGTTCGGCAAAGCTCGAATGATCGTCCGGCGGGCGCTGCGTGTCGCGCACGACATTGCCCCAGGCCACCGCGCGGCGGACCTGGTTGAGCTGATCGAACAGCGCGAGCAGCAGCAGGTTGTCGCTCGCCTCGGCGATGGCGCGGTGAAAGAGATCGTCCTGGTGTTCGTATTCGGCCCAGCTCGGGCGCGGAATGGGCGCGTTCCATGGCGAGCTGCATCTGCATCATCGCCTTGCCCGAGGCGTTCACCGCCGCCTCGCGGGCGATCGAGGGTTCGATCGCCATCCGGGCGCGCATCATGCGGAACGGCGTCAGCTGGCGACCGAGTTCCACGAGCGCGATTGGCCTGCGGTTCCGGCGGGGCGCTGGACACGAAGGTGCCCTTGCCGACATGCCGCCAGAGCGCCCCCTCGCGTTCCAGCGCGTCGAGGGCGCGACGCAAGGCGTTGCGCGTCATGCCAAGCGTTTCGGTCAACTCGCGCTCGGGGGGCAGGCGCATGCCCGGTTCGAACCCGCCCTCGGCGATGTAGGCCCGCAGGCGCATGATCGCCCGTTCGTCCTTGGCCGGTTCTGTCTGGTTCAGCAAGGCGCGCCCCATTGGTTGACCAATTCGCCGCAAAGCGGACCAGTCTTGCGAGGAATTCCCCGGATCATTGCGGATCAAGGCGGAGTATGCAAGAAAATCTTCATATCATTTGGATTGATCTGAACCAATTCGGCCGATATGCAGAGCAAAGTGTTGCAGGGCAAGGAGGCTCAAAATGTCCAACTTCGTGATCCCGGCGCCGCCGGTGCCGTCCATTCCGGTTGCGGCGGGGGGGCCTTTCCGGTGCGGCGCGTCTACTGCATCGGCCGCAACTATGCGGCCCATGCCGTCGAGATGGGACATGATCCGACACGCGAGTCGCCCTTCTTTTTCCAGAAGAACCCCAACAACCTCGATCCGTCGGGCGAATTTCCTTATCCGGCCAAGACGTCGGACGTGCATCATGAGGTCGAACTGCTGGTCGCGCTGAAGTCGGGCGGAACCAATATTCCGCTGGACAGCGCGCTCGATCATGTCTGGGGCTACGGCGGTGTCGCTGGACATGACGCGGCGGGACTTGCAGGGCGAGGCGAAGAAGCTTGGCCGACCATGGGAGATCGGCAAGGCGTTCGAGCGGTCGGGGCCGGTCGGCCCGCTGCATCCCGTTTCGGAGACGGGGCATCTGTCGCAGGGACGGATCGAGTTGAAGGTGAACGGCGAGATCCGCCAGGAAGGCGACCTGAACCAGATGATCTGGAAGGTGCCCGAAATGATCTCTTACCTGTCGGAGTATTTCGAACTGACGGCGGGCGACATCATCATGTCGGGCACGCCGTCGGGCGTCGGGCCGGTGCAGGTCGGCGACCGGATGGAGGCAAGCATCGAGGGGCTGGGCACGCTGGCGGTGCGCGTCGTCTGACAACCGACGGCCCAGTGCGGCCCCGCCTGCAACGGGCGGGGCGGCCGCGGCGACGCCCGGCGGGCGTGCGCAATCCACCGGTGGACCTTCGCCGCCCTGCGCACTAAAGCTTGGCCCAGCAACAGGAATGGTGTGGACCCATGGCTGACCAGACAAACCCCGACATCATCTATACCCGGGTGGACGAAGCGCCCGAACTTGCCTCGGCCTCGCTCTTGCCGATCATCCGGGCCTTTGCGGGCGCGGCGGGCGTTTCGGTCGGCAGCAGGGACATCTCGCTGGCCGGCCGCATCATCGCGGCCTTTCCCGAGCGGCTGACCGAGGCGCAGCGTCAGTCGGACGACCTGGCGTTCCTTGGGGAACTGGTCAAGACGGCGGATGCCAACATCATCAAGCTGCCCAACATCTCGGCCTCTGTGCCGCAACTGGTGGCGGCGCTGAAGGAGTTGCAGGGGCAGGGCTATGACCTGCCGGATTATCCCGAGGCGCCCGCAAGCGCCGCTGAAACGGAGGTCCGCGCGCGGTTCGACGCGATCAAGGGATCGGCGGTGAACCCGGTGCTGCGCGAGGGCAATTCCGACCGGCGCGCGGCGATCGCGGTGAAGAATTATGCCAAGGCCAATCCGCATTCCATGGGCGCGTGGAGCGCGGACAGCAAGACCCGCGTCTCGACGATGGCGGGCGGGGATTTCCGGGCGAACGAGCGCTCGGCGATCGTGACCGAGGCGCAGGCCGGGCCGGCGCGGATCGAGCATGTGGGCCGCGACGGCGCGGTGCGCGTCCTGAAGGACAAGATACAGTTTCCGGCGGGCACCGTGGTCGATGCCACGTTCATGTCCGCCGCGGCGCTGGATGCGTTCCTGACCGACCAGATCGCCGCGACGCTGCGCGAGGGGACGCTGTTTTCGCTGCACCTGAAAGCCACGATGATGAAGGTTTCGGACCCGATCATCTTCGGTCATGCGGTGCGGGCGTTCCTGAAACCGGTGTTCGACACGCATGGCCCACAGCTGGCCAGCGCCGGCGCCAACCCGAACTCGGGCCTCGGCGCGATGCTGGAGAGCCTTTCGGGCCAGCCCGGCCAGGCCGAGATCGAAGCCGCGATCGCGGCGACGCTGGCGGCGCGGCCGCCGCTCTACATGGTGAATTCGGACAAGGGCATCAGCAACCTGCATGTCCCTTCGGACGTGATCATCGACGCCTCGATCCCGGCGATCATCCGGGCGGGTGGCAAGGCCTGGGGACCGGACGGCAAGGAAGCCGACACCAATTGCGTCATCCCCGACAGTTCCTATGCGCCGGTCTATGACGAGGCGATCACCTATTTCAAGCAAACCGGCGCGCTCGATCCGCGGACCGCAGGCACCGTCCAGAACGTCGGGCTGATGGCGCAGAAGGCCGAGGAATACGGATCGCACCCCACCACGTTCGAGATCGCGAGCGACGGCCGGGTGCGCATGGTGATGGCCAATGGCGATGTGCTGCACGAGCATGACGTGGCGGCGGGCGATATCTGGCGGGCCGCCAGCACGCGAAAGGCGCCGATCGAGGACTGGGTGAACCTGGCGATCGAACGGCAGCGCCTCGAAGGATGCCAGGCGATCTTCTGGCTCGACGAGGGGCGGGCGCATGATGCCGTGCTGATCGGGCTGGTGAGGCCGCTGCTCGAGGCGGCGGGGGTTGCCGACCGCTTCGCGATCCTGTCACCCCGGGCGGCGACGCGGCTGACGCTGGAGACGATCCGGCGCGGCGAGACATCCATCGCGGTGACGGGCAACGTGCTGCGCGATTACCTGACCGACCTGTTCCCGATCCTGGAGCTTGGCACCTCGGCCAAGATGCTGTCGATCGTCAAGCTGATGAACGGCGGGGGGATGTTCGAGACGGGCGCCGGGGGATCGGCGCCCAAGCACGTCCAGCAGCTGATCGAGCAGAACCACCTGCGCTGGGATTCGCTGGGCGAGTTCTGCGCGCTGGGCGAAAGCCTGAAGTTTCTGGCCCAGACGACGGGGAACGCGAAGGCGATGGTCCTGGGCAAGGCCGTCGATGTGGCGACGCAGGGCATTCTGGACAACAACCGCTCGCCCGGGCGCAAGGTGGGGCAGCCCGACAACCGCGACAGCCACTATTTCTTTGCGCTCTACTGGGCGCAGGCGATCGCCGGCCAGTCGCAGGACCAGGCACTTGCCGCGCATTTCAGCGCGATCGCGGCGCGTCTGCTGGACGCGCAGGCGGCGATCCTGGCCGAACTGGCGGCGGGGCAGGGCAAGCCGGCCGACCTTGGGGGCTATTACCACACCGACCCGGCGAAGACGGCGGCGGTGATGCGCCCTTCGGCGCGGTTCAACGCGATCATCGGCTAGACCCGGGGGCGGCCATCCTTGCCCGGATCGGGGCGCGAGGATGCCGCCCGTTCGCCGCGCCCCTTCGTCAGCGTTTCAACTGGCCCAGCACGGCGTCGGCGAGGCCGTCGATCGCGTTTCCTGCGGCGACCGCCACCGAGGCGGGTTCGGTATCGGGCAGCGGAACCGAGATCGAGAACCGATCAAGCCTGTCGCGCGTGGCCCCGCTGGGCGAGGACAGCGCGAACTGCCCCGAGAGCCGGAATGTTCCGTCGGTGCGGGCGACCATCTGATCGACGCGCACGGAAAGCTGGACGTCGGGGCTTTCGGTAAGGGGCCAGGGTTCTGCCGCCACGATCGCCGTCGATTTCCGGTCGAGGCTGGCTGCGAGCGCGCCGGTGACCGCACGGGGCGGATCATCGGCCCAGATCGCCCGCCGCACGGGACGCAACGCACCGTCATCGTCTTCGACGACGATCTCGGTTCCCGTGGCATAGGCGGGCAGCGACACGTCGCGCACCTCGATGCTGGCGACGCGCACGCGGGTCTGCGAGGCGGTTTCGGGGGGCGAGATGATGAAGCGCGCCTTGTTGTCGCCGCAGGCGGCGAGGGTGAGCATCAGGCAGGCGAGGGCAATCCGTGATGTCACGTCAGCGTCCAATCAGCAGGGAATTCGGGTTGCGTTCGATGGTCCGGGCCAGTTGCGTGACGGCCTTGGCCGCAGACTGAAGATCGCGCAGCAGCCCCAGCGTTTCCTTGCTGAACGGCGATTTGGCGCCATAGCTTGCGATAAGCGCATCGGCCTTGGACAGCAGATCGTCGAGGTTCGCCGTCAGTTTGGGCAGATCCTGCGCGACCGCCGCGACCGATTCCGCGGCCTCTTTGGCGGAGGCTATCGCGGCATTGGTGTTGGCGACCGCACCGCCTTCGCGCAAGTCCTTCAGCGCGGCCTGCACCTCGGCCAGTGCCCGCGACAGATCTTCGGGAAGCGCCCTTGCCGCTTCGGTGGAGATCACCGCATCGGCGCTGTCGAGCAGCTTCGTTGTGCTCGCGATCAGGTCTTCGGTGTTCATCGCCTGGGCCTTGGCCGCAAGCTCGCGCAGATCGGCCAGAAGACCCGGGAAATCGGTCGAGGCCTTGGCGATTTCGGCCGCCGCTGTATCGGCGCTGGCCAGAACGCTGGCCAGTCTGTCGAAGGCCCCGGCCGTCCTGAGATCCGCGACGGCCTGGCGCATGTCGGCAACGGCGCTGCGCACCTCGGCGGGCAGGGCCCGGGTGTCGTCGCTGTTGAGCAGGGCCCGGCCGTCATCGAGCAGCCCGGTGATCGCGTCCGGCAGGGCGCGGGTGCTGTCGGAGGCGGCCACGGCCTCGATCGAGGCCATCAGCGAGACGGCCTGCTGCATCAGTTCCTCGATCGGCAGCGCGTTGATGCGTTGCAGAACACCTTCGGCGGTCGCGGTGAAATCCGGCAGGTCCGAGGCGACGTTGGGCAGCAGCGGAACGCCGTCCGCGTCGAGCGTGATGACCGCCTCCGGTTCGTCGGGCAGTTCGGCAAGTTCGATCTTCAGGGCCGCGCTGAAGATGCTGGTGGTCGTGAGGCGCGCCCTGAGCCCGGTCTTCACGGCCTCGCGCAGGAAGGACAGCACCTCGTCGCGGCCGGTCGAGGGATCGAGGCCAAGGGCCTGGGGGTCGATCTCGAGCGTGGTGCGCAGTCGAACGACGCGGCCGCCGGCAGGCGTCGTGTCGATGAAGGCGTTGATCCCGGTCACCTGTCCGACCCGGAGTCCGCGGTATTCGACCGGCGCGCCGGCGTCCAGGCCGTTCACCGACCCGGTGAAGATGGTGGCCAGCGTGATCGCGTTCTGGCTGCTTTGGGTGTAGATGCTCTGCCGCGCCGTCGTCTCGTCCACGAAGAGCCGGAACACGGTGTCGTCCTTCAGCGGCTCGCCGCCGGTGAACGCGCTGTCGAAGGCAACCCCGCCGCCGAGAAGCGCCCCGATGCTGGCCACGTTCAGATCCAGCCCGCCCGGGCCGATCTTGACCGAGAAGCCCGACGTATCCCAGAACCGGGTCGCGGTGGTGATGAAGCGGTCGTGGGGCGCATTGATGAAGGCCTCGACGACGGCGCTGTCGCCGTCCGGGCTGAGGCGCGGCACGTCGAGTTGACCGACCTCGATGCCACGGAAGAACACCGGGCCGCCTTCGGGCAAGAGCGCGCCGTCGGTGCTGCGCAGGATGACGCGCGTGCCTTCGCGCCCCGGACGGACGATCGGCGCGGCGGTCAGGCCGGTGAAGGCACGAACCCTGGAGTCGGAGGTCGGTTGCCAGGCGCCCTCGATGTGAACACCCGACAGGACGGTCGACAACCCGCTTACCCCGCGGGTGCTGACGACCGGGCGCACCACCCAGAACTCGGCGTCCGGCGGCAGGGTTTCCGCGATCTCGCGGTCGATCCTGGCCGCCACGACGACATTCTCGAAATCATCGGTGAACCGGATGTCCTCGACCGTGCCGATCACCACGTCGCGGAACTTCAGCACTGTCTCGCCGGGGATCACGCCCTCGGCGGTGGGGAAAGTGATGGTGATGCGGATGCCGCGATCCTGATAACTTTTCCAGGCGACGCCGAACGAGACGAGCAGCGCCAGCACCGGCACGAGCCAGACGAACGACAGGTTGCGCCACGGCGAGCGCCGCGGCGGGTCGATATCCATCTGGGCGGGTTCAGGAAGGGTCACGTCGCTTTATCCTCGTCGGCGTCCCAGATAAGGCGAGGGTCAAGACTCATCGCCGCGAGCATTGTGAAGACCACTGATAACGTGAAACTCAAGGCGGCGATGCCGGGCTGGATACTGGCCGCCGAGCCGAGTTGCACCAGCGAGGACAGGATAGCAACCACGAAGATGTCGATCATCGACCAGCGACCGATGAATTCCACGACCTCGAACAGCGTGTGGCGCAGATGCGCCGACACCGGGTCGTGCCGCCCGATCGTGACGGCGAGATAGCCGATGGCCAGGAACTTGCCGATCGGGATCACGATGCTGGCGAAAAAGACGATGGCGGCGATGCCGAACGAGCCGTGGTGGATCAGTTCGACTACCCCGCCCAGCAGCGTGTTGTCGGATGTCCGGCCCAGCGTCGTCGTTTGCAGCATTGGATAGAGATTGGCCGGGACATAGGCTATAAGGCCCGCCAGAAGCCAGGCCCAGACCCGTTGCAGGCTTGTCGTGTCGCGGCTGGACAGGGCCGCGCCGCAGCGCAGGCAGACGGCGGTATCGCCCCGGTGAACCCGGCCGCAGCGCGCGCAGGCGACAAGCCCCGCAGCGCGCGCGGTCAGCGTCGGGGGGTGCGGGCTTCGAGTGTGCGCCATATCGTCAACCTGCACATGAAGGTATCGCTGAGAACGGTGACCAGCACCAATGCGGCGAAGGCCCAGAACGCGGGCCCGATCGTCAGTTGCGCCAGACCCGCCACCTTGACCAGAGCCACCGCCACCCCGACGACGAAGATCTCGGCCATGGCCCAGGGCTTGAGCGCCTCGGCCAGGCGAAAGGCCCGCGGTGCCGCCGGCGCTGGCGTCGACCCGATGGCCATCGGCGCCAGCGTGTAGACGATCGCGGCAAGCCGCACGAGCGGCAGCACCACGATAAGCGCGGCAACGGCAAGCGAAAGCGGCAGCATGAGGCCATCGGAAAACGCGAGGATCGCATCTATGACCGAGTTCTTGCGGCTGAGCCCGCGGGCCTCGAGCGTGAGGAACGGAAACGAGATCGCGGCCATCATCAGGACGACCGCCGTCACCGCGAGCATGACGATCCGCGTCATCGCGCCTTCGGTCGGGGACATCAGAACCTTGTGGCAGCGCATGCACCGGGCGCGCTGACCGGGGGCAATCGCGGGCAGGCGGTGCAAGGTATCGCAAACCGGGCAGGCCACGAGATCGGACAGGGCCGCGTCGTCGGCATCGAGAAGGCGGGGCGAGTTGGGCATCATCCATCCCTATGCACATGGCTCGGGTTTTGCCAGTCTGGATGGGGCCCCCGCGCAAGAAACCGGGGCGCGGCGGATCGCACGCGACGCCGCACCACAGCGTCGCCGGCCCCTTTCATTTCGTGGCGGCGGGGGGGCGCTGCGCCGGCGTCTTGCAGAGGGCGCGGCGCTGTTCCGGTCACAGGAAGGGCAGCTCGACCAGCCTCGCCTCGACGGGACCGCCCGCACGGTTGACCTGCACGGTCTCCCCCGGGCCGACCGCGGCGGAGATCAGCGCATAGCCGATGTTGGCCTTGAGGCGGAACGACCAGACGCAACAGGTCATCTGGCCGATGCGGGAGCCGTTGAAGACGATATCCTCGCGCTTGAAGCCGAGCGGGGCTGGCGTTTCCCCCTGAAGCACGAGGCCGAGCTGGTGGCGCCCGATGCCCTCGGCCTCGATCCGGCGGAGCGCCTCGATGCCCACGACATCATCCGGAACGTCGAGATCGACGTATTTCCCGAGCCGCACCTCGAAGGGGTTCGTGGCCTCGTCGGTGTCGCCACCGACCGAGACGAGCCCGCTTTCCACGCGTTCCGCCGTGGCGGGCGCGCCGGGCCCGATCCCCCAAGGCTGGCCCGCTTCCTTGAAGATGTTCCACAACTCGGTGCCGCGGCTGCCGTCCCTGAGGTAGATCTCGAAGCCGCCCTGCTTGGACCAGCCCGAGCGCTGCACGGCGATCGGAATGCCCTGCACGTCGGTTTCCCGGAACCAGAAATACTTCAGCCCGCGAACCCAGTCGCCCAGCACATGGGCCACGACATCCTCGGCGCGGGGCCCCTGAAGCGCCATCGGCGAGACGTCGGGCTCGCTGATCTCGACATCCAGTCCGCGTTCGGCGGCGATGGCGCTGGCCCAGAACCAGATGTCGCTGTCCGCGATCGAGAACCAGTAGAGATCCTCGGCGAGTTTCAGCAGGATCGGATCGTTGATGATCGTGCCGCGGTGGTTGCACAGCGGCACATACTTGCCCTGTCCGACCTTGCAGGTGGACAGATCGCGGGGCGACAGGATCTGCGCGAGCCGTCCGGCATCGGGCCCCTTGAGCTGCACCTGCCGCTCGACGCCGACATCCCATTGGGAAACGCCGTTGATCAGGCGCCAGTATTCCGCCTCGGGATCGCCGTAGGAGGTGGGCATGATCATGCGGTTGTAGACATTGGCCGCGACCAGTCCCTCGGCCACGGCGGCCTCGTAGAACGGCGAGGGGCGCAGGCGCTGGGTGGGATGGATGGTAAACATCGTGCCTCCGGTTTTGGCGCAAGGGACGCCACTGGAAGAGCGGCGTCAAACGACCTATTCAGGGCCAATGCCCCTACAAATGGTTATGGGCGGATCGGGAGCTGCCGGTGATCTCTGACCTGCCACCCCTGACCTGGCTGCGTGCGTTCGAGGCATCGGCGCGCACGCTGAGCTTTACCCATGCGGCGAACGAGTTGCACCTGACCCAGGCCGCGGTTTCCAAGCATGTGAAATCGCTGGAACTGCACCTGCGCAGTCCGCTGTTCGTCCGCGGGCCGCGCAGTCTTGTGCTGACCCGGTCGGGCGAGGCCTATCTGCCCAAGGTCCAGGATGCGCTGGAGCGACTCGCCGTCGGCACCCGCGAGGTGTTCGGCCATCGGCGGAGCGATGCGCTGACGCTGCGGTGTGCGGTGTCGTTCGCGGCGCTGTGGCTGGCGCCCCGGCTGCCGGACTTCCTGGACCGCCATCCGGGCATCAAGCTGCGCATCCTGTCGAGCGTCTGGAACGATGGCCCCGACAGCGAGGCCTTCGATCTGGATATCCGCTATGGAACGGGCGACTGGCCGGGGTTCGCCCGCCACCGGCTGACGTCGGAGCGGATCACCCCGCTTTGCGCGCCCGGTCTTGCGGCGCGCGGCCCGCTGATCTCGCCGTCGGACCTGCGCGATCACCGGCTTTTGCATGTGCTCGGATACCAGGAGGGCTGGGGGATCTGGCTGAAGGCCGCGGGGGCAGGCGGGGTGGATCCCGGCCGGGGCCTGCATCTCGACACGTCGGTCGCGGCGTTCGAGGTGGCCCGGTTTGGCGGCGGCGTCGTGCTGGGCCGGTCTTCGCTGGCCGAGCGCGACCTGGCGCTGGGGCGTCTGGTGGCGCCGTTCGGGCTGGCCGTTCCGGTTGACGAGGCTTTTTACCTGCGCGTGCCCGAGGGCGGGCGTGGCCACCCCGAGGCGCGCGCCTTCACCGACTGGATCCTGTCGCAGGCGGCACCCTGAGCCTTGCGGGACATGGCGGGGGCCGGACCCGGGCGGGGGGGGCTAGAACGAGGCAGGCGTGCAGGCCGACACGATCACGCAATCGCTGTCGGCGGTGTTGCGAAACCTGTGGGGCAGGCGGCTGTCGAACAGATAGGCGTCGCCCGCGTGGAGCGTCGCGGTTTCCTCGCCGACCGTGATCTCGATGCAGCCCTCGATCACGATGCCGGCCTCCTCCGCCTCGTGGGAATAAAGGCCGGGGCCGGTATCCGCGCCGGGTGCATAACGCTCGCTCATCATCTGCAGGGCGGATCCGGTTCCGCCGCCGACCTGCCGGAGCGAGATGAGCTGGCCCCGGTCGGGCGGCAGGCCGAAGATGCGGACCGGGTTCAGTTCCACGAGGTCTTCGGCCCGGAAGAAGATCTTCCCGGGGGCATCTTCGGGCGCGAAAAACTCGGCCATGCTGAGGGGTATGGCGTCGAGAATCCGCTTGAGCGAGGAGACCGACGGGCTGGAGTGGTTCTGTTCGATCTGTGAGATCAGGCCGTTCGTCACACCGGATTTTCGGGCCAGTTCGCGCTGCGACAATTGCCTCGCGATGCGGGCCGCCTTGAGGCGGGCCCCGATATTGATGTCTGCGGCGCGCGCAGGATCTGGCATTTTTCCACTTTCCGGGATTGAGGACGCTGCACAACTGAGCAGTTTTTTACACGAATGCCCCTCCATCGTCAAATATATTAAACAACACTTGCTTATTATTCTAAACGCCTGTAGTGATTGGTTCATCACCCAGGCTGCTGACTCGCACGGTGACGCGGCAAGAAAACGGTGCCGGCAAGAGGCCCGCACCCGACAGGAGGTCGGGCCGGGAACGGATGGCCTGCGCGGCCGTGCCATGGCCATGCGCGCCCCTGCGAAGGCGGCTTCGCCCGCGACGAGATGATCCGGCGAGATCGCCGGGCGCCGACCAGAACCACGAGCGGCCGGTTTGCCGCGCGACCCGATCCGGCGACGTTATCCGACTGGCGAAAATGCCTGCGTCGGTGGATATCTGGAAGACCTGAAATACCGCGCCGCCGATCTGGCGCGCGTGCGGCCTTGGAGTGAACGACGAGATGACCCCTTTCGCGATCGCAGGCGTGCAGATGTACGTCAACGCCGTCCATCCCAACGTTGACGGCATGATGCACCGCCTCGACGTGCTGATGAACATCTACCCCTGGACACAGATGGTCGTGTTCAGCGAACTGGCGGCGTTCGGCCCGCTGACGAAGCATGTGCTGCCATTCCGGAACGAGCATCTCGAGCGGTTCCAGGCGGCGGCGCGCAAGCACAACATCTGGCTGATCCCCGGGTCGATGTATCACAAGGCCGAGGATGGCCGTATCCTGAACACCTCGGTCGTCATTGATCCCGGCGGCGAGATCGTCCGGACCTACAGCAAGATGTTTCCGTTCCTGCCCTATGAGGCCGGCGTGTCGGCGGGAACCGAATTCTGCATCTTCGACGTGCCGGACGTCGGCCGCTTCGGTGTTTCGATCTGCTACGACATCTGGTTTCCCGAGACGACCCGGCAGTTGACCTCGCAGGGTGTCGAGGTGCTGCTTCTGCCGATCCTGACGGGCACGGCCGACCGCGATGCGGAGATCGCCATCGCGCGGGCGACGGCGGCGCAGTTCCAGTGCTATGTGTTCGGCGTCAACGGGCTGGGGGCGGGTGGCAACGGGCGGTCCTGTGTCGTCGATCCGACGGCGACCGTCGTCCACCAGTCGGCCGGGCAGGAGGACATGTTTCCGATCGAGGTCGATCTCGATCTTGTGCGGCGCCAGCGCGAGGTGGGCATGCGCGGGCTGGGTCAGGTGCTCAAGAGTTTCCGCGACCGCCCCGTCGATTTTCCGGTCTATGACCGAAACAGCGGCGCCGACACCTATCTGCACAGCCTTGGCGCGCTGGAAAAGCCCAAGCAGGGTTCGCAACTCGGGCTGGAAACGGATGGCCGGTCGGCCGGATACATCGACCGATCGACCGTCGAGGGGAGCGCCCAGTTCAAGGGGGCGGGTCAGACGGACCCGGACCCCGCCCCCGCCATCAAGGCCACGGGCTGAACCGGTGTTGCGCGCATCCGCCAAGGGTGCGCCCGGCCCCAAGCCAGAAGCAAGACGACCGAAAGGACTTCCGCCATGCAGACCATGAGTGACTACTACTCTGCCGTGCAACTGCGCCTCGATCGCTGGAGCAACCTGCGCGAGGCGCTGGATCATCTGGTGCGCGCGCCCCAGGCGCGGCACGCCAGGGCCAACCGCGCCAAGGTCGAAGAGCTTTTCGGATCGCTTGCCCTGATCGAGGCCTATTGGGCCTTTCCCGGTGTCGCGGCCTTTGACCACATGCGGCGCCAGTTCGAGACGGGCAAGCTGGAGGATGTCGCCTTTTCGGTGCGCCGCGCCACCCGCGCCCTGACCACCGGGGCCTATCGGCGCCGCCACATCCCGCTGGACCGCGATACCGCCGACAGCGAGGAGCATGATGACGAGGCGCTGCTGTCGCCGGAGGCGCGCGCGCTTTCCAAGCCCTATTTCGAGGTGATGATCGTCGACGAGGTGAACGAGCATCAGGAACGCTGGCTCAAGCAGAACATGCTGAACATGCGCCGTGCCGAGGATGCGTTCATCTATGAACCCGTCGTCGTGCCCAGCCTTCAGGATGCGCTGATCGGGATCCTGTTCAATCACAATATCCAGGCCATCGTGGTGCGCCCGGGCCTGCGGCTCGAATCCAAGGTCGAACTGGATATCCTCACGCGCTACCTGAACCGGGCCGGGGGCGTCGAGGACATCAATGCGTTGTCGCCGGCCGACTACGGGCCGGAACTGTGCCGGCTGGTCGCCAAGGTGCGTCCCGAACTCGACGCCTATCTCGTGACGGACCGCTCGGTGGAGGAAATCGCCGGCCTCGATCTGGGGATCTGCCGCCGGGTCTTCTACAATCAGGAAGACTTCATGGAGTTGCACCTGAACGTGCTGCGCGGGGTGCAGGCGCGCTACAAGACCCCGTTCTTCACCGCGCTCAAGGAATACTCGCGCCAGCCGACCGGCGTGTTTCACGCGATGCCGATCAGCCGGGGCAAGTCGATCTCCCGCAGCCACTGGATCCAGGACATGGGGGCGTTCTACGGGCCCAACATCTTCATGGCCGAAACCTCGGCCACCTCCGGGGGGCTGGACAGCCTGCTCGAGCCTACCGGCCCGATCAAGGAAGCCCAGGAACTCGCCAGCCGCGCCTTCGGGTCCAAGCACACGTTCTTTGCCACCAACGGCACGTCGACCTGCAACAAGATCGTCGTGCAGGCCCTGGTGCGGCCGGACGACATCGTGCTGGTCGACCGCGACTGCCACAAGTCGCATCACTACGGGATGGTGCTGTCGGGCGCCCAGGTATGCTACCTCGATAGCTACCCGCTGAACGACTACTCGATGTATGGGGCGGTGCCGCTGCGCGACATCAAGCGCCAGTTGCTGCAACTGAAGGCCGAGGGCAAGCTGGACCGGGTGCGGATGCTGTTGCTGACCAACTGCACCTTCGACGGCATCGTCTACAACGTCGAACGGGTGATGGAGGAATGCCTCGCGATCAAGCCCGACCTCATCTTCCTGTGGGACGAGGCCTGGTTCGCCTTTGCGCGCTTTGGCCCGACCTATCGGCAGCGCACCGCGATGAACGCAGCCAATGTCCTGCGTGTCCGCCTCCGGTCGCCCGAACATGCGAAGGCCTATGACGCGCAACAGGCCGACCTGAAGAATGCCGACACGCAGGTGCTGCTGGACACGCGGTTGCTGCCGCCACCCAAGGCGCGGGTCCGCGTCTACGCAACCCAGTCGACACACAAGACGCTGACCAGCCTGCGTCAGGGCTCGATGATCCATGTGAACG
Organism: uncultured Alphaproteobacteria bacterium; assembly: GCA_963700485.1. Classification (GTDB taxonomy): domain Bacteria; phylum Pseudomonadota; class Alphaproteobacteria; order Rhodobacterales; family Rhodobacteraceae; genus Aliitabrizicola. Next base: position 306,109 of record CAVOXQ010000008.1, read on the forward strand.
ATCAGGACTTCAAGGGCGAGGTCGAGCAGTCGTTTCACGAAGCCTACATGACCCATACCTCGACCAGCCCGAACTACCAGATCATCGCCTCGCTAGACGTCGGGCGGCGGCAGGTGGAACTGGAGGGATTCGAGTTCGTGCAGCGGCAGGTCGAGGCGGCCATGTCGATGCGCCGGGCGATTTCGACCCATCCGCTGTTGCAGAAGTATTTCAAGGTGCTGACCGCCGGCGACATGATCCCCGAAGCGCATCGCGAGAGCGGCGTGGAAAGCTATTACGACCCCGAGCAGGGCTGGACAGACATCTGGAATTGCTGGGAGCGCGACGAGTTCGTTCTGGACGCCACCCGCGTGACGCTGGCCGTCGGAGGCACCGGTTGGGACGGCGACACGTTCAAGACCAAGATCCTGATGGACAAGTACGGCATCCAGATCAACAAGACCTCGCGCAATACCGTCTTGTTCATGACGAACATCGGCACGACGCGGTCCTCGGTGGCCTATCTGATCGAGGTGCTTGTCGAGATCGCCAAGGAACTGGACGAATTGCTCGACGATGCCTCGCGGATGGAGCGCCTGGGCTTTGACCGCCGGGTGAAGAACCTGATGCAGGATCTGCCGCCGCTGCCCGATTTCAGCCGGTTTCACGACGCCTTCCAGTCGCCCGGAACCACGGGCGAAGGCGATATCCGATCGGCGTTCTTCCTGAGCTATGACGAGAACAACTGCGACTATCTGGAACTGGACGGGGCGCTGAAGGACGCGATGGCCTCGGGGCGCGACGTGGTTTCGGCCTCGTTCATCATTCCCTATCCGCCCGGCTTTCCGATCCTGGTGCCGGGACAGGTCGTCAGCCAGGAGATCCTGAGCTTCATGCGTGCGCTCGACGTGAACGAGATCCACGGATACCGCGGCGATCTGGGCTTGCGTGTCTTCACCCAGGAGGCGCTCGACCGACAATCCGCGAAACGGCCTGCAACAACGACGGAACATGCACGGGGAGTTCAACATGCCTAAGAAGACACTGAACAACATTTCCGAGATACGCCGGTTCTTTCATCGCAACGAAGATCCGATCTACTTCATATCGGCGACCAACTTCAACCTGCTGGGGATTGATGAATGGTGCAAGAATTTCAAGTACATCTGCTATATCGACTGCTATGACGGCCGCCATCCGAACGTCTTTTGTCCGACCGAGCAGCCGCATGCCGAATTCCAGTCGATCGAGGACATCAACAACTACCTCCTCCAGCACAAGGAGGTCATCGACCTCGTGAAGCGGCGCGGCGGCCGCCCGAAGTTCGTCTTCCTGATGTTCGACGAGGAGACCGAGCGGCTGGCCAAGGAGCTTGGCGCGGATGTCTGGTTCCCCAAGGCCAAGCTGCGCACGGCGATGGACAACAAGATCGAGACGGTTCGCGTGGGCAACAAGGCCGGCGTGCCGTCGGTGCCCAACGTGCTGGCAGAGGTGAAATCCTACGACGACCTGCGGGCGATCTGCGAGAAAGCCGGGATCGGCCATGACCTCGTGTTGCAGTCGGCGTTCGGCGACAGCGGGCATACCACGTTCTTCATCAAGTCCGAGGCGGATTTCCGGCGCCACGAGCACGAGATCGTCGACGAGGGCGAGATCAAGATCATGAAGCGGATCGATTGCCGGGGTTCGGCGATCGAGGCGTGCTGCACATCCGAGGGCACGATCGTCGGCCCGCTGATGACCGAACTGGTGGGCTTCAGGGATCTGACCCCCTATCGCGGCGGCTGGTGCGGCAACGAGATCTTCTCGACCGCGTTTCCGCCGAAGGTCCGCCAGAAGGCGCGCGATCTGACCTTCAAGTTCGGCGAGCAATTGCGCAAGGAGGGATATCGCGGGTATTTCGAGCTCGACTTCCTGATCGACAAGAAGACCGGCGACATCTGGCTGGGCGAGTTGAACCCCCGGATCACCGGGGCGTCGTCGATGACAAATCACGCTGCCTTCGCGCATGCCGATGCGCCGCTGTTCCTGTTTCATCTTCTCGAGTTCTCCAAGGCCAGGTTCAAGCTGGACGTGGCGGAGCTGAACTCGCGCTGGGCCGACCCCGAGATGATCGACAGCTGGAGCCAGATGGTGATCAAGCACACCGAAGATACGGTCGACATCATCACGCAGGCACCCCAGACCGGGATCTACAAGATGCTCGAGGATGGCCGGGTCGTCTTCGATCGGTTCGACTATCACCGGCGCGCGGTGGAATCGGAAAACGAGGCGTTCTTCCTGCGGATCCAGAAACCCGGCGACTATCGCTATGAAGGGGCCGATCTGGGGATCCTGGTCACGCGCGGCCGCTCGATGACGTCCGGGTTCCAGTTGAACGAACGGGCCAAGCGCTGGATCCATGGCATCAAGAACAGTTTTGCCGCGCAACCTCTGCCGGTGGCGGAAGCCGGCCCCTCGATGGTCGAACCGGCCTTCAAGATCCTCTGACCCCTGAGAGGCGGCACAGGTCATGGACATGTTGTGGCGCGCCGTAAGCGAAGCTGACCCCGGCCCCAAGTGGGCCGGGCTGTTCGCCGAGTACTGGCCCGCCTATCGCCAGTGGTGGCTGCGCGAGGGCGCGGAGGCCCGGCCCACCTATCTGTCGGGGATGCGGGCCCTGCGCACCCACATGCCCGAGATCGTGCCGGTCTACGAGGCGTTGTGCGATCTTGCGGGCGGCGGCGACCTTGCGGCGCGGTTCCTGAGCTTTCATTGCCCGCCGGCCTATCTGGCAGGCTGTTCCCAGGCGATCTGGCCGGGCCAGGAGCCGGTGCTCGTGCGGAACTACGACTACAGCCAGCATGCCTTTGATCGGCTGGTGCTGCATACCCGCTGGATGGGGCGGCGCGTGATGGGCACGTCGGACGGGCTCTGGGGCCTCGTGGATGGCGTGAACGATGCCGGACTTGCGGTGTCGCTGACGTTTGGCGGGCGCCGGGTGGTGGGTGACGGCTTTGGCGTGCCGCTGATCCTGCGCTATGTGTTGCAGACCTGCGAGACGGCCGCCGAGGCCGGAGCGGCGCTGGCGCGCCTGCCGACCCACATGAGCTACAACGTGACGGTGCTGGACGCGGCGCGCAACTATCTGACGGCGCTGATGGCGCCCGACCGGCCGGCCCAGATCACCCATGCGGCGGTTGCGACCAACCATCAGGACCGGGTGGAATGGGCCAGTCACGCAAGGTTCACCGCGACCGTGGAGCGGGAGCGTTTCCTGCTGCAACGCCTTATGCTGCATGTCGAGCCGGCGGAAAAGTTCATCGGGGCGTTCCTGAAGCCGCCGCTCTATTCAACGGCGTTCGCCGAAGGCTTCGGCACGCTTTACACCGCGGTCTATCGCCCGCGGCTGGGGCAGATGGAGTTGCGATGGCCGCGTGCGGTATGGCCGTTCGACCTTGGCAATTTCACGGAAGGGCAACGCATGATTTACACGCCGGACCCCCATGGCGCTGTTCCGCCCGCGCTGTCCTTTCCGCTGTGAAGCCGACCCGACGCGACTGAAGATATCGCCCATGCCTGCACGCTGGCCGCAAGTCCCGCCAGGCAAATCTGACCGATCGCGCTGATCCCGAGGGACCGGCGCCCCCATCCGGAGTGCCGCCATGACCAACGACATCGCCGAGAAGACAGAGGTGCAGGAGCCCGGTCGCAGCATGCGAAGCCGGGTCAAGGAAGCCGTCGATGCCGCCGACAGCGCGACGCTCGTCGCACTTCTCGATCCGATGCCGCTGAGCGAGGCGATGCGCCAGCTGCTCGCGCTGTCGCCCGAGGATCGTGACCGGCTGCTGAGCCTCGTTCCGGTCGAACTGGCGGCGATGCTGATCGAGGAGGCGCCGCATTCTGCCGCGACCGAACTGCTTGAGCGGATGGAAACATCGCGCGCCTCGGATGTGATCGACGAGTTGGACAGCGACTTGCAGGCCGACCTGATCGGTGATCTCGACTCGCAGGACGCCGAGGCGATCCTGGCCGAGATGGACCCGGAGGATGCGGCCGACGTCCGCCGGCTGGCGGAATACGACGACGAGACAGCCGGCGGCCTGATGGTGGCGGAGGTGTTCGAATTTCCCCACAGCGCCACGGTCGGGGCGGTCTTGCGCGACCTCATCTCGGAGGATGAGGACGTCGAGCGGCACCGCGGCCAGCATCCCTATGTGGTCGACGACGAAGGCCGTCCGGTCGGTGTCGTGTCGCTGCGGGGGTTGCTGACCGCAAAGCGCAGCGCGAGGCTCACCTCGATCATGGTGCCGCCGCTTGTGGTTTCGGTATCGACCACGCTGGACGAGTTGCAGGATCTGTTCGACGAGCACGACTTTCTCGGGCTGCCCGTGGTCGAGGCGGATGGGCGTCTTGTGGGCGTCGTCTCGCGGTCCGCGGTCGACAGCGCGGCACTTGAGCGGTCCGAGAGCGAGAGCCTGAGGCGGCAAGGCATCGTCGGCGACGAATTGCGCTCGATGCCGCTGTGGTTCCGCTCGCGCGGGCGTCTTGCGTGGCTGTCTCTCAACATCGTGCTCAACATCATCGCGGCCAGCGTGATCTCGGCCTATGAAGAGACGCTGACGGCGGTCATCGCGATCGCGGTCTTTCTTCCGATGGTGTCGGACATGAGCGGGTGTTCGGGCAACCAGGCCGTGGGCGTGACCATGCGCGAGTTGTCGCTGGGCATCGTGAAGCCCAAGGATGCCTTTCGCGTGTGGTTGAAGGAGGTGAGCGTGGGCGTCATCAACGGCATCGCGCTGGGCATCCTGATCGGGCTGGTGGCCTGGCTCTGGAAGGGAAACCCGTGGCTTGGCGCGGTGATCGGCGTTTCGCTGGCGCTCAACACCATTCTGGCCGTTTCGGTGGGCGGGGTGGTGCCGCTGCTTCTCAAGGGGCTGGGGCAAGACCCGGCGGTTGCGAGCGGGCCGCTCCTGACGACGATCACCGACATGGCCGGGTTCTTCTTCGTGCTCAGCCTCGCGGGGCTGATGATGCCGCTTCTGGTCTGAGCCGGTGCGCGGGGCGCCAGTGGGGGCAGGAAGGCCCAGGCCCGGTCGGCGCGAACGGCGCATGTCGTGCCGGCACGGACGCCACGCCCGCACCCGGCCGCGCGGGGGCCGGGGGGCCACCCAAGCAACGATCGGCAACAGGCAGCGAATGCTAGATGCTGATCGCGTGATCCCGCAGGAAGTCCGACGAGCGGCGCAGCGCCTGCCGGATCTCGTCGAGCGAGGGGGGGTGGGGGCGGCGAACCGGGTCGGCGAAACCCGGCCGGAACAGCCGCAGCGGCAACTCCAGACCCAGCGGCAGGTCAGGGTGGGTCCGCGCCAGCCAGTCCAGCACCGCGGCGATACCGACAATGCCGTCGCCGACCGGGCAGAAATGCCAGCCGGCCTCGTCTTCGATGACATCCTTGAGGTGAACGTGCGCGACGACCGGGGCCGCGGCTTGAAGGTCGGCGAGGGCGTCGGTCCGGCATGCGCCATAGGTCATCGCATTTCCGACATCGTAGTTGAGGCGCAACGCGGGATCGGGGAACGCGGCCAGCACGCGCGCACCCGAGATCCCGCAATCGAGGAGCGCGCCCGTTCCATGTCCCGGGTTCTCGAGCGCCAGCATCAGGCCAAGGTTCCCGATCCGTGGCAGAACGGCGTCCAGGGTCGCAAGAAACCGGCCTTGTCGTTCAACGCTCGTTGCATTCGTGATGAGAATGGGCGCGCCAACTCCGGCCGCAAACTCGGCCCGTCTTTCCAGCCTTGTCGCGCTGTCCGGCAGGCCAAGGTCGATATGGGCCGAGATCGCCTGCGCCCGGAGGCCGAAATCCGCGAGCCGCCGGGCCATTCTCGTGGCCTCGGCCGGGGTGAAGGCGGTCTCGTCGAAGGCGACATATCCGGCGATGAAGGCGGGCTCGACAAGAGTGAACCCGAGGTCCGCCAGCATCTCGAAGCAAAGGTCCATCGCATAGCCGTCAAAGACGACGGTGGAGACGGAGACGGGCATTTCCCGCTCAGGCGCCCTTTCCGAAGACAATGAGTTCGGCGGCTTGCTTGACCAGGGGCGGCCGCAGCGCCTCGCGCCAGTCGGGATTGACGACCTTGGATTTCGCAAAGCGCATCAGGCGCAGCGCGGCGTCGGAGGGCACTTTGGGCGAATAGCCGAACCACATGGCGATTTCGACGTTCAGGTGGCCGATCAGGAAATCGAAGGCGGCGTCGCGGGGGATGCCCTGTGCCGCGCATTCGTCGACAGCCTCGGACATCACGTCGACAAAGGCCATGGCGACCATTTCCGACAGGCCGGGCTCGAGGATCGCCAGTTGTTCGACCGTCACGCGGTGGGTCTTGATGATCGGACCCCACATCGCCTCGCAGATCGAGGCGCCCAACGCATAATGCGCCTCTGGTCCCTGCATCAGTGCGCAGACGATGGATTGTGGTGCAACGCCGCCGTGATAGTCGACACGCTCGACGCCCTGGGTCTCGGTCGAGAACAGCGGCGGGTGACACGGATGGCCGACAAAATAGGTCAGGTCAGGACGATCCTTGGGCAAGGCCCCCGCGTAGGGCGCAGCCGCGTCGAGGATGAGCAACATCGTTCCCGAAGCCAGCTTCGGGGAAAGCTGCTGGGCAACATCGCCGATGACATTGTCGGGAAGCGCGAGCACGATCACATCCGCACCCGCTGATGCCCGCCTCGACGGAATGATGCGCGATCCCGGCTTCGGCGAGCCGCGCCTGGCCGGCCTCGCCGATTTCGACGGCGCGCACGTCATGGCCGGACTCGACCAGTTTGCGAGTGATGCGAAAGCCCATCTTGCCGCCAGCCCCAAGGATCGCGATCGTTGCCATGGTTCCATTCTCCTTGCCCGAGGCTATCTTGTGCCGCCACGGCCATGTGACGGCAGAGCGGCTCCCAAAGCTTGACAGAGCCGCGTCTTCACCCTACTGGTATGATGACATGATGGAGTTGTCAATCAGCGCCACGCCGTCCCGCCTGGACATGACGACCTTGGGCGGAGCTTGCATCGGCCTTCGGCCGGCGGCATACAGCAGATCATGATCGGTGGTGAGAAAATCCAGAAAAGAAAGCTCTCGGAGGATGTCCGGGCCCGGCTTCTCGAGATGATCGAGAGCGGTCAGGTCAATCCGGGCGACGTCCTGCCGTCGGAGCGCGAGTTGATGGAAAGCCTCGGCGTGGGACGCCCGGCGATCCGCGAGGCGATGCAGGCGCTGGAGCGGACGGGGCTGATCGAGATCCGTCACGGCGAGCGGGCGAGGGTGGCCGAACCTTCGCTGGGCCGGATGGTCGAGCAAGTCTCCGAAACCATGAAGCATCTTCTTGTGCATTCTCCGGCAAGTCTCGAGAACCTCAAGGAAGCGCGGGTCAGTTTCGAGATGGAGATTGCGCGTATCGCGGCGCGGCGCCACTCGGCGGGCGACATTTCGCGGCTGGAAGAGGCGGTGGTGGCGCAGGAGCGCGCCATCGACGATCTGTCCCAGTTCCGCGTGCTGGATGGCAGGTTTCACCGCGAAGTCGCTGCAATCAGCGGCAATCCGATCTGGTCTGCCCTGTCGGACGCGCTGTTTGGCTGGTTGACGGACTTCCACGTTGACCTCGTGTCGGTCCCGGGATTGGAACGGCTTACCCTGAACGAGCATCGCGGGATCATCGAGGCGATCCGCTCGGGCAATCCCGATCGGGCCGCCGAGGCGATGGCAAACCATCTGAACCGGGCCAACGAATTGTATCACAAGTCGCACCTGCGCGGCAGCTGACCGGCGGTCGGGGCATTGTGCCTTGGGCCTGACTGGTATAATCACTAGGTCAGCTAGGTCGAGGCAGCGATGGTGTATCCTTCAAACGAACTTGCCCTGGGGCCGGTGACGCTCAGGATCGTGGAGGGCGACCCGCGACGCATCTCGTTTGCGGGAACCGAAGTGCTGCGTCGCCTGTCCTATCCGGTCCGCGACGAAAACTGGGGCACCATCCCGGTTGAGACGATCGCCGAGGGCGTTGACCGTGGTCCGCATCACCTGGACATGTTTCGGGAGTTCGGCGACGCGGGCGGGCTTTTCACGGGGACGTTTCGCCTGCACATCGAGATGGTCGGACCGGATGCACGGCTCGATGCCCAACTTGACCTTCGTCCCGTGCGGGCCTTCCGGACAAATCGGGCGGGCTTCACCATCCTTCATCCGATCCGGGGGGTTGCAGCGCGGCCAATGCGTGTCGTGCATCCCGATGGGAGTGTGGATGCCCTGGTCTTTCCCGATCTGATCAGTCCGGGCCAGCCCGCCAAGGGAATTGTCGGGCTGACACATCGGGTGGACGGGGTAGAGGTCGAGTTGCGGATGGAGGGGGATGTCTTTGAAATGGAAGACCAGCGCAACTGGTCGGACGCTTCGTACAAGACATATTGCCGGCCGCTCGAAGAACCCTGGCCCTACGATATGCTGCCCGACGCGCCGGTTTCGCAGAAGGTGACGATGTTCCTGCGCCGGGCGTCCGGGGCGGCGGCGGCGGTGCCGGAGCTGCCCGGGGCGATAATGCCCGAACTTGCGCTGGCGGTCGAACCGGGCGTGTCCCGTCAAACTGCGCTGCCGGGCCTGAAGCTGGCGACGCGGCTTCGGATACGGGCGGACGCATCCGCCGACATCCTGGGCGCCGCCGCAGAGCTTGACGGGGTGACGCTGGAACTGGTCATACCCGAAAGCGCAGTCGCGGATCGGGCCATTGAAACCATCGCGGCGCGTGTGCGGGCCGCCGGGCTGCGGGTCGACCGGGTGATCGGCTTGCCGGAACCCTATCTGAAAAGCCATCAACCCGGTGGCCCTTGGCCGCAAGGCGCGACGCCGGCCGATCTTGTCGCGCCGCTTCGCGCGGCCTTTCCACAGGCGGCGATCGGAGGCGGCAGTCTTACCCACTTCACCGAGTTCAACCGTTGTCCCCCGCCACCGGCGGCAGATTTCGTGACCTTTGGCAATTCCGCCATCGTTCATGCCGCCGATGATCTTTCCGTGCTCGAAACGCTCGAAGCGTTTCCGGCGATGATCCGAAGCGCCCGGGCCCTGGCCCCCGGGAAACCGTTGCACCTGGGTCTGTTGTCGATCGCAATGCGGTCCAATCCCTATGGGTCGGGCGTGGTGCCGAACCCGCAAGGGCTTGTGCTGCCCATGGCCATGAACGATCCAAGGCAGATGACGCGCTTTGCTGCGGCCTATGGCGCAGGGCTGCTGGCCGTGGCCGCTGAAGGCAGGGTGGAAAGCCTTGCGCTTGCGATGCCTGACGGGCCGTTGGGCCTTGTCACGGACGCGGCGGTTTCGCCGCTTTACCATGTCATTCGCGCGGCGGCGGACTGGGCGGGCAGGACGGCGCGGATCACGCGGCGTCCGGACGGTGTGCTTGCGATCGAGACGGACCGGGGCGGGATCATCGCGCATCTGGGTCAACGCGCGGCCGACGTGGTGCCTGCCGCGCCGTATCGCACGCTGTCGCAAGAGGCCGAGGCGGCTGCGCGCGATCCGTCATGGCGCAACTTCGCCGATGTCCGGACCGGCCCGGCCCGGCTCGCGCCCCATGACCTGTTGTTTCTCGAGGGCAATCCAGCATGACAATTCCGTTTCGAGGTGCGTTGATCGGTTGCGGTTTCTTTGCGCAAAACCACATGCAGGCATGGGCCGGCTTGCCTGAGGCGCGGATCGTCGCGGTCTGCGATACCGATCCCGCGAAGGCGCGCGCCTTCGCCGACAGGTTCGGGGCCGAGGCCCATACCGACGCCGCCCGCATGCTTGATGCCGTTCGGCCGGATTTCGTGGATATCGCGACCACCGTCGGATCGCACCGGGCGCTCGTCGAGGCCGCGTCCGGGCAAGCAAGGCTGGTGATCTGCCAGAAGCCCTTTGCCGAAACCGAAGGGGATGGGCTCGCGATGGTCGAGGCCTGTGCCGCGGCGGGAAGCACGCTTCTGGTTCACGAGAACTTCCGGTGGCAAAAGCCGTTTCGGGCGCTGCGCGCCGCGCTCGATGAAGGCCAGGTCGGCACCGCACGTTACTTGCGGCTGTCCTTCCGCCACGCGTTCGATGTCTATGCCGGGCAGCCCTATCTGGCAGAGGTGCGCGATCTGGCGCTGACCGATATCGGCCTGCATCTGTTCGACCTGACCAGGTTTCTCATGGGCGACGTTTCCCGGCTGGCCTGCGAGACGCAGCGGCGCAATCCGCGCATTGTCGGACAGGATGCCTTCACGGCGGTCTTGCGCCATGTCTCGGGCGCGGTCAGCACCGTGGACGCAAGTTTTCTGACGCGGCTGGAGCCCGACCCCTTTCCGCAGACGCTGGCGGTGGTCGAGGGGGACGCAGGCACGATCGAGTTGCTGGCGGGCTATGTTCTGCGGCTGCATCGCGATGGGCGCGTGACCGAGCGGGATGTCGAACCGGACGTGCCTGCCTGGGGCGCCCGGCCCTGGCACCTGATCCAGGACTCGGTCATCGCGTTTCAATCCCATGCGCTGGATGTTCTTGCCGGTCGCGCTGCGCCCGAACCCTCGGGCGCGCATAATCTCGGCACGCTGGCCCTGACGCTCGCGGCGATCCGGTCTGCCGAAAGCGGGCGCACCATTGTCCCGGGGGAGCGGCCATGATGCAACGGATCGAAGCCCGCTACCTGATCGAAACCGCCTGGCCCTTCGAGATCGCTGCCGCGGCGATGGCCGGCGAGCAATCTTCGGGCACATTCCTGCCGGTGCCCGGCGAGACGGAAGAACTCAAGGCGCGGTCAGCCGCGCGCGTCGAGGCGATCGAAGACCTGGGACCGGTTCCGGCGGCGTCGCTGCCTGGTGCGGGGCGTGCCGATCAACCCCATCGCCGGGCCCAGGTCACGCTTTCCTGGCCGCTCGAGAACATCGGGCCGTCACTGCCGAACCTGCTTGCCACCATAGCGGGTAACCTCTTTGAACTGAAATATTTTTCAGGATTGCGGTTGACCGACCTACGGTTGCCGCCCGATTTCGGGGCCGCCTATCCCGGCCCCGGATTCGGGATAGAAGGCACGCGACGGCTTTCGGGGCGTCTTTGGCAGGCCGCTGATCGGGACGATCGTGAAGCCCTCGGTCGGGCTGTCGCCGGACGAAACGGCGGCGATGGTCGACATGCTTTGCGCCGCCGGAATTGATTTCATCAAGGATGACGAGTTGCAGGCCGATGGTCCGCGCTGCCCGTTCGAGGCGCGCGCGCGGGCCGTCATGGCGGTCGTCAATCGCCATGCCGACCTGACCGGCCGCAAGGTGATGTATGCCTTCAACCTGACGGGCGAGATCGACGAGATGCGGGCCCGGCATGATCTTGTTCTCGGCCTCGGCGGAAGCTCTGTCATGGTCAGTCTGAATTCCGTGGGCCTTGCGGGTTTTTCGGCGCTCAGGCGGCATGCGCGCTTGCCGATCCATGCCCATCGCAACGGATGGGGGGCGCTGTCGCGGCACCCGTCGCTGGGCTTCGACTATACGGCCTGGGCGAAGCTCTGGCGCATCGCGGGCGCGGATCATCTGCATGTGAACGGGCTGGCGAACAAGTTCTGCGAGCCTGATGCCTCGGTCATCGCGTCGGCGCGCTCGCTTCTGACCCCGATTTGGCCGGAACGACCGTGCCTGGCGATGCCGGTGTTTTCTTCGGGCCAGTCGGCGGCCCAGGCGCATGCGACCTATGCGGCGCTGGGATCGCCCGATCTGATCCACGCGGCGGGAGGAGGGATCATGGCGCATCCAAATGGGCCCGCAGGTGGCGTGGAAAGCATGCGGGCGGCATGGGACGCCGCGCAGGCGGGGATCGGGCTGGCACAGGCTGCGCGCGAAAATCGCGCGTTGGCCGAAGCGTTGGCGCTGTTCGGATGATCCCGTCTTCGGGCCCGGTCGTCGCGTTTCTGGGCGACGATTTCACCGGATCGGCGGCCGTGGCGGAAGTCCTGCATTTCGCCGGATTGCCGACTGTCCTGTTCCTCGGGCCACCGGAACCCGCGATCAGCGCGCGGTTTTCGCATTACCGCTGCTTTGGCCTGGCGACAGACGCCCGGACGCGCGATCCGGCCTGGATGGACGCGAACCTTCCGGGGCTGTTCTCGGCGCTGATGGCGTTTGGCGCGCCGATCCTGCACTACAAGATCTGCTCCACGCTCGACAGTTCTGCGCACCTGGGCTCGATCGGCCGGGCGGCCGAGATCGGATTGGCACAGACCGGGTGCGCCTGGGCACCATTGGTGACGGCCTCGCCCCGGATCGGCCGGTGGCAGGTCTTCGGCAATCTGTTCGCCCGCGCTCCGGGTGAAGTGGCGCGGCTCGACAGGCACCCCACGATGTCGGTTCACCCGACCACGCCGATGGATGAGGCCGACGTGCGGATCCATGTGGCGCGCCAGACGGCACTGCGCCTGGGACTTGTCGATGTGCTTGATCTTCGGGCCGGAAACGGGGCGGACGGGTTGCGCCGCGCGCGCGCGGCGGACGCACAGATCGTGGCTTTCGATCTGATGGATGAGGCCAGCCTGATCGAGACGGGCCGCACGATCTGGAACGAAACCCGCACCGCACCTGTCTTTGCACTTGGCTCGCAGGGTCTTGAGGATGCGCTGGTCGCGGCCTGGGTCGCCAGCGGGCATCGCCCGCACGACCCGCCCCGCGCCGGCCCTGCATCGCGACTGGCCGTCGTATCGGGGTCATGTTCCCCCGATACGGCGCGCCAGATCGCCGAGGCCGAGCGGCAGGGATTCGAGGCGATCCGCCTCGACGCGGCCCTTGCCGTCGATCCGGTGGCCTGGCGGGCGGAGTGCGCCCGGGCCATGGATCTGGCGGTGAATGCGCTCGGACAGGGGCGCAATCCCCTGGTCCATACCGCGCGCGGGCCGGACGACGCGGCACTCGCACGCACATCCGCCGCGATCGCGTCAAGCGGCCGGTCCGCGTCGGAGGTTCTGGCACGGATCGGGGCCGGTCTCGGCAGCATTCTTGCGGCCCTCGCCGATCATCCGTGCAGGCCGCGCCTGGCGGTGGCCGGGGGCGACACTTCAAGCATCGCCCTGGCGAAACTGGGGCTGGTTGCACTGACGCCCGAGGCCTTTGTCGCCCCCGCCATTCCGCTGCTGGCCGGGCATCGTACCGATCCGGGCGTGCGCCCGCTCGAGGTGGTCCTCAAGGGCGGGCAGATGGGGGCGCCGGATCTTTTCTCGCGCCTTCGCGATGGTCGCTGACCACGGATGACCAGGGCTGGAATTTTGTGTTGCACTGGTGCGGACGGGGCTAGGCAATCGATGCAAAGTGGTATAATCACTACCTAAGATGATTGCCTGCTTTGGGCCTCGTGCGTTGACTGGAGCGTTTCAGGGGAAATCTTGCTCCGGGCTGTGCATATTGGGAAAAAATGGACGAAACCTCGCATGCGCAAGTGACGGGTTTGGGATGCGCGGAAAGAAACTGCGGACAACGATTGACCATATCCGATCAACTGGTGTGATGATCCACATGAAGTCCCGCGACAAGAACGGGACTATTTCCACGATGCACCATGATTTTGGTGCCTCGCCAACCAAAGGGAGAGAGAAACGATGAACAGACTGACCAAACTGGCGGGTTCGACCGCTTTCGGTGTCCTGCTGACGACAGCGGCGCCCGCGATGGCGGCGAACATTTGCTTTGCCTTCCAGGATCTCGAGACGGAGTTCTGGGTGGCGGGTCACAAGGCGATCACGACGACCTTGGCCGAGGCGGGCCATACCGTGATCGAACGCAACGCGAACGAGGACGCCAACAAGCAACTCGAGCAGGTTCGCGACTGCATCGCGCAGGGCGTGGACGGGATCATCGTCATTCCGCAGGACGGCGAGAGTGCCGTCACCATCGTTTCCGAGGCCCAGGCCGCCGACGTGCCGATCGCGGTGTTCAACCGTCCGCCGACCGATCTGTCCAAGGGGATCATCGTGGTGGCCGACAATGCCACGATCGCCGAGGCCGCGACCGATTTCGTCGTGGACGAAGCCCTGGGCAAGGCCGCGCCGGATGCCACGCTCAACGCGGTCATCATCGTGGGCGATCTGGGCGATCCGAACGCCGTCGGTCGCCGGGACGGCTTTTATGCCGCGATCAACAAGCACAAGGACCGCTTCAACGTCGTCGAGGTCGCCTCGGAGTGGGATGCGGCCACTGCGCTGGCGAACCTGGAGGCTGCGGTCACCGCAACGCCGCAGGTGGACCTGATGTTCACCTCGTCGGACTTCCTGTTCCCCACCATCCGCTCTGTGCTGGAACCGCGCGGCATGTGGAAGAAAGCGGGCGAGGAGGGCCACATTCCGCTGGCCGGCCTCGACGGTGACGCGACCGCCTGCAAGCTGATCAAGGAAGGCTACGTCTCGGCGACCGGCGTGCAGGATCTGTATTTCGAGGCCGAATCGGCGCTGAATGCGATCCTTGCCGCGGTGGATGCCGGCGAAGCACAGCCCAACCAGGTCATCCCGGATCCGGGCTTTGCCCTTACGCAAGCCAACCTTGGGACGCGCGAGATGGACATGTGGGGTTGCGTCCTGCTGTCCGAAGGCTTCCTCGACAAGTAAGCTCGGCCCGAACCCGGCCGGAACGTCCGGCCGGGTTCGCGTCTGTGCAAAGGCCGCTGCATGACCCAAACCCTCAGTGTTTCCCGCGGCAGTATCGGCGCCCGCGCCCGTGATGTCTTTCTTTCGGATTTCTTCGTTCTCTACATGTCGCTGGCCTATGTGGCGGTTCTGGCCCCCTTTCTTCCCGTGCTGCTGGCGCCTGCCAACCTCTCCAACGTGCTGTCGAACATGTGGCCGTTGCTTGTCGTCGCGATCGGGCAGACCTTCGTGCTCGGGATCGCGGGGATAGATCTTTCGCAAGGATCGGTCGTCGCGCTGACCTCGGTCGTCGGGGCGATGCTCGTTACCACGGCCGCCGATCCGGGTGTGCTGTCGAAGGCTCCGATCTGGGGTGTCGTGCTGACTGATGCAGGTGGCCCGCTTGCCGCGGCGACACACGGGGTGGTGATGGCGGTGCTTGCGATGATCGTCGTCGCGGCGCTGATCGGGTTGCTGAACGGGGTCGCCATAGCATGGCTGAACATGCCGCCCTTCATGGTGACGCTTGTCTCGCTCATCACGGTCAGCGCCTTCGCGATCTGGCTGACCCAGTCGGAAAACATCGCCAAGCTTCCCGAAGCCTATGTGGCGCTGGGAAAGGGCGATCTCGTGTCGGTCTATTTCGGCGCAAAGGACACCAGCCAGATCCCGCGCAAGCTGATCTTCTCCTTGGTGACCTGGCCGATGGTCATCGCACTTCTCGTCGCGGTGACGGCACATGTGCTGCTGAGCCGGTCGGTGTTCGGGCGCTATCTGTTCGCGGTGGGGATCAATCGCCGTGCGGCCGAGATATCGGGCGTGCCGGTGCGGCGCGTGATCGTGCTGGTCTTCGTCATATCGGCGATCTGCGCGGCCATCGGATCGGTGCTCTACTCGGCGCGGCTCGAGGCGGGGCGACCGACGCTGGGCGAGGGGAACTTCCTGCTCGACGTCATCGGCGCCACGGTCATCGGGGGAACCAGCCTGTTCGGCGGCAAGGCCAAGATCATCTGGACGTTTTTCGGCGTGCTGTTCTTCGTGCTTCTTTCGAACACGTTGAACCTGATGAACCTCTCCAGCTTTCAGGTGGACATGGTGAAGGGTGCGGTGATCCTCGCCGCGGCGCTGCTCGACGTCCTGCGGACCCGCCTGATGCGCGAGAGGACGCGATGACCGATCTCATTGCCTTTCACCGATTGTCGAAAGCCTGGTTCGGCGTGCCGGCCGTCTCGGACTTTACGTTGGCGGTCCCGGAAGGGTCGGTGCTGGGGCTGATCGGCCAGAACGGGGCGGGCAAATCGACATTGATGAACATGATCGGGGGTATCGTTCAGCCCAGCGCAGGCACGATGTCGTGGCATGGCACCCCGTATGCGCCCCGGACCGCCGCCGATGCTGGCCGGACCGGGATTGCCTTCATCCACCAGGAACTGAACCTGTTCACCAATCTTTCGGTGGCCGAGAACCTCTACATTGATGGTTTCCCGCGCCGCTTCGGCCTGATCGACCGGAAGGCCATTGCCGAAAGGACGCGGGCAATTCTCGGGCGGCTCGATCTCGATTTTCCACCGCAGACCCCGGTCGGCACGCTTTCCCCGGGCGAACGGCAACTGGTGGAAATCGCAAAGGCGCTTCACAACGAGGCAAGCCTGATCATCTTTGACGAGCCGACCACCTCGCTTACGCCACGCGAAACGGCGCGGCTTTTCGAGACCATCGGGCGGTTGCGCGCCGAAGGGCGGACGATCATCTACATCTCGCATATTCTGGGCGATGTGCAGGCTCTGGCCGACGATATCGCGGTGCTGCGCGACGGGACGCTCGTCGACCACGGCCCGGCAGGGGAATTCGATATCGCCCGGATGATCCGGTCGATGATCGGGCGCGATCTGGCCGGCCTCTATCCCCCGCGATCCTCGGCCTTGGAAGGCGGACGGGTGCTGGAGGCCGAAGGGCTGTCGCAACCGGGGGTGCTGCACGACGTCTCGATCTCCGTGGGGCAGGGCGAAATCGTCGGCCTGTTCGGGTTGATGGGCGCGGGGCGCACGGAACTGGCGCGCATCCTTTTCGGGCTGGATCCCGTGGCTGGCGGGCGCATCGTTCTGGCCGGGCAAGGGGTGCCGACCGGGGTTCGCGGCCGGATCGCCGCCGGCATGGCGTTCGTGACGGAAAACCGCCGGGAAGAGGGGCTGATGATGGATGCCCCGATCGCGGACAATCTGGCCCTCGCCGCGATCCGATCCTTCGCGCGCCCGCCGCTTTTTCTGATCGACGGGCCGGCGATGCAGGAGCGTGCCGAAATGTCCCGGACAGACCTGTCGATCAAGTCGGGGGACATCGCACGGCAACCCGTAAAGGCCCTGTCCGGGGGCAATCAGCAGAAGGTCGTGATCGGCAAGTGGCAGATGACCCGGCCGCGTCTGTTCATCCTCGATGAACCGACGCGGGGCGTCGATGTCGGGGCAAAATACGAGATCTACGCGCTGGCCGACAGGATCGCCTCGGACGGCAACGGAATTCTGTTTATCTCTTCTGAACTCGAGGAACTGATGGGAATGGCCGACCGCATCGTGGTGATGAGCCGAGGCGAGGTCATGGGCCAGCTTTCCCGCCCGGAATACGACAGGGAACGGCTGCTGCGGATGGCGTTTCGCGAGGCGGCGGCATGATCTCTCCGCAAGCGGCACTCGATCTTGCCCTGCGCAAGGCGACCTATGTGATCTTCGCCTGCGTGCTGTTGTGGTTCGGTTTGCAGGCACCTGCCTTTCTCGGGCCCGAAAGCCTTGGAAACATCGTCAAGACCGCATCCTTCATCGGGATCGCCGCGGTCGGGATGACATTTGTCCTGCTGACAGGCGGGATAGATCTGTCGGTGGGGTCCGTGATGTATCTTTCGCCGCTGGTCGCCGGGCTTGTGATGCAGCACTTCGGCCTTGGCGTGGCGGGCGGGCTGATCGTGGCCGTCGCAACCGGGCTTGTTCTCGGTTCGATCAACGCGATCTTCATCGTGGCGCTACGCGTCATCCCCTTCATCGTGACACTTGCGACGCTTTTTCTGTTTCGGGGATTTGGAACCTGGCTGACCAGTTCGCAGCAATTCGACTTCTCGGACGACATGCGCGCGTTCGGGCTCAGCCATCTGCTCGGCATCCCGACACCCATCTGGTTTTTCGGCGCGACGGCGCTTGGCGCCCAGATCGTCCTGTCGCGCACGACCTTCGGGCGCCAGATCTACGCGGTGGGAAACGACCCGGAGGCGGCACGCAAGGCCGGCATCGGGGTGGATTGGGTCCGGGCGCGGGTCTACGTCCTGTCATCGGCGAGCGCCGCATTGGCGGGCTTTGTCCTGATTGCGCAGATCGGCCGGCTTGACGCGGGGTTCGGCGAGGGGCGCGAGTTCGATGTCATTGCAGCCGCCGTGCTCGGTGGCGCCAGCCTTTTCGGGGGGGTCGGTTCCGCCCTGGGCGCGGTCGTGGGGGCGACGCTGATCCAGACGGTGAAGCTGGGACTGGTCTTCACGGGGGTGAACCTTTACCTCCAGCCGATGATGCAGGGGCTGATCATCTTTCTGGCGGTGCTGCTCGACAGCTTCCGCGAGGCCCGCGTCCGCGACAGCCGCAAGCGCAACATCCGCCCGGTCGTCGGAACCGAGGGGACATAGCGCCACCGCGTTCGGCCGATGCGCCCTGCGCCCCTGATCGCGCCCCGCGACGGCAGGTCGCAGACCGATCCCCGAGTACCAGGGCCGTCATCCGGCGCCGTCGCGGGCCGCCTTGCCCAAGCCCGACGGGTCCGCGCACCCATCGCCACAACCCTCGTCCTGCCATCGGGCATCGCCGGCGGGGAACAGCGTGACCGGGCATCGGGATTGCAGGCCTTGACCCCAGCGCCATCAAAGGAAACAAAGGCGCTCGCAGTCCGGGTCGGCGTGGCCGGCGCCTGTCGGGCGGTTCGGCGTCGAACATCGGCCCCCTTGCTGCCTGCTGCCCACCTGTCAGGAGAGCTTCATGAAATTCCGCTTCCCCATCGTGATCATCGACGAAGATTTCCGGACCGAAAATTCTTCCGGCCTTGGCGTTCGCGCCATGGCGCAGGCCATCGAGGCCGAAGGCTTCGAGGTGGTCGGCGTGACGAGTTACGGCGATCTGTCCCAGTTCGCGCAACAGCAATCACGGGCCAGCGCCTTCGTTCTGTCGATCGACGACGAGGAATTCACGCCCGGTCCGGATCTGGACCCCGCGGTCGTCAGCCTGCGCAACTTCATCGTCGAGGTGCGGCGACGGAACGCCGACGTGCCGGTCTATGTCTACGGCGAAACCAAGACCAGCCGGCACTTGCCGAACGACATCCTCCGCGAGTTGCATGGCTTCATCCATCTCTTTGAAGACACACCTGAATTCGTCGCGCGCCACATCGTGCGCGAAGCCAAGAACTATCTCGAAAGCATTCAGCCGCCGTTCTTCAAGGCGTTGCTCGACTATGCGGAAGACGGATCCTACAGCTGGCATTGCCCGGGCCACTCGGGCGGGGTCGCCTTCCTGAAAAGTCCCATCGGCCAGATGTATCACCAGTTCTACGGTGAGAACATGTTGCGGGCCGACGTGTGCAATTCGGTCGAAGAGCTTGGCCAGTTGCTTGACCATAACGGCGCCATTGGCGCCTCGGAACGCAACGCCGCCCGTATCTTCAACGCCGACCACTGCTTTTTCGTCACCAATGGAACATCGACATCCAACAAGATGGTCTGGCATCACACCGTCGCGCCGGGCGACGTCGTCGTGGTGGATCGCAATTGCCACAAGTCGATCCTGCACGGGATCATCATGACGGGTGCGATCCCCGTCTTCCTGAAACCGACGCGCAACCATTACGGGATCATCGGCCCGATCCCGCAGAGCGAGTTCGAGATCGAGACGATCAAGGCGAAGATCCGGGCCAATCCCCTGTTGAGCGGTGTCGACGCCGAAACGGTCAAGCCGCGGATCCTGACACTGACGCAATCGACCTATGACGGGGTGCTCTACAACACCGAAACCATCAAGGGCATGCTGGACGGTTATGTCGAGAACCTGCATTTCGACGAGGCATGGCTGCCGCATGCCGCCTTTCATCCGTTCTACGGCAGCTATCACTCGATGGGCCGAAAGCGTGCCCGGCCCAAGCATACGGTCACCTACGCGACCCAGTCGATCCACAAGCTTCTGGCGGGGATCAGCCAGGCGAGCCATGTCCTCGTGCAGGACAGCGAGGATACCAAGCTCGACCGCCATCTCTTCAACGAAGCATACCTCATGCATATCTCGACCAGCCCCCAGTACAGCATCATCGCAAGCTGCGATGTTGCCGCCGCGATGATGGAACCGCCCGGGGGAACGGCGCTTGTCGAGGAAAGCATCGCCGAGGCGCTCGATTTCCGGCGCGCCATGCGCAAGGTGGACCTCGAGTATGGCGAAGATGACTGGTGGTTCCAGGTCTGGGGCCCGGAAGAACTGGTGGAGGAAGGGATCGGCACCTCCGACGGCTGGGTCTTGCGCCGGACCGACGCCGATGGTGTGCAGCGGTCCGATGGGGCGGACGCGTGGCATGCATTCGGCGACATGACGCGCGGCTTCAACATGCTCGATCCGATCAAGGCGACCATCATCACGCCCGGCCTGAACCTGGACGGTCGTTTCGAAGACACCGGAATTCCGGCGTCGATCGTCACCAAGTACCTGACCGAACATGGCGTGGTGGTCGAGAAGACCGGGCTTTACAGCTTCTTCATCATGTTCACGATCGGCATCACGAAGGGCCGGTGGAACACCCTTCTGACGGCGCTTCAGCAGTTCAAGGATGATTATGACCGGAACCAGCCGATGTGGCGCAGCATGCCGGCATTCTGCGCCAAGAACCCGCGCTACGAACAGATGGGCCTGCGCGATCTGTGCCAGCATGTGCACGCGCTCTACGCCAAGTACGACGTGGCCATCCTGTCAACCGAAATGTATCTGAGCGACCTCGCGCCGGCGATGAAGCCCGCCGATGCCTTTGCGCACATCGCCCAGCGGTCTACCGAGCGCGTGGCGATCGACGCGCTGGAGGGACGCATCACCACAAGCCTGGTGACGCCCTATCCGCCGGGCATTCCCTTGCTGATCCCGGGGGAGGTCTTCAACAGGGAGATCGTGGCCTACCTCCGCTTCAACCGGGAGTTCGCGCGCGAATGCCCCGGGTTTGAAACGGATATTCATGGTCTGGTGCAGGAGGTCGGCAGCGACGGATCGCTCGGTTACTTTGCCGATTGCGTCGCGGTCTAGGCTGGACCGGAAGGATTTCCCGTATCTCGCAACCGTTTGCGAGGGCATCCCTGCGGCCGCGCGGGCGGCCACCAGCACAAGACAAGTCCGGGCCAGTCCCGCGCCGGGCCGCAGGCGCGGCAAGGGGGGCGGGGCCGATGACACGCCGGGCCCGATGACGCGCGGGGTTGCGACCGACGGGGCGACCCTCGACCGACCGAAGGTCGTCAGTTTCTCGTGCCCGCGAACCGTTGCTGCCAGTCGGCGCGCTCGTCATCGGTGATCTTGCGGAACAGGTTTTCCGGCACGGTGAACGTCTGGCCCGGGGCAGGGTGCGCATCGCGGCCGGTACATGGTCGGGCCAGGTCCAGTCTGCGCTGCCCAAGGCGGCCATCATCGTTCCGGCGGCATCGGGGATGAAGGGGCGCGACAGGATCGCGTAGACGCGGATCAGGTTCAGCGCGAGGCGGATGATGGCTTCGGCCGCTCGGGGTCGGTCTTCACCGACCGTCCAGGGCGCGGCGGCTTGCAGGTATTCGTTGCCAACGACCCAGATGCGCGCGCAATTCTGCGGCGGCCTTGCGGACCTCCATCGCCTCCATCATCGCTTCATAGTCGCGGATGCGCGCGCCCAGATCGGCGATGAGCGCGGTTTCCTGCGGGCCGAACGTGCCGCCGGCGGGCACCGTGTCGCCGAACTTCGAATGGGCGAACTTGGTCACGCGGCTGACAAGGTTGCCCAGGACGTCGGCGAGATCCTTGTTGACCGAAACCTGGAAGTTTTCCCAGGTGAATTCGCTGTCGCTGTTTTCCGGCGCATGCGACAGAAGCCACCAGCGCCAGTAGTCGGCGGGCAGGATCGACAGGGCCTGGTCCATGAAGACGCCGCGTCCCTGTGACGGTGGAGAACTGGCCGCCGTCATAGTTCAGGTAGTTGAAGGACTTGATGTAATCGACAAGTTTCCATGGCTCGCCCGACCCCATGATCGTGGCGGGAAAGCTGAGCGTGTGGAAGGGGACGTTGTCCTTGCCCATGAACTGCACATAGCGGCACATCATCCGCGCCCTTGTCGGTGCGCCACCAGCGTTCCCATTCGGCGTCGGGTTTGCCCTGCGCGTCGGCCCATTCGGCGGTGGCCGCGATGTATTCGATCGGGGCGTCGAACCAGACGTAGAAGACCTTGCCCTCCATCCCCGGCCAGGGCTCGGTCGCCCTTGCGCACCGGCACGCCCCAGTGAAGGTCGCGGGTGATGCCGCGATCCTGAAGGCCGTCGCCGTCGTTGAGCCATTTCTTCGCGATCGAGGTGGTCAGGATCGGCCAGTCGGTCTTGCTGTCGATCCAGGCTTCCAGCTTGTCGCGCAGCGCGCGTTGCCGGAGGTAGAGGTGCTTGGTTTCACGCACCTCAAGCTCGGTCGACCCCGAAATGGCAGAGCGCGGGTTGATCAGGTCGGTCGGGATCAAGCTGCTTGGTGCAGTTTTCGCACTGGTCGCCGCGCGCGCGCTCGTAACCGCAGTTCGGGCAGGTGCCCTCGATGTAGCGGTCGGGCAGGAAGCGGTTGTCGGCGACGGAAAAGACCTGCTTTTCGCTTACCTCCTCGATGAGGCCGTTTTCGGCCAGTTTGCCCGCGAAATGCTGGGTCAGGCGGTGGTTGCGCTGGCTGGACGAGCGGCCGAAGTGGTCGAAGGACAGCCGGAACCCATCGGCGATGTCCTTTTGGACCTCGTGCATCTCGGCGCAGTAACAACTCGACGGGCTTGACCCGCCTTGGCGGCGGCCAGTTCGGCCGGGGTGCCGTGTTCGTCGGTGGCGCAGATGAACATCACCTCGTGGCCACGGCCCCGCAGGTAACGGGCGTAGAGATCGGCGGGCAGTTGCGATGCCCACGAGGTTGCCCAGGTGCTTGATCCCGTTGATGTAGGGGATCGCCGAGGTGATGAGAATCCGCGCCATCGCTGAGCCTTTCGTCCGGTTCGCGGGCCGGTTTAGCGCCCGCCGCAGGAAAGGGCCAGTGGCTTGGCCTTTCGGGCGGTGGGGCAACCCTCGCTCGGGTGGTCGGGGCCGTCGATCGACCGGGCCCTGTCGGATACAGGGAACACCCCGAGGCCCGCAGCCTCTTCCCGCTGGTCGAGATGACCGGCAGGCTGCGCGGCAGTCAACCGCTGCCCCGCGTCGCCTGGCGGGTTGCCGAAGAGGGGCGTGCCGCCTTCACGCGGGCGGTCGCGTCAGTTCTCGTCGCGCGCGCGCCGCAGCAGGCGGCCGATCAGGAAGGAGGTTCGGGGTTCATAGGTATAGGCCGTGCGAGAATCCGGCGCCGGGCGGACACGCATGCGGGCGATCCCGAAGATGATCAGCAGGGCATGGGCGGAGGCAATCATCACGAACATCGCCGAGGGACCGAACGCGGCGATGACGACCGAGGCTATGAGCGGGCTGGCGATGGCGCCCACGGCGTAGAGGAACATGAGCGCTGCCGAAAGCTCTACCCGTTCGAGGTCGACGGCGAAGTCATGGGCATGCGCGGTCGAGACGGAATAGACCGGCAAGGTGGCGAACCCGAAAAGTCCTGCGGCGGTGAACACGGCGGCGGTGCCGGAACCGGCGAGGCCGATGGTGGCCAGACAAGTCGCGATGCCACCGAAGGACAGCCCGATCAGGACCGAGCGGCGGTCGAACTTGTCGGCAAGCCAGCCGACAGGCAATTGCGCGAGCGCCCCGCCCAGGACGTAGGCCGCGAGAAAGAGCGCGATTTGGTCCGCGCCGAGGCCGACCTGAAGGCCATAGACCGGCCCGACCATGCGAAACGCGGCCCCGGTGACGCCAGACACGACCACACCGGCGGCGGCGAGCGGCGAACGTTCCCACGCAAGGCGGGGCCGCAATCGCGGGGCGAGCGGCGTTTCGGGCGCCTCGGCCTTGGTCAGGGTGAGCGGGAATATCGCCGCGCAACAGAGCAGCGCCAACAGGTTGTACGAGATATACGAGGCCGGTTCCAGCACGCCGATCATCAACTGCGCCCCGAGACTGCCGGTGATGTCGACGATCCGGTAGACCCCCATCGCCCGCCCGCGCGTCTCGTTTGTTACCTTTGCCTGAAGCCAGGCCTCGATGATCGTGTAGCACCCCGCGACACACAGACCCGAGGCCATGCGCATGAGGCTCCATGCCCATGGATCGACAATGAGCATGTGGGCGAGGATGCCGATGGTGCCCGCTGCGGTGAAGGCGGCAAAGGCGCGGGAATGGCCGACTTCGCCCATCAGGCGGGGTGCCCACCAGCAACCGATGAAAAAGCCGAAGAAGTGGGCGGACCCCAGCATCCCGATCTCGGTCGTGGAAAACCCGAGGACTTCGCCCGAGATCGCATCAAGCGGTGCCACGCCACCCGAACCGAGTTGCAGCAGGATGACCGAAAGAAACAGGGCGGCGAAGGAAATGAGCAGGCGCATCGAGGGTCCGGCAGAGGTGTCATCACCTGACGCCGATTTCCGTCCGAGGTAAAGGGCGGATCGCCCCGTGATCAGCTCTGCCCGCGCAGCATACGGGTAAGCGTGCCGTCGCCGTCCATCTCGCGCTTCAGCGCGCCCGCCACATGCAGCAGGATCAGACCGATCAGCAGTTTTGTGGCGATGCCGTGAACAGCCCAGCCCGCATCTTCCCAGGTTTCCGAAACCGGCGCGATCGGGGGGATCACCCAGCGGTCAAACAGCAGGACGTCGATGCCCGAGGCGGAACTTGCGGCCCATCCCGATACGGGGATCACGACCAGCAGCAGGTAGAACGCGCCATGTCCGAGCCGCGCGAGCCGCTGTGGCCAGCCATCCGCCGGGCCGAGCGGCGGCGGAGGCGGGCTGAACCGGTGCCAGACCATCCGAAACACCACGAGCCCGAGCAGGATCAGTCCGATCGACTTGTGCAGGCCATAGAGCCAGAGATTGGCAAGTCCCGGCTCCATCCCCTCGATCCGCAGGCCAAGGGCAAGCATGCCGATGATGGCGATCGCCATGATCCAGTGGACGGCCCGGGTGACGAGGCCGAAGCTCCGCGGGGTGTTGCGCAGCGCCATCGCCGTCAATCCACCTGCATGACGCGCGCGACGATATCGAGGCGCACCTGATCGCCAACCAGGTCGTTCCAGCCGATCGCGCCGAAATCCGACCGATTGACCGCCCCGGTGAGGCGCAGCGTCAGATGGCTCAGATCCCCCTCGGCGGAGCCCTGCTTGCGCCAGATCACGGCCGAAAGCGACATCGGCCGCGATATGCCGCGGATCGTGACATTCCCCTCGACGCTGGCGCCCGCCCCGGCCGGACGCACGCGGGTGCTTTGAAAGGTGATCTCGGGATAGCGGCGCGCGTCGAGCACCCGGGGGCCCTTCATCGCCTGGGCCGCGAACGGAAAGCTCGCCTGCGCCCCGGTCACGTCGAGCGTCACGGTGACTTTCGAATTGCCAACCTTGTCGAAGTCTATCGAAAGATCGGCATGTGTCACGGGCATCAGGCCGGTGATCCGGTCTGGCCCAAAATCCGTCTCGAAGGCGACCGCGGACGCCTGTTCGTCGAGGGAATAGCGCACCGGGGCCGCAGCGACGGGGCCCGCCAACAGCACAAGACAGGCGAAGATAGCGCGGACCGGGATCATCGTGGCCTCCATTTGCGTTCATGTTACACGAATTGCGGCGCTTGCCGGATCATTTGGTCGCGAGCGCCGGACGACAGCCACCGGCGGCTTGCCACCGGGCGACAGCCAGCTAGGCTCAGGCGCGCAACGCAAGGGGGATCGGGATGAAGAAGATCGCGCTGGGCCGCAGCGGACTGAAGGTATCGGAGATCTGCCTCGGCACGATGACCTGGGGCACCCAGAACACCGAGGCAGAGGCCCATTCCCAGATCGACCTTGCGCGGGAGCACGGGGTGAACTTCCTCGACACCGCTGAAATGTATCCGACGAACCCCGTCAGCGCCGAGACGGTCGGACGGACCGAGGAAATCATCGGGTCGTGGCTGGCCGCCGGCGGCCCGCGCGACGACCTGGTGATCGCCACCAAGGTGACAGGCGAAGGCAGTGCGGCCGTTCGCGGTGGCGCCCCGATCAGCGGCGCGGTGATGCGCGAGGCCGTCGAGGGAAGCCTGCGGCGTCTGGGGACGGACAGGATCGACCTCTACCAGTTGCATTGGCCGAACCGGGGGTCGGTGCATTTCCGCCAGATGTGGGCCTATGATCCGCGCGGAACCGACCGGGCCGACGTGACGGCGCATATGCTCGATGTGCTCGAAACGGCTGCCGCGCTCGTCGCGGAGGGCAAGATCCGCAACGTGGCGCTTTCGAACGAGACGGTCTGGGGGGCGTCGCGCTGGCTGCATCTGGCCGAGGCCCGGGGGTTGCCGCGCATGGCGAGCGTGCAGAACGAATATTCGCTGCTGTGCCGACAGTTCGACACCGACTGGGCGGAGCTTTCGGCGATGGAAGACATGCCGCTGCTGGCGTTCTCGCCCTTGGCCGCCGGGCTGCTGTCGGGCAAGTATGCGGGCGATGTCATTCCCGAGGGAACGCGGCGGGCGGTTTCGCCGCAACTGGGCGGCCGGGTCACGCCCTATGTGTTCGAGGCTGTTGCCGCCTATCTGGGCATCGCGGCCAAGCACGGGCTCGATCCCTGCCAGATGGCGATCGCGTTCTGTCGGTCGCGGCCCTTCGTGACCATTCCGATCGTGGGGGCCACCACACTTGCGCAACTCGCGAGCAATCTCGGGGCGGCGGACCTGATCCTGTCGGATGAGGTGCTGGCCGACATCGGGCAGGCCCATCGGGCCTACCCCGCGCCTTATTGATCGAGCAGGCGTGCAAAACGCCTTGCACGGAAGGCAGGCTTTGGGCCATCTGGGGCCGATCCCCCGGAAGGATGCCGATGTCCCGTCTTCGCCCGATTCTGATCGCGTGTCTCGCGCTGACGCTGCTTGGCGGCTGTGTCGCGGGCAAGTCGCCGGAGAGCGCGGAGGCCGCCGGCACGACCGCGGAGGGCGGGGTGGCGGCCGAGCCGATCGAGGTGATGTCGCTTGACGCCCCGCCAGCGGCCGGCGCGTCGCCGTTGGCCGCGCCCGGCGATACCACGGCCGCCGCCACCGCCCCGTCGCCTGCTGCGGCCCCGGCTTCGGAAGGCACGGCGGACAAGGCCCTTGCGGATCCGCACCCCCCGAGGTGGTGAAATCTTCCAGCCAGATCGCCTGCGAAAAGAAGCGCGGGCGTTTCGTGAAGGTCGGCGATACGTCGGCCTTCGCCTGCGTTCACGACACGCGGGATGCCGGAAAGCGCTGTTCCAAGGCCGGCGACTGCCAGGGGCTGTGCCTTGCGCGATCGAGAACCTGCTCGCCCTACACTCCGGTATTCGGGTGCCAGGATATCCTGCAACAGGACGGCCTGCGCGTGAAGCAATGCGTCGAATAGCGGTGGTGCTTCCGGTCTTGCTTTTG